>JBLXGN010000022.1:0-6501 GCA_048260865.1 Marinobacterium sp. | reverse complement strand
TCCCTGTTATCGAATCCTGATCATGCCCACCACCATTGGTTTGAAGAGGCTGATCAAGTAAAGCCTTAACGGAACCAATGAGATTTGGATTTGTAGCGAAAGCAGAAGGATCAAGGCTACCATCTAAAATCTTGCTAATCGTGTCCTCTGCCTGAATAGTCGGAGTATCTTCTCCATTTTGAGCCTTCCATTGATCCAAAAGAAATGACTTTGCTGAATCCTCCAGCATTGCTCTTTTTTCCTCATCAGGAATATCGAGAGATGAAATACGTTTTATTTCAGGAAGAAAGTTAGAGCCCAGATTGTTGTAATTCTCACTCCTTCCCTCCATTATCTGTTCTAATAGACTCGGGATAGCACTGCCAATTTTAAGATTTTCTATGTTTGAAGAAATAGGTTCAGCACCATCTCTTTTGCAGTATAATTGGTAGGCTGCTTTAGCCATAAAGAAAACATCTTCTGAATTATTTAACGTGCTTAGTGTCTTTGGGATTAGTATATCTTTGGCATCCTTTTCAGGAAGAGTATTATTTTCTTTGCAAAAGATTTCTACAATATTCTCTTCATGATAGAGCTGGTTGCATTTAGAGTCTTGCACCTTTAAAGATAAATTAATTATTTTTTGATCGGACAGAAATTCATCAGTTAGAACAGTTCTTTTCTTTAGGTTTTCACTCATTTCCAATTCTTGTTTTCGGAAGTGGTCTTCATCAGGAAGGCCTTCCATCTCGGCTCTTGCTCTGTGATACTTTGTTTTTATTTGCTCCTCTTCTTTTTCGAGCTTTCCCATTTCCATCATGTAATTTCTTATGAGATTAAAATATTCTGGATCCTCTATCCCAAGCTTTTCAAGCTTTCTCGGGTTACGATATTGCATGATATTTCTAAGTAGCGGTGCATTTGTCAGCTTGTCAATTTCGCCCAAGAAATATTCGAACGGGCGAGGTTGTGTATTCGGAGTCGTCACCAAGAAGATTAGTATAGGCTTTTGTTACATCTTGCTGATTCATAGTAGCCATTGCAATATTATGAATAGAATCTGCACCAGACTTACCCATATCTTTAAGGCTAAAGCCCTGTTCTCTTGTCTGTAGAGAATAATAATTGCGAAGAGGAAAGCCTTCTTTAGTAAGGCTTCCATTTTCTTGGGCTAACGCTGAGTAATCGTCTAGCTGTTTCTTATACTTACTCAGTAAGGTGCCGAGCTCCTCGTTATTCGATGATCCCAAGTATAAGGCAAGTGACTTTTTTCCGTTCGGGCACATACGCCTGTTTTTGATAATACTTTCTATTTTAGAAAAGAACTTTTGAGTGGAGCACTCTTTTACGCGATAGACATCTGTTTCCGATAGGTTTTTCCTCCTTGCATGGACATCGAGCCTTATCATCGTATCCCTGATTTCTAATTCTCTGCTCTTAAAGGCCGCTATTACAGCTTCGTGAGCTTTTTGCCCAAGTTTTTTCTTGTATGCCTCTGTTTTGGTCTCTAAAGAGCCGAGAAGTTTTTCATGGTTCTCAAAAGTATCCCTGCAAAAGCAGAACGGAGATTCGTCATCCCGAGGGACTTCTTCTAGTTGTTTTTGAGCACAAGTCGTTCCCAATTCAACTTCACCAAGGAGCTGCTTGAACCCATAAGAGGTTATTTCTTGGTTATATTGGCAGGCATAATCTTTCTCTCCGACAGAAAAAGCTGATGTCAGGATAATAAAAAGGAGAATAGAAGTTGCCGCTTTCACTCATATATTATCGGTTAATCTTAATTATTTAATGAGAAAAGCAGCTATTTTTACTTAACTAATTGAAACCTTGTTGTGGTGGATGGCACATCTTATTGGCAGTCATTAGAACTTTCTGTAGGTGATTTGCGATAATGTCACTTTGCTAGTTAAGGGAATCTGTCCGAAACGCTACTAAAAGTGAACTTTTTCACTGTTACCACTTATCGGTAGAAAAAAAGAAAAAATTAAAATCGATTTTTGAAATAATTTTACCGATTTAGGCTGAAACATTTTAAGGAAAAATGTCATTCAAGTAGCTGAAAACATGGCCACTTAAAGAAGTATTAACTCTTCTTTTCTTATAAAAGCTTTTTATTCACTAAATTTAATCCGATAGAAATAGCATGAAAGTTTTTACAATTGTCATATTGTTCGTGATTAAAGGTACCCTGGCGAATCAACTTTTGAGGTCCGAAGTAGAAAGGTCTGTCGATCTAATTGAGCTAAGCCAAAATGTATCGGAAATATTAAACACAAGAACAGTTTGCTCAAATGTGATTACCGAAGAAAAGCAAGAAGGGATAGATAAAAGCGAATATTGTTTTCAGAAAAATGCTGAAAATGAAATAGTAGAGAACACTTCCCTATTTGACCTTAGAGATATTCGGGATCAAGAATTTAATCGTGTTTGCCCAAAAGCGACTTGCACGAGCACCGACTTCGGCTCAACAGGAGGTCGTTGGAGCGAGACAGACGGTACACGAAATTCAAGAGATTTTTACGATAGAATGACTGGCTCAGCAAGGGATGGAAGCCTTGGCCGAAATCCTGCAAGAAACCATATCCGTCCAGAGAGATACATGGACAACCTTATCCCAAGTTATCAGTTGGCATATTCTGATCCAAAAATAGGGCCAGAACTCAAAGAGGTTCATGACAGTCTTAGAAGCACTATAAACGGCTGTCCCCTAAAAGATGAAAATAGATATGTTGCAGCCACCTTGCTAGCTCAAGCAAGTGAAAGTGCGAGCATGGGTAATTATGAGGAAGCAAGAGAGTTTTTAAATCTTTCGAAAGCTCTTGCTGACTTTACAAAAGGAGATCATAGTCAGATAGATACAGTTCGATCTATCTATGAGTTTCTCACAGGTAAAGACTTCGATACTGGTGCGGACCTTAGTGGAGTTGATGATATTGCTGCCGCTGGTGTTGGAGGATTGTGGAGGGTGCTGATCACAGGAGGAGCCAGAGCGATATCCGCTCTAGGCAGACTTGGTAGCAAGTACTTCGGAAAAGTGTGGCGGCGACTAGGTGAAGCCGGAAGTAGAGCGACAAAACTCGGGCGAAACATCCGTGCAGGAAAATGGAAAGATGTGTTTCAGGATGCAAAGCCTGCATCATTTTTGAGGAATAACTCATCAAAGAAAGTCCTTGAGAAGTTTAGGAGAGATAAAAAGATTCCAAAAAATTGGGACCTTGATAGGTCTAACAAGAATGATGGAATTAAATTCATAAAGCCAGGAACCAAGAGAACTACTAATATTAGAATTCAGCAAGGTGATCCAGGCTCACGGTATCCAAATAGTAGGGAGCCGTATGTTAGAATTGATAGAAATGGGAATGCGCAAGATATAAATGGAAATACCGTCCCCAAGGACTCGAATGCAGCACATATACCGCTAAGATTATTTCGCCAGTTTCCAGATTGGTTAAAAAATCAAGGAGAGATCGATGACGATATCTAAAGATGATTGGCGAGAAAACATTTCCAATTGCCTATTTGAACTTGGAAGTATTAAGTTTCAGAAAAAAGCATGGCTGGCTGAAGTTGATGACTATGTAGGTCTTTACGTCGAATCAATTGAGAGGTTAGCAGACTGTGCCGTGTGGGAACACTTGGAAGACTTCTATGAAGAAGGTTTTTTAAGTATTATCGAAAAAGAGAAAATTAAAAATCTCTTAGTCGAAATTGATAAAACAAATCAATTCAACGAATGGGACAATTATCACTCGAAAGAAGAATTGGAAAGGATATGGGAAAACCCTCTTTGGAAACGGATTAGCTCCATTGCCAATGACCTCTTACTTAATCATTTTAAAGAGAATTACATAAGTCAGAAATGGGATATTGATTATAAAGCGCGATTGAAAGAGTTCTACAACACTCCTTAAGTTGACCACTTTCCCAACCTACTTTATATAACTGCAGACTAGGCTGCACTCACTCCTCTTTCGTAATACTTCCACTCAAGCTCTTTCCCATGAAAAAATACTCTAGTATCGCCATTAGGGTATTTCCTGACCTCAACCTGCTTCTTAAAGAGAGACTCACTAAATCCGTGATCAAGGAGTAAGTAGTTTCCATCAATACTTAAAATCTCACCACTCTGAACCACACGGGAGGTCCTAACTGTAAAGGTTTCATTTAGATCAACCTTTCCTGATAGAGGTTTGTAAGCTGTTTCTTTAGATTCCGGTTCAACTGCAAAATGAGCATTAAACTTATCAATATAAACATCTTCTAAAAATCTATTAGCCTCCTCACAGTTTTCTATTTTATTAAGCCTAAGCTCGGATATAAGACGGCTTTGAAGCGTTCTAAAGGCCCTTTCTACTCTTCCCTTAGCCTGAGGTGAGTTAGCTTGAATCGGGATAATATCAAGTTCTCTCATCGCTCTATTCATATTAGAGAAGCCAGACCTCTTTCCTCCCCCATAAATTCCAGCGTTGTCGGAGTACAAGATTTGAAAGGTTCCGTGTTTTTCAATAATTTTCTTAACGACCTCCATTGAAGCAAAGGTCGTCTCAGTCTTGGTAAATTTAGCTCCTAGAATCTTTCCAGTAGCATCGTCCATAGCAAGAGTTAAACAATGTGGGAGCTTATGAGAAAACCACCTGTGATGGCTTCCGTCGATTTGAACCATAATCCCTTCTTTTTCATATCTCTTTCTCATTGGGCGAGACTTTCTTGATCTTTTTACCTGAGGAGAGATTAAACAAGATGAGAGGAGAATATTTCTGATAGTCGAGTACGAAGGAATCTTCTCTAGTTCATCGCACTCTTTAAGTTTTTCAATAAAATGAACCAGATTTAGCCCAAAGTATCGATCACGATAGAGGTTGATTATTTTAAACCTTAGACCTGAGGGAATTTTATTACAAGGAGTACGCTTCTTATTTCCATGGAAAACAGATTGTATCCCATCTTCTCTAAAAGCCTTTACTATTCTTCTAAACTGTCTTTCAGAAATCTCTAGGGCATTGCAGGCATCTTCGTAATGAAGACCACCTCCTAGGTACTTTGAAATAATATCAACCCTGATTTGTTGCTTTGTGGTAAGATTCATCCAATGACTCCTTTAATTGTGCCCCACTATTGTAATGGAGCTTTGAGTCGGACAATCTCCCTTGTTATAAGACGCATGACATTTTTGCTACATACCTACACAGTCATTAGAACTTTCTACAGTTTTTAGTTCTCCACTGCCCAAACTCTAACGACCCTATCCTAGGAAGACCGATCGATTGTAGATAATCACCGAGAATCGGGTAAAGATCGGTGTCCACGTTGGTATTACACTCTAGCTCTACGAAATTAGGCTGACCCTCATAAAGATAAACTTCAAAGGCTTCGGCGCAACTATTAGGTGTAAAAAAATAAGGAGCTGACACTATACCGGTAGCACCTGATCGAGTTCCCTTTTCTGGCTTGTGATTATTTCTTAAAAGAAATCTTATCATTTCAGGACGACAGCCTGCCTCAGAGTAAGTCTCCTCATTTTCCTTATGATATAGATTAAATTTTAAAGCCTTTCCTAATGGGGCAGTTCCTGAATCTGAACTAAGAAAATCAACACTTGCACCATTATCAACTAGAAATTGAAGGGCAGCGTAGGTCTTTTTAGAGAACATTTTTGGAATTTTACGACCAACGAATTCATAAACACCTTCAGATAATATGTCATGGAAGATCGTAGAGTTACCCGAGTCTGTGGCAGAAAAATGAGGATCGTAGCCTGCCTCAAGTAACCTCTCTAAGGTTTCGATATCACCATCTAAAACAGCAATAAAGGCCATGTCTGCAATTTCATAAGAAACTTTTGGTAATTGCCTTTCATTGTAGTCGTAATAGTATGCACTCGCTGAAAGGCTTAGAGTAAAGACAAGAATAGAAATTAGTTGCTTCATGGGCTAGTCCAATTCTGGGTTTAAACATGATTTTTTTACTAAAAGGTGGCGTTTTATTCAAGGACATTGAAACAAATTTATGAGTTGATTAAATATTGTTCAGAGAATTTTGTTCGTGATTTCAGAAACTTGTCTCAAGAGTCGTCTTTTTGCTTAATGATTGATTGTAGGAGCGCCGAATAGTTAGGCATGAGGCTAAGAAACTTTCTTAAATTAATGTTATTCCTGGCTATATTTCAAGTCGAAGCAAGAGACTTTGTTTTAGAGTCCTGCTCTCCGACCCTCAGCCTCTTAGAAAAGGCTACAGGAGCAAAGCTGCCAGAAAGGTCTAAGTCTGCCCCAAAAGCGATACTGAAAACACTAAAAGCCTCTAGCGAAACGATTAAATCCTATAGTTTTAAGCCGCTAGAGCTTGGAGAATTGGCAGAGTGCTACGACTCTCTCGCCCTTTCTGGTTTTGAGGAAGAAGTTAAGACTCTATCAATAGAAACAGGTCTAGAGGCAAAGTTTATAGCCGGTGGAATTGGTGGAAGCCATGGTGGAGGTGAAGAGCCGAGTCCTGATAATGGTTCAGGAAACAGGATGCCAGCCTCAT
>JBLXGN010000021.1:0-17702 GCA_048260865.1 Marinobacterium sp. | reverse complement strand
TTCATGTTTGATCCTTATAATCAGCTCTCTGACTTTGATGGATTTACCCTCGACTTTGGGGATGAGTCTTCAGTTGAGATTAACGCTGAATCTTTTAGCACCACTCACCTTTATAGCAGTGAAGGGCAGTACCCCGCAAAGATTTATGCCGGTGACTATGAAAATCAAAAAGAGATCACTGTCACAGGAAGTCCAAGTTCTTTTGAGTTTCCGCTTGCCGATTTTAAAGTCGATGGAGCAAGCTGGGCACCAGGAGTTAGACTCTATGTCGATCAGACAATTTCACCGGCATCACCAATTCAAAGTTACCTTTGGCGACTTGGAGACGGCACAACTGCCTATGGGCCAGAGGTTCTTCACTTTTATAATGAAGGCGCCTATGACGTTAGCTTAACCGTTATTTTAGATAATGGCACCAGCTCCACTGTCACAAGAGAAGTCATCATCATGCAAAACGCCCCCAATCTTGTAGGGACAGTGGATTGCTATGACATTGGGGATAAGAAGGCCGAGTGCCATGTCGAAGCCCTTGATAAATTGAGTGACCTTAAAACTCTCAATATTAACTTTGGTGACAACCCTCAAAGTATTGAGTCCACCACAGTATCAGGCCAATGGGCAGAGCACACCTTTATTCATAGCTATGAAGAAACTGGAAACTACACGGTTACCATGCAGGCCCTCACCAATCGTGGTGAAGAGTTTTTCACAACAACTGAGGTCGCAATAGGAGAGAACCCAAGCAACCTTCCTCCTGTCGCCATTTTAGGTTGCTACCCCGTTTATCAAGATGTCATTTGCTATTCTGACTCCTCCTACGATCCAGATGGATACATCACAAACTATGAATACGACTTTGGGGACGGCACAGTAATCAACACCACTGACACAGAGGTGTTTCACCGCTTTGAAAACACCGGAACTTTCACCATTAACCTCACTGTCACGGACAACTTTGGCGTTACCGCGAGCTACCCAGAAACAGTCGTCATCGAAGAAAAACCAAACGAGTTTCCAGTGCCTCAACTAAGTTGTAATCAAGGGAGTATTGGTGAATTAGTTTGTACCGCAAGTGCTTCCTACGATGTTGATGGTGAAATTATAAGAGGAGAATTTAGAGAATTAACAACAAATCAGGTTTTTGAAATATCTGACATGAGCGAACAGGTCATTTTCAACTTCTCTGATTCTGATACATATGAAGTTGAATTATATGTGGAGGATAATCAAGAGGCTATATCTGGTACATCTTCACTTTTTATTGTTGATGCAAACCATCCTCCTGTTGCTTCTATAACTTGTAATCCTAAAGAAGGTGATAACTTAACTCTTCTGTGCAAATCAAATTCAACAGATTCTGATGGAGAAATTATTTCTACGACTTTCTTCGACGATCAAGGAAATGAATTCATAGGAACTGAAATATCATTATCTAGATTAGAACTAAGTGAGAATCAATTCTTGGGAGTAAGAGTCGTAGACAACGAAGAAAAGAGTAATTCAGTAAGCATTAATATTTCTAATGAAGAATCTTCTCCAGTTGCTGATTTTAATTATGTACAAGATGGTAATGAGGTAATTTTAAGCGCGCAAGAGTTTAACACGAATGTTCTTTTACCAAGGTTTAGCTACTTCATTAATGGTGATGGCCCTTTTTCAAGCTCAGATGGAACCCTTAATTATCCTATTGTATCTGGAACTGACGAGTTAACTATAAGATTAGTGGTTGGGGACCGTCATGGAGAATTTGACGACGTTACCAAAACGATCAGTGTCTCTTATTCAGAGACTTTAGGCATGCCTGTAGGAACTGTGAGAAGAGAATTTGGCGATTACTCAAAAACCTTACAATTAAAATCCTCGAATCAGAGACCTATTAGATGGAAAATCAATGATGAGGAAATAAGTGGAGCTGAATTATCTTACGAATTACTCGAATATGGAACATATCAAGTGACCGGTCATGCCACGAGTACCACAGGAAAAGAAGAAGAGGTCTACAAGAGTAATATTCGCTATGTTGAATATTCACCGAGTTTTATTGATAAAAGCTATTGGAACGGAGAAGTCGTTTATGTAGATACTGGAATCGGGAACCTCAGTGAAGATTTTATTACTATCACTAATAATGGAGAAAATTTAGTATTCGATATCTATGATGGAGGAATACTCGCAATTGAAGTTTTTGGAGTGGAAGGAAAGAATAATATTAATCTTCAAATTGGTGATTTACAGGCTGATCTAGATATTTCCTTGAGGGTCTATACGCCCTCAGATGATCCTCTAGAAGACTATAGAGCATTTGCTCAAGAAATGCTAAATGATTTAGAAATAGAGCAAAACCTAAAAGACAGAATTAGTGTCTCTCTACTCACTAGAGTTTATAATGAAATAAGTAACCTTTCTACAGAAGAATTGATTGATTTTAATAAGGAGTTTAGGGCACTCGGCTTTGATGGGTTATTGAACTCAGAGGATGTTGACCTTTCAAATCAAGGATCTGTTAGTAACTTTAGAAACCCTCTTATTCAAGAAGCCTATGCCCAAGGAGATAATACTTATTTAAGTATGGATGAAAATCTAAGCGAGGCAGTAGAGCACTGTAGAAAGTTTTATAAATCTTCAGTTCCCATTAATTTACGGCTTTTAAGATCCTATTCTATTACTTACAAAGCTATTACGGTTGCAGACTCTACAGCAAGTAATAAAAAGATTAAAAAACTGAATAAGTTGGTTGCTAAATTCTTTAATTATACTGTTGATTATCTTCTTGATGGACTTGAGGACTATCTAGAAAAACAGGCCTTTTCAATCTTTTCAATGGAGGCCCAAAAATTTAATAAGTGTACTAACAATATTTTCTTTCCAAGTAGAAACAATAATGAAAAACCTCTTCTCCATTTCTTAGATGCTAATGAAGTTGTTGTGGATCAAATTAATGGCCGCCACGTTTTTATTGATAATAGGAAAGTTTCGATGTCGATACGTGGGTTAGGCTTCTTAGAAGCTAAGGAACAGACCGAAAGAAAACCTTATGTGCTAAAGAGAATGGAGGAATCTTATAGTATCTTAAAAGAAGTGAAAGGGATTCTTCTTACCGAACTAGAGAACTTAAATGAAAGCGATTGCATTGAAGAGTTTGATGATAATTGGTTGTTTATATCTGACTTCATTTTAAGTAAGGGATGCGAGTATTTGATTAAACCAATTGTTGAGAGTCAGTCCAGGACTCTTCTTCTAACAGATCTAAAAGTCTCTAAAAATAGTAGCGATGATCTTATCGCTTTGAGTGCGAGGACAGGGCAGGGCTATTCCTTAATGTCTTCTAAAAGGCTCCTTTCGAATAGTTACAATGACATTAACTTCAACTTCGGTTTAATAGCTAGAAGATCGAGAAAGTTAGACTTATTTGGAGATAGAGATTTCGTTGTAGAAGACACACCTGCTTTGAGTATGGCCGGTTGCCCAAATCACTCGGGTAAGCATTTCGTATACTGTAATAGCGATACAATTACAAACTTATTTAATGGTGGCTGTGCAGAGGCTGGCGGTTTAATCACAGATGACGTTCTGATTTTGGGAAATGTTACGATTGAGCAAGGCTCCCGTGTTTGTGATGGCGCTATTTTAGATGGATCTGAAGGTCCAATAAAAATCACAAATGGAAGCGTGGTTGTTGGTGGGAGTATTGAAAAATCGGATGTTGAGTTGGTTGAATCAACTCTTATCAACACAAATATTACAGATGTTGAATTGAAAACTAGTAATGGTGTAATAATATCTGATTCATTTTTAAAGAAAAACCCTGCCGACTCAAAAGGTGTTCTTAATATAAGTAACAATGTTACAATTCGAGACTCAACGGTTTATGGTAATAACTCAGGTGTTATCAAGGATAATATTTCGATTATCAATAAAAGTGAAGTCTCACTAAATGATGCCAGCGGTATCTCAAACGGGGAGGAGGTATCCTCTATAATCGATAATAGTAAACTTGGAATATATAATCATCCTGAGCACGGTGTTTATCTCAGGGGTATCTTTAGTTTACAGATGGTTGATTGCGATCATATCAGGGTTTCGAATAACAACAGTTCTGAACCTATTAAGGTCGTGAATGCAATATGTGCAAACTCTGATCAAGGCAATCAAGATGTTGTGTTGACCTCTTCTGGAGAAATACCAATTTTATTATTAAACGCCTCAAACTTAGGTAGACTCTATGTCGAGGGTAAACGTCTCTTAAAAGATTCAAGTTACGATGACTTCTTACGAGGTCCCAAAGATAGAAGTATCACACTCCAAAATGTATCTTTTTTGAAAGATATTGGTTCACGCTTTGTTGGTGATACGATGAGCTTTAGTAACAACAATATAGCTAGGCAAAGTCAAATTAGTGGTTCAAATATCTTAATTGATGGCGGCTCTTCCATAGGGTCAATTTCTGGAGTTAATATTGAAATCTCTAAAGGAGTAGTAGGTGAATTATCTTACCTTGGGCCAACTCTATCTATAAACGATTCAAAGGTTGACTCTTTTGATGGTGGTGAAGTCTCTGAATCAGACATTCTTAACAACATCCTGCAAGTGCCTCAAGATGTAAAAATTTCTGTTGAGATTCTTGGAAAGTCTGACGTTGAGAAAGTTGAAGTTTCTCTAGATAGTTCTTTTGTCCAGGATACAGGTCTAAATAGTCAACTCTTAGAGATAGAAAAATCAACTTTAAGAGAAGTCCGTCTCGTCCATGAACCATTTTGGCCAGTTTTATTTAATGGAAATCAACGAGATACCCTAAGAAATAAATTGTTTATAAGTAATGTTGTAGGTGATATTTCCATTTCTGGAAATCACTCTGAGTTAAAAAATATAAGCACGACAAATGCTCAAAATAACGGAGATATTTATGCTTCATTTTCAGAGGTAGAAAACGTCAAGTTGAGAGATGGAAAGCTAAAACTTCAAGATAAGAGTGAAGTTAAAAATGCAACAATATCAAATGTTATTTTTGGAGATGAACTTAAAGTTATAGGAAAACTTAGGAGTCATTTTGAAATAAATAAGAAAGTAATCAGTGTTTGGGACTCTGAATTGAACTTGAGCGATAATCTTTTTGAAGCGACATTTAATAGTGAGAATGAATATGTTACTTTGATAAATTCAACCTTAAATCATTCAGCACCTGATGTTTTTTATAAAAACTCTCTACTGGTGAATGCTACGGTTTCAGTCACAGGTTTAGCTGGGGCGGGACAAAGCTCTTTGGATTTGACATGTTCAGATAAACCGAGTGGTTTAAACAGTTTCGAAGATATACGAGAAGGGCGATTTACTATAGATGACCTTAAGGATGTTGAAAAATGTTCAATTAAGTCTTTGAAGGTCATGGGGCATAATAACATCCTCAATGTTGGAGGGACATTTGAGAGTATCCAGTTAGAATCATCAACTTTTAAAACATTAGGGAAATCGAGTGTAAGTTCTGTTATAATGAAAAACAGTACAATAGAAGCTGCTAGGTACAGCGGTGGAAGCATTAACTTAGATCAATGCTCTTTCCAAGTTAATAGCGCTCTAGGGAAGTCTGTGGTTGCTGATTTTATCTGTCACGACTCTACTGCTGAAATTTCAAATCTACAAGGTGACGTAAAACTTGATATGAAAAATAAATGTGAAATTAATATAGAAGAGAGTTTAGAGTCTAGTATTTTAAAATGTGATAATGGAAGCTTTCATGCTGAAGCTGTTTCTGGATCAAATATTCAAATCAGTGATAGTGATATTAATCTAAATCTAGTAATAAATTCCACTTTAAATAGTAGTTTGGAAAGAATAAGCCCCGTCGGATCAAGCCTCCTTAATTTAATAGATGGGTCGTACAGTGGAGCGGGACAAAGGTGTAACTATGATACTTCAGATGAGAGGTGGTACTGTGAAGATCTTCCTTAGTAGTATTCTCTTTCTTTTTTTATTTGATAGTGGTGCCAAAGATATCATTTGTAAACGCCTCGACTCATCCCATACCTACGCCAAAAGATCTAGGCGAAAGGTGCGGGTAGGAGATGAGTATAAATACATCGACCAAATGAATATGGATTTATATGAAAAAAAACCAATTCTTCAAGGGAAAATTATTATTTCTGGTCTACAATTCTTAGAAGAGTCATATAAGTTAGACCCGCTGAAAGATATTACCTGTGATTTAAGTAATGGTATTTTGATCTGTCCGAAGAGACCAGTTTCAAAAGACCGGTTAGGTGCTCAAAGGATTATATTTCCATTTAGTGAGGTACAGGCATTAAAAAATATGGATCATAAGGAACATCCTCCCGAAAACATTGTAGATCAAGTATTTAATCTTCATCTTCCATTTGAAATTTTTAAATTCTTTAGTAACTATAGAGAAATGTCTGAATTTAAAGAATCAAGGTTTAGGCTCAGGAGATTTGACAGCAGGGTTTTTCAAGGAAAAGTGTTTATCTCTAATATGGAGATTGCATCTTCCAGTAGTTCTCGTGATGAAATAAGCAAATACTGCGCTATCCAACTAAACGTAAAGGACTGGCCCCTTTATAAGGGAGATTTAACAATTCCTCCTTATAAGCAAAAAGAAGCAGCACAAAGGACCCAAAAGAAGCCAGATCAATATTGGAAAGAATAAAAATAAAGAGAGGGGACTAAGCCCCTCCCGTCCTCTGAGCAACCTTCCAAATATAAGCTGCCAACCGATCCACCTGATCTTTATATTTCTCCTCCCCCTGAAGCCGAAACAACGATGAATAATGTGCCGGCTGGCTTTCGATGGCCAACAACGGTTCTAGAAGTGTTTATCAAAAGGAAATAACTGAATATTACTGTGGCCCTGGTAATAAAAGATCGATAATCTCTGGAGGCGGAAGTGGGAGATGTGACCAAAATGCTGAAGAGGTCATTAATTATATCTTATATGATGTAACGACACCAACCTGTGATTAGGAACTCGTTGGAATACATAACTGGAGATTTATTATGAATATCATAAGGATGACTTTTCTTTTGATCAGTTGTTTTCTAAACAGAGGTTTACTTGCTAAGGAAAAGTTTAATGAGTGTATTAACAATGTTTGTATGGGCGATACTCTGGCAAAGGTAGAGCGTCAGGGATACGTTAATACTCAAAGTGATGGGGAAGAGTTTTATAGAAGAAAGTCCACTTTTAAAAAAGATGGTTTTGAGATTACACACATAGTTAATATTAACGGTCCTCAAAAAACGGTATGTACTCATATCTTATGGGTTGAAGACATCAAGTTGAGGGCAAAAAGAACATCTGATATAATAGCCGCTTTAACAGGAGTTAATATTAAGGTTCCGACAGGAGATTCTGGTGAGCGTAAAAGTGTTTTTAAAAAGTTTTCTAATGGTGAAGACGCTCTTTTTTCCTTTAGAAATGATACTATAGTTACCATTTTTGGACCAAGTCATTGCCCAAAAATAAAGCTCGAGGGCTTTCCGGCATCCATTATAAGGAGTTCGACCAAATCAAAGCGATAGCGCCAAGAATTCTTACTCAGGGGTTGGTATATTTATTCCGTTTCGTTTAAGCACGATAAAGCATCATTAAGCCATTTGAGTATATAACTTCTGCATAAGAGTAATTTTTTAGTGTAAACGAAGATTCTGAAGAGGAGCTTCTTCGCCTTGAAAAAACAGGGTGCCCCCTAAAGATTCATTATCTTACTATGATTTCTTAGAGGCAGTAAAAAAATCCAAGTTACCAAAAATGGCAGGATATATAGAAACTCACAAAGACGATCTAATTGGCAGAAATATTCTTTCTTGAGTGGCACTATTTCAATTTAAATTATCACCCTTTAAAAAGTATTTAAAAATTTTATTTCCCGAAAGTTTATTACTAATTTAAAATATCGTTATCCAAAGAAACAGAGGGGGGCGCACCAAACCGTAATACCTATTGCCTCCCTCATATTAAAAACAGGCGATATCACTTTTTTACACCCCAAAAAACTCATCTATTTAGAATTTTGCAATTAAGTGGCAAACCTCCATTAAAGGAGTAGTCGTATAATCTATCAAATTCAGCCTTAGCTTCTTTGGACTTTTCCTGAAATTTAAAATCACGAATAAGTTTTCCAAGGTCTCCATCACAGTTCACGTTATAGCGAGAATCAAGTTCTTTTCTTATTTTACAAAAATGACAAGAGGCTACTTTTAATCGTAGTTTCGCTATTGCCAAGCTTGCGCCATAAAATTCGGCATCTGTTATTGTGGAAAAATAAGCAGCTTTCGATTCATTAATAGCCTCGGTTGTTTGATCTCTAAATGTTTTAACCCTATTTCGCAATATTTCCTTTCTGGAGATAACTAATAGTTTTTCAATAGCCCTTTTATTTTTATCAACAAGCTCTTCGATCGTAATGTCTCCTTTAGAGCTAGTCGCTTTTTGATATGTCCTAAAATCCTCAAGTTGAGCCAGATTGAGTTCAATATCCTGAACAATCGCATATACCTCTTTGGCCCGCTTGGTTTCATAAACTTCTTCAACTTTCGGATTTATTAAAAGGTAAGAGGTAACAACAGAAACAATTATGGAAATTATTGCTGTGATTACGGCTGCAAAAAATTCTCGTTGGCCCATACTCTCTTTATCCTTTAAAAACCTTAGAGACAGATTTACTCACTTAGGACTCCCCTAGTGTTATACCATATAATGTATAGGCTTTATAGAGGGGCTAGAGCACATGAACCATCGTAATTACACAAGATGCAAAAGCAAAAAAAATAGTCATGTAGAGAATTTCTTGGAGCCCACTATAAACCGTGTTGAACTAATGAGAGGCTATGGGCTTTCATAAGATCCAAGAATGCTGATTTCTTTATATTCCAGTTATTTTTAATCTGGAATAGGCCTTTGAAAAGTCGTTTTTAAGAAGAATATTAAAATAATCAGAATTTCTCTTAAAACTAACATCGAGTTATCCAAAAAATGGCGATAAAAAATAAAGCCTTATCACTTAAGGCGAATCTCATTTAAAAAATACAGTTTTAAAGCTTAAACTAGCTAACTCGTATTATAAAAAGGGGCGACTATAAAGTAAGGACCAAGGGATAATGTCTTACACTTCGGGCAACTTGCAATTTCACCAAGTGTTGGTCTAAAAAACTTTACGATTTCAGATTTTGCCGCCGTTCCCTTTAAACATTTAGGTTTTGCTCTTAGCAAATACCTACAAAGCTCCAGATTCCTTTTCTTGTATTTGCTACCAAAAACTCCATAATGTCTGATATGTACAAACGAAGAGGGGAGGATGTGAAGTAGAAACCTCCTCATAAACTCCATTACAGTAACAGAGAGGATTTTTTCCTTAGAGTCGTCTTGATAGTCCTTGTATTTGAATTTCACTTGCCCATCTTTTACTGAGACTATTCTATAATTTGAAATTGCTATGCGATGTGTGTATTTGCCAAGGTAACTAAGGACCTGCTTAGGGCCAGAAAAGGGCTTTTTCGCATACACTACCCAATTATTTTTCTTTGACTCATAAAGAAGTTTTGAAAATTCTCTTTTACTCCGAAGATTCTTAATCCTTCCATGAAACTCAAGTTCATCATACTTTTCATAAAGACCTTCTAAAAACTTTGCTCTAAAAACTTTTGATAAAATTCTATTAGGGAGTAAATAATCACCCCTAGGTTCTACCCAAGAATTTCGATTTAAAGACAAACCACCTTTTGGAATTACAACATGAATATGGGGGTGCTCTGTGAGCTTTTGCCCCCATGTGTGAAGAACACAGAAAAAACCTACATGAGCACCAAGTCTCTTAGGATTCTTTGCAACCTCTTTAATTGTTTCAGAGACCTTTTTAAAGAGAAGAGAGTAGAAGACCTTCTTGTTTTGAAGAGAAAGAGGGTTCAGTGT
This sequence comes from Marinobacterium sp., assembly GCA_048260865.1. GTDB lineage: Bacteria > Pseudomonadota > Gammaproteobacteria > Pseudomonadales > Balneatricaceae > Marinobacterium. The sequence continues at coordinate 7,783 of JBLXGN010000021.1, read as the reverse complement.
ATCAGGTAGCGTAAAAACAACATGAAAGTAATCGGTTGGTAAAAGCTCATCTACTCTTTTTTTTACCCAATCAGTCTTTTTATTAAATTGGCACTTCGGACAATGGCGATTCCTGCATGAGTTATAGCTTTGGTCTTTGTGGCCACAACTATTGCAGTTTGCCACGTGCCCACCGAGAGCAGAGGTTCGACAGTTTTTTAGAGCATTTATTACTTTTCGTTGCTCCCTTGTTACATAGGGAAGTAAATGTTCAAACTCTCTAAAAATATCACCCACCTCCCATTTAGGAGTCTGATTCATCTCTTTAGATGCTTTGAGATAGCTTCAAGAGGGTTTCCTATGTTGGCCTTTCGATAATCCACTACATGTGTATAAACAGAGGTAGTCGTAATATTAGAATGACCTAAAAGCGCCTGAATATACCTCATGCTCACACCTTCTTCTAAAAGGTGAGTGGCATAACTATGCCTAAGTGTACGAATAGAGGCTTTCTTGTGAATTCCTGCTTTTTTTAAAGCGTTATAGAGGATTTCATTAATTGATTTAGGATTAAATTCTTTTTTCGGATGCCCACCTGGAAAAAGAAGATGCTCCTTACAATCATCAGTTTCTAACCAGTATTTTCTAAGTTGAGACAAAAAGATATCTGAGAGAATTACATACCTATCTTTTCCACCTTTTGAATCTCTAACGTGAATAAGCATTCTCTCACTATCTATGTCTTGATACCTTAGACGTGAAAGCTCACTTTTTCTAAGCCCACAGGAATAAAGCCCCATAAGCATAGTCTTATGCTTGATGTTTGTAGTCGCGTTAAAGATTTTAACCATTTCGTCTTGAGATAAAATGGTTGGAAGTTTTCTTTTGTGTTTAACTGATGGAATATCAAAATTATTCCATTTCCTTTTTAAGACATAAATATAAAAAAACCTAATAGCCGCAAGATACTGATTCACCGTAGTTGGCGCTCGTTTTAAATCACGCATCAAATACAGCTTATAATCTTTTGCGTGACTCATTCGTAAACGCATTGGTGGAACTTTCGTGTGAATAATAAAGTTAGTCACGGCTTTCATATAAGCGTTCTTTGTGTGCTCAGAAAAACCTCTAAGCTCTAATTGTTCTGCATACTGATCTCTAAGTGCTCCCATAAATTCTCCTTTTGTTTTGGGAAAAGAAAAATCTTAAAGAGGCCAATCCATTAGGCCAAGCTGAGCCTTGTCATAGTGTTTATGCCCTAGAAATACGATTCTGGGGCATAAAATTCCATGCCTTGTATGTGCCTAAATTCTCCATAAAATAGTCATATGGAAGCAAAAAACCTATATGAGTTAAATGATCACTCCCCTTTTAAGATCAACCAAGACCTTCTTGAGGAATTCTTAGATGATTTTAATTCTGAAGCGACAAGAAGGACTTATGCGCAGGCACTAAGAGCTTTTGAGACTTTCTTGCAGGATCACTTTGGGGAGGTTCAAAACCTTTCTGAAATTAAAAGAAATATGATCGTGAGTTACAAGAATTTCATTGCTGAAGCTGGCGGACTTGATGGCGCTCGCATGGCACCCAATACTATCACTAAACATCTAGGGGCGATTTCAAGCTTCTTTAATTTTCTCATCCTCAAAGAAATTATATCCTCTAATCCAGTAGCCAAAATAAAAAGACCACGGCGTGAAGTAATAAGACCCACAAAGGCAATAAGTTTAAATCAGGTTGAAGAACTTTTTGATAGTGTTGATACCAATAGTTCAAGTGGTCCCCTACACCTTGCCCTACTCGCTACTCTTTGGCTTACGGGACTAAGAAAAAGTGAAGTATTACATTTAAAAAGAAAAGATTATTACAAAGAAAATGGTGATGTGGTTATTCAATATATGGGAAAAGGTGGAAAGTTTAGAAGAAAGCTTGTTCACCCACGTCTCGAAGAGATAATTGATGACTATCTTCTGTGGATGAAAAATAAAGATCGAACCCTCAATAGTGAAGATTGGCTTTTTCAGCCAAATAAAAATCCTAAAAACCCTACTCTACTTGATCGTCCTTTAAACCCTAGGACACTTAATCGAATTGTTGAGAAGTATTCAAAGAAGATTGGATTGAATTTTAATGTTTCTCCTCACAGCGCAAGGGCGACATTTATTTCACTTTTATTGGAGGCAGAGGTTCCAATAGCTGATGTTGCTAAAGAAGTATCACACTCATCTATTAAGACAACACAAGAATACGACAAGAGAAGATCAAATCTCAAAAAGAGCCTAGTTAAGAAATTACCGTTTTGAATACAGGGATTCTTTTTAGCTTAAATCCTATTTTTTAGAAGTGAGAACTTATTTTTAATGATTTGACAGGTCCAATCTTTAAAACATTTAAGCACATCGTCTTCTATAGTTAAAAGAAAAACAAAATAAGTTGCGAATACATTCATTGCGAAAGTCGGTAGCCCAACGAATATGCCAATACTCACATGAAAAATCGTTCCTACTCCTAGGAATAAATATTTAAGTTTTTTGTTGAAAATAGCGGCAGGGAAGAATAGTTGAAATCCTAGGATCAGATAGGATGGCAAAACAAACGGGATTGGTCCTAGTATCCAACAGATTTTTGCTACAAGCGGTGTTGAATATTCTACACTTGTTAAAACATAAAAAAGTGCTGTTCCGTTTCTCCACAGAGGACTTAAGATTTTATAGCAACCAGCTGTGAAATACATTATGGATACTTGAAAAATCACAACCCAGGATACTAGTTTTACGAGATGGTCCTCAAAGGGGCCCCTTTTGTTTTCATTTGTAAAGCAGAGAAAGAATATAACAATCAGAGAAAGGTTGTTTCCACCGTCTAGCACTGGACCAATTACTTCATAAAAAAGTGTAAGAGATATATAGGCTCCGACATAGAAAAATCGGTTTTGAGACCTCGTCATAGATACTATTAAAAAAATCAAAGAGAATAGTAAAAGAGATGTCACTAGGATAGAGAAATTTACATATTCAGAAACTCCCTCGAAGAAAACTTGGTCTAGATTAATGGAGTAATAGTTTGACGTCAAAATGGTCTGAATGACACTCCAGAGGCTTACGAGGTGAAAGATTTCAGCCAAATAGACCGCCTTTCTAAATAAGGAGAATCTTTTACGGGCTTCGTATAATTTGAACATTTTCAAACTTCTCTATTATTACAAGTTCATGAGGTTCTGGCTCTTCGATTTCACTAATGTTTTTCTGTCTTATCAGTGCCATTCCCAGGGTAATTGTTTCTTTTTTGCAAATCTTGCTGATGTGGCTCAATATTTTTTTCATATTCGATTGATTTAAAATCTTTTTTCGAATTTCAGAAGGATTCTTCTCAAATTGATTAAGACTAATATAGTGTTTATGGGTCTCTCTGATGTTGTAGTTGACCAAGTAATATAGCTTTCCTAGCCCCAGCAGTCGCGTGTCTTGATGTTTATTCAAAATATTATGACCTAGAAGGAACCAGTCGTCCTCTAAAGAGCATTTGTAAGCAATTGAGGGAGTGTTTTTTACTAAGTTTCTACCAAAAAGTTCCCAATTTTGATGAAATATGGGTCTCATGTATGTGTTTGTTAATTTGGAAAATTCACTACTCAGTGGATTTTCTGGTAGAAGATAGTTAATTGTAAAAAAAACGTGAATTAAAAACAGAATATTCAATAGATTCTTAATCATTCAGGCTGTTTCAATAGTCTGTTAATAGCTGGATATAAGCTATCCGAGGCTGTCGAGTGATCAAAAATATCTTTTTCTTGTATCAATGGTGGAATTCTCGGGTTTCTACACCAGCCTCCCCCTCCCAAGCTTTTGATAAGCCTCCATGCAACATAAGTTACCGCATAGGCTGCAATCATACCGGCGGCTGCCTGGACAGCAATAACCGTATATGCCTTAGCTCCTTCACCACCCTTCAGGAGTTCAAGCCTTTGAGCATCGCTGAGTTCCTTGATTTGGCCTACCGCCTTCACTTGATCATCTGTAAAATTCTCTTTCACAGCTTCACTATTTAAATCAAGGTTCTCAACGACAACCTTAAGGTCCTTCGCCTCTTCTTCTGTGAGTCCCTCATCCCAGCGTTCTTCTAGATCTAGAGCGTTTTTAAGACTGGCAATTTGCCCTAGGTCATTTTCGCTTAGATTGCTCAAGTTATATTCTTTATCAGGATTTAAAATCTTCAAAGCAAATAACATTTTTTCTTTATCTAGCCTTCCATGGGCAGCCTCATTACTCAGTTGCCTTATTTCAGTGAGAGCGCGCTCAGTGTTTGATTTCATGCGACTTAATTGGAACAATTTTTCTTCGGTAAATTGACTATTACACGATGTTCCGTCTTCAAGAGCTCTTGATGCTCTTGTGAGAAAATCCGTTTCCACTGCTAGATATAGGAGGTAATCGTTGTAAGTAATTGCTTCTTTACTAAAAGTCTTTGCAAAACTTGCGCAATCTACCCCCAGGCTTCTATTAAAATTCTCTCTGAATGAGAGGATTTTACACTTCGCTACTAAAGAGCTTTTCGTAACTCTAATACTGTTTTCCCCAATCCTTATACTGAGCTCAGGAGCAAAGAAAAGTACTTCTGATGCCGAGACAAAGGAAGATGTGGTCACTAGTACTATAATTATAAATTTATGAAGCATTTAGTGTCCTATAGAAAAGCAAGCAAAAGCATGTCGCAGGTAAAGAATAAAAAGCCGAATCAACTTGGACTGTGGAGATGTTGAATGTAGTGAAGACTGTGATTGATATTAGAGAGAAGACAGAAAGAAAAAATATGTCTTTTTGATGAATCTTGTCTGAAATGGATGGCACTTTAATAAAGTCTCCATAAAACTTTGACATGAGAAGGGATGAGATTGCTATCAGACCCATTATTGCCAATGGAAAATCTCTAAAAAAAACGATTCCAACACCCAAAACAGGCAAAACAAAAACAAATGTCATTAGGAGAAATTTAAAAAATTTTAATGAATCCACATTGAATCCTTCGACCTTATTTTTTATTCATTTTAGCATGAGGACGAAGAAACAAGGGTAAATAAAAATTTACCTATATTAATTAGCTTTTTGTGAAAAAATGTAAGCAAGTACATTTAAAACAGCTCTCTCAATGAATGTAGAAACATATAATGATCATTTCACTGAATTTGAGAAGCTGAGAAGCTGAGTAGCAGACAGTATTCTTGCAGCGAGTCTAAAGATGGCTAAAGGCCGTCCCGCAGGGACTTAGTTCAATGTTTGTTATCGGGGGTATAAGTATTTGAAATTATTGAGTTTTTTATTCTCTCAACGTTCTTCCCTTTTGTCACTCTTTTTCAAAAAAACAAAATCGGCAAGGAGTGATGAAAAAGATATTACGGCCACAATCAGACCGATAGACTCTAGTAGGCCCAAACCTATACCTCCGGTTGACTTTTTTACTGACCACGTCTTGGCTTTCTTTCTTCGAGTCCAAGTCTAGTATAGCCAGTTACCATATACCTTCTTGTGATAATCTTAAAAATATCTCTATTCCTTTGGCTGTGAATTCCTGTGTCCTTTGGAACTTCTCCTTCTTTTACGAGTTTTGCCACGTCTTGTTCCATTTTCTTATAATATTCATCAGAGACATTCTCTTGATCCTCCCAATTAAACTTCCATTCTCCGGGGCTATTAGAGCTACTAACGTGACCAGATTCCCTAATCTCTTCAGACTCGGATATTTCTAAAGCTTTCGCTTTTTCGCTTTTCTCCTCAGAAATGGGTTTTTCTTGGTCAGGGCTAAAGCTTCTCCTTGAGCTAGAGCTAGCTACTGCTGTATTAGAGTTGGTTCCCTTTTTCTTCTCCATGGCATATGCAATTGCTTCAAACTCACCTTCTGCTATTTTGGCAAGGCTAGTTTTTGGTAATTTAACCCCCGCTAATTTAGAGATTTTTTCAAAACTAAACTTCTTGTCTTTGCCGTCGCTTAAGAGACCATGCGAAGATAATTGATTGAATGCTTTACTTGCTTCTTTACCATACATTCTTCCACTGGCCATGTATCTAGCTACAGCATTGGCATCTCTTAGTAGTCCTACCGGATTAGTATAATAAGATTTGATATGCTGACCCTCGCCTGTTCCGTAAAACTCATTCATCTTTAAGATATTAGGCCCCTTACAGGTTCCCTTCATTTCTCCAGACGTAATCATCCCATAGGTACACTTTTGAGATTTTTTAGCGATTTCATCGAATCCTTCAAGGTTTTTGTCATTTATGGCTAATGGGTTATCAGGATCAATATAAAGCGCCTTATCTATTGAACTATTTAGAGAGGGAGTCGATTCTGTTACACCCTCCCCTAGCTCTTCAATTATTTCATTATTGGTTTCAAGCCTTCCTAGTCTCTCTTTTGCAATTTTGTCATATGTACTCAGAGAGTCTTTCTTGTCTTTTACAGTGGAGTACATAGAGGCACCCCTAACGATTGGATCAAAAATATAAGCAGGAAGAACGTCTTGTGTTGTTGTAAGTCCTTCTGAAATTCCTCCCTTCATTGATTCAAACTCATCCCAAACTTTTCCGGCGTGTGCACTATCGAAAACAAAATCAAGAAAGCTTATTAAAAAACTATGCGAGGTTTGTAGTGATGTGGTTTTTTCCGCACTCGCGCCATTTAAGTCACAACTTACAACTCCATTCTCAAAGCCTTTTATAAATGAGTCGCAGTGAAGTTTTTTTTCCGCTAACTTTATCGAATTACATGACCTCTCGTAGTTCACCAGTCTTTTAATCTCATTTACGAATGCAGTTTGTTTACTTGCGGGCACCTCCGAGGATCTGGCATAAAGCTCTTTATATGACTTAAGTGCTGCCTGTTGGCTTTTAGCGCAGTTTCCTGATGATTTACTGATTGATTTTGTCCAAGCTTTTTCACAGTTTTGTTTTCTTCTTACATGCCAAATTGAGTACACATAGTTGGTACGGAGCCCTAGGTATTGAACTTGTGACCATGCTCTCGAACATCTTTTATTCAATCCCTCCATTTTCATTCTTAAGGCTTCACTCTTTGCTGCAAATCTTTGTGCTGCAATTTGACCATTCACACCTTCTTTTTCTTTCTCGTATTCCTCTTCTAGTTGATCCTGAATTAGGTCACCATGATCCTCAACTAGGTCATAACACTCATTTGCCTTTTGAGTTGCATAATCAAAAACTACCCAATCAGCAGTTTTCTTTTCATAATTACATCTTTTCGATTCTGTTGCGATCGTATGCTCAACCCAGAGGCTTTTGTTTAACTGATTATTTTCTTGTGATATATCATCATAAACATAACCATCCCCTTTGACTTTTATCTCATAAAGAGGCTCAGTTTCTTTTTCGACAATTGCTTTTTTATTATTCGCGTAGTCAGTCTCACTCTGTGCTGAGACACTCTGGATTGCAAATAATAAAGTAATGCCATAACAAACGTGCAGAAGTTGGCTTTTCATTTTATTTGTCCTTGTATTATCCAATTCCATAATTTTAGATCGCTTTATTGGAACAATTATTTAATTTTAGAATCAAGGTATAAAAATCAATTACTTACTCTTTTCTTTAATCTCTTCTAAATTAAAATTAGTGCCAAATTTTCGGGGAAAACATCACTGCCCCATTACTTCTTTAAGGGTTCTCTCCTTCATAGGCGGGAAGGTTTTAAAATCGGGCAAGTTTCTTGGTTTATCATCGACAACTTGGCATCCGGCCTGAAGATTATCGCTTTGCTCTCCTACTTCTGCATAAGTTCGTCTATCTAGTCCATT
>JBLXGN010000020.1:7835-18787 GCA_048260865.1 Marinobacterium sp. | reverse complement strand
ACGGCAGCGCCGCCCCATACTTCTGCACATACGCGAGTCAGTGCAGCAGTCAGAGTGGTTTTACCGTGGTCAACGTGACCGATGGTACCTACGTTAACGTGCGGCTTGCTACGTTCAAATGCTTGTTTAGCCACGATTAAATCCTCTTGATTCAGTAATTGGCTTATCAGTTCTGCTTCATTACGGCTTCAGCGATATTCTGCGGAGCTTCTGAGTAGTTCTCAAACTCCATAGAATAGGTCGCACGACCCTGTGACGCGGAGCGCAGGTCAGTTGCGTAACCGAACATCTCACCCAGGGGCACCTGAGCATTGATCACCTTACCGGAAGAGCTGTCTTCCATACCCTGTACCAGACCGCGACGACGGTTCAAGTCACCCATCACATCACCCATGTATTCTTCAGGGGTAACGACTTCGACTTTCATCATCGGCTCAAGCAGGCAAGGATTGGCTTGCTGTGCATACTTCTTGAGTGCCTGAGATGCGGCAATTTTAAACGCCATCTCGTTGGAGTCAACTTCGTGGAAGGAGCCGTCGTACAGACGCGCCTTCAGACCGATGAGCGGATAACCGGCGATAACACCGTTTTTCATCTGCTCTTCGATACCTTTCTGGATTGCCGGGATGTATTCCTTCGGAACCGCACCACCCACAATCTCGTTCACGAACTCCAGTTCTTCGCCTTCAGTCGGGCTGAATTCGATCACAACGTGACCGTACTGACCGCGACCGCCGGACTGACGTGCAAACTTGTGGTTCGCTACTACAGAGCTACGGATGCGCTCACGGTATGCAACCTGCGGCTTACCGATGTTAGCTTCAACCTTGAATTCGCGACGCATACGGTCAACGATGATATCCAGGTGCAGCTCACCCATACCGGAGATGATGGTCTGACCGGTTTCTTCGTCGGTTTCAACGCGGAAAGACGGGTCTTCCTGAGCCAGCTTGCCCAGTGCAACACCCATTTTTTCCTGGTCAGCCTTGGACTTCGGCTCAACAGCTACGGAGATTACCGGATCCGGGAATTCCATGCGTTCCAGAACAATCTTGTTGTCCAGATCACACAGAGTATCACCAGTAGTCACGTCTTTCAGACCGATCAGCGCAGCAATGTCGCCTGCCAGCACTTCTTTGATCTCTTCACGGCTGTTGGCGTGCATCTGCACCATACGGCCAACACGCTCTTTCTTCTGCTTGACAGAGTTGTAAACGCTGTCGCCAGAGTTCAGAACGCCAGAGTAAACACGTACGAACGTCAAGGTACCCACGAACGGGTCGGTAGCGATTTTGAACGCCAGCGCCGCGAACGGAGCACTGTCGTCAGCTTCACGGGTTTCAACGGTTTCAGCCGCATCATCCAGTGTACCTTCAATCGCTTTAACTTCAGTCGGAGACGGCAGGTATTCAATAACCGCGTCCAGTACCGCCTGAACACCCTTGTTCTTGAATGCGGAACCAGCCGCCATCAGAACAATTTCGTTCGCCAGAGTACGTGCACGCAAACCAGCCTTGATTTCTTCGTCGGAGAGTTCACCTTCTTCCAGGTACTTCTCCATCAGCTCTTCGCTGGCTTCAGCGGCAGCTTCAATCATCTGCTCGCGGTATTCTTCAGCCTTGGCCTGCAGATCAGCCGGAATATCTTCCAGCTCATAAGTCATACCCTGGTCTTCTTCGTTCCACATGATAGCTTTCATGAGAACCAGATCGACCACGCCTTTGAACTCGTCTTCAGCACCGATCGGCAGGTTGATTGGCACAGTGACAGCACCCAGACGCTTCTTCAGCTGAGACTCAACCATGAAGAAGTCTGCACCGGCACGGTCCATCTTGTTGACGAACACCATGCGGGGAACTTCGTACTTGTTGGCCTGACGCCATACAGTCTCGGTCTGCGGCTGTACACCAGAAGATGCACACAGAACTACTACAGCACCATCCAGTACTCGCAGGGAACGTTCTACTTCGATAGTGAAGTCAACGTGTCCAGGAGTGTCGATGATGTTGACACGGTGCTGTTCGAACTGCTGGTTCATACCAGACCAGAAGGTAGTAGTAGCAGCAGAGGTGATAGTGATACCACGCTCCTGCTCCTGCTCCATCCAGTCCATGGTAGCTGCACCGTCGTGTACTTCACCGATCTTGTGAGACAGACCCGTGTAGAACAGAACACGCTCAGTGGTAGTGGTCTTGCCGGCGTCTACGTGAGCACAGATACCGATATTACGGTAGCGCTCAATAGGAGTTTTACGAGCCACGACTCAATTCCTCTGAAATTTAGAAGCGATAATGAGCGAAAGCCTTGTTGGCTTCGGCCATACGATGCACGTCTTCACGTTTCTTGACTGCAGCACCACGACCTTCAGCAGCGTCAACCAGCTCACCAGCGAGACGCAGAGCCATGGATTTTTCACCACGCTTACGAGCTGCGTCTACAAGCCAGCGCATGGACAGGGCCATACGACGAGAGGGACGTACTTCTACAGGTACCTGGTAGGTAGCACCACCCACACGGCGGGATTTAACTTCCACCAGCGGCTGTACAGTTTCCAGTGCTTTTTCGAACAGCTCCAGCGGATCCTGCTTGGTGCGTTCTTCAACTTTATCCATCGCACCGTAAACGATACGCTCGGCAACAGATTTCTTGCCGTGTACCATCAGGTGGTTGATGAATTTTGCCAGTGTAATGTTACCGAATTTAGGATCCGGCAGGATTTCGCGCTTCGCAGCGACGCGTCTTCTTGGCATGGATAAGCCCTCTAAAATATGTTTAAGGTCTTCAGGATATTGCGGTATGTATTCACATCCGCCCTTACTCTTATCGTCTTTCGGTCTTGCTTTAACAGCTGCGTAACCCTAGATGGCCACCGGCTGGAACAGCTTTACCGTCGGAGCGACGGAATTAGGACTTAGGACGCTTGGTACCGTACTTGGAACGACCCTGTTTACGGTCGTTAACACCGGAGCAGTCCAAAGAACCACGAACAGTGTGGTAACGCACACCCGGAAGGTCTTTTACTCGACCGCCACGGATCAGCACTACGGAGTGTTCCTGCAGGTTGTGGCCTTCACCACCGATGTAGGAAGACACTTCGAAGCCGTTGGTCAGACGCACACGACATACTTTACGCAGAGCCGAGTTAGGCTTCTTCGGAGTAGTCGTATAAACACGGGTACATACACCGCGACGCTGCGGACATGCCTGAAGCGCACGAACGTCGCTCTGCTGTACCTTGCGCTTACGCGGCTTGCGTACCAACTGGTTGATTGTTGCCATTTAAGCAAACTCCACGATTGGTTTTTTAAGCACCATTTAACGCCGGATTTAGCATCCAGCACGAAAGGGCCGGAATTTTACTCAATTCCGGCCCCACACGTCAATTTTTGAGCAAAAATTACTCAGCGTCAGGTGACATGGAGGCGTTGAGGGCCTCAGTCAGTGCCTGTTGCACCTCTTCGGCGCTTACAGTAACACTCTCAGTCGCTGCTTGACGTTTACGCTTGCGCTCGCTGTGGTATGCCAGACCGGTACCAGCCGGAATCAAACGACCCACAACAACGTTTTCTTTCAGGCCTCGCAGGAAGTCCTGCTTGCCAGTTACCGCACCTTCGGTCAGCACGCGGGTTGTTTCCTGGAAGGAAGCCGCGGAGATGAAGGACTCGGTTGCCAGTGAAGCCTTGGTGATACCCAGCAGTACACGTTCGTACTTACACGGAATCTTGCCTTCGGCTTCGAGGCGTTTGTTCTGTTCAACGATTGCCTGGTATTCAACCTGGTCGCCCGGGATGAAGTCGGAGTCACCAGCGTCCAGAATCTCTGCTTTACGCAGCATCTGACGCACAATAACTTCGATGTGCTTATCGTTGATTGCTACACCCTGGAGGCGGTAAACCTCCTGGATTTCGCTGACGATATACTTGGCCAGTTCGGCCACACCCAGAATGCGCAGGATGTCGTGTGCGTTGGACGGACCATCGGACAGTACTTCACCCTTCTCAACGGTTTCGCCTTCGAACACGTTCAGGTTACGCCACTTCTGGATCATGATCTCATACGGATCAGCACCATCAGTCGGGCTCAGAACGATACGACGCTTGCCTTTGGTTTCCTTGCCGAAGCTGACCGCACCGGAAATTTCTGCCAGTACAGCAGACTCTTTCGGTTTACGTGCTTCGAACAGGTCAGCAACGCGTGGCAGACCACCGGTGATATCCTTGTTGACCGAGCCTTCCTGAGGAATACGAGCCAGGATGTCACCAATCTGTACGTCAGCACGGTCGTTCAGGTTCACGATCGCTTTCGCCGGCAGCAGATACTGCGCAGGCATTTCGGTACCCGCGTGGAAGACATCGTTGCCATTGGCATCAACCAGCTTGATCATCGGACGGATATCCTTGCCTGCAGCAGGGCGATCCTTGGCATCCAGAATCTCAATGGTAGACAAACCGGTCAGCTCATCCGTCTGACGCTTGATGGTAATACCATCTTCCATACCGACGAACTCAACCTTACCCGCTACCTCGGTAACGATCGGGTGAGTATGCGGGTCCCAGTTGGCCACAACAGCACCGGCATCAACCTTGGAACCATCGCGTACCTTGATAAGGGCACCGTACGGAAGCTTGTAACGCTCGCGCTCACGACCATGTTCATCGGTTACACCGACTTCACCGGAACGGGAGGTTGCAACAAGGTTGCCATCAGTACGTTCTACAAACTTCAGGTTATGCAGACGGATTTCACCGCCATTCTTAACCTGGATGTTATCGACAGCCGCTGCTCGAGACGCCGCACCACCGATGTGGAACGTACGCATGGTCAGCTGGGTGCCAGGCTCACCGATAGACTGGGCTGCAATAACGCCGACAGCTTCACCACGGTTCACCAGGTGTCCGCGACCCAGGTCACGGCCATAACAGTTTGAACAGATACCGTGCTGAGACTCACAGGTGATCGCAGAGCGAACCAGAATCTCGTCGATGCCGCTGTAGTCCTCGTCATTTTCCAGACGGTGAACCCAAGCTTCGTCGATCAGCGTACCAGCAGGAATCAATGTTTCAGTTTCTGCCGGGTTCAGCACGTCTTCGGCCACAACACGGCCCAATACACGCTCACCCAGGGTTACGATTACGTCGCCACCCTCGATCATCGGCTGAACGATAACACCGCGCTCGGTACCACAATCCTGTTCAGTGATAACTACGTCCTGCGCAACGTCAACCAGACGACGCGTCAGGTAACCGGAGTTCGCAGTCTTCAATGCGGTATCTGCCAGACCCTTACGAGCACCGTGGGTCGAGATGAAGTACTGAAGTACGTTCAGACCTTCACGGAAGTTCGCCACGATCGGCGTTTCGATGATGGAGCCATCCGGCTTAGCCATCAAACCACGCATACCGGACAGCTGACGAATCTGGGCGGCGCTACCACGCGCACCGGAGTCGGCCATCATGTAAACAGAGTTGAAGGACTCCTGCTCGACTTCCTGACCATCAGCGTTGACAACGGTTTCAACCTTCAGGTTGTCCATCATCTTCTTGGCCAGCAATTCGTTGGCACGGGACCAGATATCGATAACCTTGTTGTACTTCTCACCCTGGGTTACCAGACCATCTGCGAACTGACGCTCGATCTCTTTCACCTCAGCATCAGCTTCAGCGATGATGGTGACCTTCTCGGCCGGGATCTCGAAGTCGTTTACACCGATAGACGCACCAGACATGGTCGCCTGACGGAAGCCCATGTACATCAGCTGGTCTGCAAAGATAACGGTATCTTTCAGACCACAACGACGGTAGGCCTCGTTCAACAGTCGAGAGATAGCCTTCTTCTTCATCGCCTGGTTGACCAGGGAGAACGGCAGGCCATCAGGCACGATATCGAACAGCATCGCACGACCAACAGTGGTTTCCTGCAGACCATAACGCTCCTCCACGTTGCCGTGGATATCGCGGATCACTTCAGGAATACGCACTTTGATACGCGCCTGCAGATGCACCTGACCAGCACCGTGTGCACGCTGAACTTCGCGAATGTCAGAGAAGATCATGTCTTCACCTTTGGCATTCACACGCTCACGGGTCATGTAGTACAGACCCAGTACCACGTCCTGAGAAGGAACGATGATCGGCTCGCCGTTAGCAGGTGACAGGATGTTGTTGGTAGACATCATCAGGGCACGCGCTTCGAGCTGGGCTTCCAGTGTCAACGGTACGTGTACCGCCATCTGGTCACCGTCAAAGTCGGCGTTGTATGCAGCACACACCAGCGGGTGCAGCTGGATCGCCTTACCTTCGATCAGTACCGGCTCAAATGCCTGGATACCCAGACGGTGCAGTGTCGGTGCACGGTTCAGCAGAACCGGGTGCTCACGAATCACCTCGTCAAGGATATCCCATACCAGCGGCTCTTCACGCTCAACCATCTTCTTGGCAGCTTTAATGGTGGTCGCGTGACCACGCAGTTCCAGCTTGGAGAAGATGAACGGCTTGAACAGTTCCAGCGCCATTTTCTTCGGCAGACCGCACTGGTGCAGACGCAGGTATGGACCTACTACGATTACAGAACGGCCAGAGTAGTCAACACGCTTACCGAGCAGGTTCTGACGGAAACGACCCTGCTTACCCTTGATCATGTCAGCCAGGGATTTCAGCGGGCGCTTGTTGGAACCGGTGATGGCACGACCGCGACGACCGTTATCCAGCAACGCATCAACGGATTCCTGCAGCATGCGCTTCTCGTTGCGCACGATGATATCCGGAGCGTTCAGGTCGAGCAGACGCTTCAAACGGTTGTTACGGTTGATCACGCGACGGTACAGATCGTTCAGATCCGAAGTCGCGAAACGACCACCATCCAGCGGTACCAACGGACGCAGGTCCGGCGGCAGTACCGGCAGCACTTCCATAATCATCCAGGCAGGATTATTGCCGGACTTATGGAAGGCTTCCAGCAACTTCAAACGCTTGGACAGCTTCTTGATCTTGGTTTCAGAGTTGGTCTGCGGCAGTTCTTCACGCAGCTGCTGGCACTCTTCTTCCAACTCGATGGATGCCAGCAGTTCTTTCACTGCTTCAGCGCCCATACGAGCATCGAAGTCATCGCCAAACTCTTCCAGCGCTTCGAAGTACTGCTCATCGTTCAGCATCTGGCCACGCTCAAGCGTGGTCATACCCGGATCGATCACTACGAAAGACTCGAAGTAAAGAACACGTTCGATGTCACGCAGAGTCATATCCAGCATCAAACCGATACGGGACGGCAGGGACTTCAGGAACCAGATGTGAGCAACAGGAGAAGCCAGTTCGATGTGACCCATGCGTTCACGACGCACTTTGGTCTGGGTCACTTCAACACCACACTTCTCACAGATAACACCACGGTGCTTCATGCGCTTGTACTTGCCGCACAGACACTCGTAGTCCTTTACCGGACCAAAGATCTTGGCACAGAAAAGACCGTCACGCTCCGGCTTGAAGGTACGGTAGTTGATAGTTTCCGGCTTTTTAACTTCACCGTAGGACCAGGAACGGATCATGTCCGGTGACGCCAGGGACACGCGAATAGAGTCGAACTCTTCGGACTGTCCCTGGGACTTCAGCAGATTCAGCAAATCTTTCATTGTCTATAGCTCCTCGCGGAGTTCTCTGCGCCGAGGTCTTTTTACAAAGACCCCGGCTGGTGATCGTTCAGGACTTATTCGCTTTCAAGCTCGATATCGATACCGAGCGAGCGGATTTCCTTGATCAACACGTTGAACGATTCCGGCATGCCCGGTTCCATACGGTGATCGCCATCCACGATGTTCTTGTACATCTTGGTACGACCGTTCACGTCGTCCGACTTGACCGTCAGCATTTCCTGCAGGGTGTAGGCGGCACCGTAGGCTTCCAGTGCCCAGACCTCCATCTCACCGAAGCGCTGACCACCGAACTGCGCCTTACCACCCAGCGGCTGCTGGGTAACCAGGCTGTAGGAGCCAGTGGAACGTGCGTGCATCTTGTCGTCGACCAGGTGGTTCAACTTCAGCATGTACATGTAACCCACGGTTACCTGACGGTCGAAGCGATCACCGGTGCGGCCGTCGAACAGGGTGAACTGACCACTGTCGTCCATGTCCGCCAGACGCAGCAGCGCCTTGATTTCGCTCTCTTTGGCACCGTCAAATACCGGCGTTGCCAGAGGTACACCCTTACGCAGGTTAGCCGCCAGTTCCAGGATGTCGTCATCGCTGAAGCTGTCCAGATCTTCCTGACGACCGGCAGTCAGACCGCCGTGATCATCATTGTAGATCTGTCCCAGGAATTCGCGCAGTGACTTGACCTTCTCGGCCTTGGCCTGCTCCTGTTCCAGCAGCGCATTTACCTTGCGACCCAGACCTGTTGCCGCCATACCGAAGTGAGTCTCGAGGATCTGACCCACGTTCATACGGGACGGTACACCCAGCGGGTTGAGGACGATATCCACCGGCTCGCCATGGGCGTCGTACGGCATGTCTTCAACCGGCATGATCACGGAGATAACACCCTTGTTACCGTGACGACCCGCCATTTTGTCACCCGGCTGCACTCGACGCTTGATCGCCAGGTAGACCTTGACGATCTTCAGTACGCCCGGTGCCAGGTCGTCGCCCTGCTGCAGCTTGCGCTTCTTGTCTTCGAACTTGTCGTCGAGCAGCTGACGGCGATCGGAGATGTAGGCCTGAGCCTTTTCCATTGCTCGTTCAGCGCATTCGGCCATGCGCAGCTTGAACCACTGCCCATGCTCCAACCCGTCGAGGATCTCGTCAGTGATGACAGCACCTTCTTGAGGCCGGCACCGCCCTCGGCAGTCGCGCCAACCAGAGCCGAGCGCAGGCGTTCGAAGGTAGCGCCTTCGACGATACGGAACTCCTCGTTGAGGTCCTTGCGGATACCGTCCAGCTGGATCTTCTCGATAGCCAGCGCACGCTCGTCTTTCTGACACCGTCACGGGTGAAGACCTGAACGTCGATAACGGTACCCGCGCCGGTCTTGACGCGCAGAGAGGTGTCCTTAACGTCGGACGCCTTCTCACCGAAGATGGCGCGCAGCAGTTTTTCTTCCGGTGTCAGCTGGGTTTCACCCTTGGGTGTTACCTTGCCGACCAGGATGTCGCCCGGACCCACTTCAGCACCGATATGCACGATGCCGGCTTCATCCAGCTTCGCCAGCGCAGACTCGCCCACGTTGGGAATATCGGAGGTGATCTCTTCCGGCCCCAGCTTGGTGTCACGCGCCACACAGGTCAGTTCCTGAATGTGGATCGTGGTGAAACGGTCTTCCTGAACCACACGCTCGGAGATGAGGATGGAGTCCTCGAAGTTGTAGCCGTTCCAGGGCATGAACGCGATGCGCATGTTCTGACCCAGAGCCAGCTCGCCCAGATCGACAGACGGACCGTCGGCCATGACATCACCACGCTGCACGGTTTCACCCGGGTTCACGATGGAACGCTGGTTGATGCAGGTGTTCTGGTTGGAACGCACGTACTTGGTCAGGTTGTAGATATCTACACCCGCTTCACCGGCCTGTACTTCGTCATCATGGACGCGTACGACGATACGCGCCGCATCGACAGACTCGATAACACCGCCACGACGGGCAACCACACATACACCGGAGTCCTGTGCCACGTTACGCTCGATGCCGGTACCCACCAGCGGCTTCTCGGCGCGCAGTGTCGGTACAGCCTGACGCTGCATGTTGGAACCCATCAATGCGCGGTTGGCGTCATCGTGCTCCAGGAACGGGATCAGCGACGCAGCACGGAAACGACCTGTTTGAGCGACACGTCCATCAGGGTCACGTCTTCCGGAGCCTTGACGGTAAATCTGTTCATGACGTACAGCAACCAGTTCGTCGACCAGCTTGCGACCTTCCAGCTTGGCGCTGGCCTGAGCGATAACATGGTCGGCTCTTCGATCGCCGAGAGGAACACGATCTCATCAGTGACCTCGCCTTCCTTGACCACGACGGTACGGTGTTTCCAGGAAGCCGTAATCGTTGGTGCGTGCAAATACTGCCAGCGAGTTGATCAGACCGATGTTCGGACCTTCAGGGGTCTCGATCGGACATACACGACCGTAGTGAGTCGGGTGCACGTCTCGCACCTCAAAGCCGGCACGCTCACGGGTCAGACCACCCGGGCCCAGTGCGGATACACGACGCTTGTGTGTAACCTCGGACAGCGGGTTGTTCTGGTCCATGAACTGGGACAGCTGAGAAGATCCGAAGAACTCCTTGATCGCTGCAGCCACCGGCTTGGCATTGATCAGGTCCTGCGGCATCAGGTTGTCGGACTCGGCCATGGACAGACGCTCACGGACGGCACGCTCAACACGGACCAGACCGACACGGAACTGGTTCTCGGCCATTTCGCCAACGGAACGAATACGACGGTTACCCAGGTGGTCGATATCGTCGACGGTGCCTTTACCGTTACGGATGTCGATCAGGGTCTTCATCACGTCCAGGATGTCATCCTTGTCGAGGATGCCGGAACCGGTGACTTCGTCGCGACCCAGGCGACGGTTGAACTTCATGCGACCTACAGCTGACAGGTCGTAACGCTCGTCAGAGAAGAACAGGTTCTCGAACAGCGCTTCCGCAGATTCCTTGGTGGGCGGCTCGCCCGGGCGCATCATGCGGTAGATTTCGACCAGTGCTTCCAACTGGTTGCGGGTCGGGTCGATACGCAGAGTGTCAGATACAAACGCACCACAATCCAGGTCGTTGGTATACAGTGTCTCGATGCGATCAATGCCCAGCACCTGCATCTTGCCGATCATCTCTTCAGTGATTTCGGCGTTACAGTTGGCGATCAGTTCACCTGTGGTCGGGTCCATCAGGTTACGTGCCAGCGCCTTGCCGATCAGGTACTCAGCCGGAACGTCCAGCTGCTGCATACCGGCCTTGGCCATCTGACGAATG
>JBLXGN010000020.1:0-7825 GCA_048260865.1 Marinobacterium sp. | reverse complement strand
ATCAACACGTTGAACGATTCCGGCATGCCCGGTTCCATACGGTGATCGCCATCCACGATGTTCTTGTACATCTTGGTTCGACCGTTCACGTCGTCCGATTTAACGGTCAGCATCTCCTGCAGGGTGTAGGCCGCACCGTATGCTTCCAGTGCCCAGACCTCCATCTCCCCGAATCGCTGACCACCGAACTGAGCCTTACCACCCAGCGGCTGCTGAGTAACCAGACTGTAGGAGCCGGTAGAACGTGCGTGCATCTTATCGTCGACCAAGTGGTTCAACTTCAGCATGTACATGTAACCTACGGTTACCTGACGGTCGAAGCGATCACCGGTGCGGCCATCGAACAGAGTGAACTGGCCGCTGTCATCCATGTCAGCCAGACGCAGCAGCGCCTTGATTTCGCTTTCTTTGGCGCCATCGAATACAGGCGTAGCCAGAGGAACACCGCGGCGCAGGTTAGCCGCCAGCTCCAGGATCTCGTCATCGCTGAAGCTATCCAGGTCTTCCTGACGACCGGCAGTCAGACCGCCATGGTCATCATTGTAGATCTGACCCAGGAAATCACGCAGTGCCTTGACCTTCTCAGCCTTAGCCTGCTCCTGTTCCAGCATGGCGTTAACCTTGCGGCCCAGACCTGTAGCCGCCATACCGAAGTGCGTCTCCAGGATCTGCCCCACGTTCATACGTGAAGGTACACCCAGCGGGTTCAGAACGATGTCGACCGGCTCACCGTGCTCATCGTACGGCATGTCTTCAACCGGCATGATAACGGAGATAACACCCTTGTTACCGTGACGACCCGCCATTTTGTCACCCGGCTGCACTCGACGCTTGGTCGCAACATAGACCTTAACGATCTTCAGTACGCCCGGCGCCAGATCGTCGCCAGTCTGCAGCTTGCTCTTCTTGTCTTCGAAGCGCTTGTCGAGGTTTTCGCGACGCTCTTCCAGCTGTTTCTTGGCCAGTTCCAGTTCTTCCGATACAGCCTCATCGGCAACACGGATCTTGAACCAGTCAGACTTTTTCAAACCAGCTAGGAACTCTTCGCTGATCTCTTCGCCTTTCTTAAGACCAGCACCACCTTCGGCGCTCAGGCCAACCAGTTTGCGCTGCAGACGTTCGAAAGTAGCCTGTTCAACGATACGGAACTCTTCGTTCAGGTCCTTGCGGATCGCATCCAGCTCAGACTTTTCGATAGAGAGTGCACGTTCATCTTTCTGCACACCATCACGGGTGAAGACCTGAACGTCGATGACTTTACCGATGGTACCGGTCTTCACACGCAGTGAAGTGTCCTTAACGTCAGATGCCTTCTCACCGAAGATCGCACGCAGAAGTTTTTCTTCCGGTGTCAGCTGGGTTTCACCCTTAGGTGTTACCTTGCCGACCAGAATATCACCCGGACCTACTTCAGCACCGATGTGAACGATACCGGCCTCATCCAGCTTGGCCAGTGCAGACTCACCCACGTTGGGAATATCGGACGTAATCTCTTCCGGCCCCAGCTTGGTATCACGTGCCACACAGGTCAGTTCCTGAATGTGGATCGTGGTGAAGCGATCTTCCTGCACCACACGCTCGGAAATGAGGATGGAGTCCTCGAAGTTGTAACCGTTCCAGGGCATGAACGCGATGCGCATGTTCTGACCCAGAGCCAGCTCACCCAGGTCAACGGACGGACCATCAGCCATTACGTCGCCGCGCTGTACGGTTTCACCCGGACGCACGATTGAACGCTGGTTGATACAGGTGTTCTGGTTGGAACGCACATACTTGGTCAGGTTGTAGATATCTACACCCGCTTCACCGGCCTGCACTTCGTCGTCATGCACACGGACTACAACACGTGCAGCATCAACTGACTCGATCACACCGCCACGACGCGCAACCACACAAACACCGGAGTCCTGTGCCACATTACGCTCGATACCCGTACCTACCAGCGGCTTCTCGGCGCGCAGAGTCGGTACAGCCTGACGCTGCATGTTTGAACCCATCAGCGCTCGGTTGGCGTCATCGTGTTCCAGGAACGGAATCAGGGATGCGGCAACAGATACAACCTGACGCGGAGATACGTCCATGTACTGGACACGTTCCGGCGGCATCACCGTGGTTTCGTTCAAGTGACGCACGGTTACCAGCTCTTCCTGCAGACGACCTTCTTCGTCCATCGTCGCAGAAGCCTGAGCGATAACGTACTTGTTCTCTTCGATTGCAGACAGGTAATCGATTTCGTCGGTTACCTTGCTGTCCACTACACGACGGTACGGTGTTTCCAGGAAACCGTAGTCGTTGGTACGCGCAAAGACTGCCAGAGAGTTGATCAGACCGATGTTCGGACCTTCAGGGGTCTCGATCGGACATACACGACCATAGTGAGTCGGGTGTACGTCTCGAACCTCGAAGCCCGCACGCTCACGGGTCAAACCACCCGGGCCCAATGCAGATACACGACGCTTGTGTGTAACTTCGGACAGAGGGTTGTTCTGGTCCATGAACTGTGACAGCTGAGAGGAACCAAAGAATTCCTTGATCGCAGCAGCAACAGGCTTGGCGTTGATCAGATCCTGAGGCATCAGGTTGTCGGATTCCGCCATGGACAGACGTTCACGCACTGCACGCTCAACACGCACCAGGCCAACACGGAACTGGTTCTCGGCCATTTCGCCAACAGAACGGATACGACGGTTACCCAAGTGGTCGATATCGTCGACGGTACCCTTACCGTTACGGATGTCGATCAGGGTCTTCATTACGTCAAGGATGTCATCCTTGTCGAGAATGCCAGAACCGGTAACTTCATCGCGACCCAGGCGACGGTTGAACTTCATACGGCCTACGCCAGACAGATCGTAGCGCTCGTCGGAGAAGAACAGGTTCTCGAACAGACCTTCCGCAGATTCTTTAGTGGGCGGCTCGCCCGGGCGCATCATGCGGTAGATTTCGACCAGAGCTTCCAGCTGGTTGCGGGTCGGGTCAATACGCAGAGTGTCAGATACGAACGCACCACAATCCAGGTCGTTGGTATACAGTGTCTCGATGCGATTAATGCCCAGCACCTGCATCTTGCCGATCAGCTCTTCAGTGATCTCGGCGTTGCAGTTGGCAATCAGTTCACCTGTGGTCGGATCCATCAGGTTGCGTGCCAGCGCCTTGCCAATCAGGTATTCAGCCGGTACTTCCAGCTGTCCCATATTGGCTTTTGCCATCTGACGGATGTGACGCGGGGTAATACGACGACCCGCCTCAACTACGACATTACCTTCCGGGTCCTTGATTTCGAAGGACATGGTTTCGCCACGCAGGCGCTCCGGAATCAAATCCATCCAGATGCTGTCGCCATCCAGTGTCCAGCCAGTGTTCTCGAAGAAAGTTTCGAGAATCTCTTCTGCTTCGTAGCCCAGAGCACGCAGCAGAATAGTGGCCGGCAGCTTACGACGACGGTCAATACGTACAAACAGGCTATCCTTCGGGTCGAATTCGAAGTCCAGCCAAGAACCGCGGTAAGGAATAATACGCGCGGAGTACAGCAGCTTACCGGAGGAGTGTGTCTTACCCTTGTCGTGGTCGAAGAACACGCCCGGTGAACGATGCAGCTGAGATACGATTACACGCTCGGTACCGTTAACAACGAAGGTACCGTTTTCAGTCATCAGGGGCATTTCGCCCATGTAGACTTCCTGCTCCTTGATGTCTTTGACCGCTTTGGTAGAAGAATCGCGATCATAGATCACCAGGCGCACTTTCACGCGCAGAGGTGCTGCGTAGGTGATACCACGCTGCTGGCACTCTTTCACGTCAAATACGGGTTCGCCCAGGCGGTAGCCGGCGTACTCAAGGGCTGCGTTGCCAGAGTAAGAGACAATTGGAAATACGGAATTGAACGCAGCGTGCAAGCCTTCGTCACGACGACCCTCGCCAGCGCTGCCGTCCTGCAAGAAGCGACGGTAGGAGTCGAGCTGAATCGCCAACAGGTATGGCACATCCATAACCTGCCGCAACTTAGCGAAATTCTTGCGAATGCGTTTCTTCTCAGTATATGAATAAGCCATCAGTGTTCCCCAGCATCTGCACCCAGGTTGAGAAGCCAGTCCGTCGCATGCCTGCGATGGGCTGTGAAGCCATTATTTATTTGCTGTCTATAAATAACGGAAAAAGGCCGGTGGCGCTTCGCCACCAGCCATACGCTTTTCAAGCAGTTTTAAGCCGCTTGTTGCGCATCAACGCGATTACTTGAGTTCAACAGTCGCGCCAGCTTCTTCCAGCTCTTTCTTCAGAGCTTCGGCTTCTTCTTTAGAAGCGCCTTCTTTCACAGTAGACGGAGCGCCGTCAACCAGTTCTTTGGCTTCTTTCAGGCCCAGACCGGTTGCGCCACGTACTGCTTTGATGACGTTAACTTTCTTGTCACCAGCAGAAGCCAGAACAACGTCAAACTCAGTCTGCTCTTCAGCAGAACCAGCGTCGCCAGCCGGGCCAGCCATTACAGCAGCAGCAGCGGTAACACCGAATTTTTCTTCCATTGCTTCGATCAGAGCAACTACGTCTTTTACAGACATTTCAGCAACAGCGTTGATGATATCTTCGTGAGTCAGAGACATGATTCAAATCCTGATAATTGGGTAGAGCGATAGCTCGTAAAAACTTTCAATAAACCGCCAAGAACGAGACTTATGCAGCCTGTTCTTTCTGGTCGCGAATAGCCGCAATAGTACGAACCAGCTTGCCAGCAGATGCTTCTTTCAGAACGCTCATCAGCTTGGCGATAGCTTCGTCGTAAGTCGGCAGGCTAGCCAGCATGGCGATGTCGACCAATTCACCTTCAAACGCAGCAGTTTTCAGTTCGAACTGCTCGTTATCTTTCGCGAAATCCTTGAGGATACGCGCACCGGCACCGGGGTGCTCAGTGGAGAATGCGATGATGGTCGGACCGACAAAGCTGTCCTGCAGACATGCGTAGTCAGTGCCTTCTACTGCGCGGCGAGCCAGCGTGTTACGTACGACTTTCAGCCATACGCCGTTAGCACGGGCTTCTTTACGCAGAGCAGTCATGTCTTCTACAGTTACGCCGCGAGAATCGGCAACTACTGCAGACAGAGCAGACTTGGCAGCTTCCTGGACTTCAGCGACGATCGCTTTTTTGTCTTCGAGTCCTAATGCCACGATTTACTCCTGGATTTAGTCTTTCGACTGTTTACCAACCACCCCTTGCGGGGCTTCTGAGTACGGTGGTTTTTGATTCGCGTGAATCTCACCGTCTGCGCAGGCTGGTGTTTCCATTAAGATGCCGCCACCGAGATGACAACATCACCTGCGGTCTTTGACGGCCTTCGTCTCTGTATAACAGGTCACGAAGACCCTCAAAAAACCTTAGTGCTGATTAGAAGCTCAGAGAGCTCTGATCAACAGTCAGACCCGGGCCCATGGTAGTGGACAGGGTCACTTTCTTAACGTAAACGCCCTTAGCAGAAGAAGGCTTCAGCTTCTTCAGATCGGACAGCAGAGCTTCCAGGTTTTCCTGAATAGCTTTGCCTTCAAAGCCCAGCTTACCAACTGAGCAATGGATGATGCCGTTCTTGTCAGTACGGAAACGTACCTGACCAGCTTTGGCGTTGTTGACAGCAGTAACAACATCAGGAGTTACAGTGCCAACTTTCGGGTTCGGCATCAGGCCACGCGGACCCAAGATCTGACCCAGCTGACCCACAACACGCATAGCGTCCGGAGTCGCGATTACAACGTCAAAATCCAGGTTGCCGGCTTTAACCTGTTCAGCCAGGTCGTCAAAACCTACAACATCAGCACCTGCTGCTTTAGCTTTCTCAGCGTTATCACCCTGAGCAAACACAGCAACACGTACATCTTTACCAGTACCGTTAGGCAGTACAGTGGAACCACGTACAACCTGGTCGGATTTACGCGGGTCTACACCCAGGTTCACAGCAACGTCTACAGACTCGGCGAACTTGACTGAAGAGATCTCACCCAGCAGCGCAAACGCATCTGCCAGCGGGTAAAGCTTACCGCTCTCAACCTTTTCACGGATCGCCTTCTGGCGCTTAGTCAGCTTAGCCATTACGCATCACCCTCTACAACAAGACCCATGGAACGTGCGCTACCAGCGATGGTGCGAACAGCTGCATCCATGTCAGCAGCAGTCAGGTCAGCCATCTTGGTGGTTGCAATCTCTTCCAGCTGAGCACGGGTAACGGTACCCACTTTCTCAGTGTTCGGACGAGCAGAACCACTCTTCAGACCAGCAGCCTTCTTCAGCAGGATAGCTGCCGGAGGAGTCTTGGTGATGAAAGTAAAGCTACGGTCGCTGTATACAGTGATAACAACAGGAATCGGCAGACCCGGCTCCATGCTCTGAGTCTGTGCGTTGAACGCTTTACAGAACTCCATGATGTTAACGCCGTGTTGACCCAGAGCAGGACCTACGGGAGGACTAGGGTTAGCCTGACCCGCTTTTACCTGCAGCTTGATGTAAGCATTGATTTTCTTAGCCATTAAGCTACTCCTTATGGGTTCAAACGCCCTAAGGGCTCCCCATGTTTACAACGGCAAAACCGCCTGACGGCGGCTTTGCTACCAAACTCAGCCCTTTTCGACCTGAGTAAATTCCAGCTCGACCGGAGTCGAACGCCCGAAGATGAGCACAGCCACCTGAAGACGGTTCTTTTCGTAGTTCACTTCTTCGACTACGCCGTTGAAGTCCGCGAAAGGACCATCGATGACACGCACCATCTCGCCAGGCTCGAAAACAGTTTTCGGACGCGGCTTATCAACACCACTCTCAACGCGCTGCAGAATTTCATCTGCCTCTTTCTGGGTAATTGGCGCCGGCTTATCTGCGGTACCACCAATAAAGCCCATCACACGCGGGGTGTTTTTCACCAAATGCCAGGTTTCGTCATTCATGACCATGTGCACCAGCACATAACCCGGGTAAAACTTACGCTCTGATTTGCGCTTCTTGCCGTCACGAATCTCGACGACCTCTTCGGTCGGAACCAGCACATCACCGAACAGATCTTGCATACCATGCAATTCGATCCGCTCTTTCAGGCTATTCATGACGCGCTTTTCATAGCCGGAATAGGCATGCACGACATACCAACGCTTCTTGTCCATGTCCATGCTTACACCTCTTAACCAATAGCGCCGGATACCAGCCAACCCAACAGGGTATCGAGACCCCAGAGTGCCAGACCCACCAGCAATACAGTCAAAACTACGATAGCGGTTGTCTGCAGTGTTTCCTGACGCGTCGGCCAGACAACCCTGCGGATTTCATTCTTGGCTTCTTTAAACAACTGAAAGAAAGCCTTACCCTTTGCTGTCTGCAGCGCAACAAAGCCCGCAACCAGTGCAAGCGCAACCAGCGCCAATACACGGTACAGCAGAGACTCACCTGCAAACACGGAGTTTCCTACCACACCAGTCGCAACCAGTGCTACAACGACAAGCCACTTCAGGCCATCGAGTTTAGATCCTTCGGACGTCACTTTAGAGTTCACGCTTGGAGCCTCGGCAATTGAAAAGCTTGCGCTTTAATGTGACACCATCTTCGATTGAAGATGGCAGGCCAGGAGGGACTCGAACCCCCAACCTGCGGTTTTGGAGACCGCTGCTCTGCCAATTGAGCCACTGGCCTGTTGCGTAACAGGGAGGCACATTATAGGCGCCTCCCCACCTGCTTGCAACAGGTAATTATCTAAAATTACGCAATAATTTTAGATACAACGCCGGCACCGACGGTACGACCACCTTCACGGATAGCGAAGCGCAGACCTTCTTCCATCGCGATCGGGTTGATCAGGGTAAC
>JBLXGN010000019.1:0-27663 GCA_048260865.1 Marinobacterium sp. | reverse complement strand
ACGCCACATACCGATCCCGGTGGCTTCCATGGCAACACGATACCTGGCTTCAAATTCTTGCCGGGCTTCTTTCTCGTACCGTGCCTCGGTTATATCCTCAATGAATCCATGCCAAACAGTAGATCCATCATCTTCAGCTCGTGGCGTTGCCTGACCTTTGAGCCAACGTAGTCCTCTTTCTGGTAAGACAACACGGTATTCATCTTGCCAAACACTTAAGGTGCGAGCCGATTCACGAATTGATTCTGAAACTCGTTGCAAGTCATCTGGGTGTAGGCGATCAAAGACCCGAGAGAGATCCTTGTCGATCTCTTCTGGTAGCAGCTCATAAATGTTACGGATACCGCCACTGGCATAGGGGAAAAATGACGAACCATCCGGGTTGAGTTTGAATTGATACAGAACGCCGGGGACGTTTTCAGCAAGTAACTTAAGGCGCCGGGTTGATTCATACTGCTCCGTAACGTCAGTATGTGTCCCAATTACACGGAGCGGGTCACCATTGGCATCGCGTTCATACACCTTGCCACGGTCAAGTATCCAACGCCAACGTCCATCTTTAGCCATCATGCGATGGGTATTTTCATATAAGTGAGTCTGCCCCTCAAGATGGGCGGTTAAGTCTTCAAATGTTTGTTTATAGTCATCGGGGTGAAGGCGTGATTCCCATTCATCAAGTGAATCACTGATTTCATCTTCCTCGAATCCCAGCATGGATTTCCAGATGGGCGAAAACCAAACCTTGTTTGTTTTGGCATTCCAGTCCCAAACACCTTGCCCGGTTGCCTCAAGGACTGCTCTCCATCGTGCTTCCTGGTCAGAGGCGTGTATGGCAAGCTGGGTTTGGTGTGTGATATCAACGCTTACCCCGCCGCATTGTAGGTCCCTGATCGGTAATGAGAGTTGCACTGGTCGAAAACCGCCTTTCTTCACCAGCGGTAGTGAAAAATGAATGCTGGATACTTTCAACCGGCTTTAATGAGGTAAGTTCTGCTCTTATCTGTGCCTGCCACTCCCTATTGCGCTGGACACCATCGAGTGTTTCAAAACAGCGCTTACCAATGATCTCTAGTGGGTCTATTCCTAGCAGGCTCGACACGTTCCCCGAAATGTATGTGAGTTCACCTTCTGGTAAGCACTCCCAAACGATGCACCCGGCAAGTGTTGTAAGGGTTTGAAGACGATCCCGGCTCAGTTGCTCACCCTGTAGGGATGTCATCAGTTCTCTGTGGTCAAGTAGGTAACCGCGAATTGATTGAGGATCACCCTGATTGTCGTATGAAACATGTGTATGTTCGAAAACCCACCTGTACCCGTCAGCTCCATCGCTGATCCGATAACACATCCCCCATCGCTCTCGCTTCTCTGAAAGGTACAGCCTAACCTCTGACTCCAGTTTGGGAAGATCGTCAGGATGAAGCAATTCAGCAAAAAGAGGTTGTTTTGATAGTTGGTTCGGGGGAATGGGGATCAGGCTACTGTAGTTACCTGATACAGTAACGATTGGCCATCCATCTGTGGGGTTTCGAACCACAGCCACGACTGGTCCTTGCTCGAAAAAAGAGAGTAGACCTTCGGTGTTATCAGTCAATACAGCCTCCTAACAGGAAGTGTCATCCTCAACAGACAGTAAGGATGCTACAGTGACTATAGCGTCAGAAAGCGCCACATGAAAGTACGGCGCAGCCCATGCCCCATAAGGTTAACTATGATAGTTTGTGAGAGAACTATTACCAATCGCTCTCCAAGTTGAACCTTGGATTATAATAGGTTACAAGATTGGTGAAATTCATTAAATACAAACCCTTGAATTCAGAAAATTCAGAACCTTACATCTGCTTCACCTCAATTAAGAGTAAAAACAACAATAGACACAAAAATTCGGTGGGTATATGGGTGATGACATCTCAAACGATAATGCACCGTCAGTGTGGTCTAAAGTTTCTTTGCATTGGTATCACTGGGCCGTACTCGCACTCTCACTGATATTAACATTCGGCGCTTGGTATGTTACCGACCAGCAAGTGCAACAAAAAACACAAGCACGATTTGAATTTCAATCTAACCAGATAATCAATCTTGTTCGCGAGCGGATGGAAAAATATGAAGAAGCGCTATGGGCTGGTGTAGCCGCACTTCATATGCAGAGTAAGCCTTCAGACCGGTCATCCTGGAAAGAGTTTGCAGAAAGCCTGAAGGTAGAAGAACGCTACCCTGGGGTAAATGGCGTTGGTGTTATACATTATGTACCTACGGCCAAACTTGAGAACTATCTCGCTTGGCAGAGAAAAGAACTTCCTGCTTACAAAATACATCCTCCGCACGAGCATAAAGAATACTGGCCAATCAGTTATGTTGAGCCCCAGTCAAATAATGCCAAAGCGGTTGGTTTAGGGAACGTATGAACAAGCCCCCCAAGAGCCATCAAAACGGCTTTTTCTCTGTATATGGGGCATAAAATGCGCGTATTTACCCTTTTTAACCGGCTGCAACCGCCTTTTCAGGCAGTACAGACGGATTAACCCTGTGCTCTCAACATCTGGTCCACCCGTGCAACATTGGCCAGTGCGAACAGCATGGCCAGCTTGCTGTCGTTTTTCTTCAGGCCACGGTAGCGGGCTTTTACAAAGCCAAACTGGCACTTGATGATCCGAAACGGATGCTCAACTTTCGCACGGATACTGGCTTTCAGATACTCGGTACGGATTCTGACCTTATTGATACGAGGGTGTTTTTTCAGGGTCTTCAGCTTCCCTGGCTGTTCAGCGATGTACCAGTCCGCACTGACATCTTTCAGCTCGTCTCGTTTTTCGGCGCCACGGTAACCCGCATCAGCAAAGATGAATGCTTCCTCACCATGCAGAAGTTGGTCAGTCTGATTGAGGTCGTGTTCGTTTGCCGCAGTCGTCGTGAAGCTGTGCGTAAGGCCAGTGCGGGCATCAACCCCGATGTGGGCCTTCATGCCGAAGTGCCATTGATTCCCTTTTTTGGTTTGGTGCATCTCCGGATCACGCTCACCCGTTTTGTTCGGGGGCTTCGATGATGGTGGCATCGACCAGTGAGCCCTCTTTCAGAAGGACACCGGCCTCAGACAGCCATTGGTTCACCTCTTGAAAAACCTGTCGGGCCAGACCTTGGCGTTCGAGCAAGTGCCGGAACTTTAGAATGGTGGTGTGATCGGGGATGGCTTTATCCAGTGACAATCCTGCAAACAGCCGCATTGAGGCAATCTCGTACAGAGCATCTTCCATGGCTGGATCACTGAGGTTATACCACTGCTGCATACAGTGAATGCGCTACATGGTGGACAACGGGTAAGGCCGACGGCCGTTTCCAGCCTTGGGATAGTGGGGCTCGATAACGGCTTCGAGACGCGCCCATGGAATCAGCTTGTCCATTCGGCCCAGGAACTTCTCCTTGCGGGTCTGACGGCGCTTGTTGCTGAACTCGCTGTCCGCGAATGTAAGTTGCTGATCCATCTTATGCGTCCTAGATCATGTGCAGGCAGCATTATCCCATGTGGCGAACTTGATCACACCTTCCCTAGGCTTGGGTGAGAAACAGAACGATCCTGAAGCTCTAGGCCAAAACTTTGCCCGGCATTCTTTCGTGCCCAAGAGTGCCCGTGGAAATGAGGAAATTCAGCAGGACCTGTTCGTACCCCTCAAGACTTTCAAGGCATTTTAAGTCAGACCTCAAGTGCGATTCTGGAAGTAAATAAAGCAGAGGAATCGCACAATGCAGGTTTTCACCTTTCACATCGACGGTCTGGGCGGCGGCTGGCTTGAAGTCAATGATGTTGTAGTGGGGCAGCTCGGCATCGTGGAAGATATCTCCAGTCATTCGAAACACTTGGGCAATCGCTTCTACTTGGATCAGCGACACGATACTCAGCTATTTCTGGACGCATACCAATCTAAATATGGTGAACCTGACATTCTGCATCAAACCGAAAAAGGCGAATCAGCCATACGCATGTTTCCAGACTTTGAGCTGGCACGACTAGGGCAGAGAGCACGCCGCACACTACGTATCGATCCAGTCACCATTCAGCGCAAATTAACCACGCGCCAGAATCATAATAGTCCTAGCTTTACATCCCATTATTAAATAGTGGGATACCGTTTTTAAATTATGGATGATGGGCAATTAGGTCAATCAGGATGACCTATTTAAGCCGTATTTTTTCCCCTTCTCAATTTAAAGTAAGCCTCCCACACATAGGAGATAGCCATGAAACTATATCGAATGACTGGCCCCGCCGTCGCTGTTGCAACCCTCTCCCTGGCAATGACCGGATGCGTGACCACTCAAGGTGACGACACGTATGTGAACGGAAAGTGTGTGACCTGCTGGGAGAATCCGCTGACTGTAGAAACACCAAGCAACCAAGGTTCAGCCACAGGTTCTACCACTTCAGCCGACGGGGTTACACTTAGCTGCCGCAAGGCAAAATCCAAGTACGATCAGACCTGGCACTACCGTGATAAGCGCTGGTGTGATAACACCACTCTGCCAGGAGCTAGCTTATCAGACAGCGTGACGTACTCGGAGACAGTCGCGCTTCCTGTCGATATGGCATACATCAAAGCAAAACGCTTTTTACGCTTCGCTGGTCCCGACGACAACCGTGGGGGCAGTTCCCCATATGCCGCTCGCCGCTGGGATGCCATCCCCGGCAGCTTCTACAATGTCGTCGGCATGTACGGTGGCCCTATGCGGCAGATGCTTTGGTACAGCGAATACGAACTGCAGCTGGAGAAAGTATCAAGTAGCCGTACCAAGGTTAGCCTACGCCATCGCGTCTACAGCCGCGGCATGGACCCCACCGCGTTTCGCAAGCAACTGATGAGCGCGATCAGGAGATAACCATGAACGTATCCATTCGCGAGGTGGGCAATTATGAAGGCCAGGAAACAGTCCGTGAGTTCCGTAAAGGCGAACTGATCTCTGTAAATAATGTTTCAGCCAATGATTAAAGATAAAGCCGTGGATTATTTATACCCACATAAAACACCTTATAAGGTTAAGTATGAGACGGATACGTGGATACTGCTGCTCGATATTGATGACGAATCGGCGGCTTCCATTATGGATTCTGCCGATTGGGTTATTGCATCCCTTAGAGTATACAAAGGACCTTTGATCAAGAAGGTTTTCTTCAAGGATACGATAGAGGGCATGGTTGAATTAACCCACAACGGTGACGAGTTTATTAATATAATTAGATGCTCAGATGAGCAAAGCCTATCAATCGAATACCTTATCAACAAAGGTAAAAAAAACGATGGCAAACCTCAAAATAAAAATAGGTCAGGACACCTATAATGGCAATTCTTATGTTTTCTCTGATGCATTGAAAAAGGCATACGAAGGGCGCATTCGCCCTTTGTGCCTTTGTACATCGAAAATGCCTGAGCTTTATATTGCCAAAATCAACGACGGATATTTTTTAAAGCGAATGCCAGGTACGGGGGCCGACCATGACTCAGAGTGCCCACACTTTGAGCTATCCCCTCTGCTGTCTGGACGCGGTAATCTGAAAGCATCGGCAATCACACATGACCCAGCATCCAACACGACCACCTTAAAGCTCGGCTTTTCATTATCGTCACAGATCAGCAGTGACACACCTTCAGAGGAAGAAGGCGCGCCTGCAGCGTCTTCCATCAGCACCGGCAATTACGTCGCAAGCGCCCCAGAGCGAAAGTTGAACCTTCGCAGCCTCCTGGATTTGATCTATGAGGACGCCAAACTCAACCGCTGGTATCCAGCGATGGAAGGCAAGCGTTTCTGGGGTATCGTTGGGCGCGAGCTATCAAGCGCCACAAAACCGTTACGCACCTCGCGTAGTTCGCTTGCCAGTTCTTTTCTGGTACCAAAATACGCTAAGCACGGTGAATATGGCGATAACAATGCAGCCTGTGCCGCTTTCATTGACCAGCTCGCCGACAAAGGAAAGAAGCGGCCAAACGGTTTTGTGGTCGGTGAGCTGCACTCAATTCACACAGACTACAACCGGCCGAGATTGGTGCTCCGCTTTATGGATACAGCCGTCGAAATCGATCTAGCTGTATACAAAAAATTCAGCGAGCTTTTTGAGGATGAGCTGGCACTGGACGAAGATAACAAGGACGTTCACTTGCTGGTAATAGCCTGTGTTCATAACGAAATGTCCCGCCTGGTGGCAAACCAGATGACGTGCATGCAGCTTAATGAACATTGGTTACCTGCCGGCAGGTCAGCCACGGAAATGCTGCTGTTGGACACTTTGCATTCACAGCATAGGGCTTTCCAGCGTATCTTGCGATATACCGCTCCAGCCGACCAGGTTATGGCCTCAGTCATTCTGCTGGATACTCCAGAACCGACTCCGATTTTTATCGCGCCAGCGGGTAAGGGGGAAGAAGAGTCCGAACAGTTTGTAGCGATCGTGAAGAATGAGGCGCCTGACGCGCTGGTGGTCTACCCCGGTACAGCCTTTGAATTACCGCCGAAACGACCCCAAGGTGGACACTCGGACGCTCAAACTGTAACCGGAACAACAAGTCAATCTTCTCGCACTTAACCTCCCTACGCCACTGGCTAAATAGCTGGTGGCTCACCCCTTTCCCCTGGTTAGCTTTGTCCTTGAAACATCCGATCTGAAAGCGCCCTGCTTTCCTTGGCCGCGCGAGCACACTTGCCGCCGCCATTCCAGGTTCGCAGCTGTAACTCGATAGGTGCCAAACGTGCCCCCAAATCCTTTTTTGCAGTAAGCAACAGACTCTGCATTTTCTTTCAGCTTCATACGGAGCTCATCGCGTAAACGCCTTTTGGAGTAGCAACGATTTTCTTTATTCGCATTGGCGCGATTGGCTTCCAGTTGCTGTTCACTGATGCTCATTCCACGTCTTCTTCACTTGCCTGCTTTCCAGGAATATGCACTTGAATGCGTTGAACCCAAAGTGCCAGGCAGTTAAACCGCCCAGTGCAGCGACAACAGCACCAAGTGTCTGGAACCAGAAATACCAAGGCTCCCACTCCGGTGCCGGAGCTTTAATTGCCTCAATCAGCTCATTCAAGTAGAGCGCAAAATTCACCCCGCACAACAGACCTACTACTACACATATACGAAGGATCTGTTGTAGATCCTCCTTGGAATTATTCCTAGGATCAAAACGCCACATTTTTCCGCCCTCCTGGCTTGATCAGTGCAGCTGCGTATAGCGTGTCTGCGCAAGGTAATAACGCCCCACAGCACACTCTATAACCGGTACAACCACAGCACGAAAGTTATCCGGTATCCTTTGCCAATCGCCTTGCACTGCCTCTTGCAATGTCACGAGTAGGATTTTTCCGTACTCCTCACGATAGGACTCCAATGCCAGATTCGTTCGATTGGTTTCCGGCCGGATCTCTGATGGATACCACTTCGGGCCACTCGGAAAAAGGGCATAG
This sequence comes from Marinobacterium sp., assembly GCA_048260865.1. Classification (GTDB taxonomy): domain Bacteria; phylum Pseudomonadota; class Gammaproteobacteria; order Pseudomonadales; family Balneatricaceae; genus Marinobacterium. The sequence goes on along the minus strand of JBLXGN010000019.1, from coordinate 20,223 downwards.
GTGAACGATTGCCCTGCTTTTAATGCCTGCTGCACAGGCTTTGGAGCTTCAGCGTAGAGATTGAATTTGATCGCCTCTTCGAGATCAACGTTTGCCTGGTACCTGAAGCCTCCACGCTTAGCTAATTCATAGATTGCAACTCTATCCCCTATCAGAAATGCGTGCACCAATGACGGCGCATTAATGCATACCAGGAAGAAGGGATAATCTGGGAGGTCATGGCACTGCGGCAGATCCTCGGTAGCCTGCCCCTTGCCGATTGATTGCATCATGCTCATTCCAATACTCCAATATATTCAGCAGCCCTGTTTCCCAACCATCTTTTAATTCTATGCACAATACGTCGCCATAAGGGGAGTCTCCCCAATAACAACCAGCTTCATTTTCAAGAATCAGATCGCAGCCATTTGAAAAATGAACCAGCTTACCGATCAGCTTCGGCAACTCTCGCCGCACAGCGGCTAGGTCATTGCTGTCTCTAGTTACCCTTTCGATTTGTACCGTCATAATGGCTAAACTCACCTGAAAGATCACCGTAGGGTTCAGGCATTGCATCTGCCAAAATACCCAGCGCCTTTTTCATATCCGTCATGGTTTCAGAGCTGGTTGTATATCGCTTGTCGCGCCGCACCACCTCAACTCCCGCTTGGAGCAAATTCATTCCCGTTTGCTGGGAGGATGGTTCCTGTAAGTACCAGAATCCAAGCTGGAACTGACAGGGTGCAAATCCTATGCGCATGCAGCTTTCAAGGTACTCAACAACCTGGCCTTTTTCAGCTTCCGCCTTTTCGCGCTTCATTGGCATAGGAGTCACACCTTGCCTCCACGCAGCAAGCCGGCGCTCGCTTACATAGACTTGCGCCGGCCAGTAATTTAACTCTGCAGCGACTGACAGCAGCCTAAGTGCAGCTTTCTCCCTCACGGGATCAGCAATCGCTTGGTCTTTGGCGTAAATCAGAATCAGCGCATTGTTCATCAAAGTGTCCAGACTCGGGGCATCTTTCTCTTGCTGAAATAAACGTACCCAGTACCCAGCTCCAGCAGAGGATATGTACGGAATCCCGATTTTTTCGTCACGAGTGGGTGACTCTCTGGATTGCTGATCCATGGCGATTGCCAATAGCAGCAGGTTTTCAGGCCGACTACCTTGAGATAGCCGTTCCCCGAAAATGGAGTGGACTTCTTGTTTCGTAGGGTTAGGCACCGAATGCGTGGTGGATTCTGATGCCGAAACCCCAAGGCTCGATACCAGCACCAGCGATGACAGAGTGCGCTTCAGCATAGATCTGCCTTACATTTGATGAACTGGGCAATATCTTCCTGCAGCATAACCAGTAACGCGGTGTCGGCGATACGACGCTCCTCGGCAGTGCCGGGGAAAACCATAATGGCGCTTGCTTCAGGGTGCTCGACAAGTTTTGAAACGGCCTTAGCCTGTACTTCGTTCAGGTTTACGGCATAAACAGTTTCACGGCTCACATGGTTAAATTCATCATAGAATTCAACGCTGAATGCGTGCTGCTTTCGTTTAAAATCAATCTGGATGAGTTCGCCCATGCCTGCCCTCCTTGATAGTTGTAGGCATTTTAGGACAGGTGTGTTGGCAGAGTTGGGAGAATTAGGTCATCTGGAATGATCTAATTCCCCTCACACTTAAAAGATGTCAGTGCGCCCGGTTTCCTTGATCTGCTGTCTTTTTTGCTCGGCGCGATGGCAAAGGTACAAGAGATGGCAGGCTTGACGAATCCGCTCTTCGGTTACCAGCCACTCGACCAATTTTCCTCGTCTCTGCTGAGCAATGACTCGCAGATTACCGAACGCCATAATCTCGGCATCATACTTGGCCAACTCCAATGCCTTGCGCAAATCCACCTTATTTGCTGTTTCCATGACCTGCAGATAAGCATCATCCAGTGCTGAACGGTCTTTCTCCTCAATGACGCCAATGGGCGTGAAACACCGAAAGTGATCCCCCAGGGTTCGTTTCGATGGAAACAACAAACGCTGCGCAATGATGATGATAGCCCCACCACCGAACGCATCTAGCATAAAGTTACCGAACCCTTCTACTGTTCGAGCTATCTCTTTATCCGGTATTGCCGGCGCATACCAGTAAGCAAGCAACAAGCTCACAAGGACGAAGACGCTCAGTGCCCAGGCAGCCATTCGTTCACGGACAGTAGAGCGGTTGGTCATAAGCAGGGTTGAAATATCCAGGTTTTGAAAGTGCATGCGTTGGTTCGTCCTTCTTTTTTCCGATGCTTTGGAACCATGAAATCACAAGTTTTCAGACTTACAAGAAGTAGCTGAGGGGGCCCGCTCAAACCCCAATCGTGACGACATATCAGCAATCACACCATAGTGAAGCTGCCGGATCAGTCGCAATTCGCCTTCCTTGCTTACTTCTGCCGGATACGAGGTTGCCTGGACTTCCTCATAGATCACGGGGAATTGCTGCTGAATGGCCTTGATCATACGGCTGACAGTTTGCTTCTGTAAGCGAGGCGGTACTTTAAGAACACGGCCCAGCTCCTCCAGATAGTCAGGGTTCACCTCTCCTAACGTTTTTACTGATCCAATCTTCCACTCTAATTTTGCATTCAGCCAACCATTGTCAGGCTCATACACCGCTGTGCTGAGCAAATCATAATGAGGGGTCAGAACCACTCCTTCCGGTGACATATAGAACGACAGGTTCTTGAGGTGGTTATCCGTGTTACCAATCAACAGGCAAAACACAAACCAATCGAACAACACTTTTCGCGTTGCCGCCTTGGCTCGACACTGCCCCACTATGGCTGTCAACGTATCTGGCAAGCATTGGGTGTATTTGAATGCCCTGTCCAGCGACAACAATTGGCAGGCATCAACGACATGCTGCCGCTGTATCTTGTCCCCCTTCGGTGAACGATCGAAACGCTCTACCAGATAAGCTGGCTCCGGTACGTGGATCAGGTGCACTTCTGGCACAGCCAGCCCAACTGCCCGCGCCAGCTTCATCATCACAAACTCATTGATAGCACTATGAGGGTACTGACTTGGCTTACTGTGATCGGGTTTCAGAATATGGGTCGACGGTTCCGCTGCATCAGGCTCGAACAGCTCTCCGTTGTCGAAAATAATGGGCAGCTTGTGCTGAGCGCCCGCCAGAGACATTCGCTTACTGCCGCCCTGAGACAACGGCACATCTGGAAGCGCTTTAATGCGAGCCGAGAGTTCTGAAAATGACAACGGGTGCCGTCCGCCCTGACCTGGAATCTCACCTGGACCCAACAGGGTCAGCGCACCCGCAGACTCTGCACCGAAATGAGCAAGCAACCCAAACGCATCGGCTTCATCAATATCGGCGTCAGCCGCCAGAAGTGTCCGTGCCCCCTCTTCCGGGAGCAAATTGTCAAAGAACCACTGGACGGGTCGCTTGCTTGATCCATCTTCGATCCTGCCCATCGAGCGCGGCAATGTCGGACACAAATCGAACATCGTCCACGCTGGATCGTATTCAAAGACCCATAGGTTGTTATGTTCCCGCAGTGTGCCAATTCTGTTACGGTTCGACCACACCACTAACGTTCTATCTGAGACAGCCATTTTCCGCGCCTGTGATGGGGAATGGTGGTATCTTGAGACAACAATTGTTTCTTGAGCAAATCGGTAGCATCACCGGGTAAATCAACGGTAACCTCGATCCCCAGTTCTTCCAGTAACGCCAGCAACAGACCTGCCTGAATCGTAGGCTTGCCCTTCTCGACATCCACCACATACTTGTGACTGCAGCCCGCCATGGCTCCTAAGTCGTCCTGACGAAGCCCTTGAGCTTTTCGTGTTAGACGAACAAGTGTGCCGATGTCTTCCACGCTCTCGATTTGAAGCTTCATACCGCCCCCTACATAACCGTTCGGTTACAGAATACTGGACATCCGTAAATTTCATATAAAATATAACCGGACGGTTAAACATGATAGCTTTAAGCACTTTATAGAGCAAAAAATAACCGATCGGTTAAATATAATACTGAGAATGAGGGCTGAATCTATTTCACTGTGACTGCTCCCCGCCTTTACGAGGGTGTCGCGAAAGGGGTAAAGCCTTAAAATAAACCTTTTATCTGCCCGAGAGCTTACCGTGTCGACAGCATGTATGCCCACACCTGATGACAGGCAGTTCGCGCTTTTTCAGGCATTGCCTGCCTCGCCTCCTCCGCCCTCCCGTGTTACGACTGCATCGTCAGGACGGCGCTTCATACAAGGTGATGCCAAGGCGATTTCCCTGGGCATGACACCGCTTGAAGATCATCTACGGCTGTCAGGAATTAGCGCCCCTTTTGTAGTGGCCGACCTGTTGGATGACCAGGATTGGATGCCCTTTGAGAATCGCTATGCAGCCACGGGGCGCGCCCCCTATGCGCCACGCGCGATGATGGGGTTGATTCTCTACGGGATCATGAACGGGGTTTCTTCGTTGCGCTCGCTGGAGCAGCTGGCTCGTGTCGATCTGGGGGCTATGTGGGTGACCGGAGGTATTGCCCCCGATCATGCCAACATCGGACGCTTTATCTGCCTGCATGAACAAGCACTTTCAGAGACGTTTTTCGAAGCGCTGACCCGCACCATTCTGGCCAGAATCGGAGCTTCGACCACATGCCTGGCAGGTGATGGGACAGTGATCGAAGCAGCCTGTTCTCACTACCGTCTGCTTAAAGACGAGGCGGTGCGTGCTCGAGTCAGTAAAGCCCTGAAAGACCATCAACAGGCCTCTCCTGAACAGCAGGATGAAACGCAGCAGCAGTTGGAGAAAGCGCAGGCCTGCGAGCAGGTTCTTGACGCGCGGATCGCGACACGACGGCGCCACGGCAAGCGTGTCGATACGGTGCGCGTCAGTCCCACCGAACCAGAGGCCGCTGTACAGCGTCAGAAGCGAGGACGCGGCTTTGCGCCGGCTTATACGCCCTCCGTTCTGGCTAATGAGGCACGTATTATCGTGGCGCATGCCATAGATCCCACGAGTGAGACACGCGTGGTCGGAGAGCTGCTCGATCAGAGTGAGCGCGTGGCCCCCGAGACTCAGCGCGAACTGCTACTGGATGCTGGCTATTTTGATGATGGCGTCATTGCGGCAACACTGGCGCGTGATGTCAGCCTGTTGTGCCCGCCCAAACCCAGCACCACGGACAAGGTGGGTGGTCTATATCATAAAAGCCAGTTCGCCTACGATGCAGATCAGGACGTCTACCTATGTCCGGCAGGACAGCGGCTTCGGCGTATCAGTCATGCACGTGCATCGGCACGCACGCGTGAACAGTTCGTCTATGCGTGTGATCAATGCGCGGCCTGCCCACAACGCACGGCGTGTACCCGTTCTACCCAAGGACGCCGAATCAAGCGTTACCCGGAAGATGAGGTTCGTCTGGCCCTGCAGCAGGTCATGACACATCCGGGTGCCCAAAACGTCTTTCGACAGCGCAAGGCCATGGTCGAGCCGGTATTTTCCACGCTACGTCAGCAGCAGGGCCTGACACGCTTCCGACGCCGAGGACTGGCGGGTGTCAAGCGCGAGCTTGCCCTGCATGTCCTGGCCTATAATGTGGCTCGCGCCGTCTCGCTGAGCCTTTATTGTCTTATCTGGGTTTACAGGTGGGCATATTTGAGGGACGTTTGCCTGGCTTGGAAAATGCTTTCGGCCGCAGGGGTGCTCAATAGCGAAGCGTACCAGCCCGCGACATCGCCGAACACCTGCTGCCTAATGCCGCGTTAAGCGATTTGCGACACCCTCTTACGGGCGAGGCTTCCAACTTCCTAGGCCGCTGCCGGTTTGTGACCGGGCTTACACAAGCCTCCACTGGCAGGAATCGACAGTCCTTCGGCTCGTAATTTGATAATACCTTGCTGACGGATATTGATCGCGGCATTGACGTCGCGATCATGCTTCGTTTGAAAGATCGGGCACCACCAGTTTCGCACCGACAACGGCAGGGAGCAGTCACCCGCGGGCCCAAGCCCCACGACCAAGCCGTGAATGCCGGTGACGTTATCCCTTCTCTGGCCTCACAGCCAGGGCAGGGCGTAACCTGAGATACCGCGACTCAATTTCACGCTGTGAAATGAATCACCGGAGTATTCATGCAAGGAGGCGCAACATGCCCCAGGAGGGACATGAGCCCTCCTCGGACGTTGTGTAACAAGCCCTCTGTCGAGGGCTTTGGTTATGATGCTGTTCGAGCAGCACCGAAGTTTGCGGCATTCATAAACGCCGTTTTGGCAACTTGCATGCCCTTGGAGCCGGTAGCCAAATCCGCATCGAGCTGGTCTGCCCAGTCAACACTTTTCCGGCTCGGATCTCGTTTGAGCAAAGGCACCTGAAACAGCACCCTGATACCGCGTTCTTTTAGGTTTTCCCTAAGCGTTTGTGCGGCTTCTTGCCCTGCGCCACTTCGATCAATATCCACGAAGACGATCAGCGTATGCACACCTGCAGGCGGCACAAACTGTGGCATCATGGATGCTGACAAGCAGCTCCAGACCGGATAGCCAGTACCTTGAATAACCGCTAACGCTGTCTCTAAGCCTTCCGCAAGGCCCAGGACACCGTTTTCAGGTTCAGCAAGGCAAATGATTCGCCCTTCCGTATCGGAGACAGAGGGCGTTTGTTTCCGCGATGGACCAGAGCCTTCCAGTCGCAACTTCTTCCCCTCCTTTGTGAGAAAGGTTCGATGGATCGCAACAGGTTTACCCTGGTTGTCACGGACAAGTGCAGTTATGCACGGGAAGCGGCCTACCAACTCTTTGTCAGTATTCCGGTACCCAAGCGATGGATTAAACCGCAAGTCTCTGGCATTGACGGCCGCATCGTGGATGTGCCGCTCGGTCAGGTACTTGCGTGCAACCGCAGCTTGCAGATCCAGAAGATTCGTTGAATGCTTCCAGATGTTGTTGAGCCATTCCCGCAAAGCAGAAACGTTTTCAGCTGTTTTCTTGGACCGCCGCGGGGTGTAAGGCGTTGGCCGTTCATCCGCATCATAAAGCGAACTTTCAGCCTGTTGCCCAGGACCTTCCAGCCATTCCACCAGCTGATCAAACACCTCCGTAAACGGGCGGTCGAGTACGTGCATCAGAAGCGTGATCCCATCGGGGTACGCACCTGCACGCTGCTGGTTCTGTTTCCATCCCCCGCCGGTCTCATTGGCATCTTTGAAGAGCCGGAACCCTTCAATGTCGCCGTCGATAGGACAGGTGACGTTTTCTCCCAGTTTGTCGATAGCAGGACCGAGCTTGTGACCGGCAAGCACCGAAAACGCTGTCAGCCATTTGCCTCGCATACGCTCCTTGAGAAGCGTTGAATTGCGCTTTTTGTACCCCATGAGATTTCCTCCTTAGCTTTGGGCTGCTTGCGCGTCCCTCGTTAGGGATTCTTCTGTATGGGGCGAGAAGAGCGTGCGAACGGCACCCACTGACCTTGAACAAACAACGCCCGACGCTTGGTAAGGCGATTGCCCGATTTATGGACAGTGATTTTTACTCGTGACCCATGTGCATTGGTGGTGAAGCACATCATTGCGAAACTCCTGTGAGTGGAGCAATGACGCACTTCCCCTACGGGACGGTCATTGCCCCGTGGGGTTTAAAATCGCCGATTGGCGAGTGGTTTTGTTATGGATTAGTGATAAGTCACTGAATCCGAGTTGGACTCTGCACGACGCGCCTGGTAGTGACGGGTCGATACATCATCCTGTTGGTGCCGCTGCTGAGCCTCTTTGCGCGCCATCTGACGTGCCAGCTCTTCGCTGTAAACCTGAGCATGCCGCTCGGCCAAATCCTCGGCGACTCGGGCTTTCCGTTCCGCCTCGGTTTCCTGCATCGCAACCCAAATGGCGAAAGCAGAACCAACCGACAGAATTTCCATTTGCAGCGCGAAGCTGGCAAACAGAGTAACTGTCGAAACGCTGACTACCGCGAGACGCGCAGTGATAGCAGGTATCCGTTTGGCCTTCACCTTCTCAACCCGCTTGGCCTTGCCAGCGAATCGACGGGTGAACAACTGCAGCTGCATCTTGAGCAAGACAACAAGGGTCTTGATGCCAAGGGTCGATGGAAGATCACGATTGACCTTTTCAATGTCACGTTTAGACATAGTTTTCTCCGTGGTTTAGTAAGTAGGGATAAAATCCCCGAAGGTTTCGTTGGTGGTAGAACCCCGCAGGGTATGCCCGTTTCACTACCGGTTCGGGCGCTCAATGTGTGTCCAACGGACAGCACAAAGAAACCATCAATTCGACTGCCGGCATATGCATCCGGCACTCGGATTGACAGTTGTTTAGATTATGAAAAGTGAAGTGCTGGAACCCTTAAAGGGCTCCGCACGTCGTTAGGAAAGCCGGTGTTTCATCATGACCAGTTGATCGCGCAACTCGTCCGGGTCCACACCTGCTGCTTTACAGCAATTCCGGTAGCTGAAGGGGTAGACTTCATCCAACGGGTCGTCATACAGCAACCAGTTAAGCGCCTGACGGCTTTCACGGAACGGTTTACCGCCACGGCTCTCGCCGAATGCTTCGCGGATGGTGGACTCCAGGAGCCCGTCCGCTAACCGCAGGTATTCCGCTTCATTGATATCCTTCAGGACTTCCGGCTCAGCAAAGCGCCGCTTACCATCTGATACCAGTTGCTCGTCACCGCCAAAGTGGCGCTCCAGTTTTTCAACATCGTCATTCTCGAAGGCTTCAAGTAGCTCTCCGAACAGATCATTTTGGGTGTCCATAGTGCCTCCCGAGGGACGCACTGACCCCGCGAGGGGATCAGTAACAATCCCCTCACATGGGTTATAGAGTTAAGCGACTTCCAAAAACTCCTGGGCCAGGCTGAACAGTGCGCTTTGCAACTGATTCACGCCGGATATGACCTGAAAGTTCTGAAAATACTGGCGGACAGCATCCGACCGGATTCCGATCGCATAGACATCGATCTCACCGTCCACAAGCCGATTGATGTACCGCACACTGGCCCCATCGTTTGGTGCACCGTCGGTTATGACGATCATCACCTTGCGTTGAGACGTAACGGTACTCAGCTCGCGGGCGGCATAAAACATGCCTTCCGCCATTGGCGTGCCACCATTGGGCTTCACTGCAAAGCGGCCTACATTCGACCTCACCGGAGCCTTTCGATAGGTAACGGGGCTGACCCCCGCACCAAGACCCGGAAAAATCGAAACAGCCACATCAGCCTTCGGTATGGCACTGATAGCCAACGCCATCGATACAGTTGCACTGTTCGCAATCGACTGGTTAGCCCCCATGCTGCTGCTCGTGTCGAGCAAGATATGCACGGAAGTATCGACCATTTGCCGCTTAGACGTGTGCTTCCATATCCTGCGTTCGCCTGCCATCGCTCGCGCAAGACGCTTGGCATCCAAACGTGACCCATACTCCCGATGGGAGCGGCGAGCCCGCGTCTGTGCCTGGAGCAAACCAACGATCTGAGAGCGCAGCTTTGATGACCCGAGAATCCCATCCTTGAGCGTATGTTCGCCCATCAGATGATGCCCCTGATCCTGCCGCACCTCATTGCCAATACCAGAATCCAATTGAGCTGCCTGACTTACGCCAGACGGATCGCTTTTGAACTCCTCTTCAGCTTGATCGCCCAGTGTTTGACGTACAGCCTCCATCACATCGCTTGGCAGATCTGTCTCAGACATGATCTGTTCGCTCAGTGACTTTGAACCGTCGCCTGCTCCGTCGCCTTCACCAGATGAACTTTCTGACTGAGGTTGCGTTGATGAGTCGGCGTCAGCATTCGAGCTTCCCTGCTGGTCACCCGGTTGATCCTGAGTACCAGGCTGTCCACCATTGCCTGAGCCATCCTGACTGTCGTCAGGACTCCCCTGGCCGGCAGAACCATCCTGATCGTCCCCAGCACCCGCCTGGCTATTGCCAGAGTTGCCTTGATCATCACCGGAGCTCCCCTGGCTATCACCAGAATCGCTTTCGGATTGATCTTGCTGCTGCTCCTTCTCCTGGTTAGCCTCTTCTTCGGCATGTTTGAGTGCTTCCAGTATGGCTTGCGCCAATACTTTGGCATCCGTGGTGCTGGCCATTGAATCCAAATGCTTAGCGAGTAAAACATCCAGTCGGATGAAAAATCCACGCGGCAACTCGGCCTCGATCGCCTGCTTTACAGCCTCGTAGTGAGACTTGGTTGCTTCCAACCCATGCTGCTCCTGCCGCACGCGGTAGAGCAGGTAGTTATGGAACAGTGACGCAACATTGTCTGCTTGCGCCATTTCCTCAAGGGTGGGTTTCGTTCCGACGTGTTCCCAGACCGCCTGCAGTGTTTGCTTGGTGCCTGGGTAGTCGTTCTCATAAAACCACCGTTCAATGCGTACATCTTCCAGTACGTTAACCAGGGATCGAAGGATGCCCTGGGTCGTGCCGAACTCACGGAAGTCCGTGAGCCGAATATGAGCCGATTCATGCACCAGATAGCCCAGTGCCAAGTCTCGTAGATCAGGGTTGCTGATCAAAGGCAGTTGAATCGTAGTCCCGTTGGTCCAGGCACCAGTACCGCCCATTTGGACTTTGACGCCGAATTGTTGTCCGTATGCACTGGCCAGAATAGGCAGCGCGTCTCGGAGTGCAGTTTTCATATGTAACCCCCTTAGAAGAACGCGCCAGCACTGGCTAGCGTTTGAGTCGGTTGGTTGTAGTTGTTGGTTGTTTTTTCCGTAATGGATTTACCATTTACGTCACCGATCATGGAATTAACTGAGAAGTCGCCATTGATGACAGCTTCCAGTCTGGCCAGGCTTGAACAGGTGGACAGGAACGTAATCACGTTTGCCCGCATGCTTTCTGCCTGCTGGTACTCCTCACCATCTGGAATCGCCGCTTCGAGTGCCTTGAACTCACTCAGGAGCTTCAAAACACGGCTATTTCCAAACGACAAGGCATCCAGCTTTTCGGTCATCGGCGCGAGTTTGTCTTTCAACTCCCCGCTATCGATCAAACCCTTTCGGGCTACCAGGCGGTCAGCCTCTGCTTTGCAGAGTTGGCAAACCTCGTGCAAGACTTGGTTGCCTATCTTCTCTTCCGGTACTTCATGGCCTTCCAGTGGTTGTACCCGAGACACATAGAACTCAAATTCAAACCGGTCCTGAACAGTGTCTTTGGGAATGAGTCGCTTGAGCAGCGATTCGTACTCTTGGTTTTCGGCAATCCAGTTGTCACGGTGATGATCAAAGTTGTCCATGACATCCTTAACACCCGCATGAAACTGGCGTTCCAAATCCTTGAGCTCGTTTAGCACCTCATCGACATACTCATTCGGGACAGCAAAGCCCTTCATGAAACGGACCCCTTTGGCCAGCAAAGCCTTTTCGGCCTGCTTGCGCAGAGTATCGAAGATGGTGAGCGCTTTCGGTGGAAATATTGGTTTACGCCCACGCTCAAGCAGCTTGGCCGGGGGTAATTCACCTGCCGGATTGTAGTCAGCGTCTTCCGCCGTAATTTTTCCTGACCATTTGCGAATGTGCAGAGTGAACAGGGTAGTGCCATTGATGAAATCCATAACGGACCTCCGTAGTTGGTTGGTAAAGTGGTGTTTTCTTTGTTGTGGTAAGTCCGAGGCTGGGCCCCGGGGAAATTGATCAGAAGAACGCCGCAGGCGAATCCGATTTGATTTGAGCGAGGTTGAAGTCAGGGTCGAGACACTGCATCGCGGCTGCGAATGCCTGGAACAGAGGCGGTTGCCAATACTCCGGGAGTGAACCGAACAGCTCTTCGTTGCTCATGAGTGACCGCAGATCAGTTAGTCGATCTGGTAGTAGGTCGTTGTTGTCATCACTGGCATGCGCCAGCAGACGATGAGCTCGGTGCAGAGCAAATAGCACAAGAACCGACATTGGCGGTTCTGAGTATTCGACCTGTCCTTTGCCTTCACCCTGTCGCAAGCTGCGCACCAGAGGAAGTGATTGGAACTCAGCAACAAGTCCCGGGTATCCATGTTGGTATTCAAACTCGTGAAGCCCCTCGGAAATGTGGAAGAGAACTAACCCCACTTCATCCGGAAACAACGCTGAGTCGATTTGATACCAAAAGCTTGGAGCTGACCGAGGAATGCTCACAGTGAACCTCCCCAGGCATCCCCGAAGATGGAGCGTGCCAATTCCTCTATTGCCTCTTTCTGCTCAGGTTCGGCTTTACTTGTCAGAGACAAGCGCAGCGCGTACTCAAGCGGGTTGCAGGCATTGCGGTAATCAACGGTCAGTTCTGCCCAACGGCACAAGGCACGAGTGGACATAGTGATACTCAGCGTAGAATCCACGCCGGAATCACCGGTGAACAGACGACGCACCTCATTGGCGACTTTCACCATTTTCTGGCGAACAGACTCCGGGATTTCAGGTGTCCGCTTTTCAAGGATCGACATTTCAATCGCTTCATCAGGGTAGTCGACTGCAACAACACGAAAGCGGTCCATGAATGCAATATTCAGGACGCCCACGCCTTGGTAGAGGCCGGAGGTATCACCAGAGCCCAAGCTGTTTCCGGTTGCGACGAACCGGAAGTTGGGATGGGGGTTGATCACTTCACCACCGTTTGACTGGATGACCAGAGGGCGACCCTCAAGCACATCATGTACGGCGGTCAGGCGACCGGGGGGTACGGAATCAATCTCATTAAAGATGAAGATAAACCCGTACTTCATAGCAAGAGCGAGTGCGCCGTACTGAAAGACGACGTTCCCGTTCTGGAGGTCTGGGCGACCAATAAGGTCTTCGACGTTGAACTCTTCAGAGCCATCAGCCGAAAGCACAGGCCAATTAAGGCGTGCTGCCACTTGCAGCGGCAAGCTGGTTTTACCGGTACCGTAGTGGCCGGCGAAGAACAGCCCGTCTCCACGGGGCTTGTCCAAGTAGGCAAGCAAGTCGCGGAGTGTTTCGCGGCGAAACACATACCCATCGTCTTTCATCGGCGTATGAGTGTGTTCCTCGGCAAAACCCGTCGTCAGAATAGTCTCTGGCACCCCTTCCAGCTCGAAGGTTTTAGCGATGCTGAGGCCTTTGTTACGTTCAGTAGTGGTTGCAATAGTCATGTTTTGTTCCTCGTGGTTGAGAGGCCACAGAACAAAACACGCCCAAGGGCAATGTTTTGCCCTATAGCGTTTGTGGTTGAGATAAGTGAGCCTTTGGCTCGGTTGTTGTAGTGAGGGAGGCAGATCCGCAGATCTTGGTAGCTTCTAGCCTCGGGGCTACCCTTTATTGCTGCTGGCGAACCAGACAGACAATAAATTCAGTTTCAGTGGCATCCATCCACTTGCCACTATCCACGCAGGATCGTGGGCACTGGCAAATGCATTGCTGTATGTGAGGGCGACTGCTGGAGATCCAGCAGTCGCTCACACGTATGGTTAGAAATACTTACCACCACTTTCGGCCGGCTTGGATTCGTTACCGATCGCTTCAGCGTTCAGCAGCTCATCATCCGATACGGTTACGCGGCTCTGCCACGTCGCCTTTTTCCGATAGGGCTCCAGTACATCCATTCCAATACCAAGTTCCTTACAATACTTGGCGTAGTCGATGCTGCCCTGGCGAGTGAAGCGTGTAACCTTCACACCGGCGTAGTCGGTGCTTTGGAAATCACCCATCATTTCGCACATAGCTTTTTTCAGCTCATCTTGAGACTTCTTCAACGGAGCCAGTTGTGCTTCCAGGGCTTTAATCTGCTCCTGGTTTTCACGCCACTGTTCTGCAAAGGTCTCCCAACGAAACTGATCCTCCCCGGATTCCGGGATATAAACATCGCGTTCAGGGTCGAGAGGTGGAGGGGTATCGTTCTGGACGCAATCCCAAAACTGCCGTGCAGCCACGTCGATCGCTTCCATATCCTCCGCAGTCAGCTCTATCGTGAAGTCCAAGTGGCGTTCATCCTCCATGTAGAAGAACAAAAGCCCTTTCTCAGCATCCGCAACAAAGCATTGGGTTTTTACCTGCCAGGCATACATTTCGTAGGTGGCAGATGCAGTCCCTTCTTTAGTGAGTTCTTCAAACCGTGATTCGCTTGGGGCTTTGAACTCATAGGGAGTACCCGCTGAGCTCAGTCCATCAAACGATGCACGCAGAATCGGCAACTCAGAATCCTCGGCGCAAACCGGTAATAGGATTTCATCATCGCGCTCTTCACAAAACTCTCGTGCCAAAGGTTCCAAGCGGTGACCGCGCTTCACGTTTGGGTTGTTCGACAAATCAGGAGCGTTGGCCCTGCCAGTCTTTTCCAACCAAAGCTGATACGCCGTTTTATATGGGTTTTTGCCCATAATGGTCGGAACATCAGTGGCGGATACGCCCTCTGCACGCCAGTCAAGCCATGCCTGAGTGCCTTGGGTGAGGTTGACGATTTTCATTGTATTTCTCCTGAAAATTGAAAAGGGGAAATACAATGCCCCCACGGGGAGTCATGTATTTCCCCGCTGGGTTGGTTGTTACGTTGTAGGTTTACGCGACTTTAGAATCCGGGCTGGACTCCTCGAAAGCAGCCTGTCGGTTACGCAGCTGATCTAGTGCAAAAGATCGCTGGTGAAGGTCACTGAATTTCTCAATCAAGTGATCTTCGCAGGTCTGCCATGCTTCAAGCTGTTCAGCACGATCAACCGCACGGTCAACGTACCTCACAAGCTTTTCAGGCATATCATCGCGTGACGGTGGAGGCGGCAACTCCGCTGATGCTGCGGGTTTAACCACATTGCCACTGATTACGCGCTCTTCCGGGGGTAGCCCTTCGCCGTTCTCTTCGTTGAGTAGGCGTTGAGCTTCTGCCAGAACCTTGGAGCCGTTGGATGGCCACCATTTGGCTGCAGCTTTCACGATCGTCTTCATGATCATTTCTTCGCGCCAATCCCGCCAGGGACCGGAGACGCCGTTAGCTTTGACCATTTCAGAACTATCGCGACGCTTCTCCACATCCTCAATCATCATTGGATGCAAGATAAAGCGGCCATCTGGCAAGAGTGCCTGGCAGTATCCACCTACGATTTCGCCTTTGTTCTTCATGAACGGATTCGGCGGATTATTCGGTGGTGTGAAGTTATCGATCCACTGAAACGTCTCCATGTCTTTCTCACGAAGTAGAACGACAGAACACGCTTTGATCGCACCCGACTGCGTAGCGATTTCGATCAGGCCTTGGTAACTGATATCCAGCACAACCTTGGTTTGGTTTTTGATACGGCGTGGTACCAAGTACGCAAGCTTGCTGACCGGGTTCAGCGATAGGCCAATGGATGCAACGTTATACATCGCCATTTTCAACGACGTAGGGTTTTGTACCGCACATTGAAGAAGGTAGTCATTCTGGGACAGTGCCCCGTAGGCAAAGACCTTTTCCTTCTCAAAATCCAGCACGGAGTTTTCAAATCTACTGATGGATGAGTCGATCATCTTCAGCAAAACGGGGTCGGACTGTTGAACGTCCTTAGTGGGTTGTTTAGCCATAGTAGGGCCTCCCGTGGTTGGAAAAAGCCCCTTGGAAGGGGCTCTGTAGTTAGTGGATTACACGATGCGTTGCTTAAGCGCTTGCACGATCTTCTTGGTCCTCATTCCGTTTTTGAGAATGTTGGTCCTGAAGTCCAGTACAAGGCCGGCGAGCAGATACACTGGGTAGGCCAGTTTTGCTCCGACCAGTCTTTCCAGGATCACGCCTGCACCAGCAAGGTATATTCCGAAAGCATCAATCTTTGAGCCGCGAAATAGCGCATCAAGATCGATATCTGAAGTGTTAGGCTCATTGCCTACAGTGGTTTGGTTTAGTTCGCTCATGTGAGACTCCTTTAAAAAATGAGCCCTCTGAGCAAACGTCACCCTAATGGGTTGGTTTACCCATCGGGCGTTGAGGTTAGATTTACCCGCAGCGAATTCGCTACGGCTCCAAAAACAGAGAAGGTAAACATGCGGTTTCCTCTGATTTTTGGTTGTGGTGGTGCAACAAGGGTATGAAGCAGTTAGTCATACACACTCATCGCCAAGTACCCCCTAGAACGGGATGTCATCATCGAAGTCGTCAAAGCCATTGCCAGCAGGAGCCGGAGCGCCTTGTTGCTGAGCAGATGATTGGCCAGAGGCCGATTGACGATTGCCGACGAAGTGGAATTCCCTAACATTAATCTGGACCGATTGATGCTTTTGCTTCGCATCATCTTCCCAGAAGTTAATGTCCAGCTCCCCTTCGACGTAGATAGGTTCACCTTTTTGGAAATACTGTGAAATGACTTCAGCGCGACGACCAAAGGCCGCAGCAGTCATCCACGTGGTTTTTTCCTGCTTACTACCGTCACGACCTTTAAAGCGCTTGGTTGAAGCGATTCGCAGGTTAGTTACAGCAGTGCCATCGGGCATAGCAGAAGACTTGATGCTGCCGATATTGCCGGCAAAGCGTACTTTGTTGATATGCATAAGGTATAACCTTGAAGGTTGCTTAAGTCTTTGATTAAAGAGAGGTAATCAGGACTGATCCGTATGACGAAAGCCGAGACCTTTGGCTATGGCTTCGCATGGATCAGAGATCAATGAGGGGAAATAAGCAGCTGAAATGCCCCAGGCATAGCAGATAGCCGAGAGCAGTGTCAGAGTAATTTCCGTAGAGGAAAACGTGATGGTTTCCATTGCGTTCCTCGCAATATCAGAGGGACGCAAGTCAGCCCAGCAGGACAGAAATACGTCCCGTGGTGGGTGAGTGGCCGATGGGCCGGTTTGTTATGTAAGTGGTCAGATTGACCGTTTGGAAGAGTAGTGGATCTGAATCTCCGCAGAGATCGGCTTAGCTAGAGATCCGGTCTAAGCCATTCAAGTGCTTGATCTAAGATCAAACAACAAGAAATGAGGGTCGCAGCATTGCGAATATGGATGGTAATTTAGTACATCGGCTTCTGATTTTCAACGGCATCGTCTTTTAGCAGGCTGTCGAAAATCTATCTGCGTTGCCGAATGCTGCGTTAAAAACAGGCTCAAAATGCTCATTTAGTATACTAAACTGCGCTTTTTCGCCTGTTTTTGCCTTACCTCGGCCGCCTCGATAACGTTTTTCAACAACCTGTTAGAACATTAGCCATGCCCTATTTCCTCCCACACCGGCCATGTGCCTGGCATACAGTGTGCTCTTCCCTTTTTTGCTGAGAAAGAACATGAAGCCGCACACCGTAGCATTGATTCTATTCCTTGAAGGCCTGGCGTCATCGGGCGTTCAAATGCTCATGATTAGACAGGTTACTGGGCATGTCGGAAGCTCAGTGCTTGTTACCAGTATCGTTATCAGCATATTCCTTGCAGCACTGGCACTTGGCTACTTTTATGGTGGGCGAGCCTCAGTTGCAACGTATCGAACTACTTTGGTTCGCAATCTGGCATTGTCCATTGGGCTTTTTGGTGTCGGGCTGTCCTACCCTGTTTTTGCCTCTTCTTTCGTCGTACTGGCTGAAGCAACCGCCAACTTTCCCCTAGTCAGCCACCCTCTTTTTCACTTGTTCCTCTACGGAATCGTCGTCCTGGCGCCGTTGGTCTTTTGCTTGGGGCAAACCGTGCCGTTATTACTCAACACAGCCGAGGCAGAGACACGAACCAGCGAGGCGGCTGGCAACCTGACAGCGCTTTCTACAGTGGGAAATGTTGCTGGGGCCTTGTTAACGGCCTTAATCATGCTAGTCATATTTGGAGTTGGCACTTCGATTCTGTTGAACTGTCTGGTGCTCTTTGCCGCTCTGCTGTTGTGCCTTGACTGGCACGTTCCGTCGCAAAAAGTATCAGCAGCGTTTGCCACTGTGTTCTTGGGCGTCACAGCACTATTGAACACCCTGGTTGAACGGGACCTCTTTGATGCCACCACCGAATACGCAAACATTTCTGTAGAGGATTTTGGGGATGGTAGAGCAATGTGGGTTAATGGGCAAAGAGCGTCCTACTTCGATGACAAAGGCCAGGCGTGGCCGTATATCGAAACCATGCGTTCAGCACTGCGACAACGCCCGCCCAGTGAGGTGCTTGTACTTGGTGCCGGAGGCTTTACCCTTTCAGCCGATCAAACCTTGGATTTACACAGCTTCACCTACGTGGATATTGATCGGAAGCTAAAAGGGATTGCTGAAGATAAACTGCTTCGCCAGGCAATCAAGGGGCAGTATGTCACGGATGATGCGCGTGGATTTTTGCTGACCAGAAGGGATAGGTGGGACGTAATCGTGGTGGATCTTTTCACATCGAGCATCATGGTCCCTTCTCACACAGCAACTGTTGAATTCTTCGAGCTTGTTCGATCCCGGCTCAAGCCGGGCGGTATGGTGATGATGAATATTGTTGCCGATCCGATGTTTCAAGATGCTTATTCCATTCGGATTGATCGAACGGTGCGGGAAGCCTTCGGGCTTTGCGTGACCGATTTGGACAGTTTCCGCGAAGGATTGGCGAATCTCGTGTACTTCTGCCAGGGCACAGCGGCGACCGGCAGTATGGCAGACATGGAACCCTACCGCGACGGAATGAATCAGGTGAGCATTGATGGTTATCTGCTTGCCAACAAAAGGAGTGAAGACCATGAGTAAAAAGGACTGGGTGGCAGCGTCTGCGGCAGGTCGTGCCGCATTCTGTAGCAAATATCTGGAGCACAAAGCAAAAGGCGCAACCGTGAGCGCTTCAGCCCAAAAGGCACGCGCTCGTGGGGATGAAGAACACGATAAATTCAACGCGGAAATCAAAATCCAAAGTGCCGACCGCCGTTGCTTCATTGCCTCTCACCTTTACGGGGTCAATGATCCACGTACCGAGGTGCTGCGTCAGTTCCGCGATGCTCGCCTGATGCCCCACTGGTTCGGCCGAGTGTTTGTCCGGATCTATTACGCCCTTTCCCCTGTTGCGGTCCGAGCATGCGAACGAAGCCCCAAGCTGGATTCAGTTGTTCGCCGCGCCGTTACTTGGCTGCTAAACCAGTTGAAGAACAAAGAGGAGGATAACCATGTGGGATCTATTTAAAGAGTTCGTGAGGCTGTTCAGAGACTTTCAGGATGTGTGGTTAATCTTCCTGATTATGTTCGTCATCTACCTGGTGATCCTCAATGCCCGGCGCGGTAGTCGCCGCCCAAGCGACCCTGTGCTGGGGGAGCTGGTCTGGGTCGATGAGGGCCGGCATGTGAAGCCCTTTTTCCATAAAGGATTTAAGGTTCTGGGCAAGCCGGATGCGATTTACAACAAGAGTGGAATGATTACCGCGTTGGAGTATAAATCCCGCCGTGGGCCCGTCTTCGATTCAGACTGGGTACAGGCGTTTACGGCAGCTCTCGCGGCACGCGGTGCTGGTTATAAGGTTCGCAAGGTGGTCGTGAAAACCAAAACTGAAGAAAAGGTTTTTGCACTACCAAAAGATGATATGGGACTATTCAAGGTGGTTGAACCCTTCATAGAAACAGTTCGCAGTATAAAAAATGGTGGAAGTGGTGAAGCTAATCCCTCCAAGCCAAGGTGCCATGGCTGTGCTTACAATGACGTCTGTGAAAGCAGTCAGGCGTAAGTATCCAAATAGATAAAAAAGCGGAGCCCATCTTAAAAACTCGTGGCCGGCTTCCATTTCCAAGGCATAGTTAATCTCCAGACTCCGCGTTCTAAGGAAGGTGTGATCAAGTCCGCTACATGGGACAATGCTGACTACACATGATCGAAGGCGCACAAGATGGAGCAACAACTTACATTCGCGGACAGCGAGTTCAGCAACAAGCGCCGTCAGACCCGCAAGGAGAAATTCCTCGACCGCATGGATAAGCTGATTTCATGGGCGCGTCTCGAAGCCGTTATCGAGCCTCACTATCCCAAGGCTGGTAACGGCCGTCGGCCTGACCCCTTGTCCACCATGTTGCGCATTCACTGCATGCAGCAGTGGTATAACCTCAGTGATCCTGCCATGGAAGATGCGCTTTACGAGATTGCCTCAATGCGGCTGTTTGCAGGTTTATCACTGGATAAAGCCATCCCCGATCACACCACCATTCTGAAGTTCCGGCACTTGCTCGAACGCCACGATCTGGCCCGACAGATTTTTGAAGAGGTGAACCAATGGCTGTCTGAGGCCGGTGTTCTTTTGAAAGAGGGCTCACTGGTTGATGCCACCATCATCGAAGCCCCCAGCTCCACCAAGAACAGTACCGGCAAGCGCGATCCGGAGATGCACCAGACCAGAAAGGGTAACGAATGGCACTT
>JBLXGN010000018.1:0-28757 GCA_048260865.1 Marinobacterium sp. | reverse complement strand
AAGGTTGATAAATGGACCAATAATGCAAGAAAGAGGCGCGAACATGAAGGCTGACCCACCACATCCGGTGAAGAACCGGTAATATACAGTTATGATCACTGCCACCAAAGTTCGTCTTTACCCAACGCCGGAACAAGCTGGTTTCTTAAACCAGCAGTTTGGCGCTGTGCGCTTTTGTTATAACAAGGAGCTGTGGCTGATGCGGACTCAGTACACACGTCACGGTTTGAAGCTGCGCGCCAAGCGTGACATCAAACCGTTAACCGTTACTGGCGGTGGCCAAGAAGTCCCGTAAATACCATTGGCTCAAAGACTTCGATTCCATGGCGCTGCAACAGGCCGTGATTAATTTGGACACGGCGTTTTCGAACTTTTTCAACCCGAAGCTGCGGGCTCGATATCCACGCTTCAAATCCAAGCGCGGAAAACAATCTAGCTACCACTGCACCAGCGTCAGCGCCGGTGACAACTGGATCAAAATCCCCAAGCTGGACCGGATCAAAGCGCGTATTCACCGCGAGATTGTTGGTACGGTGAAAAGTATCACGCTGAGTCACACCGTTACCGGCCACTACTACGCTTCGATCCTGGCCGATGACGGTGCCCGTGCGCCGACACCGGTCCAGATCCTCGATCGGGTGGTCGGCATTGATATGGGACTGACTCATCTGTGCATCTCTTCGAACGGGGTGAAAACACCCAATCCTCGGTTCCTGAAACGCGCCGCCACCAACCTGCGGCGCAAGCAAAAAGCCCTGTCCCGCTGCCAAAAAGGCAGTCGGGGCCGAGCAAAAGCGCGGCTGTTGGTTGCCAAGGCGCATGAGCGCCTGGCGAATGCGCGCCTGGCGAATGCGCGTGCTGACTTTCAGCACAAACTGTCCCGACACCTCATTGACGAAAACCAAGCGGTGATAGTCGAGACTTTGAAGATTCAAAACCTGCTGAAGAACCGGAAGTTGGCGAAGCATATAGAGGATGCCAGCTGGCATGGGCTGGTGACGAGGCTGGTGTATAAAGCCCAGCGGGCTGGCAAACACCTGGTCAAGATCGACCAGTGGTTTGCCAGCTCCAAGACCTGTGCCGGCTGCGGCCACAAAGTCGAGTCGATGCCGCTGAATATCCGCCGCTGGGACTGCCCGGCGTGCGGCACCACCGGCATTGACCGCGACATCAATGCCGCCATCAATATCCGTCAGCAGGGCATTATTAAACTACGGGCCGAAGGACTGTCGTTTCCTGCCAATGGAGGCTTGCGTAAGCCCGGTCACGAACCGGCAGCGGCCTAGGAAGTTGGAAGCCTCGCCCGCGCAGTCACGCAACACCCAGGTAACAAGGGCCTCGGGATTCTTCGACATCCCCTACAAGCGTCCTCCATCACAAAAGGCAAAGACCCACAACTAGTGTCACATCTTTGTATGCAAACCAGGTCCCAAATTTATCGGCAGTATTACCCCTCCTTCACCTTCTCTCATAGAAACAATCAGATTCCTGCATAAAACCGATTATTACAGCGCATAAGCACATCGCGTGTTGCCTAAGGCAACAACCAACAGATCTCCTCCACGCCCTAAACGTAGTTTTGCCGCAACCAAGCGGAAAGGACAGGGACTCCTCCTGCGAGATACTCATGCTCGAGCGCGAGTATATTCCTGGCTGCGTTGATATCGCGGTGATGAGTGACACCGCACCCACAGGTCCAGCCCCTTATACCAAGGCCTGCTCTACCTTTCGGACTGCTGTCGGAGACGGCTCCTCAGTACGAATACTCCCGGGTAGTATGTGGGCTTCATTCACCACCTGAAACATGACCCCGGCGCCAGCGCTCTTATAAGACAGGAACTGTTTCAGCATAGACAAGCCGGCGTCATAGACCGGCTTGGCGCTTTTAGCTCGGGTGAATGTATGGCATTCACATCGCCGACGATGATCACACCGCACCGATTCACCAAACCGCGACTGAACTTGTGCAAGGCGTCATTACACAGATTCACTTCCTTGGCGTTGGTCGCCTTCACGCGTGCGCTCGCTGGGCCAAACCCAACGCTGGTTCCCTTTTGAAACGTCCAGCCTCCAACTACGCGCCATCCGAACGGATGGCAATATCATTGAGCCCGAGATCGATACCAACGGTATCCTGGCCGGCTGGAATCTCGCCTCAATCTCGACCACAACAATCAAGTACCAGCGGCCTCGAATTCTTCCGAAAAGTTGCCGACCCTGAAACTGTACTGCGACAGGCCCAAGCTATCCCAGACCTTGAAGTAGTGGTTATTGTGGTAGAGCTGACCGTTCATCCAATTCGCGGCACAGGATTTGCTCAGTATCCAGCCGAGCGAGCGGCGCACGCCTCCCGCTCCGACGCCATTGCAGCCGGGTCTTATTGAATTGCCTGCGGCGGGTGACGTACTCACGGGGCACTTCATGCAGGGTCTGCGAATGCAAGTAATGGTCTTTAACAACACCCTTGGTGTAGTGATCAACATAGTAGGTGGATAGAAATACACGACATTCACGGATAGATAGTTGGCTCAATGCGTTCACATAGTTCCGGACATGACTTATTCACTGACCGCGCCATCTTCTGGAGCAGAGGCTTGTAGCGATCTTTGATCCGTATTTTGAGGGTTTTGGCGTACTTAATAATGGACAGGTAAAAAGTATTACTTAACCAGATGCACCGGTTTCGCTCTACATCCCCTAACTACAGTAAGGGGCTTCTGCACATTTGGTAAAATGTACCAACTTGCACCCTGTTTTCTCGATAAACGAAACGGCAATCTCGTGTTGATAGTGTTTTATAGTCATGCAGCAGAGGTAGAAGAAGGTACTCAGAACTACACAGTGAACTATCCTGCCACAGGATTTTGTTGCCTTAGGCAACAATCTTGCAGATACGGCCCGTAGACCTTTAACACCGGCAATTCATGTACTCTCAAACAACGGAACTGTCGGGTACCAGGCAACGATGGTATTCACCACTAGCCGTGGGGTAGAAAAACGAAAAAAGGGGGAGGGGGCAGGTCTACACGGTCGTGCAACTGGGTTTTGTTGCCTAAGGCAACAAAACCCTAGACCACACAACAGGTCCTAAGACTGTCAAAGGTAGCCATATTCAGTTTGTCTCAGGCAAACAACCTAAAACATAGGCAGCACTGGTCACACTACAACGGCTATTTGCATTCAAGGGCTGAAACCTAACTCTTCTGTATTTCAAGTACAGCTTCAGTATTGTGCAAAACCTGGTTGATGAACAGCCAGGTTACAAAGATCCGTTCTGTTGAAAGTTGATAGGGTAAAGGGCGGTAGTGCGCACATAACGGACCTTAGCAGGTACAGGGTCTGACTGTAGATATCTACCGAGGTGATCGTTGGTCGCTTTGGGTGCGCGGTACCCTATGCCAACAGCGTATTACTCAGCTAGGCCCTGGCCACAATCACGAGCGCCCACATGGCTGTGTCGAACGTTGACAACAAAGCCGTCTCGAATGTTTACGGCTGCCAGAACAGCTTGATTCACAATCAGACACAAATTAATACAATAATTTACAAATCTTGCTCATCTACTTCAAACAGTTTCAAAAGCTGTTTATACAAATTTTTCTTATGCTTTTCCGTTTCTTCGTCTGATCGTATTTGATAACCGAAATGAATCAGTGATCCCTCGATCATACATGAGGCCGTCATGGCTTTATCCGCAGCTTTGGATTCTTCTATGGAGGGGAAGGCTTTCAATAAGGATTCTTTAATATAACCGATGTGATAATCATACATTGATTTAAGAAGATATTTCAACTCCGGTTTTATGAAGCTCATCGCCCACATTTGGGTGAAAAAAACACAGCTTTCTCTTTTGGAACAGTCGTCAACCAAGTACTTGATAACATAAAGAAATTTTATTTTTTCTTCATCTGATCCACTCTTAATTTCAATATTTTCATAATCTTTTTTATAAAAATTTATTCTCTTTTCAATCAACGCTTCTATCAGCTTTTCTCTTGAAGAAAAATGATGCTGTACTGTGCTCAAGCTGACGCCTGTTTTTTTGGAAACACCTCTTAGCGTTAGTTCTGAATATCCTTTCGAGATTAGAATTTCATATGCATCATCGATAATTTCAGATCGGCGTTCATCAGCATTTTTTCGTACGAAAGGCTTTCTCATTACTTAGTTTTCCATGGTGTCAAACGTGTACTTACACGAATTATACCAGCACCCAGGGATGACCTGTAGCTGTCTTGACAAAGCCACAAGCACTGATCATGATTCTTATAGGTCGCACGACCTATAGCGTGAATAACAACAAGAGAGGTGTCCGATGGCAGACTCCAACAAAAAACCTGACAACAGGGTAGTGGCTTCACGACGCAAGTTCCTCAAGACAGTCGGTGCAGCAAGTGCTGTGGCGGGTGCCGGCTTGGCCGTGGGCAGTGGCAATGCCTGGGCTGCTGAGTCTCGCAAGCCAGGAGACGGTGAGTATGATGTGATCGTGGTAGGAAGTGGCTTCGCGGGTGTTACCGCGGCACGCAATGCCAGTTTGGCCGGATTAAGAGTGCTGCACCTTGAAGGTAGTAATCGTTTGGGTGGCCGTACTTTTACCAGCAAATTTGCCCACCATGATGTTGACTTGGGGGGAACCTGGCTTGGCTGGGGGCAACCCAATGTATGGGCAGAAAAGCTTAAATATGATGTGCCGATCACGGAGAGTGCGGCCTATACCGCCAGCGAATGTATCTGGTTTGACGAGAACAACAAGCGTCATGCAGGTGATCCCGGTGAATACTGGGGCATCATGACGGAAGCGAACAACAAATTTTATGAACCTGCTCGCGAAGTACTGCCCAGACCCTACGACCCGCTTTTCGTAAAAGACGAGAAGGGGCTGGACAAGATGACGGCTGAAGAAGCTATCAATCAGCTGGATGTCACTCCTACCCAGCGGCATTTGTTACACGGCTTTGCCGCAATTAACGGCCACAACCACTCCAGCGCAAGCAGTTACCTCGATCAGCTGCGCTGGATTGCCTTTGGGGGCTATGACCAGTTCTTCATGTGGGACAACCTTGGTCGATTCAGATTTGAAGGTGGCACCAAGGCTTTGCTCGACAAAATGCACGCTGACAGCCGAGCTGATTTCATGTTTGGTCAGCCCGTTGTCAAAGTCGAGCAATCAGCTGACAAGGTAAAGGTGACCACGATGCGCAAGCAGACCTTCACCGCAAAAAAACTGATCCTCGCAACACCGCTGAACAGCTGGGATCGCATAGACTTTTCTCCGGCAATTTCCCAAGCCAAGAAGCAGGTTAGTAAGGACCGTCATACCGGCTCCGGTGTGAAACTCTACGCTCGAATCAAAGGCAAGCATCCTCGCATTTTTGGTCACGGTGGCCAGGATATGCCACTTAACTTCCTCTGGACCGAATACGACGACGAAGATTCCCAGATTTTGGTTGGCTTTGGTGCTTCTCCTGACAATCTAGATACAGCAGACGAAAAAGCTGTTACTGCGGCTATACAGGCCTTCATTCCGGACGCAGAGGTGCTCGAATCTGCCTCCTATAACTGGAATGTTGATCCCTTTGCGCTGGGCACCTGGTGCATGTACCGCCCGGGAGTGTTGACTGAGCATTTACCTGAGCTTCAGAGGCCCGAAGGTCATGTCTACATGGCGACCTCTGATATCGCAAAAGGATGGCGCGGCTTTATCGATGGTGCAATCGAATCCGGTGCATCTGCTGCTCGTCAGGTTATTGATCAATTGAAAGATAAAAATGAAAAAGCGTAATTATTATTCAGTCGTTGCAGTGGCCATGGCTTTTTTTGCAAATATCGTTCTGGCATCGGAGTGTGATGTTCAGAAAGGAGAAACGATATTTGCCGTTTGCAAGACCTGCCATACCTCCGGCAAGGATGAGAGGAGCTTTGTTGGCCCTAACCTTTTTGAGATATCAGGACGGGATATTGCTTCCAAGGATGATTTTTTCTACTCGCCGGCCCTAAGCGAAAAAGAGGGCATCTGGGATGATCAAAACCTTAATGAGTTTCTGGAAAACCCTGCAAAAGCAGCCCCCGGAACAATGATGGCGTTTGGTGGGATCAAGAATGAACAGCAACGTCAAAACCTGATCTGTTTTCTTAAAAGTCTGAAATAAGGTTAACACAATGAAAAACATGCTTAAGAAATCTGTAGTCGCTTTCCTTCCCGTCCTGGCACTGGCAGCTGGCCAGGCCCAGGCATCGGGAGATGAGGCTATCAAAAACGTCATTAAAGAGTCTGAAGCTGCTGTGAACTCGGCCGCCCCCCAGAAATGGGCAGATCTAATGTATAGCGATGACGTGATCGTTGTTGGGGAAGGCGCGCCTGCTGCAATTCGTGGTCTCGATGCCTTGATGCCTACCATCGAAGGGATCACCAGTAGTGTGAAAAGCTGCTCAATCAATGTTAATGATGTAAAGGTCGCAGCCCAGATGGCATGGACTTTTGCAACCTGGAAGTGTGAACCGACAGAAGGCGAGCCGTTTAGCGTTCGAGCACTTTATGTATTGGAAAAAGAGCAGGCTAATTGGAAGGTAACCGCTGAAATGTACACCATGGGTGAAATGTAAAGGCGGATTTTGTTACTCCATGTGAGTGGCTGCTACCTGCCCCCTCTTGGTACAGCTACTCACTGTCTGTCAATTCCGAAAGATAATCATTGAACAACAGGTATGCGTGATGATTGCTGGAATCAGTATCTGGCAGGTGCTTATTGTGCTTGCCATTATCATCCTCCTTTTTGGTACGGGCAAAATTAAAACCATTGGTTCCGATATGGGAGAAGCAATTAAGGGGTTTAAATCATCGGTAAAGGATGATGATCATTTTTCACTGAAGTAAACATCATGATATTTTTAAATCTGAAAGGTGGGAATATGAATAAATATAAAACAGGTATGAACCTGAAAATTGTACCTTTTCTCCTCGCTTCCTTAATGGCCGGCACCACACAGGCTTATACCCTTTACGACCAGGACGGCACAGAGCTCAACCTTGATATTGAAGCGATATATGGTGTTTTTTCAAGTGACAAGAATTACGCGACTCTTGGTGAGAAAACCGAGGGAAGCTCCGACTGGCAGGAAGGCTATATCAAGTACGGCCTGTCAGGCAGTCATGCTTTCGGCACAGGATCTAGCGTTTATGCTGGCCTGAACCTGGTCAGTTCCGGCACTTGGGGTGACGGTGATGCTGCGGGGTTCACCAATGGCAGCGAACGCGAAACCGAACTTGAAGATGCCTATTTGGGATGGCGCTCAGGCAGTTTGGTCCCGGCTTTGGGTCAAGATGGCTTGGATATTTCCTACGGCCGCCAGAATTTTGTAATAGGCGATGGCTTCCTCGTGAATGGTGATGCGCTGAACTTTGGCAATGCATTTGATGGCAGTTTGAATCGTGGTGGTGGTTATTGGCTGGCTCCACGAAAGGCATTTGATCAGACCGCTATCCTACGTATAGGAGGTACCGACGGCCTGCGTGCCGATCTGTTCTGGCTTGAGTCAGATAACCTGGCACAAGCCGAAACTGAGGTTGCGGGCATCAATGCCGAATACATTATTCCTGAAGGCACTTTCGGCCTAACGTACATAGAAGGGTTAGGCGTCAACGAGCTGTATGGGTATGACTATCGTGATGGCCAGCAGACGGTGAGTCTGCGTTATCAGGGCAATGCCGGTGTGGAGAATCTGTTCCTGTCAGCCGAATTCGTGACCCAGAATCAGGGTAAAACGAATGTCAGCGGTGCGCCTGATGCCGATGCCTGGTACCTGGAAGCGGGCTGGACCTTCGTTGACCTGCCTTGGTCACCAAGCGTGAATTACCGTTACGCCTCATTCGATGAGGGTTTTGACCCATTGTTTTACGGCTTCAACCGCGGTTATGGCACATGGTTCCAGGGCGAGGTCGGCGGCAGCTATGCCGGGCCATTCAATTCTGGGGCTGATATTCACCATCTGGCCGTAAGGGCTACTCCAACCGAAACGCTCTCCCTGGGGGCTTTATATTTTAATTTCGGCGACACCCAGGCCGGGGTCATGGATGGGCAGGAACTGGATCTGTATGCAGAGTGGGTAGTAACCCCAAATCTGATTCTCAGTCCGCTGGTTGGCTTCTACAAGCCGGATAATAGTATTTCCACTCAGTTAGGTG
This sequence comes from Marinobacterium sp., assembly GCA_048260865.1. Lineage (GTDB taxonomy): Bacteria > Pseudomonadota > Gammaproteobacteria > Pseudomonadales > Balneatricaceae > Marinobacterium. The sequence goes on along the minus strand of JBLXGN010000018.1, from coordinate 20,575 downwards.
ATGACGATACCAACGTATATGCACAGGTACTGGCCATCGTTCCGTTCTGATTAAAGTCAAAAAGGGGCTATTTAACTCCATCCAGCCTTAGTGGGACAGCCTCAGTAGAGGCTTATTACTGAATCATCACCCCCTTCCGCTTATATTTTCGGAAGTGCTTGCCGGGACGTGCGTCCCGGCTTTTTTACATTAAAAATCGGGTAAGCAAGTATGATACGAAAGTGGCTATCTGCACTATTAATACTCATTGCTATTCCACCTCATGTAGGTGCTATTGATGACCATGAAGGCTATCTCGAAGCGTTTCGCAAGGAAATTAACAACCGTGCACTGGCGAGCAGTGTTGTACCAGCACTAGCACGAGCCTATGAAGGTGAAGCGCAGGGCGCGTTCTGGCAAGCCTATGAGGCTTTGGAAAGTGCGCAGAAACCGATTTATTTGGCCAAAAGTCGTTGCCATGATGTGAGTGCAGGTACGTTCACGAATTGGGTGAAAGCCAAGGTTTCCTTTGCCTTTGCCCGGATATTCAATGGCGCTTTCATCTCAATGATGGCGGTGTCCACCCAAAGTTATGTGGATGAACTACTCTTGGTTGATGTTTTGGATAGCCCAAATGAGCAACTTTTCTGGAAATATGTCATTGCTCAGGAACAGGCTCAGGCACTCGCATTCGGACATGCTGAACAGGGGAATTTCCAAGAAGCAACCCGGATACTGATGGAATTTAAGAACCTGATTCCATCACTTTATAATGTACTGAGCCACTGCTAATCATCTAGATGATTCCATGCTTCAGGAGCGCTCTACTTTATAATTCACGACTGACGGTTAAGTGCTGAGAGTCGTGCCTTGGCACGACGTATCCAATGTCTGCTTTGGGCCAGAACCGGAAGGATCTTCAATCCAACCAGAGCACGTCCCTGAGCAGTTGGGTCAACACTGGATAATCCAACCAATAACAGATCTTAACCAACTGCCCAGCAGGTCAGGCTTCCAACCTCAGAATGCAATTAGTCACTAGGTAATCCCCCCATTTTTAGCGGGGTTCAAAAGTAGACCTCAGGCTGCCATGGCCAACTTCTGTTGAGGGGTGATCCCTCCGAGTCCCATATTGGGTCGTTCGTGATTGTAATGCCAGAGCCAACGAGTGGCGTAATCCTGCACCTCTTCGATACTCTCGAATAGGTACTGAGCCAGCCAGTCGTAGCGAACAGTTCGATTGTATCGTTCGATGTAGGCGTTTTGCTAAGGTTTTCCCGGCTGGATAAACGCCAGCGTAATTTTCTGTTTCTCTGCCCAGGTGGCCAGTTTGCCGCTGATGTACTCCGGACCGTTGTCACAGCGAATAGAACGCGGTTTCCCACGCCATTCAATGACCTGATCCAGCGTACGGATAACACGCTCTGCCGGCAACGAGAGATCGACTTCGATGCTCAGACCCTCCCGATTGAAATCGTCGATCACGTTCAGTAGCCGGTAACTACGACCATCACCTAACTGATCATGCATGAAGTCCATCGACCAGCTGTCATTGATGGCTTCTGGTACCGCCAACGGTTCGGGCTTCTCGCGAACCAAACGTTTTCTGGGCTTGATACGCAGATTCAATTCCAGCTCTCGGTAAATCCGGTAAACCCGTTTGTGATTCCAGCCAAACCCTTTGACGTTTCGAAGGTGCAAAAAGCACAGCCCAAATCCCCAGTTACGCTGGTTGTGGGTCAGTCGAACCAGCCTGTCTGCGATCTCTGCGTTTTCATCACTAAGCTTGGCCCGGTATCGGTAGCAGGTCTCGCTAATCCCAAGGGACTCACAGGCCAACCGAACACTGAGGCCGTGGCGCTCAACGACACGCTTTGCCATCTCGCGGCGGTGAGATGGCTTTACAACTTTCCCTCCAGGGCTTCCTTTCGGATCTCCGCTTTGATGCGCTCTTCAGCATACATTTTCTTGAGCCGGCGGTTCTCATCTTCAAGCTCTTTCAGACGAGCCATCATGGATGCGTCCATGCCGCCAAATTTGGCCCGCCATTTGTAAAAGCTGGCGCTGCTCATGCCATGTTCACGACACAGCTCCGGCACCGGAACGCCGTTCTCGGCTTGCTTCAGAATCGACAGGATCTGGCTGGCTGTCGGAAAAACGTGATTTCTTCATGCAGAATCTCCCTGCGGATAGCTTACGGAAAATTCTACTTCTGAGCACCGCTATTTTTCGGGGGGATTTCCACTACAACAAACTGTTTTAAATAGGCTTCGCAAAAAATTTGTTGCCTTAGGCAACATCTGAAATAAGAAAGGGAGGGGAGGGCGGTTAATCGCCCTCGGTGGAATGTTTCAACGAAGTAGACAGCAGGCTGCCACTAAGCAGTAAACGCTGTCTTATAGCAGCCCGAATAAGCGCAGGCCGCGCTGAGATACCCAGTGAAGGGTAGAGCTTGGTGATACGCTCAACAGCCTCGGAAAGTGCATAGAATGTCTCTGCTGGGATTGAAAAAGTCTCCGCTTTCGGGTCCGTCAACTTCTCCTTAAAATTCAAAAGTGCCATGAATGCTTCTGTGTCTTCATTAGGAGTATTCCAATCCGCATCACGATAGAGCTCCCGATCTAGAAGATCAGTAATCGCATCCGCAACCCATGCACTTTTTTCTTTTGGCTTATGATGCCTGCGCATCCGTTCAACAAGAGCGGCCGAAATCTTAATCGGTATCCGCACCGGCTTAACTTCAGACAGCACCGGTGTTTTCCCTTTCTTCGGACTAGATAACAACGCCATTAGCTACGATCCGATTGATCAGCGGATGCTTCCAACTTGTTCAAGATGAACTCCAGAATCGTACTGGGATCCTGTACATCTTTATCCAATCCCTCCAGTACATCCGGGGCAGCTTCTTTGAAAATCGAAACAAGCGAGCGAACAGCGCGAGCTGTCGGCACGATTTTTTTTGCTTTCTGTTTCTGAGGGGCCTGGCTCTTAGAGGATTTATTTTCCAGAGTACCTTCTAGTTCCTGAATGCGATTATTGACATAGCTACGGGCAGCAACAGTACCTTTGTTGACATAGACATCAAACGCCGCAAGACGGTGATCTAGATTTTCCAATCGGCAAATTTCCGCAACGGTCCGCAGATCATTGAGCTGATAATCGTCAATCATTTCTAATTCATCAGTGCTCAATCCAGAAGAGAGAACCTTGAAATAGAAAGATGCCATTGGCCGTGTCAGTCCCAGCAAACGCACAAGGTCTACTTGTCGCGGCGACTTTCCGTACTCCTCCTCGTATTCACTCATAATCAGGCTGACATTGGATAAACGCTCTGTCAGCTTGAGATCGTCGCGCTTATCGTTCTCATCCCAACGCCGGAGAGACGCTTTCAACGATCCAGCTTCTTTTATGGTCGAATGAATATCACTGTTACCGAGAACCGGACTGATCAAGCTCGAGGCATACCAACGCCTGTGTCCCACATTCAGTTCATACCGTTCACCCTTGGGTGAAACTTCAACAGGTGAAAGGACTTCCTTGTGGTTATAGATCGAGATAGCTAGTGCACGAATCTTGTCGAAGAACTCTTTTTCACGTGGTGTGTTTAATACGAGCTCTGTTGTATGCGACTCCAGCTCAGATGAATCAGGAAAATGAAGTTCATCATCGTCATCAACATAGACACAACTACCAGGCTGGCCAACAGCTAACACTTGCTGCATTTCACTCAATGGAATCAGGAACTTCCTGGAGTTTTTTGGATTAGGATCGATTTTTGCCAAAGGCAGCGAGATAATCCGTTTATTAGTGGTGAGTGCCTTGCCTGCGCCTTGGAAAGCGCTCGACAGACCACCATCGATGCCAACACCGCGTTGAGTCTTCTTGGAGGCGTTGCCTTTCCCGTTCTTGATCAGTGCCATCAGATAACCTCCTGCATAACAAATTTACCCAGGGCCGACCATTCCTTACGGACATCAGAACTGGCTGGCATACCAAACGGCGTTGTAGGGGATGCGTCTCTTAATTCCATTTCTTTAATAAGAGCGCGTTCTTTTATGACGAAGGACGGAACATCTTTGCCTTGGGCAAGCAGCTTCGGAATCATAAGCTCAGACAAAATACCCATCCGCTCGGGATCATTCAGGTCTGTAAGATAGCTTTTATGCAGCCTCATCCGAGAATCAAACTTGGTCGGAAGAATACCAATGAGTTTGGATTGCCGATCATGGGGCTGGTATTCTTGTTCTTCCATCACTTTGCCCACCATGCCTAAAAGACCCTCGACACTCTTTCGTTCCATCACACAGGGAATGAGTATGTGGGTTGAGGCTCTCAGCGCCGAGGTAGTAAGTACGCCTTTTGCAGGGGGGGTGTCCATGATGACAATATCGTACAGATCGCCAATCGCCTCTTGATGGAAGAAATCAACGAACGTTTGAATGATCGAATCGTCTTCACGATCAAGCTCAAGGTTCTGAGCCAGGTTAGGGATGAGATCCACACCATCAAGGCGGGTAGGGTAGGGGGCGATATCTTCTTCTGTATAGACGTTCGCCAAGCTGTAACGGTCGCCGGTCTCCGGATGGACCGGCAGGTAGCCAATGCTATCCGGCTGAGCATAGTTGACCTCCAGCATTGCCGCCGTGAGGTTACACTGAGGATCGCAGTCCACAAGCAAGACATTCTTCTTTTTAATGATTGAAAAGTATGCGGCTAAACAAGCAGCAGTAGTGGTCTTTGCCACGCCTCCCTTGTTGTTTGCAATCACCAGTACCTTCGACATCTGCTTCGGGCTCCTTGGATCGATCCTGGATGGTTTGAATACTCAATAGGATAGTAACTAAAATCATACCGTATGAAAACATACCATATGATATAAATCGTACCTTCAAAACAATCCACTCGTGAGCACAATTGTCGAAGATAAAACTGAAACGGGTGATTATTTGATCTGGAAGTCGGGATGAAGATGCTGCCAGTGGTTGCCAAGCGATCGTTTATGCGACTCGGCCATTGGCAAATTTTTGAGGGCGCTGGGCCATAGAGCGCGCGCTTTATCCAGGGTGTCAGCCAAGTGGGGCTGAATTAGCTTCCAGGGGATGTCAGTGCGTTTAGCCCAGCGTTCAAAGTCGTTCAGTGACAGGTTAAGCCAGCGTTTTTGCCGTGCCATGTTCAGAGCGGCTTCCTGCTCATCTTGCATGTATACCTTGATCGTCAGTATGTCATAGGCCGGTGACAACTGAGGCATAACCCGATCCGGGTACACAAGGCTCCAGTTTTTCAGATGTGCATCACCATTCGCCAGCAGAATATTCACCAGCAGTCGGCGCGCCAGTTGTTGGACGTCCGCAATGCCATCTGCCGAATAACGATAGACAATGTTGCCAATCTGGTCGTAATTACCACCGTTGTATTTATGTTGAGGATATTTGGCCAGCACTTGTGCGAAGTCTTCCATGTGGATGCGCGTAATACCGCTGCTGTCGACTAAACGATCAAAACGGCGTATGGCAAAAGCATGCTCTTCCTGTGGCAGGTTGATGGGGGGCAGGTTATCAAGGCTATCTAGAGACACAAGGCGTATGTCCGGTATATCAACACCTGCCAGTGAGGCGAGCGTCATGCCGGTATATTCGTTTTCGGGCACTTGGCGATGCTGCGTAGAAGGTGTTTTGATGATCCAGTTGCCCAGACTTTCTTGCCGACCCTTTACTTTGCCATAGGCCAAGGTGAAGCGGCCATCACTCTCACGCATTGAAAATTTCATTTGTACACCGGCCAATGAGAAACGGGTATTGAACCTGTCATTGGTCAACGTGGTTATGTCTGCAACATTTGAGTACTCAAGGCGATTCAGCACACTTGGCGGTACTTGTTCAGGTTCCATGGGCGTTGCGGTCAGTGCCCCGGGTAAGTCGTTGCCAAGCCAGGCCAGAAGCTCGAACTCGTGGTCGATATGAATTTTGAGATTGAAGGCCAGCAGTTCCCGCAGTGCTCCTTCGGGCAGCATGTTGGACAGCAGAGGATGCAGTCGTTGGTGGCGAGTCCAGTCCTCGGCAAGCAATTTTGCAGAGTGTGGAAATTGAGGATGCGTTAACAGGCTTAGAGTGGGCCGCTTGACGTCCTGTGCAAAGGCAGGGTCAAACAGCAGCGTGTTTTTGCCACTGCGGAAGCCGACCAGGTGTCCCAGGAGGTAACCGTGAAGATGAAGTGCCAGAACACTGAAAGGTTCGCCTGTTGCAGCACTCATGAATCCTCATCCTCCTTCAGTAGCCCTTGCCAGGGATTTTCCGATAGATCTTGATAATCAAAGGAGGCTGCGTGCCCCTTGAGGTCGATGGCAGAAGGGCATTCCAGCAGAGCTTTGACTGCCTGAAGTTTATCCCGAGGAATCAATAACAGTTCAGCATTCAGGCCCTTGGCAAGCAGTTCGAGAGTATCAAGCCTGGGGTTGCCTTTGGCTTCCAAACGCTGATATTGCTGGCGAGACATGCCGACTCGCATCAGCATATCACTCTGCTTGAATCCGAGCTGAGTACGCCTCGCTTTTAGTTGCTTTAGAAGTGAAGTCATGGTGATATGCGCCTGTTAATTTGTCATCATATTAGTTGCTAGATAGGTTTTATGCAATTTATGTGATGACAAAATGGCAGGTTTGACATACGCCCACGACCCTATACCGCTTTGGTACCAACAGACGACGTTAGGACATTCTTTGAAGCTCGGGCGAATTACCCGACCTTGAGCACAACTCCTTAATTGACTTAGCTTGTCAGATATGTAAGCGATTACTTACCAAAAAGGTAGAAGTACCCAGAGGAAGGCGAGGGGGACAGCTTTACAAAATCCCCCCATCAAAATATCGGAAAGCAGTCACTCTCTAACTGCTTGGTCAAATTCTTTCGATTTCAGATCGACTTCAACCAAAAAATCATCGAGATCCATGAACATCACCGCGTCTTCTGCAGCGGTACCGTCTCTCAACAGTTGAGCGAAGTAAGCGTAAGTGTCAGCCGTCAACGGATTAGACGTTATGTCGTCAAAGCTCTCAATGATCTGCCGCTGCCTCGCGGAAAGATTCCACCATGCTGGCATGAGGATATGATTAACAAAAGACTTCACAACAAACAGCCTGTCGTAGCGTTCGCTATATGGGTTCGCAACGGGTGGAAGTCCTGCAATGTTGAATTTTAACAGATTCATCAGATAGGCAGCTGGTGAACGGATGTCAGCTCCACCTTCTACAATCTTTTGCATGTAATCAAGGTTAGCCTCAACGATATTCGGGCCATATTCCTGGAACACACGATCCGCGATACGCTTGTTGGGCATCACATTTAACAAACGCTCCTCCACCGGCACTTGGCGCTCACCATCAAGACGACCGATTTTGAGTTGCTTTGAAGTGCGTCGGAGTGAAATATTTAAGCCTCGGTAGCTTTTACCCACCTTGTAAGGCGCAAATTCAACGTCAAAATCAGTTTTTTCATTGATTTCACTGACCGCGGGTTCCAAGCACTTCCTTCTGAAAGAGGCATAATCTGCGATATAGCTCGGTACCAAGACAGAGCCTTTTGAATCCTTAAGTCCGAGGGGAAAGTAGAGCTCTTCGAGCGATACCTTGAAATGCTGCATGCCTCCTCGCTTATCGTTGTAGAGCTTCTCGAACTGTTCGAACAATCTCATCGAGTATTTGGACGACATCCGGGTCAACTGCGACAGAGTATAGGAAGTATAGATCTGTAGCTTAAGAAGCTCCTCCTCCATATCGGAGTGGAACGTGATAGTGAACACTCGCTCCTCAGGGTCATAAACAGATCGGTGAGCGATGTTGATATAGTCGACGGTACCCTTTTTCTTGCCAGGTGCTTCAATCGGCACGGAGTGATACTTGCGGGCAGCCTCATCCATAAACCGGTACAAATGCCGCTTCTCGATCCCAGTCAGTCCTTGGAGTTGTTCATCCGTGAGTTGGACCTTCAAACCATTAGGGTAATGGCCGGCGGGATTGATCACTGAGATACACGCGGCAAGAACCTTTTGTTCACGTGCCCCCAAACGAATTAAAGCATCAACCAGGCGATTCGACTTGGTCACTCGCATGCGATCAGTATCAGCGTTCCTGGAAAGCGTGATGACACCAGGATTGGTATACGGTACCAGACTTGGGTCTAAGGTCGGAGTGGAGTCTCCTGAGGGAAATTGATCAGCGTCTAGATCCTGCATACCTGGTGGGTCCCTTGTGAATCGCCCAAAAAGTCAGAAGAAGATAGAGAGAAAATAAACACTCGGAAGAGACTTGTACAGAGTCACGCCCAAAAAGTCAGAGAAACCGTATTCAGACGGCCCAAAAGGTCAGATGTAGGAAGCTAATCTGTCAAAAAGGGCAATTTCAGGCGCTGAGCAGGTTCGTCCAACCGTGGACAGACCCCTGAAGCTCTACAATTAATAGTAAAGATCTAGCATGTATGGCCCTTCACACGTTAGTGAGAGTTGGCTCCATCACCAGCCTTCCAAAGTGAAACAGCATCGCACGCTTGAAGAGGTCCTTGTTGCAACAGCCGTAGGCCCTTGCTCCCAACAATCGAATCTTACTATTGATCGCCTCAGCCAAAGCGTTACAGCGTACAATCGCGTGCCCTGAAATGCCCAAAAAGTCAGAACATGCCTTTTAATCTAACCAAAAGGGCACGCAGGAACAAACTTGTCCAAAAGGTTAGATAAAACTCTTACACCGAACATTTTGGGCACTTGTACAATCGAAATCCTTTTCGGTACTTATGCCCGGCTGCATAGATGCGCTGACTCCAACATCTGAATATTTGCCCTAAATAGTAAATTGAGATTGGTTCTCTGACTAAAAGGGCAGTAAGGGCGAGGGTGACGCTTGCCCTAAAGGTCAGAGCAATCATTTATATCTGACTAGAAGGGCATTAATTACTAATTTTATCGCCCAAAAGGTCAGAGCAACCCTACATTCCTGACTTAAAGGGCAGGCTAGATCAATAGCGAGGCAGCGTGAGGATAAGGTTGCCCTGGGTTAGCCAGACGAAATGCCGCTCTGATAACTAACATCTGCCCAATTAGTCAGAGAAAACAGCCAAATCAGACGTCTTGGGCAACATAGTACAGAAGAAACCAGCCACTGAAGACAACTCATCCGACAAACAGGATCCATGAATCCCAATTTCAGCCTTTTTAGTCTGAATAGAGCATTTGTTCTGACCAAAAGGGCATTAGTTGCTATTTATATCGCCCAAAAGGTCAGAGCAACCATCCATTCCTGACTTAAAGGGCAGGAGTAAACCAATAGCGAGGCAGCGTGAGGGTAGGGTTGCTCTGTGCTAACCAGACAAAATGCCGGTCGGATAACTAACATCTGCCCAATTAGTCAGAGAAAACTGCTAAATCAGACGTATTGGGCAACAAAGTACAGAAGAAACCGACAACAGGAGGCAGTTTGTCCGACAAATAGGTTCCACGAATCCCAATTTCAGCCTTTTTAGTCTGAATAGAGCATTTGTTCTGACCAAAAGGGCAGCGTACCGAAAGAACGTGCCCAAAAGGTCTGAAAACGCGTATTGGTGCAGCGAACATGAGTAGGAATGACCCAGGCACAAGGTAGATCAACACAGTACAGAGTCCAGGATTGCTGACACCAGCATCGGATACGAAGTAGAAAAGCCCAAAAAGTCAGAACAGATTCGCTTATCTGACTAAAAGGGCACCATGACCACAGATCAAGACTTGTTCGATCGTTCTTCAGACCGATTGGACCGAAGCAAGGGTAGTTATGCCCAATCAGTCAGAGAAAATAGCTTTCATCTGACTGATTGGGCTCTATACCCTCGCTAATCAGGACCAATCAGTCAGAGACGTGCCCATAAAAGGCAGGGTTCAGCCCAATTCGTCTGAAGAACGGCCCTAAATGGTATGATGAATGCCCTAGAAGTCAGAACACAGGCCTTAACGTACAGCAGAAAGCCTTATCTGTCAGAGGAACGCCCTTAAAGTTGGATTAATGCCCATAGAGTCAGGACGGAGCCTTTTTCGTCAGATGAGTGCCAAAAAAGTCAGAGAAAGCGGATAAAAACCTTTTGAAAACAATGAGTTATATTCGTTAAACAAGTATAACAAGAAACAACAGGTTTCAACAGGATACAACAAGCTCAACAGGTTATAACAAGTACAACTACAAACAAGACAACATGTATGCAGTGAAGTAAGTTGGTAAGTAAAATGCTTGCGCAACAAGGAACCCTAGCTGTTACAATCCACACCACAAGTGTAGAGCAAGCTACATCACGAACTTATATCTCCTATTAGAGGCCTGCCTAACTCCCACAACACTCACCAGCATAGTCTTTCGAATCGGTATCAAATGGATAGGAAGCGATTTATACGCCTCGCGGTATAAATACGGTCATTGCACTGAGTGCGCTGATTGGGAGCAGATCTCAGCGCTCAAACTGTCAAGCTAAGTAGTCAGGCATCTACCAAGCAGCGAACTCGCACTGGTATGAGAAAACCCGCAACTATCGACCCTTTAACAGTATTGAGTCTTGCTTGAATGAAGAAGGACTCCTACCAAGGGGGGAAGGTAAACGTAGAGCAGCAGAATGAAGTGGACCCCGAAATTTGGACAGGTGCCTAAGCTCTGATTCATCATCTCCACAAGGAGGAGAATCATGAGCAAGAAACGCAAGCAATACAGCGCATCATTCAAGTCCAAAGTTGCCCTGGCCGCCCTCAAGGGCGACCAGACCACATCCGAAATTGCTGCCCGTTTTCAGATCCACCCCACCATGGTCAGTACCTGGAAGCGCGAGCTGCTGGAGAACGCTCCTGACCTCTTCGAAGGCAAGAGAAAGGCCGGCAAGCAATCTGATGGGCCCAGCACAGACGAACTTTACCGAGAGATTGGCCGGCTGACGGTGGAGCGCGATTTTTTGTCGCGCAAGCTCGATCAGTAAGCCGTCAACAGCGGTTGGCGATGATCGAGTGTGGTCATCCCCAGGTCAGTCTTTCGCGCCAGTGTGAGCTGCTCAAGCTGAGCCGCTCATCGGTGTACTACGTCCCTCATGAGCAATGTCAGGAGGATCTGGATCTGATGTACCTGATTGATCAACAGCACCTGGAAACGCCGTACTATGGCTCTCGCAAGATGCGGGTCCACTTGCAACACCAGGGCTACCGAGTAAACCGGAAGCGGGTGCAGCGGCTGATGCGCACCATGGGCATTCAGGCTGTGTATCCGCGCCCCAAAACCAGCACTCCGGGCGACGGGCACAAGGTGTATCCGTACCTGCTCAAAGGGCTGAAAATCGACCGCCCCAACCAGGTTTGGGCGACTGACATCAGCTACGTTCCGCTGGCTCGGGGCTTCATGTACCTGGTCGCCATCATCGACTGGTACAGCCGCAAGGTGCTGTCCTGGCGGGTCTCTAACACCATAGACACAGACTTCTGTATTGATGCTCTGGAGGAGGCCCTACAGCGCCATGGAACACCGGACATCTTCAACACCGATCAGGGTGCCCAGTTCACCAGTGAAGCCTTCACAGGCGTTCTCAAAGAGCATGACATCCGGATTAGCATGGACGGCAAGGGCTGCTACCATGACAACATCTTCGTGGAACGGCTCTGGCGCAGCGTCAAACACGAGTGCGTCTACCTCACTGCTTTTGAGGATGGCCGACACTTGAAGCAGGCGCTCCACCGGTACTTCCGGCATTACAATCAGACCCGGTACCACCAAACCCTTGATTACCAAACACCCGATGAGGTGTACTACGGCAAACCCATATCTCTGGCAGCCTGAGCCAGGGAAACAACCGAATCATAGCTTAGGGACACTATCAAGTTGTCCAACTGGTTGGGTCCACCTCAGAATTCAGCTCCATCGTCAGACGCCTATCGCCAGGTAGATTTAGGAAAAGGTTGGCATGATGCTGATCATGATTGCCAAAACACCCGTGCAGATATCTTGATCCGGTTGTCAACTCAACCGGTTACCTATCGACGGGGCCCTGATTGTACCGTCGATAGGGGGAAATGGGTCTCACCGTTAACCGGAAAAATTTTTACCAAGCCTCGGAACTCGATGTAGACCATGTTGTTCCTTTAAGAATTGGAAAAGTGGTGCAAACTAATGGTGTGAAGCCGGTCGTATTACCTTCGGCAATGACCTGCACAACCTCTGGCCAGTTGAAGCCTCACTACACCGGTCTAAAAGTGACAAACCAATAAGTCAATGGCTACCACCAACAAACCAATGTCAGTACATGTATGCATACATACGTATGCTCAAGACATACGATCTGCATATCACAAGAGAGGATGACATGGTTTATAGAAACTGCCGAGAAGAACGTTTATCTTCAAACAACCGTTCTGACCGGAAGACCCTGGTCTTTGGAATCTTCAAGGCTGGGGTATCAGTCAATTCATCATCACACGAAAAAGTGTTAATGAATTTGGTTCAATTAAAGACTACTTTTCAACTAACTGGTGGACTTGTCGCAACCACCAGCTCCCAATGTACTGTGACTACCCTCAAGTTCATTAGCAGTTTTTCATGCACCAACAGCCATGGGCCTTATGGGTCGATTTGAGGGCCCACTAAAGGGTAAGTGCGATGGTTCTGCCCATACAAAATGCAGCTAACGACATGGAACACAGATCAAAGTGTCCCTAAAATATTTCACTTTTGGAGCATCTCTTATACCGTTCCCAAATCAATGTATGGTATAACCAGAATCCACCGTGGATTTGGGGGTTATACCGTAACTCCATGATCTTAAAAGATTAAAAATTGAGCTGATCTAAATGCTTAACGATTGGGAAAAGAAGGGCAGTGCTTCCACACAAGCTCATGCAGTGCTCGCCGCGCAAGATGCCGTTGGTATTATTGCGTCTACAACAGAGCTCAAAACTATGCAGGATGAGCTGGAGCGTATACGGGACTATTTGATATTTGGCCGTTTACCAAACAGTGACTGGACTGCAGAAACCATGCAGCAATTGGAAGAGTCTGAAGAAAAAGCGCTTCAGTTAATTCGGAAGGAAAAAGTACGACCTATCAACTCTTAATTGCGTAAAAGCGCACAGGACCCCCTCACAGAGGCAATGCAGGCATCGATTGAACCTGTAAAGCTTCCTGATACTATCCGTGCAAGTAGAAAATCAGCAGCTCTTGCTGTATCACCAGGTTTGAGCGGCACACCGAACATTTGCCCAGCTCCTGCGCTGGCAGACACGTACACGCTACCTTGCTGGCGGGAAATGTTGATCCCTTTTTCTGGACGACCACACTGATGTGCTTGAGCATATCCAAGCATGATACCGGTTACGATAATTAACTCGTTATGCGACAGCTGTAGTGTAATTTTCCTGCTCCAGTCCACAATGCGGCCATCAGGCTTAGGCGCCACATCAATATTCACGGTGAATTCACCTTTACTTCTGGTAGTGCCTTCCAGGCACAGTGCCGCGCTACCGCCATAGATATGCAGTTTTGGTTGCGCTTGTAAGTTTCTATCCTGCATTTCGGAACAGCTCCAGTCGGGTGGCAATTTCAATCGGTTGTAATTTGGCAGTCTTGAGCCACTTTGCTTTGGCTTGCTCGATTTCCGCTTGTGACGGTGCTGGTTTCCAGCGAACTTCTGGTCGGTTGTTCTGCGGCACTACGAGAATGCCGGTCGCGAGGCAGTGTGACCACTGGTACTGGTTTGATTCCCCATCCCACCATTTGTAGTTGGCACGAAGCGTTGGCGGTGTATGTACCAGGCGATACAAGGGTGGGGCAGCATCAACCTGATAGCTTTCAATTCCCTCACGGATCTCAACGCCTCGCATGTGGTTACCACTTCGATCACAGTGTGCAGACAAAGCCTGCAGCGTTCTGCGGTCGATTACTCGCTTACGGTACTGCGTTTTATTCCATGTGTAGGCGATCCGAACCACGGAACTTTCCAGTACGCGAACTCTCTTCTGTGCGCGAGTAAAGTTCAAAGACGGTAGCTGCAGGCTTCTCAAGATCCTGTGAAAGCTATGGTCGCGGCCTTTATTCAAGAACTCTGCTCGGGCAACAGCAAACCCATCCAGAAGGTCATCATCCAGAGCAAGCTCCTCTTCTTGTTCACGGGACTGATATAGGTTGTTCTTTAGTGCCTGGGAGGCATGCTGGACTTCTTGCTTCGTGCGATTGAGTTCGTATAAAACATCGAGCACGGCCATCACGTTGCAGACCAGAACACCATGATTCTGAGGGGCACTGCCGGCATCCATCCAAATGTTGGTGATCTCATCGGCGATCCGGTACCAGGCCTCAGAAGAAGGCTCAGTGTTTTGCAGTCTGTCCAGATCCGCGGCTGCGTCAAATGAAGGGACAGTGCACCACATATCGTGGCGGTGATCGAGGATGGCATCTTTAGTGATCGCTGCTTGATCGATCAAAGCCTGACAGGCATCCCGCAGGCGTGTGACGTGCGGAGACATCATATCCATATTTGTTTTCCTATCTTGCGTGGACACGGGTAGTCGAGCCGATCTGTCTAGAGCATAGATGAATTATAACAGACCGGCACTGATAAACCGCTTTTAAAGTCGCTTTCGTGTGCATATTTTATTGTTTTTCCTTTTATTCTGAATTGGTTGGTTAACCTTACATATCCTTAAATGGATTTAGATATCCTTGTGCCGTGCGCTCTACGGAGCGCCGGTTGGGTTTAATAGCTTCGCTAATGCCGGTCTGTTATAAATTATTCAGGTGTATGCCAGATTAAAGCAGCTTGGGTCCGGCAGGGATTTTTCCTCCTGGTTAGCAGGATATTTTTTCGCTGTTTCCGTCGTTCGAGCTCAGCCTTCATCCAGGCACCTGCTTCCTTCATTTCCTTACGCCGGTCCTCGATCTCTTATTTCGTCATGCCCTGGCATCCCATATGCTCCTCGTTGGCTGATTCAACGGTACTACACACAACTACCCGCTCAGGGGCTATTATAGGCTGGTTTGCTTATGCATCTGACCGTCGTGCTCATACCACGAATCGTTCTGGACGTAGGGGAAGGGGCAGGGCAGGCATCTCTATCATGCACCCTATGCGGTCACTCCGGCCTGGCACCGGTAGGATTGATGCAGGTTCGACTCCTGTCAGGGTGCACTTTCTAGCCCGGTGCAGTCTGACAACTGTGGCCGCTTGAGCAGCAGTACCAAAATCCCGCGATCAGTATCAATACGTTAATCGTCTGACTGGCTTATCGCTTTCCCCAAGGGTTTTCACCACTGTCAAAGGCGGTATATGTTATAACTTGTGGTATGCAACTAGGCTGGGGAAGGCCTCCGAGGGCTATCCAATGACCCAGCCAGTGGCGCTGGTGGCGGAGCGACAGTGCTGCATATCCAGCATGAATACTCGCTACAGCATGCAAGGAGCTTACAATGCTGATACTGACGATCAAGGAAGGTCACTGCATTCATATTGGCGATGATGTCGTTATGCAGGTCGAAACTCACCGTTACGATCATAGCGACTTCTCAGTCGGCAAAATGAAGGGACAGGTTCGCTTCGGCATCGAAGCGCCGAAATCCGTCAAGGTTTTGCGTGAGGAGCTATGTCGTAAAAACACGTGATTTTTCACCGGTGAGCATTAAGCAGTACCCCGATCACACTTATGTAGCCACTGACCTGTGGGCTGCATCAATAGTGTTTACTGGCCCGTAACAACCCTGAAATATCCAACCCGGCGTCTGCAGCAAGCTCTTCTAGATTTCCTTTTGGGATGAGCACTCTTGTGTGCTGCTTAGCATGTTTGCGCACTTCGACCTGTCCCTCAACCCAAGCCTGGATATGATGGAGTTTTTCCAGATCAAATTGCATCAGGTACTCGTTGATACCATCCTGCATCGAATTCATTACCGTGTTCGAAACCAATATTTAATGACACTGGAGCCAAATAAAGTTAACCAGGTGAGTCTGCTCGGTTTTGACCTTTTTCACATTACTCAAGCGTTTGACCAATCGACACCAATGCAGTGTAGCGACAGGAACTGTCGTACGGGCCAGGTCATAGTCAATGACCTGGATGCCAATTTATACACCATCTTTGCGGAAGGGAGTAATATGATCAAACAGAAAATTCAGCTCGTACTGGTCACCGTTATGGTTTTCGCCTTGTCGGGGTGCTACACGTGGAAGGACAACGCCATTTCCGTAATGCATGTCAGGTTAACGGCGGGACGCCAGAATTTGCAAGGACCAGCTGGGGGATGACATATAGCATGCAGTGCCGACATGAATGAATTAAAAGATTATAAGCGTCTGCATCAGACACTTTGGTCAGAGTTGGAACAGGCTGTCACCGATCGCGAGCACGGCTGGCGAACACCAGTACTTTCAACTGTTGACGCCAATGGGCTGCCAGATGCGCGCACAGTGGTTTTACGTGAAGCCGATCACACGACTCAAACACTTAAGGTGTTTACCGATCAGCGTAGCCCGAAAGTCGCTCAGTTACAGGACAAACCCCAGGTACAACTGGTCTTTTGGTGCCGCAACCGGCAATGGCAGTTGCGCGCAAGAGCCTCCGTGACGATCGATACCAGCTGTGATCAGGTCACTGACATCTGGCAGCGTATCCGAGAAACGGCTGCATCCAGTGATTATCTCACCGCCGGCGCACCAGGTAGTGTGCTCACTGATTTGGCCCCGTTACCAGCAGATCAGCACGCTCTATGTATTTTGGTATTCAAGGTCCAATCCTTGGACTGGTTGATGCTCAGCCCACAGAAGCACCGTCGGGCCCGGCTGGAACATGATACGCTGATTTGGCTAACGCCGTGATCTGAAAACTATCAAACAAGGTTGTTGCTTACGCGTACTTATGGCTTTCCGATTTCGGAATACTATTCGTCTGGCACCAGGTGTACGGCTCAACCTCGGCAAACGTGGTATCAGCCTATCAGCGGGTGTTCGGGGTGCCTCTGTTACGTTGGGCAAAAACGGCTTGTGGGGTAATGCCGGAGCCCCTGGTACTGGGTTGTCCTATCGCACCCGGCTATCGGGTTCGCCCAGTCACCAACGTCGAGTAGCAAGAGAGCAACAGCGCCAAAGCAATCAAGCCGCCTCTCAATCAGCTCCAGTGCTAACTGCTTTCAAAGCAATTCTGGATGAAAAAGGTAAGGTCAGTCTGGTAGATCAGGATGATCAGCCGCTGAGCTCATCCCAGCGCAAGATGGTGTGGTCAGATTACGCCGAGCGCATGGACACCTGGCTCAAGTCCGAGATGGACACCATCAATGGCGATATGGAGCTGCTGCTGGAGATCCATCAGGACATCGTGCCGCCAGGAAGCGCCATTCCAAATTTCGAGCCGGAGGCGTTTGAACACCCCGCACCAATTAAGCCAGAACGCGAGCGCCGTCCCACACGCCCCGTAAAGCCGGAGCTAGAGATCAATTTCTGGGATCGCCTGATACCCGGTCGACAACAGCGACTGAATCAAGCTCACCAGCAGGAGCTTCTTAACTGGCAAACCGAGCTGGAGAAATGGAAGCAGCAGTGCCTGCAGGTCGATAAAACATATGATGTGCGGCTGCAACAATACGAGCAGCAGGTTGCTGAATGGAATCAGGCTTGGAACGCTCATCAGCAACAACAGGATCAGCTGGCTCAGGTGTTCACTGAGCGGCTGACATCCGACGAGAAGCTGGTAGCCGAAATCCTCACTGTCGAACTCAATGAGTTGGACTGGCCCCGCGAAACCCTTGTGGATTTTGACATCGACTTGGCCAGGCAAAGCGTTTACCTGGATGTGGACTTACCTGAGATCGAAGACATCCCTGCCCGTACAGCCAAATTTGGTGCTCGGAATCGCCGCTTGATAATCAAGGACAAGTCCGAGCGTCAGCGCCGAGAAGAATACGCCCGGCATATTCATGGCATCGTATTGCGACTGGCCGGTGTAGTGCTGGGCCTGTTGACGAGCATCGATCGAGTCGTGGTTTCGGGATATTCCCAACGGTTGGATCCGGCAACAGGGCATATCAACGACGACTATTTGCTCTCAGTTGCGATAGACAAGTCACGCTTTGCTGAACTTAATTTTGAACAACTTGAACAGGTAGACCCAACCGCAGCATTGGAGCGCTTTGATCTTCGGCGCGAGATGACCAAGACGGGTATCTTTCGTCCGGTTGTACCGATAGCGACAGCTTAATTTTGTGCATCAAATTCACATACCCCTTTCGTTTTACTCACGAAACCCATGTGTGCGACATGGTATGTCGCTCTGCATATGTATTGTTAAGACTATCGCTTGGTTCTTGGCGGGTACTGATTGGCAGCTAACATGAACGTAAGAGCACGATGTTGATGTGTCCGCCTGTCATTCATCGGATTCAATTTGGAGCAGTCCCTGAGAGCCCACAACCGGTATGTAACCTGAAATAAGCATCCAAAAGGATTTACCGATGAAAAAAATAATTGTGTTCGCTGTGCTGGTCCTCTCTGTTGCCGACTCTGTCTATGCAGCCAACAACCAAATACTGATGAAACCCATGAATGCGGTTTTGGCAGAAGATCCACGTAATACCAGTATCGAAATTGAAAGCCACTACAAGGATTACCAAAACGCGCGGAAAGCCCCTTACTTCCAGTGAGGGGATGTAGAGCGCAACCGGCGCAGCCGGTTTGATCGTGCTGTATACTTGGGCTCCATGAAACACACCAAAACCCTCAAGGTCCGGATCAAAGATCGCCACAAGCCTCTGCTCCAGCAGATGGCGTGGTCGGTCAATCAGGTCTGGAACTATGTGAACGCATTGAGCCAACGCTCAATCCGTGAACGGGGTGTATTTCTATCTGCCTACAACATTGATCCCTACACCAAGGGTGCGGGTAAAGACCTGGGCCTGCATTCGCAGACCCTGCAGGAAGTGTCCCGCGAGTACGTCACCCGCCGCAAGCAGTTCAAAAAGACCCGGTTGCAATGGCGCCGGAGCGGAGGCGTGCGCCGCTCGCTCGGCTGGATACCGTTCAAATCCGGTGCTGTGAAGTGGAAGAACGGTCAGCTCTACCACAACGGCCACTACTTCAAGGTGTGGGATAGCTACGGCCTGTCGCAGTACCGTTTCAGGGCCGGCAGCTTCTCGGAAGATGCCCGAGGCCGCTGGTACTTCAATGTTGTGGTCGAGGTTGAGACTGAGATTCCAGCCGGTCAGGATGCCGTTGGTATCGACCTCGGGCTCAAGGATACTGCCACCTGTTCGGATGGCACGCAACTGGAGGCTGGGCGCTTCTTCAGGGATCTGGAATCGGCGCTGGGTTTGGCCCAGCGAGCGCGGAAGAAAGCCCGCTTGAAGGCGATCCACGCCAAGATAGCGAATCGGCGTAAAGACGCCTTGCACAAGTTCAGTCGCCGACTGGTGAATCGCTGCGGCGTGATCATCATCGGCGATGTTAAATCCCATTCATTCACCCGAACGAAAAACGCCAAGTCGGTGTATGACGCCGGCTGGGCGATGCTGAAACAGTTCCTGTCCTATAAGAGCGCTAGCGCCGGGATCGTGTTTCAGGCGGTGAATGAAGCCTACACCACCCAGGCGTGTTCGTGTTGCGGCGCTATCAGCGTCAACAGTCCGAAAGGTAGAGCAGGCCTTGGAATAAGGGTCTGGACCTGTGAGTGCGGTGTCACTCAAGACCGCGATATCAACGCGGCCAGGAACATACTCGCGCTCGGGCATGAGCGTCTCGCAGGAGGAATCCCCGCCTCTTCAGGGCGGTGAGGATGTCAAGGCTGGTCGTAGTGCCCACCAATAGCGAAGATATAAATAGACTTATCATCAAATCGATATATCACCCGGTCTTTCTGGGATATTCGCTTCGACCAGAGTCCTGACAGGTTGTGTTTGAGTGGTTCTGGCTTCCCCAATCCAGAGGAAGGATCATCAGCTCGAAGCATTTCTTTTAGCAGTTTGCATAAAGCTTTGTGCAGTCGCTTGTCCATTTCGCGCATGGCTTCATACGCTTCCCAGGTATTACCCTCAAACACCAGTGATCTCATTCATTTGCTCATCAGTCGGTTTGTAGCCTTGTCCACGAGTGTGGGTTTCAAGAGAGTCAGCAATCTGCTGCATGAGATTCTTACTTTGGAGTACGTGAAGGGTTTCTTGTTCTCGTTCCCAATCATCGGCGCTCATCACTACGAAGGCCTCACCAGCACGCCGCGTCACCTTGAGAGGCTCATGTCTGCTAACCACCTGTTCCACAACGCTTTTCAGGTTGTCTCTAAATTTGTTTACACTGATTGTGTCCATAACATCACCATTGTGTACGGGAATACCGTACAACTATATACTGAAGACCCTGATAAGGCCAAGTAGAGCGTCCCATTTTCCGTTCCGCCTTTGGCCCCACTCCAATTAGCCAGGAAGGGATAGGATTTAAACTCGGTTTTTTAATATCCCCTGCACCGTTATCCTACCTGGAAAGCGAAGATCACCGTGACTGCTCCCCGCCCTAACGAGGGTGTCGCGAAAGGGGTAAAGCCTTAAAATAAACCTTTTATCTGCCCGAGAGCTTACCGTGTCGACAGCATG
>JBLXGN010000017.1:0-29782 GCA_048260865.1 Marinobacterium sp. | reverse complement strand
TCAATAGTAAGATTCGATTGCTGAGAGTGAGGGCCTGCGGCTTTCGCAATAAGGAACGCTTCAAGCGCGCGATCCTGTTTCACTTTGGAGGACTGATGATGGAGCCAACCCACAGTAACGGGTGAAGGGCCATATTACCACAGTGGTTGAATCGGTGTTACAACACTGCTGCGCGGTGTGCGCTGTCCTCACCGCCCGATTGGGCGATGGTTCTCGCGCAAAATTGCTGAAAGAAGCCTACACCGACAACCTGCAGTAAACCTGAAGGATCTGGACACCGCCTGGCGGCGTTGCTTCGACCCCAAGCTGGCAGCCGAGCGTCCCCGCTTCAAGAAAAAAGGCCGTGACCGCGACAACATCCGCTTCGTCAACTTCGGCAAATACTGCCAGCTCGATCACCGGCGCGTAAAGCTACCCTCGGGGCTGGGCTGGTGCCGATTCCGTAAAAGCCGCGAGATCACGGGCACGATCAAAAACTGCACCCTGAGCCTGGCTGCTGGCCACGCCTGGATCAGTTTTCAGACCGAGCAGACGGTTGTACCGCCGATGCATCCGGCACTGGGTCAATGGATCGGGGTCAATGTCGGCATTGCGCGCTTTGCAACCCTGAGCGATGGTCACTATATCGCCCCGCTCAACAGCTTCAAACGGCATCAATAGGCGCTTGCTAAGGCGCAGCGCCAGATGAGCCGCAAGGTGAAATTTTCCAACAACTGGCACAAGACCAAAGCACGTATCCAGCGCCTGCAGTGCCGGATCGCCAACGCCCGACGGGACTTCCTGCACAAGACCTCATCACGGCTCTGCCAAAACCACGCGATGATCGTGCTGGAGGACTTGCAGGTGAAAAACATGTCGGTATCAGCGAAAGGGACGGAGGCAGCACCGGGGCATCAGGTCCGCCAGAAGACGGGCCTGAACCGGTCGATACTGGATCAGGGTTGGGGCGAGTTCCGACGTCAGTTGGAATACAAAGCGGGCTGGGCCGGCGGTGAAGTGCTGGCCGTACCGGCGCATCACACCAGCCAGACCTGCCCGTCCTGCTGGTATGTGTCGGCGGCGAACCGCCGCACACAAAGCGCCTTTGCCTGCACCAGGAAAACAACGCCGATGTCGTCGGTGCGCTGAACATCCTCGCACGGGGGATTAAAACCTGTGCCAAGGGCGGGATATCGCCCGGGTCGCCTGTGAGTGTTTGAGCGAATAGGCTCAGGCCCAGTGAGCGGTGCAGTCAGGCCGCCAGCAGCAGGAACCCGCCAGCCGAGCAATTCAGTTGGCACCCTGTAAAGGGAATCCTCTTCCTGAATCGCGTTAGCGATGAAGGAGGGGAGGATGTCAAAATACAATGATATGTCATGCTGTATATTGGTTTGAGAAGTTAAATATAACAAACACATACGGTTGAAATTGTCGATTTAAAGGGGAGAGCGGTAGAGTGTCCCATGCGGGACACGTCTGTTGGAACGAAAAGCTGGGTTATTTGACGGCAACAGTGTCCGTCAGCCAGGCAAAGTGTCGAAGGGCATCCGCCTTAGATTGAATCGCTGAACAGTGCGTAGTGAGGTGATGCTTAATCTGTTCTGCGATGTGCGGCTTCTGCTGCTGATGGTGGTTAATCGCTGTCTCGAATATCAGGTGTAGTAATTTACGGGCTTTTTCGGGGTCAAAGCTTGAATCAGCTTCGGGATTACCTCTTTTGTCTGATTTGCCATCCTGTTTTGGCGTTGCGGGTAACCGGTCTGAATCCTCGTTACTGTTAATCGGTCTGTGCTTATCAGTCTTGCTAGTATGTACACTCTGAACGATCTCTTTTGTTCCTGGTGGTTCTTCCGGACGGGTAGCGGCGTATGCTTCCGTCAAATTACTGAGTTCACCATTCAATAGCATGCTACGGAACTCAATATCTTCCTGTGCTTTTAATAGCACCGATCGCCAACGCAAGGCATGGGTGCGAGATAGCGATAACCGGACCATCACCTCCTTGCGGGTTATGGATTCAATCGAGCCGCTGTTGATGAGTAGATCAAACAGTGTGTAGTAACCGCTGGCTGTTTCAGTGAAGCTCAGATCGTCACGTTTCAAGTTCTCAGCCAAGTGCGCCATCAACTCAGTGGCGCTATCGGTTCTGGCGGGTATCAAGCTGATTTCTACGTCACGTTGTAAAAGCCAGCAGCCCATTGCGCGAGTAGACCCCAAAACTATTCTGTAACGGTCACCGTCGCTAACTGCTCCAGCTGGCTGAAGCTGCCCAAGCTCTTTAATTGAAAGAGCCATTTCAACAACCCGCTTGAAGCGTTCTAATGCTTGCGGATCGACTCCTTCAATTTCGTCCAGCCATTCAAGCGGATCGTCCAGACCACCGTCCAGAGCATTTTCTGGCCATTTGATTGCCTTAGTGAACTCTTCCAGAGCCTTGAATGTTTTGAACGTGTCCCTCACGTTGTCAGGATTAATGTCGATCTTGTGCAAGGGAACTGACAGAAACCTAGCACCGTCTTCCTTTGCGTGTGTGCTTGATAAGCGGTCGATAGATGTAGCGGGCCGTACCCCTGATCTAACTTTTACTTTGGGTTTCATCTCTTTCCTCTACTTGTTGAGCTTCTTCTGTTCCCGTCTGACTCGTTGCTTATGTTGATCGAGCCGGTCGAGGGCCAGAGGAAGCGCGTGTAGTAAGGGTGTTAGGATTTCGATGCAAGCGTGCTCCAAAGCCATTCTCAGCCGAAATTCCACTTTGGATTTTTTGGAAATATCAAAAATGCTTGAGGCTGTGTGTTTCCCTGACAGAACCTTCTTTACCACTTCTGCCTGCGGAATAAACGAATGCTCAGACAGATACTGGGCACCGATTAGATTTTTTGTTTCTTCATAATGCAGCTTGGAAATGCCTGCTGAACGGATGCTGCCAGCTACGTATCTGTTGGGTAAAAGACCAATCAGTTCCAAGCGTTGGGTAGCAGACTTGAGCCGGTATGTGTTTTCAGTATCGATGGTGGATTGAACGCTCATAATCCCGTCGATGGAGTGAACGTCGAACTCCATTGGGATGACAGCATGTGTGGCAGCTCTAAATACTGATCTTGATAGGATGTTTCGAGTTGGGTTGGTGTCGAACAGAACAATGTCATAGTGGCTCGCGATGGCTTCACTCTGAGCCACGTAGTACAGGGATGAGTAAATATCGTCCTCCACGTTGGCAACCCTACCTGAACCAGTAGAGATAACCTGTTCCAACTTGGCACCGTGTGCGGGTAATATTTCCACACACCCGCCGATCCCTGGGATGCTTTCACCGTTAATCCATGTTGGATAGGGCATTACGACCTCGCCAAGGAACGCGCCAGCAACAGAAGGACGATCCACTTGGTCTGGATCACCTGAATCGAAGTCAGGATGAGGGGGAGGGGCTTTGTAGTGTGATCCACTTGGCCCTACGGGGATCTGCTCCAACCCAATCATTAATGCGGTTAGGTTGCACTGTATGTCGGTGTCGATCAGCAACACACGAAGGTCAGCAAATCGAGCGGCATATTCGGCGATGCTTGCTGAAATAAATGTTTTTCCGACGCCGCCTTTTTCATTTGAGATAGCTAGAGCTGGGGTTATATAGGGCATGCTTTTTGTTGGCGCTGTCATCACTATTGCTCCTCTGTCGCCCGCTCAAGAATTGGGTTTTCCGAGAATTTATCCAGCTCTGGAAAGTAGCTACGTTCGATTAATAGGGCGCTTACGGTGCTTTCCTTGCGGGGACCACGTACGGCTATTCGATGGAAATCTTCTCCGCTATTTCGTACGTGAACATCGAGCGCTTTGAACTCCCGCTGCAGTTGTACGAGCTGCTTGTTGCGTGTGCTCCCGTACACAATTGCCTTCGGTTTGTTGTCATCAAGATAAAGATCAAAAACCTTTGGTGTAATGAATGCGACGTGGTTGCCAATAATATGAATAGGGGCTCCGCTTTCATTGACTCGGATGCGCCGGTATTTAATGCCACCCAAAAGCCATGCAATGAGCTCATTTTTCGCTCTCAAAGGCGAAGTCTGATTGCCTGGTTTCGATTTATAAGCAGGCTTCTTTTGTTGTGTTCGGCTGACCACTTTCACGGGTTTCTTTGTAAAGGATTTCGGCTCCTTAGAAGATTCCGTGGGCAGGGGGTCCGTGACGGACCCCCCTTGTGAGGACGCGGTTAGTTCATCTGCATGAGAGTTGTTCTTTTGAGAGGCCCGGTTAGGGGGAGGCGCGACGGCTCCCCCTAGTGAAGGCATGGCCAGTTCTTCTTGAAGGTCGTAATTGGCAGGAGTGGGCGCAAGATCCTCTGCTTGCCCACGCTCGGCAGGGCCAGAAGCTTCGCGTGTAGCCAGACTTACTTCATTCCCTTTACTATCGACAGGGGTTATTGACCCTGCGAACGTGTTGGGTGTGCCTGATACCCAAAGAGTTTCATTAGGGATGACAACGAAGCTGAGTTTTTGTGACCAACTCCTTGGTGCATCGTTTACTACCGCTTGCTGACTATCGCCACTGTCTACAGGGGGGATGCTGATACCGTGTTCGTTTAGGATCTGCATCAAGCGTAAAGGCGACTGAGGTATAGACTTATGACCTTTTGCAAGCAAGTGGTCCCGAGCCTTTTCCATCGTGGATTTAGCCACAATGTAGGTGTATTCCTCACCCACCCATAATCCAGCGCCGGGCATGTTGCGCTTGAGCTTTCCTTCATTTGCCAGTGTTTGTAACGCCTCCAGGATCTTGGCATGTAGCGGGCGGTCAGCCTCTGACTGCATGCCCGTTGTCGGGCTGAGATTATCGACTGCTGATGAGCGATCCGCTTTTCTGATTAACTCTCCAATGATGCCGGACCCCGTCGCAGATGCCGACAATGTGTTCATCATCTGGCCCAGTAGTTTTCTATCACTGGTAAGCCATTTAGATGTTGAGGGGGTCAGTAGAAAAGGGAGTAGGGTGATACCCAGTTTCTCATGTAGCCCGTGGACATGATTTCCATGCGTTTGACGGTATCTATAAACGTATTCAGAGCCAAACGGTATCGGGCCGTGCCAGGCCTGCCAGTGGGTGAATTTCCCGGACTTGTCTTTGTAGACTGTTTCCTGATCGCCTATGACTTTGCCGATGTCGTGCAGTAGAGCGCAAATGAAAACTCCGAATCGCCAACGCTCAGCGTTGTGGAGCAGTTCTTCCGGTTCTGCCCCTGGGGGGAGAATCACGCCAGAGCTCAAGCGTAACGCTCTAAGCGTCACCTCTAATGTGTGATCCAGCAGGCCACCTGGCTCTGAGTGATGATGTTGGCGTGAAGCAGGGTGATCTTGAACCAATTCTGCAAAGCGCGACAAGGCATGCAGATAATGATCTTCCCAAACCTCCGGTGTCACGCTCAGAGCTCGTTTGATCAAAACCACTGTTTTCTTCCTGTATTCAGGGGCCAGTAAGTCATGACCTGGCATAGATATAGGGTTAGTAACAGAGGTTGGTGAGTCAGTCGGTGTTATTTTTTGGACGCCCTTTTCAAAAGAGCCTATCAACCGAAAAAGCCTTTTCATCAACACCCCTTCTAGCTTGCTTCTCTAGGAACTGAGCAGGAGTAGTTGAGCCAGCCTATTCTAAGTCCGAGAAGCCATGATATCTGTTGAGTCATCCCTACAGGATGTGTTGACGAATTGTGAGGGATTGCTGGAACTGATTTTGGGGTTATTAGGACATGGCGCCTGACCTATTCTTTATTGAAAATAACAGGTGCCTGAGGACAATGTGTGCAGCTTGAAGTGTGTTGTCGCGCAGGGATCGAGGAGCAATAAGGATATGAAGGAAATGAGGGAGAATAGTGCTCCCGAACAAGGGAGCTGTTGGGCTACGAATACCGAACCGGCAGTGCCGGCCAAGACGCTGGACGGTATACATAGCCTGGTGGTGCGGATATTGCTTGATATCGCATCCTCATCGAGAAACGGTATAGGGCATAGGTACCATGCCCTTGGAATGACTGTAGAACAGATTGAGCACGCCGCCATGTTATCCAGTGACGTGCTGGATGACCTAGCCAGTAATTACGCAAGAACTATCGCCAGCCGCTCACTGTATGAGGGGGTCATCAGCTGTAACTATTTTGAAATTGGTGAGATGATTATGCGGCGAGTAAAGGACGAGGCTCAGGCGCTGAGTTTCTTGCAAGCACAAGCCTCCAATGACCTCATGCTCAAACTTTTTGGGAAGCGCTCAACTGAGTGCCGAACCCTACGTAGCTTGCATAATATTCCGTCCAAAAAAGGTCGTAAGTGCGATCCCAAAGATATTGATGCCGCTCAGATTCAGATTCACAAGCTCTACAAGTCTGCGATGAAAGAAGCACGTTGCAGACGCGGCGCCCTGCTAATCATTTACCGTGAAACTGGCTACCCGATTAATTTTATTCACCGTGTAGTGACTGAAAACGACCAGTTACCGCTTTAACCAAAATAATCAGGAACGACTTTATGGCCGAACAAAAGAATAGCCGTCGCGAACTCGCGGGATCATTCAAATATACCGAAAACCCAACGATCCAGCTGATTACCAATGTAGCTTTGTTCCTCTGGAATGGTCGAGAAAAGAGTGAAAACAAAGCGTACATCATGTCGATGCCGGAGCTCTTGCGTCGTGTCCGAAACATGGAGTCGGCGATTCAGCAGGACGACCCTTGGGCAGATAAAACCTATCTGGCGTTGCAGGAAGCGGTTGATGAAGCTGAACAGGCGTTCCTGGCCAAGAAGGAAGAATTGGAAAGCGTGGTCAACCAGGGGCATTCGCGTATCCACTTCCCCGCGGCTGTAACCAAAAGTCCGGTTGAGCGTGAAGTCGTGGACTATAGCCGTCTTGGGTTCCGTGTACTGGAGGTCTTAGCGCTTGCCGATGATACGGCTCGTCTGATCTTGGAAGCGCAGCACCGTGGTCGTATCGGTTCGCGTGAAAAAGTGTTGTTGGTAAAAAGCGTTGAATCGATCTTTCGTTCCATGATGTCGCACGTTTCCAAGTGGCGGTATTTCGGTGTCACCCGCGATGACGTGGCTGCAAACACAAAACCGGCACAGCGAGCTAAAGCTTCCCTGGGGGCAATCGAACAAGAGTACCTTGATGGCACTTTGCGGAGTAAATTCGCCCCTGAACTGCCGAAAAAGCGCCAGCAAGTTGCCGAACCTGATACGCCAATCACCGATGAAGAGGTTAAAGCAGAAGTTGAAAAAATGACTGCTGCTGCGCAGAGCTGAAGTGGTCAAGAGGACTCTGCTTAGGTGGTCAAGAGGACTCGATAACCGATTTAAGCCTGGAAATGGTTATTTGGCGGTTTGGGATGGT
Source organism: Marinobacterium sp. (assembly GCA_048260865.1). Lineage (GTDB taxonomy): Bacteria > Pseudomonadota > Gammaproteobacteria > Pseudomonadales > Balneatricaceae > Marinobacterium. Next base: position 22,438 of record JBLXGN010000017.1, on the reverse strand, counting down.
CAAGATGGATCTGAAACGGGTTGGTCAATAGGGGGCCATCCCGTTTTTTTGTTTAATAACAATGGATTAAGAGTGGTTAGAAAGGGAGGGGAAAGGCTGTGAAAAGGGAAAGCAAGCTGAAAAACTACAATCCGGCTGAAGAAAACGACTCCCTATATAATATATATACCTTATCCTTTAATAATATTATGGGATCGGCCTCTGACGTAGTACGAGGTCGATTCATGGTGAGCCTGAAAGGTCTTGAGGAGAGAGCCCGGGACCTTCTTGAAGAGTACCAGGGGCTCAAGCTAGAAAGACTATCATTGGTTCGCCGTAGTTTTGAGGGATACAGTGCACTGAGCTGGCGAATTGCACTGGAAGGATCAAAGCGCCGCTTTGTATCGTTGGATGATGATAATGCGAGGGAGCTGTTAGAATCTTCCGAGGATTTTAAGCGTCAGCATGTCATGGGTTTAGATCGAGAGGTTCAGTTGCTGAATGCCAATCTGAAGATCGAATGGACGAAATACCTTGAGCACTGCAAGTTGAGTCAGCCACCGGTAGGGAGTCAGTTACTGCCCAAGCAAATGCCCAAAATCCTGGAAGCACTGAGTTGAATTTGTCGTTTACGAAATTTATAGTACGGCTAATATTTGCTGATCGCTGCATCAGATTCGGAGTAGGGGCCGGATACTCAAGACCTCTACAGGCGTTAAAAAACTCGCCACGTACTTAACACCGCAGGTGTATCTGCATTTATCTTCCATCGAGCCAACGGTTCACTCAGAGGTGCTGTAAAACGGCATTCCATGAGTGTCATTTTACAGCACCTCGCCCCTCGGAACTCTGTACGTCGTAGCTGTGAGGGCGATTGACGACATGAGCATTCCAGCTTCAAAACTTCGTTCTGCTCGTGCCCAGAATGGCGAAAGCCGATTGAGACCAGGCACGTTCTTTTGTTGGGCGAAGCCCAGCCTATCCTTGCTGGATACCGGCAGGGGTCGCGGATGAAAAAAGCCGCATCCTAGAGAATCGCTCATAGTTCTCGATAGGAGGTACAGGCACGTCTCCTAGAGCATTTTGGCTGTGCTGGCCACCAGGTTAAGCCCCCGGCAGCGGGGGCAAACCTCCCTCAATAATTGAGTCATTACCAATGACTTAATTCCCCCATTTTCAGTTTCCTATTTTGGATAAGGTTGCCTCGTAGTTTCGATACGTGTATCTACGAGGAATATCCGATGCGACTGAAACCTTTAATCGGAGCGGTGTTGCTAGCTGTCTCCGGTGCCAGTTTTGCTAGTGAAGCACCTAAACCGAATCCGGTTACCACTCCAGACCCAATTATCCCTCAAGACTACATTGAGACCGGTCGTTACTCGCGAACCGTTAATGAGCCATACCTGTCCCAACGGAATCCTTTAAAAGTCATCGTGAATACGCGGATTCCAAACTCCGTATACACGGTGGAACAAGCGGTGCAATTTCTTCTGCTGCGCTCTGGGTATCGATTGGCTGACCCGTCCACCCGCACTCATGAGGCCAAGGTTCTGCTCAATCATTCTTTGCCCCAGGTTCATCGTCAGCTTGGCCCTATCACCTTGGACAAAGCCCTCAAGACATTAGCTGGCGATGCATTTGAACTGGTGGTCGATCCGATTAACCGCAAAGTCACCTACGTGGCCTCACGTGATCTGATCGGGGGGTAATGATGAGTCAAGATAAAGACCCTTTTGAGCAGGCAAGCAGCATTGAAGAGAAAGATGAGCAGGGGGGACATGATCAAATTAGTGACGCATATGAGCGCATCGAGATCGAGCCGATAGATGATGAAGTGGATTCTGTGCTTGAAACTGAACAGCCTAAAGCCACTGCTGAAAAGCCTTCCAATGTAAAACCAGTAGCCGCCGCACGCAAAGGCTTTCCCGTAGCCGGATTGCTGGCTACAACTGCTCTGATACTTGCGATCGTGAGTGCTGGGGGTGTTGTGTACTCCCTCAACTCAACTGGCCAGCTCCGTGATGATGTCACGGTCGCATTCACCGATGCAGATGACAATATCGCTGCGCTTGGCAACCGCCAATCAGAGACGGAAGTATCGATCAGCCAACTACGTGAAACTGCAGGTCAGAACACAATCCAGATACGGCAGCTCGATACTGACCAGTTGGCGATAGAACTGGCTTCGATCAAGCGTGATGTGGATCAGTACGCAGCCTCCGTTTCAGACTCCAGGATGGATTCGGAAGAAACCCTCCAATCTCTTCAAAGCCGTGTAGATGACTTGGAGGCACTCACTCAGTCATTGAAAAAAACGACTGCCCGTGCTGCTTCGGCCCCTGCACCCAAACGGGTTGTGAGAGCGCGTAAGCCAAAGCCTCAGATTCTCGACTCGTTAAACGGAAGCACAGTCGTTTCGGTTGATCAGTGGGGGTATGACTCAAGTGTAGTGTTGCATGACCCCAGTACAGGCGAATTCGTTTCCGTTGCCAAAGGGGGCGTTGTGAATGGGTGGCGATATGAAGGTGCAGACCCCGAAGCAGAGACCGCCAAGTTCGTTCAAGGCGGGAAGACCATCAACGTCAAGATCAAGGGGTGACCCATGGAGTATCTGCTCATTGTGTTGTTTGGGGCTCTGATCATCAATGAGTCCAACAAGGATGAGGCCGCCGAGGCCGAGCCGACACCGGTAGTTCAAGAGGCACCAAAGCCAGTCTTGGAAGAAAAGCCGGTATTCAAGCCCAATCACTATTTCTTCGATGACAAAAACGGTTACTACACCAGCGACCTATCCACTCGTCAGGAGCCAGCCAGCTCCAGCACCACTATTCACGAACAGGAGAAATGACTATGCGTAGAGCGCTTTTCTGGGTAGCTATGAGCGTAACCCTTTCCTCACCCGTCTTGGTAGCGGATAGCAGTCGCCCTGAAGCTGCAGATTCAACAGCGGCGCCATCAAAATTCTCTGATAGCCGTGTTGAGGACGCTATTGAGCGACTAAGCGAAGAAGAAAAAACACTGGCAAAGCAGTGGATGCTGACTGAGAAAGATTGGGTTAAGTACAAGCGAGTTATGGCCGGTCCTCGTGGGATCTGGTCACCTGGTCTAGACCCGATTACAGCCCTTGGCGTTATGGAAACAGATCCTGCTGAGCGCCGCCGTTATGCAAAAATCTGGATGAAGATGGAAGCCAAGCGTGCCGAACTGGAGCTGGCATTTGAGGTTGAACGCATGGCAGCCAGCCAGTTGGTTCTGGGTGGTCGTCCGGTAGTTAACAATGATAAATGGGTACAACAGTGGAACGCCGAACAGAACCGTCGTACACACGAAGTAATGCTGTTCGTAGAACCTGATTGCCTGGAAGACTGCTCCCAGTTGTTTGAGGAAGTGCTTACGTCAACAGGAGAGGGGGGTAGAACCCGCTTGAATGTTTACTTCCCATCGGGCACATCCGCCGAGGAAATAGGAGGGTGGGCACAAGAGTTGGGTATAGATCCACATATTGTGAAGTCACGCAAGGTGACACTGAATTTCGACCGTGGCGAATTTACCCGCTATGACGTTGCCCTTGCGGAACTACCTGAAGTGCGCGTGCGGAACCTCAAGACAGGGGAAGTGAAACGGACTTTCAAGCGCTGGTGATCCGCCATGGAATTCAGGAAGAGAGTTCTGAACATGGTCGTTGGGCTGGTGTGTTTGCTGGGGGGAGCCCCAGTATTCGCGTCTGTTCCGCCAATGATTGAACGTGTGGCGACTGAGCAAGGCGTTCCCTCACAAATCTTCTACGCCATTGTCTTGGCGGAATCCAGATCCCCGACGCAGCAAGGTTCAAGAGCATGGCCATGGACCATAAACCTCCAAGGCCACCCTCACTTTTTTGCAACCCGCGAGGAAGCTTACAGCTTTGCATCCACTTTGGTGGAGCAGGGGACAAAGAACTTTGATGTGGGTATTGCCCAAGTGAATTGGTATTGGCACGGCGAACGGTTCGATTACAACCTCTGGTCTGCCTTTGACCCTTACACCAACCTTACAGCCGCCGCGCAACACCTTCGTGAGCAGTATGCACGTCCCAAATGTAATACCTGGGAACTTGCCGTTGGGTGTTATCACAGGCCTGCCAGAGGAAAGTCTGATCTGGTGATCGCTAGTACCTACGCAGACAGAGTATTCAAGATATGGTTCGACCTATAACAACATTAGCCGGCTTAGTGCTGGCATTTTCAGTTTCCGCGCAAGAGCCACCTGTAGTGATTGCGGATCATGGTGGCATAAAGATCACTGACATCATAAATGAAGACGATCAGCACAAGCCGGTAACGATCCCAGGGATTAGCGCTCCAACGAAGTCTCCGTTAGATCAGGGGCTGCTGTCAGAATCACTATATCCCGTAGTCAGCAGGAATTTGAGTGTTGGCCCTGTCGGCCCCGATGAAGCCAAAGACATTCCTTCATATCTACTGACCCGACCGATGTTTATTGTTGGCTATGACAGAGTGAGCGCAAACTGGCTGCAATCAAACGTGGACCTTTTGGAAGAGAAAGGCGCTATCGGGTTGGTCGTTAATGTCGATACCCCTGAGCAAATGAAAAGGCTTATTGCTATGACTGAAGAACGTCTTGCATTAGCGCCTATGTCAGCCGACAGATTAGCCAGGTCGATCAATCTGAGGCACTACCCGGTCTTCATAGATAGCTCGGGAGTGCTGCGATGAGTTTGATTGAAGCCAAGTTACGCCCAGCCGTCGAATTCTGGTCTGGGCTGGTTGCACTGGGAGCTGGCAGCATCATCTTTACGATGCCCAGTTGGTTCATGATGACGGAATCCGTAGCGTATATGTCCTCCGGGTTGTTGGGGGTGCTAGCGCTGATCAGGTTTAAACAAGCCTTAGCAGTTGTGCAGTACCGGCGTCGCCTGCGGCGTCTGCCCTATTATGGTTTATCGGCTAAGAAGGTTCCCAAGTATCAAGATTCGCTGTTTTTCGGTCGCGGTTTTCGATGGGGGCAGCGCCATACTCAACGTCTGAAAGACACGATGAATCCTGCCGTGCGCCACTACATCGAGGACAAAGGCATCTACACGTGGGCTCGTGACTTTGAGCGTAAGCATGGTAACCACTGGCTGACGAAGTTAACCCGCTGGAACTCACCCTTGAACCCCGTGCGACCGCTGCCGCCGATAGGTGGTAACCGTGTGCTTCATGCGGTGGGAATCGAAGATGAAAAAGACGTATTTGTTGCTGGCTCAGACCGACCCGGTAACACCCTAGTGCTGGGTACCACACGACAGGGTAAATCCAGATTGGCTGAAATCCTGCTGCTGCAGGACATCCATCGAAACGACGGACCGGTAATCCTGTTCGATCCAAAATCTGATGCCGCCTTGCTGACTCGTATGTATACGGCAGCGAAGCAAGCAGGACGAGAAGACGAGTTTTACTGTTTCCACCTCGGATTTCCCGAATTGTCGGCGCGTTATAACGCCATCGCCAATTTTTCACGGATCACTGAAATTGCGACTCGTGTATCCAACCAGTTGGCCGGCGAAGGCAACTCAGCTGCATTTAAGGAATTTAGCTGGCGCTTTATCAATGTGGTGGCTCGGGCCTTGGTAGCGATCGGCGACAAGCCCGACTACAACAATATCCTGCATTACGTGACGGATATAGAACCCCTTTTCAGGCGGTTTGCTGAATACTGGCTACCGCGCAACGCCGATTCTTCCTGGCAAGCCGATGTTAATTTGTTTGAGGAAGAGGCCACTATTCAGTACAAAAAAAACCCGCGTTTCGCCAAGTATCAATCGCCGCGTACTGAAGCTCTACGCCGATATGTGGAAGGCATGGAAGTCACCGATGGCGTCCTGCAGGGGCTGTTGGGTGCCCTACGATACGACAAGGAGTTCTACAGCAAGCTGGTGGCATCCCTGATCCCCCTGCTCGAAAAGGTCACCACGGGCAAAATAGGCAAGCTGCTGGCCCCGGACTATGCCGATGCTGAAGATGACAGGGCGATATTCGACTGGACACAGATCATCCGGAAAAAGGGGGTGATCTATATTGGCTTGGATGCTCTGCAAGATCTTGAGATTGCCAGCGTCGTGGGTAACAGCATGTTCTCCGACTTGGTAAGCACAGCGGGCATGATTTATAAGCATGGCTATGAGGCCGGGCTGGTGGACGGTGAAGAAGGTAAGCTCCCGAAAATCTACCTGCATGCCGATGAGCTCAACGAGTTGATCGGGCCTGAGTTCCTACCGATGGTCAACAAAGCGGCAGGTTCAGGTGTGATTCTCACCGGTTACACACAGGCGCGGGCTGACTTGGAAGCAGCCTACGGTGACAAAGCCAAAGCACAGGTGATTGAAGGCAACTTCAACAACCTGATAATGATGCGTGTACGAGACCGCTATACAGCCGAGCTGATGACTGACCAATTGCCCGAGGTGGAGACCACCACGGTCATGCAGGTGTCGGGTGCCACTGATTCATCTAACGTGGACTCTGAGTCGGACTTTACCAGTTCGACTCAGGACCGTATCTCCGTCAACGCGTCCCCTATGTTAGACCCCAGTGCCCTGATGTCTCTGCCCAAAGGCCAGGCCTTCATGCTGGTGAACGGGGGCGAACTTTACAAGATCCGCATTCCTTTGCCTGAGGACGACCACGTATCCATCCCTGAAACGCTGCGACAAATGACTGACCAAATGCAGCGAACCTATGCAACCGGCGAACAGTGGTGGGTGAAACCATGAGCACTGCAGCGAGCAACACACAGTCGAATGCGGGCCAACACCCGTCAGACAGAAGGGGAATTATTCCGAAACTGTTTGGCTTATTTGGCCGCATATTTGGGGTTCTGCTTTTCTCCGCGTTTATGTCGATCATCATGGAGTGGATCGGTATGGCCTGGTGGTTTGCAGACGATTACAGCGGCTACACCCATGCTCAGGAAATGTTCCAGCAGGAACTGAATTATCTGAACAGCTCTGCCGAAAGTGGCGCCGTAGACACCTATGCTTCGGCCAAAGCAAATCATTATGTGCAAGAGGCCATTGATTTAGCGTTCTTCCGGTCAGGGGTGATGGACTGGATTCATTCATCCTATGTGGTCGAGCCAGGCGACAATAAAATGGTGGTGTTCTTCAAGGATATACAGGCCACTATCTACGACTACCTGATCGCGATGGCCTACACGCTCATGACGTTCATGGTGCGAGTCACTATTCTCACTCTGTCCTTACCGGTGTTCCTACTCTTCGGGATCGTTGGGTTCACGGACGGCTTGATGAAAAGGGATCTTCGCCGGTTCACGGGTGGATACGAATCGAGCTTTGTGTACCACATAGCGAAAGGCTTTTCGGCACCGATGATTGTCACTGCATGGATAGTCTATCTAGCTATGCCGGTGAGTGTTCATCCCAACTATTTAATCACCCCATTTGCCGCGATGTTTGCTTTTGCAATCTTCATTACGGCCAGCAAATTCAAGAAATATCTATAAGACATCCCACCTATTTCCTCCACGGATTTTGGGCCAAGAATTAGGACACAGTGCGTGACCTAATTCTGCCCTTGTTCTGGCTTGATTTTCGTTAGAGTTCCCAAAAATCAAGGAGCCGAGCATGAAATCAACCTTCATAGACCGAGCAATTGCGCTGGCTATTGCAGGCTTAACCATCACGTCAGTACATGCCGATGTTTGGAGTGAGCGCGCAGCACTGGCCCAGATCGCGTCCGAATTAACAGCATTGGAGCGTCTTGTCAGTGATACCCAGAAACTGTCTGAAAATGATGCCCGCGTGAAATTCGATTACGACGTATTAATGCGCGATCTCGAAATCATCCGTGCCGGCATTACCACACATCTGTCCCAGCCCATTAATCCCGTAATGCCCTCCCATGTTGACGCATTGGGCGGTGAATACACGGAGAAAAATAAATGAGCTGGGAAACCGACTTCAACACCGGCGCCAATGGGTTCCTGACTGCGGATAGTGTGCTGTTCGCTGCTCAGTCCATTGGTGTCACGTTGATGCTCATTTGGGTCGCTTGGGTCTGTCTGCAAGCCTACCAGGACTATGGCAATGAGCAGATCAAGAGCTCCCAAATGATTTTCCTGTGGTTCCGCGCCGTCTTTGCTTTGTCGGTGGTGCTTTACCTTTTAGTCAATTAGGAGAATGACTCAATGAAGAAACTCTGGTCCAAAGCCAACGCCTTCGTAGCGGCTGCGCCGTTTCTGTTGGCCGCGCGTGCTGAAGCGGCACTGCCAACAACGGCAGATCCCACTAACGCACCGTCTGACGGTAACTATATCGAGCTGCTGAAAGGCTACGCCTTCGATATCGGCATTGTGGTTGGTTTGATCGTTGGCACCATTGCGTTCCTGGTCGTCGCCAACAACTGCATCGGTGTCTACAAAGAAATCGGTACCGGTAAGCGTACTTGGGGTGACTTGGGGTCCCACGGTGCCTTTGGCGTTCTGTTGCTGGTGTTCGTGGTGTACCTGCTGACCGAAGCCGCCAGTGTCATTTTCGACGGTGGTACGCCCTAGTCCAGGCCTGAACAAAAAGGTGACATGGGGCCGCCTCAGTCTGGCGCCCATGTCATCCCCACTCACACCACTCCCCCTCCATTCATTTCAAATATTCAAAAAGAGAGTTTCCATGGCGGATCTGGAAGGCATGAGAAATGGCGAAATTGATTACATCCCGGATCGTTTGATTGCAGACCCGGTGGTGTTTCGCGGAATGACCGACAGCGAAGTGGTGTTCATTGTTATCACCTCACTGGTTTTCTGGATTCCGGTATCCGTGCTGATCCTGATGCCATTTGGGTTTGCCATTTTTGGCGTTGCGATTGGATCAGGCCTGACGATCGGAACCCTTGTTTTGGCCGGCAAACAGCTTACGCGGATCAAGCGGAAGCAGCCGGACGGTCTGCATATCGTTTTTTTTAAAAGACAGCTCCAGCGCAAGGGGCTTGCCCGCTTTGGCTTCATAGACGAATCGGCAAGCTGGGATATCCGTCGCTCCTCGCCAGTTGAGCGGATCAATGTCGCTACCGAAGAAGAGGACGAGTATTAATGAGTAGGGTTAAACGGGCCCTTGATGCCCGAGACGCACACCTCTGGTCACTACGACTCATCATTATTGTACTGGTTGGCGTTATTGCTTATGCCATGTATGGATGGTCACAGGCACCCAAGCGCATCAAAGTCGATATCCCCCCTGATCTACGCACAGGCTCCAGCCGTGGCATTGAAGAACGCCATCCGTACAACGTGTACGGGTTTGGTCTGTATATATGGCAGCAACTCAATAACTGGCCTGTGGCCGGTGAGAAAGACTATCCCGCCAATATCTCTCGCATGGCGTGCTATATCACACCTCGATTCCAGGCTGAACTGAAGCGCGACTTTGAACAAAAAGGCCGACGTGCTGAGCTGGCACGCACCCGAGCGCTGCAGGAAATGTTTGATCGCCCGTATGAGCCCAAACGTGTATGGGTCGAGTCGGGTGACTCTTGGGTGGCCTATTACGACGTGTCCATCAAAGAAACGTATCGCGGTGAAACCGTAAAGGACATTTACGTTCGTTATCCAATTCGGATTGTGCGCTGGGACACCAATGCTGAGTGCAACCCTTGGGGGCTGGCGTTGGATGGGTTCTATGAAGAACCAGTGCGCTTGGAGAAACAGGCAAAAGATCGGTTGGCAGCTAACCAGGAGGAAAATCTGTAATGAAATTCAAACTACTCGCCATGGTGGCGGCGTCCTGCTTAAGCCTGTCAGCCCTTGCCACTGAAGTTGTTCACTACACCAACAAGCCTGTCACCGTGCAGCTGCACGCCGGCGAAGAACGCAAAATCCAGTTTGGCGATCATGTCAAAGTCGGCGTAACCCGTAAGCAAGAAGTCGAGCAACTATTTCGCGTCCAGTCCGCTCAAGGTGCTGTGCTTGTTCGTCCTGGTAAGCCATTTGAGCGAGAGCGTGTGGTCATCAAACGCATAACCGATGGAAAAGTCGTGCTCTTGGACCTGATCGCAACGGAGGTCCCTGCCAATGCGCAGCCTCTGGAAGATATGCGCATCTATTTAGAAAACGAGAACTCAATCGAGCAAGAGGTGCAGGCAAAAGAAGAAGAGGTTGCTGAAAAAGGGCCTCCAATTACGCCGATCACCTTGACCCGTTATGCCGCTCAGAAACTGTATGCACCTACTCGATTGCATAAAGATATCCCTGGCATATCCGAGGCGAATCTAAATGCTGTCCTGAACAAGGAAGTACGAGCCTTCAAGGGAATCAACCGTGCACAGACCCGTGTGAAGCCTGTACTTGCCTATCGAGCGAACGATTTGTATGTCGTGGCTCTGCTAGTGCGTAACACGACCAATGAGCGGATCACCCTGAATTACCTGGATATCAACCTGCCGTTCAGTCATGCCACCTACCAGCACCATCAGTTGAGCCGCCGTGGTACTGCCGGCGACCGTACCATTTTGTACCTGGTAAACAACCGTCCCCTGGCCGAGACATTGGTGCCTTGGGCCTTCTACGAGGTGAAAACCGAGGAAGCTAAGGGAGGTAGCGCCCAATGAGCACGATGAAGAGCAATCTCCTGATCAAAATAATGGCTGTTGTCCTTGTTGGCGTTGGGATCATGATCATATTCGCCAAAATGAAAAGTGGCAGCAGTGATCTTCAGCCTGTAGAGCAGGCACCGCCTGCAGCACATAACGGCTTGTCTGACAATCCGATGACCAATGAGGAGCTTGAGAAAGAGTACGGCGTGGATTTTGACTCACCAGAAGAAACCATGCGCACCCTTACTCAGCAAATCCAGTCCCTCCGTTCGGAAAACGAACGCATTGCGGATGAGAACGAAACCCTGCGCCACCAGACCCGGCGCTTGTTGAACATGGAAGAAAATATTTCGCAGCGTGTTGAGCGCGAAATCCAGGATGCAAAAGTCCAAGTCGATGAACAGGCAGAGCAGGTAGAAAGCCAGCGTGAACGCTCAGAAACACTGTTGGGTAAGCTAGAACGGCGCCTTGCTGACTTAGAACGCCGGCCCCAAGAGCAGGGAAGTGCAACGAATGCGGCAGGCTATGACATCGGTGCCGCTAACATTCCTGATGGATTGGGTTATGACAGTGCTACCGGTCAACCCCAGCTGATCTGGAAAAACCCGCTTGATGCTCAGGTTGATCCCAAACGAGGCACCATCACGATGCCTGAGTTTGAGACACCGGATTTGGGTTTCATGCCGGGTGGTGAAGAAGTGCGTACCGGTAAAAAAGACGACCCTAAAAACCAGCCCCAGTCGGTTAAGGCTTACACCATGCCGGCCAATGCCACTCTCATGGGGTCTACCAGCATGACCGCATTGCTGGGCCGCATTCCGGTTGATGGCCAGATTCCAGACCCCTACCCATTCAAAATCATTGTGGGCCCAGAAAACCTGTCATCAAACGGCATTCACATCCCTGATGTCCAGGGCATCACGATGAGTGGTATCGCAAAGGGGGACTGGACCCTTTCTTGTGTGAGTGGCGAGATCCACAGCATGACCTTCACCTTTAAAGATGGATCGATCTCCACATATCCGCCGCAAGACAAGGGTGCAAGCGGCACCAGTAAAAGCATGATCGGTTGGTTCTCTGATCAGTACGGCATTCCTTGTGTGACGGGGGAGCGCATTACCAACGCCCCGAGTTATTTGGCCACTCGCATTGGTATGGGGGCAGTCAGTGCCTATGCCGATGCAGTCGCCAGCTCTGAATACACAACTACTGTCAATTCAGATGGCACAGAACGCCAAAGCCTGACAGGCGATGCAATGAAGGCTGCTGAGAATCAGGCCATTTCTGGTGGTGCAGATGAAGTGACCCGTTGGTTGGATCAACGTCAGTCACAAAGCTTTGATGCCATCTATGTCGAGCCAGGTACACCCGTGCATGTGCATTTGGATAAGCAAATCGCAATCGACTATCCGATCAACGGCTCTGGGCGAAAGGTTCAGCATGATGAGTACATCGAGTACCAGAACCACCAGAACTCAGCCCATCGAGCACTTGATTAAGAGGAACCAGACCATGAAGAACACACTCAAGCTCACCGCAACCGTCCTTGTCCTCGGCGTGCTTGCCGGCTGTAGCTCCAAAGATGCGATGTTGCCCCAGCCTGATCAAACCATGCAGGACGTTTACAACACGACAATGGGCTCAACCGGTGAAGGAAAATTGATGGATGAGCGCAGCGCTCTTCGTCGAAGCCTTACTGAATCCGACGTGGACTACAGCGGGTACGTGCGTACTGAAGCGAATCAGCTGCAATCCAAATTCAAGCTCCTGCCCAATCCGACTCTGTATATATTCGTCGCTCCGCACCTGTCTACCGCTGATGGTGTACCGGTGCCGGGTTACCTGACTGAATTCAAACTTTATACCCGTGACCACTATGCACTGCCGGGTGAGATCAACACGCCTTCACATTGAACACGTGGGGATAGGAGATAACAGATGGGCATATTGAAGATGCTACGTGGCGGAAAAGCTGAGCCTGATGCTGCTGAGGCGACGAAAGCGGCTGAACCAAAGCAGGAGCCGGATGAAGTCCAGGAGGTCAAGAAACCCCTTAAGGTTGCTGACGTCAAGCGAATGTACGGTCGGCCAAGCAGCTTCATAGACAAGCTGCCCTGGTACGAGGCACAGCCTGAGTCCAATACTATCCTGCTTGATGACGGTATTTCCGTTGGCGCCGTGTTTGAAGCGGTACCTATATCGACGGAAGGCCGCTCTCCTGAGTGGCTGCAGGAAACCCGTAACCGTGTAGAAGATGCGGTAGCGGATTCATTCGATGAAGACCCAGGCTCACCATGGATCATTCAGCACTACACCTTTGATGACAGTCAGATGATGGATTTCATCCATCATCTGCGTGAGTACCCTGATCAGCACTGCATTGATTCGGAGTACACCAAAACATGGCTGGATACCCTCGAAAGGCATCTGCACGGTATCTGTAAGGAAGGTGGCTTGTTCTTCGATGAAGAAGTCATGGGGACCAGTTGGGGCGGAAAAATGCGCCGCACCATGGTCGTTGTGTATCGACGTTTGCCAAAGAACTGGAAGCACCCGCAGGACCTGACCCCAGAAGAAGACCTGAATAACGTTTGTGACAAATTCTCAAGCAGCTTGCGTGATACGGGCGTTCAGTTGGTGAGGGTTGGCGGTAAGGTGTTCTACGACTGGATGCTCCAGTGGTTCAACCCCAGGCCACCGATGACAGACGGAAACCGGCGCGAGTTTTATGAGCTGGCAGGGTATCCCGGGGATGACGACCGGCCTTTTGGTGATGATTTTGCGGAATCGCTGTTTTTCTCCATGCCTAAATCCGACAGGGATAAACAGGCATGGATATTTGACGGAATGTACCACCAGTGCATCCGCGTGAATAAGCTCCGACGTTCGCCCAAGATCGGTCTGATTTCTGGTGAAATAAGTATGGCCGGCGATAAGGTGTCTTGTCTGATGGATAAAATGCCGCCAGGCACGATCGTTGTCACAACGCTTGTCGTTACACCGCAGAGCGAAGTAGAGAACCACATTGATCGTATTGCCGAGAAATCACGCGGCGAATCCAGTGAGGCGGTATACGCCCGCCGTGACTGCAAGGTAGCCAAAGAGCTGCTGGCGCACCGCAATAAGCTCTACCGTATGACCATGGCGGTCTATATCCGCGCTGAAACGCCCAAACAGCTAAAGAAACATAATAACCATGCCTGTGCTCTGCTGACCGGTGCGCAATTGCAACCGTACCAGGCAGAGGATGATCCCGTCGGGCTGGATGCTTACATCCTGAACCTGCCGATGGTCTATGAGCCCAAAATGGATCGTAACTTCCGAGCGTCACGACCGGCATGGCTTCAACACATAGCCAACCTGTCGTCCCTATTCGGTCGTCACCGAGGTACCCAGCATCCTGGCACCATCATGTTCAACCGTGGTGGCGAACCTCTTATTGTCGATCCATTCCATAAGGCTGATCGCCAGAAGAACGCCCACGGGGTCATCTTGGGTCCGACCGGGGCCGGTAAGTCGGCACTGCTCAACTACTTCTCATCTCAGATCATGGCCATGCACCGTCCGCGCATGGTGATAGTAGAAGCCGGTAACTCATTCGGGTTGCTGGGCGATTACTTTGCGGCCAACGGTCTGACCGTCAACAAGATGCAGATCAAGCCCGGCGCTGGTGTATCGCTGGCGCCTTTCCAGGACGTACACCTGTTGATTGGCACCGGTGATGAATCCGATAAGGATTTTATTGACGCTGAGAGTATTCCCGAGCGCGATTTGAACCGCTCCATTGTGCAGGTGATTTCGGAAGAAGGTCTGAAGGTCCACTTCGATGATATGGACCCGGATGAGCAGGAGCGCATCCGTGATAAGGCCATCATGAACTACCTCGCAGAATCCAACATGGATGACGACGATGATGAGGATCTTGAAGACGATCAGCGCGATATCCTGGGTGAAGCGGAAATCATTGCCAAGCTGATGATCACCGGTGGTGAAGAAGAGGAGACAAAACGTCTCCTGCGTGCTGACCGCCGTATGATTCGTGATGCCATTCTGAAAGGCGCTCGTAAGGCTGTCAGCGAGAACCGCACCACACTGACCGAAGATGTGGCCTGGGGCTTCTCCCAGATCGCACAGGACGAATCCTACCCCGAGAAGCGCCAAGAGCGTGCTTTTGAAATGGGTGAAGCGATCCGTATGTATACGGACGGCTTTGAAGGTGAACTATTCAACAACGAGAAGTCTGCCTGGCCTGACGTTGATGTAACCATCGTGGATCTGGCGACGTTGGCCCGTGACGGTTATGAATCACACCTGGCCTTGGCCTACACCTCGATCATGCAGAACACCAATGCTCTCGCCGAGAAGTTCCAGCATTCTGGCCGTCAGATCGTCATGTTCACGGATGAGGCTCACTTGATCACCGTTAACCCGCTGCTGTCTTCCTTTTCGGTCAAGATCGTGAAGATGTGGCGTAAGTTGAATGCCTGGTACTGGCTGGCTACACAAAACCTGGACGACTTCCCGAACGACTCCAAAAAGATCCTCAATATGTGTGAGTGGTTGATCTCCCTGGTTGCACCGCAAGAAGAGATTAACCAGCTGGCACGATTCCGCCAGCTGACTGAAGAGCAGCGTCACCTGATGCTTTCTGCCCGTAAGGAGCAGCACAAGTACGTTGAGGGCACCATTCTCGCCGACAAAGTGGAGGCACTGTTCCGCAACGTCCCGCCGAGTTTGTTCCTTTCACTGGCCGGTACCGAAGGTTACGAGAAAGCCCAGCGTGCCGAGCTGATGCAGGAGTATGGCATCACGGAAGTGGAAGCGGCCTACCATGTCGCGGACATGATCGACCACTCCCGTGGTATCGGTCCCAAGCCCGAAGCACCCAAGTCTTCACGGAGGAAGCGGGCATGAAACGGATCTTCACAACTTTGATGCTCTCCTCTCTGGTAAGCGCTGTTTCAGCTGAGGAAATACGCTCTGTCACTGTCTGGTATGACTCTGATAGGGCACTTGTGACTAAGGATATTGAGTTTTACGAAAATGTGGATGTTCAGTTCTTTGATCTTTCTCTCCAAAGAAAGGCTGAGGCACGTATTAACTCAGACCTAAAAGAACAGGGGCTTCAGTTTACCAACTCGCAAAAACGAAATATTGAAATCTCAAAGGATGCGATGAGGGAATATGTTTATTCAAAGGAATTTGAAATCGTACAAAGCCAGTTAAAAGCACTTGGTTATGGTCTTTCGATAGCTGCTCATCATCGCATTGAAAAAGTGCCCGCCATTCTGATCAACGATCAATACCTAGTTTATGGGGTGAACTCCATGAATAAGGCTATTGGTATTTTTAACAGGGAGGTGAAATGAAATTTTACAAGTTATCACTGCTTGCCCTGATGTCCGTTAAGTCAGCAACACTACAGGCAGAGACAATAACAACCGCTGAGATTGTGAGCCTCACTACATCGGCAGTGATGAGCTGTGCAGAATACAGGCCCATAGGTGTCTGTTTCTGGCTAAGGTGTACCCTCGCTGGTTGTGATATTGAGACCTCTGTAAAGTTTGCTCACTACAACCCGGAACTCACCTTCCAGACATATAGAGACGCAGAAAATCCTCCTTGGTCAGAAGCTGAAGCTTTAATGGACCTTGGAATGATGAATTACAACGGTTCACTTGTAACAACCATATTGGAAACAATGGGGGCTGATCTAGGGGAGTTAGGAGGAGGCGCAGGCTCTGAAAATAAAGCTGCTTCTCATTCTAACCTCACGTTTACTCTAACCGACGCTTTTGGTAATCCAGCCGTGCTGTTGGCCAGTGCAATGGCGTCTACAGGGTATGTCTGTGATCCGGATCTTACCCCGTTCTATCCCTATTACATATCCAACATGGATCTTGTTTCTTGGCGTTTTGGTATTCCTGAGATGTTTTATCCGGAATCACTTAACCCCTTCGGCAATGAGCTTGGCAGTACCACATATAACTGGGGCGGTTATTACCCTCGAATTGGATATGTGACCAACCATGACCCGCTAAAGGAAAGCGGCCTGATTGCATTTCGGGCAGCTCATTTCATTACTCGCGATAACCAAGATCACATTTACACCAGCATTGACCGGAGCGGGGGATCAGGATGGTGGCCCCCTGAGCCATTAACCGAGAACAGCGGTAAGTGGCAGCAACTTTCCCCCAAAGGCGAGACCAGTTGCCATTTTTTCCCGCTTAGCGCCAGTACAGGGCCCTCTGATGGCCTCAATAGCTATCGCAGTGACGATGGAGCGCATGTTTGGAACTTATGGCGTGAATACAAGTGCTGCGAAAGGCGTGGCGCCTTTCTGTATGACATCGAGTGGTAACCATCTAATCAGAGGAAATGCTTTATGAAGAAATTGACCCTAGCCACCCTGATCGCGTCCCTGGTTGCTACTCAGGCAGTTGCACAGACTGCTAGTCCGCGCATGATGACGATCAACAACTATGAAATCGGCGGAAGCCTGTTGCCGGGAAGCCCAACCAGCACGAGCTCCATGAATGTATTCACCTTGGGGGCCGAATGGGAAACCAACATGCAGTGCGGAAACTTCGACCCGAAAGTATCTGTATCGAACCAGCTTAACGGTATAACCGACGGCTTTAAATCTATGATGGGTAACATCGTGAATAACGCCACGTCAGCCGTTGCGTCATTACCGGCATTGGTAATTCAGCGTGCCAACCCGGGGCTCTACGACTTGCTTCAGCAAGGTGTCCTGCAGGGTAAATTGGATATGGAGTTTGCAGAGACCTCCTGTGAGGGCATACAGGACATGATCATGGGTGAATCTGGGCTGCCATGGGAGCAAGCCACAGTAGCCACTCGTCAGCAAACCTGGGCAGATAAAATCAGTAGTTCCGGCGGTGATGCCGTTGCTGCCAAGGATAGTTATGACAGTACCAACATTGGCGACGAAGGCCGTGAATGGGTTTGTGGCGAGAAGCGAGGCGGGGTTGGTCAGCCCAAGGTCAACACAATCTACGACGTAGTGGTGGCAGGCTACAACCTGTATCACGATAAATCCGACCTTTGCAGCAATGGGTCACCCTCAGCGGGCTTACAGGATGACTCAGAGATCTACAAATACTGGACCAGTGCCGATGCCGCTGCAGATTGGGTCGTCGAGACCGTAGGTGAGGTGCGTTTGGACACCTGTAATACCTGCCGCAAAATCGAAACGATGCCTGGTGTGTCTTTGGAAGTGAAGCATGCTGATCTGACGGAAGTTTTGGTCGAGCGACTGAGTAACCTGGTAGACGGTACAACCCAAATGACCTGGCAGAACATGAATCGCGTCTCGGCGCCGCCCGCTGTTGTTATTACACCTGCAGTTATTCGCAAGATCCAGTCGGCGTCGGATGGTGGCGCTGATCGCATGATCGAAGATATTGGTCAGGAAGTGGCTTTTGCACGCCTCACAGAACAAGCCCGCCTTGCCATCCGTATGCTGCGCACCGGTGCAAAGGAACCTAACGTCCAGTCCTTCCCGAATGCGCCTGAAACCATTGATGCGGCAGTTCTTGAGTTGAGAGAGAACATGGAACTGATCCAAGAAGCAGCCACTAAAGTGGCTCCAGTAGCCTCCAAAACTGTTCAATCCATCATGGTGGGTGAAGAGAAGCGCTTGCAGCGTGCTCGCACTCTGGATCGTGCTACCCGAGATAACAACGAACTGAGGTTGCAGGAATGATCAAGGGTATTCGTACAGGCTTGGTCTTCATCGGTACCCTGACCACCTTGATCGTGTGCGTGGCGTTGTTCACGCACTTTGTGACCTATGAGACCACAGACTTCAATGTGGCTGACTTAAAGTCCTCGCTGCTTCCATGGCGGACCGGGATGTACGTGATAGTGGTGACGGCTTGGAAACCCATCAGCCGGTTCCTGTCGCGGCCGCGTTTGCACCCCGAAGATCGTACCGCAGAAATTAATGAGAAATGGGATCAGCTCAGTGAACTCCTCGCTCGATCTTGGTGGAAAGTGGCGCTGTTTTTCGCTGCCTTTGAAATCATTATTATTCAACAAGCTGGGGTAGGGGCATGATTGCGAATACCTTCCTGGATATCTACACCTCCATAGTCAGTTGGAAGATGTATGGCACGCTTTGGGATACATTGAATGGAACAGGCCTGGCCTACATTCCGTTCGCTGTAGCGATTTTCAGCTCCCTTCAGCAGGCCTACGACCAGTCCGCCAGTCGGATAATCTCGTCATTGGAAATGCAAATACTGGGGTTCATTATTATGCTCATGCTGGTGGTGATCCCCTACCAAAACAACGCTGTTTCCATCGCGGATGTAAAGTACACCGTCACTACAACGTCTTGTAACGTCGCAGACGTTTCAGGTACCGGGGATAATACCGGTAAAACGGCCGATGATGTCTTCTCAGACCTCGGTGGTGCCGGTTCATCTGTTCGAGTGCCCGTTGCCTGGGGGCTTGTTGAGTATCTTTCGAGCTCAATAACCTACACAGCGATCAAGTCGATCGGCTGTGCAGCCAGCTACGATGATGTGCTATATAAAATATCGACGGCCTCAATCGACGACACCCAGGTTCTGGATCGTCTCGAAGAGTTTAATCAGCAGTGCTACAGGCCCGCATTGGCAGACCTGCAACAGAATGGTTTACCGCCTGGTGAGACTCGCGACAAGATGGAGTCTTGGGAAGACCCCAGTTATATCGGTTCTGAAGTGCTGTTGGATACTCCTGGACGGTATTTCCAATCAGACCAAGCCTATATCCACCATGCTGAACGGTATGGTTTCTCCTATTCGCCAACGCCGGGCTCGCTTGACGAACAGCACGACGAAGACACCTTTGGGGCAACTGTTACCTGTAAGGAGCTTTGGGAAGGCCGTGGTGACGTTCCGGGTCTTAAGGATGCCGTGTTTGAATCCATCACAGATACCGATGATGGCGACGATGCATGGGAAGACTGGGATGAATATGGTTCAGAGCTGTACGGCACCCTGTCGGATGAGGAGCAGAAAGACACCTTTCTGAAGGCCGTGTTGGACGCTAACGCGGGTAACTACTCCGCTGTTGATGATATCAGTGTGTCGGGCGGCGACCCGGTTGAGCGTAGCTGGACGGATCCACAAACGTACATGGATGGGTTAACCAACCTGGTGGCCGGTGGTGTAGCTGCTTGGGATGGAGCCAGCACTTGGGCACAGTTCGTCGTGATTAAAAACGCGATGAAAACAGCTGTTCCGATGCTGATTTCTATGGCACAGGCATTGGTGGTGATTGTAGCCCCACTGGCGATGGTCTGGTCTTGCTACAAATTTTCCACTTTTGTCATTCTGGCACTGTCGTATTTCGCCCTGGAGTTCCTGAATGCGATCATGGGTTTGGGGTATTACTTCGAGAATAAGATTGCACTTATGTCCAACAAGGCAATCTTTGACGGTGAAATCTATGCATCCTTGACCGTCTATCTGGTGAGCTTCCTCCAACTTTTCCTATTGCCAACCATTTGGTTTGCTTTGGTGTCGGCTACCGGAGCCATGGCTATAAGGGGGATGAATGGTATCGGAGCAAGTGATCGTGGTACTTACGGATCTGGAGGGTCGAGTGGGGCTACGAAAGTAGTCGCGAGCCGTATGAAGTCGGGTGGCAAATAGTTTAAAAACTACCAGAAGGGCACTCTAGTGGTGCCCTTTTTTCTTGATTAGAGTGGGCCGCGTGGGGGCGCTGCCATATCATTCATATACATATTCATGCGTTCTGAGTTCGAAAGAGCTAAGCCGTCATCCCCGATTTCGGGTCCATAAAATGATTCATCATCGTCACATTCGCTGTGTAATTCTGAAAGATTGGGACGGTGTTCAATGATCCAGTCCAGAACCAGCACCACACTGAACATGATGTAAAACGCACCTTTTACAATCCAGTTCCGCGAGCGCTTCATTTCCACTAGAGACGTTTCGGCATTAGGCCGCATCACCAAGTAGATCGTGGCGATTAGGCCAACCATCATGGCGTAGTAGAGCGGGTGGCTGAATCCCGGGTACCCAAAGCGGATCATCGACAGCAGCGGATCTGCAGCCAGAATCACGATGGATGTAGCCATCATGACTTTCCCCAGGCGTCGCCAAAGGGGAGAGAATTCGCCATCATCGATGGCATGCTTCTCAAGCCAAGGCACAGGGGCCAAAAGAAGACGCTTGATGATACTCATACCTGCTCAATAATTAACCAGTTTTCAGATGTCGCTCATGATAGGCGGTGAGCACCCTTAATCACATGTATATACACAGCAATGGTGAATAAATGCGTTATTCAGTGAGAGGCCAGATCACGAATAACTCTGTATACCTCCCTGGCTTCCTCTATGCTGCGAATTTTGACTGTGTGGTAAGTCCACCCCAAACGCTCCGAAATTTTCGCATACGCCTCTTTGCGGCACATCATGCCGCTCTGCCAGATAGGGTCGAGTAGAGCGTGAATATGTTGCTTTGCGCTCTTAATTTCCGGGGGCGGGATACAGCCTAGCGGAGTCATCGGGTTTTTCGTCTTATGTTGGCATCCAACAAAGTTGCTGCAGCCGTCGCATTTCCAGAAAGGTAGGTTTCGAAGATCCGGAGGGTGCGGATATATCTCGCCCCCATTGGTCAGGCGGGAATCCACATCGGATTTATAAGCGCAGCACCAGATTTGCTGAGTGTTCACAGTTGTGTCTCCCCGAATGCAGTAGACAAGACACGCGCTATAGTGATCAGGCCTTTAAGGCTGCTGGTGGCAGATGGCTTTGCATGCCCGGCAACGAACTGACTGGTCGGCGGTGTCCATCTGGCAAAGTTGCGATGCTGATGCAGGTGTTCGATCAGGCTCATTACAGCTCAGTCAATAGCACGATTCACGCCTTCGCCGGCAGAGTCGAATAGCATTCGGATTTTGCCGGAGGTAATGTCCATTCAACTTGGACGTGGCCATCAGTATCCACGGCGGCAACGGCCACACAGATCCGCTCGTCTGCACCGGGGACTGTTTTCAAACAGACAGGCATCCAGTGCCCGTGAAGGACTGGATGTTGATTGAAGTGTACTGCTCATGGTTGCCTCGAGGTATTAAACCGAGCAAGGGCTCGGCAAACAAATAATCGTGGCGTTACATTCTCACGAGAGCAGCGACTTAAAACGGGTTAGTATGAATTTGGTGGACCAGAATCAAGCATTGGGGGAAGGGCTTTACGGTGTTCGGACAAAAAAAGGGGCCACCGGCCCCCAAAACTCAACCAACCACGGTTAATGCGCTTAATTTCTCACGGAAAAGAAGACTTACAACCCGGAAGACCGATGCAAAGTGCAGGATAAGCCTATTGATCCAGACTTTTATCTTCTGACCAGCAAGCGTCAGTGCCTGGGGGTAGCTGAGTCGGTAGCTCTGTGGATCTACGTTAGAAACAGCGTTGAGTCGCGGCTGGGTTTCATCGAATAGCTTTAATAGACTTGTAAGCTCTCGGAAGTAGTTGGAGTTTGAACGGGTCTTATCGAGATCCTGGCGTCGTACATGAACACCAATACCATCGAACATGTCATGATGTTAAAAGCATTCAATAGCCATCGGGTGTTAGTCTGGGTCCTAACAGACGCTTCATGCCAAATTCGGGTGGCTCTTTAGAAGTTAAAGCTACCGCTTCGCGCACGAAGCAAACATTAGCGGAGGGTAGTCAATCACTTCAAATCGTTGAGGATAAAAGGAAGGTCTGAATAACCGCCAATTCTCACCAGCATTGGCATGAGCCGGCAAAAAAACGAAATTTCAGACACTATCCTTACGTTGTTTGTATGTTTTTTTGCCCGTTTCCCGCCATTTTGGCGGAAAACGGA
>JBLXGN010000016.1:0-49645 GCA_048260865.1 Marinobacterium sp. | reverse complement strand
GGGAATAGCTCAGTTGGTAGAGCACGACCTTGCCAAGGTCGGGGTCGCGAGTTCGAGTCTCGTTTCCCGCTCCAAATCTTTGTTCTTGTCTAGTACAACATATCTGCCCTTCTGGGCGCCTCTTTTGTTTGTCACAGTTTCAACCGACCTTCCAACACCGCTCCATCTGTAATATCAAACATCACTTCCCCTTGATTACTGACTGCATCTCAAGCCATCCATGCCTTTCCTTGGCACATTCATTTTACACACCCATCTTATTCTTAAGCATCCGACCTGCCCTCGTGCTGCTATTCATGGAACTTAGTGGTTTCTAATCGCTCTTAACAGACCTGCACCCTCGCGTACCTGACTGAAAGGCTATATTTTTACAGGTCCGCATGTATGCTTTTTACATGTGCAAGGCTCGGATTGCCTGAAGATGAGGAACAACATGCAAGTAACCCTTGAGCAATGGCAAGCACTGCTTGCGGTCGTCGATGCTGGCGGATATGCCAAAGCTGCCGAGCAGTTGAACAAAAGTCAGTCAGCCATTAGCTATGCAATCCAGCGCTTGGAATCCGGGCTTAACATCCGTGTGTTCAAACTGGAAGGCCGTCGCGCGACGCTCACTGACTCAGGGGAAGCACTGTATCGTCACGCTCGGCGCCTGGTAGAACAGGCTCAACAGACCGAGGACCTTGCCCGACAGTTTGGCCAGGGGTTTGACCCTCAAATCAGTATTGCCATGGATACCATTTTCCCGCGCGAGTGGATGCTGGATATCTTGGCAGAATATACCGAAGCACATACACACACGCGTATCGAGTTGCTGGAAACGGTCCTGAGCGGCAGCGATGAAGCCGTCCTCAAACGCCAGGTGGACCTGTCTATTAGTGGCCGTGTGCCCCCAGGCTTTCTGGGCGAGGCCCTGATGAGCGTACATTTTGTCGCCTGCACTCACCCAGACCACCCCCTGCACCACCTGGGTCGCCCGTTAACGCTGGATGACTTGAAAAATTATCGCCAACTGGTCGTGCGTGACTCGGGCAGCCGCAGTGTCGACTCAGGCTGGCTCGGAGCTGAGCAACGCTGGACACTCAGTAATCTGGACCTTTCCTTGATGACAGCCCAGCGCGGTATCGGTTATGCCTGGTATCCACTTACTCGCGCGCAACCTCTGCTGGATCAAGGATTACTCAAGCCCCTCCCCCTGGAAAGCGGCAGTGAGCGACAGGTTGAGCTGTACCTGATTCTAACCGAGGGGGAGCTGGCCCGCCCCGGTATCAAGCAGCTGGCGAACATGATCAAGGATAAGGTCAATAGCCAGCAGTAACCCAAGTCAGTAAAATGCCCTGAGATTAACAAACGCATTTAAGGAACCATGGAAAAGCCAATCCCTCCCGCCGATGGCGAATGCTGCGAATCAGGTTGCGAACCCTGCGTCTGGGACAGTTACTACGAGGAGCTGCACGCCTGGAATGCCAAGCAGAAAAAGCTTAAAGAAGCTGAAGCCGCCAAAGACCAAACGTCCGAGACGCCCAATAGCAGCACTTAAGCCCCGCCCGCGTGTCGGACAGTTGCAACCTGAATCCGATATACTGCGCGCAAATCAGACCTAAAGGACCCACAATGCTCAACAAAGTCGTGATCCCTGTCGCCGGTCTTGGCACACGCGTGCTGCCCGCCAGCAAGGCCATCCCTAAAGAGATGCTGCCAGTCGTGGACAAGCCCGTCATTCAGCACGTCATCGAAGAAGCCGTTGCCGCTGGAATGACACAAATCATACTGGTGACACGCAGTGGCAAATCTGCGGTAGAGGACCACTTTGACCGCCATGCCGAGCTTGAACAGGTACTGGAGAGCAAAGGCAAAGACAAGCTGCTGGCCGCCGTTCGCGATATCCTGCCAGCCGGCGTTCAGGTGATATCTGTTCGCCAGGATGAAGCCAAGGGCCTTGGCCATGCCGTTCTCTGTGCGGCGGCCCTGACAGGCGATGATGATTTTGCCGTGATGCTGCCTGACATGCTGATCGACTCAAACGGCGACACCTCAGATCTTCAGCAAATGGTGGCCGCCTATACCCAGACAGGCACCGGGCAGATCATGGTGGAAGCCGTCCCGCCCGAGCATGTCGAGCGCTACGGTATCGTTGATTGCGGTGGAGCCACTCCTGCCAAAGGCAGTTCAGCCCTGATGCACGATGTGGTGGAAAAGCCACCGCGCGATCAAGCCCCCTCCAACCTTGCCATTGTGGGCCGCTACATTTTGCCGGCACGTATTATGGAGCTGTTGAAAACCACGCCTCGCGGGGCGGGTAATGAGATCCAGCTCACCGACGCCATCAAGACGCTGATGCAGGAAGGCGGTGCTTTGAGTGCATTTACCATGGCCGGCGATCTCTATGACTGCGGCAATAAAGCCGGTCTATTGCAAGCCAACGTCGCCCTGGGCCTGAAACACCCGGAAACCGCTGCCGAACTGCGTGACTTTCTGCGCAAGCAGGCGCTGGATAACTGATTCACCGTCCAGCTGCAGCCGCAACTGGCCCGTTACCGAAAACAGGATAAAACCATGACTGATCGCATTACTCTGACTCGCCCCGATGACTGGCACCTCCATCTACGCGATGGGGAGGTGCTGGAACACGTCGTGCCTGCAACCGCACAGCAGATGCACCGTGCCATCGTAATGCCTAACCTGCGCCCGCCAGTCACCGATGCCGATCAGGCAATTGCATACCGTGAGCGCATCCTCGCTGCAGCCCCCGAAGGCAGCAACTTTGATCCACTGATGACACTCTACCTGACCGACAACACCACACCCGAGATGATCGCGGCTGCCAAAGCCACCGGCAAGGTAGCAGCAGTCAAACTCTACCCGGCAGGCGCTACCACCAACTCCGACTCAGGTGTTACCGATCTGGGCAAGCTGGATGCCATCTGCGAAGCTCTGAGCGAAGCGGGCATGCCGTTGCTGGTACATGGTGAAGTCACCCACAACCATGTGGATATTTTCGACCGCGAGAAACAGTTCCTGGACGAAATCCTGACCCCGCTGGCTGGCCGCCATCCTGAGATGAAGCTGGTGGTAGAACATATCACTACCAAGGATGCTGCCGAGTTCGTGAACGCTCATGGCGATAACGTAGGTGCTACCATTACCGTTCAGCACCTGGCCTATAACCGCAACCACATGCTGGTTGGCGGCATTCGCCCTCACCTGTTCTGCCTTCCGATTCTCAAGCGAAATGTGCACCAGCAGGCATTGCAGGATACCGTTATCAGCGGAAGCAAGAAGTTCTTCCTGGGAACAGACTCTGCGCCGCATGCCAAAGGCGCTAAAGAAAGTGCTTGCGGTTGTGCCGGCTGCTACAGCGCTTACGCTGCTATCGAGCTCTACGCGGAAATCTTCGAAGACCTGGGCGTACTCGACAAGCTCGAAGGCTTTGCCAGCCACCATGGCGCGGATTTCTATGGCCTGCCACGTAACAGCGATACCATCACCCTTATAAAGGAAGAGTGGCAGGTACCGGCCGAAATGCCGTTTGGCAGCGATATCATCGTACCCTTGCGTGCAGGCGAAACCCTGCGCTGGAAGCTGGAGCGCTAAGGTCAACTGTTCTATAAAGATAAAGGCGCCGAAAGGCGCCTTTGCGTTCCACATCATCCCTGACCTGTTTCGCTGTGGATCAGCCCATCCAGGCGCTGAACCTCCAAACTGGAATCAAGATTAGTACACAGCTGGATTGTCCACCAACTATCCTGAAACTCATCCATAAATGCTTTATAAAAGCCAATGATGTCTGATAGTTTTTGGCTATACACCTTTTAGATTTAATTTATTTCACACACTCACAACCTAGCATTAGGATGTGGTGTTCCACATGACCTACTCATAAATGGAGATAGACTGTAATGGGTATCGTTAATACCGAGATCAAACCGTTCCAGGCAACCGCATTCAAAAACGGTGAATTCGTAGAAATCACTGAAGCGGACGTTAAAGGCAAGTGGGCTGTATTCTTCTTCTACCCGGCTGACTTCACGTTCGTATGCCCGACTGAACTGGGTGACGTTGCTGACAAATACGAAGAACTGCAGAAGCTGGGCGTTGAAGTGTTCTCCGTGTCTACTGACACTCACTTCACTCACAAAGCTTGGCACGATGCTTCCGAAACTATCGCCAAGATCAAGTACTACATGGTTGGCGACCAGACTGGCAACATCACCAACAACTTCGGCGTAATGCGCGAAGGCCTGGGTCTGGCTGACCGTGCTACTTTCCTGATCGATCCGCAGGGCGTTATCCAGGCAGTAGAAATCACTGCTGAAGGTATCGGCCGTGACGCTGATGACCTGATGCGCAAGGTTAAAGCTGCTCAGTACGTTGCAGCTCACCCGGGTGAAGTTTGCCCGGCGAAATGGAAAGAAGGCGAAGCGACTCTGGCTCCGTCTCTGGACCTGGTCGGCAAAATCTAAGCCTGACCTCCGGTTCAACCCGTCGGTCGTATGACCGGCGGGACTCCCCTCTTGTTTCACCCGATTTGCTTTACCCTGATCGACGATCCTTTTAAATCGAATTCTCTATCACAGGACACGGACCATGTTGGATGCCAACCTGAAACAACAGCTGGACGCCTATCTGAAGAATATCGTGACGCCAATCGAGCTGATCGTGTCCAGTGATGACAGCCCCAAGGCAAAAGAGATCGAAGAGCTGGCAGGCGAAATCGCCTCGCTCAACGATAAAATCAGCCACACGAATGGTGACAACCGCCGCTCACCCAGCCTGGCCATTGCCCAGGCAGGTGAAGCACCGCGTATACACTTTGCCGGTGTTCCCATGGGTCATGAGTTCACTTCCCTGGTGTTGGCACTCTTGCAAACTGGCGGTCACCCGTCTAAGGCAGATGCTGAACTGCAGGAGCAGATCCGCAACCTGCCGGGCAAATACGAGTTTGAGACGTATATCTCTCTGTCCTGCCAGAACTGCCCGGACGTGGTGCAGGCTCTGAACCTGATGGCGGTACTGAACCCGAATATCAGCCACACCATGATCGATGGTGCCCTGTTCCAGCAGGAAGTGGATGAGCGTCAGATCATGGCTGTACCGTCCGTTTACCTGAACGGCGAACACTTCGGCCAGGGCCGTATGACTCTGCCCGAAATCGTCAACAAGCTGGATACCAGCGCTGCCGAGAAGAAAGCCGCTGCGCTGAACGAGAGAGAGCCGTACGAAGTTCTGATCGTCGGCGGTGGCCCGGCGGGTGCTTCCGCTGCGATCTACGCGGCACGTAAAGGCATTCGTACCGGTTTGGTAGCAGAACGTTTTGGTGGTCAGGTGATGGATACCGTCGGTATCGAGAACTTCATCTCCGTGCCTTACACCGAGGGTCCGAAGCTGGTCGCCAGCCTGGAGCAGCACGTTAAAGAGTATGAAGTCGACGTCATCACCGAGCAGTCCGCCGCCAAGCTGAAGAAAGGCGAGCTGATCGAAGTTGAACTGGCCAGCGGTGCGACCCTGAAGAGCCGCAGTGTCATTCTGGCCACCGGTGCCCGCTGGCGTGAAATGAACGTGCCTGGCGAACAGGAATACCGCGGCAAGGGCGTGGCCTACTGCCCTCACTGTGACGGCCCGCTGTTCAAAGGCAAGAGCGTTGCGGTAATCGGTGGTGGTAACTCCGGTATTGAAGCCGCGATAGACCTGGCCGGTATCGTGAAAGACGTAACCGTTCTGGAGTTCTCAGACACCCTGCGTGCCGACGATATTCTGGTGAAGAAGGCCAACTCCCTGCCCAATATCAAGATCATCAAAGAAGCGATGACCACCGAAGTGCTGGGTGATGACAGCAAGGTAATCGGCCTGAAGTACACTGACCGTCGCACTGATGAAAGCCATGTACTGGACCTGGCGGGCATTTTCGTTCAGATCGGTCTGGTACCGAACAGCGAGTGGTTGAAAGACAGTCTGGAGTTGACGGAACGTGGCGAGATCCTGACCGACAGCCACGGTGCGACGTCCATGCCGGGTGTATTTGCTGCAGGCGATGTCACCAATACACCGTACAAGCAGATCATCATTTCTATGGGCTCAGGTTCAACCGCAGCCCTCGGTGCCTTTGATTACCTGATCCGCAACTAAGGCACCGATCTAACCTCTTTCATTTCAGCCGCCCCTCAGGGGGCGGTTTTTTGTACCTGTGAAGCCTTCATGCGACGTGCCAGCACCTGCTTATCAAGCTGATCCCGTATCTCTTGAGGGTTGCGAACAAAGCGCCACTCCACCTGATTATTTCCACTGCCGCCAAGGGTTAGATGCCCCCAACCCAACAAGCGCCCAAAGAAGCCTTGCTCCAGGGTAGTTCCATCGACACTCAGCAGGTACAGATCCTGCCTTGTTTTGCTCAGCAGGCCCCAACGGGCAAACACACGCAGGCTGGTCATTTCATAGCGAGTACTGAATTCGCGACTCAAACGATTCCAGGCATCAACAGCAAAAAACAGGGCAACCAAACCCAAAGCAGCCGCTATCCAAACAGCTGGAATTCCGGCCCCTTCCCATAAAAACCGTGTAGCCAGTGCCCGATATTGCTCAACCAGCCACCAACTATCCCAGAATGGCGTGTCGGCCAACGCTCTAAGTGCGAAGCTGATCATCAGCAAGGTAAGCAAAAGGTCAAAACAACCACGGGCAAGCGCCATCGGTGAGCGCTTTACCTGAAGAAGGGTCTTTTCGTTGGGCAGCATAGAAGTTCCTTGTACTCTCTTCCTTGTTCAGGCCGCATTGTAGCGGCTTAAAGAAGAGTTCGCTGCCCGTCGATTGCAGACATAAATGTGCCGACCAGGACAGCCGGCACAGCATCATCAGAAGGGGATGATGGTCTTGATCCAGAAGGCATCACCTTCCGGGCGATTCTCGACGGCGTACTCTTTCTGGTACTTCATCGAAATGAAGAAGCCTTTGCCGCTGTCATACTTCACTGAAGGACCAATAGCGAATGCCTGCCCTTTGTTACCGATATCGACACCGTTCACTTCATCACCGGTGGTCTGTTTGTAGGCATAGCCACCTACACCCACCACCCAATTCGGGCTGACACCATAGCCCAGTGAGTAATCGAAGTGCAGTTCCTGACCGGACTGGTAGTGGGTATCGTCGTTCTCGAAGTTGTAGTCGTACATCAGCTTGATGTCGGCATTCAGACCGGTCGGATTTACCCAGGATGCAGCGTAGGCAGCCTGAACCGCCCAGTAGTTTCGTCCGGGGTTGGCCATATCATTGGCATCATATTCGCCAATGGGCACAAACACATCCATGCCTACCACTGAGTGGAAATTGGGACTGTGATGGTAGGCCAGCGCAAAAGCGGTCAGATCCATATCACCCATACCACGGTTGCTGTCGCTCATGCCATTAACAGACACATCCAGATCCACCAGTGGCAACAAAGCCGCGTGGAACAACTGCCCACCCAAAATCGTCTTGTCAGTGACCCACACCAAACGGGGCGCAATCACATTTGCACGCAGACGGAAGTCGACTGGCAAACTTTTACCCGTGCCATCCATGAGATCATCTGCCGCATAGCGGTTAGCGTAGATCAGCGGATAAAGACCTGGCGGGGGTAGCGCTCCCATCAGATAGTTTTCAGCGCCCATCGGGTAGTTTGAACCGCCCCCCTCGGTGGCCTGAGCCTCGGTGGTTAAGCTCATCGCAAACGCCACGGCCAGTGCCAAAGCAGAGGTATTTATTGTCTTTTTCATGCATGGAACCCTGTCTAATTCTTAGTGACGGGCTCAAGGCGAGAGATCCGCCAAGGAGCCCGTCTCGACTCAGTTATTCAGTTGTGCAAAAGCGCCGCGATAGAACAGCAGTGGCTCACCGGGTGCGGTGTTCAGTGCCTCCACTCGCCCCACGATCAGCAAGTGATCTCCCAGCACGCGCGTGAACTCTACGGAGCATTCCAATTGAGCCTGAGCTCCGTCCAGCAAGGGCACTTGAGAGGCGCTCAAACTGTATGCGACATCCTGAAACTTGTTGTCTGAAGGACGCGCAAACTGCATTGCCAGGGCTTCCTGTTCATGCTGCAGGATATTGATAGCAAAGGGCTTACCCTCCTCGAAAGCATCCAGGTTTGGGGATTTCAGCGCCAGGCTCCAAAGTACAAGCGGCGGATCCAGTGAAAGGGAAGAAAAGGAATTGGCGGTAATACCAACAGCTTCACCTTCTACCCCCGGAGCGGTTACAACCGTCACTCCCGTCGCAAACAGCCCGAGCGCATCTCGCAATTCACGTGAATCAATCGTGGGCACAAGATTCGCCGCACTCCCCTGCGCAGATTCAACCGTATTCAGGGTACTCATGTCAGGCCGCTCCCTGCTGCATATGCGATTGGATCATCGCCTGACAGGCGTCTTCTTCGATCCACCAGGGCATGTAGTCCGGCGGATTATCAAAACCGTTCGCAATCTGTGCCGCCAGCGAGGGTGACTGTTGGGCTGCACCCAGCAGCTGCAGAATGTGCGGCGGGGGCGGCAGCAACATGCTGTTGGTCCATTCGACCACCTGAGAGGCATAGGACCAGTAGGTTTCGAACGTTTCGTTCATCCATTCTTCACTGAACGGCTGGTCACCGCGGGCGATGATTTCGTCGAGGTAGATGCGACTGCACTTGGCACCATTGTTGGAGCCTTGACCGGTTATGGGATCATTGACGACCAACGCATCGGCCATACCAAACACCTTGCGGCCTGAAGGCAGAGTTGCCACCGGCTTGCGAACGGTCGGCGGGAATCGGCCAGCCAGAACACCACCATCATCTGTGAGCTCTACATTGCGGCAACGCTCGGCCTCCCAGGGTGCATATTTCTGGATAATCTCCAAACTGCGCTGCAAGTGCTCCTGTGGCGTTTTGACATCCCCCCAACAATCCATAGGACCACCCGGGATGCCTTCAAACACCATGATTTCACAGGGACCACTGAGTGTCAGTGCCGGGAAGACAAAGTACTCACCCACGCCTGGAATCAGGTTGAACGCCACTCGAGAAAACGGCTCTTTCGGTGTCATGCCATGCACATAGGTCAGGGCCAGTGCACGCTGCGGCTTGTCAAAGCGTGAGCGTTCCGCATCACGCTCGAACATGCTGACGATCTCGCCCTTGCCAGCGGCCAGCAGTACCAGATCATTGGCTGCGGTCAGTTCTTCCAGCTCGGCTATACCCACATCACATATTTTCAATTCACCGCCCAGACGCTCGAATTCATTCATCCAGATCGGCATTTTTACTCGCTGGTCGACAGACTGCGCCTTGTTATCAAGTTGAGCCGCCCAATCGATCAGCTTCTCTCCCGGCTTTTCCGGGTTGGGTACGGTGAGGCCTATGCCTTCAACGGGCGGACAATCGTGCTCCCAAAAATTGAGGCCCAGGTCACGCTCTGTTTGTAGCGCCTGATTGAACATGCACTGGCTGGACATAACCTTGCCGGCACGAATGTCGTCGCCGGTACGGTTGGACAGAATGGTTACTTGGTAGCCAGCTTTAAGCAGGCCGATACCGGTTTGCAGACCCGACTGGCCAGCACCTACGATTGCAATTTTACGTGTCATTGAGATTTACCTTTATTCTTCATGTGCCCGGATCAAGGATCCGTTTGCCGTTGGGTTACTCAGCCAGTTTCGGTATTGCAGGCTCACGCTGTTCAGGGCCCAACGCTGAATAACCGCCATCCACGGCGTAATCTGCACCGGTCACAAAGCTGGCGCGGGGCGAACACTGGAACAGCACCACTTCAGCCACTTCCTCAGGACCACCCAAACGCCCCAGCATATGGAAAGGTGCCGCCACTCGATCAGCCTTGGCACGATCACCGCCACTGACTTCACCAATCACTCGAGACCAGGTCCAACCGGGCGAAACAGAGTTGACGCGGATACCGTCTTCAGCAAAATCCAGCGCCATGCTGCGTGTCAGGTGCTTCATAGCCGCCTTGCTGGCCGGGTAGATCCAACGACCTGTTTGAGCCGCCTGAGAGGAGATGCTGGTGAAGTTGACGATGGCCGCACCCTCTGCTTTCGCCAGAAAAGGTCGCACGGCACGCGCCGCCATCACGGCGCTGACCACATTGATATCCAGTGCCTTGAGCCAATCCGTTCGGTCAGAGTCAGCACCTTCATCGAGATAGCTGCAGGCAAGATTAATCAGATAGTGCAGGCCACCAAAATGCTCTGCAGTTCGGCTCACCGCCTTCCCAAGCTGGACGTCATTGGTGATATCGGTTTCGATGAAGAGTGCGGACTCACCCAGCTTGTCCGCCAGCGCAGCACCCGCATCCACATCAATATCCAGAATGGCGACCCTGGCTCCCTCACGGACAAAGGCCTCAGCAACAGCAGCGCCAATAAGCGTTGCACCACCGGTAATGATCGCGACGCGATTCGTAAATTCGCTCATAGCCCTGCTCCTCAGTTCTTGCCTTCGCTGCTGGGCCAGGTCGGCATCAGCTTGTTGGATGGCAGAGTTTCGTCGAGCAGCTTGGCTGCGGTTTCATGTCCGGCAACCGGTAGACCGGTGGGATCCAGTACACCCAACTGCACCAGCACAGATGCCTGATCCCAGTAAATGTGCTCGTGGTAGAGCTTGTCACCACGGAACTTCACCACGGCTACCAGAGGGATTTCGACATACTTACCGGTGGGAGCAATACCCGGTACCAGCCAATCAATCTCGCGATCATGGGTGAAACAGAACAGCAGCTCATCAACAATCTGGGTATCGCCGATGGTGCGCGAGATAGGTACCAGAGACGTATCCGCCGGATTAGAATCTACGAAGTGATGCTTGTAGAAGCGGTACAGATCCTTGTAGCCCACCCCACCTGTCAGCGTCGGGATGTGGTTAACGTAAGGCTCTGACACCATGGTGGCCATGGTATCTTCCACGTTGCGGGTGTTGAATTCGTATTCGCAGTGCTTATCCCAGAGATGCGACAGATTGTAGTGCGGACCAATTGTTTTACGCAGAACCGCAACGGAACGCTCATGCGCCATCAGCGCTGAGGGTTTGTGGTAATGCTCAGAACCGGGACGAGCAAAGGCATGATCAACACCCGGATAGGTATAGAGCTCAACATTGCTGCGAGATTCGAGCGCCGCATAGAGATCATTGCGCGCAGCAGCCTGGCAGTAGTCATCGTTTTCGGCAAAGTGCAGCACCAGACGTCCACGGATGTTGTCGGCCTCATCCAGATGGTTTTCCATTCCCATGCCGTAGTAGCCGATAGCGGCATCCACATCGCAACGACAGGCTGCCAGATAAGCCAGACGCCCACCCAGGCAGAAGCCCAGTACGCCAACACCACCGGTGCACTCTTTCAACTCTTTAAGAGCGGACAGGGTCGCATCGATATCTTCAATACCCTTGTCCTGATCAAAGCCCTGGAAAAAGCCGAATGCTTTCTGCCATGACGCCTCATCGTAACCCAGTTCGACACCCGGCTCCTGACGCCAGAACAGATCAGGCACCACCACCACATAGCCTTCTTCTGCGTAGTAGTCTGCGATCTCGCGCATGGTGCCATTAACACCAAAAATTTCCTGTAAAAGAATCAGGCCCGGACCTTTACCCGCTGCAGGAATTGCCAAATAGCCAGAAAATTCACCGCTACCGTCGTTTGCACGTATTTGAATTTGCGTTCCCATTGTCAGATCTCACCCTATTTATTTTTAGAACAACTTCATCCTATTTAAATTGGATGATCAGGGGCGATCCGTTTTTGGCAGCGAATATCCATCGAGCGCAAAAATGTGAATAAATTTTATCCACAAATTGAAAAGCATGTTTATACTGTCATAACCCTTAAATAAGGCTCTAACGAAACGAGCTACACTAATTAAAAAGGGAAGTAGCCAATGCCAACAAAACATTTTCTTCCCCCTGTACTGGGGAATGCGCTGCTGGACCAACACAGCAGCCAGATATTCAGTTCCAGTGATATGGATGAAGTACAGGCAAAGGTGGGAGAGGCCTTTAAGCCACATCGTTTTACACCGGTACAAAGAAGCGATGAAATCAGCTCACGCCTGCACCAATTCAGCCTGGGAGAGGTTTCCATGCACCGGCTGAAGTATGGCGGGCGTGTTGATGTGGACCCTGAATGCCTGGAGACCTTCTATCTGGTACAGATGCCGGTCGACGGTTCAGCCGAGATACTCTGTGGCGACCAGCAGGTTGAGACACACAACAGGCAGGGGATCGTTCTCAATCCCGATCATCGACTGAGAATGAAGTACGACGAGCACTGTGATCAACTGATGCTGAGGATTGATCGTCAAGAGCTTGAACGGATTTGCAGCCGGCACCTCGGCCACAAGCTCAGGCATCCCGTCGCTTTCGAGCCCGGATTCGACTGGCAACGCTCCTCCACCTGGCTTCACATGATGGAATACCTGACCCAACTGCAAAGACACTCACCGGAAAGCCTCTCGCAACGCCTTATTGCCCATCAGCTGGTAGAACTTGTGATCAGCACACTGCTTAGCCAACAACCCAGTAACTACTCCAGCGAACTGAATGCACCCGATACCAGCCTGGCACCCCGCCATGTAAAGCGCGTTGAGGAGTACATTGAAGCCCATGCCGAAGAGGCTTTGACGCCTGCTACCTTGGCTGAAATTGCCGGTGTTAGCGTGCGCACCCTGCATGCAGGTTTCAAGGATTTCAGGCATATGAGCCCAATGGAATTCCTGCGCAGTGTTCGCATGCAGCGGGTACATTGCGCTCTTATGCAGGCTAATCAGGTCCAGTCAGTGACTGAAATAGCGATGCAGTGGGGGTTTTCTCATATGGGACGTTTCAGCCAGGAATATCAAAAAGTATTCGGCGAAAAGCCCAGCGAAACCAGGCGCAGGGCACAGGCCTGAAGCCTGTCCCTGCGTGCCCTATCCAAATATGAAAGTACGCGCCTGAATCACCTGTTCTGGAGCTACAAAAGCACCAGAACCAATTCAGGAATACCGCTCAACAACACCAGAGTTACCAGTGTTGCCAGCAGGAACGGCAGCAATGAGCGGAAAATCTGCATGGGCGGAATCCCCGTCATCGATGAGCCGATAAACAGACCGGCCCCAACCGGCGGTGTCAACAGCCCCGTCACCAAGGTCAAACACACCACCACACCAAACTGATACGGCGATATATCAAACTGCTGCTGGGCGATTGGCAGCAAAATCGGCACTACCAGAATCAGTGCTGCTATGCCGTCAATCACCATACCCACCAGAATCAGTACCCCAACTACCATCAGCAGGAATACAAAGGGATCCGAGGTTTGCTGGGCAATCCAGGCTGCTGCTGCTTGAGGGATCTGCTCATACACCACAACCCAGCCAAATACGCCGGCCGCAGAAATCAACATGATCACCATGCCTGAGTTCAGTGCTGTTCGGCGCAGAATCTCCGGCAGATGTGAGAATTTCAGATCCTTGTAGATGTACTTTCCGATCAGCAATGCAGCCAGCGAGGCCAGTGCAGCCGACTCGGTTGGTGTCGCCAGACCCGTCAAAATACCACCAATGATCACCACCGGAATCAGCCCCGCAGGCAAGCCCATCAGCAGGTATTCACGGCGCTTGGCACGATCCGGCCACTCGCCTTTAGGATATTGCTGCACCAGTCCCACCACCGCAATCACGATGAAAAACAGCAGGGACATCAGCAACCCCGGCACGATGCCGGCAATGAACATCTCAGCGATCGGCACCTGAGCCAGTACGCCAAAAAGTACAAACAGCATGGATGGCGGAATGATTGGTGATAACAGTCCCCCTGCCGACGTGATCGCTGCCGCATAGGAGCCGCTATAGCCCTCCTTCTCCATAGCTGGCACCATGGCGCGTGACATGATGGCAATCTGAGAAGCGGCCGAACCCATAATGGCGGCCATCATCATATTCGCTACCAGGTTGATATAGGCCAGACCTCCGCGAAAACCTCCCACCAGAATGCGTGCCAGGTTGATCAAACGTGTGGTCAAACCGCCCTCGTTCATCAACTCGCCAGCCAACATAAATAGTGGAATCGCCAGCAAACCGTAGCTTTCAATGGCACCAAACAACTGCTGGGGGTAAGAATCAAACAGCACTGTATTACCGGAAGTTGATATATACCAAAGCGCTGTTAATGCCAATACCAAAGCTATTGGAACGGTACAAAACAAAAGAATTAAAAATACTGCAAACGTCATACTGCAGCCTCCTTAAAAAATGCAGCTTTCTTAAGGCTGGCCAGCATATTATTAAGCGCATGCAGACTTAGAGAAATAGAAAAAAATGGCAATATCAACCAGGGCCATATTTTCTTAATCCCAAGGGTATTGGTTTTCTCTGAATACAGAAAATTAAAGGTATCTCCCTGGTAGGCCTTTATATCAAAACCAAAACCGGCAAAAGTCCAGGGATCAAGCCAGCGCCAACACAGCACCAGCAGTGCAACTGCAAACGTAAGGATCAGCAGATCAGATACCAATTGCATCCAGGCCTGAGAACGCTTGCCCAACATGTCCACCAAAAGGGTTACCGCGATAACCTGACGTCTCTTCAGTGCTACAGAGGTCGCCAGGAAAGTGGTCCAGATCATGGCGTAGATCGCCAGTTCATCTACCCAGTAAATCGCCATGCCCAAGGAGCGGCTGGCTATGTTCAGCAGGATCAGTAGAGTCACGACTGCAGCCATTACCGCAGCGAGCCCCATCTCGAAACGAACCAGCCGGTCGGATATGAAATTCAACATCAAACTTCCCCGCTCCGCAGACCCGAAGGTCTGCGGGATGTTCGCTCAGAGGATCAGCTGCCTTTAATTTCGGCAACGGCTTCACGCAGCTTGGGCAAAGACGGAGCCTTAGGCGCCCAGATCTTTTCCCACTCAGCAACTGCGTCAGCGAAGTCATCCTTGTTCGCTTCATGAATGGTGATATTCAAACCACGAAGTTCCTGTTCCTGCTTCTTCTCCAGCGCCTGGAAGTGGTCGATTACCGCATCCAGCTGGGTGCGCATGCTGGTTTTCAGCAGCTCACGATCTTCCTTGCTCAGGTCTTTCCAAACGCGACCGGATACCACACCCACCATCGGGAACATCATATGGTTGGAGATCAGCATCTTGTCGGAGCGATCGTAGAACTTGAAGATCAGGATGGAATCAAAGTCCATGTCGATGGCATCGATCTGACCATTAGCCAATGCATCGTATACGGCAGGCAGGGGCATCGGAGTTGGTGCAGCGCCTGTTGCCATGTAGAAGTCACGAATCGGCTCGAACGGCGTAATGCGCAGTTTCTTGCCTTCCAGATCAGCAGGCCCTTCCAGGGTCTCGCGGCTCATGACCTGGCGCAGACCCGCCATGCCATAACCTACCCCCACCAGACCGGCTTCGGAGGGAAGCTGGTTCAAAAGATCAGTCGCGGCCTCAGACTTCAACAGCGCTGCCGCCTGATCAATGTTCTCGACCAGGTAAGGTGCATAGAGCGCACCAAAATCAGGCACACGGTTAGAGATCTCGGCAACGGTCAGGAACGCCATATCCAGCGCACCGGTCTGCAGCTGCTGCACCATCTGGGCTTCATTACCCAGCTGCTGGGACGGGAAAACAGCGATGCTGTGCTCACCACCGGATTTCTGCTTCACATCTTCAGCGAAAGCTTCAGCCGCCTGAGTCCAGCGATGCGGCGGAGGTGTGATCAATCCGAGGCGGAAATCGCGTGCCTGTGCAGGCATTGTCATCATCAGGGCCAAGCCACCCGCCATCACGGAAGTCATTAAGTGTTTCATCGACATGTCTAACTCCATTCTTCTTTAATTGTCTGCGTATCGGCGATTCCGATAATTGTGGTACTCGATGGATCCAGAGCCGTGCTTTTCTGTAACACAAATCAGCACAGGTCACTCTTAAACACTTACTGCCGCCGAGGCATCATCTTTCCGCAGCTTACAGTAAGCAAATAACACGCCATTTTTTGTAAAAGCTGGATATTTCAGCTTTTAACGTTGTCAGAAGCACATCCTTATGTGCCCCTTCAGCAAGGTAGTCTGGCTTATCTCCCTGCCCGGCCAATGCAGGAGCTGTACACCTGAGCCGCATCCAGCATTATTCCAACCAACCGAACAGTAGATCACCAGCCTGATCAAATCGCAATTCAATCAAAGGCTTAAATTGGCTTTGCTACCAAACTACACACCTGAGAGCTGAAGCACATCTTCAACCAACACACCTCCTTCTCGATACAGTTCATCCAGTACTGTGTAATGGTCCGTATCAGATATAGCCTGACATTGAACCTCATACCCTCGAGTCTCCAGAAAATCCTGATAGGTATTCGACTGCCGGTAGAACTCATCGGATTCCAAAGCCCCGAAACGCAAGCGAACCGGCGCTTTAGCCACTGGTGCCTGCTTGAGAGGACTGAGCAACTCAACTTCCCTCTCAGTTAACTGCAAGTCAGGCTGTAACCAGGAATGGGGAAAAGGCTCCAGGTCGAACAACCCACTGATTGCAATGGCGCCTTTAATCACATTCGCCGGCAGTCCGTACTCCGCCTCCCAATCCGTACTCAACAGCATGCCGACCAAGTGCCCACCGGCAGAATGACCGGAAACGGTAATGTTGTTTCGATCTGCCCCCAAGCGTTCGGCGTTATGCCAGGCCCAGGCAATTGATGCTCGCGCCTGACGCACAATCTCGGGCATGGATACCTGCGGACATAGCGCATAGTTCACAACCAGAGTAGTGATACCAGCCGGCACCAGTTGACGTGCAACAAACGCAAACTCTTTGCTGCTACACGCTCGCCAGTAGCCGCCATGCAGAAATATATGTAGAGGAGCACCTTGCTGCTGCGCTGAGAACACATCGACATGCTCAGCCAGCGTTGGCCCGAACTGCTCGGTCCGAGCTGCACCCACTACATCCAATGTATCCTGACTCAAGCGCACATACTCGCCAATCACCTCCCTGGGGTCCAAGCCGAGCATGGGGTTGTATGCCTGGTTTATCTCATCGCTACTTGTGAAGGATCGGTACAACATCAACTAACCTCGCGAAAAATCGGTGCCTGCTATCAAGACAGGAAGGGTATAAGTGCCAGTGATAGCGAAGGTATAAAGGTCACCAGCAACAGCGCTACCAGACTTACCAATACAAATGGCAGCACTCCCTGGAATATTGATTTCATTCCTACACCCGTAATGGCATTGACCATGAATATATTAATTCCGAATGGCGGTGTAAAAAGACCAATCGACAGATTCATGGTGATAATGATGCCCAAGTGAATAGGATCAATACCAAAGCTGGTGGCAATAGGCAGTAGAAGTGGACTGAAAAGAAGCGTTGCCGACATGGTATCCATAAAACAGCCAACCAGCAGCAGCATCAGGTTTATCAGCAAAAGTATTTGCCACTTTTCAATATCCATACCGCTTACCCAGCCTGATAACTGCGCCGGAACACCATTAACAGTAAGTACCCAACTGAATAAACCCGCTGCGGCTACAATAATCAGAATTTGTGCCGTGGTGTACATGGAAGAGACCGCAATATCCCAAAGCTCATGCATGGATACATCACGATAGATCACGCAGCTGACGATAATCGCATAGACACAGGCTATACCGGCCGCTTCAGTGGGTGAAAAGATCCCTGCATAAATCCCACCCAACACGAATATCGGCATAAAAATCGCTAATATTACGCGCCTGGACTCACGCCAGAATTTCATTAGCGAAAACGACTCGCCCTGACTTTGAGCAGCGTTCTTACGCGAGTAATAGTAAATGTACGCCCCAAGCACCAGCGCCAATACCAGCCCCGGCAAAATGCCGGCCACGAACAGCTTGGTGATCGACTGCTGTGAGGAGATGCCATACAGAATGAGCACGATGGACGGGGGAATCAGCTGCGCAATGGCCGCAGAGGATGAGAGTAGCCCCGTACCAAAATGAGGGCCATAGCCTTCTTTCTGCATGGGCGGGTAAACCAGGCGCCCGATGCCTGCCACGGTGCCCACAGAGGAACCGGAGATAGCGCCAAAGAATGTGGAAGACCCCAGGGTCACAAAACCCAGCCCGCCTTTTGTCCTCCCGAGCAACGACATCACCCAGTCAATGATGCGCTTGGACATACTGCCCTTTGCCATCACCTCACCGGCAAACAGGAAGAAAGGTACGGACAACAGCGAGTATGCACCCAAAGAACCAAAGATCGCCTGATGGATGGCTTGACCCGGCATATCCATGACGGCGACGATCGACACGGCAGCCGTTACCATCAGCACCATAAAAATTGGAAAGCCCA
The DNA here is from genome assembly GCA_048260865.1 of Marinobacterium sp. GTDB lineage: Bacteria > Pseudomonadota > Gammaproteobacteria > Pseudomonadales > Balneatricaceae > Marinobacterium. Next base: position 31,320 of record JBLXGN010000016.1, on the reverse strand, counting down.
GCGCCAGAAACAGAACAGGCAAAGCGAATATAAGGAAATCCATTAGCCTGCCCTCTTTTTCGACAGCAAGAACTCAAGCATATTTACAATGGTCGATACCGCCATCGCCATAAATCCCAAAAACAACGCTGCGTGAGGAATATACATGGGAATTCCCGCAACATTGCTGGTTTGGCCAAAGCTGTACATCAGATAAACCGCCTTGAAGGATTCATTGGCCATATAGAGCGAGAGTGCACAAATCGAACCCCAAATAACAAAATCGTATACCGCCTTAAGAGGGCCTTTCAGATATTCTGAAAACAGCTCTACTCGCAAGTGACCGTTATTTAAAGCTACTTTTGCAGCACCGACAAAAACAACCCATATCAGAATAAAAGACAGTGTTTCTTCTGCCCAGGCGATGGAGCTATCAAATACATAGCGCCCGACCACATTGGCAATATTGATAACGATGGCAACCAGTATTCCGGAGCCAATAATCAATGAATATCCTTTATCAAGCTGACGCTTAATAACCGAAACCCTCGTCGTCGCGGCTACATCCTCGAATACTTCTGCTTTTGCATTCATAACCAAGACCTTAAAAGCATGGGCCCGCTTAGACAGGCCCATGGCCCTTAGTATTTATTCGAGATTTCAACCAGCTTCTGGTACATAGCCAGAGATTCAGGCTTGGCGGCAAAGACCTCGGTGGTTGCCGTTTTGCCGTTCTCCAGCAGTTGCTGACTGTCAGCGGCGTCCAGTTGATGCACGGTTACACCCTCGGTGGTCCAGGCATTCAGGGCAAGACTGTTTTTCTCGATGACGTGGGCCTGCATTTCCTTGTCCAACTCACGACTGGTGTCCAGTACCAACTGCTCAAGCTCATCCGGCAGCTTGTTCAAGAACCCCTTGGAGGCAAAGGCCGCAATCGGGTACTGAATTTCACCGGTGATGGTCAAATGGTCAGCAACGGTCTGCATCTTCATGGCGCCCATGGCCAGAATGCTGCTGCGTACGCCATCAATGGCATTGTTCTGCAGGCCCGGCACCATCTCGATAAACGGCATGGGAACGGCAGAAGCCCCCAGCAGGTTCAACTCCTTGTCTTCCAGATCAGAGCCGATAGAGCGAATTTTCATCCCGTTAAAGTCGGTCAATTTTACGATCGGTTTCTTGGAGGCGTAGGAGCTGCCACCGTACACCCACAGCCCTATACCGGTGACGCCGTTTTTATCGGCCAAACTCAGGTAGTCGTCTCGGAAGTCCGCGTCCTGAAGCGTGGCGTAGGCATGCTCGATATCACGGAACAAGCCCGGCGCCGCGGCCACTTCAAAGCGATCACTCAGGCCCTTGGCAAACAGCGGCGGTGCCACCACGACCTCAATGGCGCCAAACTGCAGGTTTTCGATCATGCGCGGAATATTACCGAGCTGACCACCCGGAAAAACTTTTGCATCGATCTGCCCATCGGAGCGTTCGTTCAATCGCTTGGCCAGCTCTTCGGCATAGTGATGAATGGGATCGTTACGCGTAGCAATGCCTATCTTCATTTTGTACGCATCTGCCAGTGCAGAGGTGGAAACCAGCATGGCCAGAGCGCCACAGGCGGCGTGTTTAATCATTTTCATGGCTAACCTTCATTGTTGGGTACAGGACAAATATCAGGTCAAAGCGGTCAGGAACCGCTCATTGAGCTGGCGGTCATGGTAAAAAATGGCCTTGCCCAGCTTGTCGGCATCCCAGGTAATCGGCTCGTGGTCCGGGTAGAAGTAGTCGCCACCGCAGAACACTTCATTGCGATTACCGGAGGGATCGAAAAAGTAGATCGTCTGTCCGTGTGTGATGCCGTGTCGGGTCGGGCCGATGTCGATCGACGTGTCCGTCATCGAAATCAGATCGCCGGCACGCAGCACGTCTTCCCAGGTTTCCAGGAAAAATGAGGCGTGGTGAAATTTGCCCGGTTCGGGGTGGTCAATGAATGCGATGTCATGCGCCTTCATGCTGGTGGTCAGGAACTGGGCCACGCGCTTGCCATCCGGTGTCATCACCTGCTCGCAGATGTCAAATCCCAATACTTCGCGGAACAAGTCCAGGGTCTTGTCCAGATCAGGACCGTACAACAGGCAGTGGTCAAAGCGCTGGGCCTTCATACCTTTCAAGTCACGCGGCCAGGCTTCAGGGTTGTGATTGCCCACACCGTAACGACCGGTCTGCTCTTTGTCGGCAAAGAGCTCAAAGAAATGCCCGGTCGGTGCCTGGAAACGGATACGGCGACCGCAGCCTTCAAGTTCCCCGGCCTCAACCTGCTCAACCTGGCAGCCATGCTCGACCAGCTCACCGTGCAACTGCTCCAGCACGGACTCACTCAGCACCTTGAAGCCCATGAAGTCCATGCCCGGCTGATCGGCTTCTCGCAGTACCACCGAGAAGCGGTCGACCTCGGTCCAGCCCTTGAGATAGACGCGTCCCTGCTGGTCGCGCCCTACTTCAATCAAGCCCATCAGGTCGCGGTAATGCGCCAGCGCTTCATCCACATCCAATACCCGAATCTGTACATGTCCGGGACGCATAACACCTTTTTTCATTGTGCCTTCCTCATTGTTCTTATTGTGTTGGGTTACCGCATCAGCTGGCGGAGAACTTCTCGAAATAGATACTGGCGTTCTCCATCTGACGCTGATCAAGCCAGTTTTTTACCGCCTCAACCATCGGTGGCGGACCGCACAGGTAGGCGTCCACTTCACCGGAGTTGAAGTGCTGCTCTTCGAACAGGTCTGTCACTACACCCTCAGGTCCAGTCCAGTTGGCATCCGGCTGCATGACGATGCTGTGGTAGTTAAAATCAGGAATGGCCTGACGATAGCGATCCAGCCGCTCCAGCTCGCACAGATCTTCAGGCTTGGTGACGCCGTAGAAGAGATTGACCGGCTGCTCCAAACGCTCAGGATTGGCTTCCATCTGATCCAGCATGCCCAGAAAGGCAGCCAATCCGGTACCCCCGGCGACCATAATCAAAGGACGTTTCACCTGTTGCAGATAGAAGGCCCCCAGAGGCGCTTTCAGGCGAATGCGATCACCCGCTTGGGCACGATCACGCAGATAGTTACTCATCACCCCATCCGGCAGCAGGCGAATCAACAACTGCAACTGATTGTCTTCGTTGGGCTGACAAGCGAAGGAATAGGAACGCCACTCATCAGTACCAGGCACCTGTACATGGGCGTACTGGCCTGGCAGGAAGTCCAGCTGCCCCTTACGTGCACTGGCATCCAGATGCAGAGCAGCGGTCGACTCCGACAGCACCTCTACCTTTGTCACGACGGCTTCCACTTCTTCGGGGCCGGCACTGGTACAGAGAGAAGAATCGAAATCGAAACGGACCGCACAGTCACTCTCGACTCGCATCTGACAGGCGAGAATACCGCCCTTGGCCAGATCGTCTTCGCTCAGTGCGTCCTCATCGACGTAATCCAGGTCGTATTTTCCGGACTGGCAGGTCCCCTTACAGGAAGCGCAAACCCCTTCACGACAATCTACCGGCAGCGTCAAACCATGGCGCAGAGCCGCGTCCATCAACACTTCACCGGGATTGATGGAGATAAAATGGGTACGCCCATCGCTGAAGTTAAGTGCAACCTTATGCATAACTACTCACCACTTTTTCGTAAAACCAGAGCACCCGAAGGTGCTCAGACATGGTAGAAATCAAGGACGTGGCGAATCTTGTCGTTCAACACGATTGAGCGCTTGCTCATGATCTTCCAGCTGTCGCCATCGGCTCGCATCAGATATTCAGCCCAGCCAAAAAAGCATTCAGATTCGCCAAAACGGAAGAAATGTGTGGCCCAGTTGGCTTTCACTTTCCATAAGCCATCGTCCTGCTGCTCGGCCTGAACGTTGTCGATCTGGTGCATGGTGCGTGGCATGGGTGTGCAGGCAGCACTTTTGCCGGTACGGATGCGGAACACGCGATCTTCCAGACCTGCACGGGTTGGGTAGTAGATCAATGACATCTCACGCTTGGGATTCGTGGTGTAGACATGTTCGCTGTCCCACTGAGGGATATGGAACATGGACTCAGGGTCAAACATGTCCAGATACTCATCCCACTGCTGGCGATCACAGTATTCAGAAGTACGGTATAAAAACTGTTCAATGCTCTGGATAACGTTGCTCATGGATTAACCCTCCTTCTTCGCTTTGGCTGCCAGACCTTCAAGCAGATAGCGCTGCCAGGTCGAGTGCTGGTTCACGTACAGACCTTCCTGCGTAAACTCGGTACCCGTAATGACCGGTTCGATATCCAAAGCACGGGTGTTGGCAGTCGGGCCGTAGGACCAGTTTTCACAGCCACGGGAGATGTCGTTCCAGCGCTCGGCACGGCCTTCAAAGCCTTTCTGGGCTTCACGGAACTCCACCAGGTCATCCGGGGTACCCATGCCGGATACGTTGAAGAAGTCCTCAAACTGACGGATTCGGTTTTCACGATCCGCATCTGACTCACCCTTCACACCCAGACAGAAGCTGTGCACTTCGGTTTTGTTCCAGGCAACGGGGCGCACCACACGCAGCTGTGAACTGATCTGGTCCATGAAAAACAGGCTGGGGTAGATGTTCAGGTTACGCAGACGGTGCATCATCCACTCGGCACGCTCCTGTCCATATTCTTCGATCAGGCGCGGCATGACCGAGGCATATCCCGGGCGCACTTCAGGGTTGGGCATATCACTGAACAGGATGGTGTGGCCGTTCTTGAAGGCGAACCAGCCATCATCGGTTTCCTTGTCGCCGGCACCCAGTTTGCTGTAGTCCAGCGTCTTGCTGGCCCCTTCAGCTTTGGCCGCATCCTGCTGCTGACGATGCTGCACGGTGGCTACGTAGTTATAGTGCACGGTGCTCACGTGATAGCCGTCCAGACCGTTTTCGTTCTGCAGCTTCCAGTTGCCGTCGAAGGTGTACGTGGACGATCCCGGCAGCACTTCCAGCTCACCGTTTGGCGACTGAGCGGCCATCATGTCGAAGGCGATCTTGGCATCACCAAGGAACTCTTCCAGAGACTGTTCGCACTCGGTGTTCAGATTGATGAACACAAATCCCTTGTAGCTGCTGACCAGCGCCTTACGAAGGCCACGGGTGGACTTATCAAAGTCGGCGGGATATTCATCCGGTGCTTTCACTTTCACCAGTTTGCCGTCAGTCTTGTAGCACCAGGCATGGAAGGGACAAGTGAAGGTAGACTGGTTACCCTTGCACACACGGGTCAAAGTCGCGCCACGGTGCTGACAGGCATTCAGCAGCGCATTGATTTCACCCTTGCCATCGCGGGTAATGATCATCGGCTGACGACCTGCCTGCATGGTGAAGAAGTCGTGGTTGTTGGCTATCTGGCTCTCATGGCAGGCGAAGATCCAGGTGTTCTCGAAGATCAGCTCCATCTCCAGATCGAACAGCTCGGGATCGGTAAACATTTCGCGGGCGACCTTGAAGGTTTTCTCTTCAGGACGGAAGTTCAGTGCCGACTCAACCTGCTCGCGCCAGGCTTCAAGAGGCTTCTTATTCAGGCTCATATCAGGGTCTCCATTCGGTGGCATTCAGGCCGTTCGACCTGCTGCTCGCTTGAGTACCCCCATAAGACCAAAGCTTGATCAGGGTCAGCTATCCACTTTTTTTTGAATCGCTATCCGAATTTTCCCTGAGCGGGATCATGAATTCCCACTAGCCAAGAAGTCGTTGACATGCTCTTAAAGGAGGGCTAATTTCGAAGAGCCCTCTAATCCACTAGCTGAAATATATGTGAATACGATTAAGGAAAAGTGATCATACGATGATACACACTGACACCCAGCCAGGCGGGAATACTCCCACCAAGCTAATGGCAGACATTCATAATGCCCACGATGCCATTTCCTGGATGTCGAATATTTGTGGTCCGCATGATCTTACCGTCGCAAATGCCAATAAAGTGCATTTCAGGCATGTCGGTAATATTCTTAACTCTACTTCAACCGCCATTGGTTTTATTGAATACGGCACCGATGTCACCGTAAATGTTGAAGACCTGAGCAACAGTTACAGCATCAGCTTGCCATTAAGCGGCTACCAGGAATTAAGCTGTAAAGACGGCAATGTGCAATCCAATATTACCAGCGGTGTAATTATTTCACCGGCTGAGCCTTATGCCCTGAACATCAGTGGCAACTGTCGTAAAACACTGGTGCGAATATCCCGCCAGGCCATGGAGCTTGGTCTGGAATCAATCACCGGTAAAAAAATAGATAAGCCGCTGATTTTTGAGGCAAAAATGGATGCAAAAATAGGAGCATCCAGCGCCTGGTGGCGCACCGTGCGATACATTGAGAGCGAACTTTCAAGCACCGACAGTCTTTATAACAGCCCAGCCTTCATACGTGATATTGAACAGGCCCTTATTAAAGGGCTTTTAACATCTCAACCACATAATCATTCTGAAGACGTAAAGCGGGCACTTAATAACAACCTGCCCTCCTACCTTGTTAAAACCATCGATTACCTAAAAGAAAATGCGCGAAATGACATCCACATGGATGATATTGAGTGGATATCGGGGGTTTCAAAAAACAAGTTGTACGCCGACTTTAAACGTTACATCGGCATTCCACCCACGGCATACTTGAAAAAAGTACGTATGGAAGGCGTTCGATCCGATATTATCAAGTATCAGGGAGAGGAAAGTATCTCAACCCTTGCATTGAACTGGGGCTTTACACATTTGGGCCGATTCTCAACAGAATATAAGAAATTTTTCGGTGAAACCCCATCGGATACTCAAGCGAAATCCAGGCTCAATATTAATTTTTCCTAAGTTCTGCTTTCCCCCTGTCACCCTTCTTTATCAGCCAAGCGCACCATCCAGCATCAACATGGCGGCAAACCCACCCATCAAGCCAATCGTCGCCGGTGTTTGATGACCATTTCGATGAGTTTCCGGAATCACTTCGTGTGACACCACAAAAATCATCGCACCCGCTGCAAGGCCAAGCCCCACTGGATATGCCAGAGGCAGGCCACCTGACATGCCTATGCCGACAAAAGCCCCCAACAACTCCATCAAACCGGTTCCAGAGGACACCACAGCTGCCATTAACGGGCTAAGCATCGCGGCTCTAAGCGCCAGGGCAACAGTCAAGCCTTCGGGAATATTTTGAAACAGGATGGCAGCTGTCAGCGGGACCCCGACGCTCATATCGTTGTCAGCGAAACTCACACCTATGGCCATGCCCTCAGGAAGGTTATGCAGGGCAATTGCCAGGAAGAACAACCACACCCGACCAATACGCTCACAACCGGGACCACAAGGGCCTTCATTTTCATGCTCGTGGGGCGTGAATTTATCCAGTCCGAGCATCAACAGCACGCCCAACCCCATGCCAGTAATCACAACCGCAACTGCGATCAGGCTATCATTAACCAATGCCCCAGCCGCGTCGATTCCCGGTAGAATCAACGAAAATGCACTGGCAGCCAGCATCATACCAGCCGCAAACCCCAACAGTATGTCCTGTGTCCGCGCCTTGATATTACCGAGCAATAAAGCCAGAAAGGCTCCCACAGCCGTAGAAGCGAAGCCACCCAAACCACCCAGCATGGCATTATGGAAACGTTCACCGCCATCATTCTGAATAGCGGTCAAACTGTTTTGCAGCAGGAGAAGCAGAACGGCAGCCAAGGCAACGGCCATGCCGATAGCTGCGAAGCGATGACGGTGAAGCTCCCGCTTCAAAGATTCACGAAAGCTATCATTGAATTGCCGCGCCTGATCCATTTCATCTCTCCGGGAAAGCTGTATTGAATCAGCATAAGGGGGCGCGGAGATGGCGTCTATTGAATAATGCTAATAGGATTCATTTTCATAAACTATCTAAGTTTAAGGCGGTCATCGCATCCGCCTAGCATCGACCCAGGGATGGAGCCTCTGGTGCCAAATGCTCTTCCAATGCCACTAAGGGCATGGGAACACCCAGTAAAAACCCCTGAGCCTCCAGGCAGCCCATGCCAGCCAGAGTATCCAGCTGCCCCTGGGTTTCGACACCTTCTGCAACCACATTAATGTCGAAGGAACTGGCCATAGCGATAATTGCTTCTACGATCGTTCGGGAACGACCATCGGATTCCAGTCCCGACACGAAACTGCGATCAATCTTGATCTCATCAATCGGAAAGTCTTTCAACATTGCCAACGAGGTATAACCGGTGCCGAAATCGTCGATGGAAATGCCCAATCCGGCTTCACGTAGCTTGTTCGTAATCGCAATGCTCTGCTGCATATCTGTCAACGTCGCGGTTTCAGTAATCTCGATTCGCAGATAGGGCATCAAGCGTGGATATTTACGGATACACGCCATCAAGCGATCCATTTCGCTGACTTCATTAAATTCCGTAGCTGAAATATTGATCGATACATGATGCACCAGGGTGCCAAGCAGCTCACTTTCACCCAATTCTCTGGCCACGCTTTCCAGTACCTGGGTGCTGATGGCATGGGAAAGGCCATGCTCTTCAGCTAACGGGATGAACTCTGCTGGTGAAATATAGCCATGTATGGGGTGATGCCACCGAATCAGCACTTCAACACCACTGGAAGCCCCTGTACCGATGACATACTTGGGCTGATACACCACCGAAAAGCTCTTGCTATCAATTGCAGCCCGAATACCGTCCAGCATTTCTCTACGGCGGCTGGTTTGCTCGCTCAAGCGCTTGTCGTGGTACTGGATACTTGTCCCAGACCGCTTTGCTGCCGCCAGCGCCGTGGCTGTCGCATTCATGAGTTCTTTAGCACTTTCACCATCTTCAGGGTATACCGCAATTCCGATAGAACAACTCGCTTCAATACCCATCTTACTGGCGGTACGATCAAACAGAGACTGGAAACTGTTTGCGAACTCATTGATGCTTGCCGCCGAGTCACACTCATGTACAACGGCAAACTGGTCGGGAGGTAAGCGCCCAATTGTGGCCGCACGCCAGTTATGGGCTTCAAGATTTTCAGCTAACTGGATCAGAAAATGATCCGCACGGTCAAAACCAATCGCCTGATTCAACTCCTTGAAATCATCGATATCAAGATAGCCCACCACCAGTATTTGATCCGAAGGAATTGTCTGTAGTCGGTGCTCCAGCTGAAGCTGGAACACATGATGGCTGAGTAACCCGGTGAGCCCATCCACCTGAAAAGCGCGCTCGACCCTCTGGTAGTTTCTCAGCACCATAATGAACAGCAAAAGTGCCGTAATGATAACGAACAGCCAGCCCTTAAAGGTTTGGACGCGCGTAATGGCTCTTGGATCATCAAACATGGCATCCACGGCCATATCCGAGTAGAGAATCCACAAACCGGCAAATACCACGTAAGCAAACGTAACCTTGAGAGTCGCCGACCAGGATTTGGGCACCATCAAGAGCTCACCTGATGTTTCTTACGCGCGCGCTTAACCTTGTACATACGCTGATCCGCCATATCCAGCAGTATCTCCGGCTCAACACCATCGTGAGGAATGGTCGCCGCACCGACGCTGGCGGCCAGCGCATACTCCCGGTCTTCAAACATAAACGGCAAGGCCAGCGCGTCATCAATTCGCTGAGTAACTCTCAATATACCGCCTTCGCAATCCAGCACAGGCAGTACAACACCAAACTCATCACCGCCCAGCCTTGCGGCCGTATCCGAGTCTCGGGTGACAGTCTTGAGGCGCTTGGCAAACTCCAGAATCACCGCATCGCCAACCCGATGACCGAAGGTATCATTCACTTGCTTAAGCCCATCCAAATCGATCATCAACACTCCTGCGGGGGTACGATCACGCGCTGTTAGTGCGACAGCATTGCGCAGGCGATCCATAAACAGCGCCCGATTGGCCAAGCCTGTCATGTCGTCATGTGTGGCGCGATGAAAAAGATCATCGTCGCTGTATTTGACCGAAAAATACATCGCCGCAGCGACGACATCCGTCAGCATTTCCAGCAAGGACATATCTACGTGAGTAAACTTATTGGGCTGTACCGAGATGGCTTTGAGCGCACCCACGGTGATTCCACGGTGCTTGAGCGGAATCACAATCATCGATCTCAAGCCCACGCGTTGACAGGCTTCAGCGTCAACTCGTTCATCCTGTTCCGAATCGGTACAGAGCAGGCTTTCTCCGTTCATGACACAGAGCCCGGAGAGGCTTTGATCAATTTTGAGTCTCAGCCCGAGCTGAGGCCGTGCAATACCCGCTGCAGCTCGATATACCATCTGCCCCTGTTCGGCCAATTCAATAGCCGCCCCCTCTGCGTTCAACAGCGTCAGTGTCTCTTCAACGATGTACTGCATCACGCCACCCAGATCTAGCCCAAGCTTGGCCAGCTCTCTCTGGATGTGGATAACCTGCATCAACTGTCGACGTGTCGGCATCATTCAACCTTGAATACGAGAATGGATCGAGTCGAGGGGGCTAACAGAGCTCAATCGTTTAACGCCAGCGCGCAAGCCCCCAGGGCGATACCCCAAGGAAACTCACGCAACAGCATAATAGTTCTAAATAAGAGACACCGCCAAGGGCATAATGCTCCTCAGGGCCAAGGATCTAAAGACAGAGCGACAGAACGCCAGGGCACTCTGTCATGCACAAGATTAATCCACCAGTCGAGGGTCTACGGCAGCCAGCTCAGCCGGCATTTTGTAGTGATGGTGACGATTCAGGCGCTTTTCCAGCAAACGGAACCCACCAATCATGATCGCCGCAATGACCAGATACAACACACCGGCAGCCGCAAAAATTTCAAGTGGTGTGTAGGTACGGGCAATAATCGTGCGAGCCATCCCGGTGATATCCAGCAACGTGATGGTCGAGGCAAGCGAGCTGCTTTTGAGCATTAGAATCAGCTCGTTGCCATAGGCTGGCAGTACTATCCCGAAGGCGCGGGGCAGTACGATACGTCGGATTTTAAGGGCACGGCTCATGCCGTAGGCATCGGCGGCCTCAAGCTCCCCTTTAGGAATAGCTTGAATGGCTCCGCGGATCAACTCTGCCGAATAGGCTGCCGTGTTGAGTGTGAAGGCAATAATAGCGCACCAGTATGGCTCACGCAGAATCGGCCAGAGCGCAGACTCTCGGATGGCCTCAAACTGGGAAGCGCCGTAATAGATCAGGAAGATCTGCACCAGCAGAGGCGTTCCGCGGAAGAAGAAAATGTAGCCAAAGGGCAAAGCCCTCAACCAGGGGTTATGTGACGCACGCATCAGCGCCAGTGGCACAGCCAGAATCAAACCCAGCAAGCCTGAGAAAAAAACCAGTTCCAGCGTCAGCCACAAGCCATCAATCAGACGCGGAAAATACTCGATGATTACGTTCCAGTCCCAGTTCATACGGTCACCTTCCTGGATGCAGGATCAGCCCTGCGCTCCAGCCAGGTGGTCAAGGCCGTTGAAACGATGGTCAGACACAGATAGATCACGGCTGCCGCCATATAAAACGTAAAGGGTTGTTTGGTAGAGCCCGTTGCCACATAGGCCTGGCGCATGAGGTCGTTGAGACCCACGACCGATACCAGCGCGGTATCTTTCAGCAACACCTGAAACAGGTTGCCTAATCCCGGCAAGGCCAATCGCCATACCTGCGGCAGGATAATACGGAAGAAGGTTTTCAGCGGTGACATGCCCAACGCCTGAGCCGACTCCCACTGACCTTTGGGAATCGCCTGAATCGCGGCTCGGAACACCTCGGTGGAGTAGGCACCAAAAGCGATCGACAACGCTGCTACACCTGCCGCAAAAGCGCTGATCTCGATGTAATCGGTGTAGCCAAACTGCTCGGCGATCGCCATCAGGATCATTGAGCCACCAAAGTAGATGGTCAAGACCAGCAAGAGCTCAGGAATACCACGTACAAACGTCGTATAAACGGTCGCCAAGGCACGTGCGGGCCAAAAACGCGAGACTTTCGCAGAGGCGCCCAGCAGCCCAAAGATCAGACCAAACACGAGACTCGTAAGCGCCAGCTGGACTGTCACCCAAGTGCCGGCAAGCAGCAGGTCACCAAAACCAAGTAAATCCATGGATCAGACTATCCAGTAAAGGAGCCGGCACAAGGCCGGCTCCAGTGGTATCAATAGATGGAGAACGGGAAATAACGAGCGTTGATCTGCTCGTAAGTGCCATTTTCAACGATAGCCTTGATGGCCGCGTTAAACTTGGCTTTCAGCGGATCACCTTTGCGGATGGCGATAGCGATCTTGTCGTCAATATCGATATCTTCGCCTTTAAACTCGAATCCCTTGCCACCGTCGGTACGCAGCCAGTCATAGGCCGGGAACTTGTCAGACAGCAACGCATCCAGGCGACCGTTGGACAGATCCAGATATGCGTTGTCCTGGGTATCGTAAAGCTTGATGTTAACCACATCCGCCAGGTTGTCTTCCAGATACTGGCCGGCGATGGTGGCACGTTGAGCACCCACTGTCAGACCCTTGAGGCCGTCCTTGCTGGTATCCAGACTTTTACCTTCAGCGGCTACGAAAGCCAGTACGTTGGAGTAGTAGTGGTCAGTAAACTCAACTACACGTTGACGCTCCTCGGTCACAGACATGGAGGCAATAATGGCGTCGTATTTGCGGCCCATCAGACCGGGGATAATGCCATCCCAGTCCTGCGCCACGATCTCGCAGTCAGCTTTCATTTCGGCACAGAGAGCCTTGGCAATTTCTACGTCAAAACCGGCCAGCTCACCCTGTTCATTGATCAGGTTGAACGGCGAGTAGGCACCTTCGGTTGCGATACGGATCTTGTCACCCGCCATCGCGGCTGTGCTGGATACAACTGTAATCGCTGCCAGAGCTGCTGCTGAGATCAGTTTGTTTATTGTCATAATGTAGTCACCGATTCGGTTGGATAGGAGATTGACGCTAAAACTCAAGCAAAACCCACGCCATCAGGTGTGGCTTGCCATGAAATCCCGTACTCGCTGAGAGCGTGGACGGTCGAACACGTCTTCCGGCGTACCGGATTCTTCAATCTGTCCCTGATGCAGGAATACCACCTGACTTGACACCTCACGCGCAAAGCGCATTTCGTGAGTCACAATCAGCATGGTGCGGCCCTCCTCGGCCAGCGAACGCATAACAGCCAACACCTCGTTGACCAGTTCAGGGTCAAGCGCAGAGGTCGGCTCGTCGAACAGCAGTACCTGAGGGTCCATTGCCAAAGCTCTGGCAATGGCGACACGTTGCTGCTGACCACCCGACAGGTTAGCCGGGTAAGCACTGGCTTTATTCAGCAGCCCCACACGATCAAGCAGTGTTTCGGCTCGGCTGACAGCCTGATCACGAGACTGTTTAAGCACCTGAGTCGGCGCTTCGATGATATTTTCCAGAATGGACTTGTGCGGCCAGAGGTTGAAGTTTTGAAACACAAAACCGACACGCGAGCGCATCTTCTCCAGCTGACGTCGATTGACCGCCTGAAGGTCACCATCCTTGCCCTGTTGCATCACCAGCTCTTCACCAGCAATACGAATCTGCCCCTGACTGGGGCGCTCCAACAGGTTGATGCAACGCAACAGCGTACTCTTGCCCGAGCCACTGGAACCCAGTATCGAAATCACTTCACCATCATTGGCGCTAAGGGATACACCCTTGAGCACTTCCAGTGAGCCGTAGGATTTGTGGATGTCGATCAGTTCTAACGCGTTCTTTCGTTCTTTCATGGGGTAAACCCGGCAGGCCATAGGACCTTTGGTCAAATTAAACGGCGAATAGTACTACTTTTGCACCAAAACGTCACCTTTTGGCCCCACCTGGACTCTCCAGCGGCCTGATCAGGAGGATGCCAGAGCCTTCAGCTCTGCGCCAGTTAAACGGTACACCGTCCACTCGTCCATAGGCTTGGCATCCAAAGACTCATAAAACTTAATCGCAGGTTCGTTCCAGTTGAGAACGGACCACTCAAAACGGCCACAGCCCTCGGCAACGGCAACCTGAGCAAGATGCTTCAGCAAGGCCTTGCCCGCGCCAACCTTACGGTATTGGGGTGACACATAGAGGTCTTCCAGATAGATTCCCCTACGTCCCAACCAGGTCGAATAGTTATAGAAATACACTGCGAAGCCCACAGGTTCGTTATTGAGCTCACACACAAGAGCTTTCACGGTTGAGTCAGAGCCAAAAATGCTGGCACGAATATCCGCTTCGGTCGCAACCACTGCCTCTGGCTCCTTTTCATACAGGGCCAGCTCTTTAACGAACCGCAGAATAAGATCCGCATCCTCAACACGTGCATCTCTAACTTGAACCTGGCGCATGCTTTTTCCTTCAAGATCCTTGGTGTTGGCTACATTACCTGACTAGGCCTGGCCTCTGCATAGCTGAAAACTCAGCCCTGAAACAAAATAACCGGCCTGTCGCCGGGCCGGTTATTTTACTCACAGATGAGAAGCTTACCAGTTCAGCCGCTTCAGCCTTCACCCTTGGCCAACAACCAGAGCTGACGAGCGTCAACCTTATCGATCTGCTCATCGCTAAGATAACGCCTGGCGTAATCCAGATAGATTTCACTATCCAGAAAGAGCTTGAAGATGGCCGGGTCCAAATGCCCATCTCGGGCCATAAAGGCCAGAATGCGTAAAGATTCCGACAGCGTTTTGGCTTTTTTGTAGGGCCGATCTGCATCGGTCAGCGCCTCGAAAACATCCGCCAGCGCCATAATACGCTCAGGAATACTCAACTCGGCCGCCAGCAGCTTGCGTGGATATCCTTTTCCATCCACTCGCTCGTGATGGTTCCCGGCAATATCCGGCATACGCCGCAGATGTTTCGGCAGCGGCAAACTGCTCAGCATACGAATGGTCTGTACGATGTGGTTATTGATACTGAAGCGCTCTTCGGGGGTCAGAGTGCCGTAGCGCTGGGTCAAATTGTACATTTCACCCTGATTGTCCTGATGCTCAGGCAGCTCCATATCGAAGCCCCAGATATTATCCGGGTTACCCGCCTCGACAGGAGGGCGTCGGTCACCCCAGGGAATCAGATGTTCTGGCTTGTCGGCCAGCAGCCTTTCGGTAATGGGCAGCTCACCCTCTTCAGGCATTCGCTCAAGCTCAATGTCGGACAGCCCCATCCGTTTGTCAAAGTGGCGCTCCCATGTACGAGCAGCGATACGCTCAAGGGCTTCTATATCAGCATCGTCCAGTGACTCCGTCCCCAGATTCAACTGCGCCACCAGCGCGAACTCCGCTTGCAGGCGCTCTCGCTCTGCCAGCATACGTTCATGCAAAACCTGCTCGTTTTGCTGCTCCAGAACACCCTTGAGGTAATTGATTTCAGTATCGCGCCAAAGTACCTCAAAACGTGTACGAATTTCATGGATTCGGTTATACAGCGCATCCAACTTCACACTCTTGTCCAGCACATGCTCCGGCGTGGTAATCTTGCCGCAGTCGTGCATCCAGGCTGCCAAGTGAAACTCATATCGTTGAGACTCACTCATCTGGAACTTGGCAAACTCACCTTCACTACTTTTACAGGCCACATCGACCAGCATCTGAGCCAACTCAGGAACACGTTCACAGTGACCACTGGTATGGGGTGATTTGGCATCGATTGCATCCGCCAGCAGATGGACGATGGCATCCAGCAAACGCTGCTGAGCTTCTATCAGCTGACGCGTTTCAATGGCGGTAGCAGCCGAACCCGACAGCTCATCAACAAAGTTTGACAGCGACGTCTGCATTTTCGGATCGTCTTCAGTGATACGCAGCACCATAAACCCGGAAATCTCAGCCTCACGCCCCTGCAGGGCCGATATCAACCAATGCCCCTTCCCTTCAGGCAGGGAGTCTTCAAGTTTTGCCCGCAGGACTTTGGCCTTACAGCTATCCGCCGTTAAAGAACGAGGCAGTTTAGTGGCATCACGCTCACGTCCACTGGCGAGTTTTAGCGTTGCAGTCTCGCTGTCCAGCAAATAGATGGCGCTTTCTTCAGCATCGATACTGGCCTTTAGGTGCTCGGCGACCAACGGCAACATTCGCTCAAGTTGACGTTCACGCGCCAGGGTATGACTGATCGACTGGAAGTGACGAATCGCGTTGGCCATGCTGCCCAGCACTTCATTGAGCTGATTAACTTCACGCACACCCGAGTGCTTGATGCCTTGGCGACTGAAATCAAACCGCGCCAGCTCCATGACCCATTGGGATAGTCGGTCCAGTGGGCGAGTCAAGCGGTAGGACATCCAACAGCCAGCCAAAAAGGCTACAAAGGTAATAGCCAAAGCCCAATAGACGTAGGCCAAGCGCCGATCACGTATGCCCTGCAACAACTCGCTGGCGGGTACTACCAGCAACAGCTCGAGTGAAGCGCCTTGCAAAGACAACAACGGGCGTCGCAAGCCGAACCAGCTCGTCCCCTGTTCATCAAAACGCACCATGCGACCATCTTTTTTGGCAACAGCCCGCAACTTTTCCAGTGCAGGAACTCCCAGCTCGCCTAACGTCGCCAGGCGCATGGAATTCCCATTGGCAATCAGCATCTCATCCACTTCAGGCCAGGCGATAACCGTCCCTGTAGAGTCGACCACAGCCAAACGATTGGCCCCTTCCGGCTTAAGTTCGGCCAGTTCATAAGAAATCTCCTGAACTGAGGCGTCTATACCCGCAATGGCGCCACTGTCTGCCTGACGCGATAAGGTGACCCCAACTTCCTGAGTGGTAAAAAACAGGTAGGGCGGCGTCAATGTAGGTTCGGTTTTGCCCAGTGCAAGCTTGTACCAGGGGCGCTGCGTAGGATCGAAGGTGTACTCAGGCATCGGACGCATTTCCAGCAGCGCCATTTGGTCCGTATAGAACAGCCAGAAACGCTCAACCTGACCATCATCACGATGATCAATACTCTGGACCATCCAGGCAGTCTGTGCAGGCGCATTCACACGCTGCTGCAATGCAGGCAGCCTGAGATCTCTTACAAGCACAAAATCCTTGTCTGGGTATCCAGCATAGACCGCACTGGTAACCGGGTTGGAGCGCAGCACCTGAATCAGCATCGGCAGGCGTTCAAGCCGTTGATCCAGGGTCTGCGCTTCGAGCAATGTATCGTGAACCAGCAGTTGCAGGCTGTTGGTAACCGGTGCCAGCAGGCTGAGGCTGGCACTGTCCAATCGACCTGCCAGCTGTTTGGAAGAGGACTCAGCCGCTTCAAGAAGAAGGTCTCGCTGATCCATATAGGCCCGAGTAATCAGGGTGACACTTAAAAGCAGGGTAATGGCCATAATCACCATCACTATGACCCACTGCAAAGGCAAACCACGCTTTGAAAGTGCCATCCGAAATCCTCTCTGATGGGCTATTAAGCTCCCGACGCTGAAGTATAGATTACACGCCGAAACTTGATCAGTTGCCGATCATGATAGCGATCCAGCGTGTTGAAGGGCTTTGCTCCAGCGCAATCTTGACGATCATGGTCAGCGGAATCGACAGAAACATCCCTGCCGGGCCAAACATCCAGCCCCAGATCATCAATGAGAGGAACACCACCAAGGGTGACAGACCCAACCCGGTCCCCATATATCGGGGCTCCAGCACATTGCCCATCAGCAGGTTAACGGCGATATAGCCAGCGGCCACAAGCGCTGCATCGGGTAGCCCCAGCTGCACAATCGACAGCAGTACCGCCGGAATCGCGGCAATAATCGAGCCGATGTTGGGAATGAAGTTCATCAAGGCCGCGACCAGCCCCCATAGCGGCGCAAAGTCGACCCCAAGGAACCAGAGCCAGAGCGTGATCAGGAAGCCCGTACCCAGACTCACGGTGGTTTTGATAACCAGATACTTGTTTACCTTGCGGACAAAGTCATCCGCCTGCTCCAGCGAGTGTTCTGCATTAGGCAAGGCTTTATGGAGCTTGTCGCCCAGAAGGGTTACTTCCATCAGCAGGAAGATCACCACAAAAACAATCAGCATCAGGTTCGTCAGCAGGGCCCCCAGATTCGTCAGCGCGTTGCCGGCAAGCCGCATCACCGAGCCTGGGTTAAAGTGAGTCAAAAACTGGTCCCGCGTTACAGGAAGTCCAAGCCGCTCCAGAAACGGCAACAATTTAACCGCTTCATCCTGCAATCGCGCCTGATAGGTCGGCAACCTGAGGGTGAAAGTGTCGATTGCCGAGCCCACAAAGAGCACCAGAACCCAGCTAAAAATCATCAACGTGAACACCAGCAAAACAACCGCCAACCAGGGCGGTACCCGGTGGGAGGTCATCCAGGCAAGAGGTGGCGCACAAATAATGGCAATGAAAATCGCCAGAAGCATGGGCACGACGATCGCTTCGGCCACCTTGAGCGCGCCCAGTACAATCATCAACGCGGCCAAGCCCAGCAGCCACTTAAAACCCGAAGATAAACCTAATCCGTTGGCATCCGACATTGTTGGCTGCTCCCTGTGTGAGAAGTCCTGAATCAGGCTTCGTCCTTGAAATGAATTTCCAGTTGCGTTTTTTGCTCAGAGGTCAGGCTTTGCGCCCGACCATTGGCAAAATCATAGCGCACCATGAACGCCTTGCCTCTGGCACCCAATTTGCCATCCTGCCAGGCTTCCTGCAGCACTGTGAACGAGCTGTTACCAATCTTGCAAACGAAAGTGCGGATTTCAACATCACGGCCGTAAAACAGCTCGCCAACAAAGTCGACCTCAATGCGAGCCATAATCAGCTCCCATTTCTTCATATCCAGATCGGGTGTAAAGATGCGGAACAAGTCATTTCGCGCCGCTTCAAACCACTGTGGCAAGCGGGTGTTGTTGATATGACCCAGCCCATCGGTGTCATAGAAGGCAGGGGTCTGAGTGTATGTAAACATCGGCGTTACTTCCTAATCACGCAAATTCACGCCGAGTATACCAGCGTGGACTGCATGGCAGTCCAGCAAAGCAAAGCAGACAGAAAAAGAATGCTGATAAAACGGGAGAGCTGACGTCTGGTACTTAGCAAAGAGTCTGCCTGAAAGAAAAAAAGCCGCCCGCCAGTGGAGTAGAGCGGACGGCTGAAAAAGGAGCCGCCCAATGACCTCAGGATCAAGGGAAAAAGCTCAGGGTGAGAGCATTACTTGAGAATATGCCTTGTCTGCACTGAGGTATATTCCAACAGGCCTTCCATACCAAACTCGACGCCCAGACCTGACTGTTTACAACCACCAAAGGGAGCTGAAGGATGTACTTCGCCGTGGGAGTTGATCCAGGCGGAACCACACTCGAAGCGGCAGAAAATAGTCTGGGCCCGCGCGATGTCCGAGCTCCAGACCGAGCCTCCCAGTCCTTCCTGAGGTTCATTGACCAATTGAATAACCGCTTCAAGATCACTAAACGGGAGAATAGGCAAAATGGGGCCAAACTGTTCTTCCTGAACAATACGCGAGTGCGCATCCACATCGGTCACCAGGGTTGGCGGAATGAAATAACCCTTCTCTGCCAGAGGCTCACCTCCACAGAGGAATCGACCGCCCTGCTCTCTGATATCATCAAGCAGGCCACACAGATATGTGTACTGCATGCTGTTCTGCACCGGGCCAAAGGTTACACCCTGCTCCATACCATCGCCCACGACATGACGTTCGGCAACGGCCACCAGCTTCTCACACAGGGTTTCATACACAGCTTCATGAACATAAAGGCGCTTGAGTGCAGCACAGGTTTGCCCCGTGTTCTTGAACGCTGCCGCCATTATGCCTTCCGCCGCCTGATCAAGATCGGCGTCGGGATCCGCTTCGGTTTTAAAACCCCAGTCATACTTGGCATGTCCAAACGTTTTGAAATATCCAATAGGGATATCGATCCAGTGGTATTTCGCCATGCCCCCATCTTCCACCTGGGTAACTCTGAGATTGGGGTCCTCACTAAGACGCCCTGCAGAGCACAACCAACGGAACCTGCGGAACCTGCGGAACCTGCACCAATGATCAGAATGTCAGCACTTTGTATCTGATAACTCCGATAATATTTTAAAATTTATTCGTTTATTTAGGCACAAAGCGCAAGCAACAGCCCCCCCCCGCCACACAGACAGGTGCTGCATGGTCGGGAGAAAAAATCAGAGATAAAACTGTTGTCGGGTTAGAACCAGCTAAGCGATGCCAATACGATTTCCGGGAACAAAATGATGAGCGCCACGATAATCAGGTTGCAAAACAGGAACGGCATGCCCCTATGAAAATCTTCGATGTCGGAATTTGAGGAACCACAGCTTTCACCGTAAGCACATTCAACCCAACAGGCGGTGTCAGCTGGCCCAGTTCGACCATCATGATCAAGAACACACCGAACCAGATACCGCTCACGCACCCACTCCCCAAGCGCCCAGGAGAATCCACTCAGGTTGATGAAAAAAGAGTCCTGACCTCAGAGTTATTATTGCCAAATAATGCAAAAAAACACGAGCAGCCGATTCCATTTCACCAAATGAAACACCCTGATTTTTTCAGAAAATCCGGTGTTAATTTCTGCAGCGTCCTCGATAAAAACTCATAAAAAAAGAGATCCAAAATGCAGAAATATATTAAGCCTTCCACTTTGGCACTGGGTATTTTAATGGCATCTGGGGCTTATGCCGGTGAAGGTATTGAATTCACCAAACCCGAATTTCACATGTTCACCAGTTTTGGCGTACTTGAAGTAGAAAACAAAGACTTCGACCCTGAAGCCTTTGAGCTGGAAGCTGGTGTACAAGGCATGGCCAGCTACGAAGACTTCAAAATGAAGTACGAATTCACCGTCGATATGGCCCAAGCGGCTAACAGGGAAGACGCCTCCGGCGATAAGGATGAAATTCGCGTCAAGGAAGCCAAAGCCCTCTTCCCTACCAAGATTGGTACTTTCTTGCTGGCACCACGTACTACCAGCGGTACCTACCGTAACCTGTACGACAACATCAATATTTTCGAGTACAACGAGACACACAACGGTAAGGAAACAGCCACAGGTAACCCTATCTTTAACCAGGCGGATGAGGGTCAGGACGTAATTGCCTATATCACCCCTCGCTGGCATAACACTTTTATCGTTGCAGCCGTGCTGGCGGTTCAGGAAGACAACGATGAGGATGCCGACCTCAAAGCCATTCGAGTCGTACACAAGGGCGAAAAGCTGAACTGGGGCGCCAGCTATATTCTGGTTGACTCAAACATGCACCCGGTTGCCAATGACGACTACACGCGCATGGCATTCACTGCCGGCTACAAGTTCGATCAGCTGCACTTGGGCGCAACCTACGAGATCAACGAAGACACTTTCAACAGCAACGACTTTGATTCCTATGGCGTAGCGGCTCGATACTCCTTTGGCCAAGGCATGTCGGCTGCTCTGGGTTACTACGACAAGGATGCTGACATCGATGTCGCTGACAACAGCGGTATTGTTTTCCAGATCAAAAAAGAGCTGAGTCCGAACATTGCGCTCTGGGCTGAAACGGGACAATACGATAACAGTGCAGACAACTTAGCATTGGGCGTAAACCTGAAGTTCTAAGATACACAAAGGTGCTGTCTATCCCCTTCGGGCAGCACCTTACAACCTGATCCGCCCATTTCCCCGTCGCGCTTCCGACATATCCGAAGCCTTTACCTGCTGACACAGGAAAAGCCGTGAATGTACTAACCGAACACCGATCAATCAACGACCAAGGAGCGGTATGAAATTCAAGCTTGGTAAAATCATGATATGGACTCCAGGTCTATTCGTTGCCCTGTCAGCACTTGCCTTCGCCTACCTGCAGCACCCAAAGTTTGGAGCCTTGCCAACGGGTTCATATAAATTGTCGCTGGAGTAATCTCCCAACTACGGCGCGGACGGCTTCGAAAACCTGATCGCTACCACAATGCCTGCTGATAACCAGTCATTTATTCACCCAGGTACTCTGGCAAAACAAGCACGCGATGGGTATCAATCTATCTCCCATTAGTGACAACCCTTCAGACTCAGGGGCTTTAGGTTCACTCAATCAAAACGATAGTGTTTTGATCTGGCTGGGGCACTCAACCTTTTATATCCAGCTCAATAGACAGCCTATTATGATTGACCCTGTATTTGGCCCAACGCAACCCCATACCCGGCATTATTCCGGCCTACGCTGGCACAACACCGGTCTTGGCAAATAGCTTTGATGAAATCGATACCCTGCTGATCACACATGATCATTGGGATC
The DNA here is from genome assembly GCA_048260865.1 of Marinobacterium sp. GTDB lineage: Bacteria > Pseudomonadota > Gammaproteobacteria > Pseudomonadales > Balneatricaceae > Marinobacterium. The sequence continues at coordinate 9,144 of JBLXGN010000016.1, read as the reverse complement.
ACCTCGATTATGAAACTCTAGCGCCCTGCAACCCAGAGTGCACCGAGCCATCACTCCGCTGGGTGTCGGCGCTTACCTAAGGGGCTGGGGATATGACCCAGACAATGCCAGCGAGGGCGACTGGTACACAAGACACACCATCGCAGCCGATATGACAGTTCACCTTATCCCAGCACGTCACTATTCCGGGCGCCTGCTTAAACGTCGACAACCGTTTTGGGGCGGGTTTGTCATAGAGACACCCGATGAATCACTGCAAACGGCACAAGACCTTGGCAGTGCCAGGCTACTCTAATGCCCCCCATGTGGGTAAATTTATTCCGGACAAACACCATTGGATGAAGCCATTTACCCGCATTGCCGCGCTTACTGAAAACTCAGACGTTCAACTGGTACACCCGATTGTAGGGGTACCCGTGAAACTAAATCGCGACTCGGAGCAAACATTTGAGCACTGGTGAGTATGCTTCAGGGATAGAACGCAACAAGATCTTCGTAACCACCAAGCGTTCAGCACAGCACAAAAATTACGCTGATACCGCCGTATCAATTGAAACTCACTTCAACAACTGAATACAGAATACATCGACCTGATGATTATTCACTGCCCCAAGCACTAGGATCAGTATAACGATGAGGATCGCCACTTTGAGTGGTAACAGAGAAGCGTAGCGTGCTCTTGAGGATGCACCCAAGACTGGCAAAATTTAAGCCATTGGACTGTCTAACTTTCCGCCCTCAGACATAAACAATCTTCTGTCATTCTGTACTTTGAAGCCAGTTGTTAATGAGGTTTGGGGGGCACTTCACAAAGACACCTTTCGAGCTTACAGATTACTACGCTGAAAAAAGAGCTTCTGGGACAAGGCCCGAGAACCTCCGGCTTGTTCAGCCGAGAGCCCAGGCCCTTATTAATCAGCCTTTCGTGTCATTAAACACGGGACAGTCACCAAAAATTCTCTTGGTACAGGTTGCACAGCGATCCTGATCCAGCAGCGGAATAAGCGTTTCAATAGCCGTACGTGGCGTTTCATGAAAGCGCTGTTCACCCAGCAGCTCTATTGCCCCCGTTCGCCTCAGCTCATCCATCACCGTACCCTTCAAAGAGCTGAACAGGATATCCCCGCTCATCATATGCAGACGGTTGATCTCCTGATGCAGCATTTCCACACCGGCTACATCAATAAAGTTAATACCTTTGCCCACCACCAAAATATGGTTCACACCATTGCCAGGTGCCGTCAAACGCCGAATTTCCTGCTGCACATGGTCTACCGCACCAAAGAACAGTGAACCATCAACGCGGATGATTTTAAGCTGCGGACACTCTTCCAGGTTATAGCGCTGAATATTGCGAATATGGCGGCGCTCGCTGTCTTGCAAAGGTGCAACCTGAGTAACACGCGGCTGGGAAGTACGACGCAGGTAAAGTGCCAACGACAGCATCACCCCGATGTAGATGGCAAACTCAAGCTCCACGAACAGGGTCGAAAACAGGGTTACCAGCAAGATAGCAGCCTCGGAGCGGCTGCTGGATAAAATATGGCGAATGCCCCTGAAGTCGATCAAATTCCAGGCGATCAGCAGGATGGAGCCTCCCATAACGGCCAACGGCAGCCGGGCAGTCAGCTCCGGCAGCGTTACCACCACCAACGCCAGTAAAACGGCAGCAAAGACAGCCGCAAGGGGCGTTTTCGCACCGGCATCGTAGTTGGCGCCTGAACGGGTAAACGAGCCGGAGCTGGCGTAGCAGGCAAAGAAACTGCCAACCACATTCGACAAGCCCTGTCCGATAAACTCCTGGTTACCATCTATCTGCTGATGTGAACGGACCGCAATGGCACGGGCAATGGAAACCGCTTCAATCAATCCAAGCAGGGCAACTGCCAAGGCACCGGATGCCAATGCTTGCAGGGTTGTAAAATTGAACTCAGGAAGCACAGGCGTGGGAAGCAGCCCCGGCAAGGCACCGACATAGGCCACCGCTTCCCCGGCCGGGTCGAGCAGATAGCAGGTTAAACTGCCTGCCGCCATCCCAAGCAGCAGATGAGGCAGTTTGCGATTTATCTTGCGTACGATGACAGCTACCACCAGAGTTGCCAGCCCCGCCTCCAAGGCAACCATATTGAGCGCATCAACGTGGCTCACCAGATGCTGCAGGGTTGCTGCCATCGACAGCCCACCGGGAACCTCTATTCCCAGAACATGTTTGAGCTGGCTCACCGCTATCAGGATCGCAGCACCGGCCGTAAAACCAATCACTACGGTATGGGAAATGAAGTTAACCAGGCTTCCCATGCGAAACATGCCTAATGCCAACTGAATAAGTCCCGTTAGCAGCGTGAGGCTAATCATCAAGCCCACATACTGCTCCACTGGGAAGTCACCCAGGCCACTGATGACGCTCATCACGACAATGGACAGCGCAGCCGTAGGGCCTGAAATCATATGCCAGGATGAACCGAATACCGACGCAATCACGGCCGATACCATCGCGGTATAAAGGCCATAGACAGGAGGAAGACCGGCAATAAAGGCATAGGCGACGGCCTGTGGCAGCACCAGTACCATACCGGTCAGGCCCGCCATGAAGTCGGCTTTCAGGTTGTCCGGCGTGACCTGGTCACGCCAGCGAAGAAAAGGTAACAGCTTATAGGTCCAGGCTGACATTGATGGCAATCCAAACAGACAAATAATCACAATCGTGGCGCTATAGTGGCAGCTAAGGACGCCTGATACAAAAAAGGGGCTTGGCGCCCCTTTAATTTATATCGCCAGGTCTTATTTGACCTCAGGGACTTCCAGTCCAATTTCACTGAAATAGCGTGCAGCACCTGGGTGCATCGGCATGTTCATGTCGGCGAAGACCGTATCCAAACTCAGGTTACGCAACCAGGGGGTACTCGCCTTCTGAGCTTCCAAACCATCCCAGTAAACCTTGGTCATTTTGTATACGGCTTCTTCATCCAGATCCTGGCGCGTTGAAATACCTACATTGATACCGATGGTATAAACCGGCTCTTTGTTGACCTGATTTTCACCATAGACACCTGGTTCCAGCGGTTTAATGCTGTAACCCGGAATACTGACCAGCTTCTGCAACTCAGGGTTGGACTGGAAGGTTTCCATATCCACACCGATAAAACGGACTTTGTTGGTCAGGGCGATCTGGCTGATCACAGGGCTCGGGGCAACTGTAGCATTAAAGTAGACGTCAATATTGTGATCCTGGAACGCCTGAGAAGCGGACTCATGACCCAGTTTGACAGAGGTATAATCCTTGCCCGCTTCATAACCGGTTGCCGCATGAATCATGGTTTCAACAGTGCGACGGGCTACGCCACCGGGAGGGCCAGCAAACACTCGCTTACCCTTAATATCCTTAAGGCTCTTGATATCGTCCTCCGCATAGGTCACGGCTTGGTACAGGCCCATCGGGAACATAAAGACTGCTCTAAGATTCTGCGACAGATCTTTTGCGTCCTTGATTTTGGTAAACATGCCACCTCCGCTCTTCATGTAGTTATGAATCGACGGAGACATCATAAAAAAGTCGCCCTTACCCTTGGCTGTGTCCAACGCATGCTTGGGAGCAACACCGGTAGCATTCACCACGATGGAATATTCCGGCAGCTCCTTGTTAATCGTATTGGCAAAGTGGGTCATCACCATATAAGGGCTGCTGCCTGGGCCCAGGGTAGACATGCGGAAGTTTTCAGCAGCCTGCGCCTGGGAAGCGCCGGCAACAAGCATTACACCAGCGCAAAGCGAGGCGGTCAGAGTCTTGATCGAGCGAGTTTTAAAGTTGCGCATAGGAGTACCTTTGGTATTTCTTATAGTTGTTTACAGAAGAAGCGACATCCCGGCAGAGCACCGCGACGACCCTGTTCAATCAGCAGCACAGGCACCATCGTCAGCGCCAGCAACTGCACCCACCAGAGTGGTGAAATAACTGCAAAGCCCGCTGCCAGATACAAGCCTCGTTTAACGCCCTTGGCTGAGAAGGCAGCAGCTACCAGCAGGATTGCGGCCGACGTTGTCAGCAGTGCCACCAGCAGGCCACCCCAGCTGAAGCTGTCATTGATCAACAGCATGGAGGGCTGATAGACGAAGGCGAATGGAATCAGGAAGCCAATCAAGGCCAAACGCAGAGAGGTCACACTTACCAGCAACGGATTTGCCTGTGCAATTGGAGCAGCTGCAAAAGCCGCCAGTGCTACTGGCGGTGTTACCGCTGAGAGAACAGCGTAATACACCACAAACAAATGCGCCGCGATCAGCTCGACACCCAGAGCCTGAACTGCAGGACCCATTACCAGAATAATAACCAGGTAAGCAGGAACTGTTGGCATACCCATACCCAGTACCAGACAGCCACCTGCCATAAGTAGCAGCGATACGAACAGGCTATCACCTGCAACCAGCTGAATTGCCTCGGAGAAACGCAACCCCAGACCAGTCGCATTCATGACAGCGATAATGATACCGACAGCAGCAACGGCAACCATGATGGTGGATGAAGACTTGGCACCATTGATCACCATTTGCCACAACTGAGCCGGCTTTTTGAGCAAGCCAGGATCGACAGCTATTCCCAGTACTGCAGCAGATATCAGCGCCCAGAAGCCCGCCTGAGCAGGGCTACTGCCCTGCACCATTAGAACAATGATCAACGCCAATGGCCCTACGAATGCAAGCCCTTTGAGCTTTTCAAGACGTGACAGCGGTTCGACCGCTTCCTTACCTTGAGACTTCATACCCAAGCGCTTGGCTTCGGTGGAGATAAACATGAACAGGCTTGCGTAGTAGAAAATTGCGGGAATGAGCGCTGCCAACGTGATGTTCAGATAGCTGATACCGGTCACATCCGCCATGATGAATGCCACGGCACCCATGATCGGCGGCATTAACTGCCCTCCACTTGAAGCAGCCGCTTCCACAGCACCGGCAAAGCGACCTGAGAAGCCACTCTTTTTGATCATCGGAATGGTGATTACGCCAGTACCCACAACGTTTGCAACAGAGCTACCCGAGATGGTGCCAAACAAACCACTGGCCAGTACAGCTGCGTGGGCATCGCCCCCCGGCAGGTGACGGGTCAGACGAAAAGCCAGCTTCAGCAGTACTTCACCCACCCCAAGTGCATCCAGCAGAGCACCAAACAGAATGAAAATCAGGATGGTCGAAGTTACCACCCCAAGAGTGCTGCCGAAGACACCATCGAAGCTATACCAAACGGTGGTCAGCATCTGCGACAAGTCCATACCCGCATGTGCCAACGCACCCGGCAATTCCCGGCCAAACAAGGCATAGGCCAGTGCCAATGAGCAGACAATCAACAGCGTTAAACCAATCATGCGGCGCATCAGCTCGGCCAGCACAGCTAGCCCGGCAAGCGCCATCAGGATATCGGTCTGCTCCAACTCATAGAGCCCGGATTCCAACTCTTCAGATACCCAGAAATAGCGATAGGCAGCAGCAAGAGCCGCTGCCAGCAAGCCCAGATCAATCAGCCGTGCCCACCAGACACGACCACGCCGAGTCATGCTGGCATAAAGCAGAATCACACAGGAAAGAGTGAAGGTACCTACTCGCAGGATAGTGTCATCATAGACTCCCCACCCCGCGGTGTAGAAAATTGAGGCGACCATGGCCAGGAACATGGGCGCTCCTAACACGTGGGCCGGGTGGGCTTTTGCCCAAGCAGTCAGGTTATTCAGCATAGTCGTCTACCTTATTGTTATAGTAGCTCTGTTCGGCCTACCAGAGACCGAACAGATAACCGCGTGAATGAGCTTTTCCGGTCATATTGGCCACGGTTTCATTACTGATCGTCGTGCGTATCTTGCGCACGCGGTACCAGTCGTAAAGCGCCTGCTCCAGACGCTCGCGCTCTTCGGCAAAGGCCGAGTCCTGTCCCAGGTCTTTCTGTTCCTGCGGGTCCTGCTGCAGGTCAAACAACTGCGGGCGGAAATGCTCGTAGTGCACGTATTTCCAACGCCCGTCCGTAATCATGATGGCACGGGTCTGATCCGGAGCCAGATCAAGCTCAAAACGCGCTTTGCGCCAAGCATAGTCTGCTTCGCTCACAGCATACTCACGCCATTCAGAGACACTGCCCCCCTGAATGAGGGACAACAGAGAGCGCCCCTCAAGGATGTGACTGGGTACTTGACCACCCGCCAACTCGACAAAGGTGGGTACCAGGTCAATCGCTTCGATCAAGCGTTCATCCAACTGACCTCGAGTTGCGTCCGCCTGAGATCGAGGATCATGGATAATCATCGGGATACGAGCACTGGCCTCGTGGAACAACTCTTTTTCGCCCAACCAGTGATCACCCAGGTAATCTCCATGATCGGCTGTCAGAACAATCACCGTGTTGTCGTACTGTCCAATCTCTTTAAGAAAGGAGAACAAGCGCGCCAAGTGATCATCCAACTGAGTAATCAGCCCCATATAGGCAGGAATAACGCGCTCACGCACCTCTTCACGGGAAAAGTTCACCGATTCATCGTGCCCCATAAAGGCTTCGATAACCGGATGCAGGTTCTCTTTTTCCTTCTCGGTCGCGTTGGCCGGGATCACGTCTTCGACGCTATACATGTCGTGATAGGGTGCCGGTGCGATGTACGGCCAATGCGGTTTGATATAGCTCAGATGCAGACACCAGGGATGATCGGCTGACTCGTGGATAAATTCCATTGCACGGTTGGTGGTGTATGCCGTCTCGGAGTGCTCTTCAGGCACACGGGCGGGACGGTCGCAGTTACGCATATACCAGCCGGAGAGCACCTCACCATTATCCCCATCGGCAGAGTTCGCCCACTGATGCCAGGGGTTTTCACCGGTAAAGCCATGCTTACGCAAGTACTGGTTGTAGGCCAGATCAGGGGAAACAGTCTGATCCGGATGCAGCCCGTCATCACGCTCATAAGGCTCAAAGCCGCATTCACTCAACAGCACTCCACGGGATGACTCAGGATCAACACCTAAGCGCTGCATACCTTCAACGTCCTTTTTCATATGCGTCTTGCCAACCAGACCAACGCGATAACCCAGTGGACGCAGATAATCACCGATACTCAGCTCAGAGAGCTTCAGCGGAACGTTGTTATAGGTCGCACCATGGGAAAAGGCATAGCGGCCTGTATAAAAAGACATGCGGGACGGGCCACACACCGGTGCCTGTGTATATGCTTTGCTGAAATTGATCCCTGCAGCAGCCAGTGCATCGATCGTTGGTGTTTTAATCGTCGGATGACCCGTACAGCCTAAATAATCAGCACGCAGCTGATCCGCCATGATGAAAAGAATGTTCGGTTGTTTTGCCATGAGACTGACTGCCTTTACTTGGTTTTTCTCGTTATACAAGGGCAGCTTAATCAAGAATTGGCAGACAAATGCATTGCGTTTCACCACGTGAAACAAAGCATCAAAGCCTTAGGCGGAAGATTCCAAACGTTGTGTCAGTTTTTCAGAAGCACTACGCAACAGCGGGTAATAATGCCCACGTATTTCCTCTTTACTCAGGGTTCCTTGCGGCCACGACAGGGCCAGAGTCGCTCGCACAGCACTTTGGCAAAACACAGGCACAGCGATCGCATCCACTTGCTCACCTTCTGTCGTGCCCACCCCAAAAAACGATGACTCACGCTCGCCGTAACCCTGTTTACGTGTGGTATCCAGTAGCTGAGATAGCCAGACTGAATCACAGGCAAGACGCCCTTCCTTCGTTTGCATCGACTTCAACTCACTCACGATGCTACGCCTCTCCTCTTCCGGGCAAAATGCCAGATAGGCACGTCCATTCCCCGACATTAGAAAAGGTGGTCGGTATCCCAGTACCTGCCGATTAAGAATGAAAACTGAGTGCAAACGGGTGGACTCAACAATCTTCATCGCCAAGCCGTCACGAACCGCGATATCAACAGGCCAGCGCAATTCACTTTGAAGTTCCTGGATAATGGGAGCCGCCAATTCAGCAAGCTGTTCACCCGGGTCATTTTCGGGCATCTGTCGATTAAGGGTAAACGACAAGCGATAGCAGGAATCCCCAAGTGCACGGTACACCCAGCCTGCTTCCTGAAGGGTTTTCAAGACACGTAGTAAAGTCGCCTTGCTGATTCCCGTATGCTGATGCAAGTCAGCAAGTGAAGCAGGAGCCAGTTCACGAATAGCCTCGACGACCTGGAGACCTCGAGAAAGGGACTCTATTGTTTTAACCATTTCAGTGCTCAGGATTATAAAACGGGCCCGGCACCTCCCTTGCCTGGAAAAACGATCCGACAGCACCGCTATCGGATCGAGATAAAACAGGTGAATCAACCAAGCGGCACAATCAGAACCGGGCGTTTGGAATGCGTCAATGTCTTGGTCGCTGTAGAGCCGACCAACAGCTGCCCCAGGGTGCTGTGCTTGCGTGTACCCATCACGATCACATCCGCGTTGATCTCATCAGCCACCTCCAGGATTTTAGACCAGGGGGTACCCTCTTCAACACGCGCGTCAATGTTTTTCAGGCTCAGCACTTCGTGCTCTTCCAGTTCATCCTGGCAGAACTTTTCAATGCGCTGACGAATCTTTGTGCTCAGAGCATCCACACCCTTCTGCAGCATTTCATCGATCTCTTCCGGCTCCATCATGTTACTGAGGACACTACGGGTCGTACCGGACAGGGATTCGATTACGTGCAGATAGGTAATTTGGGACTCGGAGTAGTGCCCACAAAGGCTAACCGCGGCGCGGAAGGCCGGACGTGAACCTTTCTCAAGGTCGGAAACATACAGAATCTTTTTCACATCATGGAACATACAACAACTCCTCTATCCTTCCAGGACAGGACAGGCTGTACCGCTTAGCGGTACAGCAATTCCGGCAGGAACAGTGCAATCTGGGCCACGAATACAATCATCGCCAGACGCACGATGTCTGCACACCAGAACGGGGTTACGCCCTTGAAGATCGTACCCGTTTTCACATCCCTTAATACTGCACTGAGTACGAACACGTTCATACCCACTGGCGGTGTTATCAGACTGATCTCGGTCACAACTACGACGACTATACCGAACCACACCAGGTCATAACCCAGACTGGCCACCAGCGGGTAGAACACCGGGACCGTCAGCAGCATCATCGACA
>JBLXGN010000015.1:0-54449 GCA_048260865.1 Marinobacterium sp. | reverse complement strand
TTAGAAAGGCACAAACACACCACTCAGGCAGAGGAATAGCACACTCAGAAACGACAACGGGCACCCGAAGGTGCCCGTCGCTGATACTGAGTCTTGATATTAAGTATCAGTCTACAAGGTAGAACAGGTGATGCTTTTTCTTACCCAGCTTCACCAGGAAGTATTTACCAAAGCGGGCATTTGCAGCATCGAACAACTCAGCAGCACTCATATTCTGCTCAGTACCGCAGGCCTGATCATTAATGATCACGGCGTTACGCTGCAGTGCATCTTTGACCTGCTTACCGGAACCCGCCATACCAGCATCAACCAATAAGGTTGTAAGCGGCAGCTCGCTCAACTCAGCCGGAACTGCTGAAGCAGGAAGACCATCCAGTTGCAACTGAGCGTAGTCCTCAGCACTCAAGCTCGACAGATCACCAGAGAAAAGCGCTTCAGTAATTCGACGTGCAGCCTGCAACGCCTCTTCACCATGTACCAGTCGCGTCATCTCTTCCGCCAACACCTGCTGTCCCTGAGGACGCCCTTCACGCTGAGCATCCTCGGCTTCGATCTCATTGATCTTATCCACAGACAGGAAGGTAAAGAACTTCATGAAGCGGTAAACATCCGCATCCGGTGTTTGCAACCAGAACTGGTAGAACGCATAAGGAGATGTCTTGTTGGCATCCAGCCATACTGCACCACCTTCGGTCTTACCAAACTTGGTGCCATCTGACTTGGTGATCAGCGGCAAGGTCAGAGCATGAGTAGAGGCCCCGTTAACTCGGCGAGTCAGGTCAATACCACCAACGATATTACCCCACTGGTCTGAGCCACCAATCTGCATCGTGCAGCCATACTTGCTGTTGAGCTGCTGGAAGTCGTAAGACTGAAGAATCTGATAGGTAAACTCGGTAAACGACAGACCTGAACCTTCACGCTCAATACGCTGTTTTACCGACTCCTTGGCGATCATCTTGTTGACGGTGAAATGCTTGCCGATATCGCGCAGAAAACTCAGCACATCGACATTCGCAGTCCAGTCGTAGTTGTTGGCCAGGATCGCTCCATCTTCGTCATTGAACTCGATGAAGCGGCTGATCTGAGCTTTCAGACACTCACTCCACTGTTTTACTACATCTTCAGAGTTGAGCTGACGCTCCTGATCCTTAAAGCTTGGGTCACCAATCAAGCCGGTTGCTCCGCCCACTAGCGCGATCGGGCGATGACCCGCATCCTGGAAGCGCTTAAGCATCAACAACGGCACCAGGTGACCCAGATGAAGGCTATCGGCAGTCGGATCGAAGCCGCAATAAAGCGTCACCGGCCCCTGAGCCATATGCTCGACCAGCTCTTCTTCACTGGTCATCTGCGCGATGAGCCCACGGGCCTTGAGATCTTCGATCAAACTGTTTGCGTTCATAACCGCCGAAATCCCTCTATTGGATTGAGAATATCAAGTGCAGCATTCTACAGTTGTTTCAGACAGATTGGCCAGATTGCACTTTCGACAACTACAACTGACTTAAATGACCTGCATTCAGCCCCGAGACAAGGAATTTGGTTATACTCCCTTATTAATCGCCCCATTTAATATATTCAGGGTATTTTTGTGTCCTCACTACTTACCTATTTACGCGCCCTGCCCAAACTTCATCTTTATTTGCTGGCAGCCGCTTTAACCCTTGTCACGACCGCAGCTCTTTTTCTGCCCAATGATCAGTCATCCGCTGATGAACAGCTAATAACAACGCCTATTGAAGCGCCTGAACAAAATAAGAGGCCAGAAACGATCACCTTTCCACTGGAGGTTTCAAGTACACATCCCGCTGACAAGCTTGAACCACAGGACCAACGCCATCTTGAGCTTGCAATTACGACGCAAAACAACAGCCAGATTCCAGCTCCAGTTGTTGCTGACAGACCTCCCAGTCCTGAAGCAGTTCCAGTGCCTGTCGCAGTTGAAAACTGGACTGAATACAAAGTGAAGTCGGGGGATAGCCTTACCACTCTGTTTAAGCGTGCGGGTCTAAGCAGCCGTGATGTTTATCAGGTATCTCAGGCAGCCAGCAATCAGAATGCTCTTAAATATATTAAGCCAGGCCAAACAGTTGCCTTCCTTATTGAAGGGGGTGAGCTTCAGAAACTGCGTCATATTCGCAACCGCCTACAAAGCACATTGATCGAGCATACAGAAGACGGATATGTAATCACCGAACAGGAACGCACGCCTGAAGCTCGCAGTGTTTATGCTGAAGCAGATATTCGCCGCTCACTGTTCCTTGATGCTACCGAGGCGGGCTTGCCACAGAGAACCATTATGCAACTGGCTCAAATATTCGGCTGGGATATCGACTTTGCACTTGATATTCGAGAGGGCGACCACTTCCGCGTGCTTTATGAGCAAGACCATCTCGACGGGGAAGCATTGGACCAGACGCGTATCATTGCCGCCCAGTTTGTAAACCGTGGCGAAACCTTTACAGCCGTTCGTCATACCGACAGCCAAGGCAACAGCGGCTACTTCAGCCCTGATGGTCGCAGCATGCGCAAGGCGTTTCTACGCTCCCCCGTGGACTTCAGCCGCATCAGCTCTCGCTTCAAGCCTGAACGCTACCACCCTGTACTCGGCAAGAAACGCCCCCATCGTGGCGTGGACTATGCCGCTTCCACTGGTACACCCATCAAGGCAGCAGGTGATGGTAAGGTCATTTGGCGTGGTACCAAAGGTGGTTACGGGCGCACCGTTATTCTGCAGCACGGTGGCAACATCACCACACTCTATGCCCACATGAGCCGTTATCAAAAAGGCGTGAGTAACGGCTCCCGCGTGAAACAGGGGCAAGTCATTGGCTATGTTGGTTCATCAGGACTCGCAACTGGCCCTCATCTGCATTATGAGTTTCGTACCAATGGCGTCCACCGAAACCCGCTCACCGTTGAACTGCCTGCAGCGGAGCCCATACCTGCCAAGGAACGCAACGCCTTCACGAACGAAGCCAATCGCCTGATGGCCGAGCTTGATCGACATTCAGAAACCCAACTGGCCATGAACGAAAGCGGCTCGCAACCATGAAATCTGAGCACTATATAGGCTTGATGTCAGGCACCAGCCTGGACAGTGTAGATGTGGTCATGGTCAGTTTTGAACCAGACTTTCAGTTGCATGCCTGGCATGAACACCCTCTTCCAGACACGCTGCGACATGCCATTCTCAAGCTGAATACCAGTGGCAATGATGAGATTGAGCAACTAGGCGTGCTCGACCGTGAACTGGGGATACTCTTCGCCGACGCAGTCAACGCACTTTTGAATAAAACGGGTATCCAGCCGGATGCAATCAAAGCCATAGGGAGTCATGGCCAAACCATTCGCCACCGCCCCGAAAAGGGCTTCAGCCTGCAAATTGGCGACCCAGCCAGCATCGCTGAGCACACCGGTATCACAACCCTGGCCGACTTTCGTCGCCGCGACCTCGCGGCCGGCGGACAGGGAGCCCCTCTGGTCCCTCCCTTTCACGAGTACTTGTTCCGCAGTTCCGAACAGGACCGAGTGCTGGTCAACCTCGGAGGCATGGCAAACATCACACTGCTACCGGCTGATGCACATCGAGCTGTCACTGGATATGACACCGGTCCTGGCAATGTATTAATGGATAGCTGGATCCAGCGTCAGCAAGGCAAATCCTTCGACCAGCACGGCAACTGGGCTCAAAGCGGTACGCTCATTGAAACGTTGCTAGCAGATTTGCTAAGCGATCCCTATTTCCGGCAACCGCCGCCCAAGAGTACAGGACGTGAAACCTTTAACGCGAGCTGGCTGGAAGCTGCTATAGAGCGCTTACCTGATACGCCCAAGCCAGAAGACATACAGGCCACCTTGCTTGAGTTGACGGCACGCTCATTAACAGAAGCGATTCAGAACCACAACCTGCACCAGCCAGCCCTTTATCTCTGTGGGGGCGGAAGTCATAACCAAGGTCTGCATCAACGTCTTGAGCAATTAATGCCCGGCTGTCAAATTGACACGACTGAAGCGCTGGGCCTCCACCCCGACTGGATGGAGGCTACCGCATTTGCCTGGTTTGCCATGCGCACCTTGAACCGACAGACATCAAGCCGCGCCAGCGTTACCGGTGCACGAGGTGATCGCATCCTGGGAGCTATTCATCTTCCCTGAAGTAATAGGTCAAAACGAAAAACGCCGGCACAAGCCGGCGTTTTCATATAACAGATGCGTTGTCAGATCATCAGATCGAGAACGAAGAGCCACAACCACAGGTGGTACTCGCATTAGGGTTATTGATCACAAACTGTGAACCCTGCAAGCCTTCCTTATAGTCAACTTCAGCCCCAACCAGGTACTGAAAGCTCATCGGATCAACCACGAGCGTAACACCGTCACGCTCAACCGCTGTGTCATCATCCGCCATATTTTCATCAAACGTGAAACCGTATGAGAAACCAGCACAACCACCGCCGGTGATGTACACCCGCAGTTTCAGCTGGTCGTTCTGTTCCTCTTCCAGCAAGGTCTTCACTTTGTTGGCCGCAGCCTGAGTAAACTCCAGTGCGGACGCTTGTGCAGTATCGCTCATAGTTACACTTAACCCTCTTTGATACAGCGCATTCTGCCTAAACCGACTAAAACAGTCAAGTATTGGCAGATCAGGGCATCAGTGCAACCTGCTCCAGCCCCGCCGTTTCCGGCAGGTCAAACATGATGTTCATAACCTGTACTGCCTGACCGGATGCACCCTTAACCAGGTTATCGATCGCAGACAATACAACAACCGTATCTTCCCCCTGAGGCTGATGAACACTGATACGGCACATGTTGGAGCCTTTGACACTACGTGTTTCCGGATGAGAACCCGCCGGCATTACATCGACAAAAGGTTCATCACGGTAAAAATCTTCAAACAGCGTCTGCAAATCAGGACCCACTGGGTCCTTAAGCACCGAGTACAGGGTTGCGTGAATACCACGGATCATCGGCATCAGGTGCGGAGCGAAGGTCAAACCAACCGGGCGGCCTGCCATGATGCTCAAGCCCTGCTTGATCTCCGGCAGGTGACGATGCCCCGGCACACCATAGGCTTTTACGCTCTCGCTGGACTCTGCCTGCAGCATGGCAACATTGGCACCACGGCCAGCCCCGGTAACACCGGATTTACAGTCGGCAATCAGACGACGCTGGTCAACCAGTCCAGCCTTCAACAATGGCTGGAAGCCCAGCTGGACAGCGGTCGGATAGCAACCGGCACAGCCAATCATCTGACCTTCACGGATAGCATCACGGTTCAGTTCAGGCAGGCCATACACGGCCTTGGCAACCAGATCCGGACAGGTGTGCTTCAGGTTGTACCACTTTTCCCACAGCTCGATGTCCTTGATACGGAAATCGGCACCCAGATCGATAACCCGTACACCGCGATCGATCAGTTCAGGCGCCATGCTCATGGCAACGCCATGTGGGGTTGCGAAGAACACCACATCACAAGCCGCCAATCGATCCGTATCCGGAACCGTGAACTCCAGTTCATAATGGCCACGCAGGTTCGGGAACATGTCCGCGACCTTGACGCCCTCTTCCGAGCGCGAGGTGATGACCTCAACACGCGCCTGCGGGTGGTTTGCCAATAGACGCAACAACTCTACACCGGTATAACCAGTGCCACCGACGATACCTACCTTGACCACATCGACCTCTCATCAGTACGTAAAAACTGTTAGGGTATAATACTTAGCTGCACAGCAGATGACCATGATCCTCTGAACGAATCATCATGCCACACCCACTGCTCTCACTGGAACACTTCCGCCACCGCCTGGCGCACACCGATGCCCTGCCACAACTGGTAATTTTGGGCATTCTCTCCGGCCTTGCTGCCGGCGGCCTGATCAGTCTTTTCAGGTCCGCCGACACCTTGCTGCAAGTCTGGCTGCTTGACGGGGATGCCGAACGTTTTGAAGACCTGCCCAATCTGTATCGCCTGCTCTTGCCTGTAGCCGGGAGTGTTTTACTCATTGCCCTCTTTGCTTGTATTCCCTCTCAGGCGCGCGCCGTGGGCATAGTTCACCTGCTGGAAAGGCTGAATAATCAACAGGGACGACTGCCCGCATTCAATTTATTGATTCAGTGGCTTGCCGCTTTGATTGCCCTGGCATCAGGCCATTCTGTCGGGCGCGAAGGGCCTGCCGTACATTTGGGTGCCGGTGCTGGCAGCCTCTTGGGACAACGCCTGAACTTGCCCAACAATTCCTTGCGCCTTCTGGTGGGTTGCGGTGCAGCTGCGGGAATTGCAGCCACGTTCAACACCCCGCTGGCGGGCGTTATTTTTGCGATGGAGATTATTTTGCTGGAGTACACCATGATCGGCTTCTTGCCGGTGATGGTTGCCGCCTTGGTCGCAGACGTAGTGTCTCGCGCCCTGCTGGGAGAGGCCAGCGTCTTCACTGCCCCGGATCTGGCAATCAGCGAACTGACCCAGCTGCCACTGGTTGCTTTACTGGGCCTTCTTTGCGGATTGCTGGCAGCAGGCTTCCACCTGTTACAGATGCAGACCCTGAGCCTGCTTCGCTGGCATTTCTCGGTACGCTTTCTGCTGGCAGGCTTGCTGACGGGACTGGTAGCTCTCTACTGGCCAGAAGTAATGGGAGGTGGTTATGACACCATCGAATATCTGTTCCACCAGCCTGCACCTATCTTATTCCTGTGCGGCCTGCTGCTGGCCAAGTGCCTGCTGACGCCCATTGTTATCGGGCTTGGCATTCCAGCGGGCCTGATCGGCCCTACCCTGTTTATCGGTGCCGTAGCCGGCGCCCTCCTGGGGGCTGTAGATAATATGATTACCGGCAGCGCCCACACCGGCATGTATGCCATGATCGGTATGGGTGCCATGATGGCAGCCCTGCTGAACGCGCCTCTGGCTGCCCTGCTTGCCATGCTTGAGCTGACACAGAATGCAGGCATCGTTCTCCCTGGTATGCTGGCACTGGTGATTGCCAGTCTAACTACACGCTATGGTTTCAAGCTGCCCTCAGTATTCCATGCATCCCTGCTAAGACAGGGGCTGGATGTACGTCAGGCACCTCTGGCTCAAATTCTTTCTCGCGCAGCAGTCGGCAGTCTGATGCGACGCGACCTTTGCCAGGCTCCCAGTGAAATTCAACTCAGTACCGCGCGCACGATACTGGAGGCTTCGCCCTATCGCATTCTGGTCGAAAGTGAAAAGCGTCATTTCCTGCTGCCCCCTGCCGATCTGCGCCATTACCTGGACAGTCTGCCTGAAGACGCCCCAGGCGACTTCAGCATCAATCTGCTTTCAATCCCGGCTCACCGCAGCGACACCACATATATCATCTATCGCTCTACGCTGAAGGAAGCGCTGGATTTGCTACTCGAACGGGAACTGGAGGCATTAGTTGTCGTCAGTAACCGGGAAGAACCCATGGGCTTGATCAGCCGTCAGCAGATTGAAGAGTTTTATCACCAGAAACAGAGTCTCTCATGAGCCAATTACATGGCCTCTACGGCCTCACAGACGCACGCTTGATGCCCACCGACGAGTTGATGCTTGAACAGGTTGAAGCCGCACTGCGGGGTGGCATGCGTCTGCTGCAGTACCGAGACAAATCCGCCGATGCCGAAAAACGCTTGCGCCAGGCTCTGGCCCTTAAAGAGCTTTGTCAGGACTATGACTGCCCGCTGCTGATTAACGACGATGTGAAGCTGGCCCGCGCCAGCCTGGCCGCGGGGGTTCATCTGGGGCAAGGCGATGGCAGCGTGGCTGAAGCCCGCGCCTACCTGGGCCCCAAAGCACTGATCGGTCAGACCTGTCATGACAGCCTGGAGCTGGCACTTCAGGCCGTGCATCAGGGTGCCGACCATGTTGCCTTTGGAGCCTTTTTTCCTTCTCAAACCAAACCCGGTGCATCCCCGGCACCTTTGCACTTGTTGCAGCAGGCCAAAGCACAATTGCAGGTTCCTGTGGTGGCGATTGGCGGGATCAGCGTGGATAATGCAGCCCAGGTCATTGAAGCCGGTGCCGATTTGGTCGCCGTAGTGCACGCCCTGTTTGCAGTCGAAGATATCCAGCAACAGGCTCACCGCTTCACACAGCAGTTTCCAACGGTTTAACCCACTTTTTCACCAAATTATAGGAAGTGTCTCATGTCACGTTCAGAATCCCTGTTTCAGGCCGCTCAGGCTCATATCCCGGGTGGCGTAAACTCGCCGGTTCGCGCATTCAAGGGTGTCGGCGGCACGCCGGTGTTCTTCAAGCGTGGTGAAGGCCCTTTCCTGTTCGATGAGGATGACCGCCAGTACATCGACTATGTTGGCTCCTGGGGGCCCATGCTGTTTGGTCACTCTTACCCGCCGGTGATTAATGCGGTCCGTGAAATGCTGGACAATGGTCTGGGCTTCGGCGCGCCAACGGCGATTGAAACCGAAATGGCTGATCTGGTATGTGAACTGGTTCCATCCATGGATATGGTGCGCATGGTCAGTTCCGGTACCGAAGCCACCATGAGTGCAATTCGTCTGGCACGCGGTTTTACCGGTCGTGACAAAATCGTCAAGTTTGAAGGCTGCTACCACGGTCACTCTGACTCTCTGCTGGTAAAAGCTGGCTCCGGCGCCCTGACACTGGGCGAGCCCAACTCTCCGGGAGTACCTGCCGCACTGGCCGAGCACACCATCACGCTGAACTACAACGACATCGAAAACGTGCGTACAGCCTTCGCTGAAATCGGCGATCAGGTCGCCTGTATCATCGTTGAACCGGTAGCTGGCAACATGAACTGCATCCCGCCCAAGGAAGGCTTCCTTGAAGGTCTGCGTGAAGTCTGTGACCAGTACGGCAGCGTGCTGATTTTTGACGAGGTGATGACCGGTTTCCGCGTTGCACTGGGCGGCGCTCAGGAGCTGTATGGCATCAAGCCGGATCTGACCACTCTGGGCAAAGTGATTGGTGGCGGTCTGCCAGTAGGTGCCTTTGGCGGCAAGCGTGAAATCATGGAACATATCGCCCCGCTGGGTCCGGTGTATCAGGCAGGCACCCTGTCCGGTAACCCGCTGGCCATGTCCGCGGGCCTGGCAATGCTGACCGCACTGAAACAGGAAGGTATCCATGAGGCACTCGCAGCCAAGGCTGAGTACCTGACACAGGGGCTGGAAGCCATGGCC
The DNA here is from genome assembly GCA_048260865.1 of Marinobacterium sp. Taxonomy (GTDB): domain Bacteria; phylum Pseudomonadota; class Gammaproteobacteria; order Pseudomonadales; family Balneatricaceae; genus Marinobacterium. Next base: position 45,275 of record JBLXGN010000015.1, on the reverse strand, counting down.
GCTCGCCACGGTATTCCGTTCACTACCAGCTGCGTCGGTGGCATGTTCGGCCTGTTCTTCACCGATCAGGAAAGCGTCACCAGCTTTGCCGAAGCCACTGCCTGTGATGCAGAACGATTCGGCAAATTCTTCCACGGAATGCTGGATGAGGGTGTTTATCTTGCGCCTTCTGCATTTGAGGCAGGCTTCGTATCAGACGCCCACACAGAAGCTGAGCTGGATGCCACTCTGGCAGCCGCTGACCGTGTCTTTGCCAAGCTGGCGGGTTAATTCAGAATGTTGGGAAATGGCCTGATCCTGGTCACCGCCCTTGCCAGCGCCGTGCTGCTCTTTCGTCGCAGCGAGGTGCTGGCTGAAGCGCCTCAGTCACAGCTTCAGGTGAGCAGTCTCAGTTTGATTTTCATCACGCTGGCAGCCATGGGGCAGTTGCTGCTTACACCTGATAATCAGGACATTGCTACGTTACAGCGCCTGCTCGACAACCTGGCCCTCTATGCAGGTTTGCCGCTGCTGGTAACTGCAGCTCTGGCATTGGCGATGGGCTGGTATTGGTCCAAGGCCGGCTGGGGGCGCTGGTTACTGGCGCTGTTTGCCGCGTTCGAGCTGTGCCGCCGCATGGGTTTAGGGGAAAGCTACACCCTCTGGCTCAGTATCGCGATGGCGGCAGCCCTGATGTTGGCAGCGTTCAAATGGAAGGATATAGCGGGCCGCCTTGCTTTGGTGCTGGCTGCGCCTTTGCTGCTACTCGGCATCAGCGCCTCAGCACTGTTGTCTGAAGCGCCGCCGGCTCTGTTAGCACCAGTGGCACAGGCCGCCAGCCTGGGGTTGATCTGCTTCGCCTTCTTACAGAAAGCTCAATCGCAACAGCCAGACTAGGCTGTTGCGTCTATCAGGGAGTTAATAGGCCGCTGCTTTTGCGCGCGCTTCCTTGGCTCCCTGAGCGTTACCCCCTTCCTGACGAATCTCTGCAATCAACTGCCACAGGCGCTTAAGCGGGCCTGGCTGACCGGCCGCGACACTGACACCTTTCAATGCCACCTGCTCGGCCTGCAGGAACTGCCCCTGACGACGCTGCACATCCGCCAGCTGGATATAGACCTCAGGGTCACGCGGCGCGATTCGCAACGCACGCTCCAAGCGGCTCTGAGCGGTACGCAGATCACCACTGCTGCTATCTGTGCGCGCAGTCTCCAGCAACGCAATCACGGCAGGACTCTGTGGCTGACTGACAACCGGCTGGCTGGACTGAATATCCACGGCCTGAGGTGAAGTCGCCACATCACGCTGCTCTCGCACAACAGTCACTCGGGTTACCGGCTTTACACTGACACCTGGCGCAGTTTCAGCTGGCACTACGGCTCCGGGCTGGGCAGAAGGCTCAACGATGGGTTGAGACGCCTGCCCACGATCTTCAACGGGTGTGCGATACGGGTTGGGGCCAGCACACCCCGTCACCAACGTGGCCAGCGCCAGCGTTAGACAGAATTTTTTCATCATTTCCTTCTCAAATCAGTCAAACCAGTTGCGGAACCAGTCCAGCGATCGGCGCACAGGATTATCCAGACCGCAATCTACCTTGTCGTCGGGCGCTGTTCCATCCAGGAACGGCAACTGCCGCGACCCTTCACAGCGTGGATCCGACCTCAGGCCCGTCGCTTCATCAATCCATACATATTCAACGCCAGCGGGACGAGTGGCAAGGAAAGGCTCGGGCGACTCACGTCGCATGAACTCGGTCCATACCCTGAGTGCGCCACCGGACCCCGTAAAAGGCAGCTGTGAGTTGTCATCACGTCCCAGCCAAACCACCGCCAGGCGATCGCCGGCAAACCCGGCGAACCAGCTGTCACGCTGATCATTGGAAGTCCCCGTCTTGCCACCCACGTTGAGGTTGTCCGGCAGTACCGAATAGACACTGCGCGCGGTACCCTCACGGGCTACTTCCTGCAGCGCATACTGTAGCAGATGCATCAGCTCGGGTTTTACTTGCTGCTTAAGCGTAAAGGGATAACGTGACAGTTCTTGACCTTCGGCATCAGTAACCCGGCGAATAACCCTCAGCGGCATACGAAAGCCGTTGGCTGCAATCGTCTGGTAAATACTGGCCAGCTCCAACGGTGATAACGCCTGAGCACCCAGCAGCAGAGATGGGTAGGCCTTGAGGTCACGTTCTGCACCCAAGCGCTGCAGCACATCGATCACCTTATCCAGCCCCACATTCATGCCCAGCCGCGCAGTAGACTGGTTGTAGGACAATGCCAGCGACCGGTGTAACGGAATGACGCCGTGGCTGCGATGATCAAAGTTTTGCGGCTCCCACGCAGATCCGTCGGGCATTTTCACGCTCAGCGGTTCATCTTCCAGCGGAGTGGCCAGGGTATAGCCCTGCTCCAGCGCAGCCAGATACACCGCAGGCTTGACCAGAGAGCCTATGGGACGCAGCGCATCCAGCGCCCGGTTAAAGCCGCTGTAACGATTATCTCGACCACCGATGATGGCCATTACTTCCCCGGTTTGAGGATCGGTCACCACCATACTGGCTTCCAGGTTTAGCGCCCGTTTGCCATAGCGTTTTTCCAGCCCTTTGATACCGGTATCCAAGGCGGCTTCAGCCCGTGTCTGCACCAGCGGATCAAGCGCTGTGAATACTCGCAAACCTTCACTGCTGAGGTCTTCATCGCGGTACTCTTCACGCAGCTTACGCTTAACCAGATCCAGGTAGGCCGGGAAGGCGCCGTTATGCAGGCTGCTCTGCTTCACCACACCTAGCGTCTGGCGACGGGCATGATCATATTCTTCGCGGCTGATCTCGCCCTGCTCAAACAGCATGGTCAACACCAGGTTGCGGCGCTCCATGGCACGATCGGGGTTGCGGCGCGGGTCATACCATGAAGGTCCCTTCACCATACCGGCCAGCAAGGCAACCTGATGCAACTCCAGCTCCTGCACCGGACGAGCGAAGTAGTACTGACTGGCCAGACCAAAGCCGTGAATGGCGCGACCACCTGACTGCCCCAGATAGACCTCGTTCAGATACGCCTCAAGAATTTCTTCCTTGTCGTAATGCAGCTCCAGCAGCATTGCCATTGGCAATTCGAGCAGCTTTCGACTGAGCGTACGTTCGGAGGTGAGATAGAAGTTTTTGATCAGCTGCTGGGTCAGAGTACTGCCGCCCTGTACGAAACGTCCTGCACGGATATTCACCCACATGGCACGAGCAATACCCTTCGGCGATACGCCCCAGTGGTCATAGAACGCCCGGTCCTCCACCGTAACCAGCGCTTGAGCCAAGTGCGGTGGCGCCTCATCCAGCTTGATCAGATCACGATCTTCATTGGATTTGGGATAAATACCACCGATCAGCATCGGTTCCAGGCGAACCAGCGGCAAGGCACGGCCATCGCTACTCTTGATCGATTGCAGACGATCACCCGAGAAGGTCAGCAGCATGTTGCGTGAGGGTTCGGCACCGTCCGGAAAGTCGAACCCACGGCTATGGATACGTGCTCGCGTGCTGGCCCATTCAACGGCACCTGGCTGATCCGCCGAGCGCACAAAACGGTAATTGAGTGTCTTAAGCTCCTGCTTCAGTTCACTCATGGCGATCGCCTGACCGGGATACAATTCCAACGGACGTGCATATACCTTGGCAGGCAATGCCCAGCGCTTACCCTCGAATTTGGAACGTACCTGAGCATCCAGATACACCAGCCCGGCAGCGGCAATCACCGTCAGCACCAGCCCCAGCTTCAACAGCCAGCGCAGGAAACGACCGAAACGAGAGGGTTGGGATTTTTGACGCGAACGGCGTCCTTTGGCGGAAGGTGTTCTCTTTTTACTCATCGGATCAGTATAATCCTATGCCGTCGCCGACAACAGCAGGAACCCCATGTTACCCACATTGATCGAATCCCTGCGCGATCCCGCCTGTTACCCACACCCGGTGGAACAGATTGAGGTGATCGAGACGCACATATCCTGGATTCTTCTTACCGGTGAATACGCCTACAAGGTTAAAAAGCCGGTCAATTTCGGTTTTCTGGACTTTACTACCCTTGCCCAGCGACGCCATTGCTGTGAAGAGGAAGTTCGCCTGAACCAGCGTCTGGCCCCTGATATCTACATCGGACTGGTCGCCATCGGCGGCAGTGATGAAGCCCCTGAGCTGGATACGGAAGGCGAAGCGATCGAGTATGCCGTTAAAATGTATCAGTTCGATACTGAACTGAGGCTTGATCGTCTGCTAAAACGCCAGTTGTTCGAAGCCCATTGGATCGACCTGCTCGCCGAGCAGATCGCCGACTTTCACTCCCGCATTCCCATCGTGGCTCAGGACAGTCCCTGGGGCGAACCGGAAACGCTGTGGGAAGTAATTGCCGATAACTATCGCCATATTCAGCCCGACTATCTGAACACAGATGATCAGGCACTTTTGCAACAGCTGTCCTCGCAAACCGCGGCCAAGTTTCAGGCCCTCAGTGGTCTGATCAAACAGCGCAAACAAAAGGGACATGTACGGGAATGCCACGGTGACCTCCACCTGGCCAACGTCAATCTGTTCCATGACCATTTGCGCCTGTTCGACTGCATCGAGTTCAACCTGGAATTCCGCTGGATCGATACCATTTCGGATCTGGCGTTCCTGCTGATGGATTTGGAAGCCAACCAGCAGTTCCGCTGGGCAAACCGCTGCCTCAACCTCTACCTCGAGTTGACCGGCGACTACGATGCCTTGCCACTGCTCAATTTCTTCAAGGCTTACCGCTCCATGGTGCGCGCCAAGGTCGCCATGCTGGGCAGTCAGCCTGACGTGCCCAGCTGCCGCCAGTATCTCAAGCTGACCGAGCATTATTACCGCGAACGCAGCCCGGCAATTTTCCTGATGCACGGTGTCAGCGGCAGCGGCAAGAGCTACCTCAGCGAGCGTCTGGCAGAAGCCGTGGGCGTCATTCGTATCCGCTCGGATGTAGAGCGTAAGCGCATCTACCGTGAACTGAGCTTGCAGGGTCAGTCGGTAGAGCTTTACGGCGCTGAAATGAACAGCCGTACTTTCCAGCACCTGTTTGATAAAACAGCATTGATGCTCAGAGCCGGTTACTCGGTTGTGGTCGATGCCACCTTTATTCAGCAACGCACCCGAAATGCTTACGTGGAACTGGCAAAAGGCCTGAATATCCCAGTCCGCATCATCAGCTGTCACTGTGAACAGAATCTGATTGAAGCGCGCCTCAAGCGGCGACAGGAAGAGGGCCTGGACCCGTCCGATGCGGATGTGGCCGTCATGAGAGAGCAGAAGAAAATGATGCAGCCGCTCAGCAGCGAAGAGCAGCTTTTCACCCTGCCGGTGGATACCCGCGATGATGAGGCGATCGAGCAATTAATGGCTCAGCTGCGCGCTCAACGTCTGTTGGGAGATGGCGATGACTGAAATCTATCTTTGCCAGCTGGAAGAACTGGACTCGATAGAAGGACAGGGTTTCGATCTGGACGACGGCACGGCAGTGCTGGTATTTCGCCGTGGTGACAAGCTGATTGCCTGGCGCAACAGCTGCCCCCACCGCGGCATTCGCCTGGAGTGGCAGCCGAATCAGTTTCTCGACTACGAAAAGCAGTTTATCCAGTGTGCCACCCACGGCGCCCTGTTCGGCATCGAGGATGGCACTTGCATCGCGGGCCCCTGCCCTGGTGAACAACTGGAACAACTCCAGTGTGTGCTCATCGATGGGGCCGTATACCTCAGCCGCGACTGATACGCGCGCGTAGTCGCTCCAACGCCAGCTCAATCCGATCCATGCCCGTAGTGTAAGCAAAGCGGATGAACCGTTCCGGGTGGTTGAAACCAAAATCGGCCCCCGGCGTCACCGCCAGCAAATCCTCTTCCAGCAACGACCAACAGAACGCAAAACTGTCATCGGTCAGGTGTGAAGCGTCGGCATACACATAGAAAGCGCCTTCCGGCATCAACGGAATCCCGAAACCCAGCTCGCGCAGCCCTTCCACCAGACGATCACGACGCAATGCAAAAGCCTCCCTACGCTGTTCCAGTATTTCCAGCGTTTCCGGCTGGAAAGCCGCCAGGGCTGCATGTTGAGACAGGGTCGCCGGAGAGATAAACAGGTTCTGGGCGATTTTTTCCATCTCCGCTACTTCATCTGCCTGTGCCACCAGCCAGCCCAGGCGCCAGCCGGTCATACCGAAGTATTTCGAGAAGCTGTTGAGTACAATCGCATCCGGCGCCACAGACAGAACTGTCTCGGCATCAAAGCCGTAGGTCAGGCCGTGGTAAATCTCATCAACAATCAAACGACCATCCAGACGACTTACCGTTTCAGCAATCGCCGCCAGCTGCTCACGCGGTACCACTGAGCCCGTCGGGTTTGAGGGTGACGCCAGCAATACACCGGCAGTATCCTCTTGCCAGTGTTGTTCGATCAGCTCGGCCGTCAGCTGATAATTGGTCTCAGGCCCTACAGGCACGAGCTGCCCGCGAGATTCCAGCAAGCGCAGGAACTGACGATTACAGGGGTAGCCGGGATCAGCGAGCATAAATTTGCTGCCCGGCGCTGCCAACAGGGAAAACGCCAGCAACAGAGCACCAGAAGCTCCCGCAGTCACCAGCACCTGCTCGGGCGCCAGCTCAACGCCATAACGCTGGTGATAGAAACCGGCAATGGCTTCACGTAAGGGCATGATGCCACCAGCCGGGGTATAACGGGTCTGACCGCTTTCCAGGGCAGCGTGCGCAGCCTGTACGATTGCAGGTGCTGTCGGAAAATCCGGTTCACCGGCCTCCATGTGCACCACATCCATGCCTTCAGCATCCAGCTCGGCGGCTCTTTTCAACAAATCCATTACCTTGAACGAATCGATCTCGCGCGCGCGTTCGGTCCAGCCCTTTGTCATTCCCGTCTCCCGGTCCTTAATTTCCGCCTCAGTATATCGACATTGGTCGAAGCTGTACCCTGCTGAGCGCTGTCGAATATCAATCGAGATGGCAAAATGCCACAGCGGGTCTAGCCTAAAGGGTGGGGTTCTGGTAATTTCACCGGCTTTTAAAGCACCAGTGTTCCTTATTCAGGGCATCGGACCCGGGGCAGTCAGGCCTCGTCTGGTCTGGACCCCCAATGACTTGAGGCTGCGCCAAATGCCTAATACAACTGATTCCCAGTTCATGCACTTTGAACCTTATCCGCTGAACGACAGCGAAGAGTACATGAACGATGCGCAGAAAGAGCATTTCCGCAAGATCCTGCTTGGCTGGAAACGCGAGCTGATGGAAGAGGTGGACAGCACCATCACCCATCTTAAAGAAGAAGCTTCCAACTTCGCGGACCCTAGTGACCGTGCCAGTCAGGAAGAAGAGTTCAGTCTCGAACTGCGCACCCGAGACCGCGAGCGCAAGCTGATCCGCAAGATCGACGAAGCGATCGAAAGCATTGACGAAGATGACTACGGCTATTGCGAAGCCTGTGGTGTAGAGATCGGCATTCGCCGTCTGGAAGCTCGTCCGACGGCTACCCTCTGCATCGACTGCAAGACGCTGGCCGAGATCAAGGAAAAGCAGATCGGTCGTTAAGACCGAGCGGGGCGTGAAAGCGCCCCTCTCTGCTGTCCCGCCCGTGCACATTGTCGGACGCTTCGCGCCCTCGCCGACCGGACCTCTTCACTTCGGCTCGCTGCTGGCAGCATTGGCCAGCTATCTTGATATTCGCGCTCGAAAAGGGCACTGGCTGGTCCGCATTGAAGACCTGGATCCCCCTCGAGAGCAACCCGGTGCCGCAGAAAATATCCTGCGCACGCTGGAAGCCTTTGGCCTGCACTGGGATGGCGAAGTCATTTATCAAAGTCAACGACACACGTTGTATCAGGATGCTCTTGAGCAACTTCGTCAGCATGGCCTTGCCTATCCGTGTAACTGCAGCCGCAAACAGTTAAAACTGCGTGGCGCCAATGGCTATGATGGCTATTGCCTGAACCACCCTCCCAAATCATTGGAACACTGCGCCTTCAGGGTAACGCACCCAGCCGGCTCAGAGACCTTCTGCGACCATATTCAGGGACCACGCCACTATGACTGGCAAGGCCATGAGGGTGACTTTGTGATTTTTCGCCGTGACGGTCTATTTGCCTATCAGCTGGCAGTGGTTGTGGATGATGCCGAACAGGGCGTAACCGATATTCTGAGAGGCAGTGACCTGATTGACGAAACCCCGCACCAGCTGCTGCTGCAAACACACTTGAACTACCCACATCCCAGTTATGCCCATATCCCGGTGATCACCAATCGCGACGGACAAAAACTGAGTAAACAGAATCTTGCCCCGGCCATTACGCCTCAGGCACGCCAACAACTATTGTTCAACGCATTAACACTGCTGGGCCAACAGCCTCCAGCCGAACTGGTTGATGCCACTGTGGATGAGTTGTTGCAATGGGGCGAAAGACACTGGAAGCTGGACCAAATTCCAGCTGTGCTCAGCTTGCAACAGGAAGAGGAGTGAAATGTACCGTCACCGTTTACTGCTGCTGGTCGCTGTGGGCATCGCCCTGCTCTTTCCGGGCCTGATGGACTGGTGGCTGTTTGCCGACCATCACTGGCTGATGCCTTTTATAATCTGGGGCCTGTTGATCGCCCTCACTGCCCTCGCTGAATGGCGCCAACGTCACCATGAACTTTGAACTCTCAGCATTACTCTTACTGGGCTGCGGCTATCTGTTAACGCTCTTTGGTGCCGCCTGGCTCACGGAAAAACGAATACTGCCCGATCGCCTGACCCGTCACCCGGCTGTCCATGTACTCGCCCTGGGTGTGTTTGCCAGCGCCTGGACCTTTTACGGCATCTTTGGCCTGGCTCACAGTTCCGGATATGCCTACCTGACCTCCTATTTAGGTGCATCCGCTGCCTTTTTACTCTCCCCGGTTATTTTGATCCCGATATACCGGATCACGCGCCGCCACCAGCTCAGCTCCTTGGCCGATCTGTTTTCCTTCCGCTTTCGCAGTGGACGTGTCGGCACCCTCACTACCCTGCTGACACTGTTTATCAGCCTGCCACTGATTTCCATTCAGATTCAGGCATTGGCCGACTCTCTGCCGATGCTGAACCAGCAGGTTTCATCCTCTCGGGCTGCCGCCGCCTTTTGTGTAGTGATCGCCCTGTTCAGTATTCTGTTTGGCGCCCGCCACGCCTCACTGCGAAACAGTCACAACGGTCTGGTATTTGCCATTGCTTTGGCGTCTTTTATTAAGCTGGTCGCCTTGGTTTCAATCGCACTCTACGCCTTCTTTTTTATACTCGGAGGCCCGTCCGAATTAAGCGAATGGCTTCAAGCCCATCCCGAGCAATTAACGGCCCTGCAACAACAGCAGCAGAGCGATCACTGGCAGATTCTATTACTGGCATTCTTTGCCTGTGCCTTTGTCATGCCGCATATGTTCCAGATCGCCTTTACCGAAAACCTGCCACCGGAAAGCCTGTATCGCGCCAGCTGGGGCATTCCTTTGTTCCTGTTGATACTGGCACTGTGCGTCCCCCCCATCCTCTGGGCAGCCGTTAAAACTCAGGCTCTATCCAACCCCGAGTATCTGGTACTGCAACTGGGCCAGACATTGGAGCTACCCTGGTTCAGCACCCTGGCATTTATTGGAGGACTTTCGGCTGCCTGTGGCATCATTATTGTCGCCACCGTCGCACTGGCATCCATGCTGCAAAACCACGTCGTACTGCCCCTCGTACGAGTACCGGACAATGTCCGCTTTTATGCCTGGCTGTTATGGATTCGCCGCCTGATCATTATGGGGCTGCTGCTGGGCAGTTACCTGTTTTTCCAGTTCATCGGCTATCGATTCAGTCTCAACCAACTGGGACTGCTGGCCTTTATCGGTTTTCTACAATTTTTACCCGGCGTACTGGCAACGCTGTACTGGCCTCGCGCCAGCCGTAACGGTTTCTTGCTGGGACTCTGTGGAGGCTTCGTAATCTGGGCCCTTGGCCTGCTGCTTCCCATGATGATTGCCGGCAGCGAGGCCGCTGACGAACTGCTTGTCGACAGTCATCGCTTTGCTCTGCTTTCACTGGCGGTGAATGTATGCCTACTGGTACTGGGGTCACTGATTTTCCCTAGCAGTCGACAGGAGCGCGCAGCAGCAGACGCTTGCATGCTGAATGCCCTGCCCGGACCGACAGGGCGCCAGGTTCAGGGAGAAAGCGACCAGGACTTCACGTTGCGCCTGAGCCCTCGCTTGGGTGAGAAAACCGCCCGCCGTGAAGTGCGACGCGCACTGCGAGAACTGCAACTACCCACCGGACAATTGAAGCCGCTGGACACCTTACGGCTGAGAACCCAACTGGAACAAAACCTGTCCGGTCTGCTAGGCCCGGTAGAAGCTGCCACCTTATTGCAACCACTGGATGAAGGGTTGGACTCGGGCTTTAAAGCGCGAAATGTGCACTTGCTTGAGCAACAGCTGGAAACCTACGACCAGCGCCTGTCTGGCCTGGCCGCCGAGCTTGACCAGCTGCGTCGCTATCACCGCGCCACCTTGCAGAGACTCCCCTTGGGCGCCTGCACCATCGATGCACAACACCGTATTTTGTTCTGGAATGCTGAGATGGAACAGTACACAGGCCTTAGCACCGAAGCCGCACTTGGGATCGACCTCGCACAACTGCCGTCCCCCTGGGGAAAGCTGCTGAATGAATTCGCTGGTGCACAGGAGTTACATCAGGAAGCCAGCGGTATCGAGTTACAGGGAAGCCAGCGCTGGTTCAGTCTGCACAAGGCTCCCCTGGATGATGCTCCCGATCCCGGCATGGTGTTACTGATTGAGGATGAAACCCAGCCACAAATGCTGGCGCGCAAACTCGCCCACAGCGAGCGGCTGGCCTCTATCGGCCGTTTCGCAGCCGGTGTCGCACACGAAATCGGCAACCCGGTAACCGGTATCGCATGCCTGGCACAGAACCTCAAACTTGAAACCGAAGAGCCTGAGATTCTATCCACAGGTGATCAAATCGTGGATCAGACGCGTCGTATCACTCGTATCGTGCAATCACTGGTTCGCTTTGCCCATACCGGTCGCCAGGACGGGCCTGAGCATTTTGAGCCGGTCAATCTGCATGAATGTGTGACTGAGGCCATTCATCTGGTTTCACTGGACCGTCGCGGTCGCGAGCAAACCTTTCACAATCAGGTGGAACCCGACCTGTTCATTCCCGGCGATCTGCAGCTGTTACTGCAGGTGTTCGTTAACCTGCTCAACAATGCCAGCGACGCATCCGAAGATAACGGCAATATCCATATTGAGACCGAACTACACAAACTCAGCGCTCAAGTGATGATTACCGATGAGGGCTCTGGTATATCGCCGGAGAATCTGGACCAGCTGTTTGAGCCCTTCTTTACCACTAAAGAGCCCGGCAAGGGAACAGGTTTGGGACTACCTTTGGTCTACAACATCATCACCCAGCACTATGGTAATATCGAAATCTTGAGTCCGGCCAACAAGAAACAGAATAAAGGCACACGGGTTGTTATTACCTTACCCCGGCTACAGAGCGACCCAATGGCTCAGTGTCCACCGGAGGCAAATGAGGAAGGTTTGACCGGATGAATCGAATTCTGATTGTCGAAGACGAAAGCATTATTCGCTCGGCACTTAAGCGTCTGCTGGAAAAAAACGGCTATGAGATCAGTGATGCCGAGTCCGTCAGCGAGGCGACTGAACGCTTTAGTCTGGACAATTTTGACCTGATTATTTCCGACCTGCGTTTGCCCGGTGCTCCGGGAACCGATCTTATAGGTCTCGCCACGAATGTTCCCGTCCTGATCATGACCAGCTATGCCAGTCTAAAATCGGCAGTCGACGCCATGAAGCTGGGTGCTGTGGATTACATCGCCAAGCCGTTTGACCATGATGATATGTTGAAAACGGTTGCTACTATTCTGGAGCAGAAGGAGCAACGCGGGGCCGCGCCTCAGGAGTTGGCGAGTACAGACAACAAGGACGGCAAGACACACATTATTGGTTCCTGCCAAGCGATGCAGGAGCTGGACCGACGGATTCAAAAAGTTGCACGTACCGATGCCACCGTTCTCATTCTGGGCGAGTCCGGCACCGGCAAGGAGCTGGCCGCTCGCGCTATCCACGAACAAAGTGGACGTGCCAACAAACCCATGATCTGCGTGAACTGTGCGGCCATTCCGGAAACACTGATCGAGTCCGAGTTATTCGGTCACGAAAAAGGCGCGTTTACCGGTGCGACCAGCGGCCGCAGCGGCCTGATTGAAGCGGCGGATGGTGGCACTCTTTTCCTCGATGAAATAGGCGAGCTGCCCCTTGAGGCCCAGGCTCGCCTCCTGCGTTTCCTGCAGGAAGGTGAAATCCGTCGCGTGGGTGCCGTGCAAGCCGTCACTGTGGATGTTCGCCTGATCGCGGCGACGCATCGTGATCTGAAAAACCGCGCTCGCAATGGCGAATTCCGTGAAGACCTTTACTACCGCCTCTATGTCATGGAGCTGCGCATGCCTCCGCTGCGTGACCGCGAAGCCGATATCCTGGAGCTGGCACGTGCTTTCCTGGCCAAGCAAGGCGACAAACTGGGATGTGAACAACTGAGCTTCAGCCCAGACGCCCTCGAGCTCATGCGCCGTTACCCCTGGCCAGGCAATGTGCGCGAGCTTGAAAACGCCATAGAGCGAGCCGTCATCCTGGCTGATTGTGACCGCATCACACCCGACTTGTTGGGAATTGAAGTCGAACCTCAGAGTCTGTCTGAGCTGGAAGCCAGTTACATATCTCAGCCAGAGGTACAGGCACCTCGAGAACAAAACCGTACTGACTTGTCTCTGGATGATTATTTCCAGCGCTTTGTCCTGGAAAATCAGGACACCATGAGTGAAACCGAACTGGCCAAGACATTGGGTATCAGCCGCAAAAGCCTGTGGGAACGCCGTCAAAAACTGGGGATTCCTCGTAAACCCAAAGCCTGATGCCAATGTGTGCGTGTGTGTGGGTAACACCCACAAAGCTTGTTACCTTACTACTCAGTCTCAGCACAAAAGTCGTATATTTAGGTAACACTCAAGTGCAAAATTAGGCCAAAAGGACTAGCACAAAATTCCAATACCGTTAAAAAACAACAAGTTAAAGAAATTGGCACGCGCCATGCTTTATATAGATCAGAACAACAACAACGACACCCTGACATCTGATCATTAATAAAAATAAAAATAGACCAGATAGATGAGTGACCTGCCTCGAATAAAAATAATAATGAGGCTTAGTCGGTCGTAGAAGTGACAAGCAGCGCTCCCCAAACAGTGCTCTTAGGAACAAAAACAACAAGCTAAGTTTTACGTTGTCACTTCGCGACCGACACCCCCCACTCCTCACCTTCCCCTGAATCAAATCTTTATCAAATTTCATACCCCATTTGAACGACCTTATGCGAGCACCGACCCAGGTGGTATGATGCGTCATCCGTGACCAGATAAAGACAGGGACAATTAATCACTCATGTCGAGCACCGTTTTAATCATCATCGCGCTACTGGCCGTAGCCGTGATCATCTGGCTGTTGCTGCGTCGCAGTGCCCAAGCCGGCACTCAGGCAAAGACCCAAGACGCCAATGCACCCACGACACCGTCAAAAGAAGCGCCGGAGCTCCCTCTGGGTGCCCGCCGGGTAATTCCGGAAAGCGAACACCAGATCCCTCGCCGACACCTGGATGATAATGCGATGAAAGTCGTCTATCGCCTGGAAGATGCTGGCTACGAGGGCTACCTGGTCGGCGGCTGCATCCGCGATTTGCTAATGCAAAAACAGCCCAAGGACTTTGATATCGCCACATCAGCGCACCCGGAAGAGGCAGAAGCACTGTTTCGCCGTGGACGCTTGATCGGACGTCGTTTCAAGCTGCTTCACGTTCGTTTTGGGCGCGATATTATAGAAGTCGCAACTTTCCGTGCATCACATGATCACGACAGGGCCGGCAAGGATAATGCCCGTACCGCCGATACCGGCATGATCGTGCGTGACAATGTGTACGGCACCATCGAAGAAGATGCCCTGCGCCGTGACTTCACCGTGAATGCCCTCTATTACGATGCCAAGGATCATAGTCTGATCGACTTTGCCAACGGCTATCGTGATATTCAGAACCGTTGCCTGCGCATGATCGGTGATGCCTCAGAACGCTACCGTGAAGACCCTGTCCGTATGCTCAGGGCCGCTCGCTTTGCTGCCAAGCTGGGTTTCGACATTGAGCCAGGCACCGCGCAACCGATCCATGAACTGGCACCGCTGATGCGCAACGTCGCCGCAGCCCGTCTGTTTGATGAAGTACTCAAGCTGTTGCAGAGCGGCCATGGTGAAGCCTCTTTCCGCCAGCTCAAGCGCTTTGGGCTATTCCAATACCTGTTCCCACTGACAGATGAAGCTCTGGACGACGAGGACTACCCAGTAGAAACCCTGGTGGTCAACGCACTGTGCAATACCGACCGCCGTCTGGCACAAGGCAAGAGCGTGACCCCCGCATTCCTGTTTGCCGCTCTGCTGTGGTACCCGCTGCAGCGTCGAATGCAGCAACTGGAAGACGAAACCGACCTGCCCCCCGTGCCGCGTCTGCATGAGGCTGCCAACCAGATCCTGGGGGAACAGGTGAAGCACACAGCGATTCCACGTCGATTCTCCACACCGGTTCGAGAAATCTGGGAACTGCAGTTACGCTTGCCACGCCGTCAGGGCAAAAAAGCGGACCAATTGATGGAACAACCACGCTTCCGTGCCGCCTACGATCTGCTGCTGCTGCGTGAAAACAGTGGTGAAGACCTGGGCGGACTGAGCCAGTGGTGGACCGACTACCAGGCTGCCAACCCGATCTCGCGCCGTGAAATGATGCCGCAGGAGCAGGAAGAAGCTCCACGCCGCAAGCGACGCCGTCGCCCGAATCGCCGCAAGCCTGCGGGCAATCAGAACAAGCCCGCGGCCGACAATACCTCGGCACAGGACAACTGATCCATGCGTGCTTATGTTGGACTGGGCAGCAATCTGGACGAGCCTTTGCAGCAGGTCAGCAAAGCCCTGCGGGAATTGACCAACATTCCCGATACCCGGCTGAGTGCCTCGTCCTCTCTGTATCGCTCTGATCCCGTAGGGCCGGCAGGTCAACCGGACTATGTGAATGCAGTGGCGGCGCTGGACACCGAGCTGGCACCCGAAGCTTTGCTGGACGCGCTTCAAGCTATTGAGCAGGCGCACCAACGAGTCCGCAAAATCCACTGGGGACCTCGTACCCTGGATTTGGATATTTTGCTGTATGACAACCAGGTAATTGAGACCGAACGCCTCATCGTCCCTCATGCCTGGATGCTGGAGCGAAACTTTGTGCTCTGGCCATTGGCCGAGATAGCACCTGATCTGCTGCTGCCGGATGGTTCCGCACTGCAACAGTATCTAGCCAATTGTCCACTGGGCACATTGGAAAAGATATCGCTATAATCGCGCAAGATTTGCACAAGGCTGACTTGATCGGCCATCTAAACGATAAAAAAGAGAAGGCTATGAGTAACATCACGCTGCATACCCTCAGCGCCCGTAAACAGGCGGGTGAAAAGTTTGCCGTCCTGACCGCATACGACGCTACCTTCGCGCACCAGGTCAGCAGCGCCGGAATCGAGATGATCCTCGTGGGCGACTCCCTCGGCATGGTACTGCAGGGACAGGATAGCACCCTGCCCGTCTCCGTTGAGGAGATGGCGTACCACACTGCCTGTGTTGCCCGTGGCAACCAGGGTGCCATGATCATGGCCGATCTGCCCTTTATGAGCTATGCCACGCCAGAACAGGCAATGGAGAGTGCCGGTGTCCTCATGCAGGCCGGCGCTCAAATCATCAAACTGGAAGGCGGTGCCTGGTTATGCGAAAGCGTTAGCCTCCTGGCCGAGCGCGGCGTCCCTGTTTGTGCTCACCTGGGCTTGACCCCTCAGGCTGTGAACAAACTGGGTGGCTACCGTGTACAGGGCCGTGACAAGCACAGCGCACTGAAGATGCTGGAAGATGCCAAAGCGCTTGAAGAAGCCGGCGCCAGCATGCTGCTGCTGGAATGTGTCCCTTCTCTTCTGGCTGAAGAGATCACCCGCAATGTGGATATACCGGTAATCGGTATCGGTGCGGGTCCTCATACCGATGCTCAGGTGCTGGTGATGCACGACATGCTCGGCATCACCGCGGGCCGTACACCCAAGTTCGTGAAGAACTTTATGGCCGAAGCCGACAGCATTCAGGACGCCCTGCAGCAGTATGGCGAACAGGTTCGCTCCGGCCGCTTCCCGGCCGAGGAACACGGATTCGATTAATCATGCAGACGTTACATACCATTAAAGATCTGCGGGCTGCTGTTGCGCAGCACCGCAGTGCAGGCAAGCGCATCGCCCTGGTCCCGACCATGGGCAACCTGCATCAGGGTCACCTGAAGCTGGTTGAAACTGCCTTGCAGCAGGCCGATGTCGTTATTACCAGCATCTTCGTGAACCCGCTTCAGTTCGGTGCTAACGAAGACCTGGACAGCTATCCGCGTACGCTCGAACAAGACCAGCAGCAGCTGGAAGCCGCCGGGTGTCATCTGGTTTTTGCACCCTCCGTATCCGAAGTGTACCCGGATGGTCAAGAGCAGCAGACACTGGTCGAAGTGCCAGTACTGTCTGACCTGCACTGTGGCGCCAGCCGCCCAGGCCACTTCCGCGGCGTAACTACGGTCGTGTGCAAGCTGTTCAATATGGTGCAGCCTGACATCGCCGTATTTGGCCTGAAGGATTACCAACAGGTTGCAGTGATTCGCCGCATGGTAGCGGATCTGTGCATGCCGGTTGAGATCTTTGGGGTCGCTACCGTGCGTGCAGATACAGGACTCGCACTGAGCTCTCGCAACGGCTATTTGACTGAAGCTGAACTGAGAGTTGCTCCTTTGCTTCAGCAGACTTTGCAGCAAACAGCTGCAGCCATTGAAGCAGGTGACCGGGATTTCGCTCTGCTGGAAGCCTCAGCTCAGGCAGCCCTTGAAGCCGCCGGTTTCCGACGCGACTACTACCGCATTCTCAATCGCCACAGTCTGCAACCGGCTCAGCCGGGTGATGAGCTTGTGATTCTGGCCGCTGCTCATCTGGGCAAGGCACGTCTGATCGACAATATCGAAGTCTGATCCACGCTCAGGCCTGATGCTCTCATCAGGCCTGCCCCCTCAGATCACCCTTGTGTTGCCCCTGATTACCCCCAGCCTCTATAGGTCTTATTGACATTCCGCGCCGAGTTCCCGCAGACTCGAGAGGTCCCGACGGCCACTCAGGGCCCGGTTCACCTGTGTGCAGTACATGCCGTGCAATACTGCGGTCACCTTCATGCACTAGCATGATCACAGGACTAATCACCAGAAGAATGAAAGAGGCACACTTACTATGCGCGATGTTGTAATCGTTGCCGCTGGTCGCACAGCGGTGGGTGCGTTCAATGGTTCACTTTCCTCCCTTACCGCTGCAACTCTGGGTTCCACCGTCCTGAAAGGACTGCTTGAGCAGACCGGTATCAACCCGGCCGAAGTCGACGAAGTTATTCTGGGTCAGGTTTTGACCGCTGGCTGCGGCCAGAACCCGGCCCGTCAAGCCCTGATCAACGCAGGCATTCCTCAGGAAGTGCCCGCGATGACCATCAACAAGGTATGCGGCTCCGGCCTCAAAGCACTGCAACTGGCCACTCAGGCAATTCGCTGCGGCGATGCCGATATGATCATTGCCGGTGGTCAGGAAAACATGTCCCAGTCTCCACACCTGCTGCCGAACTCCCGCAACGGTGCTCGCATGGGCGACTGGAAAATGATCGACTCCATGATCACCGACGGCCTCTGGGATGCCTTCAACAATTACCATATGGGCATCACCACCGAGAACATCGTTGAGAAGTACGGCTTTACCCGTGAAGAGCAGGATGCCTTCGCAACGGCCTCTCAGAACAAGGCCGAAGCCGCTGTAACCTCTGGCCGTTTCAAGGATGAGATCATTCCTGTCACTATTCCACAGCGCAAGGGCGATCCCGTCGTCTTCGACACTGACGAGCAACCACGCTTTGGCTGCACTGTTGAAGCCCTCGGTAGCCTGCGCCCTGCGTTCAAAAAAGACGGCACTGTTACTGCAGGTAACAGCTCAACCATCAACGATGGTGCTGCCGCCGTTATCCTGTGTTCCGCCGAAAAAGCTGAAGCCTTGGGTCTGAAGCCGCTGGCGCGTATCAAGGCCTACGCCTCTGCCGGTGTTGACCCGGCCATCATGGGTACGGGCCCGATCTGTGCGACCACCAAAGCACTGGAAAAGGCGGGTTGGGGTATCGATGATCTGGAACTGGTTGAAGCCAACGAAGCCTTCGCCGCTCAGGCCATGTCCGTCAACAAGGATCTGGGCTGGAATACCGATATCGTCAACGTGAACGGCGGTGCTATCGCTTTGGGTCACCCGATCGGTGCTTCCGGCTGCCGTATTTTGGTCAGCCTGGTACATGAAATGATCAAACGCGATGCCAAGAAAGGCCTGGCAACCCTGTGTATCGGGGGTGGTATGGGCACTGCACTGGCGATTGAGCGCGACTAATCACCCTGTCCGCTTAACGCAAACAGCCGCCCATCGAGGCGGCTGTTTAGTTTGAGCAGGGAGATCGCTGGAGCGTCAAACCGAGGCGATAGCGCCCTTCCCGATCCCTTCAAAAGCACGCACGATAATACGGTCGTGAGGGTGCTCGGACTGAATAACCTGAGCCAGGTGCGCAGCTATCTGTTCCACCGTGCTCTCCGTATCAATCAAATAACATGCTGAAGCTGGCAGTATGAGCTCAAACTCCCCCTGAGGCGCCGTATAGGCATAGTGGTGCTCCTCAGCGGACTGAGCCTTCAAATGACCCCGTGTTCCTATGTAGATATCGCGGAAGCGCTCAGCCCAGATACCTTCCAAGGCTTCATCTCGCTGGTCATTACGATAGATCTCGATACGAGAGCGGTGGCCGTGGGCAATACGCTGGCAGTTGCCATCATGCTGCTGCAAACCATGGCTGTAATGATAAAAGTGGCCATCAATGAATTCAGGCACAAAAGCTAACTCAACCCCGCGAACCTGATCCGGGAAGAGCGCCAGCAACTGGTCACGACACCAGTGCGCCAGTCCCAGCTCATCAATAGCAGCTACCGGCACAGCCGCGATCGCCTGTTCCGGCGCATCGCAGATAAAACGCTCACCACTGGGGTAACGCCAGTCGACCCGAATACGCCCCGAATCCTGTTCCAATTGCAGACGCTCCATCTGCGCGGGCACCACCAGGCAGTGATCCACTTTAGCATCCAGCCACTGCTTTACACGCCGTTTGACCACACCGAAGTCACAGATCATGCCCTGCGTATCCAGACTGCCGTCCAGTACCAGGTTCACGGCCCAGGACTCACCCAGCAATCCACGCTCGGGATGCAGGTAGGAAAAATCCACGTGGGTCAGGTTATCGACAAAAAGCTTCACGGCCACCTCATCTATTGGTTTCGAACGTCTATTTTAGCGGATCTCGGGCGGGCTTTCATGACGGCCTGTGGTCCATCCGGCAGCTACTATATACTAGACGCTTTACATGACGCTCAGGTTCACATGCGACTCGATAAATATATTGCCAGCGTTACCGATTTCTCACGCAAGGAAGTAAAACGCTTCCTGCACGCCGGTGAAATCAGTGTCAACGACGAACACGAACGCAATCCGGCACGTAAAATAGGCGATGACGATCTGGTTTGCCTGCAAGGCGTGCCTTTGGAGGCTCCTCGTGTCCGTTATCTGATGCTCAACAAGCCCGAGGGACTGGTCTGCTCCACTGATGACCCTACGCATCCAACAGTGCTGGAGCTGCTGGAAATGCCACGTACAGAGCGTCTGCATATCTGCGGCCGCCTGGACATCGACACCACCGGCCTGGTACTGCTGACCGATGATGGCCAATGGGCACATCGCATTACCTCGCCTAATCACAAGACCGGTAAGGTCTATCACGTCACCACCGCTGATCCAATTCCTGAAGATGCAGTACGCAAGTTCGCTGACGGGCTGATGTTGAACGGTGAAAAGGCTCGCACTAAACCTGCAGAACTGGAAATACTGTCCGAGTATGAAGCGCGCGTTTGCCTCCATGAAGGCCGCTACCACCAGGTTAAGCGCATGTTTGCTGCCCTGGGTAACAAGGTAGAAGCCCTGCATCGTGAGCAGATTGGCGATATCGTGTTGGACGAGATGCTCGAACCCGGTGAATACCGTGAACTGACTGAGGCTGAGGTCGCCAGCGTCTGATATGGATCTGATCACATCTGAACTCAACCAGTGTTTGCGCCAAGCCACAGGCAAGGTGCTGTGGCTGGTTGACGAGAGTATTCAACTCAGCCTCAGGGCGCGCCAGGACATCGAAGTGATCGGCAATCGCTTCGATGTCATCGAGCGACTGCAGGCTTCAGGCTGGCAGGCGAGCTTCAGTGATTTCGATCTGTCCGCCTGCCCCGAAGGTGAATACGATCTTGTACTCTACCGCGTCTCCAAGGAGAAACCGGTGGTGCATCATCTGATCAGCGGCGCCAGCCGGCTGCTCAAGCCCGGAGGCATCCTCACGCTGCTCGGCGATAAGGGCGAAGGCATACGCACCTATGTACGCAAGGCTGCCGATTGCCTGGGCTGCGCACGACAGGAGCAGAAACTCGGTGGCGATAGCTGGCGTGCCGACCTGCAGCGAGGAACTGACCTTGGCGACTGCCCGCCTGATCAGGATTACACCCAGTTGCGTCCTGCCTGTGAAGATCAAGGGCACAGTTACTATTCAAAACCCGGCCTGTTTGGCTGGAACAAAGTTGATCGCGGCAGTTCATTTTTGATCGAACAGCTGCCGGACATGATTGGGCAGCCTCTACCTCTAGCCGGCTCAGTACTGGACCTCGGCTGCGGCTTTGGCTACCTGGCTCTGAACGCCTGTGGACCTGAAACCCGGCTTGTCTGTACTGACAACAATGCGGCTGCGCTTAGAGCCTGCCGTCACAATATCGAACGTGCGGGCCTTAATGGCCAGGTGCTGGCATCGGACGCCGGTGACCAGATCGAAGGCAGCTTCGACACTCTGCTGTGTAACCCGCCCTTCCATAGCGGTTTTGCCGTGGATGGGGATTTGACCGACCGCTTCCTGAAAGCAGCACAACGATTGCTGAGCCGGAACGGAACCGCCTGCTTCGTGGTCAATCAACATATTCCTCTGGAGCGCAAGGCGCAGGGACTGTTCCAGGATATTCAATTGCATGCCGATAACGGCCAGTTCAAGCTGGTCAGGCTGCGTCATCCACTCACTGTTTGAACATCGAGAGACGCATGACTTTAGACTACCTTCGTCAGAGCCTGTTTTTCTTTCGCAATCACGCCAACAAACTGGCCTTGATTCAACTCCCGTTTTTGGCACTGGTCAGCATTGTGCAGTACCAGTTGCTGCAGGGTATCGACACAGAAAGCGAGCAGATCAAAAGCAGCATTTTCCTGAGCTCGTCTCTCGACCTGGCCCTTATGCCAGTCTACTGGGGTGCTACTCTGGTCTATCTGCGTTCGGTTCTGGGCGGCCAACCGCTAAGCGTTGGCCAAGCCCTGTTTATGGGTCTGGGGTGCTGGGGTCGGCTGTTACTGACTTATATTCTGACGGCACTGGCGATTTCAACCGGCCTGATCCTGTTAATTCTACCCGGTATCTATATCGGTATTCGTCTGGCATTTGCGGAGTTTTACTGCGTAATGGAAGGCAAGGGGCCTCTGGAATCCCTTAATGCCAGCTGGAGCAGCACCAAGGAGTTTTTCTGGCCACTGTTTCAGGGCCTGGCGTTGATCATTGGCCTGTTACTGGCCATTGAGTTGACGCTGGGGCAGTTATTGGTCGATCAGCAGAACCTGATGATGCTGGTTTCTCTGGTGATACAGTTCCTGGGTGTGGTACCTACCATCTTCGCCTACCGCCTCTACTGTGTCATGAAAGAAGGCGACCACCCCGCCTGATTTTCCCTCTGCGCGGCTGCCACTGTCAGCTGCGCGATCTCCCTGCCTATTCCTACACCTGCGATCACATTCTTTCCAGGCATTAAAAAGCCCCTGGCGGCGAACCGGCAGGGGCTGGATATTACAGCGAAGCTGTCAGTCGAACTCAGGAAACAGCGTCGTCCGCTTCCAGGTCTTTCATGGACAGCTTGATGCGGCCACGCATATCAACGTCGAGGACCTTAACTTTGACAACATCATCCATGTTGACGAAGTCGGTTACCTTGTTGACGCGCTCTTTGGCGATCTGAGAGATATGTACCAAGCCATCTTTACCCGGCAGGATGTTCACGAACGCACCGAACTCTTCGATTCGTACAACCTTGCCTTCGTAAATCTTGCCGATTTCAGCTTCAGCGGTGATCGCATTGACACGATCCAGAGCCGCTTTGCCCTTGGCCTTGTCATCAGCGTAGATACGGACAGTACCGTCATCTTCGATGTCGATCATGGCACCGGTTTCTTCGGTCAGAGCACGGATAGTTGCGCCGCCTTTACCGATCAGATCACGGATTTTCTCCGGGTTGATCTTGATCAGCTGCATGGCAGGTGCGTTATCCGGCAGTTCCGGACGCGCGTAACCGATAACCTTAGCCATCTCTTTCAGGATGTGCTTACGGGCTTCGTGAGCCTGCTCCAGCGCGATTTCCATGATCTCTTCGGTGATACCGGTGATCTTGATGTCCATCTGCAGTGCAGTTATGCCCGCTTCGGTACCCGCAACCTTGAAGTCCATGTCGCCCAGGTGGTCTTCGTCACCCAGGATATCGGTCAGGACAGCAAAGCGATCGTTTTCTTTCACCAGGCCCATGGCGATACCGGCTACAGGAGCCTTCAGCGGAACACCCGCGTCCATCATGGACAGGGAAGCACCACACACAGACGCCATGGAGCTGGAGCCGTTGGATTCAGTGATCTCGGATACGATACGGATGGTGTACGGGAACTCTTCCTGAGTCGGCAGAACGGCAGCAACACCGCGACGTGCCAGACGACCGTGGCCGATTTCACGACGACCGGTTGCACCCATACGGCCAGCTTCACCTACGGAGTACGGAGGGAAGTTGTAGTGCAGCATGAACGGATCTTTGCGTTCGCCTTCCAGGGCGTCGATGATCTGCTGATCACGGCTGGTGCCCAGGGTACAGGTCGCGATGGACTGAGTCTCACCACGGGTGAACAGTGCAGAACCGTGAACACCTTTCAGGATATCGATCTCAACATCGATACCACGAACGGTTTTGTTATCACGGCCGTCGATACGCGGCTCACCATCGATAATGCGGTTACGAACAATCTCTTTTTCCAGAGAGTTGAAGATGCCGGCCACTTCCTTATCGGAAGGCTGACCTTCTTCATTGCCGGACAGTGCTTCAACAGCCTTGCTGCGCAGGTCGGACAGTGCGCCCTGACGCTGCATTTTGTCAGCCACCTGGTAAGCCGCCGCAATGCCTTCGCCAACCAGCTCACGGACCTGAGCGATCAGTGCTTCGTTCTTGGCAGCAGGAGCCCAGTCCCACTTCGGCTTGCCAGCTTCAGCAACCAGTTCGTTGATGGCGTTGATCGCCACCTGCATTTCCTGGTGCGCAAAGAGTACAGCACCCAGCATTTCGTCTTCAGTCAGTTCCTGAGCTTCAGACTCAACCATCAACACGGCATCATTGGTACCGGCCACAACCATGTCCAGCTCAGACGCAGCCAGCTCTTCATAGGTCGGGTTGAGGATGTAACCCTGGTCTTCGATGAAGCCCACACGTGCAGCACCGATCGGACCCAGGAAAGGAATACCGGAGATCGCCAGTGCAGCAGAGGTACCGATCATCGCTGCGATATCCGGATCGTTGACCTTGTCAGCGGACATGACGGTACAAATGACCTGTACTTCGTTCATGAAGCCTTTAGGGAACAGCGGACGGATAGGACGGTCGATCAGACGAGATGTCAGTGTTTCTTTCTCGGACGGACGCGCTTCACGCTTGAAGAAACCACCCGGGATACGGCCTACAGCGTAGTACTTTTCCTGGTAGTGAACGGACAGCGGGAAGAAATCCTGTCCTTCTTTGGCATCACGGGCACCAACAACAGTACACAGAACCTGTACACCGGCCATGGTAACCATGACAGAACCGGTTGCCTGACGTGCGACCTTGCCGGTTTCGATGGTGACTTCGTGTTTACCAAACTGGAATGTTTTGCTAATCGCTTGCACGATACAACTCCTTGTTTATGAGTCTATCCCGCCTGCTGACCAATCATTCCTCTTTTCAAGCCAGTACTCATGTATTCACTGGATCAGTGGATATATGAGTACAGGCTGGATGATTGTGTCTGTTGCCGCGGGGGTTTAGTAAAGAGCTAATAAAACTGAGGCCATACATTGTATGGCCTCAGAAGGGTACTGCTTAGCGACGCAGACCGAGACGGCCGATCAGAGCCAGGTAACGATCAGCATCTTTACCTTTCAGGTAGTCCAGCAGCTTACGACGCTGGTTTACCATGCGGATCAGACCACGACGAGAGTGGTGATCCTGCTTGTGCGCTTTGAAGTGACCCTGCAGGCCTTCAATGTTCGCAGTCAGCAGCGCAACCTGTACTTCAGTAGAACCGGTATCACCAGTGCCACGACCGAATTCAGCTACGATTGCTGCTTTTTGTTCGTTAGAAAGAGCCATGTTTATCTCCTTGGTTAATATGCACACAGGCGTAAAGCACTGCGGATTGATAGTCGCGCTGCACCGAGCATATTTTCAGTGCAGCGTCAGTCGGCCCTTGAGCCGAAAGTTCAAAGAGTACTGACCAGGCGTTTTGCTCTCAGCACTCCGTCGGCACCGATCTCGCCGATGCCCATAAAATCATGTTGCCCCTCACTGAAGAGGCGCAGTTCACCTGAGAGTGAACCGGCGTTGACCGCACGAAAACGCTGGCCCACACGAATGCGGTCCACCTCTTCTGCAATCAACTCCAAAGCCGGCAATTGTTCCACCGGACTCCAAGTGGGTAATAATAACGCATCCAGGCGCTGATGTATGCTGTTTTCAGCCTCATCCTCACGCGGCTCAGCCAGACTTTGCAACTGTGCCAGCGTCATCATCTGATCCGCATGAAACGGTCCGGTCTGCAGGCGTCTAAGTACAGTGACATGAGCACCGCAACCCAACAGCAAGCCAAGATCTTCAACGATGCTGCGGATGTAAGTGCCCTTGGAGCAGAAAATTTCCAGGTCCACTTCATCCTCGCGCAGCGCCAGCAGTTTTATCTCGTGAATGCGTACCTGCCGAGGCTTCACCTCAACTTCAATACCCTGACGCGCCAGCTTGTAAAGCGGCTGACCGTTGAGCTTGAGCGCGGAGTAAACCGGTGGCACCTGTTCGATTTCACCACTGAAGTGCTCAACCAGAAGTGCTTCGATCTGCTCCACAGACAGATCCGAAGGGACTGGCTTTTCGTCAGTAATTTCACCTTCGGCATCACAGGTATCAGTACGCTGTCCAAGTTTAGCCGTGGTCAGGTAACGTTTATCTGAATCCAGCAAGTATTGGGAAAACTTGGTTGCTTCGCCCAGACAGACCGGCAAAAGACCGGTCGCGAGCGGGTCAAGCGCCCCTGTGTGCCCTGCTTTTGCGGCACCATACAGTCGCTTAACGCGCTGCAGTGCAGAGTTGGATGACAGGCCCTGAGGCTTGTCCAACAAAAAAAGGCCGCTGATAGGGCGGCCTTTAGGTTTACGGGCCATAGCTATCAGTTCCCGTCAGTATCTTCGTCTTCATCCACGCGCTTGGCTTCCTGCTGCCAGGCCTTTTCAATCAGGCCATGCAGGTGACGACCACGCTCCACGCTTTCATCAAAGTGAAAACGCAGGTGTGGCATGATCCGCAGCTTGATGCCGCGGGCCAGCTCAGTGCGCAGAAAACCGGACGCGTTATTCAGGACCTGAGTAGCGTTTTTAATCGCCTCTGCCTGCGTTTCTTCGGTCTGCTCACCAAACGCCATCACAGTGAAGTAAATATCGGCATAACCGAGGTCTTTGCTCACTTTAACATGGCTGATAGTGACCATACCCAAACGCGGATCCTTGATTTCGCGTTGAATGAGGGAGGCCAGATCACGCTGGATCTGGTCTCCTACCCGGTCAGTTCGTTTAAAATCCCGTGCCATAGTGCTCCGCTTACAGCGTACGCTGTACTTCAACAGTGTCGAACACTTCGATCTGGTCGCCGACCTTCACGTCGTTGTAGTTCTTCACGCCGATACCACACTCCATGCCCTGACGTACGTCGGCAACAGCATCTTTGAAGCGACGCAGAGATTCCAGCTCGCCCTCATAGATAACCACGTTGTCACGCAGTACACGGATACGCTTGTTACGGTATACGGTACCTTCAGTCACCATACAACCAGCAATCGCGCCCAGCTTCGGCGAACGGAATACATCACGTACTTCGGCAATACCCACAATCTCTTCGCGGTACTCCGGAGACAGCAGACCGGTCATCGCCTGTTTAACATCATCAATGATGTCATAAATGACGCTGTAGTAACGCAGTTCCAGTTCTTCGCGTTCAACTACAGCCTTCGCCTGGTTGTCAGCACGTACGTTAAAGCCGATCAGGATAGCGGAAGAAGCCAGCGCCAGGTTGGCGTCGGTTTCTGCAATACCCCCCACACCGCTGGAAACAATGTTCACCTTCACTTCGTCGGTGGACAGATCTTCCAGAGACTGGATGATCGCTTCCAGAGAACCACGGACGTCCGCTTTCAGGACGATGTTCAGCGACTTCACATCGCCGGCCTGCATGTTTTCGAACAGGTTCTCCAGCTTGGACTTCTGCTGACGCGCCAGTTTCACTTCGCGGTATTTACCCTGACGGAAGAGTGCCACTTCACGGGCTTTCTTCTCGCTGGATACCACTGTGAACTCGTCACCTGCATCCGGTGTACCGTCCAGGCCGAGGATCTCGACCGGAATTGCCGGGCCTGCGGATTCGATCGGCTGACCGTTCTCATCCAGCATGGCACGAACGCGGCCATAGTGCAGGCCTGCCAGAACAATATCACCCTTACGCAGAGTACCGTTCTGGACCAACAGAGTGGATACAGAACCACGGCCTTTGTCGACACGGGATTCAACCACCACACCCTGCCCCGGAGCGTCCTTAACAGCGGTCAGCTCCAACAGTTCAGCCTGCAGCAGAATGGCATCCAACAAACCATCAATGCCTTCACCGCTCTTGGCTGAAACATGTGCAAACTGAACATCGCCGCCCCAGTCTTCCGGCAAGACGTCACGCTGAGCCAGCTCGTTTTTAACGCGATCTGGATCAGCATCTTCCTTATCGATCTTGTTCACGGCAACGACCAGAGGCACACCCGCCGCCTTGGCGTGTTGGATGGCTTCTTCAGTCTGAGGCATCACGCCATCATCAGCAGCCACTACCAGAACAACGATATCGGTCAGCTGAGCACCACGTGCACGCATGGCTGTAAAGGCTGCGTGTCCCGGAGTATCCAGGAACGTGATCATGCCGTTATCGGTTTCTACATGGTAAGCACCAATGTGCTGGGTAATACCACCTGCCTCACCAGTCGCAACCTTGGTGCGACGAATGTAATCAAGCAGAGAAGTTTTACCATGGTCAACGTGGCCCATTACGGTCACGACCGGTGCACGATCTTCCTGTTCACCCTGTGCCGCAGCAACGCTTTCGATCAATGCGTCTTCGATCGCGTTTTCCTGCATCGGCTTGGCCTTGTGACCCATTTCTTCAACCACCAGTACGGCAGTATCCTGGTCCAAAACCTGGTTGATGGTTGCCATGGCGCCCATCTTGAACATCACTTTAATGACTTCAGCAGCCTTGATGGACATCTTCTTGGCCAGTTCAGCCACAGTGATGCTCTCAGGAATGCTGACTTCATGTACAACCGGTGCTGTCGGTTTTTCGAAACCATGCTGGTTAGCACCACCACGCCCACCACGAGCAGCACCACCGGCGCGCTTGGTCAGCTTGCTACGGCGATTGCGGTCATCATCACGACCACCTTTGCCTTTAGCCTTACGACGCGGGCGATCATCATCGTCATTACGACGTGCACGATCTTTTTCCTTAGCCTTGCGACGCGGATTGTCATCGCTTGGCTGCGCCGGATCAGCGCTGGCAGCAGGCTCGGCCGCTGCAGGAGCAGGTGTAGCTGGTGCTTCAGCTTTTACTTCAGCCGCAGCCGGTGCAGCTTCAGCAGCCGGCTTTTCAGCAGTCGCTTCAACCGGTGCTTCAACCTTGGCTTCAGCGACTGGCGCCGGCGCTTCGGTAACCTGTGGTTTTTCTTCAACCACTTCAGCCGGCTTGGCTTCTTCTTCAAGTACTGAACGCTTCACGTAGGTGCGCTTTTTACGCACTTCAACGCTCACGGTCTTGCGCTGACCTGAGGCACCTGAAATTTTCAGCTGCGAACGGGTTTTGCGTTTCAACGTAATTTTGCTTGGCTCAGCAGAATCAGCCTGCTCACCGTGGCTACGCTTAAGGTGACTGAGCAATTTCAAACGCTCATCTTCAGTCACCATGGACTCAATTTTCTTGCCGTTGATGCCGGCTTCCTGCATTTGCGTCAGCAGACGCTCAGCGGATACACCAACCACATCGGCAAGTTGCTTAACGGTTACTTCTGCCATATATGTGTTCTCCTCTTCCGCTGGCGTTTACTGATCTTCCGCGAACCAGGGCGCACGGGCTGTCATGATCAGCTCGGCTGCCTTCTCTTCAGTCAACCCGTCGATCTCGAGCAAATCCTCAACGGACTGCTCTGCAAGATCTTCCATGGTGACAATGCTACGTGCAGCAAGCTTGAATGCCAGCGCGCGTTCCATGCCATCCATGTTCAGCAGGTCTTCTGCGGGTTCAGCATCACCCAGTTGCTCTTCACTGGCGATTGCCAGATTGATCAGAGCATCCTTGGCGCGTTCACGCAGGGCTTCGACCAGCTCTTCATCAAAATCTTCGATATCGAGCATTTCTTCGGTCGGTACATAGGCTACTTCCTCAACAGAAGTGAAGCCTTCCGCAACCAGCACCTCAGCCAGCTCTTCTTCAATATCCAGGTGCTTGACGAACATCTCCACCACAGCACCCACTTCAGACTGTTGTTTGTCGGCAGCTTCTTTCTCCGACATCACATTCAGTTCCCACTTGGTCAACTCACTGGCCAGACGCACGTTCTGACCACTGCGACCGATAGCCATTGCCAGCGCTTCTTCAGCAACCGCAACGTCCATAGAGTGACTTTCTTCATCAATTACAATGGAAGCGACCTCAGCCGGTGCCATCGCATTAATTACCAACTGCGCCGGGTTGTCATCCCACAGAATGATGTCGACACGCTCGCCGCCCAGCTCATTGGACACCGCCTGTACACGTGCACCACGCATACCGACACAAGCGCCAACAGGGTCAATGCGGCCATCGTTGGTTTTAACCGCAATCTTGGCACGGGCACCCGGATCACGTGCAGCCGCGCGGATTTCAATCACTTCTTCAGCGATTTCAGGCACTTCGATGCTGAACAATTCAATCAGCATTGCATTAGAAGTACGGCTCAAAATCAGCTGAGGACCTCGTCCTTCACTGCGTACTTCTTCCAGTACGGCACGTACACGGTCGCCCATGCGGAAGCTTTCACGCGGAATCAGGTTTTCACGCGGAAGCAGAGCTTCAGCGTTGTTGCCCAGATCAACAATAATATTGTCGCGCGTTACTTTCTTGACGGTGCCGGCGATCAGCTCGCCTTTACGGTCCTGATACTGCTCAACCACTTTCGCGCGCTCAGCTTCTCGTACTTTCTGCACGATGACCTGCTTCGCGGTCTGCGCTGCAATACGACCAAACGCAACAGACTCAACCTTCTCTTCGTAGGTATCACCCGGCTGAAGGTTGGTATCGATCTCGAGGGCTTCCTCCAGTGTCAGCTCAGTACCCAGTGCAGGCACAACCTCATTGCTGACTACCAGCCATCGGCGCCAGGTTTCATAGTCACCGGTCGTACGATCAATCTCGACACGGATGTCTGCTTCTTCGTCATAGCGTTTCTTGGTCGCTGTAGCCAGAGCCACTTCGATCGCTTCAAAAATGACACCCTTGGGGACGTCCTTTTCGTTAGAAACAGCTTCTGCAACCAGTAGAATCTCTTTATTCATACGACTGCCTCGCCAAACCTCAAACCGGTATTAAAACTGGGGAACCACATTGGCACGATCGATATAATCGATCGGCAACAGATACTCTTCATCATCAACAACCAACAGAACCTCGTCTCCTTCGACGCCATTCAGCAGGCCTTTGAACTTGCGGCGCCCTTCGAAAGGCACTCTCAAGCGCAGCTGTACCTGATGGCCGGCATAGGCCTCAAATTGCTGCAGGGTAAACAGAGGGCGATCAACGCCAGGCGATGACACCTCAAGCGTGTACTGCTCCTGAATCGGATCTTCTACATCCAGTACACCACTGACCTGATGACTCACCCGTGCGCAATCATCAACGGTAACCCCTTCCGGGCCATCAATAAAAATACGCAGTGAGCTGTGACGCCCGGCGGAGTTAAACTCCAGCCCCCAAAGTTCAAGCCCAAGCGCACTAATCGCCGGCTCGATCAATTCTTTCAGAGCATTCAATTTGGCTGACACTGATGAAGACCTCGTGTTGGCAGTTGCCGAAACAAAAAATGGGTCACTAAGGACCCATTTCTGATGGCACTAACGCCATTGTTTACCTACGAAAAAGCCCCTTAATAGGGGCTTTTTCGTAAAATTGGTAGCGGGGGCTGGATTTGAACCAACGACCTTCGGGTTATGAGCCCGACGAGCTACCAGACTGCTCCACCCCGCATCAGAAACAGGTGCATATTATACACAACACCTGATGAACTTACAAATGGTGCCGAAGGCCGGACTCGAACCGGCACGAGCATAGCTCACCACCCCCTCAAGATGGCGTGTCTACCAATTTCACCACTTCGGCTTTAAACGCTTACTCAGCAACCGGAATATCGGTTGCCTTACCAGAAGCCTGCTCACTTTCCAGTGCCGGCAGTTCCTGGCCCTGCTGCTCTGCAGCAGATTCGATCACTTCAGCAGACGGGATACCCGCACCACTTACGTTCTCGGCTTTTTGCTTGGCGAAGACCGCAAGTGCAAAACTGGACGCAAAGATACCTGCAGCAACGATCGCAGTCAAACGTCCCAGAAAACTTTTTGAACCCTGGCTACCAAACACGGTTTGAGAAGCGCCACCACCAAAGGATGCACCCGCTTCAGCGCCCTTACCCTGCTGCAAAAGCACCAGTGCAATGATTGCTACCGCCAGCAACACATGGATTATCAGAACAACGCTTTCCATAAAGATACCGTCTGTTAGCTTTGCTCTGCCGCCGCACGGCAGATCGCAAGAAAGTCGTCAGCCTTGAGCGATGCGCCACCAATGAGACCACCGTCAATATCAGGCTGTGCAAAAAGTGCATCTGCATTAGCTGCATTTACACTGCCGCCATAGAGAATACGCACTTTTTCACCCAGTTCAACCTGCTGCTCTGCCAAAACACTTCGCAAAGCCTGGTGTACTTCCTGAGCCTGTTCAGGTGTTGCCGTCAGACCTGTACCTATCGCCCATACAGGCTCATAGGCAACAATCAGCCTTTCCTGCTGGTCCGCTTGCAGTGAATTGAGCACAGCATTCAACTGAGCCTCTACACGCTGCAATGCCTGACCCGCTTCGCGTTCTTCAAGGGTTTCACCCACACATACTACAGGGGTCATACCACTTTCCAGAATACGCTTTGTCTTTTCTGCTACCTGCTCATCACTTTCAGCATAAAGCGAGCGACGCTCGGAGTGACCTACAATAACCCAGCCACAACCGAATTCAGCCAGCATTCCGGCAGACACCTCTCCCGTGAAGGCTCCCTCGGCATTTGCACAGACATTCTGCGCACCCAGTTCAATAGAACTGCTTGCCAGCAGGGCTTGTACCTGTGCCAGATAAATACCAGGCGGGCACAATGCAACATCGACCTTTTCCAGCGCTTTTTCGTATCCGGAATTCAGAGCACTAACCAACGCTTCATTAGCCGCCAGCCGCCCATTCATCTTCCAGTTTCCGATTACCAGTGCCTTACGCATCGATATCCCCTCATGAAAGAGGCGCACATTCTATCCGAGCACCTATCAGCTGGCAAGGCTGTTGAGGGCTTTTTCAACATTCGCGGCCAAGCGACGACATTGCTGCTCCACTTCTTCAGCAGATTCGCCTTCCACCATGACTCTGACAACAGGTTCCGTACCGGAGGGACGTAGAAGGACACGACCGCGTTTGCCCAAATCCTTCTCGACAGCCTGCACTTCCGCAACCACTTCAGGTTGTTGCATCACGTCCACACGAACAGGCATCGCCACATTGATCATTGTCTGAGGCATTTTCTGCATGCCCTCTTTCAGGCTGGACAGCGATTCACCACTATCCTGAATGGCTTTCAAAACCTGAAGTGCTGCTACCAAGCCATCACCAGTAGTGGTCAGATTACCACAGACAATGTGACCGGAACTTTCACCACCCAGTATCCAGCCTCTATCCTTTAGCTGTTCAATAACATAGCGATCTCCCACCTTTGCACGTACAAAGGGTAGGCCCAGGCGCTCGACGGCCTGTTCCAGCCCCAGGTTGGACATCAGCGTCCCTACGACACCACCTTCCATGATTCCCTGGGCCTGCCAGGTCTTGGCGATGATAAACAGCAGTTCATCGCCATCCACTACCACCCCTTGATGATCAACCATCATCAAGCGATCACCGTCACCATCAAGCGCGATCCCAAGATCTGCCTGCTCACCTTTCACCACGGTTTCAAGACGTGCCGTATCTGTAGCACCACAGCCATCATTGATGTTAATTCCGTCTGGGGACGAGCCAATTTCGATGACATCAGCGCCTAACTCACTCAACACTTTCGGTGCTACGTGGTAGGTAGCACCATTGGCACAATCCAGCACGATACGCATGCCCTTGAGGCTGAACTGATTATTCAACGTGCCTTTACAGAACTCGATATAGCGCCCTGCCGCATCGTCGATACGCCTTGCCTTGCCCAGCTCAGCCGAAGGCACAGTCGACATTGCAATTTCCAGCTGTGCTTCAATTGCTTGCTCAACGCTATCCGGCAACTTGGTGCCATTTGCCGAGAAGAATTTTATTCCATTATCAGAGAACACATTGTGCGAAGCACTGATCACAATACCCGCATTGGCCCTGAAAGTGCGTGTCAAATAGGCTATTGCCGGTGTGGGCATCGGACCTGTCAGAAGCACATCCACACCCGCAGCCGACAGCCCAGCCTCCAAAGCTGACTCGAACATATAACCGGAAATTCGCGTATCTTTGCCGATCAGAATCTTGCTGCGACCTTCACGAGCAAATACACATCCTGCAGCCCACCCAAGTTTCAAAACAAAGTCGGGTGTAATCGGATACTGACCGACCTCACCCCGGATGCCGTCAGTACCAAAATACTTTCTACTCACTGGACTCTCTCCCCAGCAATGCCTTCACAGAGTACTGCCTCAGTCATTCGTACAGCATCGACCGTGGCTGCTACATCATGCACACGTATTACTTTAGCGCCCTTGGTAACCCCCAGCACAGCGGTTGCAAGACTGCCATACAAGCGCTGATCCACTTCACGATTCAACGCCTGCCCTATCATGGATTTTCGGGAGGTACCAATCAGCAAGGGCAGCCCCAAGGCATGTAACTTTTCCACACGATTGAGCAGCTGCAGATTATGCTCGAGGGTTTTGCCAAAACCAAAACCCGGATCCAACAAGATTCGATTCGTGTTTATACCCACCTGCTGGCAACGTACTATCTGGTGTTGCAGGAACGCTGCGACCTCCTCAACCACATTGTCATATTCAGGTCGGTCCTGCATATCAACCGGGCTACTTCCCTGCATATGCATGGTACAAATAGCCAGATCCGTAGCCGCAGCCACTTCAAGCGCCCCCTCTCGAGTAAAGGCACGCACATCATTCAGTAAATGAGCACCCGCGCCTGCAACGGCCCGCATCACTTCAGGGGCACTGGTATCAACTGAAATGATGACATCCAACTCCCGCGCAATTGCCTCAACCACAGGGACTACACGCTCCAATTCCTCTTCTACGGGAACAGGCGTCGCTCCGGGACGGGTCGATTCACCACCGATATCTATCAGAGTTGCGCCGTCCTGGACCATCTGTGCTGCTTTTTGCAGTGCTCTCGACACTGACAGCGCCTGATTGTCATAGACGCTGCCCCCATCAGAAAAGGAATCCGGCGTTACATTCAGAATTCCCATTACCTGAGTACGCGTAAGATCCAGCGTACGCGTGCCACATTCGAGTACTGCCATGAGTTATCACACCTCACCAAGCTGACTGCCTGACACTAACGGGCAGCCACAAACAAAAAAGCCGGCACTCAGGCCGGCTTGGTATTCAGGCCGAACCGCTATCAGCGGTCGCCATCCGGTTTATTCCAGGGATCACGCGGCTTCGGCTCGGCGTCCTGAGCATCTGTATCTGCACCTTGATCACCTTCAGCAGAAGACGCTGCATCAGAGCCAGCCTCATCTTCATCTGCCTTGGCAGGCTCATCAGCACGGGTCTGCTGCTTCATCTCTTCAACATCACGCTCAGCTTTGTCAGCACGCTCCTGAGCTTCCTCCCAGCCATCAGGCGGAGAAACTTCAGTGCGTGCCATCAGCTGATCCAATTGCTCGGCACCGATGGTTTCATATTTCATCAGCGCCTCAGCCATGGCGTCCAGAATGTCACGGTTATCATGCAGGATCTGGGATGCCTTTTTGTAACACTCGTCGATGATGCTTCGCACTTCTGCGTCGATGCGTCTCTGGGTCTCCTCGGACATCGGCTTGGAGCCCTGACCCATACCGCGACCAAACGGATCATCGTCTTCATCACCGTACAACAGCGGTCCCAGTTCATCACTTAGACCCCACTTGGTAACCATATTACGCGCCAACGAAGTAGCCTTCTGGATATCGTTGGATGCACCTGTGGTTACACCCTCCTTACCCAAGGTCATCTCTTCCGCCAAACGACCACCGTACAAAGAGCAGATCTGAGAAATGATCCACTGACGACTGTGGCTGTAACGGTCCTCTTCCGGCAGGAACATGGTAACGCCCAAGGCTCGACCACGCGGAATAATTGACACCTTGTACACAGGATCATGCTCAGGCATCACTCGACCAATAATGGCGTGACCTGCCTCATGATAAGCCGTATTCAGACGCTCTTTGTAAGACATAACCATGGACTTGCGCTCAGCACCCAT
This sequence comes from Marinobacterium sp., assembly GCA_048260865.1. Classification (GTDB taxonomy): domain Bacteria; phylum Pseudomonadota; class Gammaproteobacteria; order Pseudomonadales; family Balneatricaceae; genus Marinobacterium. Next base: position 9,777 of record JBLXGN010000015.1, on the reverse strand, counting down.
CATGATTTTGTCTTTGGCCTGCTCAAACTGCTCCATGCTGACAGTACGGCGATTGTTGCGTGCCGCAAAGAGAGCCGCTTCGTTTACCAGGTTTGCCAGATCAGCACCTGAAAAACCCGGGGTACCACGCGCAATCAGCTCGGGCTTAACATCATCACCCAGAGGAACCTTGCGCATGTGCACTTTCAGGATACGCTCACGACCGCGAATATCAGGCAGACTTACGTGGACCTGACGGTCGAAGCGACCAGGACGCAACAGTGCCGGGTCGAGTACATCAGGACGGTTGGTTGCGGCAATTACGATGATACCTTCAGTACCTTCAAAGCCATCCATCTCAACCAGCAGCTGGTTAAGAGTCTGCTCACGCTCATCATTACCCCCCCCCATACCGACACCACGGTGGCGACCTACGGCATCGATTTCATCGATGAAGATGATGCAAGGTGCATGTTTCTTAGCCTGATCAAACATGTCACGGACACGAGATGCACCCACACCCACGAACATTTCAACGAAATCAGAACCGGAAATACTGAAGAAAGGCACGCGTGCTTCACCAGCAATCGCTTTCGCCAGCAGTGTTTTACCGGTACCTGGGGACCCTGCCATCAACACGCCACGGGGAATATGACCACCCAAACGCTGGAATTTACCTGGATCACGCAGGTAATCCACCAGCTCTTTCACCTCTTCCTTGGCTTCTTCAACACCAGCCACATCATCAAAGGTGGTTTTGATCTGATCTTCAGCCATCATGCGGGCCTTGGATTTACCGAACGACATGGGACCACCCTTGCCGCCTCCGCCACCCTGCATTTGGCGCATAAAGAACATGAAAACAGCGATAATCACCAGAATCGGGAAAGAGGCTACCAACAACTGGGTCCAGATGCTCTGGCGCTCCGGCTGCTTGCCTTCGATCACAACATTGTTATCCAGTAGATCGTCAATCAGTTTGGGATCCTGCACTGCAGGGCGAACGGTTTCGAAACGCTCGCCATTACTGCGCTGCCCAACAATGGTATAGCCATCGATAGTCACTTTGGACACACGACCGGACTGCACTTCGGCCACAAAATCAGAGTAGCTGAGCTTGCTACCCTCCTGTTCGGCACTGAAATTGTTGAAGACTGTGAGCAGCACCGCCGCGATCACCAGCCACAACACCAGATTTTTTGCCATATCGTTCAATGGACCACCCTCTGTTCACTCAATTCTGTCGGCCGTTACTGATTGCCACTGTTACTGAATCAGCGCCGCTACGCAACTTTTTCTATTGTACGGCTGTGCGGCATTTTCCGAGCAATTCCGGTTACAACGGACTGCAACCCTTTGATCGATCGTACCGCTATTGGTTCAACCCGTAGCCATATACCCGTCTATTGCATCCACCCGCTACTCAGCTTTGCCGTACTCAGGTAAAATAGTCGTTTATTTGTTGATCAACGGGGCTTCGCCCCCATCAAGAGGCACCATATTCTAGTATGAGCTTGACGGCTGAGCAAAAGAAGCGCTTTCGCACCCTGGGCCACAACCTGAACCCAATCGTGATGGTAGCCGGTAACGGCCTCTCCGAGAACATCCAGCTCGAGGTAGATCGTGCGCTGGAAGATCACGAACTGATCAAGGTGAAATTCGCCGTTGGCGACCGCGACCTGAAACGCCAGCTGATCCGCGAACTCTGCGAGATCGTGGAAGCCCAGCTGGTACAGGAAATTGGCAACATCGCCCTGCTGTACCGCCCGGCACAGGAACCGAACCCTAAACTGTCAAACCTGCTACGCTGATTTTCAGCGTAAACAGTCGATATAAAAAAACCGCCGGCATGCCGGCGGTTTTTTTTTCAGAGCTTTAAAGGTGCTCGACCGAAGAAACTTCGTACTCGGTCATGCCTGACGGCGTTTGCACCGCAGCAATATCACCTTCTTCCTTGCCCACTAACGCTCGCGCGATAGGAGAGTTAACGGAGATTTTGCCATTCTTGATATCCGCTTCGTCATCACCAACGATCTGGTAACGCACTTCTTCTTCGGTATCAATGTTGATGAGCTCAACCGTGGTACCAAAAATCACCTTACCGGTATGCGGAATGTCAGTCACATTGATGACCTGCGCCTGAGACAGCTTGTATTCCAGCTCACGAATACGACCTTCAATAAAGCCCTGCTGCTCACGTGCCGCGTGATATTCGGCGTTTTCTTTCAGGTCACCGTGTTCACGTGCTTCAGCAATCGCCGCAATAACAGCCGGACGCTGGACCGACTTAAGGTCGGCCAACTCCTCACGCAGCGCCTTTTCACCGGCAACCGTCATGGGTACACGATTCATGATGCAACTCCTGCATGCAGGTCCTGCAGACGACGAACAGTTTTCTCTTCACCGTACTTCAGTGCTTCAGCTGTTGCTGCGGCACCGGCAAGCGTGGTTGTGTAAGGCACTTTGTGCTGAAGCGCAGAGCGACGAATTTCAGCAGAATCCGCAATCGCCTTACGACCCTCAGTGGTGTTGATCACATAGCTGATCTCACCATTCTTGATCATATCGACGATGTTGGGACGTCCTTCAGCTACTTTATTTACACGCGTCACAGTCAAGCCGGACTCTTCCAGCAGTGTCGCCGTGCCCGCAGTTGCAACCAGCGCAAAACCCAGCTCTGCCAAGTCTTTTGCAACAGCAACCACAGCAGCCTTATCAACGTCACGCACAGAAATGAACGCCTTACCTTTGGCAGACGGCATTTTCTCACCCGCACCGATCTGAGCTTTCATGAAGGCTTCACCGAATGTAGCCCCCGTGCCCATCACTTCACCGGTCGATTTCATCTCTGGGCCCAGGATCGGGTCAACGCCCTGGAATTTATTGAACGGGAATACCGCTTCCTTGACGTTGAAGAACTTGGGCACGATTTCTTCAGTGAAGCCCAGCTCCTGCAGCGTTTTACCCGTCATAACACGAGCAGCGATTGCAGCCAGGGACGTACCGATACACTTGGATACAAAAGGAACGGTGCGCGATGCACGCGGATTCACCTCGATCACATAGATTTCACCGTCCTGATAGGCCAACTGAACGTTCATCAGACCGACTACGCCCAATTCCAGTGCCATCTTACGCACCATTTCACGCATATCATCCTGCACGTCAGCCGCCAGGCTGTACGGCGGGAAGGAACATGCTGAGTCACCAGAGTGAACACCCGCCTGTTCGATGTGCTGCATGATGGCACCAATCACGACGGTTTCGCCATCGCAGACAGCATCGATATCGACTTCAACCGCGGCATTCAGGAAGTGATCCAGCAGCACCGGCGCATCATTGGAAACCTGAACAGCCGTTGTCATGTAACGACGCAGCTCATCTTCCTTATAAACGATTTCCATAGCGCGGCCACCCAATACGTAGGACGGGCGCACAACCAACGGATAACCGATCTTGCCAGCTTCTACGATTGCTTCTTCCAGGCTTCGAACAGTCGCGTTTTCCGGCTGTTTCAGACCCAGGCGCTTCAGCATCTGCTGGAACTGCTCACGGTCTTCCGCACGATCGATCGCTTCCGGGCTGGTACCGATGATTGGTACACCGGCCTGCTCCAAAGCAACAGCCAATTTCAATGGTGTCTGGCCACCATACTGAACGATAACGCCTTTCGGCTGTTCAACATGGACGATTTCCAGGACATCTTCCAGCGTGATCGGCTCAAAGAACAGGCGATCAGATGTGTCGTAGTCTGTGGAAACGGTTTCCGGGTTACAGTTGACCATAATGGTCTCGTAGCCGTCTTCACGCGCAGCCAAAGCCGCATGTACACAGCAATAATCGAACTCAATACCCTGGCCAATTCGGTTCGGACCACCACCGATAACCATGATTTTGTCACGGTCAGACGGATTTGCTTCACACTCGTCCTCATAAGAGGAGTACATGTAGGCAGTATCAGTCGCAAACTCAGCTGCACAGGTATCGACACGCTTGAATACCGGGCGTACGCCCTGCTTCTGACGCTGCTTGCGGAACTGCTTCTCGCTAACGCCCAACAGGTGAGCCAGACGCGCATCGGAGAAACCTTTACGCTTCAGGCGGAAAATCTGGTCTTTGTCCAGCTCACTCAGAGCTGTCTCGGACACACGCTGCTCATCCTTGATGATGTCTTCGATCTGCACCAGGAACCAGGGATCAACACCGCTCAGCTTGTAGATTTCATCGACACTCATCCCCAGGCGGAAAGCATCACCGATGTACCAGATTCGCTCAGCACCTGGCTGGGTCAACTCAGCCACAATAATGTCACGCGCATCTTCAGCTTCGAGATCTACAATGGGATCAAAGCCGGTAGCACCCACTTCCAGACCACGCAGAGCTTTCTGCAGAGATTCCTGCTGAGAGCGACCAATGGCCATAACCTCGCCCACGGACTTCATCTGAGTCGTCAGGCGACTGTTAGCCTGCGGGAACTTCTCAAAGGTGAAACGCGGGATCTTGGTGACAACATAGTCGATGGACGGCTCGAAGGACGCCGGGGTACGACCGCCGGTGATGTCGTTCTGCAGCTCATCCAGGGTGTATCCCACTGCCAGTTTTGCGGCGATCTTGGCGATCGGGAAACCTGTTGCCTTAGAGGCAAGCGCAGAGGATCGAGATACACGCGGGTTCATCTCGATTACAACAACGCGTCCAGTCTTGGGATCAACACCGAACTGAACGTTGGAGCCGCCGGTTTCCACACCGATTTCACGCAATACCGCGATCGATGCGTTACGCATGATCTGGTATTCCTTATCAGTCAGCGTTTGAGCCGGAGCAACGGTGATGGAGTCACCCGTGTGCACACCCATGGCGTCGAAGTTTTCAATCGAGCAGACGATGATGCAGTTGTCGTTTTTGTCACGGACAACTTCCATCTCGTACTCTTTCCAACCGATCAGGGATTCATCGATCAGCAGCTCGCTGGTCGGAGAAAGGTCCAGACCACGCTCGCAGATTTCGATGAACTCTTCACGGTTGTAAGCGATACCGCCACCGGTACCACCCATGGTGAAGGAGGGACGGATGATCGCAGGGAAGCCAATGGAATCCAGCACCTGAAGCGCTTCTTCCATGCTGTGAGCGATTGCTGCACGCGGGCATTCCAGGCCGATGTTTTTCATCGCCTTGTCGAAGCGTTCACGGTCTTCTGCCTTATCGATGGCATCCTGAGTCGCGCCGATCATCTCGACACCAAACTCAGCAAGGACGCCTTCGCGGTCCAGATCCAGTGCACAGTTCAGCGCAGTCTGGCCACCCATGGTCGGCAGCAGCGCATCGGGGCGTTCTTTTTCGATAATCTTGGCAACGGTTTTCCAGTTGATTGGCTCGATGTAAGTCGCATCAGCCATCGCCGGGTCGGTCATGATGGTGGCCGGATTGGAGTTAACCAGAATTACGCGGTAACCCTCTTCACGCAGCGCCTTACATGCCTGAGCACCAGAGTAGTCGAATTCACAGGCCTGTCCGATCACGATCGGGCCCGCACCAAGGATGAGAATACTTTTAATGTCCGTACGTTTTGGCATCTGTCTTAACCGGTCGTATCTATTACTGTCACGGATTCACAGTCAGGCATCAGGCCTGCTTGCGGGCTTTAATCTGTTCAATGAAACGATCGAACAGCGGCGCCACATCATGCGGGCCTGGGCTAGCCTCCGGGTGTCCCTGGAAACTGAAAGCCGGGCAATCAGTTCGTTCGATACCCTGCAGGGAACCATCAAACAGTGACTTATGAGTCGCACGCAGGTTGGCCGGCAGCGACGATTCGTCAACCGCAAAGCCGTGGTTCTGGCTGGTGATCATCACCTTGGTGCTGTCCAGATCCTGTACCGGGTGGTTAGCCCCGTGATGACCAAATTTCATTTTTTCGGTACTAGCACCTGAGGCCAACGCCAACAACTGGTGACCCAGACAAATACCGAATACCGGAACCTTGGTGTCCAGAATTTCACGAATCGCCGTAATTGCGTAATCACAGGGTTCTGGGTCGCCCGGACCATTTGACAGGAAGACGCCATCGGGATTCAAAGCCAGCACATCAGCAGCGGGAGTCTGTGCAGGCACAACGGTCAGGCGACAGCCACGCTCGACCAGCATACGCAGGATATTGAGTTTCACACCGAAGTCATAGGCAACGACATGGAACGGCAGATCAGCATCCGCCTTCTCTTCATGCCCCTGACCAAGAACCCAGGTAGAAGATTTCCACTCATATTGAGCAGTCACGCTGGCTTCTTTTGCCAGGTCCATTCCCTTCAGACCAGGGAACGCGCGCGCTGCAGCTAAAGCCTTGTCTTCGTCCAGGTTTTCACCCGCAACGATACAGCCGTTCTGAGCACCCTTTTCACGCAGAATACGGGTCAAGCGACGGGTGTCGATATCAGCAATACCGACGATGTTATTGTCCTTCAGATACGCGTCCAGACTCTGTTCACTGCGGAAGTTGCTGGCGAGCAACGGCAGGTCACGAATAACCAGGCCTGCGGCCCAGGTACGAGTGGATTCTTGGTCTTCCTGGTTGACCCCTGTGTTACCAATATGGGGATAGGTCAGGGTTACGATCTGGCGAGAGTAAGAGGGATCCGTCAGGATCTCTTGGTAACCGGTCATGGAAGTGTTAAAAACTACTTCACCGCTGGACTCACCATCAGCGCCAATCGCTACCCCCCTGAAAATACTGCCGTCTTCAAGGGCTAGAATGGCTGGTCGCGTCAATTGAACCTCCCCGCGCATGCGCTGCTTCACTGGACAATTAGGATAGTATACGTGCAAAAAAGCGAGGCAAAACGTGAAGTCTACCTCGCTTTCGGAAATTGGGCTGTTTGTGTCCTGCACTCGTAGCAGGTAAACGGCCATATTCTAGACCATCCCGCACAAAACGTCTATCCAATAGACACCCTTCGTCGTCATACCCGTGTCATAAATAATTAATACAGTGTCGCACTTTAAGAACATCATATTTGTGGGTCACATGCGCATTTCTACACTTGCTCGCCTTTCATCACTGACACTTCTACTTATGCTGGCACTACTGACGGCATCCGTCATCCTGTCCCTGAAGCTGCTAAGTGACGCTTTCTCAAACAGCACGAACTACCAGGACTTCACCCTACAAATAAAGAATCATATTGAGCGCCCGGCCACACAGTATCTGAGCACCGGCAACGCAACTGAACTCACCGAGCTTGAACAAGGCGTGCAGCACGCACTGGCCACAAATGCGCAGAACCAATGGCTGGATACCAGTATTCGCGACGATGTTGAAATGACCCTGAATAACTTAATTGAAAGCATCCTCCCTCAATTGCGCAGTGCCGGGAAGCTTGCTGACCCTCAGGAGCTTCTGATCAATAACGAACGTGAGCTGGCTTACAGCCTAAAAAGTGTTTCCGACTACGCGCGCCAATACCTCAACGACAACCCCAATGGCTCAGCTCAAAATCGCGCCTTGATCTTTCTAGAAAACAGCGCAGCCCAGCTATCCAACTTGCACCACCTGACATTATTGCGTCAGAGCTACTTCAACAATCCCGATCAAGAAACTGCCGAGTCCATTGAGCTTCACTTACAGACCATGCAGACCTTGGCCGAAGCTATTCAGTCCCAAAAACGATTGGGTATTTATGCGGAAGCGGAAGAAGATCCAATGGATGCACTGATGGGCTGGAGCAATGAGCAGTCGCGTACTGAAATTGGAGAGGAGCCAATTGCGCAGGTAAGCAGCCTGATCAGCCGCTATCCAAAGGAACTTGATAATGCCCGTAAGTTCACTCAACTTAAACATCAAGGGCAAATTGCTGCTACAGAAGGCGTCCAAGCCCTGCAAACACAACTCGGGCAGATTGAAACCCTGCTAAACAATTCTTACAGTCACACTCTTTTAAAAACTTACTGGACTCTGGGTGTAGGTGTAGCCCTCATTCTGATGGCAGCCACGCTAATGATGCTGTTACTTAACAGACTGGCACGCCTACTGGTATTTGGCAGTCATCACATTGCACAACTGTCAGAAGGTGAGCTGCACGGGAAGATTGATCTGAGCAGCCGCTTTGAAGAAGCACAACAACTGCAACATGCACTTATACGTTTACAGGACTACTTCAAGGACCTGATCAACCGAATCGGCCAGCAAACTCAAGCACTAGGATCATTACAAGCTCGTGCAGTCGACAGCGCAGCCACGCTAGAACAGCGCGTAAGTCAACAACGCGAACAAGCAGAACAGTCCGCCAGACAAATGCAACAGCTCACACAGTCTTACCAGGAAGTTGCTGTTAGCGCAGCACAAAGCAATAACTTCACCCTCGAAGCCGGTAAACAAGCGAACACTGGACATCAGCGTATTCTCAGCACCAGTGAGTTTTCAAAGCGCTTGATTGACGAAGCCGAGCGTACGGAATCAAGTATTAATGATTTGCGTCGCGATACTTTAGCCATAGGTGAAGTCTTGAACGTCATTCAGGGATTCGCAGAGCAAACGAACCTGCTGGCACTCAATGCAGCTATTGAGGCTGCGCGTGCAGGCACTGCCGGTCGAGGATTTGCTGTCGTTGCTGATGAAGTTCGTAATCTTGCAAACAATACCGCTTCATCCGCTGAACAGATTCAAAAACTCATTAACACGCTTAACTCTACGTCCGAGGACGCAGCCAAATGTGTCAAGCAGCAGAAGCAGCTTGTTGACGCTACGGTCAACGCCATATCAGAAAGCCGCGATTCAATGGAGTCCATCCGCGATGCTGTCAACCAGATCAGTGAGATGAACGCCATGATTGCTGCTGCCACTGAGGAGCAGTCATTAACCACGGCAGAGCTTCAAAAGGCAATCGATCATAGCGCGGAGCTTGCGATCGAGTCCGCCGCTGGCGCTGATAATAACAAGCAGCTTGCTGTTGAAATGGATAATGTCAGCAAGCAACTGGATGGCCTGGTCCTACGCTTCCAGCAGTCCCAATAATTAATTAAAAAACAGATAGATAGTTGACTATTTAGGCATCCGATGGCAGAATTCTCCGACTTGCCCAGATAGCTCAGTCGGTAGAGCAGGGGATTGAAAATCCCCGTGTCGGTGGTTCGATTCCGCCTCTGGGCACCAAATTTAAAAAGAGCCTCGCACTTGCGGGGCTTTTTTTTGTTTTCGTACTGAGCCCACTGATCGCAATCCACCTTTATCCACTCCCCTTAAAGACTATCTAGTTTTCTAGTCTCATATACTGCCGAACCGGTCTTTCTAAGAACTGACAGGTAACTCCTTTTTTCTAGTCACCTTGAGCCCGCCAGGTACATGGAATATTTTTTAGGAATTTTTCTTATATACCACCGCTCATCTCGCTACTAATATCCAGATTAGGTTCTCAAGGATGAGTAAAAAGCACATAAAGGTGTACGCCCACCCAAGGTACAGGAATTCACCTTGGTCACACGGATGTTCATACAGGGCTCTTTTCTGGACGATGTCAGAGCCCTTAACTTTTCCCCAGGGAAATTTTATAGCTTTCCCCTGCTATTAGATGTCTGTGCATATCTAGGACTTACCCTCTAAATTCATGGCGTTCCAAGTAGATAAAGGGACTCGTTTATACCCTTATCTAACATCTCAGACACACGAGATTTACCCAGCGTTATCCACAGAAAAAACCTGATAAAGCGGTTGTAGAGTCAGTTAGCCCTGCATGAGACAACACCCATCGCGCCTGATCCCAAAACCCCATAACGCAAAAACCCCGATCTCAACGAGACCGGGGTTTTCAC
>JBLXGN010000014.1:0-68777 GCA_048260865.1 Marinobacterium sp. | reverse complement strand
GCTGCATGAAGGCCCTCAATGGCCGTTGAGGGTGGGTCCCAATTTACCCGGAAAACACAGAGAATTATCCATACAAGGCCATGAACATGACCTTCGGCATTCTGCACCAAATTTGCGTGCGTAAATTTAGCGCCAAATACCTCGGCCTGTGATGGAGGCGTTATGCGGTCTAAGTCATGAATGATATTGAAGTACTAATCAAGCTCTTGGATCACCCTGAAAATGATTACTGGAGCGATGTACTTTGTGACGATGCTAGAGCAGTCATTGATCGTAACCCAGAAATGATATTGAGCGATGTACTTCAGCAGTGGGAAGATTGGCCAGAAAGCAGGCTTGAGCATTTGGCGTATCTATTGGGTGAAGGTTTGTCCGAGGTAGAAAAGGCTCTTGTAGAGGCCTTACATAAATCAAAATATGAAAGCGTGGTTTTCCGAGCTAAAGAAGCTGTAATCGAACTGGAGTCCGCACATAACCAGGTAATGCAGCGGTACGCAAAAGACGCGTACGCTGATTGAGTCGTTATGTATCAAATGGAGTTCAAGGATGAATGTTACAAGAAAGCCGCTTCAAATAATTTTTGTGGAGCATATATTTTACCCAGTTATGGTGGCTATATTCATAGCTCTGTCTTACACATATGCTATAAAGCTTTCTGTAATATACTCTGATACCCCTCCTCATCAAATTGGGGCGATTATAGCGCTGGTATTAATGGCAATAACAAATATATGTCTATATATTATTTTGCCTTTCAGCTGCTATCGACTTTGGATATCCGCTAATAAGTATCTTTCAGGCTATAAAAATATAATATATAAAATTTATGCTGGCTGCTTGTTTCTTATGCTTGTGTTCTTTGGGTTTGTGAGTTTATTAGACCTCCCAAACATAATTGAAAACGCCGGAGCTATCTTTGAAAATACAAATAAATAACAAAACGTTGAAAAACGTTCGCTTTGCTCACTGGGGCCTCAAAAGCTACGCTTTTTCGGCTTGTTAACGCGGCGTTATAAGGCTTTAGAGATATGAGTGAAGAAGAACAATTCGTTGAGTGTTGTACGCATGGAAAACAACAAGCAACGTATGTATGCCAGTATATTGTACAGAGTCTTCGAGATGGAAACCCTAGAGGGTTTTGGTCTGCTGAACCAGAACCAGGAGATGAACGACCAGATTTATGGTGTAGTGCTTGCGAAGAATAAGTAAATAGCACTGATGGTGAATGGAATGATGAGTCTGAAGAATTCGTAGGCGTAACATTATTGTGTGGTGCTTGTTATGACCGTGCAAAGTAAATGAATTGAAAGAATTAGCAATGGTGCAATGACCTTATAACAAGTTGCAGCACGTAAAGCGCCGCTACGCGGCTCGGACCGTGTAGTTCCCCCGTTTTTGTGGCATTACATATTTGGATGCCGTCTCTTGGCGCTATTATATGCCTTATCTTCTGGGTTATGCGCTTCAGAAAATTAGTGACCCAAATTCGATGATGGTTGGTCAGTTTTTATCTAGTCTTCGGCCTCCAGACCGAGAGCCTCCCAGGTTTGGTTCACTCTCTCAAGAGGAGCAAGCTTTGGTAGTTTCAGTACTCGACAGACTCGCTTTTTCGGACCAGTCGGTGTGGCAAGATCCGGCCATGGTTGCTCTGGAAGAATATTGGGGCCCGGGGGCACTATATAGATGACGACTAAGAAGTGAACAAGGTAGTCAAATCCGTTCGTGTAGTTCCTCTGGTGTCTTAATATGTAAGCTATTAAGTACCTGATGTTTTTTAGAAAGTAATAATAAATATTAGTATTAATTTATGAAACTTAAAATAATCGAATTAGATACGGATTATGGAATAAAATTATTGATGATTTAAATGGCAAGGTCTGGAAGCAAATGAATAATACACATTATATCCGGCGGTAGTGAAATGATTTTATGCATTTATACTCACTTGCGAATTAGATGCCTCACGGAGAGCTTATGACATACACGCAAGTCCTGACACGCTACAAAGCATGGGCAGACGATCTGTTTCTAGCAGTGGTATCGTCAATGCTAGGTGCGGAGTTAACGGCGCCGCGACCAATTGTCTTTGGCAGCCTGATTCACACACTCAATCACGTCTACACAATGGATTACGTCTGGCAGTGTCACCTGCTTGGCGAACATCACGGCCTGACCACGCGTAATCCTGAACATTGTCCTGAAATTGATGTGCTGGTGAAAAAGCAGCGTGAGATGAACGAGTGGTACGTTAGATACGCTGACTCGATCACCGAGAGTGAACTTGCCGAAATTGTGGAATTTGAGTTCATTGGTGGAGGCGCTGGGAGCATGAGTCGGCGTGACATACTTTTGCACGTCGTTAACCACAATACTTATCATCGAGGTCATGCGGCAGACATCCTGTACCACCTCAATGTTTCTCCTCCAACCACGGATCTGCCGGTGTTTCTTCAGCTGCAGCCTACGGGTTCCAGTAAGTGATGCAAATTGGCTTATATGCTCCTGGAGTCTTGCGGTGACGCTGCTTGGACTCTTTGGTGCGGTGAAAGGTATATAGGAAAGAGTCGAATGGACAAGGCAGTCAAAGAGCGCTTCGATGAATATCCAGAGAATGCTCGTGAGCGGTTAAGAGAGCTTAGAGATCTTGTTCTTGATATTGCTTCTGAGTTGGCGCTAGGTGAAGTCGAAGAGTCTCTTAAGTGGGGTGAGCCCAGCTACAGTGTCAAAAGAGGAAGTCCGTTTAGAATGGACTGGAAACCAAAGTCTCCCAATAATTACTATCTCTTCTTTCATTGCCAAACCAAGTTGGTCGATACATTCCGGGAATTGTATGGTGAAGATCTAGCGTTTGAAGGGAATAGAGCAATAGTGTTGTCGTTATCAGAGCCACTACCCAAAGCGACTCTAAAGCGTTGTTTAGAGCTAGCATTAACCTACCAGCAGCGAAAGCATTTACCTCTTCTGGGAGCCTGAAGCTCTTACTCCATTCAGCTACGGATAGAATATGCAAAGCTGCTTGAACGCATTAAGTCACCTTGTTTTACCTAATATCTACTGCAGGGAATGTTGTGAAGAAGCATCAAAGGAATGAAAAAACGGATGGGCCAATTGTTGGCTTTCTAATGGGACAGCTGGCAGCTGCTTTTTTTGCTGTTCCTACCGCAGCCTTATTGTGGCTCGCCACGAACAAGCATCTGGCCATTTGGGGCCCAGCGGGGGCTTTTATTGGGTCTTCAGGGTTTTGGCTGATCCTTGGTCTGTTTGCACTTATTTCTGTTTTTCGCCCTGATTTATTTCCACATCTTCTGGGTAAGGTTTGGCGTGGGTTGGTCAAGTTTGAAAATTGGCTTTAAGTAATGGTTTTATTGTGTTTTAACCAGAGCCAGGGCTGCATGTTGCTTATCTAAGGGAGAGAGGATTCAAGAACTGAATCGAACGTATAAAGATGTTCAGTGTGTGTTGAATTCCCCTCCAGAATGGCTTGAAGTGTTAATCAGCGCTTAGGGGCCAGTAGGAAGTCGTCTATCTGTATTCGGCTACACGCATCTCCGTATCCCAGTGTGTACTTCAAGGCAGGGTATACCTGCGCTGAACTTATACTGAATGCAATCGCGATGAGTCCTCTGGTTCCCCAGAGGGCTCGTATCTTTTTACGTATCTCTTCTGCTTCCGGGTTGTGTGCAAGGCACATATCTGTGAATTGAGTGACTAAAGCTGTCGTTTCAGTGAGTGCATCTAAATCCAGATCAACAATTGCGCGGACAGTGCCGGGTTCTACCTTCGCCTCAAGCGCCAGGTTTACAGCCAGTTGGGCGCATGAGCCGCAATCGCCCCAAATGATTGCGCGTATTCTTGCAGCGGCAAGGGCCTCAGCCGGCACTTTGCTGGAATGTGATGCCATTAACTGGAATCCCATGTATTTGATGAATGCCAGCAGGTCGGCTGTCAGAATTTCCTGCATGTAACGCACGTCGTAGTCGTAGCGTTTTTTCATGCTGAGCAACATTTTGTTCAGTAGATATCTAAGCATAAGAGTACTCTGGTTCTTTTAATGGATTGTTTAATGAAGTGCTGAGCTTTTCACTCACTCAGGGGGAGACGTTCAGCGTCGTAGCCGGAGCCTTGTTCAATCACTGGTTTTAGCAAGAACGCCAGGCTTGCAATAAAGACGGCAGCCAGGGTGAACAGCATCAGGGTATAGCTGCCTTCTTTAAGTAGAAGTGACGCCAGTAGTGGGCCGGTGGCCAGTCCTATATAGGCAGCAAGACCTGCTGTGGCGGAAAGGCGACCGCTGCCGTCCAGTTCTGCCGTTGTCGCCATTAGCCAGGCTTGTACGGCTGGCCAGACAAGAAACAGCAGAGCCATGGCCAGCACATACAGGGTGGTGAGGTGAGAGTAGATCAGTAGCATGGGGGCGGTGACTGATATCACAATGCCTGCGATGATCCAGTGCTGGCGTTTAGTCTGGGTGCCGAGAATAACCGGGAGCATGGCGCCGCAGAGTCCGAGTAGTCCTGTGGCGGCAATGTATTCGCTGGTCGTATTGGCCGCTAATCCTGCATCATGGCCGATCAGGCCTACATACGCCCAGATTCCACTCGCCGCTGTTTGATAGCAGAAGATGGAGAGCAGAATGAACACCCCTGACATTGCGAATGGGCTCGATGCGTGCTTTGCCACGGCTTTTGCGGGCAGTGAAGGCAGAAGTGGCAGCAGCATTAAGCTTACGCCGGACAGGCCTGCCATGAGGTAAAACACTGCATAGGGTCCCAGCATGCTTTCCAAGTGAGGCAATAGATAAATCACGAGTGAGCCGAGGCAAAACTGGACCAGCAACAGCAGTCCGAAGGCTCGGTCTGCATTGTAAAAGCGTGCCAGTACAGCCAAACCAATGCCTACACATATCCCGCCGCAAATCCCGGCTATAAAGCGCCCGGCGACCATGTCTATGTAGCTGCTCAGAAGAGGCGTGCATAGGTCAATTCCAGCCAGCAGGCAGAAGGAGAGCGCGAGTATCAGTTGCCATTTGATGCGCTGAATCAGCAAGATCGCAATGGTGCTGCCCAGAATGCCACCATAGCCATTGAAGGCCACAATGTGACCGGCCTGGGTATCGCTAAAGCCAATGCCGCCAGCCAATGCCGTCATCACACCGGGCAGGAAGTTAATGTATGCCAAGCCGGCCATTGCTACGAATGCCATCAGGCAATAGGTCAGCGTGCTTTGCTTGGAAGGCTTAGAGGGTGTTGGGTTGAAGGGCGAAGTCGTATCCATAACTATCCATTCATTGTGAAGATTTGCCCCAATTCTATTGACCTGCCAGTCGGGGTGAATCTGGGTGATATCCCAAATAGTCGTGAATACTCTTCATGAATCTTGTTGCTATACTCGCCCAATGGATAAATTACGGTCACTGGACATTTTTTTAGCTGCTTGCGATGAAGGCAGTTTTGCGGCCGCTGCCAGGCAATGCGGCAGTGATCCTTCAACCGTCAGCAAAGCAGTGAGTCGACTGGAAGCAGATCTGGGTCTCACGCTGTTTCAGCGTTCTACTCGCCAATTGCGAGTGACGGCAGCGGGCCAGCGCTATGCGGAAACAGTCCGCAAAATGATGCAGGATCTGTCCTGTTGTGAAGAGGAATTAAAGCAATCAAATAGTGCGCCCAGTGGCATTTTGCGGATCAACTCTGCGGTTTGTTACGGCCATCTTTACTTGCGCCCCTTGTTGCGAGCGTTTTGTCTTCGTTACCCGGATATCACGCTTGATTTGCAGATCAGTGATCTGCATGCGGATATCATCGACAACGAAATCGATGTGGCGCTTCGCACCGGATTTGTAAAGGACAGCCGTTTGGTTGCGCGACGCCTGAGCCCCATGGATTTTCTTGTCTGTGCGTCCCCGAGTTATCTCAATGAACAAGGTATACCCAGCTGTCCCGAAGATTTTCACGCACATGCCTGGATAGGGTTTCGCATCAAAGAAACTCAACAGCTGCAACCGATCTATCTGCCAGATACCTCGGGTGACTATAAGCCCTTTGAGCTGGACCGTCGTTTTATCACTGACGATGGTGAGGCGATGGCTCACATGTGTATGGATGGTATGGGGTTTGCCCAATTACCCCACTTCCTGGCGAAAGAGGGGCTGGAAAGCGGTGCGCTCGTGTCACTTTATCCCAGCTTCAGGCCTTCAGATCCGGCTAGTGGTGTGTTTGCCATTTACCCTAAACGCGAATACTTGCCGGCAAAAGTCCGAGTCTTTATCAACTATCTGGCAGAGGCCCTGGAAGAGAGGGGTGAGGGCGCGAATCATACCTGGGCAGAGGATTGGCCGTCGTTAGCCAGTACGACATTGCCAGCAGCCTGCAAGGCCAATATGTCATTGTGAAAGGATCTGTGCTTTTGGTAGTGCTGTTTCAGGTCTCATGAGTACGTTAAACCTGTGTTATCGAGTCAGGAGGTGTTGGTGAAAATCGCGATATTGGATGACTATCAAAACGCTGTTAAGGGGCTGGAGTGCTATGAGCTTTTAGCCGAGCATGAAGTAAGCGTGTTAACGGAGACGTTTTCAGAGTCTGAGCTGATTTCCAGGCTTGCAGACTTTGAAGCGCTTGTTTTGATTCGTGAGCGAACGGTCATCACCGAATCACTGCTGGCGAATCTGCCGAAACTAAAGCTGATCAGCCAGACCGGGAAGGTGAGTAACCATATCGATCCTGCAGTGTGTAAGCGATACGGTGTTGAGGTTCTGGAAGGTATTGGCTCGCCTGTTGCGCCTTCGGAGCTGTGTTGGGCGTTGCTGATGGCTGCCATGCGTCACATCCCCGCTTATGCTGCCAACTTACACAATGACCGTTGGCAAGACTCTGGTGAGTTGGGGCTAGGTCGTACGCTGAGTGGCCTGAAGCTGGGTATTTGGGGGTACGGCAAAATTGGGCAGCGCATTGCTCAATACGCGCGAGCTTTTGATATGCAGGTTTTGGTCTGGGGTAGCGAAGGCTCCCGAGAAAAAGCTCAGGCTGATGGCTTTGAAGCAGCCGCTACCCGGCAAGCCTTCTTTACGGACTCGGATATCGTTTCTTTGCACTTGCGTTTGAATGACGTCACGCGTGCCTGTGTTACCGCTGAAGACCTTCAGTTGATGAAGGCGGATTCACTGTTTCTGAATATCAGCCGTGCCGAACTGGTCGAATCGTCAGCTTTGTATAATGAATTGGTCAGGGTGCCGACAAAACGGGCGGCACTTGATGTGTTTGATGTTGAACCGGCCAACTCCAGCAATGAGCCTTTGCTGTCTTTGCCTAACGTTATCGCCACACCTCATTTGGGCTACGTTGAAAAGAATAGCTATGAGCTGTATTTCAGGGTCGCATTTGAAAATATCCTGAATTTTTGTGAAACCTTCCGGTAGGGATAGCTGCACAGTGACCTGCTGGTGCTCAATATAAGGATGTACGGATGAGTGATTACGAAGGATCCTGCTTGTGTGGTGCCGTTGCTTATCAGGTTCAGGGAGCGTTTGACTGCTTTTATCTTTGTCATTGCCAACACTGTCAAAAGGATACGGGCTCGGCACATGCGGCCAATCTGTTTGCTCAATCTGCCAAGCTTACCTGGATACAGGGGGAGGCCCTGGTTACGACCTTTTCTCTGTCGGGAACGCGTCATCGCAAAAGCTTCTGCAGCTGCTGCGGTTCTGCTTTACCGGTAATGGAAGGTGGTTGCCTGGTTGTCCCAGCGGGCAGTTTGGATACCCCATTATCAATGCAACCCACGGCACACATTTTTAACTCGAGTCGCGCTGAGTGGGATGCTGCATTGGAGAAGGTTGTCAGCTTTGAGGAACTTCCTGAATAACCGCGGCTGACGGTTAAGCTCGAAAAGGCGGTTTTCACGGCATATCATGTCACTTTTAGTTTGCTGAAGAAGTTTGTCCTATGTCTTTACCGCCTTGCCCGTTGTGCCAGTCAGAATATGTTTATCAGGATCAGGTGAATTTGGTGTGCCCGGAGTGTGGCCATGAATGGAATCCTGCTGAGGTTGAGGCGGATGACTCTCCAACGGTTAAAGATGCCAACGGCACCCTGCTCAATGAAGGCGACAAGGTTACTCTGGCGAAAGATCTTAAAGTGAAAGGGAGTTCGTTGGTGCTGAAAATCGGTACCAAGGCCTTGATTCGTCGTATCGTGGATGGCAAAGACCATCAGCTGGATTGCAAGGTTGATGGCGCAGGTGAAATGATGGTCACGGCCCAGTTTGTTAAGAAGGCATGACCTTCACCTGAAAGACTGATGTTCAGAACAGGGAATGAGTATGAAAGTTCGTATAGCAGCGTGTGCAATGGCGATGCTGGGCAGTTCGGTACAGGCTCAGGCTGAGAATGATGCTGGTGCTTCGTCGCAGGCTTCCCCTTGGTTAGCCGTACCGATGGTGAGCAGCAACCCCAAGGTAGGGACCTCGGCAGGCGGCATGACCGGATACCTGTTCAAACTGGACCCTGAATCGACCTCCTCCATGGTGGGGATGGGCGGAACCTTCAGTACCACCGATTCCTATGGTCTGGGCGTATTCTTGCGAACGTTTTGGGATCAGGATCGCAAGCGTTTAACCGTCTTTGGGGGCGGGGGCAAGATTAATAATGACTACGAAGACTTTCTGGGTTCCGGTCTTTCTGCTCAAACCACGGATAGCTTGAGAGCGTTCCAGCTCAAATATATGCAGCAAGTACAGGGTGATTGGTATGCCGGTTTTCAGGCAACCTATACCAATTACCTGATCTTCTCTGAGAATGGCAGTGTGAACGACTACCTCAATCTGCTGGGGTTAACGGGCTTTGATTCCGTTGGTGTTGGCCTGGTCGGTATGTACGACTCGCGCAACAACAAAAATACGCCTACTTCGGGAATCAAGTTTCAGGTCGATAACTTTGCCTATCGGGAATCCCTGGGCGGTGAAGAAAGCTTCGATGTGTATAAAGCGAAGTTCCGTCATTACCTTCCTCAGAAGAATGGCCATGTTCTGGCGTATCGAGTGGATGGTCGCTGGACTGATGATGCCAGTTCAGGGGCATACTCCAGCGTCGATCTGCGCGGCTATACACAAGGTCAATATCTATCGCCACATGCCTCACTGGTCGAGGTTGAACAACGCTGGCGCCTGCGTGAACGCTTTGGGGTGAATCTGTTTGCCGGCCTCGCCTGTCTATATGGTGGTGGCAACTCCTGCACTGACTCCGATAACCTCTATCCCTCAGTAGGTGTTGGTGGCCAATTCCTGATCAATAAAGCAGAACAGATGTCGATGAGCTTCGACTTTGCGGTCGGCAAAGAGGGGAACAACGGTTTGTATATGCGCTTTGGGCAGGCATTTTGAAAGACATGAGCTTGAAAGAGGGTACCTATTCGGGGTCCTGTTTATGTGGCGGCGTGAGGTTTTCTGTAACCGGCTTCAGCCCCAAGGCCGCTAACTGTCATTGTTCCATGTGTAGGAAATTTCACGGCGCGGCCTTCGGGACTCTTGTCGAAGTGGAAGGTCTGCTTTGGCAATCTGGCAAGGCTCTTCTGCAGGACTATGTTGCTCCGAACGGTACGACACGAACGTTCTGTAAAGCCTGTGGTTCGAGCATTGGCTTCAGGGTTAAGGGCGTTCCAATGGACGCTATGGAATTGGCGATTGCCACCTTTGATACTGACATTCCCGTGACCATAGATGCGCAAATCTACACTCGCTACAAATCAAACTGGTGCGCTCTCCAATCCGATGTTCCGGCTTTTCAAGAAGGGCGTACGGAATAGCATGGATGAGATGCTTGGGTGATGTTTAAAAATGGATAGAAGACTCAGGATTAGCCTGCCACAACTAACGGTGTTCAAGGCGGATTTTCAACGTAACCTTGAACAACACGCTGAGATGGTTCGACGCTCCGCTCACGTCGGCGCAGATTTGGTCGTGTTTCCTGAGTTGTCATTGACGGGCTATGAGCTGGAGTTGTTGCAGTCTCTTGCCGTTTCCCCATCAGCTGAACACTTTGCTGAATTGTCCAATGCCGCAGTGGAGCATAACACCGTGGTTATTGCAGGCTGTCCGTTGGTGCAGGATGGCGAAAGCATGCCTGCAATTGGCGCCGTGATCTGCTTTCCGGATGCGCGGGTTGAGTTCTATTGCAAACAGTACTTGCACGAGGGTGAGGGTAACTATTGTTCGGCAGGTAGTTCAGATTATATGTTCGAGCTGAGAGGCTATCGTCTTGCCCTGGCAGTATGTGCCGACTTTGCAAATCCTTTGCATGCTCAGGACGCTGCAGAGCAGGGAGCCGATCTGTATCTGATCAGCGCCTTGATCTCGGAAGCGGGCTACGAGCCGGATAGTGAGATTTTGTCTCACTTGGCACAGCGCCATCAAATGCCTGTGATACTCAGTAATCATATCTCCCGAACGGGTGGTTGGGATACATTTGGCCACAATGCAGTCTGGGATGCGACGGGCAAGAGGGCACTCAGCACGAACTCCAGAGACAGCTGTATGTTGTTATGCACCTTCGAAGGACAGGACATTCAGGCAGAGGTCTACCCATAATCCTGAGTAGCAAGGAGCGCTCATGTTTTCTCTGACCTGGCTGTTGCGTTAATGAAGCAGCGATAAAGTGCGCTTGTTGGTGAAGCATCTGGGGTTTTCGTCTATGGTTTTTGCTGGGCTGCAGACTTTCAAAAGACTGAAGCGTTTACAGATCAAACCAAAACCAGGGCAGGTGTTCATGAACAGTATTTCCAAGGCTACAACGTTTAGCAGAGCCGTTTTCCTGTGCGCGGGTATTGTCGCTGTTTCAGGTTGTGCCAACCTGAGCTCGGGTGGTAAGCCTGAGCCGGTAGCAGAAATTCATCCCGGATATCTGATGGGCTATTTGTCAGAATCTGAACTACCCAATAGTTTGGCGTTGTTACCCAGCGCGCCTGATGAAGGATCAGCGACGTTTCAGTTGGATAAGAGTTTCGCGAAGGAGATGCTTGGCCTGAGAGGGACGCCTCGTTGGGAGCTGGCTGCTCTGGACGCAGATCTGAGCTTCCCCAATGCGGCAGGTACTTATTCCTGTGCTCTGGATGCTCCTATTAGTGAAGAAGCAACACCTCATTTGTACCAGTTATTGCGTCGCACGCTTACGGACGCGGGGCTATCTACCTACTCGGCCAAAAATCATTACAACCGTACCCGTCCGTTTATGATGAACGGCGAGCCTACTTGCAGCCCGGGAGATGAAGCCGCTTTGAGAAAGGATGGCTCTTATCCATCGGGTCACACGTCAATCGGCTGGAGCTGGGCGCTGGTGCTGGCTGAGCTGGCGCCGGAAAAAGCTGATGCAATTTTGGCACGGGGTCTGGCGTTTGGTGAGAGCCGCAATGTGTGTAATGTACATTGGCACAGTGATGTGGTGCAGGGCCAAACAGTTGCGACGGCCACGGTTGCGCTCTTACATGCGGACTCCGAATTCCAGGCCGATATGAAAGCCGCAAAAGCTGAGTTGGACGCCGTACGGGCGCAAGGGCTTGCTCCGACGAGAGATTGCGCCCTAGAGTCAGCGGCGTTGGATCAATAATCCTCTAATAATTAAACGTATCAACTCGAGTTCACAAGTCCATCTCGGGGGGCTTGTGGCTCGAGTTGAAGAGAGAGATCTCTTATGTAAGGTGATGCCTTCCTGGTGTGATCTTTTTAGACCTGTCGATGGTCCCTGCCGTTTTTTTGCCTGTAATAAGTGTGGCGAGCGATTGCTAATGCAGCTGAGAGGCCAAGGGACGCCTTGGATGTGTCAGTATTGTGATACCGAAAAAATCAAAAAGCCATGTAAAAAAGTTTAACTTTGTTGTCTCATGCTATGGCGTTTTTCGAGGACGCGGATAGAATAGCCATTGTAAAAGCAAGGTTAATGTCGGTTTTTACTTGATAATCATTACTACTTGGTAGTGCATTTATTGTTCAGTCTGTGTTAATATTGAGCAGGCTTTTGTGTGAAGCCTGCACCTGTGCAGGATTCGAATAATGACAGGGTGATTATCGTTTGATCAATGTCATTACAAAAATATTACAGACGGGTTTAGACTTTTGGCTTAGTCAAAAAGTCGCATGGAAGGCCGTCCATTTCGCTATTTGTCATGCCTGTGGGTCATCTCCAGTAAGATGAAGGATCATGTAGATGCTGTTGCGATACTCAAGGGGCTTTACGCTCATAGAATTAATGGTGGTCGTGGTAATTGTTGGTATTTTGGCCAGCATTGCTTACCCCTCATATCTGAAATTTGTACAGGCATCACATCGCTCGGATGCTCAAGCTCGCCTGATCGAAGTCTCTCAAGCGATGGAGCGCTGCTTCACCGAGCATAACGTCTATAACGACGCTGCCTGCCCTTCAAGTCCCGATAATACCGAGCGTTATTCGGTTACTCTGGCGGCTACTGCCACAGGCTATACGCTTACGGCGACACCCCAGGCAACCGGTGGTCAAAACAGCGATACCTGCGGGACCATGACGGTCAACCATCTGGGTATTCAGACTCCTGCCACTTGTTGGGATTAAGCCATGCATTCAATGTCATCCAAGGCCGGTTTCACCCTTGTGGAAATTCTTGTAGCTGTAGTCGTGCTATCGATAGTGCTGGGGATCGGCATTCCTCAGTTCAACGGGATCATACATAGCAACAGGGTATCCGGTGCGAGTACAAACCTTCACTCCATGTTGCAATTGACACGAAGTGAAGCTGTAAAGCGGGCCAAAACCGTTTCGCTGTGCCCTTCGTCCGGTCGTGACGCTTCTGCAACCTGCGCGGATTCCACTGATTGGACATTGGGTTGGCTGATAGTTGATGCCGATGGCGAAGTGATCAGGATCGAAGGTGATCTAAATGACAGTATCAGTGTGGGCCTGTCTACAGCCGTCAAAACTTTTGATTTCAATTCTGTGGGGGCCCTCGATGGGGGAGCGAAAAACCTCTTCACACTAACCTCCGATGGGCGTTCCAAATTTGTGTGCACGCTCGTCAGCGGGAAGTCATTTACTGTAACCAAAGCTTCTGATTGTTGAGGTGAACATGTATCACATGAGATCGCACAGGTACTCAGCGGGTTTCGGCTTGATAGAGGCGCTTATAGCGCTGGTGGTAACAACCGTAGGGCTTTTGGCTGTAGCAACCTTGCTGACCAAGTCCTTGCAGTACTCGCACTCTAGCTATCAACGCAGTGTCGCGGTCAGCCAGGCGGTTGATCTGTCAGAACGCATGTGGGCGGGGGCTTGCGCTCTTGATACCTCGCTGAACAATATCGTAACTGGCTGGAAAAATGATCATCAAGTGACCCAGGGAATGGCTCAATGGGCCGCTACTGTAACGTCTGATACTTCAGTTACGCCTGCTCGATACACTATTGATATTCAGTGGGAGGATGATCGGTTCCAGCGGACAGGCGCCGATGCTTATAGTTTTAGTTATGTTATATCAGTGCCGGAGTTCCCATGCAGCTGATCCACAGGTCAAACAGTAAGGGGGAACTTATGCGCACACTCTCTAAACAGAAGGGTCTTTCACTGGTTGAGCTGATGATTGCCCTCGTGATTGGGTTGATCATCATGGGTGGTGTGTACACCGTAACCATTTCCAGCATCAAGGCGGTGCAAGCCAAGAACGAACTGGATGACGCTCAGGACTCCTTCCGATTCTTGTCCAGCACTCTGGGACGCATTATCAGAAATGCAGAAACAGTGGACGCTGCCAGCACAGATACGTCTTTGAAAATCGTAATGTCCAGAGGCAGTGAGCGTCCCGATTGTCTGGGTAATGAGGGTGCGGCAACGGTTAATAACACCTTTAGCATCGTTGATGGAAAGCTGATGTGTGACAACGGTGGAGGTAACACAGAGTTGGTCCGTAATCTGAGTAGCATCAGCTTTTCTTACGGAACTCCAAGTGCCAATAAGTGGGTTGAATCCTATAAAGCCGCTGCCGATGTTTCGGACTGGGCGGATATCACCAGTGTGAAAGTGACCGTAGCGACAGAAACGGGGCTGAGCACACAGTTTACGACTGCCATTCGTGAAAAGGTGGTCGAGCAAGCCGGGTCGGGCAGTTAAGAGCGGTACTGTTTGATTCGTATGAAACTCTAAGTTTGAGGTACACCATGATGTACAGGAAGAAGGAGCAGGGTGCCGTTCTAATCGTCAGCATGATAATGCTGGTACTGGTTACTGCATTGGTTGTTACTGCACTGAAAAGCAGCAATATTCAGGAAATGATGACATCCAACAGCAATAACCACGTCACCGCCATGATGGCAGCAGAAGCCGGCGCTGCCGACTTTGCAACCTGGCTGGCGGCTAACTACGACTCTGATGATTCAGCGGATGAAATTAAAACCAAATTCGGACCCAAAGCGTTGGCCAATGCCAAGCAGGTTGGGTCAGGAGATGGTTATTACTATCTTGATAAGGTGACCACAGGTGCGGTGGTTGAGGCGACTGTGACTGGTTTGGCAACGGCTGATACAACTCCGCTAACAGTGTTATCCCAGTATCATGTAAGGCTGCAGCTCACCGGTGCACCAGGCACGGTTAAGCCTTTTGAGAATGCGGTAATTGGCTGTGAGGGTGTCAGTACTCAGGGTAGTGGTCAGATCGACAGTTTTGATTCGCGCATCGCGCCTTATGACTCGTCCAAGCCGGGTAAAAACGCTGATGTGATCACGACTGAGCCTGGTGCCGATGTAGAGCTGGTCGGTAACGCACCTATCTACGGCAATGTGTACTCAACGGGTGATGTGTACGCTCAGGGTTCTTCACCGGTTTATGGCGAGACGCGCGCTGATAATGACATCACCCTCAAGGGTGGCGGTGTTAACTTTTATGGCGACATTTTTAGTGGCAACAACCTGTATTTTGAGAGCAGTGCTGCTGCGCGTGCAAATGTGTATGCCAATGGCAATATCGAATTCAATAACTATAGTGCATCTGTTGATGGGAATGCTCAGGCGGGTGGCACCATTACAGGGAAGAACAAGAACAAGCCTGTGTCTGACTATGTTGGTGGCTCAGTAGACCCGGGTGTTAGCCCCAATAACCCATCTGTAGCGGGCGTTCCCTGTGATCCTCTGGATGTTGATGCAATTGTCGATGAGTTTAGTGGTTTAACCAGTACCGGTGACTTCACAGTCGGCTCCTATCCGAAAAATGACTGGAAACTTACTCCAACAGGCGCTTCTTATTACGATGAGACCTGGGATGTAAAAGAATGGGTGAATGATGACACTAAGCCGCTGGTGACCATGGATGTGATGGGAACCGAACGCCCCGTTTTGATGGTAGATAACATGACACTGCAAAACGGCAATGGTGAGCTTCATATCAGTGGCGGTGACGTAGTGATCTTTGTGGATGGCGACTTCAATCTGGGCGGCAGCAACGAAATCAGGATTGATGATGACAGTAGTCTGACCGTGATTACGACTGGCACTTTTGACCTGGGTGGCAGTGTGGATGTGGCAAATGGCTCCACTCTGAATACCAATGGCAATCCGCGTTTTTCCCTGTATTCAAACTATGACCAATCTCAGGCAGGTAAAAACGCTAAAGCCGGGGTGAAAATTGGTGCTAATGACGATATGACGGCCGTTGTATACGCACCAAAGTCAGATGTTGATGTTACGGGCAGTGGTGAGTTGTTTGGTTCTGTTCGTGGTCGCACTGTTGATGTTACCGGTAATGGTGGTATGCATTACGATGAGGCCTTGGGCGATGCTGATCTTGGCAGCGGCAAGAACTCAGGAGTACTGGGCATAACCCAATGGAAGGCGGTTTGGCCTGACTAATCTGGTACTGGTTGCCTGATTAACAGGCTTGCCGGTAGGGCGTGATTAACCCCTCATGGGTATGTAGAAGCAAGGCCTCGGGCAGTTTGAACTGACCGGGGCCTTTTTTACAGGGGTCAGGGCTTTGGCAGGTTTGTCATGTCGACCCTGAGCATGCAGCCAAACTCTTCTGGAAAATCAACGGACACGCGCGCATGTACGGCACCCTGTTTATCAAAAAAGCGTTGAGCTCCGGAAATGGAGAACACACCTTCATGCCAGATATTAGGGTGGATGTAGAGACCTTGAGTTCCATCGCACCAGAAGCAGACAAAGTGTTCGGGCTTAATGTCATCGCCGGGAAGCGCAACGGGCACCAGGAAAGGCTTGCGCTGCTCGGGAAAAAACAGCTGACCGCCGTCGGGATGGTAATTCGCATGCCAGAGTAAGAGTTCTTCCGGTGGGTTTTTGTGGTCGCGTTTTGCCAACTCCGGGCGCTTTGCATAGCCGAGGATGTATTCTCCAGCTACTGCACTGTTGGTTCCAATGAGAACATCACCATCCCATTGAGACAGGAAACTGCCTTCTTTAGTACCCCCTTCGTTTCCCGTGTCCTCGTCGATATGACGCCAGCCTTGTGCCGGCCAGCGTACAATTTCGATTTCGATTTCGTCGGGATGATCTACTAGGCAACCGAAGGGTGCAACCGTTTCAGGTGTTGCCACAATGACAGGCATGTCATGGGCTGGCAGGTCGGCCGGGATAACAGGATTCAGATAATCGGGTGCTGGTTTCATGGCTGATGCTCGGGTGTAAAAGGTAAAGCATATTATGGATTTTAGATGACACTTGGGTGAAAGGCCGGTGACAGTTGGTGGCAACTGGAATCAATGTAATATTAAGGCAGCGTTCCGGTCGGTGTTCAGGCTATCAAGTGAGTTTTCAGGAGGGGCCATGAAGGTCTTCGGTGATACCCAATCAGGTAACTGTTACAAAGTTCAGCTTCTGTGTAGTTTGTTGGACATTCCTCATATCTGGATTGATATCGACATCCTGTCGGGTGGTACTCAGACAGAGGAGTTTCTGAGCAAGAACCCTAATGGGAAAATTCCATTGGTAGAGTTTGAAAATGGAATGTTGCTTGCTGAGTCAAATGCCATTATCAATTACCTGGCAAGGGGAACATCGCTTTATCCGGATGATGCCTGGCTCCAGGCCCAAATTCAGCAATGGCAGTTCTTTGAGCAGTATAGCCATGAGCCCTTCATTGCTGTTGCACGTTTCATTAATAAATATTTGGGCCTGCCTGAAGAGAGGCGAGCGGAATATGAAGCTAAACAGACGGGTGGGCATAAAGCCTTGCAGGTTATGGAGGATCGGCTGAAACAGTCAGCGTTTTTAGTTGGGGAGCACTGCACAACAGCGGATGTTTCACTCTTTGCCTATACACACGTCGCCCACGAGGGAGGGTTTGATCTCAGTGGCTACCCAGCCCTTATCGCCTGGCTGGATCGTGTGGCCGTACTTTCAAAGTTTATTCCCATGCGCTGAGCGCAGCAGCATGCTGACCGTGCTTCGGGGCTGATGGCACATGAGAGCTGGGTGCCTATACTTCAGGAAATGGATAAGCCAGTTCCTCTCATTGGAGACCATTATGGTTTGGCATACCCAGGCTAAAAGCATGCTTTACTGGGGGTTAGGGTACTTCTTTCTGGCAAAAATCAGCATGCTGTTTTTCGCCGTTCAGCCTGACAATATTGCCTTACTGTGGCTTCCTGCCGGGCTGGGTCCTTATCTGTATTATCGTCGAGGTCCCTGGGTACTACCTGCTGTCTTCATCGCAAGCTTCTTCGCCAATCTCCCAGGTCTGGAGCAAGACTCAGCGACATCGCAATTTTTTCACGGAAGCGTTAGTGCACTGATAGATACTCTGTTCGTGCTCTTGGCAGGTAATGTTGCGCGTCAGCAGATGTCGGGAGGCGTGAATCGAACGGAACAGCTTTTCGTGCTGCTGGTTCTGGGGTGTTTATTCCCCACCGCTTTAACTGCAGCGCTGCTCTCCGCTAACCTCTGGTGGGGAGGATATTTGGAAGCTGATATGGCTCTGGCGACAGGGATGTCAATTTGGTTGGCCGACTTGCTGGGTATTTTGTTGGTCATGCCATTGTTGATCGCGTTTGAGCGTCGTAAAGAAGAGATGCAGGGTGTGTCCGTCAGCTGGTTCCTGGCTACATGCATGACACTTGGCTTCATGATTGCGTCTTTCCATTTTGGTCACTGGCTTCTGTATTTCTCCTTGCCGACATTGATGTATATCGTGTTTGGCTCCACGCCCTTGTTCAGCTATGTCGCATTAACAGCATCACTTCTTATCTACAATGCGCTGAACGTTCATCTATACCATCTTGAGGTGGTAGAACAGCGCTGGCTGGAAGCGCTGGCATTTTCCATTTCAGTCTCATTCAGCGTGATTGCGCTCAGTGTCCAGCAACGTGTGCTGAGAAGGGAAGCCGTGTTGCGTAAAAAATGGGAGATCAGGGCAAGCCATGATCATCTAACGGGGTTGCTGAATCGCGGTGTCTTAATGTCTTTGTTGGCACATGAGATCGAACGCTTTCAACGCAATAACGGCGCGTTCAGTATAGCTATGCTGGATATCGATCACTTTAAGGCGGTAAATGATTGCCATGGGCATGTTGTGGGCGACCAGGTACTGGTTGAATTCAGCAAGCGCTTGAAGGCCTTGACCCGAGGGGCTGATGTTGTTGGCCGGATGGGAGGCGAGGAGTTCCTGCTCTTGTTACCGGACACCGATGCTGCCAGCGCGCATTATGTGTTGGATAACCTCAGGGCAAAAGTGGTCGCTGAGCCCTTTCGTGTAGGTGATGCCGAGTTAAAGGTCACATTTAGTGCGGGTACCGCGGGCTGCTTTCGTGGTGCAACGCCAGAGTCCTTAATTGAGGAGGCAGATCGAAACCTCTACTATGCGAAAGAAGCTGGTCGCAACCGAGTCGCAGCTTCGGCAATTCCCTCTTGTGAGTCTTGAATCTGGCACTGGTTTTGAAGCGGCGTGAGTTTGCCAAGGCAAGCATACGTGTTTGTATTTGAGCCAGCGAGAGGCTCAAGGTGCAGGTCGCATACTTGTGTCCAGCGGCTTTAATTTCGCAATAATGTCCAAGCCGTTTGCAGCTGTAGGCATTAATCTTGAGGTCAGAGATAGGCAGCCACTGCTGTAAGGGTGAGACCAATGTCAGACAACCTTTTTCACTACTGTAAAAATCAGCACCTTGAAGGATTAACGCTACTGAATGCGCGCATGCACGACTTCTCCTACAGTCGTCATGCCCATGAAGAGTTTTCCTTTGGTGTGACGTTGTCAGGCCGACAGGACTTCTGTTGTGAAGGACGCTTTTATAGCAGCGCGCCTGGAAACATCATCGTCTTTAACCCAGGTGATGTTCATGATGGGCATCCGGGGACCGATGATTCGTTGCTGTATCGAATGGTGTATATCCATCCTGAGCAGATACTGCCTCTGCTTGAGGCGGCGGGAATGCGTCACGCGGCAGATTTCCGATGTTCTGAAACGCTGTTGAAAGACTCTCTGTTGCGCAACCGGCTTCTTCAGCTTGCGAACATGACGGAGCAGGGGGCTATTGAGGGGCTTGCACATGAGCAACAACTGTTTGCAGTTGCTGAGCGCTTGGCTCAACTTCACCGTAACTTTGAGCCGGTGCAGCGCAATAGCCATATTGATCGGCTGCTACTCAAGGCACGCGAGTTCATTCACGAAAATATGCAGCAGGAGCTGTCACTGGAGCAGATCAGTGAGCAGGCGGCCATGTCGAAATATCATTTCTTACGTCTGTTTCGGCAGCAATTTGGCATGACTCCACATCAGTATGTGCTCAACAGTCGGCTGAACAGGGCACGAGAGGCGCTTGCTGCGGGTCAGCCATTACAGGATGTAGTGTACGCCTCGGGCTTTTCCGATCTGAGTCATCTTAACCGGCGTTTCAAGCCGGTCTTCGGCATGACGCCGCGTCAGTATCAGCAAGTGGTACTGAACGGCTGACATTTTTGTCGTTCTGTCATAGCTGGAGATATCCAAATGCTTGAGATTCTGCTGTACGCCATCGGCGTCATGTATACCCCTGGGCCGGTAAACCTGCTGAGTCTTGGTTGTGGTCTGAATGGGCAGGCTTCGCGTGGGCTGATGTTCTGCGTGGGAGTTGGGTTGGCCATGTTATTGCTATTTCTGCTCTTTGGTTACACGGGTGCCTGGTTATTGGTGCCAGAGTATCAGCGAGTAATCAGTGTGCTGGGATCAATGTATATTCTGTGGCTGGCCTGGAAAATTGGCCGTTCGGTATTGCAAGGCGGCGAAGCTCAAGTGGACCAGTCTGGTCATCCTCAGACTGAGCGGGCTCTCAGCTTCAGGGCCGGGCTAATCATGCAGCTGTGTAACCCCAAGGCGCCTTTGGCGGTCCTGCCCATAAGTACGGTTCAATTTCCTGCTGCGGGAATCGAAGGCGCAGGCATTTTCTTCTGGTCGTTGTTGTTGGGCGTACTGGCGTTTGGG
This sequence comes from Marinobacterium sp., assembly GCA_048260865.1. Taxonomy (GTDB): domain Bacteria; phylum Pseudomonadota; class Gammaproteobacteria; order Pseudomonadales; family Balneatricaceae; genus Marinobacterium. The sequence goes on along the minus strand of JBLXGN010000014.1, from coordinate 48,373 downwards.
GCCCCGGCAAGTTACATGCTGATGGGAGCTCGAATGGGACGAGTGGTAAGTTCTCCGGCATTTTTCAGGGCTTTTAACGCAGTGATGTCGTTGATGTTGGTATATGTGGCGGTTGAAATCATCTATGTACAGGTGATTGAACCTTTGGTCTGAGTATTAAACTTAGGGCTATGGAGATCCGCCTGTGCTGGGTACAATCTGCGGAAAATTGTTAACGGGTTTTTGAGGGTAAGATGACGTTAAACTGGCAGCAACACCAGGACCAACATCCATTTCTGACAACTGAAGGTATGCAAGGCCATCGCTATTTGGCTGCAGAGTCTGCAGTCACCCTTGAGGATGATGTCAAAGACGTGGTTGAGGCAGCACTGGAACAAGCTGAAGCCCTGCTGGATAGCAATGTGGCCAACAGTTCCTTGTTCTTCCTGGCGACATGGGACAAGGCTGGGTCTGTTCTTACTCTGAGTGTGACTGATGCCACCAAAAAAGAAGATGCTCCGGATCTGGTTACCTGTCGCTTCACGGTGCTTTCAGAACAGCTCGGTGCTGATGCTGGTGCATATGATGACTTGATCGCTAAGCTGCAGTTCTGGATTAAGGATTACCTGTCCACATCAACTCGATTCATGAACTACTCTCTGGTGGCTGTGTTTACCGATAGTGGACGTGACCGTTGCCAGATCGTGTGAGGCATTCACTCTCGAAACGAAAAAGGCGGCCTCTATAGCCGCCTTTTTGTATCCGGAAAACCCTGCTTAGACTTTGAACCGGCCTAGCTGTTGGTCGAGGTGAGCCGCGCTGCTGGAAACCTCTTCACCCAGTGCTGTTACCTGGCTCGCTGCTTGTGCCAAGGCTTCCGCTGCATCACCAATCTGCGTGATGTTGCGGTTGATCTCTTCGTTAACCATGCTTTGCTCTTCGGCGGCAGTGGCAACCTGAGTGGTATTTTCGGAGATGGAGGTGATCCGTACCGAGGTGCTCTCCAGGCGGTCAAAGCTGCTGCGGCAGTCTTCAACAGAGCGATTGGCCTGGTCACGACATTTCTGCATCTGTCCCACGCTGTTATCTACATCACGTTTCAAAGCCGAAATCAGATTATCGATATCCCCAGTCGCTTCCTGAGTACGGCTGGCAAGGGTACGCACTTCATCCGCAACCACCGAAAATCCTCGGCCCTGCTCACCAGCTCGTGCAGCCTCAATGGCTGCGTTGAGCGCCAGCAGGTTGGTCTGATCAGCAATTCCACGAATCGTCTCGATAATGGAATAGATTTCATCACTGCGCTTGGCGACATTGGTAATGCTGTTTGATGTTTCGCTAAGTTGGTCGGCCATGCTGCCCACTTCACTTACGGTCTGGCCAAGAGTCTGGCGGGTACCGCTGACCTCGGCGTCAGCATCGTTGGAATCCTGAGCTGTTTGCCCGGCCAGGTTGGCTACTTCAGTGGCCGTGGCCGCCATCTCGTTGGCAGCAGCAGCAACACTCTGCAGCTGTTGTTGTTGGTCATGGGTTGCTGAACGTGTTTGCTGTGCAGCCGCGGCCAAACTGGTTGCGCTATGTTGCAGGCCGGAAGACAGATGCATCAGTTCGGTAATCAATCCGCGAATCTTTCGGGCAAAACTGTTGAATCCGTCGGCTACATCATTCAGCTCTGCATGGTTTGAAGGCTCAAGCTCATGGGTAAGGTCACCGTCCGTACCGCCCAACGCTTTCATACGTTCTGCCAAGGCTCGAATGGGTTTGGTCAGGCCATGAATAAACAGGTTAACGACGATCAGTGTCAGACCGAGAATGATCAGGCTGGTGATGATCAGCTCCCAGGTGGTGGATTGACGATTATTAGCAACGTCAGTCCGCAGCTGCTGGAGCTCAGCCAAGGCGACAGAGTAGGGGACTTCTACAATGATTTTCCAGCTGGAGTTTGCCACAGTCAGTGTGCGCTCGGCACGGATGATCTGTTTGGGGTCGGGGGTCTGGAGCAGTGCTGCAGCAGCACTCTCGGCGGTTTTGCCCAGTGCGTTGGGGTTCTTGCTGGATGCAATAATTCTGTTGCTACTGCTTAAAATGCTGATGCTTGATTGGCCTTCATGCAGCTCATTTGCCAACTCTGTAGCCAGTGTCTGCATGGCAGGCAGTCCTACATCGGCACCGGCAACCCCAATAACCTTGTTATCGTGCATGACGGGAACGGTAAGAGAGGTCATCAAAATCTCTTGCCCAGGCTTTACTTCAAACAAATAGGGCTCAATCAGACATTCCTTTCGGGTTTCCAGAGGGCATAGGTACCACTCAGATTCGCGAATACCTGTATTGGTTAGTGTCTTCGAGTATTTGACCGCAGGGTCTACTATGGGGGTGGTGTCAGGTTTCCCGTCATTCCAGAACCAGTAGATCGCCATCTCACCTGCTTTGTTACTATGCCCGTGACTGTCATCGAACATATAGTCCAGTCCATCGTAGGCATTAGGCTCGAACATGGCGTAGAGCGTATCGATCTGCTTGTTCATGGAGAGAGCAGAGTGAATGAGCTCGCTGGCGGAATCTCGCGGAATATTCAGTGAGCTTTGGGCGGTATTGGACAGATAGCTGCTGACATTTCGAGCTGAGTCGAAACCCCGGTTGAGCCGCATTTCAACATCCAAAGCGATATTATCAACGGCCTGATCCAGCTGCTGAGTGATCTCTTCTTCAATTAAGACTTCAGTGTCATTCATCACCGTGTCGATGGATGTCTGATAGGCCTTAAGAGCCATGAAGATGATTATACCCAGCGACAGGATCACGGTAACGGCGGAGCCGACCAGAAGCTTGAATCGAATCGTTAATGATCTCATTGAAGAAGCCTGTAGAGAGTGTTGGGTGTTAGTTTCTTATACGAGGCGGTACGTGCTAATTATTATTAATGTATTAACGAATGCTTTATAGATGAAACTCGTGCAGGTTTCAAATGTGTTGCCTTTTAGATGCATCAATCCATGAAAGCAGGCTGTATCAGCATAGTACAGGCAAAAAAAAACGACCCCTCAGGGTCGTTCTTTTGTCGCTTACTGATTCAGAGATCAGATAGCAACGATGTTCTCAGCCTGAGGACCTTTCTGGCCCTGAGTAACTGTAAACTGAACCTTCTGGCCTTCTTCCAGAGTTTTGAAACCAGAACCCTGAATAGCGCTGAAGTGAGCGAATACGTCAGGACCGTTTTCCTGAGCGATGAAACCGAAGCCTTTAGTTTCGTTGAACCATTTAACAGTGCCAGTAGTAGTAGACATAATAATTCTCTCGATCTGAGTAATAATTTAACCCGTTGGATAAGCCCAAAGGGTTGGGTAATGCTTAGGTAATCTTGGTACTTATGGATACAGAACGAGGTACTTACTAGGTAGGACGTCGAAATGGTGCATAAATGCTTGTGTTACTCTTAAGCCTGTTCAGAGTATATCAATTAGATCGGCGAGCAAAGCTTTTTTATGTTTTTTTCTTGGTTCAGGGCCCTGGAAGAGAAGAAAGGGGCTAAAAAGCCCCTTTGAGCTGTTTGTGTAGCTAACTTCAGACTTTGAATCGGCTCAGTTGTTGATCCAGTCGGGATGCGCTTTCAGCTACTTCCTGGCCCAGGTTGGAGACCTGTCCTGCAGTTTGTGCGAGCACCTCTGCAGCATCACCGATGAGAGTGATGTTTCGATTTATCTCTTCGTTCACCATGCTTTGTTCTTCAGCAGCCGTAGCTACCTGAGTTGTATTTTCTGAAATCGACAAAATACGCGTAGAAACGTTTTCCAGTCGATCATAGCTGGCCTGGCTTTCTTCGACGGTCATGGCGGCGCGATCACGGCAGTGCTGCATACGACCGACGCTGTCATCTACATCGTGTTTCAGCGCAGAAATGAGGTTGTCGATCTCACCGGTTGCATCCTGAGTCCGGCTGGCAAGGCTGCGGACTTCGTCAGCCACCACGGCAAAGCCACGTCCCTGATCGCCGGCACGGGCCGCCTCAATTGCAGCGTTGAGGGCCAGCAGGTTGGTTTGATCTGCAATGTTGCGAATGGTCTCAATAATCGAGTAAATGTCGTCACTGCGTTTGGCAACATTTCCGATACTGTCTGAGGCACCTTCAAGTGCTTGGGACATGGTGCCGATTTCATTGACCGTCTGACGGAGGGTTTCGCGGGTCTCGCTTAATTCGTGATTAGAGTCTCCGGCATCCTGTGCGGTTTGCCCTGCCAGGTTGGCGACTTCAGTTGCTGTTGAGGACATCTCGTTAGCCGCTGTGGCAACGCTCTGCAGCTGCAGCTGCTGGTCTTCAGTCGATGCACGTGTCTGGTGAGCATTATTGCTCAGTGATGATGCACTTTGCTGAAGCTGTGCAGACAGGCGGATCAGCTCATGAATGACATCACGAATTTTGTGAGTGAAGCTGTTAAAGCCATCGGCTACAGCGTTGAGCTCTTTATGGCTGAAGCTTTCCAGCTCCTGGGTCAGATCGCCTTCGGCACCACCAAGGGCTTGCATACGTTCACCAAGCTTGGCTAGTGGTCGAGTAATCCCTGAGATGAAAAGGTTCACTACGATCAATGTAGCTGCCAGAATCGCGCCCGCAATCATTAGTAGTTCCCAGGTTGTGCTGCTTCGGTTGGCTTCCATGTCTTTCTGCAGTTGATGAAGCTCTGAAAGGGCCACTGTTTTAGGGATTTCGATGATGATGCGCCAGTTGGCATTGGCGACGGAAAGTGTCTGGGTGATAAGAAAAATGTCTGATTCTGGTCCGTAGGTCGCAAGGCGCGTTAAAAAATCTGGTGCCACGGAGGTGACCTGCTCACCGGCAGCATCCGGGAATCGGTTAGATGCAATGATACGGTTTTTCTCGCTCAGCAAGGTGATGCTTGCCTGGCCGTCGTACAGCTGATTGGCCAGCTCTTCAACCATATCCTGCAGAACGGGCAAATTGAGGTCGGTGCCGGAGACCCCAATAACTGTGCCATTGCTTAGAATTGGGACGGTCAGCGAGGTCATAAGAACAGAGTTGCCTTCACTGATCTCGTATAAATAGGGCTCGACCATACAGTTCTGTTTGGTTTCAAGAGGACAGAGATACCATTCGGATACACGGATGCCGCTGTCCAGGATGGTTTCGTCATATTTGCTTTCGGTGGATTCGGTGGGATAGAACGTTAGGCCTCCGTCTTCGCGCACCCAGTACACATCCAATGTGCCCTCGTTGGAACTGTGAGCCAACTCTCCACGATAGAGGCTGTCGAAGTTGTCATAGCCATTGGGCTCGAACTGGGCATACATGGAGCTGACGCCCGCATTGGCTGCGAGTTGGGCTCTGGTCAGTTCTTTGACAGCATGGCGAGAAATGAGGTTGTCTGATTTGGCGGTAGTGCCCAGGAAGTTCGCCAAGCCTGTTATGGAGTCAAAGCCTCGCTCCAGGCGTTGGCGTATATCAATTGCAATTTGATCGCCGATAACAGCAAGTTCTGATTGCACGTTTTCGCTGAACAGCTCTGAGGTGTCCTCCACAGCGATGTTTATAGAACTCTGGTAGGAATTGAGTGCCAGATAGATCACGACTCCCAGCGAAAGCAAAATTGCGATTGCAGAACCCAGTAGCAGTTTGAAGCGGATGGAGAGGTTACTCATCGTCCCTTCCTGATCGGAAAGTGGAGATAATCAGGCGCTCCAGCCTGAAAATGGACTCGCATACGGGCTTAGGGGGCTGAAGTGTCCATTTTCAACCGCTTGAAGGGCCAGTTATAGGGAGTTTTGTTGGCGATGTCGACCTGTACCCGTAATTAAACAGGGCCAAAGGCTTTGTAAATGTACAGATTGATGTAACAACCACCGGTAGGTGGTTGTTAACGAATGCTGCAATCATAACAAAGGGGGGCTAGGCAGGGGCGTTCAGTATGCGGCGTGTATCCATCCCTGTTTGGCCAGTGCCTGAGCTTCATTCTGAGTCAAATGATAGGCAAGGTTGTTTGAGTGAAGAAAGCTCGGATGCTCGCCTAGAAGTGGTGAGCTGGAACAACTGTCGCAGTGTTTACTGTTCTCGCCCTGAATACCAAGTCCTGGTAGCAGTAGTAAGGCAAGTGCAATCCCCAAAGCTAAAACAGCGGGTATATGTGTGTTTCGATTCATGTGCAGCCCCTTTTATTTTTATTGGCAGGCAAAGGCCTTATGGCTATATGCCTGTCGACGGTAGAGTCTTTTTAAGGTCTGCGCATAGTCCATTTGGACTAGGTGGGGTGCGGAGGGAGGTTGGCCGTGGTATCAGTTAAGCATAATGGTTGCTTCTTACCACTGGTATCGCGGTTACAACAAAGTAAAAACGGGGGCCCAAGGCCCCCGTTTGCGTGCTATCAGCTTTTTTCAGGTAGCGTGACATTCAGTTCAAGGATAGAGCAATCTTCATCCAGATTGATCTGAATATCATCGGTGGATACGTCCACATACTTGGCGATCACAGCCAGGATTTCTTTTTGCATCTGTGGCAAATAATCCGGCTGAGTGCGCTGGTTGCGTTCGTAGGCGACCAGTACCTGTAGACGTTCCTTGGCAACACTGGCTGAGGATGGCTGTTTCGATCGGAAATAACTCAGAATACCCATTAGCCCTTCCGTCCAAATACTCGACTCAGGAACCCTTTGCGTTCCACATTGAGGAAGCGATGATCACGGTCCTCACCCAGGAAGCGGGCGATGGCGTCGTCATAGGCCTGACCAGCGTCGCTGTCGTCATCCATAATCACCGGGATGCCCTGGTTGGAAGCCTTGAGCACCGCCTGGGATTCAGGGATTACACCCAGCAGAGGAATAGCCAAGATGTCTTTAACATCCTCGACGCTGAGCATTTCACCCGCTTCAACACGGCTGGGATTGTAACGGGTCAGTAGCAGATGCTCCTTGACCGACTCACCTTGCTCCGCCTTGCGAGACTTGCTCTGCAGAACGCCCAAAATACGGTCAGAGTCACGTACGGAGCTGACCTCAGGGTTGGTGACAACGATAGCGGTATCGGCAAAGTACAGTGCCAGGTGGGCGCCTTTCTCGATCCCGGCCGGTGAGTCACAGACAATGTAGTCAAAACTCTCGGACAGCTCGTTCAATACCGCCTCAACACCTTCTACGCTGAGTGCATCCTTGTCGCGGGTTTGTGACGCGGGCAGGATGAACAGGTTCTCGGTGCGCTTGTCCTTGATCAGAGCCTGGTTCAGGGTGGCTTCCTGATTGATGACATTCACGAAGTCGTACACGACTCGGCGTTCGCAGCCCATAATCAAATCCAGGTTGCGCAAGCCTACGTCGAAGTCGATCAAAACGGTTTTAAAGCCGCGCAAGGCCAGTCCAGTACCGATAGCGGCGCTACTGGTCGTTTTGCCAACGCCCCCCTTGCCTGAGGTAACAACGATTATTTCAGCCATGCATGCATATCCATTAAATGAAAAAGCGGTTCATTAAAGTGAAACTGTATCCAGTCGAGACCCTCTGAGCAACGCCTGAGTGGGTTGTTGCCAACATTCGCTGTGCAGGTCTTCACTGGTTTTGAAATAGCCGGCGATGGAAATCAGTTCGGCTTCCATGCTTTGGCAAAAAATTCGGGCTTCGGTATTGCCGTTTACGCCTGCCATAGCGCGGCCGCGCAGGGCGCCGTAGACATGAATATGGCCGTCGGCAATGATCTCGGCGCCGGCACTGACGGCTGAAAGTACGATCAGGTCAGTGCCACGGGCATAAATCTGCTGGCCGGAGCGCACTGGGGTTGTAATCACACGGGCCGCTAGGGGCTCTGCCGGTTCTGGTTTGGCTTCCGGCTCTTGAGCGGGTGTTGGCTCAGTACTGGGTTCCGGTGTGGGCTCCGCCGCGACTTCAGTTGCTTGTGGGCGGCTGCGTTGCTGACTGAAGTCGGCCAGCTGCAGGGCACGACAAAGATCAGGTGCTGCTGCAGGGTCAGCTTTCAAGCCAACAGGCACCAAAGACAGGCGTCGGCACAGCTCGAGCAGTTCAATAACCCTGGTTTCATCGGGTGTCTGATCCAGCGATTGCAGGTTCAGAATCACGGGCATGTGGCTGAACAGCATGGGAACACGAGCGGCATGTGTTTCAAGTTGAGGTTCCAGACGCTGCACATCGTCGCAGCTCAGGATCAGTTCATTGAGCGAGGCTCGTGTACTCTTGAACTGGAATTCGTTTTCGGTCGCAACCTGGGGTGTGGCATCGGCCATGGTGTTTAGTTCTCGCTAAAACGCCGGTGAATGCGTGACTTTTCGCTATGGAAACGCGCTGTACCTTAGCATGGAAGCCGGGGGTGCTGACAGGGCAGGACAACACCTGCGCTGTTTTTTGACCCGGGTCATTGTAGTACACTGCGCCATCGCGTTTTAACGGAAGCTGAAAGCAATTATGAAAGTTGTTCGCTGGATACTGGGCCTGATTGTAATGGGCTTGCATGGTCTAACCCTGCCTCGTCGTGGCAAGCGCTCGCCACAGCAGTTGCAGCAGCTGGAGGAAGCCCTGCAAGGATTTTCTCTGTACCAACTGCCGACCTGTCCTTTTTGTGTCAAGGTGCGCCGAAGCATGCGTCGCCTGAACCTGCCTTTGGAGCTGCGTGACGTTCGCAGTGATGCACGTCATCGTCAGGATCTGATCGAAGGCGGTGGTCGCATGAAGGTGCCTTGCCTGCGCATCGACCATGAAGGTGGTCAGACGGAGTGGATGTACGAATCTGATGATATTGTTGCCTTCCTGAAGCAGCGGTTCCCGCTGGAGCAGTAAGTCCTTCCTTAACTCAAAACAGGTTATAAGAAAAACATTTCTTATAACCTGTTTTGAAGTTTGTTCTTTTGGCGCTATAGTATGAGCATTCAAGGTGCTGTACTGGAGCCATCCCCGATGGATTATCTGCCGCTTTTTTTCGATCTTAAACAACGCCCCGTCCTTCTGGTTGGTGGGGGGGATGTTGCTCTACGTAAGGCCAGGCTGTTGTCCCGAGCTGGTGCCCGCATAACCTGTGTTTCCCATGCTGTATTGCCTGATCTGCAGACCCTGCTGGAGCTCCACCAGGGGCAGGTTGTGATCGGTGAGTATCACCCGGCGTTGATTGATGAAAAAGTACTGGTACTGGCGGCCACCGATGATGATGTTCTCAACGAACGTATCCATCATGATGCTGTCGCGCGCAATGTGCCTGTTAATGTGGTGGATTGCCCTGCACTGTGTACCTTTGTGTTCCCCGCGATTGTAGATCGTTCGCCCATCGTGATTGGTATCACCTCAGGTGGTCAGTCGCCGGTATTGGCGCGCTTGCTGCGAGCCAAGCTCGAAACTCTTATTCCAACCGGGTACAGCCGTTTGGGGCAACTGGTAGGGCGCTTCAGGAATAAGGTTAAGGCGCGTTTCGGCAGTGTGAATGAGCGGCGTGTGTTCTGGGAGTCGGTTCTGCAGGGGCAGGTTGCCGAGCGGGTGTTTGCGGGGCAGGAGAGTGCTGCCGAAGCCTTGTTGGAACAGCAGATTGAGCATGGCAATCCCAGACAGCAGGTCGGTGAAGTGTATCTGGTTGGTGCGGGTCCAGGCGATCCAGAGTTGCTGACGTTCAAGGCACTGCGTTTGATGCAGCAAGCAGATGTGGTGCTGTACGACCGCCTGGTTTCACCTGAAGTGCTGGATCTGTGCCGTCGTGATGCTGATCTGGTGTTTGTCGGCAAGCAGCGTGATAACCACGCGGTTCCTCAGGAAGGGATCAATCAACTGCTGGTCGATCATGCCTTGCAGGGCAAGCGAGTGGTACGTCTTAAAGGTGGAGATCCCTTTATATTTGGCCGTGGTGGCGAAGAGTTGGCTGAGTTGAAAAAGGCAGGTGTTCCGTTTCAGGTAGTGCCGGGTATCACGGCAGCCAGTGCCTGTTCCACCTACGCCGGTATCCCTTTGACCCATCGTGACTATGCCCAGTCCGTTAAATTCATTACCGGTCAGTTGAAGCACCGTACCTCAGAATTGAATTACGCCGAGCTTACCCACCCCAATCAGACCATCGTGTTTTATATGGGGCTGCATACCCTGCGTCAGAATTGTGAAGGTCTGATTGCCCACGGCAAGCCGGCTAATACCCCTACAGCGATTGTATCCAAGGGGACTGCACAGGATCAGCAGGTGTTGGTGGGTACGTTGGAAACGCTTGCGGATTTGCAGGATGAGGCCCAGTTACCCGCGCCGGCGTTGGTGATTGTCGGTGAAGTGGTAAGTCTGCAGTCAGACTTGTCCTGGTTTGGAGAGATGGCCCCCTCCGCCGAGTAGAGTGGAGAGGGCTTTTCAGTGGTCGTGCGCTCTTCTTTCGATTTAGCGCTCCGCTTTTGATGGAGCGCTTCGCTTTTGATAGAGCGCTTCGCTTAGTGCAGAGTGTGACCGACCAGGTAGCTGCCGGCAAAACCGACGCTGTAAGCAACCAGAATGTAGAGCGAGTAGCGCATGAAGCTGAGGAAGGTGATCGCTTCAACTTTACTCATTGCGACGATACCTGCGGCGGAGCCTACAACCAGCAATGAACCGCCAACACCTACGGCATAGGTCAGGGTCAGCCAGCTTGCGGTATCCATGGCGATGTTTGACTTCAGCAGTGCCGCGGTAAGAGGAACGTTGTCGACCAGAGAGGACAGCAAGCCCATCACAAAGTTGGCGCCAGTCGTCGGCAGGACGTCATAAATTTTAACCAGTGAGTCCAGTACGCCAATCTCTTTAAGCATGCCCACCAGTAAGAGGATACCCAGGAAGAACAGCAGGGTATCGAACTCGATCACACGAATGTAATCCAACAGGTTTTCACGCTCGTCGTTGCGATAGCACAAGCGCCCCACCAGGAACATGATCGACAGGCCGAACAGGAAGGTCAGCAGGGGTGGTACGCCAGCGATTACGTTGAGAATGATGGTGGACAAAATGGTCATCAGGAAGATCATGGCGATCACCATTCCGACCTTGTCATCACGTCGTGGGGTGGGGTGGATGACCACTTCACCTTTAAGCGGACGTGACAGCATACCGGCCAGAAGCAAGACGCTCACCAGAGACGGCAGACTGAGCCAGAGCAGGTCGTCGATAGCGACTTTTTCCTGCATGAAGATCATCAGAGTGGTTACGTCGCCTGTAATCAGTGCTACGCCGCCGGAGTTCACCGCAAATACCACCAGAACTGCAAAGCGTCGGGTCTTACGCGCATCCATTTTCAGTGATAACACCAGGGCGACCGAGATCAAAGTGGCTGTAATGTTGTCGGAGAGGGATGAGAAAAAGAATGCGAAACCTGCAACCAGGAACATGAGCTTTCGTTCGCTCAGTCGTTGTGGCAGCACCTTGTAAATCATCGTTTCAACAAGGCCCTGATGGTTTAGGAAAGCCACAAAAGTCATGGCGGCCATCAGGAATAGCCATAGGCTGGCAATTTCAAGGATGTTTTCGTTCAGTTGTTCCTGAATATCTCGACTTTCGAGACCGTGTTGAGGGAAGAGGAACATTAATAACCAGGCAAGAGTGCCGAGGAATAGAGTAGTTTTCGCCTTGTTGATGTGAAACACATCTTCCAGAACGATCATCAGGAAGGCGAGCCCTGCAATCGTCAGTAATAGTATTTGCATCGGTCGAACCGAGCCCCCAAAATTGTGTGGAAGCGCGATTTTACGCCGGTTGTGGCGGCTAAGACAGAATAAAATGGATCACAAGAGCAACACAGAATTGCAACAATGGTGGGTATACATGCTGCGGTGTGCAGACGACAGTCTTTACACAGGAGTTACCACCGATCTTAAGCGTCGTTTGGCAGAGCATAACGGCGACCGAGCGGGGCGAGGTGCCCGCTATACAAGGGCTCGGCGGCCAGTCACCCTGGTGTGGCAAGAAGCTGGGCATGACCGCAGCAGTGCATTAAAACGTGAGTTCGCGCTTAAGAAAATGAGTCGTAATGAGAAGCTTTTGCTCTGCGTCAAAAGTCAAGGTGACGCTATTAGGTGACAAAATGATATAATTCACGGCGTAAATCCTTCCCCCCACCCATCGGTGTAGTCGCATTATGTTCGCAGTAGTAAAAGAACAGTACTTTCCCACCCATACCCACCCCAATGGCCGAGGCTTCCAGCCTTGGTATGAACAGGTCGGGCGAAAGGTTTTCCGCAGTTTTGGTCATCCGAAAGGCAAGTCGTCTGAGCCGGAATTTATTGTTCAGCAGGATAAGCTGATTTCGCTAAGCAGTGAGCAGGCAGAGGGGATGGCAGGTGCACCCTGGTTTGTCATTCGCGATGGGCTGATCTATCCGGGTTACGGGCACCCTGCCGGTAGCAGCAAGGTACCCTGGTTCGAGCTGCGCCGCTGATTAGAACTTCACATCTATCTTCTGAGCGCAGATGCGAGCCTGTTCGCGCGCTTCGTCAATAGAATCTGCCAGTGCCAGTGCAACGCCCATACGACGGCGACCATGAATTTCCGGCTTGCCGAACAGGCGGAGGTCGGTATTAGGTGCGGCCAGAGCCTGCTGTAGGTTGGCAAAACGGGTTTGGCTGGACTCGCCTGTTGGCAGGATCACCGCCGAAGCCGCAGGGCCGTGCTGCCGAATGGTAGGTACTGGAAGGTTCAAAATGGCACGCGCATGCAGGGCAAACTCGGACAGATTTTGGGAAATCAGAGTCACCATGCCGGTGTCATGTGGGCGAGGGGACACTTCGCTGAATAGTACTTCATCCCCTTTTATGAATAGCTCTACGCCGAAAATGCCGTGGCCACCCAGCGCATTGGTTACTTTCTCGGCCACGTCGCGTGCATTATCCAGAGCTTTAGGCGTCATCGCCTGAGGCTGCCAGGATTCGCGGTAATCACCGTCGACCTGAATATGGCCGATCGGGTCGCAGAAACTGGTGCCGCCAATATGACGAACGGTGAGTAGCGTGATCTCGTAATCGAAGTCGACAAAACCTTCCACAATGACGCGTCCACCACCAGCACGACCACCTTCCTGGGCATAGCGCCAGGCCTGCTCAAGGTCAGCATCGCTGCGCAGAGTGCTTTGGCCTTTACCGGATGAACTCATGATGGGCTTTACAATGCAGGGATAGCCAATAGCAGTTACAGCCTCACGGAACTCGGTTTCATCTCCGGCAAAACGATAGGCCGAAGTCGTGAGTCCCAGCTCTTCAGCTGCCAGGCGGCGAATACCTTCGCGGTTCATTGTGAGCTGAGTTGCACGAGCGGTTGGAATGACGGTGAAGCCTTCCTGCTCAAGCTCGGCCAGAGTATCAGTGGCGATGGCTTCAATTTCAGGCACGATGTAGTGCGGCTGTTCAAGTTCGACAACCTTGCGAAGAGCCTCACCGTCCAGCATTGAAATGACATGGGAGCGATGCGCTACCTGCATGGCAGGGCTGTTTTCGTAGCGGTCTACAACGATTACTTCAACACCCAGGCGCTGGAGTTCAATCACCACTTCCTTGCCCAGTTCACCGCCGCCACACATGAGTACGCGGGTGGCTGTAGAGGAGAGGGGAGTGCCCAGTGTGGTCATAGATTCGCTTCCTGTTGAAAAAGTTTCACGCATTATAGGGCGGGTAAGGGCAGGAAGACCAACTCTGGCGACTATACTTAGGTCGCTTTGGGGATGAATTAAGACTTAAGACTCATACCCCCAGGTATGGTCCTTGGCCGGTTGCTTTCGGCCAGATCGGGCTGCCCGTGTTGGGCAGCCCGCTTTATATGAAAAGGAGAGGGTTGTTAGAAGAAACCTATCAGGCTGATGGCGATGCCCCACATCATAAGGCAGATGAGTGCGTCCAAAACGCGCCAGGCGCCTGGTTTTCTGAACAGAGGGGCCAGCCAGCGTGCGCCCAGGCACAGGCTGCTGAACCAAATCACCGAGAAGCTTATAGCTCCGATGGCAAACCAGGTACGGAGCTCAGGTTCATATTGCCCACCCAAGCCGCCAATAAGCACCACAGTATCCAGGTACGCATGAGGGTTCAGCAGTGTAACCGCTGCTGTGGTTATAAGGGCGCTGCGCAGGTTGCCGATGCGCTTGCCGCCGGTGCTCAAACTTTGGCTGTCCATCGCGCGGCGTGCGGCTTGAAGGCCAAACCAGAACAGGAATAATGCCCCGCCCCAGCGTGCTACTTCCATCAGGAACGGAGACTGACTAAAGAGTACGCCCAGTCCTACTACGCCCGCTGTAATCAGTATTCCATCGAACAGCATGCAGGTGAGTGCAATCGGCCAGTGGAATTCACGTCTCAGACTCTGAGTCAGCACGAACGCATTCTGAGCACCTATGGCCATGATTAACCCTGCTGAGGTCGCCAGGCCTTTACTCCAAACGATCATTTCAAGGGGGAAAATTGGGTTCATGGTAATGCGGTACTCCAGCGGAAAGAGGTGATGAATCAAGGCCGGCAATGTTGCGATGATTGGCTATGTAAGTAAAACTAATGTTTTTAATAACTGATTAGAGATGCTAATGATGTTTGATATGCGCCAGTTGGCTGCGCTTGCTGCAGTCGTTGAAGAGCAGAGTTTTGAGCGCGCTGCCCGGCGTTTGCATGTCACTCAATCCGCCGTATCTCAACGCGTTAAGCAGTTGGAAGAGCGTCTGGGTCAGGTATTGGTTAAACGTACGACACCTATCCAGGCGACCGAGGCCGGGCAGGTTATATTGAAGCATTATCGTCAGGTCAGTCTCCTGGAAGACGAGCTACTACAAACCTTATCGCAGCAGGATGCTCAGGGTTTTACCCGTGTGTCCATTGGGTTGAATGCGGATAGCCTGGAAACCTGGTTTCCTGATGCAGTAGCCCCGCTTGTGACTCAACAGCGACTTCTGCTTGATCTTAAGGTGGATGATCAGGATGCGACTCACCAGTTTTTAAAGGATGGAGAGGTTATTGGGTGTATTACCTCCTCGGCAAAAGCGATGCCGGGGTGTTCGTGCGTGCCACTTGGGGTGATGCCGTACCGGTGTCTTGCCAATCGAGACTACCTGGATCGCTACTTTCCGGGCGGGGTTGTAGCTGATGGATTCAGGCGGGCGCCGGTGGCTGAGTTCAGTCATAAGGATCAGTTGCAGAATCGCTACCTGCAGCAATTTTTTGGTTTAGGTGAACATGAGTATCCGCGCCACCGAATTCCGTCGTCGCACATGTTTTGTGGTGTCATTGAGCGTGGGTTGGCATGTGGCATGGTACCGGACCAGCAGGGGCAGTTGTTGCTTGATCAAGGTACAGCAGTGGATATGACGCCGGGGTGTTATCTGGCTGTACCGCTTTACTGGCATGTATGGAATCTAGGTTCTGAACTGATTCGTCAGTTGACGGATGTACTGGTGGCAGAAGCTGAGCGGCAGCTGGATAGATTTGATCAACACGACAAATTAACGCACTCGATCTAGCTAGCGGTTCTCGAATTGCAGATGTAAAAAAGCCGCGCTCTGAAGTCAGAGCGCGGCTTTTGGCAATGAGTGCTAGCGCCTCAGGTGATTAGTCACGCGGGCGACGCGGTGCCGGCTTGCCGGGGCGCGGACGACGTGGAGCATCACCCTTTTCCATCCAGGGACGGATGTCCAGGCGCTGGCCGCATACGCGGGCACGTTTCAGTGTCTGCATCTGCTGGCTGTTCAGGCCGGTGGGCAGGTCAACACAGCTGAACTCGTCAGCGATGTTGATGCGACCGATCTGACGGCTTTCAATACCGGCTTCATTGGCAATAGCGCCAACGATATTGCCCGGCTTGACGCCGTGCAGATGGCCGACACCGATCCAGTAACGCTCCATGCCATCGGCAACAGGCTCATTACGTTGGTTGCGACGTGGGCGATCACCACGGTCACCGCGATCGCCGCGGTCACCACGATCAAGACGCTCACGCGGGGCAGGACGGTTGGGATCCGGCTCGTTTTCGTTCATCCACAGCGGTTTGTCCTTGTGCATCAGGGCAATCGTTGCTGCGACCAGCTGCTCAGCAGTCAGTTCGGACTGTTCCTGCAGAGCGGTGATGACCGGCAGGTACTCTTCCAGTTTGGCGGATTCAGCTGCTTCAAGAATCTTCTTCTGCAGGCGCTCGGCACGCAGGGCGTTGATCTGCTTGGCAGTCGGCAGCTCCAGAGTGTCCAGCGGCTGGCGCGTGGTGCGTTCGATCTGCTTCAGCAGGCGCTGCTCGCGGTTGGTAACGAACAGAATGGCATCACCCTGACGGCCGGCACGACCTGTACGGCCGATACGGTGGATGTACGACTCGGTGTCGTAAGGGATGTCATAGTTGATTACGTGGCTGATGCGCTCAACGTCCAGGCCTCGAGCCACAACGTCGGTTGCGATAACCACGTCCAGTTCGCCTTTCTTCAGCTTGCTGACGATGCGCTCACGCTGAGCCTGAGCAATATCACCGTGCAGAGCTGCAGCCGGGAAGCCTGCCTGAGTCAGTTCTTCTGCCAGAGATTCAGTTGCAGTCTTGGTGCGAACGAATACCAGAGCAGCTTCGTGCTCGTGCAGTTCCAGAATGCGTGTCAGGGCTTGAGTTTTGCTCATGCCGCGAACAGTCCAGGTGCGCTGACGGATGGTGCTGGCAGTCGCGGTCTGGGCCTTGATCTTGATTAGAGCCGGTTCCTGCAGGTAGTTTTCCGCAATGTTACGGATGGCCTGAGGCATGGTGGCTGAGAACAGTGCGATCTGACGCTGTGACGGCGTGTGTTGCAGGATCCATTCGACATCGTCGATGAAGCCCATGCGCAGCATCTCGTCAGCTTCGTCCAGTACTAGAGCCTGAAGACGGTCGAGCTGAAGCGTGCCGCGACGGATGTGGTCCATCACGCGGCCTGGTGTGCCGATGATAACCTGGGCGCCACGGCGCAGGCCGCGAATCTGGCTGTCGTAGCCCTGGCCACCGTATATGGAAAGAGTGCGCAGGCCGGGCAGGTGCTTGGAATATTTTTCACAAGCAGTTGCAACCTGTAGAGCCAATTCGCGTGTAGGAGCCAGCACCAGCAATTGCGGGTGTGTGGCGGTAGTATCAATGCGCTGAAGCAAAGGCAGAGCGAAAGCGGCAGTTTTACCTGTGCCGGTCTGCGCCATCCCCAGTAGATCCTTCCCGTCTAGCAGAGGCGGAATACTCCGGGCCTGAATCGGTGAAGGCGTTTCGTAGCCTACATCGGCCAGTGCGTTGAGAATAGGAGTAGACAGTCCCAAATCGCCAAAGTTGGCGGGGCTGGTATCAGTTTCGGACATGCTGTGAGTTACACCTGGGTCTTTTTAAGAGGAGGCAACAGGAGTGCGCGTGTCTGAATGATAAAAGCGCGTGCTGCCTGGAAATAAGGCGCAAATTATATGCGAAAGCTGGTGAAAGGTCCACTGAAATACATCATGAGCCACAGGGACCTTTCAGAAGACGTGGATTTATTGCTGTTGAATGAAGTGGTTATAGATATTTACCAGCTCAGATTCATCAAAACGAACAATAATTAGCTGCTGTCCAGGGTGAATAACATCGGGGTTCTGGCCCAGAAGGCCGTGCTCATAATTGTAAACCCAGGTGGTTTCGACCTTGTTCTTCAGCAGGGTACCCAACCAGGAGCTGCGCTGATCGGTCAGAGGCTCGTCTGCATCTTCGGGTATGGAAACACTCAATAGTCGTGAGCGATCGTCAACACGTATGCCGCGGGTAAAGGTTTCGATCAGGCCTTGATGAATAATACCCCAGAGACCCTGGCGGTCAGCACCATCCACTGAGTGGATATAAAACACCTCATTGCTGGCCTGGTCCGGGTTATTGAGCAACTCCTGCAGACGCATCTTATTCATATTTGAAAGCTGAGAACTGCTGGTGCCGGGTTGGTTGGGGTCACCGACTTTAGCCCTTTCAACAGCAAAGGCAACGGCCGCCGTATCGGACGCGACCGTATCAAGGCTCAGAGCGCCTTCCGCAGCTCCTTTCACTTCCGGCAGTTCCAGCAACTGATTGCCGCGGACGAAGTGGTCTGCTTCATTCATGGGCAACGTCTGTTCCGCAGCCTGCTTTGTCAGGCTATCGATATGGGTTTTGGCTTCCCGCTGTGCCTGCTCAGAAACCGGGGGAGGCGTACTGCCATCAGACAGAACTGGCTCAGGGGTGGGCTGCAAAAACAGATATCCGGCGGCCACAAAAATAATGAGCGTGAAAACTACTATCAGACGCTGCATGACGGTCGATCACCTCTTCCATTGATTGCTTACACTCTAATAGAGAATGCGCCTGCTGCAAAACGTTCAATTCCGCTCTGACTGCTGTCACAATAGAAGACGTAACATACGGATACGAGGAGAGGATCATGCAACTTGGGCACGATGACAGTTTTACTGAACTGATGCAGTCTGAGGGTGTTACGCGTATCCAGCCTGCTCGTCACTCTGGCGCAGCAGTACCAGCGGCACGTTCGCTGCGAGCGGACCCCTCCAAAAGCATTCGCCGACGACTGGCGCAGGGATCACCCGAAGGGCTTTCGCTGGAGCATTTGGAGTTGTTGCACCCCGCTGATCCAATCAGTTGGAAGCGTGAAGGTGTACAAGAAGGGGTATTCAGAAATCTGAGATTAGGCCGATATAACAGCGACGCCAATCTTAACCTGCAGCATTTTGACCCTTCTCAGGCGCGCGATGAATTGGTCGGCTTTATTCGCCAAAGCCATGAATTGGGTATACGCACTGTGACCGTCCAAATTGGGCGCGCACGTGGGGCTGAAGATCCGGCAAATCGTCTTAAAAGCTATCTGGATCAGTGGTTAAAACAATTGGATCTGGTGTTGGCCTATCACTCGGGGCAGCCTCAGCATGGTGGTTTGGCAGCGGTCTATTTAATGCTTCGCAAGAATGCCCAGAACCGTCAGCAAAACTGGGAGCAACACCAGAAACGGCGTTAGGTCTGGCGCATTGAATTAAGCGGCGAAAGCCGCTTTACTGAACAGGGACAAAGGTGAGGATGCCTGCATGGATTCAGTTTTTGTGGAACAGCTCAAGCGCAGTCGTTACCTGGTAACCCTGTTGATGGTGCTCAATGCCTTGGTGCTGGCACTGACTGCGAGTGGTGAAGCGTCGCTGGGTCTCAGACTTCTGGCGGGCTTGGCGCTGGTTGTGACGCTGACATTGTTCATCATGTTGCGTAATCGCAGTATGAGCCAGGCGGCGACACAGGCTAACGAGCCTTTGCTTGCGGTTGACCCCAATACAGGTATTGCTACTGAGCACTGGTATCGCCACATGTTGGCACTGGAATGCCGCAGGGCCGTGCGTGAGTTCAGCCCCCTGACGGTCATGCGCATTAGTCTTGGCAGTGAGGTGAAGCGTGAGCATTTGCTGCAGCTGGTTCGGGTCCTCAGCGAAGAGCTTTCACGCCCCGGTGATTTGATTGGGTGGGATGGTGAACATGAAATTGGTGCAGTCTTGCCTGCAACCAATGAGCATGCCGGAACCCTGGCCAAGCGATGCTACGACCAGATTCTGCAGCATACATCGATTGGGGAGAATTCCCTTTGGCTGGTAGCGCAGACCTTCCAGCCTCGGGGCAGTTTGAATTTGGCTCGGGTGATGGAGTGCCTGGGAGCCCGCATGCAGGCGCAGCCTGAGCCGGGTATGTACTATGAGGCTGAACACGCAACCACGCCTGACGATAATATGATGTACTCCGAAGGATGATGTTGGCGTCCTTTCTGCGGCGCTTGCAGTCTTCAAATCAGCGAGTTTTGATCTGGGCCCAAGGGGCTCGTGAATCTGTCCGTGCCAGACTGGAGCTGGATGTGCTCCCGCTGCTGTCCGGGGAAGGCTTGCTGGTTTCCAATCAGTCATTGGGTGAACTGGCCCCAACTGACAGCCGTCAGGCGCACCGGCATTTGGGCCGGACGCTGGATTTTCTTCTTTTTGATGCCCACGCAGGTTTTAACCCGAATGCCTTTGGGCAGTTGTGCGGCACGCTCCGTGGTGGAGGGGTGCTCGTACTGTTGAGCCCTCCTGCCGATGACTGGCCTGACTATACCGACCCGGAATATGCCTCGCTGTGTGTTGAGCCTTTTCAGCCTGAATCTTTGAACGGGCATTTCCTGTCTTATCTAACCAGGGAGCTCTTGCATTCATCTGAATTGGTAATGCTTACACCTGATCAGATTCTCTTGCCGGAGCGCTGGCCTGAACCTGAGGCCAGACCTGTGCCAGAAGGTGACTGTCTGACTGAAGATCAATATCAGGCCGTGAAGGCGGTGCTTCAGGTTGTTAAGCGGCGCAGGCGTCCTTTGGTGCTGACGGCTGATCGGGGCAGGGGCAAGAGCTCCGCTTTGGGTATTGCCGCTGCTCAATTACTTCGGCAAAACAAGTCAGTACTGGTGACTGCTCCTGACCGTGTGGCCATTTCGGCCCTTGAGGCACAAGTCGAGGTGCTGGCGCCTGAGTACGCTCATGCCCTGCAGTTTATGCGTCCTGATGACGTGCTCAAGTCGAACCTTCAAGTGGACCTGCTGTTGGTCGATGAGGCGGCGGCTATTCCTGTCCCTGTTCTTCAGAAGCTATTGAAGGGCTATCCACGTGTTGTGTTTGCAACCACCCTGCATGGCTATGAGGGCAATGGGCAGGGGTTTGCGCTGAGGTTCCTCAAGCATCTGCGTCAGTCTGGCCAGTCCTACGATCAATTGCACCTGGATAGCCCTATCCGTTGGGCGTCCCCTGATCCATTGGAAATACTCAGCAACCGTTTGTTGATGTTGGATGCGGATCCGCCTGAGCCTGAAGAGCGCGGTGATCTGAATTTTGAACATCTGGATCGGGAGAAGTTGTCTGATAACAGGCGTTTGCTGAATGATATTTTCGGTTTGCTGGTGTTGGCACACTATCGCACCACGCCGGGCGATCTTCGTATCCTGCTGGATAGTCCAAATCTTGAGGTGTTTGCATTGCAACGCCAGGGTAAGCCTCTGGCCTGTGTTCTGGTGGCGCGTGAAGGACCTTTGGATGCGAATTTGAGTGAGGCGGTCTGGGCCGGGAGAAGACGCCCGCGTGGGCATTTGATGCCGCAGACGCTGATCGCGCAAGAAGGCTGGCAGGAGGCCGCAGAGTGGCAAGGCTGGCGCATTATCCGTATTGCGGTGCATCCAAGTGTGCAGCAACAGGGTATTGGGCAAATGTTGTTGAGTTTGGTGGAGCAGCAGGCCAGGACTGAGGGTGTCGATTACATGGGGGCCAGTTTTGCCTCTGAGCCGGGGCTGCTGCGTTTCTGGCAAAGTGCCGAATACTGGCCTGTACGACTGGGTGAGCAACGGGACCCCGTGGCTGGTAGTCATGCGCTGTTAGTGCTTAAGCCCTTGTCCGAGCGGCTTGTCTCCTGGTTTCCCGTGGCGCGGGCTTGGTATCAACAAAGCTTGTTATTGCGTTTGCCTGGGATGTTGAGGGATCTTGAAGCCGAATTTTTGCCAAGCTTGATGCGGGGGTTACCCATAGAGCCCTTGGATGAGGCAATGTCACGACGATTGGATGGCTTTGTCCGTGATCAGCGTAATCTGGAGTCGAGCCTGTTGCCGTTGACGCTATTGTTGCATGTCAGCTTGCCGCTCTGGCATCGACTGGATATGGCACCTGATGATCTGGAGCTTTTGATTCAGCGTATCCTGCGCCAACAACCTGCTTCTGAAGTGGCGCAACCTCATGGGAAAAAGGCCCAGCTGGAACGGTTGCGCTTGCTAAGTGCTCAGCTGCTTACTCTGCTCGACGCAGGATAATGAGAGCACCTTCCAACATTTCGCCATGTTCACGTCTCAGCGGGAATCTCTCCAGCAGACTGACCTGATAGCCAAGGGCTTCTGCATCGATTTGTATCTGTGACGGGTCGTGGCGAAAGCGGCCTGAAGCGTCAAGCTGCACGCCATTAGAATGTGTGCAGGTTTCTACGGTGAAGGCGAAGTACCCCCCAGGTTTCAGTGCTTTAATGGCTGAGTTCAAAACAGGCGATAGCGCGCCGGTGTAGATGAGTACATCGGTAGCTGTAATAAGGTCCGCATCCGATTCACTGTTGAGTGTGCTCAGCAGATCGGTGTGCAACAGTTGGGTGTACACTGATTTTGCGGCTGCATGTGCCAGCATGCGCTTGGAAAGGTCGCAACCGATGAGCTGCGCAGGTTTGAGCTTTTCCTGTAATGCCTGACCACAAAGCCCCGTACCACATCCCAGGTCAATCAGCTTATCAGCACCTGCAGGGATAAATCTTTGCAGGCGCTCAGCCAGGAGGGTTGGGGCCTGGTATTCCAGTTGTCCGGTCAGCCGATCTTCAAACGCGTCAGCATGCTGGTCGTACAGCTCCTGCACATAGGTATTCGGTGCCTGAGTGGTGCAGGTGCCTGATGCCGCATCAAGCATATGGCGGATACTCTCATTTTCCGGCTCCAGCTCGAATGCTGCTCTGTAAATGGGTGTAGCGGCTTGAGGGTGTCCCTCTTCAGCCATGTAATCAGCAGCAGTACTGAGCCAGGCTGCGGGGTTAGCACTGCGAAGACCAAGCTGAATGACCGATTGGGTTTGCTGGTGCAGACATTGGTTGAGTGCCCATTCGTTCTGAATCTCGGCACTGTCCAGCAGAGGGGCTAAAAGTGAGGCTGCCTGGTCGTATTGCTGGCGATGGCGCAAAGCTACTGCCAGCGATAGCAAGGCATCTGGATGCTGTTTCAGCGCTGGATAATCTGTCAAATGATCAGCGATCTGTGTCCATTCGCGTTGCCTTTCCAGCAGTCCCAGCAAGTTAAGGTGGAAAGCAAGCTCATCCGGCTGCAGCTGCACCGCCTGGCTAAGAGCCTTTCCTGCGTCTTCCATACGTCCTCTTGCTTGCAGAACCAGCGCCAGGTTGCTCATAGCCTGCGCTTTAAAGCGTGCAGCCACCGGCAAACGGCTCGCCTTTTGCAAATCCTTGGTTGCTCCGAGTAATTGCCCGGCTTTGAACTGAATCAGACCTAACAGGTGACGTGCATTAAAGTCATCGGGCCGGTCGGCGAGGTGCTGGCGGCAAATAGCGGCAGCTGAGGAGAACGCCTGCTGGTTCATTAGTGCCAGCGCTTCATTCAAAGAGGGCATGGAGTGGTATTCCGTTCAATCTAGACAACAGGCGCATCTTATTAAAGCGGTTTGAAAAGTCCAAGGCTTTGGGCGTTACAGGTTGTTAAAACTAAAAAACCGAATGTGAGCAGGGGGGGGGAATGGTTTGAGCAGGGCGTGAAAAAGGGAAAAAAGGTGAACCTCGTTAAAGGCTCACCTTCTTGCGTGCTTTAAGCGAACTCGCGAAGGGCGAAGTTTAACCCGCTTTACGGGTCTTGCGTGCCTGCTTCAGCGCTTCTTTCTGTGCCGCGACCGCCGCTTTGGCGTCAGCCTTGAACTGAGCCGCCTCCAGCTGATGCTTGTTCAGCAGCTTGTAGAAGTCGGTACGGTTGCGTTGGGCGATACGTGACGCGTGAGTTACGTTGCCTTCGGTAATTTGCAATACCTTGATCAAGTAGCGGCGTTCAAAGTCAGCTCGCGCCTCATTGAAAGACGGAATGACACGCTCCTGATTGGCCAGAGCCTTGGAAACCAGTCCTTCAGGAATGATCGGGGACGGGCTGAGTGCCACAACCTGTTCGATCACATTTTCAAGTTGACGCACGTTGCCGGGCCAGGCCGCCTGGGCCAGCAGATGCAGAGCCCCAGGGGAAATGCCTTTAACCTTGCGGTTATGCTTGTGGGACGCCAGAGTGAGGAAATGGCGGGCCAGAAGCGGTATGTCTTCCGGACGCTCACGCAGCGGAGGAAGTTCCAGGTTGACCACGTTGAGTCGGTAGTAGAGATCCTCACGGAACTCCTGACTCAGCATGGCGGTTTCCAGATCGCGATGAGTGGCGGAAATTACACGTACGTCGATGGCAACCGATTCGGTTGACCCAACCGGGCGAATAACACGTTCCTGCAATGCACGTAGCAGTTTGACCTGAAGTGCAAGCGGCATATCGCCGATTTCGTCCAGGAACAGGGTGCCGCCTTCAGCTGCACGGAACAGGCCAGAGTGTTGGTTGATCGCACCTGTGAAAGCGCCCTTGGTGTGACCAAACAACTCTGATTCAAGCAGCTGCTCGGGCAATGCACCGCAGTTGATCGCCACAAAGGGTTGATCGGCGCGGGCGCTGGCCTTGTGAATCGCGCGTGCAACCAGTTCTTTGCCGCTACCGCTAGGGCCGGTAATGAGAACACTGACATCAGATGCAGCAACACGATGAGCCTGGTCCAGTACCTGCTCCATAGGGCCGCTATGGCTGATGATGCCTTCGCGCCAGCTGTGATCCAGATTGCGCTGGGAGTTGTTCAGCGCTGCGCGAACAGTATCCAGCAGGTGCTGCTTATCGATCGGCTTGGACAGGAAGCCGAAAACACCCTTCTGGGTTGCTTCAACTGCTTCCGGAATCGAGCCGTGGGCGGTAATGATGATCACCGGCAGGTCAGGCTGTTCTTGCTGAATGCGGGTAAAGAGGGTCAGACCGTCCATTCCATCCATTTTCAGGTCGGTCAGTACCAGATCGAAGTGCTGCTGGCGTACACGTGCAATAGCCTCTTCGCCACTTTCGGCGCAGTCTACCGTGTAGCCGGAGGCTTCGAGGCGCATCTCCAGCAATTTCAGCAGAGCGGTATCATCATCAACCAGGAGAATGTGGGGGGTTGATGTCATCTGTCAGTGCTCCTCACGCTGTTGCGTTATCTGTCGTTCCAAATCTGTCAGGGCGTCGACCTGACGTTCAAGTTCCATTTTCTGCTGCTCCAGATCCTGGATCTGTTGCAACCTTTCCAACTGCTGTTTGATCTGGGCCTGGCGGTTAGCCAGATACAGTTCAGTGGCGCAGCTTCCATCCGACTTGGGTGAAATACTTGCCATCAGCTTGGTGGCACGCTCCAGTTGTGCCTGCGACTGACCGGGGCTACTCAGAAGTAGCGCATGGAGTGCGCTGCGCTGTCGTCTTTCAGCCTCTCCCAATAGCGTTTGCCTGTCACCAATTGTAGACGAAATAAAGCGATGTTCATATTTTATCCACTCGGCCAGATGACTTTCGTCAAAGCGGCAGGAAGAATTTTTAGCCGTAACGGTTGGCTGAGTGGAGGTTGTGGCTGGCACCAGTGGCCACTGGCAACCAGCCAGGAAAACTAAAGGGATAAATATCAGGGGCAAGCGATGCATTGCTCAGGGCTCCAGGCTCGGCAGTTCAAGGGTAAAAGCGACCCAACGATCATGATTCTGGCTGAGTTCCAGGTGGGCTTTAAGTGTCTGGCTGGCTTGAGCTGCAATGCTTAAGCCTATACCTGACCCCTTGAGTGGTCCCTTGCGCTTGTTTTGGCCTTGGTAAAAGGGCTCGAACAAACGCGCTAAGTCCTGTTCCGGGATCAATGGCCCGGTGTTGCCGACAGTCAGTTTCAGGTTGTCCTGCTCCAAACTGCCTTTAATCTCGATGCGTCCTTCTTGGTCTGCGTAGTGTACCGCGTTGGATACGAGATTGCTGAGAATGCGTTGCAGCATTTGCGAATCGGTAAACCAGTGATCCACATTGTTAAGACAGAGACTAACCTCCAGTTGTTTATTCTCAATTTGCAGCTTGTGGGGCGCCAGTATGCGCTCCAACATGGACTGCAACGAAATCTTGTCACGCTGAAGGCTGCTGGGCTGTTGTAAGCGGTTGTAATCCAGCAACTGCTCGATCAGGGCCTGAAGGCTAATACTGTTTTGTTGCAGCAGGCTTACGATTTCATGTTGCTTGTCTGAAAGTGGCCCAGCCAGCTCTTCGGAGAGGAGGTCAGCTCCCTCACGTAAGGTGGTCAGCGGTGTTTTCAGTTCATGAGATATATGACGCAGAAAGCGGACCTTGTCCTCTTCCAGTGCTTGTAATCTTTCTGCCAGCCAGTTTAGCTGTCGATTAACTTCGACCAGTTCAGCCGGTCCTTTCAGAAGGGGAGTAGGGGATCGATCACCTTCGCCCAGGCCGCGAATTCGCTCAATCAACTGCTGCACAGGTCGGTTAATTCGGCCACTGAAGAAGAGGATCAGCAGTGCAGTAACCAGCACCAGAATCATGGCTTGCCAACCACTTTTGCGCTGCTCATCCAGAGTTTGTGCTTCCAGTTCAGTTAAGCGAGCATCGAAGTACCGGTCTACCTTAACGGTGAGCTGCTGGGTGTCGGCAATGAACTGTTCCAGTAGAGCAGGCTCAAAGCGAGGTGGCTCCTCACCCAGTGACAGGGTGCTGAGTTGTCTCAGCTGAGATTCCAGTTGCACTGAATGTGGATGCAGCATGGAGGGCAGGCTGCGATCAGTCAGCAGGGTATTAAAGTTGTCTAACTGGCCAAGCAGGCGCTCACGTAACTCGACACGATTGACGATGTCGTATTGGCGCGCTGAACGAACAATATCTTCGGCCTGAGTGAGGAGTTGTTCTGCCTGGCGTCGACTTTGCAACATTTCGCGTGCCAGCGTGCGAGCACGTTCTGACTGGTCAACCAGCGCATTGCCCGACTGGTACATGAGTACCGCCAAGGGCACCACCGCCAGTACAAATGCGAACAGCGTGAGCTGTTTCAGTGAATGTGTATGCCAGGGCAGCGAGAACATGTTGCGCGGGTGGTATTCCGATTACCGGCTGAGGCGAGGGACTCAGCATCAATATGGCAACACTCTAGGGTCATGTGCATGAATACCAGATGAACCAAGCCTTAATTTTGCGCCTTTAGTGTAGCAATCCTGAAACAGAGCTATTCAAGCCTGAAGCCAATTCTGATCACGACCTGATAGTGAGCAATTTTGCCGTCCTCTATATGGCCACGCATCTCTTTTACTTCATACCAGTTTATATGCTCGATGCTCTCTGCTGCCTTGGCAACCGCCTTGCGGATCGCATCGTCGTGGCTCTCTGTAGATGAGCCTGCAACTTCAATGAGTTTGTAGATATGGTCTGACACGGCCTGTTCCTCCTGTAACGATAGTTAACAGTGTAGAACAGGTTTTTAACCTCAGTGTTTGGATGACGAGCAGGGGTTGGACATAATGTAACAAGTTGATGGAATTACAGGACACAATAAATGGCGCGCCCTAACGGAATGATTGCCGGGTTGGTTTTACCCTTGCTGGTGCTTTCGGGTTGCAGCACTAATGCTCCAAGGCCTGATGGAAATGATCAGGTTATGCGTGGGTCGTTGGTACAGTCGGGTGGTCAGTACTGGTTTGAAAGTTGCCTGGGTACCGCACGGGAACCCGTGATGAGCCTGCCAAAACAACTTGAACAGGCGCAGCAACGCCAAAGCCTGGGAGAAGATTGGCCGGTTTACATTGAAGGCATGGGGCGTCGTGAAGCTGAAGGCGTTGTTTTAAGCCAGGGCTTGCTGGCCGGTGGTACTCAGCGTGCTTGTGGATTTGGTCTGGCCGGAATCGAGCTGCGTGCCGTTTCTGCCGATGAGAAAGTTGTCTTTGATTTAACCGACGAATACCTGCGAGTAAGCTTTGTTGATCGTTTTTTGACACTCTCCTTCAAGCGGCCTGACGTGGAGCGTGAAGGTACGACTCGACGCTGGCAGCAGGAAATGCAGGGCAGTGGTCAGACCCGGCATTCGGTCTCGTTGGATGTTCGTCCAGACAGCTGTAAGGGGTTGCGAGGGGAGTGGTACGGGCTGACCATGGAGGCGGAACTGAACGAGCGCTACTATTACGGATGTGCGCGTTTGGGCGATTTTGCCAACTGGCCTTTGCATCAGCGTTATCAGACCCCAGACAGCATCCAGACGCGGCGTATTGATTTGTCCCTCGACCCGGATGGCAAGGTGCAGTGGCGTGAAGACTACCGCAATGATCAGCCCTTACTCGAATCGGAAGGCACTTGGCAAACAATAGCGCCTGGTGTGATACAGGTGCAATTGGAACCCTCGGAAGATTCCCGTCAGGAAGCCTCAATCTTGATGTTCAAGGTGACTGAGAGCGGGGAACTCCAGCTGCAGGGGTTTCATCCTGCCTATGGCCGCAATCTGGGATTTGAGGCCGCTGCCGGTTTGTTACGACTGGAGTCCGGTGATCTGGATTGGTGGCGCTAGCTGTCCAACAGGGTGTCCCGTGCGGCGTTAACCTGCGCCGCCAGATACGCGCTGCCTTCCCGGTCCGGGTGAATTTTCTGCATCAGACGACGGTGGGCGGCGAGAACGTCTTCGCGGCTGGCGTCGGGGGTGAGACCCAGTACCTCAAGTGCTTCTTCCCGACTCATGCTGTTTTGATGTCCACGCTGATGCGCTGAGTTACGTTTAGAGCCTTGTCGTTTGGCGGTTTTCTGTGATTGCCACCAGCGGGCAAGCCCCGGGACGAAACGTAGCAACAGCGGCAGTAGCTGTTTCATAAAGGGCAGTGCCAGAGCAATCAAGGCACCAAGCCAGTGCATGCGTCCGGTGATCGCCAGCGCGAGAAGACCGATCACCAGAAAGATCAGGATCAGCTTCCAGCTGGCGCTACGGCGCTGTTCGGGCGGCTGTTTCTGCCACCAGTACCAGCTGCCCAACACCAGTATTGCAAAAAGTACCAAACCCAGAGGGTGCATGTTGTCTCCCGTTGCCGCGGTCCATTTGGGCTCAGGGGGCACCCTCGTATTCAGCCATCCGTGCCGATATAGCGTTCCCGCTTACGGGGCTTCACCTTGTGGGTGTCCACCAGAACCAGTCCGTCGATACAGTAATTGAAGTCGGCATCGACACCAAAGTCGAGGAATGAGACGCCACCATCCTCACAGAGTTCACTGTACTGCTTATAAAGTGTGGGTACGGTCACACCCAGAAAGTCGAGTTGTTCACGCAGTCTGCTGAAGTCTTCGCGGTAGTCGTCACCGGTAAAAATGGAATTTACCACGGCGTCGGCATCAGCATCGAGCTGATAAGGGCTGAAGGAGCGAGCCAGGCCTTTGGTGTCCGGGAAGTAATGGCGGTAAAACCAGACCAGCAGGTCGCGGGCCCGTTTAGGGTAGCTGTGGCTCAGGCTTACTGGGCCAAACATGTAGCGCACTTCAGGATGACGACGCAGGTAGGCACCGATGCCATACCAAAGGTAATCCAGTGAGCGTTTGCCCCAGTAGCGCGGCTGTACAAAACTGCGGCCAAGTTCAATGCCCTCGGCAAACACCTGCTGCATTCCATCGCTGTAGCTGAACAGGGACTCGCTGTAGAGCGGCTGCTCAGGGTTTTGAATACGTGCTTTACCTTCTCCGATACGATAGGCGCCGGCGATCTCCAGGTCTTCTTCATCCCAGAGGATCAAGTGGCGGTAATACTGATCGTAGCGATCCAGATCGCGTTTCTCGCCGGTGCCTTCTCCAACGGTACGGAAAGCAACTTCACGCAGGCGGCCTATCTCGCGCATGACGGCAGAGTCTGGCTGGTAATTGAACAGGTAAATTTTTTTGCCATCGGTAGTTTCACCCAGTAGCTCGGCCTGTTTCAGCTCCTGTTTCAGAGCCTTGCGGTCCTGCGGGTGGGCGATGGTCTTTTCGGTAATGAACAGGGGCTGTTTGTTGCGCGCAATACGGTACAGATGTTTCTTAAGCAATTTGGCCTTGTCGCGGTTGGAGACCGGCAGAGCATCCAGCTGGCTGAAGGCAATGGGCTCACCAACCCGAACGGGCAGGGTAACAGAGTGTTTATTGAACATCTCACGGGCCAACATCAGGGTGGATGCCGACTTGTTCAGGTAAGACAAACCGTAAAACAAAGGGGAATTACGCCCACCCAGGTAGACCGGCAGAATCGGCGCGTTGGCCTTGCGGGCAAAGTGCAGAAAGCCGCTGTTCCATTTACCATCACGAATGCCGGTCAAACCCGCGCGGGATACTTCGCCGGCCGGGAAAACGACAACGGCTTCATCGTTTTGCAGGGCATCCACTATGCGCTCGATATTCTGTTTGCGCGTGCTTTTGCCCAAATTGTCGACCGGCAGAAAGAGGTTCTGCAGGGCATCAAAGCTCATTAGCAGGTCATTGGCAACGATGCGAACATCGCGCCGAACCTCGCCGACCAGTTTCAGCAGAGCCAGGCCATCCAGCGCGCCCAATGGGTGATTGGCTATGATCACCACGCGGCCACTGGACGGTATGTTCATCTGTTCCTTGTGGCTGAGGGCGTAACTGAAGTTGAAGTAGTCCAGTACGGCATCGATAAACTCAAACCCCTGAATGCCCTGATGGGTATCCAGAAAACGGTTAATTTCATCTTCGCGGATCAGACGGCGAAGACAAAAGAGAGTCGAGCGTTTTACCGGGGAGGGCTTATGAGCAAAAGCGGGGTATTTGTTGACCAGTACCTGTTCTACATTGATCTGCATGTTCAGTCACCTCTTTCACGTGCCGCTTTACACTATGGCGAACAGGTGACATTGAGGTGACTGACAGATGACTGCTCCGTGACAGCAGGATTAACTGTCTCTGTTTTTCATCCAGGGATCTTGTTCATCCTGGCGCCGGCCACGATTCTCTCTTCGATCCTTTTTTCCGGGCTCGAAACGAATATCTTCTCGGCGGTCGGGTGTTGTGCGTCTGTCCGGATTTTTACGTCTTTCGCGGCCATTCCATTGTTGTTCTTCTGTCATTGGCTTGCTCCTGCGCGTGATTCATGCGTGAATAGCGTGCTCTGACGTACAGTGTAAACCAATGAATTCGAATGACCCTGCTTTGACAGCACCTTCCTTGCGCAAAATTATCCATCTGGATTGTGATTGTTTTTTTGCGGCCGTTGAGATGCTGGAACACCCAGAATGGCGTGATATCCCATTGGCGGTAGGCGGTGCGGCCAGCCGCAGGGGTGTGATTTCTACCTGCAACTATCCAGCACGTGCATTTGGTATACATTCCGCCATGCCCAGTGCCCGGGCGATTCAGCTCTGTCCGCAGCTCAAACTTGTGTCCGGAAACATGGCGCGATACCGCGAGGTAGCGGATCAGATTTTTGCCATTTACCGTCGCTTTAGCCCGTTGATCGAGCCAGTGTCCATCGATGAGGCTTATCTGGATGTGACTGATAGCACCGCCAAAGGTGGAAGTGCGACCCGTATTGCCGAAGAAATTCGGGCTCAGGTTAAGGCTGAAACCGGAATTGTTGTATCGGCAGGAGTCGCGCAGAACAAGTTTTTGGCCAAGGTAGCCAGTGACTGGAACAAGCCTGATGGGCTTTGTGTCATTGCTCCGTCTGAACAAGCCGATTTTGTGGCGCAATTGCCGGTGAAAAAAATACCGGGTGTTGGGCCGCGTACACAGGAAAAACTGATGGGACTTGGTGTAGGGACCTGTGCCGAGTTGCAGTCACTGTCGCTGATCGAGCTGAAAAACCACTTCGGCAAGTTTGGTGAAAGACTCTGGCAGCTGGCGCGTGGTGAAGATGAACGCGAGGTCCGAACGCATCGAGAACGTAAATCTGTCAGCGTTGAGCATACCTTTAGCCAGGACTTGCCAGATCTTCAAACCTGCCTGGACCAGCTGGATACGCTGTTGGAAGATTTGGAACGCCGCTATGAGCGTCATCGGGACTCTCGCCAAATCCTTGGGGCGGTTGTAAAGCTGAAGTTCAATGACTTTACCCAGACCACGGCGGAGTGCCGTATTGAGGGGCCTCAGAAAGCGACTTTTGCAACCCTGTTGGAAGAAGCCTGGATGCGCAAGCGCAGCGCGGTGCGTTTGGTTGGATTGGGCTATCGTCTCGGGGCAAAAGAGAATGCAGCGGAAACCGAGCAGCTTCCGCTGTTTTGATCAGCCTTTGCGCTGAAGGGGCGCGGCGTCGAACTTGATGCCGTCCCAGCCGCTGACCATGAAGTTGCGAATGTTACCGTGGTCAGTGCCTTCAGGTGTGTTCAAAACGTCCTGATAGAAACGGCCAAAACAGGCCAGAGTCTGGGCCTGGTCAAGCTGCAGTAGCTGGCCCAGTGCAAAAATCTTGCAGGAACCTTCGTTCTGACCCGCCTCATTTCGCACTTCACCGTTGCTGAATCCACAAGGGGTGTAGTCGTAGTATTCGCTGATTACTGCCTGAGTATCCTCGAAATCCAGGCTGCTATCCTGGCCAATTTGACTGGCAAACTCTTCCGGTGTCATTGCGGGGTCCTCTAAAAGTTCTTACATTACTTGCCTCAAGGCGAGGCATTATGCCGTCAGAGGACCCTGATGCCCAGTGCCGATGGAGTCGGGTGGCGCTTACTCGACGATATCGGCGCTGCTGATTTCTATCTCGTGACCAGGGCCGGCGTCAAACATCACGGTGTACTGAGTGCCCGGTTTGTCGAACTCGAACTCACTATCTTCGTTCATACTGCCTTGGAGCAGCACCTTGCCTTTTTCATCACGTACTTCAACGTTGATACCTGCGGCTGATGAGCCATCGGAAAAGCCTCCTTCACAAAGCACGGAACCATCACCATTGTCATAGCATGCACAGACTGGTGTATGAGCCATCGCCAGATTACTGGTGAGTATTGCTGCCAGGGTTGTGGTGGCAAGGCTGAGTTTGGTGCGCGGCATAGTGTGAGTCCTTCTATCAGTTTGCGGCTGTCAGTTTACTGCAGGGTGGGGCCGGGTATTTTAATTGATGAGAATGAATATTGTTATTTCCTTGATTAAGAAATATAGCATCACTATCATTTGCTGATCAATCAGGCACTTAGCCATCCAAGCTCCAGGATCGCCCCCAGCAGGAATGCACGTACATGGAACACCTCTTTAAAAACCTTAATGATCTTCTGCCCGGCAACCGTGCCCGTATTCGTCGTCATCGCTCTGAGGGAGGGGTGCGTCAGCGTTTGCTGGACTTGGGCTTGATGCCAGGCGTGGAGGTAACGCTGGTTCGCAGTGCGCCACTGAACGATCCGATTGAGCTTAAGGTGGATGCCAGCAGCATCTCATTGCGCCGTAAGGAAGCCGAGACGATCGAAATACATGATGAGCACTAAGCAAAAGGATATTGCGGTTGCCCTGGCAGGGCAGCAGAACGCTGGCAAATCCACCACGTTCAATATGCTCACTGGTGCACGTCAGCACGTGGCGAATTACCCCGGTGTAACAGTCGACAAGAAGTACGGCTATTACCGTGACGATCAGGGCAGTGTTCAAACCATCGACCTGCCTGGTACTTACAGCCTGACCGCGTTTTCCCTTGAGGAGCGTGTCGCGCGCGATTACCTGCTCAATGAAAAACCGGACGTGGTTGTGAATGTGGTGGATGCCTCCAATTTGCGTCGCTCACTCCACCTCACACTGCAAATCATGGAGATGCAGCTGCCCACGATTCTTGCGGTCAACATGATGGATATTGCTCGTGGGCGTGGTTTACAGATCGACTGTGAAACACTGGGTCAGCGTCTGGGATTTCCCGCTATCGCCACGGTGGGCCGCAAGGGTGAGGGAAAAAAAGAGCTGCAAGTGGCGATTCGGGGTGCCGTTGGCCAGCCAGTGCCCAAGACCATTCTCGACTATGGTGAGCTTGAGTCAGACTTGAGCGCATTGGTATCGGTCATAACGTCCTGCGAGTCGCTGCAATCCTTGCCTCCGCGCTGGCTGGCACTGAAACTGTTGGAAGAAGACAGTGTCGCCATCGAGCTTGCTCAGAAGGCACTGCAACCAAAGCAGGCCGACGCACTGGTTTCTCAGGCACAGCAACGGGCTCAAACCTTTCTGGATAAGCATCAGCTGGATGTAACCGATCATGTGGTCGCTTGCCGTGAGCAGAAGGTGAGAGCCCTGCTTGACGGTGTGCTGACCGGTGGTGATCACTCGCGCCCCACATTGACGGATCGTATCGACCGGGTTTTATTGCATCGTTGGGGAGCGCCGCTGTTTCTGGTCGCGACCGTGTTTCTGATCTACCAGATTGCCATTGTCTGGGGGTATGAACTGACCAAATACACCTGGCCATTCCTCGCCGGTTTCAGGGAGTTGGTGGCCGGTGTACTGCCCGATGCCGGTTTTCTGGTTGATCCCTACACCCGCGCCTTGGGTTTGTGGCTGGTAGACTCAGCCAACACGTTACTCAACTACGTGCCGATATTCCTGATTCTGTTTGCGCTGATCGCCCTACTGGAAGACTCCGGTTACATGGCCCGCATTGCGTTTATTCTCGACAAGATTTTGCATCGCTTCGGCATGCACGGGCAGAGCACACTACCGCTGATATTAGGTGGCGTTTTCGCCGGTGGCTGTGCTGTACCCGGTGTAATGGCGACCAAGGGTATTCCGGATAACCGGGCGCGCATGGCGACCATATTGACCGTTCCCTTTATGAACTGCCTTGCGAAGGTGCCTTTGTACACTCTTTTGCTGGGTATTTTCTTTGTAGAGCACCGGTCTTTGATGATGTTCTATATCGCGACCATGACCATTATCTTTGCCTTGCTGGTGTCCAAGCTGCTGACCAAAACCGTGCTGCGGGCGCAGGAAACCGCACCCTTCGTCATGGAGTTGCCAGCCTACCATGTGCCGACGCTCAGGGGCGTGCTGCAGCGTTCGCTTGAGCGGACCTGGATGTATATCAAAAAGGTGGGCTCCATCGTGGTGGCCGTAGCGGTAGTGGTGTTTACACTGTTGCAGTTCCCGGGTCTTCCGGGTGAGCGTAAGGCTCACTTTGAGGCCAGTGGCCAGCAGGCGGTGCTGAGTTTTCAGCAGGCCATGGAAGGTAACCCCTATGCTCAGGTGGCTCAGGGACAGAATCTTGTTCCTCTGCTGAACTACTACAACGACTTTAAACGCGCCAAGCTCAATGCCTCGGGGGCTGACGCCTCACGGGCAGTGAATGAGGCATTCGAGGCTCGAAATCCGGAGTTCTTCTTTTTTGTAAAGGCACCCAAAGGTGACAAGGCAGCTCGTGAGGCCGGACGTGCTTTGAAGCAATTGGCGTCCGCCAGCAAGTCGTTGCGTCGGGAAATGAAAGAGGAACGTATCACGTACTCCATTCTGGGCAACATTGGCCGCAGCCTGGAGCCGGTAACCCAATATGCCGGCTTCAACTGGAAGATCAATGTGGCGCTGCTGTCCTCCTTTGCTGCGCGCGAAAGCAGCGTGGCGACGCTTGGGGTGTTGTTCCAGCAGGATGATGATCAGAATGCCACACTGGAAGAGCGCATGGGTGCTGAAACCATGGCAGGTGGGGCGACCTCATTGCTTGCCGTATCCATGATTCTGTTTTTTGCCCTCTATCCGCCTTGTCTTGCAACCACCGTGATGGTCAAGGTCCAGACCGGTTCATATAAGTGGATGCTGTTCTCCATTGTGTTCCCAACCATATTGGGGCTGAGCGTATCCAGTTTGGTCTTTACGCTAGGCACGCTGACGGGTGCGAGCGGTATTCAGGCGATCAGTCTGGTGTATTTCAGTGCTCTGGCCCTGCTGCTGTTGGTTGGGCTTGGGGGAAGAGAGAAACGGCCATCATTTGATCCGGCCGGTGCAGCCTTGGAGGTAAAAGGATGAGTGAATCAACCCACGCGCAAACGTTGGCGCAATCCGGGATTCAGGCCGGGATTCAGGCCGAGATTCAGGTAAGTGCCGAGCAGCCATTTTCGCTGGTGGATGCCGGTTTGGTCGCGGCGGTTGTAGTTGCTGCGTTCATCTATTTGTACTTCAAGCTTTGGCGCAATCGAGGTGCCTGTTCCTCCTGCAGCAACAAGAAGGGCAGCTGTCAGAGCCCGGCTTCAGTCAGCAATGGCTGTACGCAGCCGATCGAAATTATTGAACTTAAAACAGAGTTCAAACCAGAACTCTGAGTGGTTGATTTATGGGTCTGAAGGGGTCTTGAAGGAATAGGACCAGAGGCTTGCGGAGGCCTCTGGGTCGGTCAATACAGTGGCGGAAATGTCAGGGGATCATTGGCTGCCACTGCTCTGGGCGAATGTCGAGCTGAAGCAATCGCTGAACCAGTTCGGTGTTAGGCGCTGATTTTCCCTGTTGCTGGCAACGACGGATGACGGCGCCGCTGATATCGTCCAGCTCCAGCGGCCGGCCTTTTTCCCGATCGACCAGCATGGATGTTTTAATCGCATCAAAGTTGCTGATCAGGGCGAACATCTCATCTACATCGGCCTGTGTCAGTTCTACCTCATCAGCACGGGCGGCCAACGCGGTTTCCTGCATCATGGCGTACACGGTTTTGCCCAGCGCAGGGTCCGCTGTCAGGCTGCGTGTGTCCAGACCGGTCAGTGCACTAAGAGGGTTTACCCCGTTATTGATCAGCAGCTTTTTCCAAAGCTCGTAACGGATATTGTCACTCACGCGGGTGGGAATCTGGGCGTCATTAAGTGTTTTTGCAAGCTGATCCAGCCAGGCATCTGCAATATCGACACTGGGCCAGCGTCCCATCACTACCTGGGCCGGGCCTTTGGCTTCAATATGGCCGGGCGCAATGATATGCCCGCCGATACGCACAGCCAGTCCGCCGAGAGTGCGAGTCTGGCCGATCGCCGCCGCGATCAATGGCTCGTTATCGACACCGTTTTGCAGGGATAGTACTGGGGTGGATGCCTGACTCAGCCATTCGGCAGATTGTGTGAGCCAGTCAGCAGTAGCGCCGGATTTGAGGGCCAGCATGATCAGGTCATACTCTGAGCAGAGCTGTAACGTCATCAGGCTTTCCATGGCTTGAGCATCGACCGCTGCATGAAAGTGCAACGCCTCATGCTCAACACTCAAACCCTGTTTTTGCATTGCCTCAAGGTGAGGGCCACGCGCAACAAAGGTGACCTGATGCCCGGCTTCAAGCAGGCGAGCGCCGTAGTAGCAACCGATACCACCGGCACCGACAATCAGAAACTTCATCCTGTATCTCCATTCCGCAGGACACTTCTTTTACCGCAATCGGGTACAGGATTAAACCGTACAAAGCGGGACAGCGTATATCCGTTTATGCAACGAAAGGGGTGAGTATGAAAATTTTGCTGAATGATGCCAAAAAGCAATACGGTTTGATCGACACTCTGATACTAAGGTCGTTTGAGAGCAGCATGTATTTGGTTCAGGTGCGGTTGAAGGGTGCAGAGGATCTGCTTAACGTTTGCGATGATCAGGGAGCCATCATGCGCTTCACCAGTCAGTTGCATGCCAAGTTGCCTTTTAAGGGGCTGGGGATACAGGAAACACTGCTAGTGCATGAAAGCCCCTACAACGAAATGGTCGGTATGCCTGATGAGGAAAAAATATCCCCTTTACAGGTCAAGGTGGCCAACCCGGACGATGACTACTCCTGATCATCGCCCAGGATTTCATTGCGCAGCTAGAATTGCCTGAAAAGAGCAGCAGCCAGTACGCCTGCAGCAATAGCAGGCAAAGGCTTTTTGATCATCAGCATCATGATTGCGGAGGTCAGCAGTGCAAGTCGGGCACCATTGTCACCCGCCACGGCCATCGGCGTGATAAGTGCGACCAGAACTGATCCCGACATGGCATTGATAAACTGTTTAACCCGATAACTGATCGGGACGAACGACATGACGAACACACCACCCCAGCGTGTCGCCAGGGTTACCAGTGCCATCGCCAGGATGATGGCGAGGGATCCAAAGCCTGCAGTTTCAACGCTCATCGCCAGGCTCCATCCAGATTGCACCCAGAATGCCGCCGGCAAGCGCGCCGACGATGACATGGCTATTCTCCGGCAAGTACCAATAGGCCAGCAGTGATGATGCCGCCGCTACTATCCAGATCACCAGCATGCGCAGATTCTTGTCACCACCAACTACCATGGCCAGCAGAAAACATCCCATCACCATATCCAGGCCCAGGCTTTTGGGGTCCTGAATGGCGCTGCCAAAATAGATGCCGAGCCAGGTACCCACAACCCAGAAAGA
The DNA here is from genome assembly GCA_048260865.1 of Marinobacterium sp. Classification (GTDB taxonomy): domain Bacteria; phylum Pseudomonadota; class Gammaproteobacteria; order Pseudomonadales; family Balneatricaceae; genus Marinobacterium. Next base: position 10,532 of record JBLXGN010000014.1, on the reverse strand, counting down.
CCAGAGCGCCAGTCCACCTCCGAACAGCAGACCCAACCCAGGCTTTCCCCTGGTAAAGGCTTGCATGGACATGGCCCAGTTGGCATCGGATGCTACCATCATGATGGCATAACGTTTCCCCGCAGGCAGATGCTGCAGCCAGGGGTAAAGTGTCGCGCCCATCAGTAAATGGCGGGCATTGATCGCGAATACGGTCAACAGCACAGTGAACAGGGGCACTTGGGGGCCCCAGAGTTCCAGCGTTGCGAACTGTGAAGCACCCGCAAACACCAGCGTGCTCATGACAACAGACATGGACTCACTGAGGCCTGTCTGTGTGGCTGCCAGACCAAAGGCTATACCGAAGGCGATGACAAACATGGAGATGGGCACCAGTTGTTTGAATCCATCCCAAACAAGGTGACGGTCAAATTGATGCAATTCTGGGGGCGGGCTGGCCATGTGGCGCTCCATGGAAAAACAAAAACAATAAGCGGTCAATCGAAGTGTCGGCTTGGACACAATTGCGGTTTGGACCTGTGACGGATGATAATACCGGTTACACAAACAGGTGCAATGGCTTCTTAAGATCTGCTTTGATTCAGCAATGACCGTGGATAAATTGGTTAAAGACTCCAGAACGAATCATAATTCACAGACGAAATAACTGGGTGTTGAGAGTAGGCTGAAGTTTTTTATTGTCTCTGCCACGCCACCATGGATGTTTGACAGGAAGCATATGTTGTTTGATTTTGCTGATACAGCGGTTATTGAATTCACTCGCGGGTATCTGGCTGCATTTTTTACCTTTGTAGCAGCTTTCTACACGTTTCGTATTCTTTGGCTGAATCACACAGAACACAGAAAATTCGTTTTTGCCGGTGAGCGCTACTGCGCGACCTGGTGGAACCATATGGCCTTCAGGTTGTTTCGAGTGCTGATCTGGATGCTGTGTCTGTTCCGCTGGCTCTATCCCGAGCTTGATCAGTGGCTGGGGCTGCTACCGGGCTTGCAGAATGAGGTGCTCATAGGTTCGGGGGTATTGCTGCTGACACTGAGTTTTGCCTACGTGCTGGTAGTACATTTCAGCATGCGTCTCGGCTGGCGCTCAGGCATCGACCCTGATGGCACACCAAAACTGATTACCGGTGGTTTCTATCGTTTTTCCCGTAACCCGATGTTTCTGGGCGTAGCCCTGGCTCAGGTGGGATTCTTTATGGCGTTGCCGTCGATTTTTACGCTGGTGTGCCTGGTGGTAGGGCAGATAGCCTTGCATCGGCAGATTCAGGCAGAAGAGCACCATCTGGCTGAGGTACTTCCACACGAATATTCGCAATACCGTGCCCGTGTTGGGCGCTGGTTGACGCTAGGTGCTCGGATCTGAAGCCGAAACAAACTGAGAAATACATGCTGAAAATCTTCTGGACCCTGGCAACGGGGTTTGTGGGTGGCTGGCTTGCCAGTGTACTGGGTTTGCCATCGCCTTGGTTGCTGGGCGCTATTCTGGGTGTTTTGATTGCACATGGAGCGCGCATACCCGTTCACATGCCGGGCAAGACTACCAGCCTGATCGCGCTTTTTATGGGCGTGTCTATCGCATCGAGTATTGAAACCGACTTCTTTGCTCACCTTGAGGAATGGCTTCCTGCAGTTCTGCTCCTGAGTGTAATGCTCGCGATTTTGATGGCAGTGCTGTATGGGTTTTATCATCGCTGTTGTGGCTGGAGCAGCAGCGATGCACTGCTAAGTGCTGTGCCCGGTAATCTGGCAGTGGTACTGATTTTCGCTTCCGAAGCAGGGCTAGACCCAAAGCGTATTGCGTTGGTCCATAGCGTGCGCCTGTTCTTTCTGGTTTCGGCGCTCCCGCTGCTGTTTCCCATAGTGGATCGCCCGCAAACTCAGGTGCAGCTTGATATTCCCTATCTGGATCTTCTGCTGGTGTTCATCGTGTCTGCGGCGGCAGGGTGGCTGGCCAATCGACTGAAAGTACCGGCGGGCATGCTGGTGGGTGGAATGCTGGGAGCCCTGGTGATGAAGCTGGTTTTCGGCCTGCAACTCAGTATCCCACCTGACTGGTTCCGGGTTGTGCTGGTTGTATTGGGCACTGCTATTGCCGTGCGCATGACCAAGCTGGATCTGGCACTGTTAAAAAAGACCCTGAAAGGGGCAACCGGGGGGCTGGCCCTGTCATTGCTGATCTGTGGTGCCTTCTCTCTAGTGCTTCATTTCGGCTTCGATGTGCCCTTGTTGCAGGCTCTACTGGCATATATGCCGGGCGGGTTGGAAGTGATGATCGCCATTGCGTTCAGCACCCATGTGGACCCGCTCTTTGTCGCAACGCACCAGTTGTTGCGGGTACTGATTATGTGTTTCGCGTTGCCTGCGCTGTTCAGTTTGCTCAACAGGAAACGCCTCGCTGATTAGGCTGAGGCGCCTGTGCTTATGCTGGCCTATTGCGAATGAATAACGCCAACGGAGAGGTCATGTATGACCTGTCGCACGGTTTCCAGTGTCGGTTTGAGTTGATCGATCTCGATCGAACCCAAGGCAAGGCGAATGGCGCGGGGAATATGCCGAGTAGTCGCAAAGGGCTCGGCAGTAGCAACCGCAATCTTGCGGGCCAGTAGTACCGAAACAACTTGTTCAGCGCGAACGTCTTCAGGCAGTTGAAGCCAGATAAAGGAGGAGGCTTCGTGGCTGGTGTAGTGGATGTCGTGAAACACGCTGCGTGCGATGACTTGTCTGGTTATAGCGTCCTGACGCTTGGCCTGTTCAAGCTCCGCAAGAGTGCCATCTTCAATCCAGCGGCACACCAGAGCAGTCATCAGGGCGGGGGTATTCCAGGTGGTTGCCCGGATGATGCGCTCCAACTGGGATACCCATTGCTTGGGTGAAACGATATAGCCAACCCTAAGACCTGTCGCGATATTCTTGGAAAAGCCCGAAATATAGAGCGTGCGTTCTGGTGCCAGTGCTGCCAGGGGCGGCGGCGCTTCAGTTGCGTGAAAGGCGTAGGCCGCGTCTTCAATGATGATCAGCTCATGCCTTCGCGCAATTTCGACCAGCCGACGGCGCTGCTCAATATCGAGTACCCAGCCCAGCGGATTGTGTAGCGTTGGCATTGCGTAGAGTGCGCGCACCTTGCGTTGCTCACACTGGGCTTTCATTGCATCCAGATCGGGACCTGAGGCTGTCACTGAAACTGGAACAATCTCCAGCTTGTGCACTTCGGCTATGGCCTTGAAGCCGGGGTAAATCAGCGCATCGGCCAGAACCGCATCACCGGGATTCAGCAGTGCCAGAATACTGGTGGCCAATCCCTGTTGAGCTCCGCATGTAATCACGACCTGTTCGGCTTCAGTCTTCAGCCCTCTCGACTCCAGATACTGTGCTACAAGCGCACGTTCATGATGACGCCCGGCGTGCGGCTGATAATGCAGTAAGGCTTCCAGATCGCCAGAGGATGCCAGGTTACGAAGTCCTTCCCTGAGCAGGTGGGCTTGCCCCGGCAGGGCAGGTGAATTGAAGTTCAGGTCTTGAGTGCCTGCAGGGTTAGGAGCTTGATCGACACCATGGCCTCTGGGAACACTGGTTTCCCTCACAAAGGTGCCGCGTCCTTTTTCACCACTGACCAGGCCCATGGATTCCAGCTCGGCATAGACTCTGGAAGCTGTGACCAGTGCCAAACCATGCTGCTGAGCGAGCTTGCGATGAGTCGGTAACTGGGTGCCGGGTGCTAAGGCGCCAGAACGTATCTCCTCTGCAAAACGATCAACCAGACTTTTGTAACGGGCACGGGGCATTGAGGATTGTATCCATGACAATAATTTTATTGTCATGATTTTAGGCCTTAGGCTGAGCCTCTCACAACCAATACAGAGGCTGGATGCTATGCATGTTTCAATTCTGACGTTTGAAGGCTTTAACGAACTCGATTCATTTATTGCACTGGGCATTCTGAACCGCATGAAAGACCGAGGCTGGCGTATTTCAATTGCTTCGCCAGCCAAGCGGGTCACTTCGATGAATGGGGTGGTTGTAGAATCTGACCTTTCGTTGCCGGAAGCCTGTCACACCGATGCGATCCTGATCGGTAGCGGGAATAAAACCCGTGAGGTCATTCAAGACGCATCCATCATGTCGCAGCTGACTGTTGACCCAAGTCGGCAGTTACTGGGAGCCCAGTGCTCGGGCTCATTGCTTCTGGCACAACTGGGGCTGCTTGATGCTTCTCCAGTGTGCAGCGATCTCACAACCAAACCCTGGTTACTGGCAAAGGGGGTAGATGTGTTGAATCAGCCGTTCTATGCCGATAAGAATCTGGCCAGCGCAGGCGGCTGTATGGCCTCTCAATATCTGGCGGCCTGGGTAATCGCACGTTTGGATGGGGTAGAAGCGGCTGAACAGGCTTTGCACTACGTAGCCCCGGTGGGCGAGAAAGAGGAGTATGTTGCGCGGGCCATGAGATGGATTAAGCCTTGTTTGAATAATTGCGCTTGATGGGGGATTAGCGAGCAGCTGTTTAGTAGGCCATTACACACAACAGCTGCTTAGCGCACAAAGCAGACATTCTAACCTGATTTGTTTTTTTCAATACTTCATCAAAGCTTAAAAACAGTTCTCTTATATAAAAAGTGAGACACTAAAACCAAGATTTTTCAAGCTCATTCGCAGAGATAGGTTTTGAAAAATAAAACCCTTGAAGGCGATTAACACCAAGCTTTTTACATATTTCAAGCTGAAGTTCTGTTTCAACACCTTCAGCAACTGTTTCATAATCCATAGAATGGGCAAAGTTAGTAACTGCCTTAAGCAATTTTGCCTGCTCTTCTCTCTCTATGCTCATGACAAACTTTTTATCAATCTTAAGAATGTCAAAAGGAAAGTCATCAAGGTGCGATAGCGAGGAGTATCCAGTCCCAAAATCATCAAGGGCAAGTTTTATACCAGACGCTGAAAGTGCATTAAGCATATCTAAAGCAACCAGGCTACTTTCCAAACTGCTTTCAGTTAACTCGATTTCAAGCCTAGACGCGGGTATATTATACTTACCAATGCACTGCTGAAGGTATTCAACTAAACCTTTATCTCGAAGTTGCTTCGCAGAAATATTAACTGCTATAGAAAAAACAATATCCATATCAGGATAAGCACGCACCCATGTGCTAAATTGCTCACAAGCTGAGCCCAAAACCCAACGCCCAATACTATTTATAAGATCGCACTCTTCTGCAATTGAAATAAATTGATCTGGTGGGACCAATCCTAATTGAGGATGATTCCATCTTATCAAAGCCTCAACACCTGAAAGCGAATGATCATTGGCATTTATTTGAGGTTGATAATATAAAACAAGTTCATTATTTTGAATTGCGTTTTTCAAATCGCGCTCAAGATTAATTCTATTTTCAATTAGTTCATGAAAGTCTCTTGAGTAGTATTGAACCTGGTTTCGGCCATTCTCTTTTGCTCGGTACATGGCAACATCAGCAGACTTCATTAGCTCAACTGCTGTCGTGCCGCATTCAGGATACGTAGCTACACCGATACTTGCAGATATATCAACGGGCTGCCCTTCAATAAAAGTAGGTTCAGAAAAATTGGAGAATATTTTTTCTACAAGCAGTCGTATCTGATAAGGCTCGGCAATTTGGTTGGCCAGTATTGCGAATTCATCACCTCCCAAGCGTGATAATCTATCTCCTTTCCTGATAGATTTCTCTAACCGTTTAGCTACAGCAAGCAAATAATTATCACCGGCCAAGTGCCCCATAGTATCATTAATGCTTTTAAAATTATCTAGGTCTATAAATATAAGTGCTAACGTTTTATTCGAACGCTCGGCTTGCGGAATCGCATCTTTTAATGATTCATCAAAAAAGTAACGATTACTTAAGCCTGTCAGTGAGTCTTGTTCAGCCAGCCTTCTTAACTCGTTGTGACCTTCAAGCACTTTTTCTTCAAGAAAATGTCGTTCTGAAGAAATAAGGAGAGCCCTTTTTAATCTAAGGGCTGTAACTTCACTTTTCATAATAAAGTCTTGTGCACCGGCCTCGATACACCTTAAGGCTAGTTCGTCATCATTGCTATGGCTTAACATTACGATAGCTGTGGAAAAATCAGAGCTGCCTCTGAGTTCACGCAGTACTTCTATACCATTCGTTGGTGGCAGCTTATAATCCAATAGAATCATATCGTATCTTTTTTCAACAGCCATACGGATGCCTTCATCTCCAGTTCCGGCTTGATGAATAGCCCCAATGGGTAATTCTGACTGTTGTAAAATTCTAGTAGTTGAAATCCTATCAACTGCATCATCATCTATAATTAAAACGTTCATTTCGATACTACTCTTTAGATTATCTTGGAAGCTCAACAAGAACCCAGTAGGTATTCAAAAAAGAGAGCAATTTATTGAAGTCCTGGCTTAGAGATGACTTTACAATATAACCAGCAATATTCTTTTTATAAGCCCTTGTTATTTCTTCATCATTTCTTGAGGTGGTTAGAACAAAGACTACAGCATCACTGATTGTGTCATCTTCCCTAAGATGCTCTAGCATTTCTAAACCTCCCATTCGAGGCATATTCAGGTCAAGAAGAATGACAAACGGCTTCTTGACAGCACCCGATCGAAGCTTTTCCAAGGCTTCAACACCGTCCTTTGCCCGCTCAATAGGATTCAGAAGATTCATCTTTCTCATCGAACGTTCAATCCCTATGGCGTCAACATCATCATCCTCAATGAGAAAGATACTAATTTCTTTATAATTGTTGTTACCCACTATATGATCCTCTTGATTTCATCATCTAACGGCCATGTAAAAGTGAACAAACACCCACTACCGTCTTCTGATGAAATTTCATAATTAGAACCATACCGATCCAATATTTTTTTTACAATTGATAACCCTAAACCACTGCCTTCAACTTCGTCTCTAGGCCTTAAGGTATGAAATAAATCGAATACACGGCTTCGGTGCTCAACTGGAATGCCAGGTCCATTATCTTTAAATGAGAAAAGATAATAGTCATCCAGTTTGTTTATTTTGATATGGATTTTGCAAATTTTTTTATCGTTATGCTTAAACGAGTTGGATATTAAATTCCTGATTATTTGTTCAAGAGGTGTGATCATGGTGGTGATTTCTTTTATGTTGCAATCTAGTGTAAAAGAAACATCATCCCTTGGATTAAATAAATCAAAAATCTCGTTTACCTTTGACTTGATATCAACCTTTTGTAAAGATCCCTCTTTTCTTCCTATTCTTGAGTATTCTAGTAAGTCATCCAGCAACGATTCTAATCGCTGAACACGATTTTTTAAAAGGAAGAAAAAATTCTCGGTATCACTTGTTAAATAGCCTTTCGTATCCTCTTCGATCCAACCAACTAACTGTGATATGCCTCTTAGTGGAGCTTTCAAGTCATGCGATGCTACAAATGCAAATTGATCAAGCTCACTATTGGCTTCTTCAAGCTCCAGGTTTCGTCGTTGAAGGTTATGTTGTACATCTTCCAAGTCTTTATGCTTATTTTTAAGCTCGCGAGTCACTATATTTGCGTATTCAATAGCTCTTCTATTTGACCGAGACAATATAAGAAAAATGAGAAATAGCAGGCCATCTATAAGAATACCGCCAATTAGAATCATTGTTGGTTGGCTGCTACCAAACTGCTCACGGAATAAAATTGATGTTTGTACTTGAAATTCCCAATTCCTACCATATATGTCCATTTCAACTGTTTTCGAAAAAACGGGAGATTGATCAAAGCTTTCTGATTTAATGTTTAGTTCAGAATATAACTTTGTATCCCCGTCAAATATATCGAAATGAATAAGCCTGTTTTCATTATACAACACCCCATCCATCAAGTTACTCATAATGAATGGCGCATAAACCAAACCTAAAAACCCGCTATCATCTCCATATTCTAACGGTACTCTATTGTTGCTGAACCATGGCACATAAAAAAGAAATCCAGGTGTTTGCTTCGAGTCCTGCACCAGTGTTATTGGCCCTGTTATCTGAGCTTCTTTCCTATCTCTTGATCTTTGAGCAGCCGTATATCTGTTTTTTTCATGAGCCATATCTAAACCAACCGCTTTGGCATTATTTGACTGGGGCTCAATATAACTGATTGGCCAATATTCTTTATGCTCGTGTGGAGGGTGTATTTTGTAAGCAGGAAGTTCTTTTCTCTGCCAGGCGAGATAGTTCTCAAGCTTGGCCGTAGGTACATAATGTATAACACCAACGCCATTTACCCCAGGGTAGCGCTCTTCTACCTTCAGGCTTTCTGCAAACTCTTTCCAGGATGATCGGTCTGAAGGCTTACTCTGCATATGAAGTGCGGCTACACCAGCCCATAGCGCTTCTTCATATTTTTCCATCCGCTCGCGAACAAGATTGATTATCTGGTTAGATTGAAATTCAAATCGTGCTTGTGTTTTTTGTTGCACTTGCTGGTCGGTAACATACCAAGCGCCGAATGTTAATATCAGTGAGAGTGCGAGTACGGTCCAGTGATACCAATGCAAAGAAACTTTAGACCACACGGACGGTGCCTTATCGTTTGAGATGTCATCGCCCATATACCCACCGACTTTTTGTGTCTATTTTTTTGAACTCTTAATTTAGGTAAAACAGAAGTAAGGTTCTGAATTTTCTGAATTCAAGGGTTTGGATTTAATGAATTTCACCAATCTTTTAACTTATTATAATCCAAGTTTCAACTTGGAGAGCGATTGGTAATAGTTCTCTCACAAACTATCATAGTTAACCTTATGGGCATGGGCTGTGCCGTACTTTCATGTGGCGCTTTCTGACGCTATAGTCACTGTAGCATCCTTACTGTCTGTTGAGGATGACACTTCCTGTTAGGAGGCTGTATTGACTGATCACAGCGAATATCTACTCTCTTTTTTTGAGCAAGGGCCAATCGTGGCTGTGGTTCGAGATCCCACAGATGGATGGCCAATCGTTGCTGTATCAGGTAACTACAGCAGCCTTATCCCCATTCCTCCGAACCAACTATCAAAACAACCTCTTTTTGCTGAATTGCTTCATCCTGACGATCTTCCCAAGCTAGAGTCAGAGATCAGGCTGTATCTTGCAGAGAAGCGAGAGAGTTGGGGGATGTGTTATCGGATCAGCGATGGAGCTGACGGGTACAGGTGGGTTTTCGAACATACACATGTTTCATACGACAATAAGGGTAATCCTCAATCAATTCGCGGTTACCTACTTGACCACAGAGAACTGATGACGCTCCCACAGGGTGAAAAACTAAGCCGGGATCGTCTTCAAACCATTACAACACTTGCCGGATGTATCGCTTGGGAGTGCTTACCAGAAGGTGAACTCACATACATTTCGGGGAGCGTGTCGAGCCTGCTAGGAATAGACCCACTAGAGCTCATTGGTAAGCGCTGTTTTGAAACGCTCGATGGTGTCCAGCGCAATAGGGAGTGGCAGGCACAGATAAGAGCAGCACTTACTTCTTTAGAGCCGGTTGAAGGTATCCAGCATTCATTTTTCACTACCGCTGGTGAAGAAAGGCGGTTTTCGACCAGTGCGACCCTTATTGTCGATCAGGAACCTACAGCGCGCCCCTTCTTTCGCGGGGTAAGCGTTGATATCACACACCAAACCCAGCTTGCCATACACGCCTCTGACCAGGAAGCACGATGGAGAGCAGTCCTTGAGGCAACCGGGCAAGGTGTTTGGGACTGGAATGCCAAAACAAACAAGGTTTGGTTTTCGCCCATCTGGAAATCCATGCTGGGATTCGAGGAAGATGAAATCAGTGATTCACTTGATGAATGGGAATCACGCCTTCACCCCGATGACTATAAACAAACATTTGAAGACTTAACCGCCCATCTTGAAGGGCAGACTCACTTATATGAAAACACCCATCGCATGATGGCTAAAGATGGACGTTGGCGTTGGATACTTGACCGAGGCAAAGTGTATGAGCGCGATGCCAATGGTGACCCGCTTCGTGTAATTGGGACACATACTGATGTTACGGAGCAGTATGAATCAATCCGGCGCCTTAAGTTACTTGCTGAAAACGTCCCCGGCGTTCTGTATCAATTCAAACTCAACCCTGATGGTTCGTCATCTTTCCCCTATGCCAGTGGTGGCATCCGTAACATTTATGAGCTGCTACCAGAAGAGATCGACAAGGATGCCTCTAGGGTCTTTGATCGCCTACACCCCGATGACTTGCAACGAGTTTCAGAATCAATTCGTGAATCGGCGCGCACCTTAAGTGTTTGGCAAGATGAATACCGTGTTGTCTTACCAGAAAGAGGACTGCGTTGGCTCAAAGGTCAGGCAACGCCACGAGCTGAAGATGATGGATCTATTGTTTGGCATGGATTCATTGAGGATATAACCGAGGCAAGGGACGAGAAAGAAGCCCGGCAAGAATTTGAAGCCAGGTATCGTGTTGCCATGGAAGCCACCGGGATCGGTATGTGGCGTTGGGATTTGGTGAGTAATGAGGTTAAGTGGTCGGACCAGGCATACACGCAACTGGGA
>JBLXGN010000013.1:0-74425 GCA_048260865.1 Marinobacterium sp. | reverse complement strand
CAATGCTGTGAATCAGGCCAAGCGTGTCATCGACACCAATGTGCATCTTCATACCGAAGTGCCATTCGTTACCCTTTCTGGTCTGGTGCATCTCCGGATCGCGCTTGCCGGTACTGTTCTTGGTGGAGCTGGGTGCCGAGATTATGGTGGCATCGACAATGCTGCCTTCGCGCAGCATCAGGCCATTTTTCTCCAAGTGCTTGTTCACTTCTTTGAACAGCACCTTGCCAAGGCCATGCTGCTCCAGAAAATGGCGGAACTTAAGAATCGTGGTTTCGTCCGGCAAACGGTCCAGCTTCAGACCAGCAAACTGGCGCATGGATTCGATCTCGTACAGGGCGTCTTCCATGGCGGGATCACTGAGGTTGTAGAACAACTGCATGCAGTGAACGCGCAGCATGGCAGACAACGGATAGGGGGGCCGTCCGTTCTGACCCTTGGGGTAATAGCGGGCCACCTTCTTCTCCAGCTGCTTCCAGGGAATCAGCTTATCCATCCGTTCCAGAAAGATTTCCCGACGCGTCTTGCGCTTCTTGGTCTGGTACTCGGCTTCGGAGAAGGTGATCTGATCCATGGTGGCAACGATCCTATGCGGTTGACGATGGCCTTATTATCGCTGATTTTGGCGACTTATTCAGAGTCTCCCTAAGCCAGTGCCGTCATTGCCAAAACCTCAGCCCACAGCCGATAGCTTTTTGAAGAAATGGCAAAACCTAGCCTGGCGCATTTCGAGCCTGCTGCCAGACATTATGTGGCCTTACCTGATTCGGGAACTGGACAATGGATATCCCGCTTACGGCCAAACGTTATCGGTTCCGGGGATCTGGCTTCGCTGCAGAGGAATAGAGCTATCGCGAACCCAGATTCCTCCGTTTGTACTGAAGGCTCTAAGAAGTGCAAATCAAGACAAATCTGAATGGGATGCTCAGTCCTGGCCATGGATAACGAATGAAATGGCTAAAGACTGTAATCGCAGGTGGCTTGGCCCGTTTCATAACCTGTTAAATCAGTCTGGCCGCAGTGACGCCATTGCTCGCCAGCGTAACTATCATACTTACCGCGCTGCTATTTTAGATGTTAGGCAGCAAGGTCTAGTACTCAATGAACATGAGAAGGTGCTGATCAAATCGATTTGCCCGGAGCTAAATATTCCCCCGCCACGCATCATGTCAACCTTATGGAATGGGCATAGCACAGTCGGGTACCCCGTCTATCAAGTGGATACCCCCTTTGAAGGCGCACTTCTGGCACCAGACTTCGCTCAAGAGCAACAGAGTTTCACGCTGGAAGGCATTGAAGAGATGATCAACGCACGAATCACAGAACGGTTGGCCTACTCCAGAACGATCCCTATGCCGATGTTGCCTTGGGACGGTCCATGGCCAAAACACTATGTGGTCGGGGGATCGACACAATTGAGGGGAAAAATGTTGGAACAGTGGTGGTACCAGCTCCATGGAATCGAACAAGAGCTGATGCTGATATGATCTACCGTCTGATAGGACGGTGCTATCGTGTCCCGATAGGTTAAGTCCTACAAGCGCACATAGCCGACGTTAGCGGGGTAGAACCCGCAAATCGTCTTTAACTGGTTAGATGCAGGTTGATTGATTGAACTTTCAAGGGCTGTCCTGTCATTGTCCTGTCACTCTCCGGCAAAATTGTGTTGCTTGGCCAAATGCCACTGGTTAGTGCGTCGGAATACGCGCGGCAGAGGTCCAGGTCGCGCATGCGCTTTTGGCTGCTGAGTGCATCGTATTGCAGTCGGCGCCAATGTGCCGCTATGCCCTCGTCTGTGGGCTCCAGCCGCAGGTACCAGCCATCTTCTGTACCGTCATTTGCCGGCATGCCGACCACCCCGGCATTGAGCCAGTAACCGCCAGCGAACTTTTCGCTGAATGGAATACCGCAATGGCCCCCGATAACCACATCAGCATGGCTGGCGGTAAGGAGAGACTGTTTCAGCGTGCCCGGTGTGCCGGGAAAAATGAACTCATTAATGTTCCGGTTGCTGCCGTGTACAACCCTGAACCGAAGCGCGCCCAGCTGGAATTCAAGTTGTCCCGGTAGTTCTGCCATCCATGTTTTCTGTTCCTCCGTGACCCGCGAGTGGGCAAAGCGATACCACTCGACAGAGAGCAGCGAGCAACTGCTGCCGGCATCGAAGCCGCACCCGCAATCGGGGGCATCGTTGCCCAGTGACTGCTCGCAGTTGCCCTGTACCACCGGGATACCCCAGTCGCGGATCAGTTCCAGAGTTTCGGCCGGTTCGGCACAATAGGCGATGATATCGCCGGTACAGATCACACGCTCGGGTGGAATCAGCAGCCGCTGCGCTTCCGCCCGCATCGCTTGTGTGGCAGCCAGGTTGCTGTAGGGGCCGCCAAACAGTATCACCGGCCCTTGCAACCGCCCGAGATCCAGAATCGGGTTGATCATCAGCGCTGTACCTGCATTTGGTTGTCGGATGCTTGGGGCCGACGGGCGATCAGGCTGCCGATCTGGAACATCAGACAGCCAATCACCAGCACGGCCAGTGAAATCCACAGCAGCTTGGTGTACTTGTGAGTCTCGCCCAGCAAGACGCTGTAACCGGAAGACTCGGTAAAATAGAGCAGGGCACCACCAAGGGCGACCACAAAGCTGCCCAGATAGCTCCATAGCGGAATTTCACGCTGATTGCCCCAAAGACTGAAGAAGATAACCGGTGCCAGGTACATGGAGGCGGTGCCGCTGACCGCCACGGCGCTGAACAGATCCTTGTTGCCCCAGAAGACCAGCGCCAGCCCCAGCAGCATGAACAGCGCCATGGCAACTCGTCCGTTCTGGACCCGTTCCGGCATTAGTTTCATGTCCATGATCATCAGCTTGGCAGAACTGGACAGGGTGCTGTCCAGTGTCGACATGGCCGATATGACCAGGGTGGCGCTGAACAGCAGCATCGGCCATTCGCCCAGCAATCGGGTTAGCGCCTGATTCATGTCTTCGTCGTCGATGGCGCCGGTACCGGCGATGATTCCTAGGGAGCCGAAGGCAAGAATGCACAGCGTGCTGATCCAGCCGGCATGCATAAAACTGCGCCAGGTGGTTCGGCGGTCGGCCAGAAAGCCACGGTCCATCATTACCGGATCATGCATCGGGTAGCTCCACACCTGCAACATCGCAACCAGCAGCAGTACCGGGCCCGGCTCGTTAAGCGCGAAGGGCTTGAAGTCGAGGAGTGCGGATGAGAAATGCCCTCCGCCGAGGGCAAAGATCAGCAAGAATCCCAGCACCGCAAGAAATACCAGCATCTGGAACAGGTCGGTGCGTAAACTGGCGTGCAGGCCGCCGAGCATGGAGTAGATCAGGGTGACCAGAGATACGGACAGCACGGCCAGCGTATAGGCTTGTGAGCCTGCGACGCCAAACAGAATTCCGATTACCAGCAGGTTGGCAAACACTTCGCTGACCAAGCGCACGCCGATTACCAGGTTATAGCAACGGGTGCCCCAGTGACCGAAACGGTCATGCAGGAACGCCTGAATGCTTTCGTGTCCCTGGCGGAAACGCAGATGGTCGATGATCAGGGCGCCGGTGAAAAACGACAGGTAATATGCGGCGTAGGCCAGGGTGCCCCAGACGCCATAGTAAAAGCCCAGAATGGCCGCGTTGAGCAGGGAGCGGGCAAAAATCCAGGTGGTGACCTGAGAAAAGATCAGCGTGATCAGCCCAGGAGCGTCTCCCTCAGGGGAGCGACCATGGAAAAAGCTGCTTTCCTGGGCGGTGCGACGCGATAAAAAAATGGAAACAGCGGCGACCAACACTATTAACACAGCCAATGAGTAGTTCATCTCAGTTCTCGCTTATATGGGTCGGGTTAGCCCGGGTCATGGCTCGATCGGAAAATTTACAGGGGGCCTCTGCGGCAACCAGGTGAAGGTCGGCAAAGAGAGCCCCGGTCAGGGCTCCGGTGTTATCGCTATCTGAGGCAATGGCCAACTGCAGCGGTATTGCCGAATCGGTACCGAACAACAGCTTCAGATCGTTGCGCAGGTTGCGCCGCTCCTCCACCCAGCGCCCCGTATCATTGACGCCGCTGCGTAACACCAGCATCCGGGCTCGGTCGGTGTAGGCGTTGGCGGCCTGCGTACCGATGGGGTGGCGGTTGTCCCAAATATAATTGATGGCGGCGTCAGGCAGGTCGTCGCCATGTACTGCACGGGCCAGCCCCAGCTTCATGCGGGTGCCCAGGCTCAAGGCGCTGTCTGGCAGGTCGAAGGTGACGTAGACACGGGCCGCGTAGTCATCGCCCGATTTGGAGGTCATATCCGCCTGCGCGATGGGTTGATCGACCCACCAGCGCCAACACAGCACTGGGGTCTGGTCGAGGTCGGTCTGAAGCGGGCGGGCCAGCAGCGCCATGCTGCCATCGGCTCTTGCTGCGACAGCGGCCACGCCTTGATGCTGTTGCAGGTAGTATTCGGTGGCAGGTATCCGATCATCGAAGCGAAGCAGTTGCCAGGGTTTTTGCGGCAGCTGGCTATAGCCGCTGAAGTCACCGATGACAACGGTATCGGCTCCTGACGGCAAGGCAATGCCCAATGCCGTACCCAGCAGGATGACAGTCAGAATCGCATTTCTCATACCAGGCCTTTGATCAGTTGTGGGAAATGTTGTTGCAGCAATGTCAGGTCTTCCGGCTCATCCAGATCCCAGAGCACGTCGCTTTCATGCCATTGCCAGCCGCGTTGCCTGAGCCGGTCACAGGTAAGCCTGGTCACTTGCGCCGTACTCCAGGGGATGTCGGTGAATAAGGAGTTATCAAAACGCCGCAACCCCATCAGTGAGTAGCCTCCGTCGCGGACGGGGCAGAGGCAGGCATCCTGAGTTGCCAGCGCAGCGGCCATGGCTTGCAGCAGTGATGCATTCAGCGGCGGGCAGTCGGTACCCATCAGCATCACGGGTTCACTTTGTGCCAGTCCCCGCTCGGCAGCCATCGCCATACGCAGGCCCAGATCGCCCTCGACCTGCTGTGTCAGTTCGATCCGGGGATCGGTCCGCCATTGCTGCCAGTACGCGGAATCGCTGTCGGGCGTCACGCATAACTCTACCGGACCCAGATCTGCGGCCAGCGCCTGAGTAACGCTATGTTGCAGCAGCCTGTCGGCCAGCGCGGCGGAACCCTGCCGGCCCAATGCCGGAATCAGGCGGGTCTTGGCGAGGCCGGGTTTGGGCTCCTTGGCAATGATGATGATGCGAACCGGTTTCATCGATAACGCTCCACCAGTTGCCGGGCGGGTGTGCCACGCCAATAGGCCCAGCGCAGTTGCCACATCAGCACGATAGTGCGCCAGCTGCCCCGGCTGTCCCAGCGTCTGCCTGAGGTGGTCACTTTCTGGTGCAGGCAGACGGGTGGGCTGATTCGCTTCAGCCGTTTGCTGATTTCGATATCTTCCATCAGTGGCTGCTCGGGGAATCCGCCGGCCTGCTCGAACAGGTTGCGTGTCATGAACAGGGCTTGATCCCCGGTGGCAATTCCGCTCAGGCGCGAACGCCAGTTCATCAGACAGGCGACCAGCGGAAGCATCCGCGAACGCCCTTCGATACGGACATCGAACCGCCCCCAGGCCAGAGCTGAAACCGACAGTGCCGTGCTCACTTGCCGGTCGGCCCCTTCCGGAAGACGGGTATCGGCATGTAGAAACAGCAGGTTATCAGCCTTGCAGGCCTGGGCGCCCCAGTTCATCTGCACGGCGCGGCCATTCGGTGCATCCAGCACCTGAAATCCCAGTGCCCGAGCCGTTTCTGCCGTGTTATCACTGCTGCCACCGTCTACCAGCCATATTTCGGCACCGCGTTTTTGCCAGTGACGGAGATGTTCCAGCAGTGTCGGCAGGGTTTCGATCTCGTTGAGTACCGGTACGATGATGGCCAGCCGGGAGCTCATATCAACGCCTCCTCCAGGTGTGATAACGTGCCAGCCATTTCATGGCCGCTTCAGGGGCGTGTGCCTTTTTCCACTCGCCAGCGGCATATTTGTTGGCTTCGGCCCAGGTCGGGTAGGTATGGATGGTGCCCAACACCTTATTCAGGCCCAACCCATGCTTCATCGCCAGTACAAACTCGGCCAGCAACTCACCGGCATGGCTGCCGGCGATGCAGACGCCCAGAATTCGATCCTTGCCCGGCTCGGTGAGTACCTTGACGAAGCCTTCGGCCTCGCTTTCGGCGATGGCGCGGTCCAGATCGTCCAGGCCGTAGCGGATGACCTCGTAGTCAATGCCCTGTTCAATGGCATCCTGCTCGCTCAGGCCCACCCGCGCCACTTCCGGATCGGTGAACGTGGTCCAGGGGATCACCCGGTAGTCGGCGCGAAAGCGCTTGAACTGTCCAAACAGGGCATTCACGGCGGCATACCAAGCCTGATGCGCAGCGGTATGCGTGAATTGATAGGGACCCGCCAAGTCTCCCACGGCATAGATATTGGGGTAGAGCGTTTCCAGATAGGCATTGGTGAGGACAGTACGCCGGGTTTCGATACCCAGGGTTTCCAGTCCGTAGCCGGTGAGCCGAGGCTGACGACCTGCGGCGATTAACAGTTGATCGAACTCCAGTGCGACTTCCTGTTCCTGATGCTGACAGACCAGAAACTTGCGCCCTTCCCGCAACTCGGTGCGCAGGGCGGCGTGCCCGGTCAGAACGTTAACCCCGTCAGCCTCCATCGCGGCTCGCACCAGCTCGGCGACCTCTTCATCCTCGCGTGGCAACAGGCGTGGGCCGCGTTGTATCTGGAAGACCTCGGAGCCCAGGCGAGCAAAACTTTGTGCCAGTTCACAGCCGATGGGGCCGCCCCCCAGCACAATGAGCTTTTCAGGTGGGGTGTCGAGCTCGGCGAAAGTCTCCCATAGGGTATCGCTGGTGACATAGCCGGTGTCATCCAGCCCGGGCAGTTCTGGTACCACAGGGCTGGCACCGGTGGCCAGAATGATGCTGCGGGCCGTCAGGCGCTGGCTGGTACCATCGCGCAGACGCACCTCTACCGTCCAGGGATCAATCAGGCTGGCATAACCCTGCAGCACTTCAACTCCCAGCCCGGTGTAGCGCTCGATGCTGTCGTGCGGCTCCACTTGGCGAATCACCTCATGGATTCGGGCCATGACTGCGCGGAAGGAGAACTGCGGCACCGCTGCCTCGAGCCCATAACGATCGGCGTGTTTCATCTGCTGGGCAATCCGGGCGCTCTTGATCAGGGCCTTGCTGGGGACGCAGCCGTAGTTGAGACAGTCGCCCCCCATTTTGTGGGCTTCAATCAAGGTCACCTTGGCCTTTACGGCCGCGGCAATATAGGACGATACCAGTCCGCCGGCACCGGCACCGATGACGATCAGGTTACGATCAAAACGGGCCGGCTTTTGCCATTTCGCGTACACCCGGCGGCGCTGTATCAGTCCAATGACCTTTTTGGCCAGCAACGGGAAAACGCCGAGCAGGGCAAAAGAGATCAGCAGATCGGGCGACAGGATGCCCGACAGGGTTTCCAGCTGGGCGATCTGAGTACCGGCATTGACGTAGACCAGTGTGCCGGCCAGCATGCCGACCTGGCTGATCCAGTAGAAGGTCCAGGCTTTAATCGGCGTAAGACCCAGCAAAAGGTTGATCAAAAAAAACGGGAAGGCGGGCACCAGACGCAGCGTAAACAGATAGAAGGCGCCATCTCTCGCCATGCCACGGTTGATGGCCTCCAGGCGGTGGCCAAAACGCTGCTGGACGCTATCGCGCAGCAGGTAGCGGGATACGAGAAAAGCGAGGGTCGCACCTATGGATGAGGCAAAGGAGACCAGCAATAGCCCTTGCCACAGGCCAAACAGGGCGCCACCCGCCAGGGTCATTACGGCCGCGCCCGGCAGCGACAATGCGGTGACTACGACGTAGAGCAAAAAGAAGCCGCCTGCAGTCAACAGCGGAGACTGGCTACGCCAGTGTTCGAACTGGCCAAGCCCCGACTTGAGGCCCTCCAGCGTGAGCCATTGGTGCAGGTCCAGTGCGAAAAAAGCACCTGCCAGTACCAGGATAACAAACAGGATCAGCAGCTTCCTCATCCCTGGTCTCCAATGGCACCGCCGCAACTGCTGCCCTGGCCGGCGGTACAGCCGTAGCAATGGTCGCCGGTGCAGATCGTGTTGTCTTCGAGATCGGTATCGAGGAGGTCTTCCAGCTTGCGATGTGTGCCGGATACATCCAGCGCCAACTGCTGGTTGAAATCGCAGTCATACAGTCGGCCCTGCCAGTCGACACTGATCGTGGTGCGACACATCAGGTTTTCCAGGTTGGCTTGACTGAAGTTGTCCTTCAGTAGCTGCATATACGGCTCAAACTGCCCCTTCGACAGCAGCATAGAGCCGAATCGCTTGATCGGCATATTGGTGATGGTGAACAGCTGGTTAAAGACGATATCGAAGTGCTCTGCCAGCTCGTGCTTGTAGTCGGCTTCAAGGGACTGCTGCGGCGGCGGCAGCGAAGGGCCTTGCGGGTTGTAGACCAGGTTGAGTATCAGGCCGGAATCGGGCTGGCCATAGCCCAGGGCATTCAGCTTTTGCAGCCCGGCAATACTGAGGTCGAACACCCCGTTGCCGCGCTGTTTGTCGACGTTAGCCAGTGAGTAGCAGGGCAGGGAAGCGACAACTTCCACTTGCTGCTCGGCAAGGAATTCGCCCAGGCCGGACTGATCTTCTTCAAACAGAATGGTCAGGTTGCAACGGTCGATCACCTTGACGCCCAGCGCCCGTGCGGCTCGTACCAGTTCGCGAAAGCGTGGGTGCATCTCGGGAGCCCCGCCAGTCAGGTCCAGCGTGCTGATATTGCGCGTCTTGAGTACCTGTGGAATCAACTCGATCAGCGTATTGCTCATCATTTCGGTGCGGTTGGGGCCGGCGTTGACATGGCAATGCACGCAGGTCTGGTTACAGCGATAACCAAGATTGACCTGCAAGGTGCTGGTTTGGCTGCGGCTAATGCCGGGGAAATCGGTCACTTCCAGCAATTCGATGGTGGAAAGCATGGGCGGGCTCCGGTGATCAAAACGATTCTGTTATGACTTTGTCGGGGTAAATACCGGTTTTCTTACACTCAACATGAAAATTTTTTCTGCAGAGGTTTGACAGCATAAAACTTAGCATCTAATTTGGATATCTAAATTGAGCGATCGCTCAAAAATAAAGTCCGCTCTGTCTGATAGACCTGAGGAAGCATGAGATGAGCCACTTCAAAATTCATGATATCGAGTCGGCACCTGCCGGCAGTCAGCCGCTGCTTGAAAATTCCATCAAAGGCTTCGGTGTGATTCCTAATCTGCACGGTGTAATGGCTGAATCACCGGCTACGCTTGAGGCGTACCAGTTTCTGCATAAGCTTTTCCAACAGTCTGATTTTGATGCGCAGGAGCTGACGGTTATTTGGCAAACCATTAATGTCGAAAATAACTGTCATTACTGTGTACCCGCGCATGCAGCCATTGCCAGCATGATGAAGGTTGACGATGCGCTGACCGATGCGCTGCGCAATGGCAAGCCGATGCCAACGGAAAAGTTGCAAGTGCTGCATGACACGACACTGGCATTGATGCGTAATCGCGGGGTGTTGTCGGAAGAGGAGAAGCAGCGTTTCTTCGCGGCAGGCTATGGTACTCGTCAGTTGCTGGAAATCGTGCTGGGGCTGGCGCAAAAGACAATGAGTAACTACATCAACCACCTGGCCGACACGCCTCTGGATGGGCGGTTTGCTGACTTTGCCTGAGGGTTTCGGG
Organism: Marinobacterium sp.; assembly: GCA_048260865.1. GTDB lineage: Bacteria > Pseudomonadota > Gammaproteobacteria > Pseudomonadales > Balneatricaceae > Marinobacterium. The sequence goes on along the minus strand of JBLXGN010000013.1, from coordinate 64,641 downwards.
GTATAATGGCCTTTTTGACTGTCTCGATGGAGCTCCATGGCCAATACCATCAAATTCAAGCCGGATGAGGTTGTTCAGCGCGCCATGCTGCTGTTCTGGGAAAAGGGTTTTGCCGGTACATCGACCCGAGACCTTCAGCAGCAGGTGCGCCTGAATCCGGGCAGCCTGTACAGTGCGTTTGGCAGTAAGGCCGAGCTTTACAGTCAGGCGCTCGACTTCTATGCCGATGCTACAGAGTCCCGGTTGCTGGCTGCCCGTGACCAGACGGGGTCCGTGACGGCAGCGTTTCGTGAGTTTTTCTATCAGGGATTGTGCGGTTCAAGTGAGCGACAGGCACCCATGTGCCTGCTGGTTCGCACACTGGTTGAGCTGGCTGAAAGCCAGCCGGAGCTTGCCGCACAGGCCGAGCGGCTGCTGAAACAGACCGAACGATTGTTCGCACGCCTGCTGCAGGAGGCGGTGCTGGATCATGAGCTTGGGCCTGACACAGACGTCAATGCGCTGGCGAAAGAGCTGCAGATCAAGATGATGGGGCTGCGCAGCTATCGTGCCTGCGGTGGTGACCCTGCTGCGATCCGTGCCATGATCGACGCGCTATTCTGAACCGCGTCCGGTCTCTTCGTCCTCCGTTTTGTCTCTGCCTTTTGCATAAACCCGCGTTATCTGGCGCAGGTCGTGCATCTGGTCATCAAAATTACTGCAGCCGGAGCACATCATCGTGTGGAACCTGAGCGACATCCGCTCCCTGAATGTTAGCGGGCGCTCCATCTGCTGTGACATCAGTTCGGTCGCCTGTTTGCAGTTCATCATCATAGGGCCTCCTTCTGGAACCAGCGGTTCTCAAGGCATTCACGCAGCCTGAGACGAGCACGGTAAAGCGTCACATTGAGACTGTTAACGCTGATCATCTCATTACTGCAAATTTCATCGGTTGTCAGCTCCAGGAATTCCCGCATCATGAACAGGCGTCCATACTTGTCTGGCATGCCGTTCAAGCAGGCATCAAACACCTGCCAGAAGTGGCTGTTTTCCATGTTGATATCAGGCTGGTTCCATTTTGCGGGCCGTTCATGTGGGTGCCAGAAACCTCTCTGGTTGAACAGTGTATCGAACAGGTCATCGTCCGAACTGTTTTGGTCATCTTTCAGCTTATCGGTACTCACATAACGCTGATTCTTACGCAACAGATCGCTGATCTTGTTCTTGAGAATGGCAAACACCCAGGTTTTCAGAGCTGAACGGCGGTTGAAGGCATGTGCGCTTTTCAGCGCCGCCAACAGGGCTTCCTGTACCGCATCCTCGGCAAGGCTCTGATTCTGCAACTGCAGGGTGGCAAACTTGTTCATCTGCAGTCGCAGTTCGGTCAAAAAGACAGGGTCAGTCAGGCTCTGTTCGGTCGGTTCTGGCTGAGTCATGGGGTCATCCGGGCAGATTCTCGATCAGTGTGTTTACAGGGCTCAAGCTTTCGTCTTCAATTTTACCAAGTGGTCCACAGAGAGGTTCCCTGCACCGTATACCATCAAATACAGCAACACCACTGCCCATACACCATGGGTCGCGTACGCGCCCGGATACACCATCAGCTGTATCACGGCAGTCATGATCAACAGTGACAGGGCCGAGAGACGAGTCGCAAAGCCCAGAAGTATCAGTATCGGAAACAGGTGCTCTGCCGTTGCGGCCATGACAGCGGCGATCTCTGGTGCAATCAGCGGGAGCTGATACTCTTCACGAAACAGAAATACCGTTGAACCTGCCAGTCTGGGCCAACCCAGACTGAATTCGCCACTGACGATATTGATAGCCAGGCCTTCTATTTTTGTTTGACCGGACTGCCAGAATACGGCGGCAATGGAAAAGCGGCCCAGCAATGCAATGAAAGAATGCGGAATGCACTCGAACAGTTTCAGTAGACGGCTGTAAAAATCAATCAGACTATTCATGCTCGGGTACCTTGCTGAATGAGAAAGAGACCAGGTCTGTAATCGCCTGTTGCTGAATCAACAGCTGCAGTACAGCAACCGGGTCAAAGGGCTGAGCCGTTTCTGCGGCTTGCGCCAGGGGTGTTGCCTGATTCAAATTACGGATGAACTCGGCCGCTCCGGCATCAATGATATGCAGCTCCACCTCCAATGCAGGCCGTGACAGCATGAGGATTTCGGGCTGATCAAGCCTGATCTGGCTTAAATCGGCTCCTGAGCTGCTCTGATGCGCATGCCAGAGTGAGGCAATGGCAAAATTCGAATTCAACACCTGAACTGCGGGCGCCAATTTCACCCCGGTATGTGTGAGCGCCTCCTGATCTTCAAGCAGGCTTGCCAGCCTGTCGGCTGAGATGGGCGGACTGTCGGCGCTGTGACGACTTGTCAGGATGGCGTATTCAAGCTGTGCCATATCCGCCAGGTAGGGGACAGAGGCGGCGGGCGGAAAAGCCGCGATAAAATCGGCAAGGTGCTCACCGTAGAGCGCCATGATAGGAGTTGTCGGTGGGTTCACCGTTACAAACTCGCGCCCCATGGCACGGAAAAAGGCTTCGCCAACCAGTTGCTGCACCACCGGGAAATTACCGGCCAGAACATCAATGAGCGAGGTCACGACATTATTTCGATACACCGCAAACCGGCGTTCGCAGTCTGTCCGGTTCCAGCTTGTAAGCCCTGAGGGCAACGCCGAGTCTGCATCCAGCAAGGCATCATGAAAGGGTTCATGCATGTCGGTGCGCTCCCTTTGCCTGATGACGGAGTAGAAGTTGCTCAGCCTGGTTTGCTTCTGCCCATAGTGTGTGCAGGGATGGGATGTTGCCATCGCGTTCCAGCAGAGTGGGGCGCGGGCCGGTAAGAGCCAGTGTATCGGCATACAGTGACCAGACCTGAGGCGCAACGTCTGCATCGTGGCTGTCAATCAACAAGGGGGAGCCATCACTGTCACTGTCGATGGCAAAACCGGCAAGATGGATTTCGCCGACTGCCTCAAGCGGCAGAGCCTGGATGTAATCGAGAGCACTGCGGTTGTGATTGGTACAGGCAACATGGACGTTATTCACATCCAGCAACAGACCACAGCCGGTTTTACGGATTACCTGAGTGATGAACTCCGTTTCCGACATGTCGGACTGTTCAAATTCAAGGTAGGTCGCCGGGTTTTCGAGCAGCATCTGGCGCCCGAGACGGGTCTGAATGTGATCGATCTGTTCACAGACGTGGCGCAGCGTTTTCTGGGTGTAGGGTACGGGCAACAGGTCGTTCAGAAAATGTCCCTGGTGCGTTGACCATGCAAGATGTTCTGAAAAAAGCGCGGGCTGGTAACGGTCCAGCAAATGTTTGAGGCGACACAGGTGCTGCTCATCAACGGGGGCGGCTGCACCAATCGACAGGCCTACGCCATGAATCGACAAGGGGTAGTGACTGCAAATGCGCTCAAGGTAAAAATGGAAGGGACCACCGTCGACCATATAGTTCTCGGCATGAATCTCGAAAAAGCCGATGTCCGGCAGGGTGTCGAGAATGATGTCGAAGTGCTCGGGCTTGAGCCCGATCCCTGCTCGACAGGGCATAGGTCTGCTCATTGCTGAGGCAGGGTTTGCATGGTTCAGGTCTGACACGGCGGCCCCCTCAGGTTGGTGTCGATCAGCCACGTTTTTCGGTAAAGGCCTGCAGTTGACCATATCCTGTTGGAGAGGTCTTGGACTCGACCTGCTCGCAAGTACCTTTTGGCACCAAAGACCAGGCGTTACCTTGATAATCAATTTTAGAGGTGCCTGCACAAGATGTACCGGGGCCGGCCTTGCAGTCATTCTGGCCTTTTAGGGCAACGCCGTAACATTTTTCCTGCTCGGCTTCACCCGCTTGAGCGGTGCCGGGAACAGCTGTGACAGAAAGTGCAGCACCGAGTGCCATTGCCAGGGATGCTTTAGAAAGGGTCTTGTTCATGGTTATATCCTCATGGGGTGTTGTCATTAAAACGCGTATTAACTTATTGGTCGGCTTACCTTTGGTTTTCTTACACCAAGCATTTTAAAAAGTGCCACTGTGTTTAGTCCGTGGCACATTCAACTTATCAGCATTGCTGTACGTTACCGGTGCTTGTTGAAGAGGGGCCTCCCTTGCGTTCACTGATTAGTCATGCCGAGCCCGCTAATCCTTACAGTTTTTTTGCATCGTTTTGAGCATTCTCTTGATGTAATAAAACCTGCTCTTTGTCAGTCAAATGGCTTGACGCTAGTGTCATTATTATTGAGCATGTGCTCAAATATATCCAGCGCAGACTGTTACTCAGGAGATACAGATGCAGATCAGAAGTCGGTTGGCAATTAGCTATGCAGTGCTGCTGCTGTTTATTGTTGCGACATTGGCAATTGCGGTTGTTCGCTTTGATCAGGTGTCGGGCGAGTTCAGCGAGTTGGTCAATCACGATGCCGCCACGGCACAGCAAGCCAGCGTGATTAATCTGAATGCTGAAAGTGTGGCCAGTCGCCTGTTGCTGCTGTTCATTCTGGAGGACAGAGAGCAGCGAATAGCGCTTTACAGAGAAATGGACAGCCGTAATCAGGAGATGGATCAGGCAGCTGAACGTCTACAGGCGCTGAACCCGGATCAAACAGAGGTGCTTTCCCAGTTGGAGCAGCTAAGGACGGTTTACCAAAGTCACCTGCAAGCCACCGTCGAAACCCTCGAAATGGGGCGGCGTGATGAAGCCCGTGCCATGATGGCACAGGAAACCCGTGCGGCACTCGATCAGCTGCTTGCTTTTACCGAAAGGTTGGCGGCACAACAGCGAGCCAGCATGCAGACGCGCCAGCAGCAAACACTCATCATGGCGGAACGCTCTGTATACACGATGGTCTTGATCGGAATCGGTGCACTGGTTCTGGGTGCCTTGATGTCAGTCCTGATCACACGCAGTATTCTCAGACCTTTGAATGCGGCTGTGCTGGCTGCGGACCAGATTGCTGCCGGGGATTTGAGTGCTCAGGTGCCGGAGGGCAAATCGGATGAGTTGGGAACTCTGTTGCAGAGCATGGTGAAAATGCGTGAGCATCTTATGAGCGTGATTGACAGGATTCGTCAAAATGCTGCTTCAGTCAGCCATGCTGCGGATCAGATGCGCCATGTTGCGGGAGATGTTCGAGCGGATACCGATGGACAGAGCCAGCAGACTGCTGAAATAGAACGCTCTGTTGTCCAGTCCTGCAAAGGTGCTGAAGCGATGGTCGATGATTTGCACATCACGCGTGATCAGGCGCTCAAGGCTCGTGACCTGGCACAACAGGGAGTACAAGAGATCGGAGTGGCTGCAGCTGAAATTACGCGTATTGCTGATATTGTGGCGGAATCTGCCAAGTCTGTTACGCGACTGACTCAAAGTTCTGAAGAAGTGACGGGTTCTGTTGGCTTGATCCGTGAAATTGCCGACCAGACTAACCTGTTGGCGCTCAACGCATCAATTGAGGCAGCGCGGGCCGGTGACAGTGGAAGAGGCTTTGCCGTTGTTGCAGACGAAGTGAGGAATCTGGCGCGCAGAACGGCTGAGGTGACAGCTCAGATTGATTCTGTTATCGCAACTATTAGTCATCAGACTGAGGAGTCGGCGGTCAGGATCGCTGAAGGTCAAACGGGCATGGAGCGTGGTGCTGAGCTGATACAGCAACTTGTTGCACCACTGGAAACCTTACAGGTCGATGCTCAGCGATCACTGGATAGTCTAGAAAATCTGACATCTCTGGCACAGCAACAGGCTGAAGAAAGTCAGGCGGTTAGTGGTAGAGTGAGTCAAATAGCCGAAATGGCCAGCACCAGTCGTGATTCAGCGGAGCAGCTGGCTGAGCTAACAGATCAATTGCTGCAAACAGCCAAAGGTACGGAGTCAGCTGTCGGCTCCTTCAAATTGGACTGAGTCCACAGGACCTTGTGCCCATAGGGAGAAGCGTATGAATGCGTTCATGTTTTGGCGGAATACAGGGACCTCAGTCAGAACTCGCCTATTGCAAGCGTTCTCAGTATTGCTGGCCTTTTTGCTGCTGGTTTCTGTTCTGTCGCTGCAGCGTTTTGATGAGCTGACAACAACCATCGAAGAGCTGGTCGATGATCGTGCGCGACGGGTGATGTTGGCGCAAAAAGCCAATCATCAGGCACAAAATGCCAGTATCTATCTACTGCGACTGTTACAAACGCCCAACCGTGAACAGCGTGTACCGTTTTATCTGAACATGGATGCTGCACTCGCTGCATCGGATGCTGCAATCAGAACCTTGACGCGGGATACGCCCTCAAGCCTGACCGCTGAAGTTGTCACATTGCGTCAACAATATGGTGAATTGTTCCAGATAACAGTAGAGCAGATTGAAATCAGTGGGCTGGAGACTGCACGTCAGCATTTTGAACAACATACGGATCAGGTGCTGCAGGACTTGTTGGCTGCTACATTCAGGCTTGCAGAAAACCAGCAGGACTTCATGCACGCGGAAGCCGAAAGGCTGAAAGTCATGATAAGCGATACCCGACTGATCATTATGTTGATTCTGTTTAGTTCATTACTGGTCAGCGCCGGTTTGGCTGTACTGGTCGCCAAGAGTTTGTCTGACCCACTCCAACGGGCAGTCAAAGTGGCAGCTGCTGTTGCAGCGGGGAATTACAGTAAACAGATACCGACATCAAATCTAATTGAAATCAGACGGCTGTTGAGATCGCTGTCACGCATGCGTGACAGCATTGTGCAGCGTGAGCAGCGTATCTGGCGATTGGCCTATACCGATAGCTTGACGGAGTTGCCTAACCGAACGCAGTTTTTGGAACAGTTGTCCAAGGCTGTCAAGGAGGGCTGCGGAGTATTGGCGTTGCTGGATTTGAACCGTTTTGCGCAGATTAACAACGCATTGGGCCATGAAGTCGGGGATGAGCTGCTGCAGGCGGTAGCCGGTCGCTTGAGCGAGTGCGTTCAGGTGCCTCACCTGGTGGCACGGCTCGACAGTGATGAATTTGCCATCCTGTTGCGGGATATCGAGGTTGAGAAAGCCAAGCCGGAAATCATGGCCATCATGCAGCAATTGCGTGATCCGATTGAGCTGCAGGGGCAACGGCTGGATATGGACGCGAGTGTGGGCGTGGCCTGTTTCCCTGCAGATGGTCAGTCAGCCAGCGTGCTGCTTAAGCGCGCCAATATTGCCCTCAAGGCAGCCAAGCGCAGACATGAAAGCTGTGCTTTTGCTGCAGAATTCACCTTGCCCGAATCGCATGAGCACCTGTCGTTGCTGGGAGAGATGCGTCAGGCATTGCAGCGTGATGAATTTGTGTTGCATTACCAGCCCAAGCTTGACATCAGAGCTGGGCGGGTGACGGCAGTAGAGGCGTTGGTGCGCTGGCAACATCCCGGCAAAGGCATGGTGCCCCCGGGCGTTTTTATTCCTTTTGCAGAGCAAACCGGCTTTATTCGTAACATTACGCCCTGGGTCATTGATCAGGCACTGTCAGACTTGGCCGAATGGCGTCGCCAGGGCATTGAGCTGATTGTATCGGTAAACATATCCGCCCTCGATCTGATGAATGCTGACCTGATCAGGCAGATATCGCAACAGCTGGCGGATTATGATCTGCAACCTGCACAGCTGTGTCTTGAAATAACCGAAAGTGCCTTGATGAACGACCCTGAAACGGCACAGCAGCATCTTGGACAGCTTTCGACCTTAGGGGTCAGGCTATCGATCGATGACTATGGTGCCGGGCATGCATCACTGGCCTATGTCCGAGACTTGCCGGTTCATGAGCTTAAAATTGATCGTGCATTTGTATCGGCGGTTGACCAGTCACCCCGCAATGCGGCCATCGTCTGGTCGACCATACTTCTCTGCCGGGAGCTGGGGCTGGTCGTGGTGGCAGAAGGTGTTGAAACCGCTTCCGAGATCGAGTGGTTGACCACCCATAAGTGTCATCTGCTGCAGGGCTACGGTATCGCAAAACCGATGAGCAGCGACAGGCTGCTTAACTGGTTGTCAGCGAGTAAAGCGGTTGAGGCGCCGTAGGTATGGAGGTATTACCAGTAGATGCAGCAACGGTGTCGAGCCGCTAATCTCCTTGAATCAGGTGTTCAGCGTTTTTTCCAGCTCCACCAGGCTGCTCACTATCAGGTTTGGCTCGATCCCCCATGGATCGAAAATCGCTGTCTCTGAGCGCTTCACCCACGCTGCATGCATACCGGCGGACATGGCACCCAAGACATCAAACGAATTGCTGGATACCAACCAGGCCCCTTCCGAGTTTGCCCGCGCACGTCGCAGGAAATGACAGTAGACAGCAGGGTTAGGCTTGAATGACGTTAGCTCGTCAACACTGATAATGTCTTGGAAAAACTCATCAAGCCCCGCTGACTGTAATAACTGCTCAACGGCATCGCCACGGCCATTTGAAAAAGCAAAGAGGCGGTGATTCTGTGCTTTAAGCCGCTCAAGTGCTTGTTTGGCATCACTGAAAGCAGGCAGAGTACGATATTGCCCAAGCAGATGTTCACGCTCAGCGGAGGTCAGGTTTTGCTGACAGGCAAGGCATGCATAATCGAGTGCCTGACGCGTCACGACGCTGAAGTCCACGTAGTTTTGCATGAGTCCGCGGCGAAACGAATATTCAAGCTGCTTGTCACGCCAGGTCTGAGAGAAGTGTTGGGCTTGCTCACCTACCAGCTTTTCCAGCTCTAGAACGATGCCATGAGCATCAATCAGCGTTCCATAGACATCAAAAGCGATTGTAGTGGGCATACATAACTCCTTGGACTCGGTTGTTTTCTGTTTGGTTTGATCAACTCCAACATAAAGTGATGCAGTCGTTTGTTACATAAATTATGGCGACTCATCTGGTCAGAATCATCATAGACGTCGGTGATATTCATGTCGTAATCAGCACTTATAGTTATAGCTAATTTTGGAAGTATCTTGAGTGTAAGAATTCTTTTGGAAGAGCGACTAAAGAATGATCTTTCCCCCTGAATTAGCACAATACCCAGGGCGTGATGTTCTGGAAGATCGAGAGCTCGAAATAACAGGTTACCTTGAGTTGTCTGGCGGGTCTGGTGCCTGGCCGGAGCAGCAGGGTTAAGTCTGGTGTCAAAAGGAGTGTAATATTGAAACGTTTAGTTCTGCTGGGAGCCGGGCATGCTCACCTGATTGTTCTGCGGCATTTTATGCATTCCCCTCCAGAAGATACCGAGGTTGTCCTGATTACACCTTCTAAGTGGCAATACTACTCCGGCATGATCCCCGGCTATATGGCTGGTTACTATGGTATCGATCAATGTCGGATAGAGGTGCCGCCACTAGTTAAGTTGGTGAAGGGTGAACTGATACTTGATACCGCTATTGGGCTTTTGCCTGACCAACGGCAGGTGAAACTGGCAGGGGGGAGGGTTGTGGAGTATGACCGATTGTCCATCGATATCGGGTCACGCTCAAATCTGAGTCCTATCAACGGCTATGCAGGGCAGGTATTGAGTATTAAACCCTTTGGCTGTTTCGTTGAAGGCTGGGAGTTGTTGCGCCAGAAGGTGGAAGCAGGGCAGTCCCAACGTATTGCCGTCGTGGGGGCCGGGGCCGCAGGAGTCGAATTGGCGTTGTCAACCGCGACTATCATTGAGAGTGCTAAATTAATGTTGGTCACAGGAGATAACGGCTTGTTACCTGGCTTCAATACACGGGTGCGTCAATTGGCAGAGCATCAGCTTGCAAGCCAGGGTGTGGATTTAATTACAGGGGGGGCGAGAGTTAGGAACGGGCTGCTGCAAAGTGTGGAGGAAACATCTCTCGACGTTGATGCAGTGATTGCGGCCACCGGTGCACGACCGGCAGACTGTCTCGCGAACAGCGGCCTAGCTCTCGACGCCCAAGGATTTATCCTGGTGGATGCATGCCATCGCAGTCTTTCGCACCCGGACGTGTTTGCTGGTGGCGATACTTGTAGCCGGAATGATGAGTTACTCAAACGCTCAGGGGTTCATGCGGTACGCGCAGGCCCGGTGCTGGCACGAAATCTTGAAGCTTCGTTAAGAGGGATGGCGGCCGTCCCATTTTATCCGCGACGACATGCGTTATATTTAATCGCATGCGGCGGTGGGACAGCCATAGGTAGCTATGGACCCCTATCGTTTTCTGGGGCATGGGTCCAGCGGCTAAAGGATTGGATCGATCGGCGCTTTATCTCCGGCTTTGATCTCTCGTAATAGAGCATTCGTTATGTCAGGCCCAATGAGTCTCTTTCAACCAGGAGGTACACTTGTACGCCAGTCGGGATAGCCAGGATGTCTTTTTCTCCCGCGTGTTTGTTTTCTCTTTTGAGATAGCTGCGGTTGTCTCCGCAGCATCACGCTTCTGCCTTGATTTGGCGGCTCGTCGTTCTTCTGCAGCATTGGCAACTGCCGCAAAAGCGGAAAGCTGGGACGTGGACAGTCCGCTGCTCGAAAATCGACTTGGTTTCGATGCTTGGCTGTGTTTGGTTTTCGGTGTGCTACACATGATTGATACCCCCTTTGGTATTCACTTTACTGCTTGTTGGGTATCCATTAGTCGTGTAGTTGTGATGATTTATTACACTTTATAAACGTAAAGGAGCAGAAGGCCATGGAGCCGATAACAGTAGGAATTTTGGGTGGAAGCGGCCTGTATGGGATGCCGGGGTTGGAAAATGTGCGAGAAGAGCAGATTGACACGCCGTTCGGTGCGCCCTCTGACCTGTTAGTCACCGGTCGTCTGGATGGCGTGCCGGTGGCCTTTATGGCCCGGCATGGGCGGAATCATCACCTACTGCCCTCAGAGGTGCCTTACCGGGCAAATATATATGCGTTCAAACAACTCGGTGTGCGCTACCTGCTCTCATTCTCGGCGGTAGGCTCTCTGCAGCAGGAGATAGCACCTTTGCATATGCTGATTCCGGATCAGTATATCGATATGACCCGCCAGCGTACCAATACCTTTTTTGGAGACGGCATCGTCGCTCATGTGGCCATGGCTGATCCGGTCTGTGCAGCACTTTCTAAACTGCTGGCTCTGGCTGTGGAAAGTCTTGATCAACCGCCTCGACTGCACCGTGGCGGAACTTACTTGTGTATGGAGGGGCCGCAGTTCTCTACCCGGGCAGAATCACAGTGGTATCGCTCGTTGGGGGCCAGCGTGATCGGCATGACCAATATGCCGGAGGCGCGTCTGGCTCGGGAAGCCCAGATGGCTTATGCCTCGCTCGCGATGGTGACGGATTATGACAGTTGGAACCCGAAAGAGGACCATGTCACCGCCGATCTGGCAATCGCGAACTTGATGCGCAATGCGGAGCAGGCACCCAAGATCGCCCGAGCGGTGATTCGTTTGCTTGATCAGCGTCGCCCCGAATCGTCGGCCCACGACGCATTGCAGAAGGGGTTGATAACGCCATTGGAGCAATTGCCGGTCAGTAAGCAGGGTTGGGTTAAGCTGCTTCTTCAGTAGGTTGAAATGACAGGCTGGACCTCATTTGTCGGGAGGCAGTCGGAGCATGAGGGACTGGCTTTCATTTTATCTACGAGTTAATGAGCCTGCTGGAGTAGCGGTCGCAGCAGGTTCATTACTCTTCAAGGCTAACGTATCAATAGCAATGGCACGGTAGTGTTGTGCAACATCCAGTTAGTCATGCTACCTACCAGTAACTGGCGGATACGTGAGTGCCCCCAAGCCCCCATTACCATCATGCCGATCTCGTGTTCTTCCACATAACTCAACAGCGCTGTACGTACATCTTCCTGCTCAAGTTCAGCGGTTATGACTTCGACCCCGCCTTCTTCCAGCATATTTTCCGCACGGATCAGCTGCTGATGTTCTGATGCTATACGTTTGCCGGCCATCACGAGATGGCAGGGAATGCCCTTGAACAAGGGGCTTTGCAGAACCATATGCAGGGCTTTGTTCGCAGTGTTACTGCCATCGTAAGCCAGCATGAACCGTTCAGGTGGTGTGAAGTCGTCCAAAGCCACCAAAATAGGCTTTTGCAGGGTCCGAGTGACATTTTCCAGATGGCTGCCGACCGTATTAACGGCACTGTCATGACTTTCTCCCTGACGGCCCATTACAAGGAGACGCGTAGTTGCTTCGCCTTCCAGCAATGTGTCTATTAGAGAATCGTGACGCTGAAGTTGGCTGATTTGTTCACTGGGCACACCCGCTGCTTCCACTTGTTTGCGGACTTCTGCCAACATCAACCGCCCTTGCTCCAGCATCAATTTGCTGCGCTTATTGTCCAGTTCTGCCAGTTCTTCCAGCAAGTGTTCACGAGTGCCAAGGCCGATGTTGCCATTCATGTTGCCTGCGGCGGGATAGTCTGTTTTTTCCAGCACATGCAGCAGCTCAAGGGGGGCGCCAAGCTGCTGCTGAGCCCAGGCCGAAGCAGCAAAGACATTGTTCGCGGCGGGTGATCCATCAATACATGCAATGATCTTGTTCATCTTTGCTCCTTAGTGCCCAGACATGAATTTTTCAACGGCGTCCGGTTTGTCATGAATAGCGATTTTATCAACGATGGTTTGGCTCGCTTCGTTGAGTCCAATTACTTCAACGTCCACCCCTTCGCGCCGGAACTTGATAACAACTTTGTCGAGGGAACCAGCGGCCGTAATATCCCAAAAATGCGCATGAGTCAGGTCGATAATCACCTTATCCATCACTTCCTTGAAGTCGAAGGAGGCGATGAACTTCTCGGCTGAGGTAAAGAACACCTGCCCAGTCACAGTGTAAGTGCGTGTAGCTGTTGTATCTTCCTTGCTGGAGGTGATCGCCATGTACTGACCTACCTTGTTGGCAAAGAAGAGAGAAGCCAGCAGAACACCAATGAATACACCAATTGCCAGGTTGTGCGTCGCTACCACCACAATAACCGTCACAACCATGACGATATTGGTCGACATGGGGTGCTTTTTAAGATCGCGTAGCGATTCCCACGAGAAGGTACCGATAGATACCATGATCATGACGGCCACCAATGCAGCCATCGGGATCTGCTTCAGCCACTCATCCAGCACCACAACCATCAGAATCAGGAATACACCAGCGGCGAAAGTGGAGAGCCGACCACGACCACCTGATTTAATGTTGATTATGGACTGACCAATCATGGCGCAGCCTGCCATACCGCCCAGCAGGCCGGCACCGATATTGGCGATGCCTTGGCCTTTGCATTCACGGTTGCGGTCACTGTTGGTGTCGGTCAGCTCGTCCACAATGTTGGCGGTCATCAGCGACTCCAGCAACCCCACAACAGCCAGACCGGCCGAATACGGCAGGATGATCATCAGGGTTTCAAGATTTAGCGGCACTTCCGGCCAGAGGAAAACCGGCAGCGTATCTGGCAACTCATCCATGTCACCGACCGTGCGAATGTCTATGCCGAACGCAATCGCTACAGCGGTCAGTGTGATGATGCATACCAGAGGAGACGGGAGGTTGTTGCCCAGTACCGGCACATAAGGGAAGAGGTAGATGATGCCCAGTCCTGCTGCTGTCATGGCATAAACATGCCAGGTAACGTTAGTCAGTTCGGGCAATTGGGCCATAAAAATAAGAATCGCCAGGGCATTGACGAAGCCGGTCACCACTGAGCGGGAGACAAAGCGCATCAAGTTCCCAAGTTTAAGGAATCCTGCCAGAATCTGGATTACACCGGTCAGCAGTGTTGCAGCCAGCAAATACTGGAGGCCGTGTTCCTTTACCAGCGTAACCATCAACAGGGCCATGGCTCCGGTTGCCGCCGAAATCATTCCTGGCCGTCCCCCTACAAAGGCTATGATGACAGCAATACAGAACGAGGCATAAAGGCCGATCTTGGGGTCGACACCGGCAATGATCGAAAAGGCAATAGCCTCGGGTATCAGCGCAAGGGCGACTACGATGCCGGCTAGTAGGTCCTTGGGTATATTGGAAAACCATTCCTGTTTTAGGGGTTGTATCATTGAGTAGCTCTCTGTTCGATGTACGCCATGAAGCCAATCGCCTCGATACCATACCAAAGATGGACATCAAGCAATCGACAAAGGCTTTATGTAAGGTACGAAAAAGGGTCTGATATCAAAATCAGACGAGCGCTGCCGGGAGCAGCAGGTATGGTTCGACAGGTGTGTTACACACTAGGTGAACCAAATTTAGAGACAGGCTAGGGTGGAGTGATCGGCACAGCACGTCCTGAAGTGATAGGCGATTCTTTAATCGTGGCCGACTATACAGGCCCGCTGTGTTGCTGGCAATTTGAGGGTACGTTTACTCTCGTTCAATGGGAGCCGAACAGGATCATGGAGGCTTCAGGGCACACATCTGAGGCCTGTTAATGATACGTTTCGTGTGGTTGGTTGCCTTGCTGAATCGCTGTATTAACAACACCTGAAGGTCAGGTTTGGGCCACTTCATGATGCAAAGATAACGGAGAGAACCGAATCATCTTTACACAATTTTTACAGTATCCACCGTTTTACTGTCTCGAACTTTTACGCTTTTCTGCCTAACAATTTGCCTATCATCCATAACTGAAGACCTTTGGGGCCACAGGCGATACGATGCGAATTGTTATATTGGGTGCCGGTCAGGTGGGAGCTACGTTGGCTGAACAGCTTGCCGGGGAAGCCAACGATATTACGGTTGTGGATGCCAATGCGGTGCTTTTGCGTACGCTCCAGGATCGGCTGGATATCCGCACGGTAGAAGGGGGCGCATCCTATCCATCCGTGCTGGCACAGGCGGGCTGTGCAGATGCCGATATGCTGGTGGCCGTCACCAATAATGACGAGGTCAATATGGTGGCCTGTCAGCTGGCACAGTCGTTGTTCAGTATTCCACGCAAGGTGGCGCGCATTCGTGGCAGCAGTTACCTCGGTTGTGCTGATCGCCTGTTTCGGACGAGTGCGATACCAGTGGATGTGCTGATCAGCCCGGAGCAGCTGGTGACCGATCATATCGAGCAGCTGACCCGCTGGCCCGGGGCGCTGCAAGTACATGATTTCATGGCAGGCCGAGTCAAGCTGGCGGTCTTCAAGGTCAGGGCGAGTTCAGGCCTGAGCGGGCATACTGTTGCGGAACTCGACACCCTGTTGCCGGGTGTGGACGTGCGCATCGTCGCTTTGTATCGAGGCGAATCTCATGTGCCCCTGCAGGGCGATCTTACGTTTTTGGCCGGGGATGAAGTCTATATGATCGCGACCCCGACTCATCTGGAAGCCGTCACTCAGCTATTTGTCGGTCAGCGACAGCGTTACCACCAGATCATGATTGCCGGTGGGGGCAATATAGGGGCATCGCTGGCGGCACGGCTTGAGGCCCGTTTTCATGTCAAGGTCATCGAAACCCGTCCGGAACGCTGTCGTGAAATTGCGGGCATGCTGGATGCTGCTGTCGTGATCAACGGCAGTGTGTCGGAGCTGGATATTCTGAACGAGGAGGGGATCGATGACGTGGATCTGTTTTGTGCTCTGACCAATGATGATGAAGCCAATGTGATGTCCTCCATGCTGGCCAAGCGCGCCGGTGCACGGCGGGTGCTGACCATTATCAATAACCCAGCTTATGTGGATCTGGTGGATGGCAGTATCATCGACCACGCCATCTCGCCCGAGCAGATTACCATCGGCAGCCTGCTGGCCTATATCCGCAAGGGAGACGTGACCCGGGTGCATGCGTTGCGCAAGGGGCAGTCGGAAGCGCTGGAAACGGTGGTTCACGGCGACCGCAGGACCTCCCGCATTGTCGGGCGTCAGGTCGGAGAACTGAAACTGCCGGCTGACGTGCGTATCGGCGCCATCGTGCGCGGCAATCGCGTGATCATGAGCCATGCCGACACGTGCATCGAAAGTGAAGATCACCTGATTTTCTTCATGACCAGTAAACAGAGTCTGAAGCAGATCGAAAAACTGCTGCAGGTTGGTCTTGGCTATTTCTAAGGGAGACAGGATGAAGCTCTTTCGCCCGGTGTTGTATGTCTGCGGCATACTTGCCTTCCTGATGGCAGCGTTGTTGCTGGTCCCTGCGGTGTTTGCACTGTTGACCGATGATGTGGAGTACAGCACTTTTTTTCTGTCGGCAGGACTGGCGGGGCTGGCCGGGTTGCTGCTGGTGTTGCCGGGTCTTGGCCACCGCTTTGCGCTGACGGCACGTCAGCTATATCTGTTGACCAGTCTGAGCTGGCTGTTGTTGTCCTTTTGTGGTGCCTTGCCACTGATGTTCAGTCACCACCCCTTGTCACTGACGGATGCGGTCTTTGAAGCGGTGTCGGGCATTACCACCACCGGTTCAACCGTGATGTCGGAGCTTGCGGCCCTGCCGCACTCCATCCTGCTGTGGCGTTCCATGCTGCAGTGGGTCGGCGGGTTAGGGGTGATCGGCATGGCGGTGTCGATTCTGCCGTTCCTGCAGGTTGGGGGCATGCGCCTGTTCCAGACTGAATCATCCGACTGGTCGGAAAAGTCACTGCCCCGGTTTCATGAGATGGCCCGTGCATTGCTGCTGGTCTATCTGGGTATCACCTTGGCCTGTACGCTGGCGTATCTGGCAGCCGGCATGACCCTATTTGATGCCATCAATCATGCCATGACCACCGTATCCACTGGAGGGTATGCTACCGACGACAGCTCCATGGCGCGCTTCAGTCCGGGTATTTTATGGATCGCGGTGCTGTTCATGCTGATTGGCGGCATGCCCTTCATGCTCTATATCCGCTTTTTGAGTCAGCGCAATCTGAACGTGTTCAGGGACCAGCAGGCGCAGGGGTTTCTGCAGGTCGTGCTGGGGCTGATTGGCGTGCTGACGGTGCAACAACTGCTCACCACTGAACGAGAGCCGTTTGAAGTTCTGACGCATGCGGCATTTAATATCGTTTCCGTTATTACCACCACCGGGTATGCGTCAGCCGATTACACCCTGTGGGGCTATTTCAGTATTGCCTTTTTCTTTATTGTGACCTTTATAGGCGGGTGTTCCGGCTCGACCAGCGGAGGCATGAAGGTTTTCCGCTTTCAGCTTTCCTGGCTGTTTCTGCGCGATCAGATGCACAAGCTGGTGCATCCGCGGGGCGTATTTTCGATTCGTTATAATGGCAAGGCGGTAGCAGACGATATCATGGTGTCTGCCGTTGCGTTTTCGTTTCTGTTCTTCCTGGTTCTGACCGTGACAACTCTGGCGCTGGCGGCAACAGGACTGGACTTTGTCACCGCGCTCACGGGCGCGGCCACCGCTCTGACCAACGTCGGTCCTGGGCTTGGGGACATGATCGGTCCGGCCGGTAATTTTGCCGCTGTGCCGGACAGCGGTAAATGGATCCTGGGCTTTGCCATGATACTGGGGCGGCTTGAACTGCTGACCGTTATGGTATTGCTGACACCCGTATTCTGGAGGGGATAAACCGTGTCTGATCATCAGGCCTTCAGTACACAGCGAAAACATTGGCTGCTGGCATCCGTGGCGCCTTTGCTGACCACCTTGATCTGTTGGCCACTGGTAGATCTGCTGCCCAGCGCCAGCCTGTCGCTGCTGTACCTGGCCAGCGTGCTGGTGATTGCCGTCGGTACCTCGACCCGGCCGGCGCTCTGGTCGGCACTGCTGTCGTTTCTGGTCTACAACTTTTTCTTTACCGAACCCCGCTTTACCCTGTTCATCCTGCACCGAGAAGACATCATTACGGCGCTAGTTCTGGTGCTGGTCGCCCTGTTGACCGGACAGCTGGCAGCGCGGCTGCGTGAGAAAGTGAATGCACTGGAAGACAGCATCCGCTGGAACCGTGATCAGATGGCGCTGGCTCAGTCTCTGTCTGACTGCCTAGACGCGACCGCACTGGTGACCGAGTTCACCACTCGTCTGAAAGGCTGGTTCAGCTCCCGCACCTGTCGCATTGAATCCCTGCCCGAAGCTGAAACACAGCATGCGTTGGAGAACCGGATTGAAGCGCTGCTGCTGAAAGAGCAGGCGGATGGATACTGTCTGTATCTACGTGATCAGCATGATCAAGTGCAGGGTGTGGCGCTGCGTTTAGCTGCCGATCATGGGCCGGAGTTAAGGGTTCGACTGAACTCGGCGTTTGAGCTGTTCAAGCTGGCGTGGAGCCGTATCCAGCTGGCACAGCGCCTGCAGCGGGAAACGCTGGAGAAGGAGCGAGAGCAGCTTAGATCAGCCCTGCTGTCCTCGATTTCGCATGACCTCCGCACGCCCCTGGCGACCATGATCGGGTCGGTCAGTACACTGATCGACTTGCCGGATAGCCTGTCGCGTGAACAGAGAGATGAGCTTCTCGGTAATACTTTGAGCGAGGCGCGCCGGCTTGATCGCTATATACAGAAACTGCTCGATATGACCAAGATCGGGCAGGGCGAACTGAAGCTCGAGCGCGACTGGGTCGGCGTGGATGAGATTCTAAGTGTTGCGCTGCGACGCCTTCAGCCACTGTTGAACGGGCAACCGATTGAAGTCCGTTGCCCGCCCGACCTGCCACTGTTCAACCTGCACGCGGCACTGGTTGAACAGGCCATTTTCAATGTGCTGGAGAATGCGGTGCGCTTTACCCCACCCGGCAAACCCATCGGCATTGATGTGACCGTCGACGAGGAGAACCTGAATATCGACATTACCGATTCCGGACCCGGTATCCCGGCGGAGCACTGGCCGCAGATCTTCGATATGTTCTTTACACTTGGTCGTGGCGACCAGCAAACAGGGGGTACCGGGTTAGGGCTGGCAATTTGTCAGAGTGTTTTGGGTGCACATGGGGGTGAGGCCCGAGTGCTGTCCAGTACCTCTGAATGTGGCAGCTGTATTCGCTTGCGCCTGCCACTTGAACTGTCCCACCGTGGGGAGTCAGTATGATACGCATCCTGATTATTGATGACGAACCGCAGATTCGGCGTTTTTTGAGCATCAGTCTGGAGTCACAGGGCTATCAGATTATCGAAGCGGATTCAGGGCGGAAGGGGCTTGAGCAACTGGCACTGGAACAGCCTGATCTGGTGATTCTGGATCTGGGCCTGCCTGACATGGATGGGCAGCAGGTATTGCAGGCGCTGCGTGGATTCAGTGAAGTACCGGTCATTGTCCTGTCGGTGCGCAACAGCGAGAAGGAGAAGGTACAGGCGCTGGATTCGGGCGCCAACGACTTTGTCGAGAAGCCTTTCGGCGTCAAGGAATTGTTTGCCCGCATCCGTGCCGTGCTGCGTTCAACCTCGGGCAAGGAAGTGTTGCCCAAGGCGTATGACGATGGTCGCTTGCGGATCGACTATCACCTGCGAACGGTGGTGCTGGCAGAAGAACGGCTGCATTTCTCGCCACGCGAGTATGACTTGCTGCTGGAGCTGGTACAGCATCCGGGTCAGATTCTGACGCAACAGTACCTGCTGAAAAAGTTCTGGGGGCCATCCCATCTTGAAGATAACCACTACCTGCGTATTTTCGTCCGACAGATTCGCAAAAAACTGGGCGATGACCCTGCTAGGCCCACTTATATCGAGACAGAGCCGGGAATTGGTTATCGTTTCATCGAGCCTTCACATTTTGAACCCCATGGAGGCAACTCGAATGAATGAGAGCCTAAAACAAAAACTGGAGAGGGTCTCAACTGCACACAGTATTCGAGTTTCACATTTGACTCCTGATTTAAAAGCTTTGCAGCTAGAAGGGCTAATTGAGATAAAAACGCAGTTTGATGCATTAACATTCCGTACCTTCTATAGCATTGTGCTCACCACCAAAGGGCGTTCTTTTCTTAAATCTGAGAAATAATTCATCACCCTTGTTTCCAGTATAACAACACGTGCGTATTAAGCGGTGCTCACTTGGCCGGATTGCACTAGTAGTTAGTGGATGAAGTTGGTAGGTAGCCAAAGTCCGCTTTGGGCTGAGGCGTTTCAGGTTGAGCGAAAAAGTCACTACTGCGGACTTTGGACCCACTGCTGTTGCCTCAATTCTTATCAGCGCTCCTGCTTTCGATACTCTGAACCAACTCAGTCAGCAGTGCCAGCTTCTCAGCATGATCGACAGCTTGATGTTCAATTTTCCGCTCCAGCTCTTTGACCCGGTCCTGTTCTTGTTTTAAAGACCAGGTAAGGTCATACACCTTTTCACGATAATGGGCCAGTTCTACGGCCAAGGCTCGTTTTTCTGACTGACATTCAGAGGCATCCTTATTAGCTGTATCCAGATCGGATTTCAGCGTTTCGACCAGCAGCTCCAGCTTGCGAACTTCATTCTCGGCCGACTCGGCTTTCTGGTTCGCTTCTTCCAAGATAAACCCTTCGGCTTCGAGCAAAACGGCCGCGGCTTCCAACTCCTTGTCATGCTCTGCAGCTTTTTCGTCCAACACCACTGTGGCTTTGTCTACCAGACGGTCATATAGCTCGCTGATCGAAGCCGTCACGGGATCGACCTCGGCTCCTTCCTCAACAACGGGGTACTGCTGACGCCATTCCTTCAAGTGCTGGGACACGATCTCCGTAGCCCCACCGATCAAATCCCGGATTGCACGTACCGTCGGGTTAAAACCTTCCTCACGAAGCCGGTTGGCAGCATCGAATACATCTGACTGCTGCACCTTGCTGATTCGCGCCATCTCCCTCTCCGCTTGCTCGCAAATTGAAGTCAACACAGTAACAGAACATACCAGAACGTAACAATAATTAACCTTGAATAATTACTTACGAAAATGTAACTTTTAATGAGTATTTAGCTGAGAAGGGCAACTTAGTGGGTGAGCTTACCGGAACACGGCAAACGGGCCTGTCGATCGATTTGCTGGATCATGACGATCCACGCCAGTATTCAGAGCGGAATCCAGCCTTCCTCTACATCCAGAGCCTTCCGTCTGAAGCGTCACGGATTACGGTGACCAGCTTCACGGCTCGTTTCGTTCGTCATTGGAACGCAATGATGGCCGAATCCTTCTTACCCCAGCATTTGGCGGCATTTTCCGTAGCTGATATCGAGTATGAGGCTGAAGACGAAAAGGCCTGCGATAACCGCAATCTCAAAACAGCTATCGCGGCGCCATGGCGCACGCTGACCAATGGCATATTCATGACGGTAATGGAGCAAATTCGCCGGTCTACCGTTGATAGCCCGCGGGACCAGATGAACCCTTCGACCTACAATTCATACCTGGCAGCCATAAAAGGTATTGCACGGAAGGCTTACCTAGCGCGTCTGATCCCCAGCGATGAGTTCAACCTGATCACTGACAATCGCTCGATCAAGTACACGCGAGAAAAAGGTAGCGGGGTACTGATTGAGGAGGTGCAAGAAATCGTCGATATGTGCCTGCAGGAAGGCACAAAAGCTGGACTGCGGGACGCATTGCTATTCCTGCTTCTGTTTGGATGCGGACCACGCCGGTCTGAGTTGGCGAGCATTGATCTTAGAGACGTGGACCTGATTCGCGGCCGCATCGTTGTCACCGGTAAAGGGAACAAGAAACGTTACCTTCGTTTGCAGCCGTACACCCTCGATATCCTGATGGATTGGATCGGAGCAGCTGAAATCACTGAAGGAGCGCTATTGCGGCGAATAGCTCGGGGGGATCATGTGGCTCAGTATTCTCGTGCAAACAGCGCCCAAGTCACAAAACATGATTCATCACGGAAAATGGCTGACCAGAAGGAAGTCGGGGCTGCACGATCACCGCGCATTACAGCTGCCGGCATCTATGACATAGTGAAGCGAAGAATGCTGTCCAACCCGAAGATCACACGTATTGCTTCACCACACAGTTTCCGGCGTGGATTCATCACGTTTCTGCACCGAAAGGGCGTTGATGTCATCACAATTGCCGAACTGGTTGGCCACGATAACGTGAATACCACACGCGGGTACATAACGGATTTGGAAGAGCAGCTGGACAGTGCCGCTAAATTAATCAGCTTTGGTCAGCAGTAGGAACAATAGAACCTGTCATGGTCTCTACAGCTAATGCCGATAAATGGCGTTATCGGCATTAGCTCATCAAAAGTTGGCTATCTATCGCTATCTCATCATGTGCGTTACGATGATTTCTAATAATCCCACCTCATTAATGTTCGTCTGACTTCCATCTCCATAGCTCTATAGGAAAATCACCCTCTTCCCACTAAGGTGGAAACTATAAAAGCATATAAAATCAATATTGCTATTATGTTTTTAATAAGATTTACTGATCATTATTAATAAGAATTTTGATCATCTAAAATCCTGTAGAAAACATTCAATTTTTTGCACTGTTATTTTCTATTAAAATAATATGCCCCCTTATGAATAAAAGTTAAAACACTTTCAATCAATTACCTACTACAGGCATTAATAATCTCACTGATAGAATTCACATCAATGGTTAACGACTTAACCACTTTGAAAATTTTGATATTGAATATATACCGAGGTTAAAAATGTCTACTAAACGTTCTTCTTCCGTTAAAAATACTATTGCTGCCATCACTTTTTCTGCGCTGGCTTTCTCAACCTCTGGTGCTTTCGCATCTACACTGGAATCCGCTGAATATGGCAATACTGCGTGGGACTGGTGGGAAAACGCCAGCAGCCAGACTGAAGCAGCTTCAAGCCAGCTCAACACTGATTACATTGCATATCCCGAAACACGTTCATCCGAGTTTGGTAGTGTTCCTTTTAATGCCTGGAACACGTCCACAAACGCAGATGTAACACTGAGCAGCAGCGATAGCTTCCGTGAAGTGAGCCCTGAGCTTGGACACTTCCCGATCAACTGGTACCAGAGCTAAGGGTACCGGTTATAACCAAGTCTATAGCCCACCGAAAGGTGGGCTAAAAGGCTGGATAAGATTTATAAATTTAGCTCAGGATTTAAAAAAACCGACCACTTCCTGCGCTGATACCGGCCTGCTGTACAGGTAACTTGTACATGATCAGCATTCAGCTTCTTGCAGAACTCAGCCTGTTCCTGCGTTTCCACACCTTCAACGATAATATCCAGATTTAAACCATGGCCCACATTGATTATGGCTTCCAGAAGGACGCCATCCACTTTATTTTCAGGTGCTTCCCCGATAAATGAGCGATCAACTTTCAATACAGTGAGTGGAAACACTTTCAAATAGTTAAGCGATGAATAGCCGGTACCAAAGTCATCTATTGATATCGATACGCCCTTGTCCTTTTGCTTTTCGAGCTCTTCCAACATACGCTCATTGGAAGATATTAATACGTGTTCGGTTAACTCGATTCCCAAATCACAAGGGGCCAGACCATAGGTTTCCCTGTAGTGGTCCAACATGTCAAAAAAGCCAGCTTGTTCAAGCTGCTTTCCAGACACATTGATGTCTACCCGCACGTTAAATCCCGACTTCTTCCATTGACTCATTTGCATACACGCATGCTTGATCACCCATTCACCAATGTGAATGATCAGGTCTGAACGCTCAGCAATGGGAATGAAGATGTCTGGAGACATTCCTGTCTCATTTCCTTCAGGATACCAGCGCAGCAATGCTTCACAGGCAGTCACCGAGTGACTTTTCATGTGAAACTGTGGTTGAAAAACCAGCTCAAATTCGTTTTTCAGCAATGAATCCCGTAAACGCGCCGAGATCTCGTGCTGCGCCTTCAGCTTTTCACTCAGCTCGCGCGTGAAACACTGGTATCGATTACGACCACTTTCCTTGGCCTGGTACATTGCAGCATCAGAGTTCTTCAGCAGCTCATCAACCTCTTCCCCATCAGTTGGATAAAAACTGATACCGATACTTGCAGTAATAAATACATTTTCGCTCTTCAGAGAAAAGCTTTTCTTGAACGATTCCAGTATACGTTTTGCTTTATCGGTGACTTGTTCACATCCAATAATATCCTGAATAATCACAACAAACTCATCACCACCAAACCGAGCTAATACTTCATGATCATCCAGGTTTGTGTGAATACGAGCAGAAACAGCGCTCAGTAGTTCATCTCCCATTGTATGCCCAAGAGTGTCATTGATATCCTTGAACATATCCAGATCGATGAAAAGAACAGCTAATCGTTTTTTATTTCTTTTTGCTTCAGATATATAACGTTCGAGGCCCTCTACCAGAAACCTTCGATTCGGAAAACCGGTAACCGGATCGGTAATTGATATTAACTTGAGTTTTTCACGAGCTTCATACTGCTCCCTCATATCAACATCAATACAAAACATTTCGGGTGAGTCCGTATTTTGTTTCAACATAACATGTGAGGAAAATACCGGGATGGAGTCTCCTCCCTTACGCTTGAGGAGCAGCTCAGTTGAGGGGATAGGAATGCCGTTTTCCACCCACTCCCTGTGTAGAGAAATGATGTTCTCTATCATTTCATCGGGAATTATCAAATCCTCAAGCTTTCTGCCCAGGGCCTCATCCTGACGGTACCCGTAAATATCTTCACTGGATTGATTCCAGTAAATAACGCGACGGTTTTTGTCGTACCCCTGCACGGACACTTTTGGCAAGGCATCAATCAATTGCAGAAACAGGCTTTCGCTTACCAGCTCCTCGGACACCGAGTCTGAGCCGTTATTTTCCTCTGGTTCCATGTACATGCTATCAATCCTATCCGCTGACCCTGCCTGAGTACTAAGCGTAGCACCTCAAGTGAATGGTGACAAAATATAACTGGTACTGGCAACACCCGAATCAACTTATTTTCTAGCCATATATTGCGTTGGTTTACAGAGACATAAGGATAAGTAAAGACATAGTAAATGAATAAATTATACTTGAACTAATAGATGCCTGAAATCTACTTAATTGACCGTCTATTGTACCTAACATGTCATGTTTAATTAACCATGCTTTGGATTATGTAAAATTTGTAAATTTACACCTGTTACCCACTCATTCACTTTGTCTTGGTAATCTTTGAGATGTTTTGTTTCAAGGTGTTTCTTGAGGTGTTCAATTGATTCCCACTCCTCAAGTAAAACCACTGAATCTGGACGAAATTCTATTTGTCGGGGAATATCGGTCTTTAGGTCCTGCAATGGCGTGTACAGGTAACAGCCATCTTCATCAAGGACCTGAGGCTGGATCTGAATGAGTTCAGCAATCACCTTTTCTCTATATCCTGGCACTACATTTATTGTTGCCACTACATGAATCATTAATACTCCCTAAAGGGGGACTAAAGCCCCCCCTTTCCAAAAACTGTTATGCGATTTCCAATTCGTTCATAGAAGGATAGTCAATGTATCCCTCTGCACCCTGAGTGTAGAATGTTGAGGGATCTGCCTGATTAAGCCCTGCACCAGACTTAAGACGTTCCGGCAAATCCGGGTTTGCTATGAACGGCACACCGAATGCAATACTATCGACCTGACCCGAGGCGATGGCCGAATTGGCTTCATCACCGGTATAGCCCATATTAAGCATCAGGTGGCCACGGTAATGCTCACGTACCGGAGTAACCACATCAGCCTGCTGCTCACCAAAGAAGTCTGCGCGCATCAGGTGCAAGTACGCCAGGTCGAATTCGTTCAGACGTTTGGCCAGCCAGGTAACCAAAGCAATCGGATCACTGTCTTTCATGCTGTTGAAGCTGTTCAATGGCGACAGACGAACACCAACACGGTCGCTACCCCAGACCTGTGTCACCACTTCCAGTACTTCCAAGAGTAAGCGAGCACGGTTTTCGATTGGGCCGCCATAAGGCCCCTCACGATGGTTGGCACCGTCACGCAAAAATTCGTCCAGCAAATAACCGTTGGCACCATGTACTTCGACACCATCGAATCCAGCACGCTTGGCATTTTCTGCGGCTGTTTTGAAGCCCTCAATGATGGCCGGGATTTCTTCATCACCAAGCTCACGAGGAACCGTGTAAGCCTTCTTGCCTTCCGGGGTGTGAACTTCATCATTGGTGATGGCAATCGCACTCGGAGCGACCGGTACACGTCCCTCATTCAGTAGCGGATGACAGGCTCGGCCGCCATGCCAAATCTGCAGGAAAATCTTGCCTCCCTTGGCATGCACCGCATCGGTAAGCTTCTTCCAGCCTGCAACCTGGGCTTCGGAATAGATACCAGGCTCGCGCCAGAATGCAGAATTGCCTTCCATTGCCATGGTGGCTTCGGCAATAATCAGGCCTGCAGAGGCACGCTGAGCATAGTGCTCGACCATTAAATCAGTAGGAACATGCTCTGCATCGGCGCGTGTGCGGGTCAGAGGTGCCATCAGGACACGATTTTTAAGTGTTAGCGCACCGAGCTCTACCGGTGTGAAAAGATCTGCCATGTTTGTCCTCTATGATTAGGGTGTTCCAGTAACTGAAAAGTGAGATGTGTGAAGTGTGAAACTGAGCACATAGGTATTTCATCAAATACAGACTGACTCGTGTACCCGGCTCAGGTTTGGAACTGTGTTGAACAAAAGTTGAAACACAACGTGGGTTTCACGACACAACTTCAACAGAGTATTTGAGTGCCTTACGGTTACCCTTGAACTCTTGCAGGGCTTCTGCCAACTGATCGAACTTAGCTTTATGGATACTGGGGCCTTTCAACTTGCCCTGATACACCTGATTGATCAGCTTCTCACCCGCTTGAATAAAGCGTTGCCACTGTGCAACCGAACCTGTGCTATGCAGCGCGTTCAGCGCCACTTCATGCTGGGATATGGCAGTGGAGAAGCCCGGCACAGCCGTCCTTTCCAGCCGTCCCATAATGCAAATCAGATGTCCGTTAGCCTCAACACGAGGGGCCAGTTGCTCTGCATGCTCATCACTGACAGTGTCGAAAATCGCATAGAAAGGCTGTATCAACTGATCGGTGAACTCGACGCAGACATCAGCCCCCAGCGCAGACAATTCCTCGTGACGCTTCAGCGACGCGAGTGCCGTAACCTTGAAACCACGTGCGTGTGCTAACTGAACCAGTATACGGCCGACCGCACCCGAAGCGCCTGCAATTAGAATATCGGCTCCCTGCTGGTCCGGAACCTTCTCGATGGCTTGCCAGGCGGTCATCACCGGACAGGGGAACGCCGCAGCTTCCGTCCAGGCCATCTGTTCAGGCAGACGAATCAGTGTACGCGCATCAATTGCCGTGTACTCGGCAAAGCTGCCGTCACGATCCAGTGACTGGTGATAGCAAACAGGTACACCTAACCAATGGTTATTGGACGTATCACCAACTGCAATTACAACACCAGCCCCGTCTACACCGGGAATCTGTCCATCCGACCAGAGGTCGCCCCGATCGGTTTCGATAAACTTCCAGTCGACCGGGTTCAGCCCGATCGCCTTGTTCATAACCAAAACGTCCTGCTTGCCCAATGTGGGAACAGCCTGCTCCGACAGACTGATCGCACGTTCAGCCTTGGACCAGGTCCAGGCTTCCATGCGCTCCGGTAAGTGCTCAATACTACTCATTGTTCAATCTTGCTCCTGTTTAATCCCACTTCGGTGCAAATTCAGGGTTGGCAATACGCTCACCCTTGTCCAACTGGCCAATTTGCGCCATCTCCACATCGCTCAAAACAAGCTCTACAGATTTCAGGTTGGTTTCCAGGTTCACACGTTTGGTGGATGATGGAATGGTGATCAAATCCTGCTGCAGCTGCCAGGCCAGTACGACTTCAGCCACGGTCACATCATGATCAGTGGCAATGGCCTGTAACACTTCATCCTGCATTACCTTGCCCACGGCCAGCGGCATAAAACCTGTCACCTGAATGCTTTTTGACTGGCAATGCTCAATGACGCGTCGGTTTTGCAGATAGGGATGGACTTCAACCTGGTTGGTCAGAATGGTATCTGCCCCCATAATCTCAATGGCCTGATCCAGCTGAGTATTGGTAAAGTTGGATACACCAATCGCCTTGGTCAGTCCCAGGCGCTGCGCTTCAGCCAGCTGCTGAAGGTAGATATCCATGTCAACTTTGCCGCTGACATCCGGCCAGTGAATCAACAACAAATCAACCGCTTCGACCTGCAGTTTACGCAGACTATCTTCAACACTGGAGATGAAGGTGTCTGCGCCCAGGTTGTCGAGCCACACCTTGGTGGTTAGGAAGAATTCGCCACGAGCCAAATTGCTGTCGGCAATCGCCTGACCCACTTCAGCTTCGTTGCCGTAGATCTGAGCCGTATCAATATGGCGGTAACCTGTTTCCAGTGCCATTTTGACCGCGTTGTAGGCCGTTTCACCTTCCAGTCGGAAGGTCCCCATTCCCAGAGATGGCATGTCTTTCATGTGGTATTACTCCTATTTTAAGTATGGAACAGCGGCAAGACCGATTCACCGATCTGTGAAAAGGTTTCGTCCAACGGTCGCTGGTTACGACGGAAATGCAATCCGATATGATCCACTCCTGCCGCTTTCATGGATTCCAGCTCCTGGATCAATCCTTTCACTCCTGTGCTGACACCAAAGCGATGGCGTCTGATCGGCGCGTCCGGATTATCGACAAGATCCAGATGGATAAAGCTGATATAGGGCTTGTCTCCAGCAACGTCGCGCCATAACGCAACGCGTTTGACATGGTCGGCCGGTGTACCCGGGTAGGCCAGCCATCCCTGCATGTGCTCACCGACCCAGGCGGGGCTTTGCTGAGCCAGGCCGGCGACCAGCAGGGGTGGTTGTGGTGCTTCCGGTAAAACCTTCATATCCCTGGCCAGCTTGCTGTCCTGCTCGCCACGCAAAATCTCAACGGCCTGACGGAAGCTTTCGCCGCGGCTGTGGAAGTCAACACCAAAAATGGGATACTCACTGGGGCGGTCACCGCTGGCGACACCCAACAATAAACGCTGATCACTAAGTGCTTGTAGGGTTGCGGCCGCCTTGCGCACCAGCCAGGGATTACGCAACGGCAGAACCACGGCAGCCGTACCCAACAGAATGTTTTGGGTATGGGACGCCAGATAACCCAGATAGGTAAAGGCCTCAAACACCTGTGCGGCGTCACCGAAATCCGGATCATACAGCGGGACATCACGTACCCAGGCCGCCCGAAAGCCCAGCTCATCGGCCTGTTTGATCAATTCAGCGTGGCGCTGCATGTCCGGTACACCAAACGGGCGCCCATCACGTTTTCGATTGGCATCGCCGATGCTGGACCAGTCATTATCCAGTGGCAGTTCAACACCGATGGAAAAGCCGCCCTGAGTTAGTTTTTCAATATTCATTCAAACAACTCCCGGGCGAAGCCAGGCTTCGCCCTTGTACTCTGGTATTTTCAGATGGTCTGCAGTTGATCACGCTTGTCGAGGAAGCCTGACAGGCGAGTGAGTGCCAGTGCCAGTACCACGATCAGTGCTCCAATCCAGGCGGTATCCATCAACGTCATGCTTTCGATAACGACACCACCCAGGATGGAGCCCAATGTAATACCGACGTTGAACGCGGCGATATTCAGACCCGAGGCTACATCAACCGCCTGAGGGGTGTACTTCTCTGCCAACTGAACAACGTAAACCTGCAAGCCGGGTACGTTACCGAAAGCAAAAGCGCCCCAGATCAGAATGGTGATGACAGCCGCAATTTGGTTGCCAGCGGTGAAGGTGAAAGCCACCAGTACTAGCGCCAGAGCGGTAAAGATAATATGCAGTGCCTTGATAGGGCCCATACGGTCAGCCATACGACCGCCCCAGATGTTGCCTACTGCAACTGATACACCGTAAACCAGCATAATCAGGCCGATCGCACTGGATTCAAATCCGGACACCTGC
Source organism: Marinobacterium sp. (assembly GCA_048260865.1). GTDB lineage: Bacteria > Pseudomonadota > Gammaproteobacteria > Pseudomonadales > Balneatricaceae > Marinobacterium. The sequence goes on along the minus strand of JBLXGN010000013.1, from coordinate 35,003 downwards.
TCCAGAATCGGCGCCAAGAAAGTAAATGCGGTGAAGGTGCCACCATAACCAACAGCGGTCATCGCATAGACCAGCAGCAGACGCGGTTGAGTCAACACTTTTAACTGCTGTGAAATCCGTGCAGGAGGCGACTGTTTCAAGTTTTTCGGTACCAACAACGCACTACCGATCAGCGCAATCAGGCCCAGAGCAGCCACAACCATGAAGGTCGCACGCCAGCCGAAGTTCTGACCAATCCAGGTACCCAGAGGCACACCGGTTACTAGCGCAACGGTCAAGCCGGTAAACATGATGGCAATGGCACTGGCTTCTTTCTCTTTACTGACCAGGCCAGTGGCAATAGTAGAGCCAATCGAGAAAAACACTCCGTGGGCCAGGCCGGTCAGGATGCGCGCGGTAATCAGAGAGCTGTAAGTCGGCGCCATCCATGCCAGCAGGTTACCGACCACGAACAATGACATCACCGCCAGCAACACGTTCTTGCGCTGCCAGCGCCCGGTTAGCGCTGTCAGCACAGGTGCACCAATGGCAACCCCCAGTGCATATAGGCTGACCAGCAAACCTGCTGAAGGCAGGGAAACACCCAGATCCTGGGCGATGGTAGGTACCAGACCGACAATCACGAACTCGGTGGTACCGATTGCAAATGCGCTGAGTGTCAGCGCAAACAGAGCAATAGGCATTTCAATCTCCACGTATGATTAAGTTGCAGCGAAGTATGCCGACTGCTATTTTTGCAAAAACAGCATTAGTAACAAAAGACCTTTACACTTATGGCAATAGTTTCACGCACCGAGGATCTTGAAATTCTGCTGACCGTAATCGACAGCGGCAGCCTCTCGGCAGCCGCCCGCATTCTGGATATTCAGGTTGCCAAGGTGTCGCGCGCCGTCAGCCGGCTGGAAAAAGAGCTGGACAGTACGCTGCTCAATCGCACCACGCGCAAGCTGGAACTCACCGAAGAGGGTCGAATTTTTACCGAACAGGTGAGAAATGGGCTGAACCAGCTGGCTGAAGCGGAAGAAAACATCAGAACTCTGAAAGGCATACCGGCCGGCCGGCTCAGGGTGGACGCCGTGACCCCTTTCATCCTGCACCAACTGGTTCCCCTGGTACCGGGCTTTCGAGAACGCTACCCGCAGATTGAGCTGGAACTGGTCGCCAACGAAAACATCATTGACCTTATTGAGCGCAAGACGGATCTTGCGGTTCGCATTGGCGCCCTGCAGGACTCAAACCTGCATGCCCGCTTTCTCGGACGCAGTCCTCTGCATATCGTCGCCTCGCCGTCATATCTGGCTCAACAGGGCATGCCGGAAACACCCGAAGCGCTGGAGCGGCACCAGATTATTGGTTTTGCTGATGCGCCCCACCTGAATCGCTGGCCGCTGACCAGTCAGGTCCCCCTGCACACAAGCCTCAGCAGCAGCAGTGGCGAAGCCATCCGCCAGCTATGCCTGGCCGGGCAAGGTCTGGCACTGCTGTCCGAGTTCATGATTTGTGAAGATCTGGCCAACGGACGGCTGATCAAGGTGCTGGATAACCACATCAGTACCCCGAATAATCGCGAGCTGGTACATGCGGTTTACTACCGCAACACCACTCTTTCCAGCCGCATCACCGCTTTTCTGGATTACATCACGCCACGCCTGAAACTGAAGTAACGCCTGGTCCGTATCAGGCACTTACTTCGGCGACGATTTTGCCGACGGTACGCTGCTGGCGCATCGCCAACAGCGCATCGCCGATATCGCCCAAGCTGATCACCTGCAGCCGAGGCACCTGGATCTGCCCTGCCGACAGCAAGCGAGAAAACGCAATACCAGCACGGGTGATCGTCGCCCGCCCCAAGTCACCATTGACGTGCCCAGAGCCCAGGCTGAGCTGATGAAAGCTCAGGCCTTTCAGGAACGCATCCGGGACGGTCTGCGCCTTGATCGTATCGACCAGCTCCACCATTTCACCTTCATATCCCAGTACCGACGCCGCCAATCGGGCGTTGTCATCCCCCACGGCATCCAGTGACACCTCGACGCCATCAGGTCCTAAAATCTGCAAAATCTGCGCCATAAGGTTGTCCTGACGGTAGTCCAGAGCATGGGTCGCCCCGAGGTCACGAATATACTCATGATTGGCCGCAGAGCCCGTTGCTATGATAGTCTCGACCCCCAACTGTTTCGCCACCTGAATGGCAAAGCCACCGACACCACCTGCGCCACCTGCAATGAACAGGGACTTGCGACGACTGATCGCCAACTTGTCGACCAGGGCACGATAGGCTGTCCAGCCGGCACAGGGAGTCGCTGCTGCGACCACGGGGCTGACATCCGGGTGCGGGATCAGCGTGCGTGCATCCTGGATCGCATATTCGGCAAAGCCCCCCTGATGACGCCGCATGTTACCGTGGTAGAGCACTGGATCACCGACCTTCCAGTCTTCAACCCGGGCACCTACCGCCACAATTTCGCCGGATACATCCAGCCCCCCGACGAATCCGTCATCCATGTCTGCAACCATGGAGTGCCACAGGTTGACCTTGGCATCGACCGGGTTCAATCCCACAGCTCGAACCCGCACACGCACGTCGTACTCGGTTTGCAGTTCAGGAATCGGTCGCTCATCAAGGATAAAACGGTCCAGTGACTGTTGATAGGTAATGGCTTTCATCTCTACACGCCCCTCTGTAGTTGGTCTGCAAGTGCTGATGTAATGGCTACTCAACACTGCTTAGCCGGTATAGGCACCGCTGGCGTAATGCAGTTCATAACTGTGACTGTAGATCTCAACAATATTGCCGAACGGATCTTCCATGTAGATCATGCGGTACGGCTTTTCACCCGGATAATAGTAGCGAGGTGCCGGCATCCGCTTTTTGCCTCCGGCCGCGACGATCTTTTCGGCCAATTCTTCCAGGTTCGGATCCTGCACACAGAAGTGGAACACACCTGTTTTCCAGTATTCGAAGTTATTTTCCGGGCTTTCCTGGTTCTTGAACTCAAACAGCTCCACACCAATACGATCACCGGTTGACAGGTGAGCAATGCGAAAACGCTCCCAACCGGCACCGAACACATCAGTGCACATCTCACCAATAGCGGAGTCGTCTTCGACGATTTCGGTAGGTGCCATGATCAGATACCAGCCCATCACACTGGTGTAAAACTCGACAGCCTTCTCAAGGTCAGGAACGGAAATGCCGATATGGGAAAAGGAACGCGGATAAGGATGCATGTCTAAGCCTCCGGCTTGGGGTTTTGCAATGAACTTGCGCACAGGATAGACAGGGCTTAAGATTACCTGAAATTATCATTAATTCTTATTTTGATAAATTTATATTATCAATGCTAAATCCAGTCTGGCTCAAGACCTTCAAAACCCTTGTGGATGTTGGCCATTTCACCCATACCGCCGAACAGCTGTTCATGACACAACCCGGGGTCAGCCAGCATATTCGCAAGCTCGAAGCCGCCTGCGGTCACACATTACTTCAGCGAGAAGGCAAAGGCTTTGATCTGACCGAACAGGGGCACATCCTCTACCGGTATGCGATCGACTTGGAGCAGCGGGAAGCCGATCTGCTGACACAGCTGGGTGCTGACGACCCTCATAGCGGTGATTGCAAATTGTCCTGCTCAGGCACGCTGGCCATGCATTTCTACCCGGCCCTGCTGGCGCTGCAGGCACAACACCCCGGACTGACCATAGAACTGGAAGCCGCACCCAATACGCGGATCCTGCAACAGGTTCAGGAGGGACAGGTTGATCTGGGGATTGTCACCTGTGTTCCGACACCTGCCCTGTATGAAGTTGAAGCACTGGGCTTTGAAACCCTGTCGCTGGTTTTACCCAGGGAGAAGGCAATCGACAGAGCAATTGCGCAGTGCCTGCATGAACTGGGACTGATTCATCACCCGGATGCACTGCAGTATCTTGAGCTGTACTGCGCGCAGTGCGGAGTGCCAGAGCTGGAAGCGCTTGATATCCATCACTTGCCCAAAGCCGGATATATCAACCAAATACACCAGATTCTATTGCCAGTTGCCAAAGGTATTGGCTTTACCGTGTTACCTCAACCGGCCGTAGACAGCTTTATCGCAAAGGACAGATTGCAGATTTATCGCCCTGAAACAGAGGTCCGGGAGCCGCTTTACCTGGTGCACAGACGTAATCGCAAGCTCCCGGCCCGGATCAGCCTGATCCGTCAGCTGATCCGGCAGAATAGCGCTCCTTCTAGTATTTAACCTTGTACATCAGGGCAAACAGGACAGGCACAATCAGCAGGGTCAACAGGGTCGCGAACCCCAACCCGAACATGATCGTGACCGCCAACGGCCGGAAGAAGGCATCAGGCAGCAGCGGCAACATGCCGAGAGTGGTGGTGATCGCGGCCATACTGACCGGTCTCAGACGGCTAACGGCTGCCTGCTCAATGGCATCGTGCCAGTTGCAGCCGTCTTCATCATGCAAGCGCTTGATTTCTTCCACCAGCACGATACTGTTTTTGATCAGCATGCCGCTCAGGCTCAGGATACCCAGAAGCGCCGTAAAGGCGAACGGAGTCTGCATCACCAGCAGCCCGATACAGACCCCAATGATCGCCATGGGAACGGTCAGCCAAACTACCAGCGTCTGCCTTACTGAACCGAACAGCAACACGGTTAGCACCACCATTACCAGAATACCAACCGGAATGAATTCAAACAGTGCCTGGTTGGCATCCTGCTGCGCTTCAAACTCGCCTCCCCAGCTCAGACTGTAGCCGGGAGGCAGTGGCATGGCTTCAGCGCGAGGCCTCAGTTCGGCAAAGAGCCCGGCTGCCGTGAGTCCTGAATCAGGATCAGGATCGGCCAGTACCGTCAGCGTACGCTTGCGGTCACGCCGCATGATCAAAGGATCTTCCCACCCCACGCCCAGTTCGCGCATCACCTGACCGGCATCGATCCATTGCTGCAGGGTTTGACTGAAGATCGGCAGGGATTCGAGCTGTTCTGGGGCCTGACGCTGCTCCTGAGGTGGACGCAGGATGACCGGTAGCAGACGTGTACCATCTCTCACCAGCCCGCTGTACTGACCATCGACATTGCGCGCAATGGCAGCGCTGAGATCAGCCTGAGTAATACCAAGTCGCCGCCCTTCCGCTTCATCATAACGGGGTACGATCACCGGTGTGCGTTCACGCCAGTCATGGCGGATATTGATGGCACCCGGTGTTCGATCAAACACCTCAGTCATCATTTGTTGCCCCAAGCGGCGAAGGACATCCGCATCCGGCCCACTGATTCTGGCCTCAATTTTGGATTTGGTCGTCGGACCGATGGAGATACGCGTCAGTTTGGTCTGTGCCTGAGGATATTGTGCACCAAGATAACGCCGTATTTCAGGCTGCAGACGCTGCAGGCGTTCAGCGGTGTCAGTCTGGATCAGCAGCTGAGCATAACTGGGGTATTGACGTTCAGGCGCATAGGTCAGCATAAAACGTTCCGCACCACGTCCAATTGTACTGGTGATCTGCGCAACCCCATCCAGTTTAAGCAAGTCCTGTTCAATCCGACGAATATCTGCCTCGGTGGCCCGAATATCACTGCCCTGAGGTAACCAGTAGTCAACCTGAACCATCGGCAGTGTGGCATCCGGGAAGAACCCTTCCCGAACATGTTTAAAGCCGATCACGGAAGCCACCAGCATGGCAACGGCCAGTGACAGGCTTAGCCAGCGCCAGCGCAGGGTCAGCAGCAGCACGCTGCTGAACAGGCGATAAAACACACTCTGATAGGGATCACGTTGAGGCTGGTCCTGTTTCGGTTCGTTGAATAGCCAGGAAGCCAGGAAAGGGGTGATGGTGATGGCCAGCAGCCAGCTCAACAGCAAAGAGATGAACAGCACCCAGAACAGGCTGCCAGTAAATTCCCCGGTGGCATCCGGAGACAGACCGATAGGTGCAAACGCGGTGATTGAGATCAGGGTAGCCCCCAACAAGGGCCAACGGGTATGACCGACAATACGTACCGCCGATTCGAGTCGCGAGTAACCTTTTTGAAGATTGATCAGAATGCCCTCGGTAATCACGATGGCATTATCAACCAACATCCCCAGTGCAATGATTAAGGCGCCCAGGGAGACGCGGTGCAGGCTAATCTCGACAGCATTCATTACGATGAGGGTGCCCAGTATCGTCAACAGAAGCACCAGACTCATCAATAAGCCTGAGCGCGCGCCCATGGTGACCAGCAGCACCAGCACCACGATGGTAATGGCCTGTGCCAGGCTAACCAGAAAGTCTTTGACCGAGCTATCCACCTGCCGTGGCTGGTCATAGATCGTTTCCAGCAACATGCCTACCGGCTGGCGATATTCGATCTCGGCCAGTTTGGCTTTGACCGCCTCACCCACATCCACCACGTTGACGCCGGATGCAAAGGAGACACCAAGTGTCAGCGCTTCCTGACCATTGTAGCGGTATAAATGATTGGGCGGCTCGGCATAATCCAGATAAACACGTGCCACATCGCTCAAATAGACCAGTTCACCGCCGGTTTGTCCCAGAATCAGATTGCGCAACTGGTCTGCCGAGGTTGAGTTGCTCTGAGGACGAACATAGAGCCTCTGACTATTCAGCCTCAGGCTGCCCGCATTACTGATCAGGCTCTGTGAGTTGATCGCAACCTGTATCATCTGCGGGGACACCTGCATGGCAGCCATGCGGTTGCGGTCGATCTCGACCACTATATGCTGCTGATGTTTGCCCCCGATATTGACCTTGCTGACGCCTTCAACCAGCACCAATTCCCGCCGCAGAAAATCCGCATGATCTTCCAGCATTCGATAATCAAACCCCTCCCCTGTCAGGGCCAGGAAGATACCGAAAACATCACCAAAGTCATCATTGATCTGCACGGGGGCAATTCCCGGTGGCAGGCTGGGTTGCAGGTCATGGAGCTTGCGCCTCATCTCATCCCAGATCTGGCGCAGTTCCTGCTCACGATAGGTACTTTTCATTTCCACCCGAACCTGCGATAGACCCGAAGAAGAAATGGATTCGATCGTGTCAACCTGGGCCATCTGCTGCAATGCCAGCTCGACCGGCAGTGTAATCTCCTCTTCAACCTCCAGCGCCGAAGCTCCCGGATAGGGTACGGCAATAATGGCTTCCTTGATCGTAAATTCAGGATCTTCGAGTTGCCCCAGACCAAAGAAAGAGACAACGCCTCCGATCAACAGCAGAAGGACACACATCCAGCTGACAACCTTCTGGCGGATAGCGTATTCAGTCAGACTCATCTCGATCCCTCTTTAGAGCCCGCGCTCACGGATAATGGCGTGCAGCAGCATGCCATCGCGCACCTGTGACGTGCCGGCGGCTACAAGGCGATCTCCCGGCGCCAGTTCTGCGCTTACCAGCATCATTTGGCCACGTACCTGCAGTGGTTTAACGGCAAGTGCCTTGGCACGGCTGTCCTGGTCGAGCCGCCAGACAAAATGTTCCTCACCTCGTGAAAAAACAGCTCCCACAGGCACGGGAATTCCTTCATCATTCAGAGGTTGTACCAGGGGGGCCAAATCAACACTCATTTCCACACTCATGCCACTATGAACGGGAAACAGTCTGGGCTGCTCCATCCGAAAGACCACCTCATACGCACGAGTTCGCTGGTCAGAGACCACTTCATGCTCGGCATAGCAGGCCTCAAATGCCTCGTCCGGGTGGGCCGTAAAACGGACCTGGCCACAGACACTCTGATCGGGCTCAAGATCCGGGCGCAATTGACTGATAATGGACTCGGGCACCGCAAAACGAATATCCAGGTAGCGCTCATCCTGCAGCAAAAGGACAGGCTGCTGTGCCTGTAACTGCTGGAAGTTTTCTGTTTGAAGCCGGGATACAGTACCACTGAAGGGTGCATGCAAACGGGTGTATCTGAGGTTGTCCCGCGCAATATCCAAGGCTGCCCGTGCCGCTTTCAGTTCGGCACGGGCTTCGTCCAGGCTGACTTCAGAGGTGTAATTGCGTGACAGCAGCGATTCCTGCTGCTTGAAACGAATCTGAGCCAGCTCATAGCGGGCTTCACGTTCGGACAGGATACGCTGATAGTCCGTATCGTCCAGCTGCGCCAGCAAAGCGCCCTCTGCCACTTCAAGACCCGCCTGGGCCGGTAGTTGCTCCAGGGTACCGGGAACACGGAAAGACAGGGAAGCCGTTCGCCAGGCCTCCAGCGTAGCCGGGAAGTTACGCTTTAGTTCCCTCTGCGGGTCCTTAACCTCATAAAGCTTGGCAGGACGTGACTGCTCGGCAGCCGTTTCACGGCTATTCGCTGCCTGGTCACAACCGGCAAGGAATAAGGTGAAAATCACAGCCGCTGTGGTTGCAAGGTGAAACGTTTTAAACATTCTCTCAGGGCCCCCTGCCCTACTCATAACCTGTTATTCATCCCGCTAAAACAGCATTTCAAGTGAATAATCCTAAAGTAGATATATAGGTATAACAAAGAGAACTTAAGACACGAGGCAACAAAAAGGGACAATCAAATTTGAATATCTCTTTCCTGGGAAAAGAAAATGGAAAATAAATATTTAGACTTTAAGTTCATTATTTTATGATTTTTGTGACAATTTTCGATCTTTTATCGAATAACGTGTAAGCCACCTTCCTGACGCCCGATAGAGGAAGGGAGGGGAGGATGTCAACTGTTATTGTCCTGATACAACTGCTTAGCAATCAGCAGAACCGGCAATTCTTTGAACAAGAGCCTCAAAACTGCCCGTCAACCTGCCCTTATCACATCCGGGTCTGTCAACACCATACGAACTTGCTGACGCAACCAGGCACGTAAAGGGTCATCATGGGTACGCTGGTGCCAGGTTTGTAGGATATCGACCCTTGGTAATGTCAACGGACAGGGGTAACTGATCAAATCAGGCATGCAACGACACGCCTGATCGGCTACGGATGCCAGACAGGTAATCAACAGATCGCTCCCTTCGATGACGCTAGCCGGTGCGAGAAAACTGGATAGTCCAGCCACTATACGGCGCTGATGTCCCTGTTCCTGTAGCACCCTGTCCACGACCCCTTCCAGATCCCCTGTCAGGGTAGTTACCAGATGATCGCAGGCAAGAAATGCTGCCAAATCCAGCTGCCCATTCAAGACAGCGTTGGAGCGACTGGCCAGTACTGCAAACGTTTCTGAATGGATTTTTTGCTGATAAAAAGTATCGGGTAACTGCGCGAAAAAGCCCGCGATGGCCAGGTCACAGGCGCCAGTTTCAAGCTCTGATCGCGGCAATTTGCCACGGGTATTGTGAAACACCAGTTGTAACCTGGGCGCCTTCTCCCGAATCAAAGGGAGCAGTTTGGGCATCAAAAGCTGCTCTATGTAGTCGGTGGTGTACAGATGCACGCGATCTTCACGCAGCAGAAAGCTGTCTTCGTCGCAATAATCGTAAAAGGACTCAAGCGAGCGCACCAACTGCTGTATGAAAGGGGCCAGCTGATGCGCACGGGGAGTAGGCGTCAGCCCCCTGGGCGCTCGCGCAAACAGGGTATCGTCGAATTCGGTTCTGAGCTTGGCGAGCTTATGACTCAGTGCAGGCTGGCTGAGATTCATACGATCTGCAGCTAACGATACGCTTCGCTCTTCATACAGAACCTGAAAAAGTTTTAGTAAATTCAGGTCTTTAGCTGCGATATTCATAAAACGAATCACCGATATTCATTCTACCAATTTATCTTATATCACAACATCTCCTAGTATTGGCACCCGTCAACTTCATCACGAACTGACTCAGTTACCAATGGCTATCTGCCAGGAGAAATCAGCATGAGTTCAACACGCTTCGGCATCATCGGTAGCGGCATGATCGCGGGTGTTATCGCCAAGGCGATCATCCAATCGACCGTGGCTACACTCAAGGCCGTTGCCAGTCGCCGACCAGAAAATGCCCAGGCATTTGCCCAAGAACACAACATTCCTCTGGTTTTCACAGGCTGGAACCAGCTGGTTGCCAGCGCAGAGCTGGACGCCGTGTATGTCGCCACCCCGACAGCGCTTCCTGCGGCAAGTGGTTCAGGCCGTTAGCCAAGCGATCGGTGCAGAACGGGTGGGGGTTCGCCTAGCACCGCTGACTACCCTGCAGGGCAGCATCGACAAAGACCCTGAAACCACCTACGTGGCAGCTGCGACAACTCTGGAGGAAGCCGGTGTTGCTTACATCCACATTGCAGAAGCCGACTGGGACGATGCCCCTTACATGGCCGAAAGTTTCAAGCATGCTATCCCCGCCGCCTTCAATGGCGTATTGATTTACGCCGGCAAGTACACACCCGAGCGTGCCCGGCAAGCACTCGATGCCGGCTGGGCAGACATGATCGACTTTGGTCGTCCGTTTATCGCCAATCCGGATCTGCCGGCACGCATTCAGCAAGACCTGCCCTTGAGCACGCCGGTTCGTGAAACATTCTTTGGCGGTGGTGCTGAAGGTTTGATCGATTATCCGCTGTATACCGGCAATGGCTCATGAAGCCATCTGTCCCTTTTCACACTTAACTCTTTATTATTCCTGAGGCAAAACAGATGCGTACATTTTTGAAAACACTGGCGGCACTTTTTTTTGTTTCGTCCGCCACTATGGCCCTTGCTGACCCACGGGTTCTAATTGTGGTCACCAGTCACGATCAAATGGGTGAAACCGATGAAAAAACCGGGCTTTGGCTGGCCGAGATGACCCACCCCTACCATGAACTCAAGCAGGCCGGTATCGAAGTCGATATAGCCAGCATCAAGGGCGGCGCTGCACCGATCGATCCTCGCAGCCTTGCAGACGACGACGTCATTAATCATGAGTTTATGGCCAGCCCTGAAACACGTTCACTGCTGGATAACACCCTCGAGCTGTCCAAGGTTACACCCAGCAGCTATGAAGCGATTCTGTTTGCCGGTGGTCATGGTACTGTTTGGGACTTCCCGAAAAGCGAGGTCGTTAACCGCATCGCTGGAGCGATCTATGAACAGGGTGGCTATGTAAGCGCCGTTTGCCATGGTCCTGCCGCAATGCTCAACATCTATGACACCAGTGGCAAGCCGCTGATTGAAGGCAAACAGGTAGCGGGCTTCAGCAATGCCGAGGAAGATGCGGCAGGCTTGACCGATGTCGTACCTTATCTTCTGCAGGATGAGCTCTCCGCTCTGGGTGCACACTACCAGGAAGGCAAGATGTTCGAATCTTTCGTAGTACAGGACGGTCGCCTGATCACCGGTCAGAACCCCCAGTCAGCGGCAGAACTGGGACGAGTTCTGGCTTACAACCTTATAAAGACCTATTGAATCATCTTGAAGGGGCTATTAAGCCCCTTTTTCAATAGGGGGTTAAAGTGTGCTACCACTGAACTATTAACTCTTAGTTGATGCCGTTGTAAGCAACCATTCTCTACAAGGCTTGCTGCCTCTTCAGTATTATCGCTGTTGAAATAGGAGGCAAGCTCATGAATGTTCTAATTGTTTACTGGCACCCAGAGCCAGCGAGTTTTAATGCCGCCATGTTGAGAACAGCTAAGCGTGTTTTATCTAAACAAGGCCATAATGTACAAATCTCTGATTTGGTAGAAATGTCTTTCAACCCCGTTTCCGGGAGAGAAAATTTCACAACAAAAGCGGATTCAAGCTATTTCTGTCAGCGAAATGAAGAGGAATATGCTAATAAGCATAATACTTTTTGCCCTGATATTGCCAAGGAAAGAGAAAAACTTCTATGGTGTGACCTATTAATTTTCCAGTTTCCACTGTGGTGGTGTTCCATGCCAGCCTGTATGAAAGGATGGGTCGACCGTGTTTTATCTTATTCTCGTTATTATGATGATGATCATGTGTGTACCCAAGGGTATTTGAAAGACAAAAAAGCAATGCTTTCAATAACGACAGGTGCCCCTTCGTCAAGGTATGAGTGTGCATCAGAGCATGAGGACATGACTTCTTTACTAAGCCACATACAGAAAGGAGTACTCTCACACACAGGATTTCAAGTACTAAATCCATTTATTGCATATCAACCTTCTGAACTTTCTGAACAGCAAAGAATTAACATTCTTGAAGACTATGAGAGTTATCTATTAAAGATAAAGCATTAAAGACTTCCATGTGTTTTTCTACTACAAGGCTATAGGGTATTTAAAATGGATTCATCATATTCACCTCCTAAGGTATGGACTTGGAATAGCAATAGCGAAGGTCAATTCGCAAACGTGAACCGCCCATACGCTGGTGCAACTCATGAGAAACCCTTACCTGTTGGGCGGCACCCGTTACAACTATATTCCTTGGCAACTCCAAATGGCATAAAAGTCACTATCATGCTGGAAGAGCTGCTGGCACTTGGATATAAAGAGGCCGAATACGATGCCTGGCTCATCCGTATCAGTGAAGGGGATCAATTTTCCAGCGGCTTTGTCGAAGCTAATCCCAACTCTAAAATTCCAGTACTTATTGACTACAGTGGTGAAAAGCCAAAACGTATATTTGAATCAGGATCCATTCTTTTATACTTGGCTGAGAAGTTTCATCATTTTTTACCTCAGGACTCAGGTCAAAGAACAGAAACGTTGAACTGGCTGTTCTGGCAAATGGGGTCAGCTCCTTATGTGGGTGGGGGGTTCGGACATTTTTATGTATATGCGCCCGAAAAGTTTGAATATGCCATAAATCGTTTTACTATGGAGACCAAGCGCCAGCTAGACGTTCTTGAGCGTCAGCTAACTGAGCATACGTTCATTTCCGGTGAAGATTATACGATTGCCGACATGGCTATATGGCCTTGGTACGGAGCCCTGGTACGAGGTGATCTTTACAATGCTGCAGAGTTCCTTTCTGTATCAGGCTATCCGCAGCTTCTACGGTGGGCCTCGTTGATATCAAACCGTGAAGCGGTTAGACGTGGAAGCCGGGTTAACAAGGTCTGGGGGGATGAAGCTCTTCAGCTTGCTGAGCGTCACGACAGTGCCGATTTGGACTGAAACTGAAGCCCGTTGGCCCGGCATTTTGCTGGGCTAATACTAATTACAGACTTTTGCCCATGATTCCAAACCAACTCAATGTTTTCATTGCTGTCGTGAAGAATGGCAACTTCTCAGCAGCTGCGCGCCAACTTGGCGTCTCATCAGCAGCTATTAGTAAAGCTATTGCCCAACTGGAGAAAACACTTTCTTTGCGCCTGTTCCACAGATCCACTCACTCCCTTACCTTAACCGAAGATGGAGATCAACTGTATCGTCGTACAGGGCATTTGGTTGAACAGTTAGAGGACCAAATTCGACTGAGTATTGATAAGCAGCAAGCTCCCCATGGGCGTTTAAAAGTCAACCTGCCTGATAGTTTTGGAAGAATGGTTGTACTACCTCTTCTGCCCTCTTTTGTGGAAAAGTATCCTGATATTCAGCTAGACCTGACATTCGATGATCGCATTGGTGATTTGGTTAAGGAGGGAGCTGACGTGGGTATTGGTGTCATGCTGAATCAAGATAGTCGACTCATTGCACGAAACTTCTATAAACTTCAACCTGTTTTGGTTGCAAGTAACGAGTATATTGATAAATATGGCGTTCCTGAAACCCCTGATGATCTTGCCGAACATAACTGCATTGCTTATCGCTCTTCTACCACAGGAAGAAAAAAAACGTGGAACTTCAGGATTAATGACGAACTAATACAATACGAACCGCATGGAAATCTTATTGTAAATAATTTGTCGGCAGCCATGAAAGCCGTTGAAATGGGTATGGGTATTGCTGCGGTTGGTATTGGTCATGCCATGTCATGTATTGAGCAGGGCTGTTTTAGAAGAGTTCTCCGCGACTATGAAGCAGATCCAATTCCAATAATGATTTATTATTCTTCACGAAATTACTTACCAGCTAAGACTAGGTTGTTTATCGACCATTTGCTTGACCATGTATACGATGAGCGTCAAGTGGATTTGGATGAAATGGTTCATGAGCTATGACCACAATACTCTTTGGTTGACATCCTCACTGCCCTGAAGAGGCGGTGATTCCTCCTGCGAGACGCTCATGCCCAAGCGCGAGTATGTTCCTGGCCGCATTAATGTCGCGGTCGTTAGTGACACCACACTCACAGCAGGACCATTCTCTTATTCCAAGGCCTGCCCTACCTTTCGGACTGTTGGCGCTTATAGCGCCGCAACACGAACATGCCTGGGTGGTGTAGGCTTCATTCACCTCCTGAAACACGATCCCGGCGCCAGCGCTCTTATAGGACAGGAACTGTTTCAGCATCGCCCAGCCGGCGTCGTACACCGACTTGGCGTTTTTCGTTCGGGTGAATGAATGGGATTTCACATCGCCGATGATGATCACGCCGCAGCGATTCACCAGTCGGCGACTGAACTTGTGCAAGGCGTCTTTACGCCGATTCGCTATCTTGGCGTGGATCGCCTTCAAGCGGGCTTTCTTCCGCGCTCGCTGGGCCAAACCCAGCGCCGATTCCAGATCCCTGAAGAAGCGCCCAGCCTCCAGTTGCGTGCCATCCGAACAGGTGGCAGTATCCTTGAGCCCGAGGTCGATACCAACGGCATCCTGACCGGCTGGAATCTCAGTCTCAACCTCGACCACAACATTGAAGTACCAGCGGCCTCGGGCATCTTCCGAGAAGCTGCCGGCCCTGAAACGGTACTGCGACAGGCCGTAGCTATCCCAGACCTTGAAGTAGTGGCCGTTGTGGTAGAGCTGACCGTTCTTCCACTTCACGGCACCGGATTTGAACGGTATCCAGCCGAGCGAGCGGCGAACGCCTCCGCTCCGGCGCCATTGCAACCGGGTCTTTTTGAATTGCTTGCGGCGGGTGACGTACTCGCGAGACACTTCCTGCAGGGTCTGCGAATGCAGGCCCAGATCTTTACCCGCACCCTTGGTGTAGGGATCAATGTCGTAGGCAGATAGAAATACACCCCGTTCACGGATTGAGCGTTGGCTCAATGCATTCACATAGTTCCAGACCTGATTGACCGACCACGCCATCTGCTGGAGCAGAGGGTTGTGGCGATCTTTGATCCGGACCTTGAGGGTTTTGGTGTGTTTCATGAAGCCCAAGTATACAGCACTATCAAACCGGCTGCGCCGGTTGCGCTCTACATCCCCTCACTGGAAGTAAGGGACTTTCCGCGCTTTTTGGTAAAAACCCTCGCCCACATAGAGCCTGCAACAGGTTGCCACATTGCGCCTGCAAACGATCCCGTATGAGGCGCATGGCTGGGGTGATCGAATGGCGGCTGGGGCATACCAGCCAGAGCTCCGATACGCGTGGCTGGTACTCCTGCATTAACGGTCTCACCCGCTCTTGAAGCAGGTCATCTGACATATCCAGACAGGACTTAACAGCGATTCCCTTACCCGCCACACACCAGCGACGTACCAGGTCACCATCGTTGGAGGCACGATTTCCACTCATTTTGACCCGATACGCTTGGCTGTCGCGGGTAAAGGTCCATACATCATGCAGGATGTCATGCAGCTGATAAAACAATCCATTGTGAGAAGCCAGCTCCTGCGGATGCCGGGGTTCACCCTTTGTTGCAAGATATGAGTCGGCCGCACAGAGCACCCCCGGTACATCACAGATTTTGAACCCGTACAAATTGGATTCGGACGGAGAACCATAGCGCAGCGCCATATCCACCTCGTCACGGTAAAAGTCGATGTTACTGTCGCTGATATTAACTCTCAGCTTGATATCAGGATGTTCTTCCATGAACTCATCCAGCCAGGGTATCACCAGATTTCGCCCCAGATCTGAAGACACCGCCAAACGTACTTCACCATCCAGCTGCTCGCTGTCGTGTCGAATATTCAACCGCGCCTGCTCAAGCATTTTAAGTGCCTGCTCACACTGAGGCAGATAGCGCTCCCCGGCGCTGGAGAGGCGAAGCTGGCGTGTGGTACGCACGAAAAGCTCTGCACCCAGTGCGGCTTCGACCCTTTTGATGGCTGCACTAGCCGTTGCAGTGCGCATATCAAGGCTGGCTGCCGCCGCAGTAATGCTGCGAAATTGGGCCACCTTCAAAATTACCTGGAGATCTTCAAGCTGCATATTTTCAAATATTTTTTGAATATGTTTTTCTGATTATGCTGTTTTTCCTAATTAAAACAATCCGCAGACTAGGCATCAACCCAACAACATAGTTGATACCTGTTAACGGAGCAGTCCATGAAAGCCATTGGATATACACAAACCTTGCCGATTAGTGACAACCAGTCACTGGTTGATATCGAAGTGCCCCAGCATGTTGCCAGCGGACATGACCTCTTAGTCAAAGTCCACGCCATAGCGGTCAATCCTGTCGATTACAAAATCCGTCAGAACGTTGCTGCCGAGGCCGGCGAATACAAAGTCATTGGCTGGGATGCAGTTGGTGAGGTGATTGCGGTCGGTGAAGATGTCACTTCGTTTAAACCAGGTGACAGAGTGTATTACGCTGGCGACCTGACGCGTTCAGGCTGCAACGCAGAATATCAGTTGGTAGACGAACGTATCGTCGGTCACAAACCCAACAGCCTCTCAGACGCCGAAGCCGCTGCCCTTCCGCTTACCAGTATTACCGCATGGGAACTGCTGTTCGAGCATTTGCAGCTGGAACGCCATGCGCCCAATACTGCCCACGCGTCGGAAGAAGTTTTGTTGGTGATCGGTGCCGCCGGTGGCGTGGGCTCCATTCTGATCCAGCTTGCCAAAACGTTGACCGGAGCAACCGTAATCGCAACAGCCTCGCGTGAGGCTTCTCGTGAGTGGGTCAAGTCCCTGGGTGCCGATCATGTTGTGGATCACAATCAGCCATTGAAGCCTCAAGTCGACACACTTATCGCACAGCATGATCTGGGTCCGGTTACGCATGTCGCCAGCCTGAATGCGACCGACACCTATTTCGAGACCTGTATCGACCTGCTTGCTCCGTTCGGCCGAATCGGCATGATTGATGACCCTCAAACCCTGGATGTGATGAAACTGAAGCCCAAAAGCCTTTCATTGCATATCGAGTTCATGTTTGCCCGCTCCATGCATCAGGCGAAAGACATGAATACCCAGCACCAGCTGCTCCAAGAGGTTGCACGGCTGATCGACCAGGGCTCTATCCGTACAACCCTCGGAAAACACCTTGGTACGATTACTGCCGCTAACCTGCGGGCAGCCCATGCCGAACTCGAGTCTGGTCAAGCGGTCGGCAAGATCGTATTTGAAGGCTTCTGATTCTTCCTGCCACAAACAAAAACATCTGTTCATTCGGAGGCATACCATGTCTGATACAAACGCCATTCAACAGCAAATTATTGAAGCTTTCGATTTCCGCCACGCCTGCAAGGTGTTCGATGCGAAACGCAAGATCCCTGACGAACAGTTCAACACCATTCTGGAATCTGCACGACTGTCGCCGAGTTCTTTCGGCTTCGAGCCCTGGCAGATCCTGGTCATCCAGTCACCCGAAAAACGCGAGCTCTTCCGCGAGTTCGCCTGGGGTGCCAACGGTGCGTTTAACGGTACCGCCGGTCAGCTGGGTACCGCCAGCCACTTTGCTATCCTGTTGGCTCATACCGATGCCACCATGCAGCACCACTCTGACTACCTGCAGCAGCACCTGAAAGGTGTAAAACAGCTGCCAGAGGATGTGATCGGCTTCCTGAACCAGGCATACGAAAAATTCCAGACTCACGACTTCGGCATTCAAGGTAAACGACAGATCACCGAGTGGTCCGCGCGCCAGGCCTATATCGCGCTGGGCAACATGATGACCTCTGCCGCCTTACTGGGTATCGACTCCTGCCCGATCGAGGGCTTTGAAATGGCGAAAACCGTTGATGTATTGCAGCAGCATTTCGGCATTGACCCCGACCGCCTCCAGCCTGCCGTGATGGTTGCGTTTGGCTATCGAACCGATAAGCCTGCTCATGACAAAACCCGTCGTGATATGGACCAGATCGTATCCTGGTTCTGATATGGCGTATTCAGCCCTGAATAAAATACGTGCTGGCGGATAAGGTATCTCGTTTCGCCTGGAACCAGGTTTTAGGGGGTGCAACAACACGCTAGAGACCGGAGATCAGCGCGTCCCGCGCTATGAGACGATGGCCAAATGGGCCATTTCGTATATGCGGAAGCCGGAAACGGAGTGGCTGAAAGTATCCTCTCACGATAACCTGCAGCAGAAATTGAAGGCTCTGGTCGCGTCTTGGCAGCGTGATTGCTGATCACAAGCTGCAGGCTCAACGGCCTCTCTTCAAAAAGAGCTGTAACCGCGATAGCATTCGCTTCGTTGATTTCGCCAAATAATACTAACCGGATGGGTGGCTGGTGAAGCTACCCTCCAAGCGGGGCTGGATCAAATTTCGTCAGTCTCGCCCGATCGTAGGCAGAATCAAAAACTGCAGCGTTGGCTGGGAGTCCGATGACTAGCACATCAGCTTTCAAACCTAGCGCGAGGTAACAGTATCGGAGCATTCGAAGCCTACATCTAGGATCGGAATAGATCTGGGCATTGCCAACTTCGCGACCCTGAGCGATGGCACCTTCACCGCAGCGCTTGTCTGCTTCCAGCGTATCAACAGGCACTTGCCAAAGCTCAGCGCCAAATAAGCTGCAAGGTGAAATCCTCCAGCAACTGGCGCAGGGCCAAAGCCCGTATCCAGTGTCTGGAATGCAAGATTGCCAACGTCAGCCGAGACTACTTCTACAAGACCTCAAGCCACATCAGCCAAAGCCATGCGATGATCGTGATTGAAGATCTTCAGGACAACATGTCAGCATCGGCCAAGAGCACCGCTGAAGTCCCAGGGCGCAACGCTCGCCAGAAAACCGGCCCAAATCGGTCGATACTGGATCAAAGCTGGTATGAATTCCGACACTAACTGGAATACAAGGGCTGGACATCGACCGATGTCACCTGTGAGTGCCTGAGCGTATAGGGTCAGGCACACTAAAGCTTAAGAAGCTTCAAGTCAGAAGCAACCCAAGTGATATTCGAGCTAGAGCGACACTCATTCCATTGGTTGGTTGAAGTTTACCAACACAATAAGGTTCTACCGCTTGTTAGCATTATTAGACATAATATCTTGTTCAATTGACAAACTTACTGTTGTCACTCTGGCATCCAGCATTCCCTCTACCTGCAACTGCACCCCACCTATACTGAACTGTGCGCCGCATTCACATTCGCCTTCCAAAGCTTTCTTCGCCAACTGTTCCAGGGTCAGGCTGCTGTCGTCAGATAAGCGGATGCCATAGGCACGCTGAACTTCTTCGATACGAGTACTGCCCTTAAGGTTCAGGGCGGTCTGTAAAAGAACACTGGCTTCGGCACTCAGGCTAGGCGAGAACACACAATCCACAAACAGCCGAAGCTCTGGCCGCAGCACGACAAACAGGTGGTCGCCCGCCTGCAGTCGGGTCGATCCACGTGGTGGGATCACCGTTGAGTCGCGGCTGATCATGGCGACTATCGTGTTATCAGGCAGCGCCATTTGGGACAGTAGCAAGCCGTTAACCCTGGGACTGTCAGCCAGAATGTACTCGACGATTTCGGCATCTACATCGCCCAGAGATGTGATCTCCAGTGTTGCCGCAGATACAGGGGGCGGCGCTTCCGTCAGGCCGAGCTTGCGCGCCACCCAGGGCAGCGCCGACCCCTGGATGGTTGCAGAGATAAGCACGACGAAGAACACCACGTTGAAGATCAACTCCGCGCCGGGCAAGCCATAGAGCAACGGAAAAATCGCTAGGATAATCGGCACAGAGCCACGCAACCCGACCCAGGAAACCAGGCCGATTTCATTACGACTGAAACCGAACAGTTTCAATACCGGCGCCACCGCCAAAGGACGGGCTATCAGTATCAGCACCGCCGCAATCACCAAACCTTGCAGCCAGACATCCAGCAGTGACTCCGGGGTTACCAGCAGCCCGAGCACGACAAACATCATGATCTGACTGAGCCAGGCCAAACCATCATGAAACAGAAAGGTACTACGCTGAAAGACGAAGCGTGTATTTCCGATCATCACACCGGCGATAAAGATCGCCAAGAAGCCGCTACCATCCAGGTTGGCCGCAATGCCAAATGCCAGTAAACCAAAGGCGGTGACCATTACCAGGTAAAGCCCGGACGCGCTCAATTGAATCCGATTGATTGCCCTGACCGCAATCCATCCGATCGAAAGCCCCACCAACGCACCTATGCCCATCTGCATGACAAACAACTGCAGCAAACCTATCCCCGGCTGCATCCCTTTAACTAGAATATCCAACAGGCCGACGGTCAGAAAAATCGCCATCGGGTCGTTGGAGGCACTCTCGATCTCCAAGGTATTTTTCAGCCGCGAATTAATGTGGATACCGGCATTGCGCAGCAGCGAGAATACCGCCGCTGCATCGGTAGAACCGACAATAGCTCCCAGTAGTAAGCCTTCCAGGATCGGTAGGTCCAATACAAACGTGGCCGCCATGCCGGTGATGGCCGCCGTAACAAACACCCCCCAGGTGGCCAGCAGCGATGCCGGTTTCCACACCCTTTTGATCGAAGCAAAGGGGGTCTGCAGACCACCATCGAACAAAATCATCGCCAACGCCAGGGTGCCCAGCGCATGCGCTTCGACCGCATTGTCGAAGGCGATGCCGATACCGTCCTCACCGGCTAACATGCCAACCAGCAGGAAGAGCACCAGCACAGGCAGCCCAAGCCGGGCCGATAGTTTGCTGGAAAGGATGCCAAAGAGTATCAGCACAGCGGCCAACAGAATAATGTGGTCAATGGCGAACATAAGCACTTCCTCTGTCACAGCCTAGCGGACCTGCCACAGGCCAGAAAAACATTTGCAAAAATGGCTGGGGACGCACTGCGCTCACAGGGTCTTACAGTCCTGAGCCATCCAGTGCGTCACCACAAGCTATGGCATCAGTGCCAGCTCCTTCTGCACGGCTTCCGCACTAGGGCGCAAAGGCGGCAACCCCTTGCACACGCGCCGCTGATGCAGGTAATAGAGTAGTGGTGAGGCAATAAAAATTGATGAACTCGTCCCTATCACCACACCAAACAACATCGGTAAGGCAAAGCTCGCGACCGCGGCACCTCCGGTGGTCGCCATCGGCAGCAAAGCCAGAAAGGTGGTCGTTGAGGTGAAAAGTGTCCGGTTCAATGTCGAGGTAATGCTATCGTTGAGGACCTCAAGAATCGGCTTGTCCGGCGTCTGTCTCAACCCTTCTCGAATGCGGTCAAACACCACCACCTTGTCATTCACAGAATAGCCAATAAGCGCCAGTAGTGCGGCTACCGCAGTCAGGTTGAACTCAACACCGGTGAGCGCAAAGAAGCCGATGGTCTTGGTCAGGTCCAGGCCGATGGTAAGGGTTGCTGCCAGCGCAAAATGTGACTCGAAGCGTACCCAAAGATAAACCAGCATCCCCGCTCCCGCCGCCAGAATGGCGAGTATGGTGATATCGCTGAAGTCACCACTGACCTTAGGACCAACCATATCGACCCGCGGGAACTCTGCCTTCGGTTGCAGGGCTATCACCGCCGACTTGATTGCCTCAACCTGCTCGGCGGTCTTGCCTGGCTGTTCCGTGTCGGCGGGCAGACGAATCAGGAAATGCCCTCTCTCGGCGAACTCCTGAATAGTCGCATCACTAAGCGACCCAACCTGCAGCGATGTTCTGAGATGCTCGACACTGAACTCGGGGGCCTCGACCTCAATAACCGTACCGCCGGTGAAATCCACCCCGTAGTGCAGCCCAGGCTGCAGAAACAGACCGATAGATACGATGGACAACACTGCAGAAGCAGTCAGTCCGACAACACGTCCACGCAAAAAATCCACGCGCGTGGCGGTCAGTCGTTCTATCCAGCGAATGCCTCCCATGCTCAGCGGAGTGCGTTCCTTGCCTCGCACGGTCCACTCCATCAACAGACGGGTCACCGCATTGGCTGTAAACAGTGAAGTGAGCAAACCGATACCGATCGTCACCGCAAAACCTTTCACCGGCCCACTGCCGAATAGGAACAGCAGACTGACCGCAATCAGTGTGGTGATATTGGAATCCAGGATGGTGCTATAGGCACGATCAAAACCTTCCTTCAATGCAATCCTTGCCGAGCGTCCCCGTTTACTCTCTTCCCTGATCCGCTCGTTGATCAGGATATTTGCATCCACCGCCATTCCAATCGTCAGAATGATGCCGGCAATCCCGGGCAGGGTCAGCGTCGCCCCCAGGAGGCTAAGCATTCCAAACACCAGCCCGATATTGACTGCAAGCCCAACACAGGAGATAAGCCCCCAGCGTCCATAGATACCCACCATGAACGCAACCACCATGGCGGCACCGACAAGTCCGGTGAGCAAACCCATCTCGATCGCATCACTGCCCAGATCAGGCCCGACCGTACGCTCTTCGATTACGTGCAAAGGCACCGGCAACGCGCCTGCCCGAAGCAGGAGAGCGAGGTTGCTGGCTTCCTGGGAGGTAAACTGCCCGCTGATTTGACCACTACCGCCACCAATTGCGCTCTGAATCACTGGCGCAGTAATCACCTTGTTGTCCAGTACGATCGCGAGTGATCTCCCGACATTCTGCTGGGTGATCTCACCAAAGAGGCGACCGCCTTCACCGTCCAGATCGAAGGTCACTATGGGCTCGCCGCTATCCTGCTGGAAAGCCAGTTGCGCATCGCGAATATGCTTGCCCTCCATTGCCACCTGCTGTTCTAGATGATAGCTGCGAGTGGCGTCCGTGCCGGGCAGGTCAATAGTCGCCGTACCATCCGTCCGGCCCGCCTGATCTACCCAATGAAACGACATTTTGGCCGTCGTTCCCAACAGCTTGCGGATTTCACTCGGATCGGCCACTCCCGGCATCTGCACTAGGATGCCATCGTTACCCTGCTTGGTAATACTGGGTTCGACCAGCCCTGTTTCATTCAGGCGCCGACGGACAACCTCCAGACTCCTGTCCAGCGCATCCTGAAGCTGTGCCTGACGCCACTGTTCGGTTAACTCCAGGACTAATTTCTGATTAACCTGCTCGATACTAAAATGCCGCACGCCATCGGGAGAGCGGGCATTCAAAGCGTTCACGATATCCAACGCTGCCTTCATTTGTTCAGGCTTGCGCAGCGTCAGCTCAATCCGCTCATCGTGAATAGACGGCGGCAGGTAATAGATATCAGCATCACGTAACTGATGTGTCAGTTCACCCGACGCTGACTGCAATTGATCGTTAAACAATGCTTGGGAATCAGCCGCGAGCAGCAGATGCGACCCTCCTCGCAGGTCCAGCCCCAGGGAAACAGCGCTCTGGGTGTACCAGGCAGGAAGGTGTTTAGAAAATGTATCGGGTAATACACTGGGCAGCGCACTCAGCAAGCCAAGCACAACCACCAAGCCGTATATCACGGCTCGAGAACGTAGGGATTTCATGCGTAATACTCAAGGTGTTAGCGAATGGCATCAAAATGACACCATGCGAATAAAACGTTGATAATTACGCGGTTGGAGGAGCTCTGAGCGGTGGCGCTAGAAGATTGTACTCCGAAGAAAGCGCGTTGACCTGTGCAGAGAGATCCAGTGGCCGAATCTCAGGCTCAGTAAGCAACAGGCTATAGCAAACGGCGGCCAGCCAGCGATCGATATCCGAGGGATGATCAGGCTCGCTATTATTTTCGCGCTGGAGGACCTTCAAGGACTCATGAGTCGAGCCAACTAGCACATGCTCAAGCTTGCCAAAAAAGCCACCTTGAGAAAGCGGCGCCGTTGATGTCTGATGCATCAGCAAAGACATCAAGGCGAGCATCAGCCACAGCAGTGACATCGCCACTAACGAGCTTGATCGCATTCGCTGATTTATTGAGCTGGAGACTACAGGCATATTTCTATCTTTGAGCTAATAAGACAACATAGCTTTTGTTAGGCACAGCGTCAAATTAGCGTATCTGCATACAAATGCGTTATTGGAGCCAGCAAACATCAAACACGCAGCTCAAGCATCGCCTGCCATAGTGCATAAGCTTCACTAGTAGGCGGATGCTCATTCAGTCGAATTAGGTAAATCGGGATCTCACTTTTGGATGGGAAGTTTTCGATGTCGAGCTGCAGCAGTTCGCCTGAGGCCAACTCTTGCTTCACCATGTGCAGCGGGATCCGTGCCCAGCCCATTTTTGCAAGCAGCAGAGCCCGCTTCATCTGGTAATCACTTACATACCAGATATGACCACCAGGTATTACATTGAGATGATCGAAGGGAGCTCGTGAGCCGCTGTCGGTAATCAGAATATGCGGCCGCGATCTTAGTAGCGCCTGAGGCACCAGACCATCCGGCTGATCGGGCAAAAAGCCGGGCGCCGCAACAGTCACCATTTCAATGCGTGATATTTCGGCAAAGTCATA
Organism: Marinobacterium sp.; assembly: GCA_048260865.1. Taxonomy (GTDB): domain Bacteria; phylum Pseudomonadota; class Gammaproteobacteria; order Pseudomonadales; family Balneatricaceae; genus Marinobacterium. The sequence continues at coordinate 10,582 of JBLXGN010000013.1, read as the reverse complement.
TCGTTGGTCCAGCCCCCGGTGAGGTCCTATGGCGATCTCCGCAGTTTCTAGGTGCAGTTGTTCCAAAACCCCTGACAGATGCTCGGTATATATATGAAAGCGCAGCTCAGGATGATCGCTGCAAAAGCGACGGATAATATCCAGCCCCGGCGGCAGCGAGCACATGGCGCTGAGCGCGATGGACAGTGTCGGCGCAGGGTCGCTGGCGAGCCTGTGTCCGAGCTGCTTCAGTTCATCCGCCTGAGACAGCAGCTTGCGCGCCTGATGATAGAAGGTCCTGCCCTCAGCCGTCAGTTGCGGCCGATAATGGCTGCGATCGAACAGCTGCAGGCCGAACTCCTCTTCAAGTGCGCGCATTGATACTGGACTGAGTCTTGAAAATGTGGCCGGAGGCCGCGCGAAAACTGCCCCACTCCACCACCGCCACCAAGGCCCTCAGCTGTTCATTGGTCATGGGGTTTACTCTTCTTAATATCAGGATCATGTCCAACATGATCGCTTTTAACGATCACCTATACAAAAACATATCGTTATCTTGAAATCATTCTCAAGCGCAAGCCAGACACCTGACTCAACTAAGGATAAGTGATGGACATAACACTGGTATGTTTGCTGATAGCGGGGTTGATAACCGGGTTTTCGAAGTTTTCAATCGGTGGGATGGGCGTGATTATCCTGCCAATTTTGTTGATCGCTTTTCCCGGACCGGAAGTTCTGGCGATTATCGTCCCCATGTATATCCTGACCGATATTCTCGCCGCCAGCACCTATCGCAAACACATTGACTGGAGTGTACTGACACGTATGCTGCCACTCTGCTTGGCTGGAGTTGCCACTGGTGCCTGGTTGCTGGCGGGTCTTTCCAACGGGCATTTCAGGGCACTGCTCGGTTGCCTGATTGTGGGCATGCTGATCCTCAGCGTCCTGATGGATTTTCGCAATACCCTGTTTATGAAACTACCGATTATCGGCCATCTGATGGGGGCACTTACCGGCCTTATCAGCATCACCGCCAACTCGGCGGGACCTTTGGTCAGTCTCTATCTGATGGAGCAGAAGCTCGACAAAGAGAGCTACATCGCTACCCGGGTGTGGACCTTTTTCCTAATCAACCTGCTTAAGGTGCCCTTCTTCCTACACCTGGGGTTGCTGCATCAGGACACGCTATGGCTCGGTTTACAGGCGCTGCCGGGGCTAGCCGTGGGTGGAGCAATGGGTTTCTGGTTGATCCGCCGGCTGCAGTTTCGTCATATTAAATGGCTGATCCGGGGTATTTCGACAGTCGCTGCGATTCAGCTGTTCGGGTTTGGTTGATTTACTCCCGCGACAAAACGAGTTTCATACCAAAACCGATAAACACAGCGCCGGTAAGCCCGTCCATTCGGGCAAGAATCCGCCAGCTCCTCACCCAACGACCAAGCTAATTAGCCGCCAAGATCAGCGTCATTCAGGCTGAGGCGACGACATTACGCCTCCCAGGTGTCTGCCTCAATTGGTGTCGTAGCATCCTTGCGTTCATTTATCGCGACCAAGAATCTGCAATGGCAGTAACTCTGCTAAATAATTGGGCTGCTGGTTTTATTTCACTTTCAGTGCCAGCTTTCCAGCCATCTGCTTGCTCATGAAATCCTGCTGAGCACGATGTATCTCGGACAGGGGATAGACCTGGGCCACCTGTGGCTGTATTTCACCCCGCTCAATATACTGAATCAGGTTCTCGAATACGTGACGGGGCTGCCATGTGGAACCAAAGAAACTCAGATCCTTCAGGTAGAGTGTACGCACATCCAACTCAACCAGGGGACCAGCAATCGCACCCGCCACGGTATAGCGACCGCCTCGGCAAAGTACATCCAACAGCTGTGGCCATTGAGGACCTGCCACAAGATCCACAACAACCTGCACACTCTCGGCGGCCAGTACATCCGATAACGCCAGTCCACGCGGGATGATCTGGTCGGCACCAAGGGCCTGCACGGCCTCGGACTTACTCTCGCCACAGACAGCGATGACCTCGGCACCACGCCGCCTGGCCAACTGAACAGCTGCCGAGCCTACGCCACCAGAGGCACCCGTAATCAAAACACGTTCACCTGCCTTCAGGTCTGCCCGATCAAGCATGCCTTCAGCCGTCGAATAGGCACAGGGAAAAGAGGCCAGCGCCTCATCGCTCAAATCACTCTGTATTTCGAATGTTTCATGAGCCGGCGCGACAGCATATTCAGCAAAACTGCCATCACATTCAGAGCCAAAGGTCACCAGTTCATAAGGTGCTGGCTGTTGCGTAGGTGAGTGCATGGGGCGCACCAGGACTCGTTGCCCGATACGACTCGAATCGCCCCCCTCACCAACGGCCACGATCACGCCACAGCAGTCCGCTCCCTGAATACGAGGAAAACTCAGAGGATTTCCCGACCAGGTAGCATCGTCTTGATTCGCCGTTGCAAAACCGGACTCACCGCCCACATCGGTGCCGGTGCTCACGCCCTTGGAGTACCAGCCGATGCGAGTATTGATATCAGTATTATTGACTGCACTGGCACCCACTCGAATCAGTACTTGTCCGACCTGTGGTTTGGGTACCGGCAGATCTTGCCGAAACTCCAGCTTATCGAGTCCACCATGACCCGTAAGGACTACGCCAGCCATGGTTTGAGGAATGTTGAATGCTGTCATTGAAGATTACCTGTCTTTGCCGATGCGCTGCATCGATTGGATGAACAGTTACAACCATACGAAGACGACATAGTTCATTCAAACGAATATACTTGATTCAATCATTCAAAAAAATCAAACAACACAACATCACCTTCAAGTCACGAGGTCCGCTAATGAAATCCTTACTGGACTTTGAATTGCTCAATACGTTTTCGACGGTGGTTGCCGAAGGCGGCTTCAAAGGCGCTGCAGCCCGGCTGTATCGATCTCAATCGACGATTAGCATGCAAATCAAACGTCTGGAAGAACAGCTCGAGGTATGCCTGCTACAACGCAGCAATCAGGGGATCAAGCTGACGTCAGAAGGTAAAACACTATTAGCCTATGCAGAGCGGTTTCTGCGCCTGAACAATGAGGTGCTTAGCGCGCTGAGCACTCAACCACTGCGTGGAGAGATCCACTTCGGTGTGCCTACCGATTACGCCCAGGCCTTTGTGCAACATTTCATTCCGCGGCTTAAACGAGAATTCCCCGAACTTTTGCCACGTGTCACCTGCTCTCGCAGCCGGGAATTACGCGAGATGATTAAACGGGCAGATTTGGATATCGCCATTGTAACTGGCGAGCCAGAATTCGATAACGAAGAGACACTTTGGACCGAGCGGCTCCTCTGGGCGGTCACGACAAGCTTGCGACCTCAGCAACAAGCCCCTTTGCCTGTAGCTCTCTTTGAGGGAGACTGCGTATTACGCGAGACCTGTCTTGATGATTTGAAGCAGGCCGATATTCGCTACGAACTGGTCATGACCAGCCCCGAACTGGAAAACCTGACCGCTGCCGTCACTGCAGGCTTGGCGGCATCGCTTTTACCAGAGTCCAGCCTGGCCAATCATCTAGAAGAATTGCAGCCTATCACTGGCTTGCCTCACAACCATGTACTTAGCATGAACCTCATACAGGCGACGTCACTTGAATCAACTCTGCTGATACCGCTAAAAAACTGTATTCGTGAAACCGCTCGTTCGGTGATGGGCTAAACTGTGCGCAAAACTCAATTGGAGGCCCGTAACAGGCCTCCATGGTGAAGCTGCGGATTTACCAGCTGACCACCACTTTGCCGAAATGGGCACCACTTTTTTGGTACTCAAACGCGGACCCCAAGTCTTCCATCGCGAAAACCTTGTCGATTACGGGCCGGTAATCGTTGCTTGCTAAAGCCTGCACATAGTCTTGCTGGTGCTGGCGGCTGCCGACCAGCAACCCCTGCAACCGAACCTGTTTGAACATCATCGCCGCTGTTGGCACCTTGCCTTCAAAGCCCGTCAACACACCAATCAGCGAGATCTGCCCTCCCGGCGCAACCGCGGTCACCGACTGCTCCAGCGTCCCTGGGCCACCCACTTCAATAATCTGTTTCGCACCCTGTCCCTGAGTTAACGCCAGCACCCTTTGCCCCCATTCGGGTGTATCGCGATAATTGATGACTTCATCAGCCCCCATTGCCGTTAATTTGGCGAGCTTTTCATCCGACGATGAAGTGGCGATCACACGTGCCCCAGACATTTTGGCAATCTGCAGGGCGGCAATGGATACGCCACCGGTCCCAAGCGTCACAATGGTATCACCTGCTTTCAGCTGACCATCGCTAATCAGTGCTCGCCAAGCCGTCACCCCTGCCGTTGTAATCGTAGCGGCTTCCCTGAATGACCATCCGGACGGTGCATGCGTAAATGCCACAGCCGGACGGGTCACATATTCCGCGGCCATGCCATCCACACCATCCCCCGGAGTCTGTGCGAAATCACTCACTGAGGCATCCGCCGGACCTTTTTGCCATTGCGGGAAAAATACCGAAACTACAGCATCCCCCACACTAAACTCCGACACTCCGGACCCAATAGCATCGACAACCCCAGCACCGTCAGACAGCAGGACACGTCCGTCTTCTGTCGGCAAAGTGCCTTCAGCGACTAGCAGGTCGTGATAGTTCAGTGAGCCCGCTTCGATACGTACCCTGATTTCGCCAGGCCCCGGGGCAACTACCTCACCGCCTTTGCTCAAAGCAATGTTATTCAAGCCGCCTGGCTGCTTCAATGTTACCGATTTCATATCTACTCCCGTTACACGGCTAAACCGATTAAAGCCCAGTCAAGCTAGTGTATGCATAATAACCGTGACATTAATTACTTCTTTGGTCCTGACCTGCATTTCCTCAGGCCCATACGCTTAAGATCTGTCGATACCAGAGACACTGGCAACATCAGACCTGACACCAGAATTCAACAAGACTGGCACTCTTTGCTCTGGCACATGACAGCAAAGGTATCGTCGATCAGGTCCTGCAGTTGCGAGCCATGATCCTCCGTAGCGCGGGCGTAGGCTCTCAGTCCCATGAACTGCATTTGAAGATAGCGTGCCAGACGATCGCAATCAGTATCCTGGTCAATCTCCCTCGCCGCCTGCGCCTGATGCAACACTGCGGCAAAAACCTGTTCCATCTTTTTCAAAAGGCGCCTTGCTTCAGCTAATAAGTCGGCATGTTCCTCGGTCAGTTCAGAGATGGTTTTTACCAACATGCACATACCGCTTGGTGCCAAATCATTCGAGTTCAATACTGCATCTTCCACAAACTGCTTTAAACCTGCCAAGGGAGAGCCTGCCTCGAAAACACTCACCTCAAGTTTGCGCTGCCCCTGCTCCAGATAGCACTGCAGTGCGAGTTTGAATAACGCTTCCTTGCTACCAAAACTGGCGTAGATGCTGCCTGGACGCATATCCATCGCCTGTTGAATATTTCGCATCGACGTTGCATGAAAGCCTTTGGCCCAAAACAGGTTTGCGGCCTTGCGAATGGCTACCTCGCGATCGTACTTTGCTGAACTGGTCATAACACTCTCCTGAACGATTGTTCAATTGTCGCTTGAACAATCGTTCAAGTCCAGCTACTGTATTTCTCACATCACAGAACAACTATGCAGTTATGCACCAATTGGGAGATTCATATGAGCCGTTTTACGTTCCACACTGAAGAAACTGCACCTGAAGCAAGCAAGCCATTGATGAAGCAATCCATCAAAGCCTTTGGTCGACTACCAGGGCTGCACAAGGTTTTGGCCGAATCACCTCAGGCTTATGAGGCCTACCAAACCCTGCACAAACTGTTTCAGGAAACATCCTTCGATGCGGAAGAGCTGACCGTGGTATGGCAGACGATCAACGTTGAGCATGAATGCCATTACTGTGTACCCGCACATACAGGCATCGCTCATATGATGAATGTAGATCCATCACTGATCGAGGCACTGCGCAACAGTGAGCCCATGCCCAATGCCAAGCTGCAGGCACTGCAAAACACAACGCTTGAAATGGTGCGAAACCGAGGTCATCTGACGCCAGAGACCATTGATGCCTTTTTTGCAGCCGGATACGGTCCCAAGCAATTGCTGGAAATCAACTTGGGCCTGGCACAGAAAATAATGAGCAACTACGTAAACCACTTCGCCGAAACTCCGGTCGATGAAGTGTTCAAGCGTTTTGCCTGGGAAAAGAAATGACATAGCCCGGAAATCAAGCTGTTTTCTAGCAAAAATCCGCTTAAACCCTCGCCCATTCGAGGGTGTCGCAAATCGCTTAACGCGGCATTAGGCAGCAGGTGTTCGGCGATGTCGCGGGCTGGTACGCTTCGCTATTGAGCACCCCTGCGGCCGAAAGCATTTTCCAAGCCAGGCAAACGTCCCTCAAATATGCCCACCTGTAAACCCAGATAAGACAATAAAGGCTCAGCGAGACGGCGCGAGCCACATTATAGGCCAGGACATGCAGGGCAAGCTCGCGCTTGACACCCGCCAGTCCTCGGCGTCGGAAGCGTGTCAGGCCCTGCTGCTGACGTAGCGTGGAAAATACCGGCTCGACCATGGCCTTGCGCTGTCGAAAGACGTTTTGGGCACCCGGATGTGTCATGACCTGCTGCAGGGCCAGACGAACCTCATCTTCCGGGTAACGCTTGATTCGGCGTCCTTGGGTAGAACGGGTACACGCCGTGCGTTGTGGGCAGGCCGCGCATTGATCACACGCATAGACGAACTGTTCACGCGTGCGTGCCGATGCACGTGCATGACTGATACGCCGAAGCCGCTGTCCTGCCGGACATAGGTAGACGTCCTGATCTGCATCGTAGGCGAACTGGCTTTTATGATATAGACCACCCACCTTGTCCGTGGTGCTGGGTTTGGGCGGGCACAACAGGCTGACATCACGCGCCAGTGTTGCCGCAATGACGCCATCATCAAAATAGCCAGCATCCAGTAGCAGTTCGCGCTGAGTCTCGGGGGCCACGCGCTCACTCTGATCGAGCAGCTCTCCGACCACGCGTGTCTCACTCGTGGGATCTATGGCATGCGCCACGATAATACGTGCCTCATTAGCCAGAACGGAGGGCGTATAAGCCGGCGCAAAGCCGCGTCCTCGCTTCTGACGCTGTACAGCGGCCTCTGGTTCGGTGGGACTGACGCGCACCGTATCGACACGCTTGCCGTGGCGCCGTCGTGTCGCGATCCGCGCGTCAAGAACCTGCTCGCAGGCCTGCGCTTTCTCCAACTGCTGCTGCGTTTCATCCTGCTGTTCAGGAGAGGCCTGTTGATGGTCTTTCAGGGCTTTACTGACTCGAGCACGCACCGCCTCGTCTTTAAGCAGACGGTAGTGAGAACAGGCTGCTTCGATCACTGTCCCATCACCTGCCAGGCATGTGGTCGAAGCTCCGATTCTGGCCAGAATGGTGCGGGTCAGCGCTTCGAAAAACGTCTCTGAAAGTGCTTGTTCATGCAGGCAGATAAAGCGTCCGATGTTGGCATGATCGGGGGCAATACCTCCGGTCACCCACATAGCCCCCAGATCGACACGAGCCAGCTGCTCCAGCGAGCGCAACGAAGAAACCCCGTTCATGATCCCGTAGAGAATCAACCCCATCATCGCGCGTGGCGCATAGGGGGCGCGCCCCGTGGCTGCATAGCGATTCTCAAAGGGCATCCAATCCTGGTCATCCAACAGGTCGGCCACTACAAAAGGGGCGCTAATTCCTGACAGCCGTAGATGATCTTCAAGCGGTGTCATGCCCAGGGAAATCGCCTTGGCATCACCTTGTATGAAGCGCCGTCCTGACGATGCAGTCGTAACACGGGAGGGCGGAGGAGGCGAGGCAGGCAATGCCTGAAAAAGCGCGAACTGCCTGTCATCAGGTGTGGGCATACATGCTGTCGACACGGTAAGCTCTCGGGCAGATAAAAGGTTTATTTTAAGGCTTTACCCCTTTCGCGACACCCTCAATAGGGCGGGGAGCAGTCACAGCTTACAGACCGCCCTTCTCTCTACAATGGGCTTGTTGACTTAGCGCCAACCAGCTTAAGAGTAAATCGGCCTGTAAGCCTGTAAGCCTGTAAGCCTGTAATGCCATAAATCTGTTAATTTTACCTGAAGCATTTAATGACTTAAGTTATTCCCAAAGTGGATTTTTCCCGATCCGCTCTGTCAAGAAATCAATGAAAACCCTGACCTTTGCGGTTAGTAAATTGGATTTTGGATACACCAGCCAAAGCGCCGGCTCAGCGTCCATCCGGTAGTTTTGAAGAAACTGTACCAGAGTTCCCGCAGAAAGTTCTCGATGGACGCTCCACAGCGCGTGTAGAGCAATCCCTGCCCCCTTCATGGCCGCAATCTTATAACTCAAGCCATCGTCAATGATGAGTCGGTTCTGCAAAGTACGAGGGTCCAGTAACTCTTTTTCGCCCTTTGGCCCGACCAACGCAATCGTGCCCTGAGATTTGAAAGCGACCAGCTGATGAGTACACTAGTTCCCGATACGCACTGGGCCACCTTTTCAAAACCATCCAAGTAAGTGGCCAGCGGCTGGAACTGATCCAACAGCTGACTAGGTGTGGGTGCTAAGGAGGTTGTTCACGCCGGTTAAGTTCGAGATGCTGGTTATCGCCAAACAAACAGCACAGAACAACCGACATGAACAACCCTCACAAGAATGCCCGAACTACGCCTCATATTCGAGCCCTGATCGTTGATCGAGCCCTCCGTCAGCAGCAGCCGGTGCGAGACATTGCCAGCACTTTTGGTATCAGCACGCACACTGTCTACAAGTGGCTTGCTCGTTATCGAGAGGCTGGTGAGGCGGGTCTTGAGTCAGCATCTAGCCGTCCCCACGCCTCACCGAGGCAGATGCCAAAACAGTGGATTGAGCTGATTCAGAAGATGCGACTGACGCTCAAGTGGACCGCCAAACAGATCGCACAGGCACTGAGTCTGGCTTATTCCACCGTGACAGCTGTACTGCGTCGACTGAAGCTCAATCGCGCCTCACACCTGGAGCCGGTGCAACCTGTGCAGCGCTACGAGCACCCCGCGCCGGGTGACATGCTGCATATGGATATCAAGAAACTGCCTCGCTTCGACAGGCCCGGCCACCGTGTAACAAACAACCGTCGCCAGGGCACGCGAGGTGCGGGTTATGAATGCGTCCATATCTGCATTGATGATCACAGCCGCTGGGCGTTTGCCCGGGTGCTACCCGATGAGCAGCAAGGCACCACAACGCGCTTTTTGGAAAACGCTCTGGCGGCCTACCGCGGAATAGGTGTGGAGGTAAAACATCTGATGACCGATAACGGTCCAGCCTATCGCTCCCGTCGGTTCAATGCAGTTTTACAACGGGAAGGGATCAAGCATGTATACACGCGCCCATACACGCCAAGAACGAACGGCAAGACGGAGCGTTTTATACAGACAATGATCCGAGAATGGGCATATGCGGTGCCCTACGCAAATGACATATCAAGGACCTGGGCGCTGACAGATTGGATCAATCACTACAATAAACAGGGCCCTCATGGCAGTATCGGAAATCTACTGCCAGTGTCTCGAATACCGAAGCTGCGTGAACAACGTGTCTAGTATTCACATTTAGGTTTCATTCCTTAGATACTTTCAATATTAAAGGCGCCTACTCGCTGTTATAGCTTAGGAAAGCCATGTCTTTTTTCCCAATCTTCAATGTCAGTTAATAGCCATCCATTGCAACCCTTCCTAGATCTAGTTGCCTTTGGGAATGTACCTTTCTGAACCCAGCGCCAGAGGGTTGAACGATGTATGCCGTAACGTTCAGCTATTTGATCCTCTGAGAGAAATATCTCTGTCACTATCTTGCAGCCATTAAACCACCAAAGGTAATTATCATACCGTTATATAAGTACATTATAATTCAAGTACGATAATAAGATTAGCTATCATCAAGCACATGTAGACTTTCTCAATCACCACTAATCACTGATCTGTTTCGGCCCTCATGTTTTGCTCTATAGAGAGCTTCATCTGCTTCTTTTAATAACGCTGCTGCTGAGTCACTTGAGACTGGGCGCTTGCTCACGCCACCCAGGCTAATTGTGATGTGATCAGAAATAGCCGAGTACTCATGTTGTATTGCCAGCTCTTCAATCGCACTTCGCATGTCTTCGGCTAATTTAGAGACGCCTTCTTTGTCAGTTTCAGGCAGCAAAACCACAAACTCTTCTCCACCATAGCGGGCAAAGAGGTCACCGGGCCGGCTCACCAGCTGCTGTAACTTCTGTGCAACCAGTTTAAGACACTCATCTCCCTGACCGTGTCCATAGTTGTCGTTATAAGGTTTGAAAAAATCAATGTCGAGGATGATCAGTCCCAATCTGCCTTGTGTGCGTTGTGCCCGGCCAACTTCTTTTTGCAGTGTTGTATCAAGTTGCCGGCGGTTTGCTACGTGGGTTAGTGCGTCCAGATAAGACATTTTTTCCAGCAACTCATTTTTTTGATGGGCTTCCAGTTGCTTCTTGATGCGGGCCTTAACGACTGACATTTCATAAGGCTTGGTTATGTAATCAACCGCCCCCAG
>JBLXGN010000012.1:0-105328 GCA_048260865.1 Marinobacterium sp. | reverse complement strand
TCAGGCGCGATGGGTGTTGTCTCTGCAGGGCAGGAGAGGGCGTGACAGGCTCGAACAAAACAGAACAGAGATAGGGGGCCTAGGTGCCTAATACGTCACAGGGCTATGGGCAGTGGCAGGGGAACTGTCTGGGTACTGCAGCTTAGGGTAGGACTGTAAAAGCCTTGTTGCTCGCTGTGGATAAATCTATATAGGGTAATGATGCTTTAGCTGGGTGCTTTTAAGAAAGGCAATACAGTAGAAAACAAGCGGTGGGGATGAACGCTGGGGATAAAAAAAGGGCCCCAGCGCTATCCATTGCAAGGGGCCCTGTCGCCAACATCCTTGTCGGCCGCTGTACATACCTGTACAGGCTTTGCGGTGTGCTACTTCCTGTAGCCTGTTCACGTCCTGTGAACCACGGGATAAATAATAGCCACTTAATGAATGTGGGTATATAGGAAAAAATCCTAATTTTTAGCCTGTGATACCGTATTGGGCACGATATGCACGAATGGCTTCCAGTTCCTTGGTCATGTTACCTTGTTCTTCAAGGTACTCCGCCAGATCGGCGAGTGTGATAATGCTCACGACAGGCATGCTGTAATCACGCTCGACTTCCTGGATGGCTGAGAGTTCGCCTTTACCCTTTTCCTGGCGGTCCAGAGCAATAAGGGTGGCAGCAGGTTTGGCACCGGCTTGCTCAATGATGGCCATCACTTCTCGGATAGCAGTACCTGCGGTGATAACATCGTCAATGATCAGAACTCGGCCTTCAAGTGCAGCACCAACCAGGTTGCCACCCTCGCCGTGATCCTTGGCTTCCTTGCGATTGAACACGTAAGGTACATCCAGGTCATACTCAGTAGCTAAGGCAACGCTGGTGGCGGCGGCAAGTGGGATGCCTTTGTATGCGGGGCCCAGCATCACGTCGTACTCAATACCGGCGTTTTGCAGTGCTGCAGCGTAGAAACGGCCCAGTTTGGCCAAAGCCTGGCCTGAGTTGAACAAGCCAGCATTAAAGAAGTAGGGGCTCTTACGTCCGGACTTCAGAGTGAACTCGCCAAAGCGGAGAACCTGTTTCTCCAGAGCAAACTCGATAAACTCACGTTGGTAATCCAGCATCTTGGCCTCCACAGCAGTAATGAAATCCGCGTTATGATACCTGTTGGGAGCTTTTAGATGTACTGCAAAGAGTGGCAGAAAAGTTTTAAATTCGGCACGGCTCTGGGTACAATTCTCGTTTACATTTTCTTCCCAGGTTCGTTTCAATCGCGCTCAACGGGGCTAAGACGCTATGCGTGTGATCACCTTCAATACTCAGGGTATTGAACAGGCTGCAGATAAAGGTTTTTTTGACTGGATGGTCCGTCAGGACGCCGATGTTGTCTGTCTGCAGAACTTAAAGGCTAAAGAGTACCAGCTGGATGGTGATCGGTATCATCCTGAGGGCTACAATGCCTATTTTTTCGATGCGTTTGAAGACGGCTTTAGTGGTGTTGCCATTTACACTCGCCATCTGCCCAAGGCAATAATGACGGGCCTGGGCTTTGAGCAGTGTGACTTTCATGGTCGCTTTATTCAGGCGGACTTCGATAAGGTCAGTGTCAGCTCCATGACAATTCCATCAGGTCTGCGCAGTCCTGAGGCTCAGGCAGGCAAGATGGAGTATCTTGACCTGTTTATGGGCCACTTGAAGAAAACGTTGCGTAAGCGTCGCGAATTCATTTTTGCTGGTACCTTTAATATTGCGCACCGCCCGATTGATCTCAGCAACTGGTATGTCAATCAGCGTGTTTCAGGCTTTCTTGAAGAAGAACGTGCGTGGATTGAAGAAGTACTGGGTGACATGGACTATGCCGATGCTTTCCGTCAGGTCAATAAGGCGGAGCGTCAGTATACCTGGTGGCCAGACTACAATCGTGCCTGGACGTTGAATGAGGGTGCGAGACTGGACTATCAGATTACGACAGCGAACCTTCGCAAAAATGTGAAAAGCGCACGGATATACCGCGAAGAACGCTTTTCCGAGCATGCTCCCCTCATCATTGATTACGATATCGAGATTTGAGGCAGCAAGGGCCGTTGGAGAAAACCAGCGGCCCTTTGTTTTTGTATTACTCAGCCTTCAAGTGCTTTCTTCTGCAGCGCAATCAGCTCATCAATGCCCTTACGGGCAAGTGCCAGCATGGCATTGAGCTCGTCTTGAGTGTAAGGCGCGCCTTCCGCAGTTCCCTGTACTTCGATGAAACCACCCTGATCATTCATGATGACGTTCATATCGGTTTCAGCGGCTGAGTCCTCCGGATAATCCAGGTCAAGTACGACTTCACCTTTGTAGATACCGACAGATACTGCCGCGATCATGTGCTTGATCGGGTTGCCCTTCATGGCGCCGTTTTTGTCTTTCTTCAGCACCGCGATCGCATCCATCAGTGCAACGCAGGCGCCGGTGATAGAGGCGGTACGTGTGCCTCCATCGGCCTGAATTACGTCACAGTCAATGGTAATAGTGTTCTCTCCCAGTTTGTTCAGGTCCAGAGCTGCGCGCAGAGAGCGGCCAATCAGACGCTGAATCTCGATAGTACGGCCGGTCTGTTTGCCACGCGCGGCTTCACGGTCGGAGCGAGTATTGGTGGAACGGGGCAGCATACCGTATTCAGCAGTTACCCAGCCGGAACCACTGCCACGCAGGAAGCGAGGTACACCACGGTCTACGGTCGCAGTACAAATGACTTTTGTATCACCGAACTCGACCAGTACCGAACCTTCGGCGTGGCGTGTAAAGTTGCGGGTGATCTTGATCTCGCGCAGCTGGTCGGGCTGCCGGCCACTTGGACGCATCTTGTTCAGTCCCAGGTTTTGCAGCTGTTCAGAAAAGCTCGAGCTCATGATTATCTACCCTATACACTTGTCTTCTTCGGCCTGTTAACGCACGGTTATAGGCAGGCTATTAAATATTTACCAAGCGCAATTCTAATAGAGATCGACCCAATATGACACGAAGCATGACCGCCTTTACTCGACAGGAACGGCAGGAGCCCTGGGGCACGCTGACGTGGGAGCTCCGTTCGGTGAACCATCGCTACATGGAACCGCATTTCCGCTTGCCTGAATCCTTCCGTGAGATTGAGGGCGTACTGCGCGAGCGGCTGCGTAAAGCGATCAGTCGAGGTAAGGTCGAAGCAACGCTCAGGTTTGTCCCCGAGCAGTCACAGGAGACACTTCAGGTCGACACTGCACGTTTACATGAAGTCGTGAATGCAGTGGCTCAGCTGGAGAGCACGAGCATTTCCATGCAGAAGGTCAATCCGCTGGAGCTGCTATCCTGGCCCGGCGTTCTGGTTGAGTCTTCACTGGATATGGGGGCGATCAAAAAGATGGCACTGGAGCTTTTCTCTGAGGCTCTGGACGACCTGCTGCAAGGACGTGATCGGGAAGGAGCGGAGCTGAAACAGCTTGTTGAACAGCGCTTGGACGGGATTGATGAGACAGTCACCGAGGTGAGAGGGTTACTGCCGGGTATTTTACAGGCGCAAAGGGATAGCTTGATTCTGAAACTGGCAGACATGCAGATTGAGCTTGATCCGACTCGTATCGAGCAGGAAATTGTCTTGTTGGCTCAGAAAGCGGATGTTGATGAGGAGTTGGATCGACTGGACACTCATGTGCAGGAAGTGCGTCGTGTATTGACTCAGAAAGGACCGGTAGGGCGTCGTCTGGATTTCCTGATGCAGGAGCTGAACCGAGAAGCCAACACTCTGTCATCCAAGTCTATCGTTGCCAACACCACGCGCAGTGCGGTTGAACTCAAAGTTCTGATCGAACAGATGCGCGAGCAGATCCAGAATATCGAATAACGCTGACCGGGACTGGATCAACTCACTATGAAGTCGCCCGGCAAAGGCCGGGCGAATATCAGATCAAGTCATATCAAAAACGATATTTAAGACTGGCTGTCACACTGCGGGATTCGCCGTAGTAGCACCAGTAGCTGCAACTGGCGACGTAGACTTCATCCGTCAGGTTGCTGACGTTCAGCTGAGCGCTCCACTGCGCGTTGAAGTCATACCGAGCCATGATGTCGGCCAGTGTGTATTCGGGTACGCGGGTCTCGCCATCAACCGATTCTCCGACATGACGCAGGCCTGCGCCCAGTTTCAGACCGTTCAGCTCGGTGCCTCTGAAATCGTAATCCAGCCACAGTGATGCGCTGTGACGCGGGATCAGTGCCGCTCGGTTGTCGTCCTTGTCGCGGGCATCGGTGTAGGTATAGGCTGCGGTTACCTGCAGAGCATCGGTCAGGTAACCCATGGCTTCCAGTTCAAAACCCTGAGAGGTGCGTTTGCCATCCTGGCGCGTAACAGGTCCTGCGATGATGCTGTTGGACTCCTCGATATCAAAGTATGCGGCTGAGATATAGCCATCCCATCCTGCCGGAGCATATTTCACGCCGGCTTCCCACTGCTGACCTTCGAGCGGATCAAACAGGCTGCCAGCGGAATCTGTCTGAAGCTGTGGTTCAAAGGATTCTGTATAGCTCAGGTAGGGATTCAGGCCGACGGCAGACAGGTACATGGCACCGGCTGACCAGGTCAGCGCATTGTCATCGGATACCTGTTTAACACCGTTAGTGTGGTCCAGGTTATCGGTTTGAGCATCGTCATAGCGCACGGACCCCAGCAGCACCCAGCGATCATCGATACGGACCTGGTCCTGAATGTAGATGCCTAGCTGTTTCTTATCGATGCTACGCTGCAGGAATTGATCAGCGGTGACCGGGGTATAGTTTCCGTACTCCGGGTTGAACAGGTCGATCGGATTTCCGAACGGGAAGGGATCCGCCTCGTGGCCATCGACCTGCTGGTCCTGGTAGTCGAGGCCAATCAGCAAGGTATGCTCGACGCGGTTGCTGCGCCAGTTGCCAACCAGACGGTTATCCAGTGCGTAACTCTCAATCTGGCCATCTCGCTGCAGATGACCTCGCATCCCCTGCTGTTCGTCCAGCGCATAGAAAATGTAGGTGCTGCGCAGATCCAGGTCCAACTGGTTATAGCGGAAGTCCTGTTCGAAGGACCAGGTATTGTTGAATGCGTGACGCAGTTCGTAACCCAATGATGTCTGGGTATGTTCGTCCTTGTCGTAACCCGGCTCACTATAGTTGGTCTGAGGATCTACCCGCCCATTGGAGGTATCCAGCGTACCGTAAGGCAGCTTGAAGGCATTGGTCGGGACGCCATCGTCCTTTTGGAAACTGGCCAGCAATGTCAGCTGAGTAGCATCCGATATATCCCATTCCAGGCTTGGCGCGATGTAGTAGCGATCATTATAGGTATGGTCCAGATCGCCATCACGCTCTTTATACAGGCCGACCAGACGGTAACGTACATTGCCGCTTTCGTTGGCCGGACCCGAGCTATCCAGTCCGATCTGACGGTGGTTGCGGTTGCCGGTCTGGGTTTCGATCTCATTTCGCGCGCTGGCAGTCGGGCGCTTGCTGACCGCATTGATTACGCCCCCGGGAGGTGCTTCGCCATACAGGATAGACGCAGGGCCTTTGAATACTTCGACGCTTTCCAGGCCATAAGGCTCAGGGAGCCACTGGTAAAAGCCGGTGCGGTAGATACGCAGGCCATCCTGATAGGTGGACTGGTCAAAGCCACGTACCTTGAACCAGTCGGTGTTGTTATCGGAGCCATACAGACCCTCCAAAACACCGGCACGGTAGCGGAAGGTTTCATCCAACTGCTGGACGTTGCGCTTATCCAGCTCTTCACGATTCACACTGGAAACCGAGCGCGGGGTTTCGACCAGGGGGGCATCAATCTTGAGGGCGGTTGCGCTGACAACCATGGTTTCGGAGGTGACTTCGGCAACCTGATCTTGCGCCTGAGCCATGATTGGCAACGCTGCCAATGACAGGCCCAGTGCACAGCGAATCGCAGATGCAAGTGTGCAGGACTCGTCTACTGCGCGGGTGGTGAGTTTCATGTGTTGACCCCAATGAATACGATATTCGAGCGATACAATCGCTAGTTAGTATCACAATGATAATTATTAACAACTGGATTAACAATAAAGACTGCCCCTGAACGCTGTCATCCCGGTTTCACTCATACCCACGTGGAGAGTCGGATTGGGTCATCAAGCTGCAATCGCATCATTGTTTACTAAAGGGTCATGTTTGCAGAAGTAACACCCATGTTGTCTATCATCCAGCGTGATCTCACCTGCTCTAAACAGTCTCTTAAGCATCAGCGGGGCGTAGCCCTGCTGATGGTACTGTTCGCCTTGGCCTTGGTCGCTACGGGGTTACCGGTAATCCTGCAGCAGGGGCGGGCAGAGCTATCAGCACAACGGGAGGTCTATCAACTCCAGCAAGCCAAAGCGCTGCACCAGGCAGCCCAACTACTGGTGGAAGAAGGCATGACCAGCAAGGGCTGGCGGCAAAATCCGCTGTTCTGGAGAACCTTGCAAGGGGAGTGGCTGGAAGTCCCTGTGGCTCAGCTGGGGGGTGACGACCTTCCGGGTACGCGCATCAGTGTCAGACTGAAGGACATGCGGGCCTGCTTTAACGTAAATCAGCTTGCCGGTAAGCATGCTCAAGCGGGACAGGCTCAACTGCTGTACTGGCTCAGTATGCGAGACTCCAGAACGGCACAGGGACTAGTGCAGCGACTGAGTGACTGGCTGGATGAGGATATGCAAGCCCAGCCACAAGGAGCTGAGGCAGGGCTCTATGCGCGTCAAGCAAGGGGGCAGCTGCCGGCCAATGGACCCATGTCGGATAGCAGTGAAATCAACCTGGTATTACCGCGAGACAGTGGGCGTATTTGGCAGCACCCGGCGCTCTGTGCCTGGCAAAACTCAGAACCCTGGCGCCTCAATGTAAATGCCCTGAAGCTACAGGATCTGCCTTTGTTGGAGTCACTCTTTGTCGGTGAGCTTTCCTCCTCCATGCTGCGACGACTGCTGTTGAGCCGCCCTGCGACGGGCTATGCGTCTGCAAATGACGTTCGTGCCGTTTTACAGGGACTGGACGAGACCAGTATGAGCCGAGTGCTGGATGCGTTGGTATTGAACTCGGAGCGCTATGAAGTGGAAACGCGGGTGAAACTCAATGGTCAGGAATATGCGTTTACGCAAGGGATGAAACTGGAAGGTGTGTCGCGTTGGGCGGCTCAGGTGCCTGCGCAGCGTGTTACTTGGCTGGCGGTACAAAGACCGTTTAACTGACCTGATTTTCCGGGAGCAGAAACGTAAAAAGGGACCCGAAGGTCCCTTTTTAGTCGGCACGATAAGACGTGTAATTAAACTCCGATCGGGCCGCCGTCTGCTTTCTGGATAACCACAGTGGAAGCACGCGGACGCAGTGTGGTACCGGCCGGAGTTACTTCAGTGGCATCGTCAGAATATGGCCAGTTGCCCGGGTGCTGGATGTTGACGAACATGGCGGTGTTGTCAGCATTGAAGGCCAGACCGGTCACTTCACAGCCGTTCGGGCCAACGAAGAAGCGCTTCAGCATATCCTGGTTGTCTGCCGTGATCGGGGTCAGGTTGCCATCCTCGTCCAGTACGGTAGACGGGATAACCGCCAGAACCTGATCGTTGGTGTCATCCGCAACGTCGGAACCGTTATCGGTCTGGATCCACAGGATTCCGCGGCTGTCGAAGCCCAGGCCGTCAGGGCTGGCGAACTCGTTCAGGTCGGTCAGGCCAGACAGGTTGGTGTCGGCGGCAGCGGAATCGTTGGAACCGAATACGAAGATTTCCCAGTCAAAGCCTGACATGTCGTCGGCTTCAGTCCAGCGAATGATGTGACCGTAGTCGTTATCGATACGCGGGTTGGCTGCGTTGGCCTCGGTACGACGGGTGTTGTTGGTCAGGGTGAAGTACACATCGCCATTCAGCGGGCTGACGGCACACCATTCCGGACGGTCCATCGGGGTAGCGCCCATGGCATCAGCCGCACCGCGAGTGTTCAGAATGATGTCAGACAGATCGCCGAAGATCTGGCCCAGAGTACGACCGTCCTGAGCGACAGCATCAACGGTCAGCGGCAGCCAGGTGCCGGTACCATCTTCGTCGAAACGTGCAACGTACAGGGTGCCTTCATCCATGTACTTGGCGCCCGTCGCCAGACGATCACTCGGGTTGGCATCCGCAGGGTTCCACAGAGCGGTGGAAACAAACTTGTAGATGTATTCGAAGCGAGAGTCGTCTCCGGAGTAGAACACGACCGGCTTGCCTTCTTCCAGTTTGCCCGGCCAGCAGCCTTCGTGACGGAAACGGCCCAGGTGGGTACGCTTAACGGCACGGGTAGAGGCATCGTGCGGATCGATTTCGACGATGTAACCGAAGGTGCTGCCTTCGTTACGGTAATCTTCAGTGGCATCGGCACCGGTCGGTGTCACGTTCCAGCGCGCGAATTCGCTGTCGACTTCAGAGGCATCGCCTGCTGCTGTTTCCCAACCGTAACGGCTTGAGCTGCCGAAACCGATACGTTCCTGCTCAGCGGTCATGGTGCCTTCATGCAGGAAGTAACCAGGCCAGTTTTCCTCACAGGTCAGGTAAGTACCCCAAGGCGTGTAGCCATTACCGCAGTTGTTGTTGGTACCGCGCGTTTTGGTGCCATCCAGCGAGAACGGCGTGATCAGGTGATCGGTTCCTGCCATCGGGCCTGAAATGTCCATCACGCTGTCAGACGTGAAGCGACGGTTCAGCGGATCGTTCTCGATCACCTGCCAGTTGCCATTGATGCGCTTGATGCGAACCACTGCGACACCGTGGGCGTAGATTTCCTTGCGTACCTCTTCAACTGGACGCTTGCCTTCAGCATCGGTGGTAGCGCCGTTCGGGTGCAGTGCATTCTGGTCGATGTATTCGTGGTTGATCACCAGCAAGCCGTCATCGGCGCTGCCATTGATCGGGAAGAAGTGCATGCCGTCGTGGTGCATGCCCATGCTGTTGAGCTGGTCAGTAGAGGTGTTGGTACCGTCGTTTTTCCAGGCTGCAGCAGAGCTGTTCAGCGGTGTACCCCAAGGCGCGAGTACAGAAGCGGTGTAACCCGCTGCAACAACACAGCCATCAGTGGTCGAGCCAGCAATGGATTCAAAGGCCAGTGCGATGCTGTCCAGCACATCGTCATCGACAGAGTCGGAATCATCACTGTTACAGCCAGTCAGAGTCAGACCGGACAGCAGGGCAATCGCGCCACCCAGGCCGCCGCGAACAACGCTACGGCGAGACAGGTGCTTTTCCAGAACAGAACTGAACGGAGTGTTTTCACTCTCGTTATGAACAACATCAGTCGTTGTGAACTTACTCATTGCGAAGGTCTCTTTATCGATGACTTTAGGGCCCGGACGTGCCGAATCAGCGACATAGCTTAGGCACTAGTTATGATCATCCTCTTACTGTTTTATGTGTTTTCAGTGTCTGTTCTGTTTCACTCATAAGGCAATTTTGTAACAGCTTCGCCATCTTCACTGCCTAGACTAGCGCCCCAAATGGAGTAAGCGATACGGGCAAAGTGCTGATGTATGACCACAATCGACGACGGGTATTGCACTGGGTAGGCGCCGGACTAACGGCGCCCGTTTTGGGTGGTTGTGCCACTACTCAGCAGCAGGTGCCGGCCAGGGGCACCCGTACCGAGCTCGAATTGCTGTACTTTGCCGATACGCTGGATCAGCGAGAAGCTCGCCGCCCCAGTCTGCCAGATACCCATGTGGGTCCTGCCCGTTATCAGGGCCGAGCACCCTGGCTAAGGGGAAGGGTAGCACGCCAGTATTTGCAGCCGCGCCAGGTTAACGAACAGGTTATTGGCTGGTTTGATGGCAATCGCGAACGCCCGGTCGGTGGTTATGCCCAGTTGACGGCATTGTTGGAGCAATGTCGACGTGAGTCTCGCAATAAAGGGATAGAAACCCTGACCCTGGAGAACGGCCAGTGCTGGAATGGCAGTGGTCTGGCTTATGTTACCAATGGTGAAAGCGGCCTTTGGGGCAGCCGATTACTGGGCTCGGAGTTCAGGGTCAGCAGTAATGAGCGCACCCTTTGGCCGGAGCGGGCAGAGGCTCTATACCGATCCGCCGCCGTGGATGGCCCTGTTACCTTGTCCTCTCATCTGACGGAAGGCTCTAAAGAGGCCCTTTCGCTGGATGCTTACAAAATTGTGAACAAGGCAGGGGTTCGTATTGCAGTCGTGGCTGCCACCGACCCCTATGCAACAGATGAACAGCGTTCACTGTCTGACTGGTTTGAGCCTCTGCAGCAACAACTGAAGGCTGCACGTCAGCAAGCTGATCTGGTGTTGCTGCTGGCGGATGTGGGAACAGGTCCAGCGCTTTGGCTTTCTGAACACGCGGATAGTGTGGATCTGGTTTTGGCAGCCCGGGGGCAAGACCTTTGGCCGCTGCTGATCGAAACGTCGGGCCAGTGCCCCGTATGTCTGCCGGGTAGTGGTGGTATGGGCGTGTTTCGTGTGGGTATTTCCGGTGGTCCGGGAGCCTGGCAGTTTAAGGGTGAGTTTCTGCCTGCCGATGGTTCTCAGCTGGACGCTGAAAGTGACACCCGCCTGCCCGTTATTCAGCAAGCGCTGGATAGCCAGCGCCAGCCACATTCGGCCTGGCTGGATCAACCGCTGGCACAGGCTCCACATGATCTTTGGCGACGCGACCTCTTTGCTGGCGGTTGGGATCAATTGATTCATGCCGCACTAGGCACCGGCGACAACACAACCAATATTTTGCCCGGCTGGCGTTATGACGCACCCCTGAAAGCTGGCGAATGGATTCGCCGTGAGCACCTGCTGATGCTGACGGGCAGTGCCGAAGCACGTTTGGCCCGCTTTTCGATCAGTGAACAGCAGTTGAAACAACTGCTGGAACAATCCGCCGAGCAGCTTTGGGCGACCCCCATGCTGCTGGATACCTCCAAAGATATGCCCCGAGTGCCGGATTTTGATTACCGGCTGGATTACGGCAAGGGGCCGTTTCTCGCAGACCTTAGCGCCCGCCGCTCAGACCTGGCTGCCAGCCGCTTCAATTGTCAGACACTGACCACTGACCTTAAGGCGCAGGGAACACCGTTGTGGCAGCTGATGGAACTCTATCTGCGTGACCGGTTGGAATCAGAGAGCCTGCCGGTACTGCCGCGACCAGACGTACGTTTCGTTGAAGGTCATCCCGGCTGGGGTAAGGCAGCGTCGGCATGAAATGGGTGCTGAGGCCGGTTCAGCTGTTAATAGCCGCCGCAATTGGCTGGTTGCTGGCGCAATCAGTGTTGATGCTGACCGGAGTGACGGCATTGAGCATCCAGCCCGAACCTGCGCTGGCGCCTCCGGTTGTGCGGTTTCCTCTGGATCACTGGCAGCCCACCACACCCCTGCCCGGCATCGAACCGGTATCCACCAATGGTCTCCCCATGACTCAGTTACCGCTGCAGTGGTTAGGCCAGCTCAGAACCTCCAGCCCCAATGGTGACTTGTCGCAAAGCCTGGTGGTATTGGGGTTTGAACAGGAGCAAAAAGTGCTGGGGGTCGGGGACCGTTTGGCGCCGGGTATCCGCATCGCTCAGATCGATCAGCAGGGCATCATCATTGATAACCAGGGCCGACAGGAAAGGTTTGCCTGGCCGCAGACGCGGCCAATGACGGGAGTACGCAGTCTTGATCCATAGTATGCGGGAGCGTGCTCCCATTCGTGCAACCCTGAGTGCCGCAATCTTGGCGTTGATGCTGGGTACAAGTCCTTCTGCTCAGGCTGAAACCCGTTACGAAATCAATTTCGAGCAGGTCCCCGTTAATGAGTTCATCACCAGCATTGGCCGTATCACCGGTCGCACACTGATTGTAGATCCCCGTGTGCAGGGCAATGTCAGCCTCTACAGCCCTCAGGCGCTGACGGCGGATGAGGTGTACTCGGTGTTTCTGGCGCAGCTGCGCACTCAAGGAATCGCCGCGGTTGAGTTGGGTGATGGTCGTGTGAAGTTGTTGCCGGATCAGGCCGCACGGCTGGAGCCCTTGCCGGTGGAAGCATCCTCTCAACGCTCGTCCAGAGTGGGAGATCAGATGTTGACGCGGGTGTACGCCCTTAGTGAAGTGGATACGGAAGAGTTGCTCAGCACCCTTAAGCCGCTGGTGGACCCCAAAGTGGGTGTGATCACACCTTTGCCCTCCAGCAATCAGCTGGTGGTCACCGATTGGCGCAGCAATCTGGATCGTATCGATGCCCTGCTGGCACAGCTGGAAAAGCCGGTGGCGGTGACGGAAAACTCCGAAGTGATCTACCTGCGCCATGCCCGAGCGGCTGATGTGGTGGCGGTGTTGCGCAAGCTGCAGGCTGGAACAGCGGTTGGCGGTGAAACGGCTGTCCCGGGGGCACCGAGCGGTCGCAACGAATTTCGTTTTGAAGCCGACGAGGGCACCAATGCCATTGTCCTCCTGGGTGAAGAGAAGCAGATTGCAGGCTACAAACACATTATCGATCAACTGGATATTCGCCGTGCGCAGGTGGTCGTCGAGACGATCATTGCGGAAATATCGGATTCCCGTGCCAGTCAGCTGGGCATGCAATGGCTGTTCTGGGATCAGTCCGGCAGTAACCTGCCCTTGGCGGGCACCAACTTTGGTAATACTACCAGCCTGAACGCCATTGGTGCTGCGGTCGCCAGCCAGGACTCGGGTGCGTTGGGTGAATTGCTCACGGGTATGCAGGGCATCACCGCCGGGGTGGGTCGGATAGGGCAGGGTCTCAGTTTTGCGGCACTGCTTAATGCGCTGCAGAGCGAAAGCGGCTTTAACCTGCTGTCGACACCGACCCTGCTGACGTTGGATAACGCCGAGGCGTCCATTCTGGTCGGTCAGGAAGTGCCCTTTGTGACCGGCTCGGTGACACAAAACAACTCCAATCCCTATCAGACCATTGAGCGCAAGGATGTGGGGATCAAGCTGACGCTGAAGCCGCAGATCAGCGCGGGCAACTCGGTGCGTCTGGATATCGTGCAGGAGGTTTCCTCCATTGCAGACAACGCCAGCGCCAGCGATGTGGTCACCAATAAGCGTGAAATTCGTACCAGCGTGATGGTGGACGATCAGGGACTGGTCGTGCTGGGTGGCCTGATCAGTGACGAACGCAATGGCAGTCAGCAAAAGGTACCGCTGCTGGGTGACTTGCCCGGTATCGGTGCAGCCTTTCGCTCGGACGCCGAGACGCAGAGCAAGCAGCATCTGCTGGTATTTATCCGCCCGCGCATCGTGCGGGACCCTCAACTGCTGGAGCAGCTCAGCAAGGAAAAGTATGCCGATGTGCATGCCCAGCTTAAGGAGCAGGTTGGCGAACTGAATGCCGGTCTGGATCTGTCCATGCCCGCCGACTGGCAAACCTATTTCCCTGCCTCACGGGCACGACTTGGAGACGGGCTGTGAGTCGTCCGTTACTAAGCTACCGTCAGGCCCGTCAGTCCGGCTTCTGTCTGATTGAAGAGCAGGGACAGAGGCATCTCCTCTGTGGCCCGGACCTGAACCCGGTGATGTTGCAGGAGCTGCAACGGACACGGGGCATGCCTGAGCGCTGTCAGTGGCTGGATGCCGAACAGTTCGAGCAACGTCTGACCGCGGTGTATGAAAGCCGTGAGGGCAGCACCGAAGCACTGCTGGATGGGCTGACCGATCAGGTCAATCTGCAGGAGCTGATGGGTGACCTGCCCAACAGCGGTGATCTGCTCGACAGTGAACATGAAGCGCCGGTGATTCGTCTGATCAATGGGCTCTTTGCCGAAGCCATCCGTCTGGGAGCTTCAGACCTGCATATCGAAACCTTTGAAGACTCGGTGCGAGTGCGCTTCCGTGTTGATGGCCAGCTGCGTGAGATGCTGCGACCGCCCCGTGCGCTCTCGGCCATGCTGGTGTCCTGCATCAAGGTGATGGCGCAGATGGATATCGCCGAGAAGCGTACACCCCAGGATGGACGCATTCACCTGCGTGCCGGTGGCCGCGAGATCGATATACGTGTTTCTACTCTGCCCGGTATTCATGGGGAGCGCGTGGTGATGCGTGTATTGGACAAGCAGGCGGCTCGACTGTCCTTGCAGCATCTGGGCATGCCGAACCGGGTGCTTCAGCCGCTGGAGCGTGCGCTTTCGCGGCCCAATGGCATCATCCTCAGCACAGGTCCCACCGGCTCGGGCAAAACCACCACGCTGTACAGCTGCCTGAACAGTCTTAATGATGGTTTGCGCAATATTCTGACGGTGGAAGACCCGGTGGAATACGCCATTCCCGGCATTGGCCAGACACCGCTTAACCCACGCGCAGGGATGACCTTCGCCAGCGGCCTGAGGGCGATTCTGCGTCAGGACCCCGATGTGATCATGATCGGTGAGATTCGCGACCGGGAAACCGCCGAAATTGCCGTGCAGGCCAGTCTGACCGGTCATCTGGTGCTCTCCACGCTGCACACCAACAGTGCCTTGGGGGCTATTACCCGCTTGCTGGATATGGGGCTGGAGCCTTTCCTGTTGGCGTCATCCCTCAAGGGTGTGATGGCACAGCGACTGGTGCGTCGCCTCTGCCCTGATTGCCGTGACTGGCAGCCCATCACCGAAACTGAGCGCCGGTTGCTGCCGGGGATGGATCGGTTAACCGAATTGCCTCAAAGCAAAGGCTGCCAAAGCTGTCATGGCAGTGGTTTTCGGGGCCGCACAGGCCTGTATGAATTCATCCCCATTGATGGCGATCTGGCTGAACGCATTCATGCCGGTGAAAGCGAAGGTGCGTTGGCACGCTATCTGGGGTATCAGCACCAGAGTCTGACAGCCGCGGCCATCGATCGCCTCGCCGAAGGGGAAACCACCTTGGCGGAAGTACTCAGGGCGGTGCAAGGGGCCGAGGGGAGTTACTGATGCACACTTTCCGCTATGTGGCACTGGATGCACAGGGCAAGCAGATACGGGATCTGGTGCAGGCGGACAGCGAACGTCAGGCTCGACAGATATTGCGTGATCAGGGGCTGTTTCCACGTCAGTTACAAGCCGCAGCAGCGGATACGGCCACTGGCGAAAAAAGCGCCCACAAAGGGCGTGTGCTGAAGATCAAACACAGCGAGCGAGTCGAGCTGACGCGCCAGCTGGCGACCCTGATTGCCGCGGCACTGCCATTGAGAGAGGCGCTGCAAACCTTGGCCGGGCAGGTGACTCAGACGTCCAGCCGCACCCTGTTGCTGCAGTTGCAGGGGCGTATTCAGGAGGGCTACAGCCTGGCGGATAGCCTGCGTCGCAGTGGCGCTGGATTTTCTCCCATGTACTGCGCACTGGTCGAAGCAGGGGAGCGCAGCGGACGCCTGGGGCAGGTGCTGGAGCGGTTGGCGGATTATCAGGAACAGGTACAGCGGCAGCGTCACAAGGCACAGACCTCGCTGATCTATCCGGGTGTGCTCCTGCTGGTCTCTCTGGCGGTGGTCGTGGGGTTGATGACCTTTGTGGTGCCCAAGCTGACCGAGCAGCTGCTCGATTCGGGGCAGGCACTGCCGCTGATTACACGCCTGCTGATAGGTTTCAGTGATGCGCTGGTGACGCTAGGGCCTTTTGTATTGCTGGGTCTGCTGGTGGCTGGGGTGTGGATAAGTCTGCTGCTGCGTCTTGAGGTGTGGAAGGTGCGACTGCACCGGCGACTGCTGCGGCTGCCCCGCTTGGGTCGCCTGTTCATCCTGCTCGACAGTGCCCGGCTGTCACGCGCGCTGGCCATTTTGGTGAACAGCGGTGTGCCCTTGTTGGAAGCGCTCCGGGTCAGTGTCGATACCCTCGGCAATCGCGTGCTCCAGTCGGCCCTGCGTGAGTGTGCCGAGGAGGTGCGCGCAGGTCAGACGTTGCATCGAGCGCTGGCGCAGAGCGGCTATTTCCCTTCGTTAATGGTGAACATGATCGCCAGTGGTGAGGCCAGCGGACGGCTGGATGAAATGCTGGAACGAGTCGCCAGTGATCAGGAACGCAGCTTTGGTCAGCGTGTGGATACCACGCTGGCGCTGTTTGAACCGCTGATGGTGCTCTTTATGGGCGGGGTGGTGCTGTTCATCGTACTGGCCATTCTGCTGCCGATCATGCAGCTCAACCAGGCTTTGAATTTCTAACTTTCGTAACGGGATGGAGGTCGCAATGTCAGCGCTTACTATCAACACATACGCCACAGAGCGTCGTCAGCAGCAAGGTTTCACCCTGATGGAAATCATGGTGGTGATCTTCATCATCGGCCTGCTGGTCGCCATTGTCGCGCCCAATGTGCTGGGCAATCAGGACAAGGCGGTGGAGCAGAAGGTCAAGGCAGATCTGGCAACACTGGAGCAGGCACTGGATATGTACCGGTTGGACAACCTGCGCTATCCCACTGCGGAGCAGGGCCTGGCAGCGCTGCTCAAGCGACCGACGGTGGGGCCTGAGCCACGCAACTACCGTGCCGAGGGTTACATTCGTCGTCTGCCGGAAGACCCCTGGGGCGCGGAATATCAATATCGTACACCGGGCGAATATGGTCGCTTCGATGTTTTCTCTCTGGGCGCTGATGGTGTTACCGGCGGCGAAGGGGATAACGCCGATATCGGTAACTGGTCGCTGTAAGGCTTTTTAGCGATATGCGCGCATTGCGTGGATTCAGCTTGCTGGAATTGATGCTGGTGCTGGCCCTGATGGGGTTGGTGAGTGCACTCGCGGTTGCCAGTCTGGGTGGAGATCCGGGGAGGGCCTATGAGGCACGGCTGGAGCGGCTGGTGGTGCGTATGTCGGATGCCGAATCTCAGGCTCGGCGTCGAGGTTGGGTGCTGGGGCTGGCGTGGAATGAACGTGGCTATCGCTTTATGAAATTGCGGACTTTGTTGCCTGAGCCGGAATGGATCGCATTGGATCGTGAGGGGCCGGGCGACAGCCGAGACTGGCCTGAGGGGTTGCAACTGCAGGGTTCGCCACTGCTGATCAACGCCGATGGGCTGGCGCTGTACCGTATCTGGTCGCCGGATGGTGAAACGCTGGGACCCGAGTTGAACTGGCAGTGGCCGGGTGGATCGGCGCGTATTGATCGTCAGGGCCAGTGGCAAAGAGGTACTCCCTGATGCGGGCTCATAAGGGATTTACGTTGCTCGAAGTGATGGTGGCGCTGTTTATCGCGGGCGTGATGGCGGTGGCGGTCGCGCAAGTGGTCAGTCAGCGTGTGGATATTCACGTCAGTGGGCAGTTGCGTACTCATGCTGCGCTCTGTGCTCGTGAGCTGATGGCAGAGTTTCAGCTGGAGCGCTACTGGCCGGCACCCGGACGAGCACAGGGTGAAATGCGTCAGGGAGGACAGACCTGTTATTGGCAGGCCGAGGTCAGCTCAACCGGTCTGAGGTCTGTGCGCCGTGCCGAACTGAGTCTGTTTTCGGATGCTCAGCGCCGTGCTGAAACGGCCCGCTACAGCCTGTTCCTGGCGGCGCCTTGAAAGCTGTTCTGCAACAGCAGGGACTGACCCTGATCGAGATGTTGCTGGCATTGGCCTTGACCGCCGTGCTCGGTGTGATGCTGGCCACGCAGATGGATGTTTGGGTAGGACTGCGTCAGGACAGGAGCTCGGCTGACAGTCCTGATGCTCAGGTACTTGAGTTATGTGAGCTGCTTGAACAGAGATTTGCCGGTTTGATTGAACGACCACTGCAGGCACATGGATTGCCTGTGTACAACGCACCTTTGGACTGGCAGCCGGACCGGCGCCGATTGGAATGGGTCGCGTTGGCAGGTCCGGGATTGGCCGGTTTGGTAGAGGATCAGGATCGCATACCGGGTCATCGATTCAGTTCGGTTCAGCGTCAGGCGCTGGTGTGGGAGCGCGCGCGGCTCCGGTTGGAGGTCAGTGATGATCTGGATAGCGTTCAAGCCCCGGTCTGGCGTCAGCTCAAAGCCTATGAACAGGTCAGTGATGTCAGTCTGACCTTTCGTGCCGCAGGCACCTGGCAGGGGTTTCCCTCAGCCAGGCCCGAAGACAATGAAGCCGTTCGGCTGCAATTCAATATGGCGGCAGCGCTCGAGGGGGCTTATCAGTGCACCTTTGTGCTGCCTGGAATCGAACGTCGAGACTGACAGTGACCAACTATGAGTAACTCCGCTTCCGAGCAGGTCATCGATCAATCGATCGAGCAAGGCTTGCTGAGATTTGTAACACGACGCAAGGGTGAGCTGTTGCTTAGGGCTGTGCCTGGCGATGATGCCGCTATGCTGCAGTGGGCCTGGTGGGTGCGTCAACCGGGTCAGCCTGACCAGGGGGGGTATGGCGATGTACCCGAAGCTATACGCACCTTGCCTGCGACGCTGATTTTGCGTGCGGATGAGTACACCCTGTTTGATGTACCTGCGCCGCCTGGACTTAAAGAAAGTGAATACCCACTCCTGTTGGAAGATATGATAATGGGTGATCTGTCTGCTCAGCAGGTACGGTGTGTCGGACGTCTGCATGGTCGTTTGCAGTTGATCGTCTGTGCCTGTGAGCGGTTGGAAGCCTGGCATCAGCGTGCCCAGCAAAGCGGGCTTAAGCTCAACGCCATCGTAACTGACTTCCAGCGCCTGGCCGATGCTGAAACCGGTGTTTTGCTATGGCGGCAACAGGCGTCTCTTACGCTGCTGAAGCCATCGTTGCCTGACCAGATGGGCGGCATACTCGGATGGTCGGATACAGCGTTGCCGCCACTGCCGAAAAACTGGCAACCGGAAGCCACTCTGAATGCCGGAGATGTGCTGGCTGAGCTGGCGCAACTGGCCGACCTTGCACGTTCGAACGAGACCTCATTGCTGCCACGAAGCCGAGAATCTCGCATAGGTCATGAGCGGGCCGGCGGTTATACGGAACTGTTCACCAGATTGTCTCCGTTGGTGTCTTCTCTAAAGGTGCCTTTAGTGGGTTTTGTACTGTCGCTAAGCTGCTTTGGTCTGGCTGCAGCCAGTCAAAACTGGAGTTCCCAGTCATCCTATCGCGCAGCGGTGACCGAACGTTTGGGGTTGCCTGCGGAGACTTCAGAAAACCGGGTACGGCGTGAACTGAGGTTGCGTCTAAATCTGCAAAGTGAGTCTTTACTACGTCTTGATAATGCATCAAAGCTTTATCAAAAACTGGATGTCTGGTTGCAACAAACACCTGGTTGGCAGCTGCTAGGTCTTGAAATGCAGGCGCAAGCACCCCGTATTGTGCTGAGCTGGCAGGGTGAGGGAGAGGCGGTGCTGCCGGATAGAGAGCCAGCGTCTTCAACGTGGGCCTCATTAGCGTCGCTGAAGTGGCAGCGCCTGGAAGGGGCTGCGAAGCCTGTCTATGAACTGACCTTCGACAGCCGGGAGAATCAGCAATGACAGCTCTAATGAATGCCTGGCGATCCAAATCTGAAGCAGAGCGTAAGCGGCTGATGCTGGGCGGTGTCTTGGCGCTATGTTTATCCGCCTGGCTGCTGGCCGATGCAGCAGTCAATGCGTTTCGACAGCAGCAAGGCTGGAAGGAGCTTTATCAGCTCAGCAATCAACTGATCAGCAGCTCTGAACTGGGGGCAGGCCAGATTCAAGCAATGGCGCAGGTCCACAGTCTCGCCCTGAGTGAGATAAACGCCCTGGATCAGGGGTGGCAGCTGGCAGGTACAGCTCCTTCTCCGGCAAGTGTACAAAGTTTCATGGACGCACTGGCCTCGTTGGGCTGGTATGGGCACCGCTGGTCACTGGGTTTGCAGGGAGATCGTTTTGTCTTTGCGCTTGAAATGCAGCCGGTTGCACCTGCTGCGACTTCTGTGGAGGTTGCGCCATGACGGCATTCAAGCGACTTTGGTTAGCCTTTTGTGCCTTCTTTGCGGTCGTGGTGTTCGGCCTGACGCTGCTGCTGAATTTGCCCTTGGCATCGTTGTTGGCGCGTATGGAACAGCCCGGGGACCTGTGGCTTGAGGAAGTCGAAGGTACGCTCTGGCAGGGGCGTATCTCCCGCGTTGCGGGTCCCGGTTGGGAGCTGAAATCTGTTGACTGGCAACTGGTTCCGGGTTGGCCGCTGCAGATGGAAGCTGAGGGGCTTGTGTCCGGTCAGCGTTGGCGGGTCAGTGCTCAGGGCTGGCCTTGGCAATGGCAGGCCCGCATTGAGCCTCAAACAGGTCGGTTGATCCAGCCAGCGGTTAATAGTGCAGCTTTCAGCTGGCAGGGTGATTGGCGTGGTGCCTTGTTGCTGCAGGGGAGTATGGGGCAGTGTACACAAGCACAGGGCAGTGTGTTCAGTGATGCTGTGCAGTTGCTGACACCTGTGCCGGCGGACTTCGGCAGGGTGCAGCTCGGTCTGGACTGCTCACAGGGACCAGTCCTGAAGCTGGCAACACAGGGTAAAGGGCAGGCGTTGAGCTTTGTGGCGAATCTGGAAACGCGGCGCAGTCGGCTGCGGGGGCGAATCTCTGCAGAAAGCAGTCTTGCTGAGCCGGCACGGCTGATAGGCATCAGTCAGAATGGCAATGAGGTGATCAAGCGTGGCTGGCGCTGGTAGCGCCAACCACCTGTTTCAAATCGATTCTTCCAACTCTTCGATGGGTGGGCGGATCAGGATGCGCGCCATGACAATACCCAGCTCAAACAGCAGCCACATGGGCACCGCCAGCAGACTTTGCGAGATCAGGTCTGGAGGGGTCAGCAGCATGCCAACAACAAAGCATCCCACAATGATATAGGGGCGTTTACTGCTCAGGTCCTGCACTGTGGTGATGCCGGAACCGACCAGCAGCAGGGTCGCCACCGGAATCTCGAACACTACGCCAAACGCAAAGAAGAGCTTCAGTACAAAATTCAGATAGCTGTCGATATCCGTCATGATCGCCACATTTTCAGGTCCCACGCTGGTGAAAAAGCCGAAAATAAGGGGGAATACAACGTAGTAGGCAAAGCTGATGCCGATATAGAACAGCAGAATGCTCGACAGCAGAATAGGGGCTGCCAGACGTTTCTCATGGCTGTACAGACCCGGTGCGATGTAGCTCCAGGCTTGATGCAATACCAGTGGCATCGCCAGAAACAATGACAGCACCAGGGTAAGCTTGAAGGGCGCAAAAAAGGGCGAGGTTACGTCCGTTGCTATCATGCTGGTGCCTTCCGGCAGCAGCAGCCTGAGAGGTTCAGACACCCAGGTGTAGAGTTCATTGGCAAAATAGAACAGCGGCAGAAATATAATCAGCACCGCAAGTACGCAATAGACCAGCCTCTGGCGCAGTTCCACCAGATGGCTGATCAACGGCTGACCGCTATCGTCAGAATGATTGCTCATGGAGTTTCTTGAGCCTCAGGTACGGCGCTGCGGGTGTCTGCCGCAGTGTCAGTGGTGTTATCGCGAGTGTGAGAACCCTTCTGCATGGCGCCAAAAGAGCGTTTTACGGGCTCGTACTCCTGCTCCAGTTCCTTGCGTTTGCGTTCGGCCGCTTGCTTAAGCTCCTCTACGCGCAACTCTTCCTTGATTTCCGACTGAATGGCGCCCAGCGAGCGCCTGATTTTTCCCAGCCAGAGTCCGCAGGTTCTGGCCGCGACCGGAAGTCGGTCAGGACCCAGCACCAGCAGGGCAACGACACCAACGGTCAGCAGTTCGGTAAAACCGATATCAACCATGGCAAGTCACTTATTTATTGTGCGCGGGTTCGGTGATGGCTACAGGCTTGCTCTCGGTGTTGAACTGAGTCTCGGTCTGCTTCAACGTATCCTGCCCATCCGCAGTCAAATCATGCTCGTTAACGGCTTTTTTAAAGCTTTTGAGTGCCCCACCCAGATCGCCACCCAATGTGCGCAGACGCTTGGTGCCAAACAGCAGCACTACGATGGCCAGCACGATTACCAATTGCCAGATACTAATATTGCCAAGCATGAACCTATCCTCGGATCTTTGATTTGTTGCGGCAAATTACAGCAGCCTTAGGTGATCACTTTGTTACAACGATGTCCGAAAGATGAATTTGTAAAGGCAACAGGCCAAAGGGGCGGGTGTGCAGAGGATTGTGAGGCAGCTGGCATTCACTGCCGGGAGCCGAATTCTGATGATTTATCAGGCATCTGATGGCTCATATAATTTGCATAGCGTTGCTTTGTATTATCGAGACGGTGTCGGTTGCTTATTGAGCAATAATTAGGAGTATCAGCTTGTTATGGCGTTTTTGTGGTGTTTTTTGTATTTATATCAGCCGTTTTTTTGTAAATATATGCATAGATATGCTAAATATTTATTCTGTACTGATCGAAACAGCCCGTGCATGGCTTGTCTGAATTGAAGCTGTGCGATTAATTGACGATTGGAGATCTGATATGACCAAGCTGAAAAAACTGGTGGGTGCCTGCACGGTTGCAATGGCCACACTGGGTGCGACTCTCTCGGCGGAAGCGGCTACCTGGCGCTATGCGTTTGAGGAAGCCATTACAGACGTTCAGGGCGTGTATGCGTCCAAGTTCAAGGAGTACATTGAAGCCAACTCCGATCACAACATTCAGCTGTTTCCATACGGTACCCTGGGTGAGTCGGCCGACATTATGGAACAGACTCAAGCCGGGTTGCTGCAGTTTGTCGATCAGTCCCCAGGCTTCACTGGTTCTCTTATCCCGGAGGCACAGATCTTCTTCATTCCTTATCTGTTGCCGGAAACGCATGAAGCGCTGGATCATTTCTTCCGTAACAGCAAGGCGATAAACGAAACCTTCAAGGCTACTTATGCGGAGCATGGCCTAGAACTGCTGAAGATGTTCCCTGAAGGTGAAGTGGTTATCACGACACAGAAGCCATTCAAGTCTCCGGCCGAGCTGGCGGGCGTCAAAGTGCGTGTTATGACGAACCCGCTGCTGGTTGAATCCTACAAGGCCTTCGGCGCTACTCCGACCCCGCTGCCCTGGGGTGAGGTATACGGTGGTTTGCAGACCAACATTATCCAGGGTCAGGAAAACCCGTTGTTCTGGGTTGAGTCGGCGAAGATGTATGAAGTAACCGACGTACTCACCTTTACCGGTCACAATAACTTCACGACAGCGGTTATGGCGAACAAGAGCTTCTATGACGGCTTGCCCGCCGAAGACCAGAAGTTGGTGCAGGACGCCATGGATGCGGCTTTTGATCACATCATGGAATACCAGAAGGGCCTGAGCGAGCGTTCGCTGGAGAAAATTCTGGAGAAAAAACCTGAAATGCAGGTGGTACGCCTGAGTGCTGAAGAGCGTGCACCTTTCCGTGCTGCAGCGGCTGACGTAGAGGCCAAGTTCATTGAAATGACAGGCGACAGTGGCAAGACGCTGCTGGAGCAGTTCAAGCAGGACCTTGAGGCCGCCAAGGCTCAGTAATACTGCTCACTCGAGTGCCGGCCATCGTGTCGGCACTTGTTGCTCAAGGTGACTGCCATGTCTGAAACTTCTTCCATACGGCATGAGTCGTCATTGCCCGGCCCTTTGGGCTGGATTGATGCCTGGCTCGGACGTGCCGAAGCGCTGATGCTCGGGGCCGGTGTCCTGCTGATGGCGCTCAATACTGTGGCCAATGTCATTGGTCGCTTCGTGTTCCAGAACAGCCTCTTTTTTACCGAAGAGGTCAATCGAATTCTCATCGTCCTGATCACCTTTGCCGGCATCGGATATGCCGCGCGTCATGGTCGGCATATCCGCATGTCGGCGGTGTTTGATGCGCTGCCTGTGGGGGCGCGTAAATGGATGATGGTGTTTATCTCCTTTGTCACGGCAATGGTGATGTTTGCACTAACCCTCTTTTCAGTTCGCTATATAGGCAGCGTGGCTGATTCAGGGCGTATCTTGCCAGCGTTGCAGATACCGGTCTGGTGGATTTTCCTTTGGGTGCCGTTGGGGTTGGCGGTAACCGGAATTCAGTATTTGCTCACCGCGATCAAGAATCTGCTGTCGAAGGATGTGTATCTGTCCACTCAGGTGCTGGATGGGTACGACAATGATGAAACCGAGGTCTGAGCCCGTCCTCGGCTGTACAGGAGTACATTTATGACTGCCATTATGGTCAGCACAATGATTGTGCTGCTTCTACTGGGCTTTCCCATGATGATTCCGCTGATCGTGGCGGCATTTATCGGCTTCTATTCCATGTTCGGCGGCTTTGAGCAGATGAACTTCATGATTCAGCAGTTCATGGCCGGTATTCGCCCGGCATCTCTGATCGCGGTACCCATGTTTATTCTGGCGGCGGATATCATGACACGTGGCCATTCAGCTGACCGTTTGATCGATATGGTGATGAAGTTTATCGGTCATGTAAAAGGCGGGCTGGCCATCAGTGCGGCAACGGCCTGTACGCTATTCGGTGCGGTGTCTGGTTCGACTCAGGCGACCGTGGTCGCTGTTGGCTCCCCGCTGAGGCCCAAAATGCTGAAGGCGGGGTATAAGGATAACTTTGTCCTGGCCTTGATTATCAACTCCAGTGATATCGCCTTTTTGATCCCGCCCAGTATCGGCATGATCATTTATGGCGTGGTATCCAATACCTCCATATCGGAACTGTTCATTGCGGGCATAGGGCCAGGGCTGATGATTCTGGGTATGTTTGCGCTTTACAGTTATATCTATGCCCATATCCACAAAGTGCCGACAGAAGAGAAAGCCACCTGGAGCGAGCGTTGGCAGGCGGTTCGCAAGGCGATCTGGCCACTGGGATTCCCGGTCATTATTGTCGGCGGTATCTATGGTGGTGTGTTTAGTCCCACGGAAGCGGCAGCTGTCTGCGTGCTCTATGCGGTTATTTTAGAATTCATTGTGTTTCGCGCGTTGAAGCCGGTCGAGCTGTACAAGATTGCCAAGTCTACGGGACTGATTACGGCAGTTGTCTTTATTCTGGTGGCGGCTGGTGCGGCCTTCTCCTGGATCATCTCTTTTGCCCAGATTCCTCAGGCCATACTGGCATCTGTAGGCCTGGCTGAGGCCAGTCCAACCGGTGTGTTGATTGCGATTTCCATCGCCTTCTTTATCGGTTGCATGTTCGTGGATCCCATCGTGGTGATTCTCGTATTAGTACCGATCTTTGCCCCTGTGGTGCAATCAGCGGGTCTGGACCCTGTGTTGGTCGGTGTACTGATCACCTTGCAGGTGGCCATAGGATCGGCGACGCCTCCCTTTGGGTGCGACATTTTTACGGCCATCGCAATCTTCAAGCGACCCTATATCGAAGTGATCCGAGGCACGCCTCCATTTGTGTTCATGCTCATTCTGGCGGCGGTACTGTTGATCCTGTTCCCGCAAATCTCTCTGTTCCTGCGTGACCTGGCCTTTTAGGTCAGCGTGAATCTGGGATAGAGCAAGGAGGCTGTATGTTTAAACGAATTCTGGTGCCGGTGGACGGATCGGTAAAAGCACTGGAAGCACTGGATAAGGCTGTCGCACTCCAGAAACTGACTCATGCGGAAGTGATGCTGTTGTGCGTATTCAAGCACCACAGTCTGTTTGAAGCTTCTCTATCGATGGTGCGGCCGGGTGATCTGCAAATTCCTGATGATGCCTTGCGGGAATATGCCCGCGAGGTGGTTGAATTTGCCCGTGCACACGCGGTGAAAGAGGGGGCTGAAACCCTGCGTGGATTTGTTAAAGGTGGTCGTCCTTCAAAGACAATTATCAATTTTGCACGAGAAAAGGATGTGGACCTGATCGTGATGGGCAGCTGCGGTACATCGGGTGATGTGGAGGGCATGTTGATGGGCAGTGTGTCCCAACGCGTGGCCGGATATGCACACTGTCCAGTGATGGTGGTTTGATCAGGTTACGGCTGCAAGCTATAGTGCGCGCTTTGGTTGACAGCTGCGGAACAGATCAATGACACAACTTGCCGGTACTTTATATATCCTCTCTGCTCCTTCAGGTGCAGGTAAGACCAGCCTGGTTAAAGCACTGCTGAAACAGGACTCGCAAGTGGTTGTCTCTGTTTCGCACACCACCCGCGCCATGCGCCTTGGTGAACAGGACGGCGTGGATTACAACTTCGTATCCATGGATGCGTTTAATGAACTGATCGAGCAGGGCCAGTTCCTGGAGTACGCCGAGGTGTTCGGCAACAAGTACGGTACCTCTCAGCAGTGGGTACGTGAGCAGCTGGTTGCTGGACGTGATGTCATTCTGGAGATCGACTGGCAGGGTGCTGAGCAGGTGCGTCGGCTTATGCCGGAAGCGGTGACCGCGTTCATTCTGCCGCCCAGCCGCGCCGCCTTGCGGGAGCGCCTGAATGCCCGTGGTCAGGACAGTGAAGAGGTGATTGATGGTCGTATGGCCGAAGCAATCAGTGAAATGAGTCACTATCCGGAATATGACTACCTGCTGATCAATGATGACTTTGAAGTTGCGCTCGATGAGTTGGCCAGTTTGTTCAAGGCGCGTCGTTTGCGTCAGAGCGCACAGCAGGAAAAGCAGGCGGCATTGCTGACGGATCTCTTGTCTGAGCAGTGATATCTGCGTAGACTATTCTGTCATTTTATTTGTACCAACCCTGTTCGAGGTCGCAATGGCACGAGTAACCGTTGAAGATTGTCTGGAAAATGTTGATAACCGCTTTGAACTGGTGATGGTCGCCTCCAAGCGTGCCCGTCAGATCGCCGTAGGTGGTCAGGACCCCAAAGTTGAGTGGGAAAACGACAAGCCGACCGTTGTTGCCCTGCGCGAAATCGCAGCAAACCTGCTCGACAAAGAACAGTTCGTCGCCAAGGGACAGGACTGATCTTTTCCTGAAGACCGTATTACGGCATCATCAGGGGTGAACGGTCGGCGTTAGCCGACCTTTGATCCGAGCGGAGACGTGGATGCCGACGATAGACGCCCTTTCACATCGCCTTGAACACTATCTGGTGA
The DNA here is from genome assembly GCA_048260865.1 of Marinobacterium sp. Lineage (GTDB taxonomy): Bacteria > Pseudomonadota > Gammaproteobacteria > Pseudomonadales > Balneatricaceae > Marinobacterium. The sequence goes on along the minus strand of JBLXGN010000012.1, from coordinate 78,520 downwards.
CCGACCAGATAGCATCCGTTCGGCGTGCCTATTTTTACGCCGAACAGGCGCATGACGGTCAGCGCCGCAAGAGCGGCGAACCCTATGTGACCCATCCTCTGGCCGTTGCAAATGTACTGGCTGGTATGCACATGGACCATCAAAGTCTGATGGCGGCCATGCTGCATGATGTGATCGAAGATACCGAAATTGACTACAGTGGCATCGAAAGCCAGTTTGGCACCACGGTGGCGGATATTGTCGATGGCGTGTCCAAGCTGACCCATCTGGAGTTTGAAACCAAGGCCGAAGCCCAGGCGGAAAACTTTCAGAAGATGGTGCTGGCGATGGCGGAAGATATTCGCGTCATCCTGGTCAAGCTGGCTGACCGTTTGCACAATATGCGAACGTTGGGCGCCATGCGGCCGGACAAGCAGCGTCGTATCGCCCGTGAAACCCTGGATATCTACTCACCTATCGCGGCCCGCTTGGGCATGCGTGATCTGCAGGTCGAACTCGAAGACCTGGCCTTTCAGTCCTACTACCCCATGCGCGCCAAGCGTATTCGTCGTGCGGTTGTTCACGCCCGAGGTCAGCGTAAGGATATTATCGAGCAGGTTCGTGAGACGATGCAGAATCGTCTCAATCAGGAAGGTCTGACCGGCGAAGTCAGCGGTCGTGAAAAGCATCTGTACAGCATTTATCGCAAGATGAAGGTACAGCGTAAGGCCTTCGCCGACATCATGGATGTGTTTGCCTTCCGCGTTGTGACCGACAGCGTTGATGACTGCTATCGTATCCTGGGAGCTGTGCACAATTTGTACAAGCCGGTGCCCGGTGGTTTCAAAGACTATATCGCTATCCCCAAGGCCAACGGCTATCAGTCATTGCATACGGTACTCTTTGGTGCGCGTGGCATGACGTTCGAGGTGCAGATTCGTACCCGAGACATGGATGCCGTAGCCAGCCAGGGCATTGCCGAACATAGCCATTACAAGGTCAAGGGCAGCACCGAAACCGCCATGGGTTCCTATAACCGGGCGCGCAAGTGGGTGCAGGGTCTGCTGGAGATGCAGCAGAACGCTGGCGACTCCATGGAATTTATCGAAAACGTGAAGAAGGACCTCTTTCCGGACGAGGTGTACATCTTCACGCCCAAAGGACGCATTCTGGAGCTTCCGCGTGGTGCCACGCCGGTGGACTTTGCCTATGCCGTGCATACGGATATCGGCAACTCCTGTGTATCCTGCCGTATCAACCGCCGCTTGGCACCGCTATCCGAGCCGCTGCAGAGTGGTCAGACGGTCGAGGTCATTACGACGCCCCGCGCTCAACCCAATATGGCCTGGCTCAACTTTGTCGTCACCGGCAAGGCGCGCAGCAGCATTCGTCATTTCCTCAAGAGTCAGCAGCGCAATGAGTCGGTCGAGCTTGGTCGTCGTCTGTTGAGTCAGTTCCTGGGGAACTATGGCGCGACGCTGGACGATGTGGATGAAGCTGCCCTGCAGCAACTGCTGTCCGAAGCGGAGTTCTCCAGTCTGGATGATCTGCTGGAAGATATCGGTATGGGTAACCGCATGGCCTATGTGGTGGCTCGCCGTCTGCGCCCTGAGTCAAGTCAGGATGTAGAGCCGGAGGTGAACAGTCAGGGTCGTCCTATGGCGATTCGAGGCACCGAGGGCATGGTGATGCAATATGCCCGCTGCTGTCATCCGATTCCCGGCGATACCATCGTGGGACATATCAGCAGTGGTCGCGGTCTGGTCGTGCATTGCACGGACTGTCGCAATATCGGTTATCTGCGAGACAATCCGGAAAAGACCATCTACCTGGAATGGTCAGACCCGGAAAACAACGAAGAAGAGTTTGTGGTGGGGCTACAGCTGGAAGTGGAATCCCAGCGTGGTGTCATTGCCAATCTGGCGATGGCTGCCGCACAGACCGGTGCCAACCTGCTCAAAATTGACAGCGGTGAGCGCGACGGACAGCTTTGCAGTGTGCAGATGGAACTGACCGTGTTTAACCGTGTACATCTGGCGCGCGTGATTAAAAAGCTGCGCAGTCTGTCATCGGTTAACCATATCCACCGTCAGTAACTGCCTGAAGGCTGGCAGGGCTTAATCACCCAATGCCAGCCCTTCTCGCCGGGGGTCCACACCGGACTCCCAGTAGCCATCCGCACGTTTTCGCATCAGGTGCAGGCCGCTGTTCAGCTCCCGCACCTTCACGGTATGCCCCCTGGCCTCCAGGCCCTCTTTCAGTGTTTCTGCATCGGTATCCAGCTCAAGTTCGGTGGTGCCGTTGCGGTTGCTGATATGGCCCTGTGCCAGCAGAGCCTGTGCTGACAGGTCAGTGTGCAGCATGCGCAACAGGGTTTCGGCGACATAGTTGATAATGCGGCTGCCGCCGGGCGAGCCAAGGGCTGCAATCGGCTGACCCTCTGCATCCAGCACTATGATGGGGGCCATTGAACTGCGCGGGCGTTTGCCGGGCTGCACCCGGTTCGCTACGGGCTTGCCATCCTGCTCGGGCACAAAGGAAAAATCCGTCAGCTGATTGTTGAGCAGGAAACCTCCGGTCATCAGTGTCGAACCGAAGGCCATCTCAATACTGCTGGTCATGGAGACCATATTGCCCTTGGCATCGCGCACCACGAAATGGCTGGTCGATGGCAGTTCGGGGGCCTGGTCATCGGCACGGGCCAGCTCCACGGGCGTGCCAGCCAGTGCCTCACCCATATCCTTTTCAGAATCGATCAAATTGGACCGCTGGCGCAGATACTCGGTTGCCAGCAACTCTTCAACCGGAACCTGTACAAAGTCGGCATCAGCCAGATAGCGAGCGCGGTCGGCATAGGCCAGGCGGCTGGCCTGGGTCATCAGATGACTGAACGCCAGTGCTGGAGTATCGGTCCCGGGGGTTAACTCGAACGGCTCCAGCAGTCCCAGTATCTGCAGCAAGGTGACACCGCCGGAGGTGGGTGGTGGAAATCCGCATACCTGCCACTGGTGGTAGGGACGACACAGAGGCTGACGTTCAATGGCACGGTAGTCGGCAAGGTCCTGAGCGTTGAGCGTACCGGGGTTATCGCTGCCTTCCTGCAAGGCGGCAATCAACGGCTGGCTCAATGTACCTTGATAAAAAGCGTCCGCGCCCTGTTGGGCGATAGTCTGCAGTGATTGGGCCAGGGCCGGATTCTTGCGCAGATAGCCAACTGGCAGAGGATCACCCTCAGGTGTAAAAAAGTAATCACGGGCTGCCTTATAGCGGCCCAGTCCTGGATTAATGCCACTGGCAATCAACTGGTGTAAGCGGGGGCTGACTTCAAAACCGGCTTCAGCCTGTGTGATTGCGGGCTGGAAGGGCGTTGACCAGGGCAGAGTGCCGTGCTGTTTATGGGCGAGCTCCAGCATGCGCAACACACCTGGTGTCCCGACGGAACGTGCACCTACCAGCGCATCGATCCAGCGCATGGGAGTACCGTCCGGCTTGATGAACAGCTCGCTGGTGGCATTGGCTGGCGCTGTCTCACGGCCGTCAAAGGCCTGTAAGCGCTGTTGTCCGGCGTCCCAGTACAGCATGAAGGCACCCCCGCCGATACCTGAGGACTGAGGTTCGACCAGCGTCAGCATCGCCTGAATGGCAAGGGCAGCGTCGAGAGCGCTGCCACCCTGTTGCAGTATTTCGTAACCTGCCTGAGTTGCCAGCGGATGAGCGCTGACCACCAGCTGGCGTTGAGCCAGAACGGATTCGGATTGCTGGCGCCCGGTGGCATGTTCTGGAGCGGGGATTTCCTGCGCGTGACTGAGGGTTGAAAAGCCAAGCATTAAACTCAGTGACAGGCCTGCGAGCGTCTGCATCCTGTAGACTCCCTTATTCGCGGATTTGGAATTGTCCTGCAGCACGATTCTTTACAGTGTTCTCCGGGTGGAAGACACGCCCGTTCATGTAGATGTACACGCCTTCCGGCATCGCCTGAGACAAGGCAACTGCACCTCCCAGATTGAAATGTGCATCCGTTTCCCGGAAGCGGGCGGGCTGCATGGCACCGGTAAGCACTATAGTACGTCCGCTCAAGCCTTGCAGGCTCATGGCCGTTTGCACCAGAGTATCCGTGCCATGGGTAATGACAATATGGCGGCAGTCATCTGCCTCGATGGCATCGCGCAACAGTTGGCGATCGCTGTCATCCATCTCCAGGCTGTCCTTACGCAGGACTGATTCAATTCGGTAGTCGTAGCCCACGCCAGCCTGGGCCATCAGGTCGGTCGCAGCGGGGTCGCCAATGCTGTATTCGCTCAGCGCATCGAAGTACACCTTGTCGATTGTGCCACCAGCGGTCAAAATCTTGATCTGCATAATTGTATCCGATTCCTATAATCCCTAGGCTAGAGTGCTCTAGTATGTGTGATACTCGCGTATAAGCCTAACCTAGCCCTGCAAGCGGAGAGAAGACCTTGTCTTTAGGAGTTTCAGTCCAGCCTCTAATTGAAATGGCCGCCATTCGGCTCGTACTTTTGCATGACCGTGATGGCAAGCTGCTGGCACTCTTACCCGGTGAGCAGATGCTTGATCTGAACCGTCTTTGCCAGCTGACGGGTCGTGAACTGCAGCCGGTTAAAGCGGAAGATGCTCGTCGCTTCTTTGCCCAGCCGGGCATGCAGAGCGCTGCAGGGTTGCAAAAGCTGCTTGCTTTGCCGCTGGCTGTGGATAACCGCTGCCCGCCGGGACCGGCTCCTGGGTATGAACCCCACTCGGGGTGGAGCTTTGATCTGGTGGCCATGCCGCAGCATGAGCAGGTGATTCAGGGTGCCTTCTCCTTACCGCCGCAGGAACCTCATGAGGCCGCAGCTGGTGCCAAGGATGAGGTGGTGATTACACGTGCGGTCGAGAAATTTACCAGCTTACGCGTGCAGCAGCGGCTTGAAGATACACTCAGCTTGCCGGGATTATCTGAATCCATGCAGCTGATTGTGAAGTTGCGCTCAGATCCCAGTGCCGGTGTGGATGACCTGGTACCCGTGATCAAGCGAGACCCCAGTCTGTCGGCTCAGGTAATGGGCTGGGCATCCTCTCCCTACTACGCCGCACCGGGCAAAGTCCGCTCCATCGAGGATGCGATCATTCGCGTGCTGGGCTTTGATCTGGTGGTGAATCTGGCGCTGGGTGTCGCCATGGGCCAGGTGCTGCGCTTGCCGGAGGATACGCCGCGTGGCGCGGTATCCTACTGGGATCAGGCAATCTACACGGCGACTCTGGCTGAACGCCTGGCACAGAGCTCGACGCTTGAGCCCCGCCCGCGCCCGGGCCTGGCGTATCTTAGTGGTCTGCTGCACAACTTCGGTTATCTGGTATTGGGACACCTGTTCCCGCCGCACTTTTCACGGCTGTCGCGCTATATCGAAGCCAACCCTCATTTGGAACAGCGCCTGATCGAGCAGGAAGTATTGCATGTGACCCGCGAACAGGTCGGTGGCTGGTTGCTGGACAGCTGGAAGCTGCCCACTGAGGTCAGCACCGCTGTGCGTTATCAGCAGGAGCCGGAGTTGGCCAACGAAGACGAGCGCATCTACGCCCAGCTGATTTATCAATCCAGTCGCTTGCTGCGCGCGCGCGGACTCAGTGATGGACCTCGTACGTCTTGTCCCGATGAGTGGCCGGAGGTGCTTGGCTTGACGCCGGAGAAGGTGCAGCAGGCTTTGGACGAAGTCTGTGCTCAGGCAGAAAGCCTGGCTGAGCTGTCTGGCATGTTTTCGCAGAAAGGACGCTGATCAGGCGTCCTCCAGCTCCTGTTCCAGGGCTTCAAGCGCGTCCTGCTGCTCCAGCCATTCCGCTTCCACTGTCTCCAGCTGACGGCTGATCTCGGCCTGACGCTGCAGCCAGGTTTTCAGTTCTTCCTTGCGTGACTCTTCATACAAGTTCGTATCGGACAGGGCGTTTTCAACTTCGCTCTGCTCGCTGCTCAACTTGTCCATCTGCTGTTCCAGCTTGGTGACGGCCTGTCGCAGAGGGCGCAGTTTGGCCCGTTGTTCTGCCTGCTGGCGCTTGAGCTCCTTGCGCTCGGCTGCGCTGAGCGAACGTGCCGCATCTGATTTGGGCGTTGCCTGTTCACGCTCACGGCTTTGCTCATCACGTCGTTGCTGTGCCAGCCAGCGATGGTAGTCTTCAAGATCGCCCTTGAACTCGTCGATGCGGCCATCGGCCACCAGTACGAATTCATCCACGGTGTTGCGCAGCAGGTGACGGTCGTGGGATACCAGAATCAGGGCGCCTTCGAAGGACTGCAACGCCAGTGTCAGCGCCAGGCGTACTTCCAAGTCCAAGTGGTTGGTCGGTTCGTCCAGCAGCAGCAGGTTAGGCTTCTGCCAGGCGATCAGGGAAAGGGCTACACGCGCCTTTTCACCGCCGGAAAAACGCCCCACAGGATCCAGTGCATCATCGCCATTGAAGCCGAAGCTGCCAAGAAAATTACGCAGTTCCTGATCACTGGCATCAGGGCTGATACGCTGCAGATGGGTGAAGGGCGATGCCTCCATATCCAGTGCTTCCAGCTGGTGCTGGGCAAAATACCCGATGCGAAGGTGCTCGCCCTCATGACGTTCACCGGATACCAGCGGCAGGTCGCCCACCAGCGTTTTGATCAGCGTCGACTTGCCGGCACCGTTGGCGCCGAGCAGGCCGATGCGTGTGCCTGGCAACAGCGTCAGAGACTGTTGTTTGAGAATGGTGCGTTCAGGATACCCCAGGTCGGCTTCATGCAGGGTCAGTAGCGGTGATGACAGCTTGTCGCTGGCATCAAAGCGGAAGGTGAACGGGGAGTCCACGTGCGCAGGGGCAATTTGCTCCATGCGCTCCAGTTCCTTGACGCGGCTTTGGGCCTGTTTGGCTTTGGAAGCCTTGGCCTTAAAGCGGCGCACGAACTGTTCAATCTGTTCGATACGGGCCTGCTGCTTCTCGAACGCGGCCTGCTGCTGTGACAGCTTCTCTGCGCGCAGACGCTCGAACGCGGTGTAGTTGCCCTTGTACAGGGTCAGTGTTTGATGCGCCTGATGCACGATGTGACCGGCCACATTGTCTAGGAAGTCGCGGTCATGGGAAATCAGCAGCAGGGTGCCGGGATACTGACGCAGCCACTGCTCCAGCCAGATGGTGGCATCCAGGTCTAAGTGGTTGGTGGGCTCGTCCAGCAACAGCAGATCGGATGGGCACATCAGAGCCTGTGCCAGATTCAGACGAATGCGCCAGCCGCCGGAGAAGCTGTTGACCGGGCGTGCGGCATCTTCGGTGCTGAAACCAAGACCTGCCAGCAACTGGTGCGCACGAGACTCGGCGGTGTAGCCATCCAGTGCATCCAGTGTGGCGTGCAGCTCACCGATGCGTTCAGCCTGGTGTTCAGCTTCAGCCTGTTGTAATTGTGCCTGCGCTGCGCGCAGCTGGTGGTCGCCATCAATGACGTATTCCAGCGCACTGCGGCTGGTGCTGCCAACTTCCTGTGCCATATGTGAGATGCGCAGACTGGACGGCAGTTTGAGCTCGCCAGCGTCCGCCTGCAGCTCACCGAGCAGCAGCTTGAACAGCGATGATTTGCCCACGCCATTGGCCCCCACAATTCCGACTTTCCAGCCGGCATGAAGGGTCAGGGTGGTGTTCGCTAGCAACGCCAGGGCGCCGCGGTGTAGGCTTAGGTCTTGTATCTGAATCATGGCGGGAGATAGTACCAGTATGGCACTGGAAAATCCCCTCTGGCAGTATGTGCTGAGGCTATATTATACACCGGGTGTAGAGGAGGCCTGCTTGACGTTGCAGGCACAGGGAGCCGCGGTCAATTCCCTGCTGTTGGCCTGTTGGGCCGGGCAGCGCGGAATTGAATTAACAACGCAGGAGTGGCAACAATTGTCGCCCTTGTGGCGCACCGAGGTGCTTGAGCCTTTGCGCCGGGTCCGTTACCGGGCGCGGGTATTATGTCAGCAGCAGCCAGCGCTGGATGACTGTTATCAAGTGTTGAAGCAGGCAGAGCTGGCTGCGGAGCAGGCTGAATTGATGCAGCTGTATGCGCAGGTTTCTCAATGGAATACTGATCCTGATAGCCCAGCGCATATGCAGATACATGATAATCTGGCAGCCTATGGCCGCCATGCAGGGATAGAACTGAAGACGGACCTGCTGGAAACATTGGTTCGGGCGACACTGGAAACACCCGAAGTCGGCTGAACTTTCCCAATTACAGGTGTACTAACGCCTTGAGATGCACGCACACTTACGTGAGATAAGGATTAACATGATGAAAAAAAGCATGCTGGCCATCGCACTGGGCGGGGCTCTGATCGCTGCACCGGTCGTCCAGGCCGATACGCTGGAAACCGAAAAGCAGAAACTGAGCTACAGCCTGGGTCTGATTCTGGGGGAGCGCCTCCAGGCAGATGTAGATGACCTGGATATCAAGGCGTTTACTCAGGGTGTCGAGGCGATCTACAACGAAGAGACTCCGCTTTTGAACCAGGAGCAGATGGCTGAAGTGATGCAGGCGTTCCAGGCTCAGAAGATGGAAGAGCAGCGTCAGGCCATGGCGAAACTGGCTCAGGACAACCTGGATAAGGGCAAAACCTATCAGGACGAAAATGCCAAGCGTGACGGCGTGAAAGTGACTGATTCAGGTCTGCAGTACGAAGTGTTGGAAGCCGGCAAGGGTAAAAGCCCCAAGGCGTCCGATACAGTTAAGGTTCACTACAGCGGTGAGCTGATTGATGGCACCCAGTTTGATAGCTCCTACGCACGTAACGAGCCGGTTTCTTTCCCGCTGGACGGCGTAATTCCGGGCTGGACTGAAGGTCTGCAGTTGATGAAAGAAGGTGGCAAGAGCCGTCTTGTGATTCCGGCTGACCTGGCATACGGCCCGGGTGGTATGGGCAATGCAATTGGCCCGAATGAAACTCTGGTATTTGAAGTTGAACTGCTGGAAGTTAATCCGGCGGACGAAGCGGCTGCTCAGTAAGCCTGTTTCACAGAGCTGTCGAAGCAACTTTCGACAGCTCTGATTCTCGCTCGTTATCCGGGCACTTTTCTGACTCTGGCGGGGCTCGATTAACGCAGCCAGTTCACCAGCCCGTTAGAGCCTACTGCCAGCCAACTGGCGCCATCTGCACCAAACTCAAGTGCCAACACTCCTGTGCTGGTCGGTCCGTAGGCCGCACGTTTGTCCAGTTTCCAGCGACGTTGTACCTTCTGCGCGTTCAAGTTCCACAGCTCGACTACGCCGTCAGCACGGCCTACCAGAAGCTGATCACTGTTGGCGGAAAAGCGCGCGCTGAGATAACTGACCCGCTTGGGAAACAGGGCCTCGTCACCACTGAGATGGAACAGGACCTCTCCACTTTCCGGATTCCACACTACAGCCTTGTCCAGGCTGCCTGAGCTGAATGCCAGACGGCCGTTGGGTGCCAGTGCCACGGTATCAACCGTATTGCCCAGTTCGATGCGCTTCAGTTCAGTGCCATTGTCCAAATCCCAGAAACGAGCGACGTAATCATCGGCACCGGTGAGGGCGTAGCGTTCGTCACTGCTAAGGGCGAGGCTACGAATGCGCGCCGGATGCCGCAAGCTGGAGCGTATGCCGCCACGACGCACATCGAAATAGACCGCTTCATGATTGGCCAGGCCGAGCAGGGCGTAATTGCCATCACGGGACAGGACGGCATCCAGAATCTCACCCGGGGAGCTCCAGAAGCCCTCTGCAGCCCCGGTTGTGACGTTCCACAGTACCAGGTCCTGAGGGTTGGCGGTCAGGGCGTAACGCCCGGAGGGGGAAAAATCCACGGCGGACAGTACTGAATACACACCGGACTGGTGATTCCAGTCGAATTGGCGGGCCTTCTGGTTAAGGTCCCAGAGGCTGCCGCCGTGACTGACCGCGCCAATCAGTGCATGACTGCCATCGGCGGAAAGGTCTGCGGTATAGGCGCCGCTCTGTTCGGTCAGCGCCAGACTTTCGGATGCGGAATCAGCGGTGCTGCCGCATCCGGTCAGCAGGCCTGCGGTCAGCAGGCAACCGAAACAGGTGCGAAGACTCACGAGGCGTCAACCAGATCCTTGTGTGCGGTGTGCAGGATTTCGATCAGCTGATCTTCCAGCGCGAAGCGCTCTTCGAGTACTTCGCCCAGTTCGGACAGGCCCAGTGACAACTGGTACAGCTGGCGCAGGGTAGGATTATCCAACTGACCGTAGTTGTCGTTGAAATCCAGCGCCTGGTCGGTTGAGTTCTGGATCAGGGGCAGCAGTTGCTGAGCCTTTTCCAGTCCGCCGTCGGCGAACTCACTGCCCTCACGCAGCAGCTGCTCATACACCTCGAAGTGTCCGGAAGAGAGATAATCCATCAACAGTACACAAAACTCGGCGACAGAGCTATTCAGTGCAGCACCGGCTTCCTGATTGGGAATGGCCACGAATACCGACAGCAGCTGCTGCCGTTCCTCCAACCAATGATCGATGATCGTACTGACGCCGCCCCAGCGTTCTTTGGCGTTACGACATTGTTCGAGCATGGTCTCTCCTCCTCGTTGCTTGAGCCTCATACTACTGCCAGCCCGAAGGGGGTGCAATATGCGCTGCAGCGTGGCGACTGAGGGTGGTTGGCGGGTATACTCAAAGGCTAAAGGATAGACAGGAGTGAAGTCATGGGGCGTAGCGTCGTACTGACACTGGCCATGCTGATCGGTTTGCTGTTCCAGCCGCTGATGGCGGAGGAAAAAACGGCCGAAGACTATATCAATTACATTGAGCTGAAACCCTTTGTCACCAACTATGGTGGCCCAGGCCCGGTACGCTTTTTGAAAGCGGAAGTCACCATTCAGGTAGAAACGCCGGCGGCACACCATGCTGTCAATGCACACAAGGCGCATATCCGTAATGATCTGGTGTTTCTGTTTTCGGCGGTGAAAGTGGAAGATATTGGTTCAGTGGCTGCTCAGCAGGTACTGGCGGAAAAAGCGCTGCATGCGGTGCAGCAGCTGTTGAAGGATGAGACCGGAGAAACGCATGTCTCCGATCTCTTTTTCACCAGCTTTGTGACCCAGTAAGGTCAGCTGGCAACGTACTGAGCAAGATAGCTTTCAAAACTGGGCTGCTCGGCCTGCTCCAGACTGGCTTGAGCGTCCAGAGAAGCCTGCGCCGCGAGAGTAAAGCGCTCACGCGCGTCGTCTGTAAGCTGGGACTGCAGCGTTTCACGGTGCTGACGGCTCAGTTTGAGTACCCACTCACTGTGGCTCAGGCCTGATTCACGCAGGGCCGCCAGTACCTGTGCTGAAGGTGTCAGTTCAGGGTTGTCCACCTTTTCGCGCTGGGCTGCAATAGCCTGAGCATGGGCGTTCCCGCCTTCCGCACGGTCCAGCAGTGTTGCCGTATGGGCAACCTGATCCAGTATCTGATGTGCCAGCTGCTCACGGCTCATTTCACCCTCACAGCTCAACAACGTCAGCCCCGGCTCTCGACCCCGGTTGACGATGCGGGCGTGGTTCTCTGATACCCGCTGGCACTCCTGATCATCCAGATCATCGGCGCGTCCCAACAGACAACTGATCAAGAAGGCATTGATGAAACGTGACTGGCTTTCATCGATCCCCAGCGGCAACAGCGGGTTGATGTCGGTGTTACGGACTTCAACATATTCCACTCCGCGATGCATCAGCGCATGGACGGGCTTCTCACCGGATTCGGTTACCCGTTTCGGGCGTACATCGCTGTAGTACTCGTTTTCGATCTGCAGCACATTGGTGTTGAGCTGGCGATAATGGCCATCGACCAGCACCCCGATCGCTTCGTACGCCGGATGTGAGGTGTGGATCGCTTTGGACAACGAGTCCGCGTAGCTGTCGAGGTGGTTAAAGCAGATTCCCAGCTCTGCTTGCGCCTTGTTGGAGTAGCCCAGGTCACTCATACGCAGTGAGGTTGCGTAGGGCAGATACAGGGTGTGCTCGTCCAGCTGCTGAAGGCTGTGGCTGCGGCCTGACATGAAAGAGGCCGACAGCGCAGGTGAGGCGCCAAACAGATACAGCAGCAACCAGCCGTAGCGACGGAAATTACGGATCAGGCGGAAGTAACCGGCAGAGCGGAATGCCTGCAGGCTGTCAGTATTGCCTTCCAGCTGTTGCCAGGCCGGCCAGAATTCATCCGGCATGGAGAAGTTGTAGTGAATACCGGCGATGGTCTGCATCATCTTGCCGTAGCGGTACTTCAGTCCCTGACGGTAGACGTGCTTGAGGCGACCCACGTTGGAGCTGCCGTATTCGGCGATGGGGATCGCGTCCTCGGACGGAATCTCACAGGGCATGCTGGCACACCAGAGTTCTTCTGCACCGAGCTGCGTGAAGGTAAACGCGTGCAGCTGGGTCAGAAACGCCAGTGCGTCTGCCGGGCTGTCCTGTACCGGGGTAATAAACTCCAGCAGCGCTTCCGAGTAATCGGTGGTGATGAAGTCATGCGTCAGGGTGGAGCCCAGGCTGCGTGGATGCGGTGTCTGGGCGATGCCAGCGGCTGCAGTGGCGCGCAGCCCTTCCTTCTCGATGCCCTGGCGGGTACGAATAAGCAGATCGGCGTGTCCCGCTTGAGCCAGACGGTCGAGTTGGTGTTCGAGGGTTTCCAGCACCGTTGTGATTCCTGTGGTTGAGCCTTAGGGGGCGCATTATACGTCCACCCCCCGGCAAATTGCATCTGCTCAGCGTCGGCGAGAACTCAGGCCGGCAGCCTGAAGTTTGTCGGCCAGTGAGCCTTTTACAGGCGCTTGATCCGCCTGCCTGGGTTGCGTTCGTGGGCGCTCTTCCTGACGAGGGCGGGCTTCCTGCTGTTGCGGCGCTTCACCCGATTTCATGGTCAAGGAGATTCGCTTGCGCGTTTCATCCACCTCCAGCACACGGACCTGAACGATCTGGCCGCTACTGACGATGGTGTGAGGGTCGCTGACAAAACGGTCGGCCAGTTGGGAAATATGCACCAGACCGTCCTGATGTACGCCAATATCCACAAAGGCGCCAAAGTGCGTCACGTTGGTCACTACACCTTCCAGCTGCATACCCGGCTGAAGATCCTTCAGGGTCTCCACGCCGTCGGCGTACTGCACAGAGCGGAACTCGGGGCGCGGGTCTCGGCCCGGTTTTTCCAGCTCAGATAACACGTCACGCACGGTATAAGCGCCAAACCCCTGGGCTTCCAGCTGGGCTGGATTGACCTGCTTCAGCTTGTCCGCCTGTTGCAGCAATGCCTGAAGCTTCAGGCCACAGCTGGCGGCAATCGCCTCGGCCAGTGGATAACTTTCAGGATGAACCGCCGAATTATCCAGGGGTTCCTCGCCGTCGCGAATGCGCAGGAAGCCGGCGCACTGTTCAAAGGCCTTGGGTCCCAGACGTGGAACCTTGAGCAGTTGGCGACGGTTTTTCAGCGCACCGTTTTCGTCACGCCAGGCGACAATGTTGTCGGCCGTGGTGCGGTTGAGACCGGCTACATGGCTGAGCAGGGCGGCTGATGCGGTGTTCACGTCGACACCCACATGGTTAACGCACTGCTCGATGACGCCATCGAGTGACTCGCCCAGACGGTTCTGGTCCACATCGTGCTGATACTGGCCTACGCCAATCGATTTGGGATCGATCTTGACCAGCTCGGCCAGAGGGTCCTGCAGGCGACGCGCGATGGAGACGGCGCCACGGATGGTGACATCCAGATCAGGGAATTCGGCGGCAGCCTGCTCGGAAGCGGAGTACACGGAGGCCCCGGCCTCGTTGACCAGCACTGCTTGAATGGCATGGGGTACGGCTTTGCATACCTCCTGCGCCAGTTGCTCGGTTTCGCGAGAGGCGGTGCCGTTACCCACGGCGATCAGCTCGGCGCCATGCTTCTTGGCCAGAGTCGTCAGCGTATGAAGGGACTTGTCCCACTGCTTCTGCGGTACATGCGGATAGATGGTGGCGTAGTCGACCAGCTTGCCGGTGGCGTCGATGACGGCGACTTTTACGCCGGTTCTGAGACCCGGGTCCAGCCCGATTGTGGGTTTGGCACCGGCCGGGGCGGCCAGCAGCAGGTCGTTCAGGTTGCGGGCAAAGACTTCGATGGCAGATTGGTCGGCCTGCTCGCGCAGTTGCTTGATCAGTTCGGTTTCCAGCGAGGGGCGTAATTTCTTCTGCCAGGCCTGCTGAAGGGTCTGTTGCATCCATGTGTCCAGTTGGGCAGGACGCAGTCGATGGCGTTTGGCCATCTGTTCCTCAGGCCAGCCGTCCAGGTTTTCCGGCAGTTGCAGGCTGGCTTTCAAAACGCCTTCGGCCACGCCGCGCAGTACGGCCAGCGCTCGGTGAGACGGCACTCGGGCCACCGGCTCAGAGTATTCGAAATAGTCGCGGAATTTACTGTCCGGGTCCGCTTTGCCGCGGGCGGCGCGGACCTGAAACTCACCCTGTTGCCAGAGGCGCTGGCGCAGCTCTCCGGTAAGATCCGCATCCTCGCTCAGGGTTTCCAGCAGGATCTGACGTACCCCTTCGGCCACCGCATCGGGATCGGCAAAGCCCGCTTCAGGATTGAGAAACTGGCCTAGCTTATTGTGTGGCAGGCGACCCTGTTGCAGTGCTTCATTAGCCAGCGGCTCCAGTCCCGCTTCTCGGGCTTCCTGTGCCTTGTTGCGGCGTTTGGGGCGGTAGGGCAGATAAAGGTCTTCCAGTCGCGCCCGGGTGTCGGCGGCTTTCAGGGCCTGTTCCAGCTCAGGTGTCAACTGGCTCTGCTCGCGCAGTCGGGTCAGGATCGAGTCACGGCGGCTTTCCAGCTCGCGCAGTTGGCCCAGTCGCTCATGCAACTGGCGCAACTGGGTATCATCCAGTGCTCCGGTCTGCTCCTTGCGGTAACGGGCGATAAAGGGAAGGGTGGCACCCTGATCCAGCAGGGCTAGGGTAGCGGCGACCTGAGCTGGCTTGATGCTCAGCTCGGTCGCCAGTTGCTGTTCAATGGACATGGCGGCTCTTTTAGATTCAGGGCACCTGCAGAATTTGCAGAGAATTGGTGCCGCCATGCTCGCCGATGCTGGCCCCGCGGGTCAAGATGACGCGGTCACCACTCTGAACCAGATCGCGTCCCAGCAGCAGCGCCAGCACTTCTTCATTCAGCTGGGCTTCGGCAACGGCGGTGGCATCGAAAAACATTGGCATAACACCACGGTACAGTGCCATACGACGCATGGTGCGCGGGTTGCGTGTCAGCGCGAAAATAGGGATACCGGAACGAATACGGGACATCCACAGTGGTGTGGAGCCGGATTCAGTCAGGCAGATGATCGCTTTCACGCTGTCCAGTCCGTTGGCGGTGTACATGGCCGCACGGGCAATAGCCTCATCGGTTCGGGTGCACTGGTGTTCGGGCGCAACCGGAGCCGGGCGTGACAGCTGGTGTTTCTCGGCGCCCTGACAGATGCGGGTCATGGCTTCAACCACTTCCACCGGGTAGTTACCGGCCGCGGTTTCAGCGGACAACATCACGGCATCGGTACCGTCCAGAATGGCATTGGCCACGTCGAACACTTCTGCACGGGTCGGCATGGGGTTCTGGATCATGGTTTCCATCATCTGGGTGGCGGTGATGACCACGCGGTTCAGCTGGCGGGCACGTTGGATGATGTGCTTCTGTACGCCGATCAGCTCGGCATCGCCAATCTCGACGCCCAGGTCACCTCGAGCCACCATGACGCCGTCACAGGCGTAGATGATGTCATCCAGGGCTTCAGGCGTGGCCACGGTCTCTGCGCGTTCCACCTTGGCAATAATCTCGGCCTGGCTGCCAGCGGCTTCAAGCAGAGCGCGGGCGGTATTCAGGTCTTCGGCGGTACGGGGGAAGGACACGGCCACGTAGTCCAGTTCCAGATCAGCGGCGACCTGAATATCGCGTTTGTCCTTTTCAGTGAGCGCAGCAGCGCTGAGGCCGCCGCCCTGGCGGTTGATGCCCTTGTTATTGGACAGCGGGCCACCCACGGTTACCTGGGTTTCGATGCGGCTACCATTGATCTCAAGTACCTTAAGCTGCACACGACCATCATCCAGCAAGAGAATATCGCCAGGTACACAGTCTTCCGGCAGTGCCTTGTAGTCCACGCTGACGGCTTCGCGGGTACCGGCGGTTTCGTCCATGGCGGCATCCAGGGTGAAGTGGTCACCGATGGCCAGCTTGATGGGACCTTCCTTGAAGCGGGAGATACGAATTTTGGGCCCCTGAAGGTCGCCCAGC
Source organism: Marinobacterium sp. (assembly GCA_048260865.1). Taxonomy (GTDB): domain Bacteria; phylum Pseudomonadota; class Gammaproteobacteria; order Pseudomonadales; family Balneatricaceae; genus Marinobacterium. The sequence continues at coordinate 62,296 of JBLXGN010000012.1, read as the reverse complement.
AATGCAACGGATTCACCTGTGCGCAGGCAGGCTTCGCGTACCGCTTCCACACGGTTGCGATGATCGTCAGCACTGCCGTGGGAAAAGTTCAGACGTACGGTGTTCACGCCGGCACGAATCAGTTCGTCCAGGCGGCCCGGTACGTCAGTGGAAGGACCCAGAGTCGCTACAATTTTGGTACGCTTAAGCATCAATTCTGATCTCTTGTCAGTGGAGGGTCGAAGGTCTCGACTAAAGTATGGCTCCGGACACCATTTTTCAAGCACCCTCCCTGGTTGTTCATGACACTGTAACCCTTGGGGAGAGCCCTGATGCAGCTTAGTATCCTGCGGCGTTATCGCCCCCTGTCGCTGTTGTTTGCCGTGATTCTGTTCCTGATCGTAATGATGCAGGTAGCCTATCTGAGCCATCAGCAGGCTTTGGAATCCTTGCAGCAGCAGGCGGTGTCAAATGTGGCGCGCTATGTGCTCAGCATGCAGCAACGGCTGGATCGCTACAAGGATCTGCCGCAAGTGATGGCCAGTCATTCACGCCTGCGCGAAGCTTTGGCCCAGCCCGGGAATGCCGAGCGCATTGATCGCGCCAACCGCTACCTGCAGCAGGTTACCGAGGTGGTCGGGGCTTCTGACAGTTATCTGATGGGTGCCGATGGCATTACCCTGGCATCCAGTAACTGGCAGCAGGAAAAAAGCTTTGTGGGTCTCAACTTCAGCTTTCGTCCCTATTTTCAGGAAGCGATGGCGGGTAAGGCCGGGCGCTATTTTGCGTTAGGGACCACCTCTCGCAAGCGAGGCTATTACTTCTCCTGGCCGGTCTATCAACAAGAGAACGTGATCGGCGTGGTGGTGGTCAAAATAGACCTGCATGAGATTGAGCAGGACTGGAATGACCCTCTGCAAGATATCGCTGTAACCGATGAAGATGGCATTATCGTAATCGCCACCCGGCCCGACTGGAAATTCCATGCACTGCGCAACCTGTCACCGGCGGATCTGCAACGGATCATTGATAGCCTGAGGTACCTGGACCACCCCCTGGAAGCATTGGAAGTGGTGCGGCGCCAGAAACTGGAGCAGGGAGGGGAGCTGATTACCCTGCTGGAGGGTAGTCGCATCAGCAGCAGTGCGCTGGATGGTTTGAAAACCTCTGAGTATCTGATGGTACAACGGCCTGTGCCGGGCACCGGTTTGAATGTGTCGATCCTGGCGCGGCTGACACCGGTTAACGAAGCCGTACTACAGGCGCTGGTGCTGGCGGCCTTTGTCTATATCGCGTTGGTACTGCTGGTGCTCTTTCTGCAGGCGCGCTGGCGTATTGGTCGTGAGCGAAGGGCCTTTCAACGCCGTGAGCTAAGTGCTTTGGCAGAGCGTGAACGCCAGGTCAGCGCCATCATCACCAACACCCACGCAGGTTTGATAACGCTCGACAGTCAGGGACGTGTGGAGTCTTTTAATCCGACCGCCGAGAAACTGTTCGGCTTTTCTGCTGAATCTATTCGGAACCATGCCTTTACCGAACTGATCCGCCCCGACGAACATGAAGCCTGTGAGCGTGTGATTGGGGCTGCATCCTGCAAGGATATGCCTGAACTGACGCTGGAATCAGGTGGGGTGCGCGCCGATGGCAGCCATTTCCCCATCGAACTTACGATTGGCTGTATGGCGCTGGAGGGCGACCGCCACTTTATCGTAACCGTGCATGATATGACGGAGCGCAAACAGTATGAGGATCGCTTGCAGCGCGCCCGTGAAGCGCTGGAAACGCGAGTGGAGGAGCGTACCTCAGACTTGCGCAAGACCAATGACCGCCTGCTGGAAGAGATGCAGCAGCACCGTAGCACCCAGAATGAGCTCATTCAAACGGCCAAATTGGCAGTGTTGGGTCAGCTGGCAGCCGGGATCAACCATGAGTTGAATCAGCCGCTAACAGCTATACGTAACTACGCGGACAACGCAGCTGCCTTTTTGAAACTGGACAAGCCGGAACGGGTGGAAATCAACCTGAAGGAGATTGCGGGTCTGACCGAACGGATGGCGAAAATCATCCACCCATTGAAAGAATTTTCCCGCCAAAGCAGTGACCAGCCCGGCCCGACCTCGTTGAAAGCCGTTCGCGATGGTGCCATGTCGATCATGTATGGGCGACTGGACAAGTCCGGTGTCGAACTCAACTGGCCCGATCTGAGTGATATCTATGTACTGGGCGACACCCTGCGTCTGGAGCAGGTACTGGTTAACTTGTTGTCGAACGCGTTGCAGGCGATGGAGCAGAGCCCGGTTAAACGGATTGATATCACTCTGGAGCAAACAGACGGCCGAGTACTGCTTAAACTGCGCGATACAGGACCCGGTATCGCGGCCGATGATGCGCAGCGGGTATTCGAACCCTTTTACACCACCAAGCAACGTGGCCAGGGGTTGGGACTGGGGCTATCGATCTCGCACCGGATCATGGAAAATCTGGGCGGGCGTTTGAGCGCCGAAAATCATCCAGAAGGCGGTGCGCTGTTCACTCTGGAACTGCCGGCCGCGGCCGAGCGCGAATACAAGGAGATGCCATGAATAACGCTCAGTCGTTGCCTGTGATGCTGATCGACGATGAACACCATGTCCGTATGGCGGCGGGCCAAACACTGGAGCTGGCCGGTTATGATCTGGTGGCGCTGGAGCAGGCCGAGCCGGCGCTAAATCTGCTGAGTGAGGAATGGCCGGGTGTGGTGGTCAGCGATATCAACCTGCCGGGGATGGATGGACTGGAGCTGATGCGACAGGTTCAGGCGATCGACCCTGACTTGCCGGTAATCCTGATTACCGGGCATGGCGATATCTCCATGGCGGTAGGTGCCATTCGAGATGGTGCGTACGACTTTATCGAGAAGCCCTTCGCTTCTGAGCTACTACTGGATGTGGTGCGTCGTGCGCTGGACAAGCGCAGCCTGACGCTGGAAAACCGTCGCTTGAGAGCTGAAGTTGAGGCTCAGGATGTGCCTGGGCCTCGTATTATCGGTAATACCCAGGCGATTCGAACCCTGCGCCAGCTCAGCCGCTCGGTCGCGGATATGCCCGCCGATATTCTGATTCAGGCCGAAACCGGCTGTGGCAAGGATTTGCTGGCGCGTTACCTGCACGAGCATGGTCGACGTCGTGAACATAACTTTGTCGCCATCAACTGCGGTGCTGTGCCGGAAAACCTGATCGAAAGTGAACTTTTTGGCCACGAGGCGGGTGCTTTTACCGATGCCAAGGTCAAGCGTATCGGCAAGTTCGAGCATGCCAATGGCGGTACCCTGTTTCTGGACGAAATTGAAAGCATGCCGATGGCACTGCAGATCAAGTTGCTGCGTGTACTGGAAGAGCGCGCCATCGAACGGCTGGGGTCCAATGATGTGATTCCGCTGGATTTGCGCGTCATTGCCGCAACCAAGCTTGATTTGAAAGCTGAAGCTGAAGCCGGGCGCTTTCGTGAAGACCTCTACTACCGCCTCAATGTGGTGAGGCTGGATATCCCGCCGTTACGTGAGCGGCGGGAGGATATTCCTTTGTTGTTCCAGCATTTCGCGCTGGTTGCGTCTTCACTTTACAGCCGGGAAATTCCTCAGCTGTCGGCCGAGCGCATGCATAGCCTGATGCTGCATGATTGGCCCGGCAATGTGCGTGAGCTGCGTAACCTGGCTGAACGCTATGTGCTGCTGGGTGAGGGCTGCACCTTCGACTTCGACAACCGGCCGATTACCTCGGATGTTCAGGCCGATATTATGACGTTGCCGGAACAGGTCGAACGCTTTGAAAAAATGCTGATCCATACAGAGCTGGAACGCCATGGCGGCTCGATTAAAGACACGCTCAGCAGCTTGGGCGTGCCGCGTAAGACGTTGTACGACAAGATGAAAAAATACGGTCTGGATAAGAACGACTACAAGCAGTGAGTCGTGAGTAGCTGACATGAGAAAGGCCGCCCTTGGGCGGCCTTCTGCATTGCAGGGCAATGATTAAAGCTTGAAGCGGTTGAGCATCTGCTCCAGTTGTTTCGACAGCTGTGCCAGCTCGTCCGATACCCGGTTCAGGTGCTCCGAACGCTCGGCGGTTTCTTCGGCACTGCGGCTGATTTCAGTGATGCTCTGCTCTACGCTGCTGGCCATTTCGCTCTGCTCGCGCACGGCGCTGGCTACCTGATGGTTGAGGTCGTTGATGACCCTAACTTCCTCGTTGATGTTGGTCAGCGTGGTATTGCTTTGGCGCACCTGATCCACCCCTTTACCCGCCGCTACCAAGGCTTCTTGCATGACGGAGACCGCTTCCTTGGCATCGTTCTGCAGTGCCACGATGATCTGGTTGATCTCTTCGGTGGAGTTATGGGTACGCGAGGCCAGGGTACGCACTTCGTCGGCGACCACGGCAAACCCTCGGCCCTGTTCACCGGCTCGGGCGGCTTCGATGGCCGCATTCAGCGCCAGCAGGTTGGTTTGCTCGGCAATCTTCTGGATCACTTCCAGTACCGTACCCACATTTTGGCTTTGGCTATCCAGCTTCTGGATGACATCGGTAGCCCGTTCAATATTCTGCTGCAGGCGCTCGATGGCAGTAATTGCCTGCAAGGTAATTTGAGCGCCTTCATTACTTTCCTGCAGGGCCATATCGGAAGCCGATACGGTATTTTCTGCACTGGCGGCCACGCTTCGAGTGGCGGCCTCCATCTGTTCCATGGCAGAGGCAACCGAAGTGGTTTGCATCTGCTGATGATGTACGGCAGACGCAGAGTCGGTGGCGACCTGGCTGATGCGACTGCCAGACGACGCCAGACGGCTAACGGTATCGTTCACATGCTTCATACCGTCATGGATATTGTTAAGCATGGAGTTGAAAGCCGAAGACATCTGCCCAATTTCATCACCGGAATTGACCTGAGCGCGCAGGTTAAGGTCGTTATCACGTTCGATCGAATGAATGGTCTCTGCCAGGCTGTTTACTGGCTTCACAACGATACGACGCAGCAGCAGGCTGATCAGGATGATACCGGCCACAAACAATCCCAGCTCAATCAACGCAACGCTGATCAAGTTGCGGTTTACCTGCTTGTCCAGTTCTTCAAACGAGTAGGTCACGCGCACCGCGCCAATGACCTCACCTTCGGTAACCTGATGACATAGCAGGCAGTTGGTGCCCTTGTAATCGGATAACGCCTTCATGGGGGTAACAACGGTGAGTCGATGGCCCTGTTCGTCGTTCAGTTCCTCGATCACGTGTTCGCCGTTCATGGCACGTCGGTCAAAGTCATCTACCGGGCTGGAATCCGCGCTGCCGGGGCCATAAACATCACTGATCTGTTTACCCCGGATGATTCGGGCTTCGGTAATGGCTTCATTGGAAAGCATCTTTTGCTGCAGGGTGCTGCGATTGGCCATGGCGCCACTGAGCATCAGGATGTTGATACTGTCAAAGTAGGAATCAGCAGCATCCAGGGTATTGCGGGTCACCACTTTGTCGACCAGTGAGGTTTCACTGCGGTAAATGGTGGTCAGCGAGCTGATAAGGATGATCAGGAAGACCACAACCAGGGACAGGTTGACCTTGTTCTGAATTGAAATGGCGTTCTTCACGTTATTCCATCCTGATCTCTTAGCAATGCTGCTAATGAAAAGAAGTTATTAAAAATGTCGTTACTAGTATACAGATCCTATGCAAAAAAAAGCTGATCTGCCACAAGAGTTTGTTTTGGCGGGATTTGGGTGGATTTCCATCCATTGGGGTTGGCGGATTGTGTAGAAAGCCGCACAAAAAAACAGGTTTTGGAATGAGCTTTCTCAAGGGGATTGGTTTGTTAACTATCTGTTTTTAAATGGTTATTAAAATTATTTTACAGTCTTTTGCTAACTTGGCCCCCGCTTTGCTTTATGTCTCCTGTGTTTCCTGCGATCGGTTACCCCAAACAAAAAGGCCGGCATGCAGACACCAACAACAGAAATAACAGGAGAAACATCATCATGCGCTTACTGACCGCAGCTGCTACAACTCTGGCCCTGACGCTGGGTGCTCAATTTGCTACTGCCGCCCCGATCGAACTGAAGTTCGCCCACGTAGTGGCGGAAAATACCCCAAAAGGCCAGATGGCCCTGAAATTCCGTGACCTGGTTGCTGAACGTCTGGGTGACAAGGTCGAAGTAAAAGTATTCCCGAACTCTCAGCTGTTCGGTGATAACAAGGTTCTGGAAGCGATGCTGCTGGGCGATGTACAGCTGGCGGCGCCTTCACTGTCCAAGTTCCAGAAGTACACCAAGTCCCTGCAGGTATTTGACCTGCCGTTCCTGTTCAAGGACATGGAAGCGGTTGAGCGTTTCCAGCAGAGCGACAAGGGTCAGGAACTGCTGAACTCTTTGCGCAAGCGTGGTCTTGTGGGTCTGGGCTACCTGCACAACGGCATGAAACAGCTGTCTGCAAACGATCCGCTGCGTGTGCCGGCTGATGCTGCGGGCAAGAAATTCCGCATCATGACCTCTGATGTTCTCCAGGCTCAGTTTGAAGAACTGGATGCCGTACCGCTGAAAAAACCGTTCTCTGAAGTGTTCACCCTGCTGCAGACCAAGGCGATCGACGGCGCTGAAAACCCCTGGTCAAACATTTACTCCAAGAAATTCCACGAAGTACAGCCGTACATCACCGAAACCAACCACGGTGTGCTGGATTACCTGGTCGTAACCTCTGCCGAGTTCTGGAACGGTCTGGATGATGATGTGCGTGCCGAACTGAAAAAGGCGCTGGATGAGTCTATCGCTTACGGTAACGCCATCTCTGGTGAACAGGCAGCGCTGGACCGTCAGGCAATCATCGATTCCGGTCGCAGCGAAGTGATCCAGATTACCGATGCCGAGCGCCAGCAGTGGGTTGAAGCCATGAAGCCGGTATGGAAACAGTTCGAAGACGAAATCGGTGCTGACCTGATCGAAGCGGCTGTTCAGTCCAACCAGTAATCGCGCTGAACACAAGATCCATCGGGGCGGCCCATATGGCCGCTCCACAACAGCCGCTCGTTCGATCGGCTGTCCGAGACCGGGAAAAAGCTATGTCTGTACGTAATCTGGTAACGCATATCGAAGAGGCGATCCTGTCGCTGCTGCTGCTGGCCATGACGCTGTTGGTATTCGCAGAAGTGGTCGCGCGCTTCGGTTTCAACGCCGGTATTCACTGGGCGCAGGAGGTAACACTGCTGCTGTCGGCCTGGTTTGTACTCTTTGGTGCCTCCTACGGCGTAAAAGTCGGCGCCCACATCGGTGTGGATGTTTTCGTCAAAATGCTGCCGGCCGGGGTGCATCGCGGCGTCACTTTGATTGCGGTAGCACTCTGTCTGTTCTACTGCGGCCTCTTTCTTTACGGCTCCTGGATTTATCTGGCCAAGATGAAAATGATCGGTATCGAGCTGGAAGATCTGCCTATCCCCAAGTGGACCGTGATGACCATTCTGGTGATCGGGTTTGCGCTATTGGCAATTCGCTTTTTGCAGTTGGGCTGGAAAGTGCTCAAGGGTGAAGCCGATGGTTTCCATTTTGCCGACGAGGCAGAAGAAAGTATGGAAATTGCCCGTGAACTCAAGGGTGAAAAAGGGGAGGCACGCTAATGACCACTGCCATGCTGTTTATCATCCTGTTCGGCTGCATGCTGATGGGGATGCCGATCGCGATTGCGCTGGGTCTGTCCAGTGTGACCACGATTTTGCTGTTCTCAAACGACTCCCTGGCATCGGTGTCATTGAAGCTGTTCGAGGCAACCTCTGAGCACTACACCCTGCTGGCGATTCCCTTCTTTATTTTGTCGTCTGCGTTCCTGTCCACCGGTGGTGTGGCCAAGCGTCTGATCAACTTTGCCATTGATGCCATTGGTCATGTGCGTGGCGGTCTGGCGATGGCGTCGGTGATGGCGTGTATGCTGTTTGCGGCCGTGTCCGGTTCTTCTCCGGCTACAGTGGCGGCAATCGGTACCATCGTGATCGCGGGCATGGTGCGCTCCGGTTATCCGGAAGCCTTTGCTGCGGGCGTAATTGCCAATGCCGGTACTCTGGGTATTCTGATTCCGCCCTCCATCGTCATGCTGGTGTACGCGGCGGCGACCGAGGTATCAGCCTCGCGCATGTTCATGGCCGGTTTCATTCCGGGCATCATGATGGGCCTGCTGCTGATGATCGCCATCTATATCGCTGCGCGCATCATGAAACTGCCGTCACAGCCGTTCCCGGGCTTTAAGCAGCTGTTCCGTTCAGGTGGTATCGCCATGGGCGGTTTGATGCTGATCGTGATCGTGCTGGGCTCCATTTACGGTGGTATCGCATCGCCGACAGAAGCGGCCGCCGTGGCTGCGGTATATGCCTATCTGATCGCAGTGATCGGTTACCGTGACATTGGTCCGCTCAAAGGTGTGGCCTGGCGCAATGAGGGTGAGGGCATGGGCAGTGCTGTCGGGCGTAACCTGTTCCATTGCCTGCTGGCGATTCCGCGTTCCGTATCCAACCCTGAAGTACGCAAAGTATTTGTGGATGCCTCCAAGGTTTCCATGATGCTGCTGTTCATCATTGCCAACGCCATGCTGTTTGCACACGTGCTGACTACTGAGCGTATTCCGCACAACATCGCGGAGGTGATCATCGAGTGGGGGCTGCCGGCCTGGGGCTTCCTGATTGTGGTGAATATCCTGCTGCTGATTGCCGGTAACTTCATGGAGCCTTCGGCAATTCTGCTGATCATGGCGCCGATCCTGTTCCCGATCGCCATGCAGTTGGGGATCGACCCAATCCATCTGGGTATCATCATGGTGGTGAATATGGAGATCGGCATGCTGACGCCGCCGGTGGGGCTTAACCTGTTCGTAACCGCCGGTATTACCGGGCGTAATATGATCTGGGTGATCAAGGCCTGTCTGCCCTGGCTCGGCCTGCTGCTGTTCTTCCTGATATTGATCACCTATGTACCGCAGATATCGTTGTTCCTGCCGGAATACATCGATGAGTTGAAAGGCTACTAGACCTGCACTGGAGATCCTGCCTCTGTTGTCAGGACGGTAACAGAGTTGAACCGCTGCCAGGTGCAGCGGTTTTTTTATGTCCGCCGATTGGCGCTATAATGCGCGCTTTCGTTTATTCGATAGAGAGTCATTATGCTCGGAGTTATTGCAGCACTCTGGGGCTTCATCGGTATCTGCCTGCTGTTCTCCAGTGCGATCTATCGTCTGGGTAGCATGGCGCTGGAGATGCCGATGGGCAGTTTCGAGTGGTATCACTGGCTGGCACTGGTGTTGTGCCTGGTCTTCATGGGCTTTGCCGAGGGCTATCGTGGCTTTCAGCAGAATTTTTCGCCCCGTGTCGCCGCACGTATTCGCTATTTGAAGCAGAACGTCACTCCGCTGAGGGCACTGCTGGCGCCGGTCTTTTGCATGGGCTTTTTCCATGCGCAGAAGCGCCGCAAGATCGTGACCTACTGCCTGACCGGCGGCATTATCGGATTGATTCTGCTGGTACGCATGCTGGATCAACCCTGGCGCGGCATCATTGATGCGGGTGTGGTACTGGGGTTGAGCTGGGGAATTGTTTCGCTGGCGTTATTTACGCTGCAGGCGTTTACTGATCCAGCCTTTGACCACTCTCCAGAAACACCATAAAAATCTGATTGCCTTCTGCTGAAAGAAGTAGAGCTCCTTCATGTTGGGGCTCTACTTCATGAGGTTTAATTCCCTCTTAAAGCAACATGTCGACCATCCGGTTGTAGCTTAGTTCTTGGCTTGCAGCTTGTTCGTTAGGAGCACAGGCAACAGCCTCACCTGCGTAGCTGATACGGCATTCAATTTCCAGCTTTGACTTGAGAGGCCGGTTACCTGTTGCATCTGCCAAGGTGATTAAGTCTACATAGTGCAGTGGAGGTTTGCCGTAGCTGTCGAACACATCGGTAAGCTGAGTCAGCTTTGTTGCCAGCTTAGAACGGTCATTGACTCCCAAAATGGCATCGTAATAGTGCAGTTTATATGCAGGGTAACGGCCCTGGAGCCCGAGTTTTGCATTAGCTTTGACCTTATCGCGATGGCCTTGTGCATCTCGAATATTTGCCATCATCACGCGCATATAATTTTGATTAGTACTGAAAGTGTTCAGTGCTTGTAAGGTCATCTGCCTAGCCTCCGTGAGGTGGTTTTCGGCGAACAATCTTTGAGCTGCATGTACCTGTGTTACTGATTGAATGAGAGCTTGCGATTGTTGAGCACTAATTAGTCTTTGCCAAGCTTGTTTTTGAGCGGGTGGGCGAGGCACCTTGCGGTGGTGCTTCAAAGTATAGGTACGTAGGGATTCGATTCGTGTCTCGATATCGGGATGAGAGTTACTGAAACTTGAGAGCAGCTCCTTTAAACCCTGTCCAGCTTCATTCAAAACAAGCTCAATTTGCTTTTCAAAATCAGCGCCAGCCTCTGCCTGTGCTTTACTTAACAGCTCTTTGCGTAATGTCTCTTTTTCAGTTAGAAGCTTGGCATTTTTTTCATCCCAGGCTTTGAGCTTACGTAGTAAGGCAGTCATCGCTTCAGGGGTGTATTTGCCCGCTACAAGCAAGTCCATGCCCAATTTATCGGCATCCAATTCTTGCCCGCGTGACCATCCTGGATTTAGAAAACCATCAGATACTAGCATCATTCCAAGGGTGTTGCGGACTCGGCGCTTGTCCAACATGTTACTGTTTACATCAGTACTTTTGATATTTGCTGTTAGCGAAGAGATGTAGACTATTTTCTTTTGCAATGAGACCAACATGTCTGAATCAGTGTGATTTAGTATTGCGTGTGCAAGCTCGTGAGCGAGCAAAGCAGCAAGTTCGTCATCAGATTCTAGGTCCCGTAGCATTTCAATCGGGATGTAGATGTTGCCATCAGCCGATGTACGAGCGTTAAAGCCCAACTCCGCTGACAGGTAGGCCCGTCCCTCGAGTTGTGTTATACCACTGCCTTGCTTGAGCCGATCGAGATGAGAGTTGATATGGGCTTCCAGGTCAGGGTAGTCAACCAGACCCAAACCTTCACTTTGAACGCGAAAGCGGTCAGCCTCCGCACCTGTGCTGTTTAAGGCTTGAGTATGTACCTTTTCAACTTGAACAAGATAGGTTTTGCTGTCATCAAAGCTACCAGGCATCAGGCCACTGAGCGAGTTGACTGGATTGGTGACACATCCTTGCAGCAGGGAAGCACCTGTTAAGAGCAACAATTTGTGTGTGAGTTTCATTGTTTGCACCCTTTGCCGGTAATGCCTCGTGTTGCGCCTGTCGGTTGGGCCATCGTGTTGTCGCAAACGGGTTCGGCTTTGAGTGAAACCTGTTTGTTGGTTGTCACCAGTGTACTGCCGATAGCGTATTGTTGCCCTTGTAGTTCGATGATGTAGTCTCCCTGGCGATCAAGCAGAATCTGGATAGGGAAGTTCAGTGTGGTAGCTGGTTCTGAGTGCATATAGGTACCGCTTTGGGTATCAAACAGGTCTAACTCATGTACGCCGTCTGCTAGACCGGTTACCTGTAATGGCTCGTCCGCTTGTGCAACAGGTACCGTTAGCACCAGAGAATAAATAGCAGCTCTAATCCATTTGCTGGGTATCACACTGTTTCCCTCTTATTGACGACCTTCTTTACGGTCGTTGATGAATTGTTCCAGGCAATCAATTAAATCCAGTTTTTCGATTAGGAATGCATAACTGATAACCTCCACATATCCCAGCCATGAGGCTGCAGATAGATTTAGCCAAACGAACTCGATGCAAGCACACAACAGCAACCAGCACCCCAAGCAGAAAATCGCTAGGAGACGTAATGTGAATACGGTTAGTTTGCTATCTGGGGGGAGGGTTCGTAGCAGAGGTACAGAGCGCCAGTTGATAAGACCGTTATGATGTAAGGCTGCTAAGAGGGCAACCGGAAAAAGGGCAATAAGGTCCAGGAGCCACTTTGGTACGACTTCAACTAATGGGACCGGAGAAGCTGTTCCTGATTTATATTTGGAGCCCCAGGTGAGAAGGTTATCCAGTGCCATTGCGTGTAGGTACACTCCCGGCAAGATGTCTCGATTCGGGGTGAAAACCAGATCTTGTACTCCACTGAGACTGGCTCCGTACATAACGACTTTACCCTGAAGGAGTTGGTCAGCTTCTGCTCTGGCCTTTGCCTCACTTGTGGAAACCTGATTAAGTAAATCACGTACGAGCAGGGTTGTGTTATAGGGCGTTTGTGTATTAATCCCCGTGAACCCCTGTAGCAGGTTGTCACTTAAGCTGGGTTCGATTTTTTCAACGTTCATCCAGCGCTCATTGAGAGGGTTGGTCCGAGTCGCCCAGAAAATATCCATGGTTCTAGTATGAGGCACAGTGAAGTGTTCAGGGTTCAGGTCTGTAGCGATTTTGAAAGCAGCAGAAGGCAAATCATCAAACATAGGGCGGTAGGCACGGGAGATAAAGTCGGCGGTATCAAACTCAAGCCGTGCACTTACTGGGATAACCAGGCCTAGTAGCTCAGGCCAGTGTTGAAAGAACAGCCCTTTTGATCGGGCAGCGATATATACGGGAATCCTCTGATTTCGATAACGCTCGAGTACTAGCTTCAGATAGCTGATGCCAGGTTTGTCCAGGTTCATCCAGTGAAAATCGATAAATACAGCGCGGGGCTTATGGAGTAAAAGCCGATTGAGTACTCGACCATGAAAGTCGTAATGAGCGGGCCATTGGCCCTGTTGATACTCGTCAATTACCTCATCGGTTAGTAAGAGCACTAGGGTATCTTGCTGATGGTCAGCAGGGTAAATCCAGTCAGCGAGGTAGTGGTTAAAAAGATCTTGGGAGTATTTGTCAGCCTGCTCGCTGGAGCCAAGCGGTGAATAGTTCAATACAATGAATGCTAAAGCCAACAGCAATAGCGTATGCACTACAACACGCTTAGAGCTTCGTTGGTTCCAAGTTTGCATGATACGTCCTTGTCATGTCGGCAGAGCTTATTCCTTAGTCTTTATGGAGTGCGTTATTATGACTCTATTACAAGACAGTCTCGCTATTTATGATGTGTGCGGCAAGATTGATCTTGATCAATAATTGCGAGGGCTAATTTGTCGTTTGACGGGAATAACCGAATAAAAAGTTGGCGGGGAGCTGTTTGAGAAATGTAAGTGGCTAAGTTTGGGTAGGAGTTGATAAGGGGCTGGATGGGGCATTTTATGCTCCCATCCATTGTGTCGCTTATCCCAGGAACAGCTTGTAGGCGCTGTTATGGGTTTCGTCGTAGTAGGTGTAACCGATCTCTTCCAGGAAGCTGGCCACCTGTTCATGTTCTTCCTCAGGCACCTGCATGCCGACCAGTACGCGACCATAGGCCGCACCGTGGTTGCGGTAATGGAACATGGAGATGTTCCAGCGCCCGCCCAGCGTACTGAGGAATTTCATCAACGCACCCGGGCGTTCCGGGAACTCAAAACGGAATACCACTTCATTCTTCACGCTGGCTGGAGCATGGCCACCGACCATGTAGCGCACGTGTAGCTTGGCGGTTTCATCTTCGGTCAGATCGACCACTTCATCCAGATGCTCGTTCAACTCAGCCAGCAGTTCTTCGCGGCCGTCGTGGTTGGGGCGAATCTGGATACCGGCAAAGACGATCGCTTCATCATCATTGCTGTAGCGGTAGTTGAACTCGGTGATGTTGCGCTTGCCCAGCACTTTGCAGAACTGGCGGAAACTGCCGGGACGTTCCGGAATCTTGGCGGCGATGATCGCTTCACGCTGCTCACCCAGCTCAGAACGTTCGGCGATGTGACGCAGACGGTCAAAGTTGACGTTGGCACCTGAGTTGATGGCGATCAGCGTCTGGTTGCTGCAGCCTTCGCGGGCAACGTATTTCTTCAAACCGGCCACACCCAGCGCACCGGCAGGCTCCGTCACTGAACGGGTGTCGTCAAAGATATCCTTGATGGCGGCACAGATTTCATCGGTGGAGACGGTGATCACTTCATCGACGCAATCCTTGCACACATCCCAGGTGTGCTCGCCAATCTGGGCAACAGCGACGCCATCGGCAAACAGGCCAACCTGATCCAGCACGGCGCGATGGCCTTCTTTCATTGCCAGTGCCAGACAGGCGGAATCCGCATATTCCACGCCGATCACCTTGGTGTCCGGGCGCAGATATTTAACATAGGCTGCGACACCGGCGATCAGACCGCCGCCGCCGACCGGGACGAAGATGGCATCAATGGGGCCGCTTTCCTGGCGCAGGATCTCCATGGCGATGGTGCCCTGACCTGCGATCACGTCCGGGTCATCGTAGGGATGGACGTAGACCAGCCCCTTTTCTTCCATCAGCTTCTCGGAATGGCGGCGGGCATCGTCAAAGGCATCACCGACCAGCACCGCTTTCCCGCCCAGACGTTTGACGTTATTCACTTTCACGTCAGGCGTGGTCTTGGGCATGACAATGGTCGCCTTGATACCCAGCAGGCGAGCAGACAGAGCTACACCCTGGGCATGGTTGCCGGCGGAGGCGGTAATCACGCCCTTGGCTCGCTCTTCTTCCGACAACTGAGAAATCTTGTTGTAGGCGCCACGAATTTTGAAGGAGTAGACCGGCTGTTCGTCTTCGCGCTTGAGCAGTACGCGGTTGCCCAGTCGTTCGGTCAGTCCGCGGGCCTCGTCCAGCGGTGTTTCAACAGCGGCGTCATAGACCCGCGCTTCGAGGATCTTTTTGATATATCGATGTGGCATAAGGCAGGTATCTGTTTCTCGATAGGGCCGCAGGTGACGGGCCAATGTGAGCAATGTTTCGCCAAATGGTATCGGCTCGCTGTGTCAGCGTCTACAAGGGCAACGGCGGGTTGCGTATAATTGCATTTCAGACTGAATCAGCAATGGGCACAACCATGACACAAGACGAGATGAAACAGGCGGTTGCACAGGCTGCCGTCGACCACATTCAGGGTCGCCTCGACGATGACAGCATCATCGGCGTTGGCACCGGCTCGACCGCGAACTGTTTTATCGATGCACTGGCCAAGATCAAACACCGCTTTGCCGGTGCGGTGGCCAGCTCTGAAGCCACAGCCGAGCGTCTGCGCGGTCATGGTATCGAGGTACTGGATCTTAACTCGGTCAGCCAGATGGAGTTCTACATCGATGGCGCCGATGAATTTGACCCGCACCTGAACCTGGTCAAAGGCGGTGGTGGTGCACTGACCCGCGAAAAAATCGTTGCAGCGGTCGCCAAGGAATTTGTCTGCATCGTCGATCAGAGCAAACAGGTGGATCTGTTGGGGGCTTTCCCGCTACCGGTGGAAGTGATTCCGATGGCTCGCTCCTATGTAGGGCGCCAGCTGGCGGCTCTGGGTGGTCAACCGCAGTATCGCGAAGGCTTTGTTACTGACAACGGCAACATCATCCTGGATCTGCACGATCTGGAGATCCTGGACCCCAAGGCGCTGGAAGCTCAGATCAATAATATGGTGGGTGTTGTCACCAACGGTCTCTTTGCCCGTCGTGGTGCTGACATCATCCTGATGGGTACGCCGAACGGTGTTGAGACCATCCGTCACGCCTGATACACCTGTCCGGGTGCTTAACTTAGGTGTGTATGCTTCATCCTCCGCCGTGCCTGCGGCGGGGGTTCCCTGTTCGGGTTGCTGTATCGATTGAGCAGCGCTCGCACTTCATCGAACACGTGCTGATCGAAAACGGGTGCAGAATTTAACAGAAGGTGCTGAAGGGCTTTTCAGGATGGAGCAATAGGGCGTTTTTGCTTGTTTTGAAGAGATTTTCAGGCCTCGGCGTCCGTATTAGCGCAGAGTCTTAACGCTAAGGCCTGAGCGGCGTGCCATTTACCAGTCTAGAGCAGCGGCATGACAGCCCGCCAGTGGGGTGCTTACCACTGAACCACTTTGGTCAGAGCGATGCTGACCGGCATGGTGATCCACAGCAGAGCCAGGATGTTGATGAAAATCCAGCCGTAGCCTGCAGGATCGCGGAAGTTTTCGTCATGGTGAGCCATCGTCTACCCTCACTAGAAAGTGTTTGTTTATTGATCAAGGTCAAGGGCGGCGATTATAGCCAATACGCTGGCGCTTTTATAGCCAGGTATTGGCATTGTTTTTGTAAGGAATAAGAACTAGTTCCTAAGCCTTGCGCGTATTCACCTCTAGCCCGCTCTCAGCAGTCGATAGCAGTGCTCCAGTTTAAGGGGGCGGCGAATCAACCAGCCGATCAGCAGGAAGATGAGGGCCGCCAGCGTGGGCAGGCTAAGCCAGAGCTCTACATGCAGTCGCGGCGGGATTTTCAGCAGCCACTGGTGCAGCATCGCCAGCACCGCTTCAGCACCGGCGCTGGCCAGTACACCGCATACCAGTCCAATCAACAGGAACTCCAACAGGTCCAGGCGACGTGCCTGAACGGCAGTAACGCCCAGAGTTTGCAGCAGGGCGCTCTCGAAGCGGCGTTGTTCCAGTGCCTGCAGCAGGGTGACTCCCAAAAGCATCAAGCCACAGCCCAGACTCAGGGCAAGAATCAGTGCAGAGCTATCACCCAGGCGTTGCAGCCAGCCGGCCAGTTGCGTCAGCACCTGGTCGATGTCAATCAGGGTCAGGGACGGGAATTGTTGCAGCAGTTCACGACTGACAGCTCGCTGATCGGGCTCCAGATAGAAGCTGGTGATCCAGGTAGCCGGGGCGTTTTGCAGGGCTTCAGGATTCAGAATGATGTAGAAGTTGGGGCGGAACGAGGTCCAGACCACTTCGCGGATATTACGAATTTCGCCCTCAACCTGAACACCGCCCACATCGAAGCCAAGGCGATCCCCCAATGACAGCCCCAGTTCCTCTGCCATCTTTTTTTCAATGGAAATGGCGCCGGTATCGCCGGGCTGCCACCAGTCACCGGCGATCAGGGGATTATGCTCAGGACGATCCGCCATCCAGCTCAGGTTGAGCTCACGTCTGAGAGTGTTGTGATCCTGCTGTTCCGGTGTCAGCTGAGGCTTGATCGCTGCGCCGTTGAGTTCGGTCAGGCGGCCGCGAATCATCGGGTAAAGCTCGGTTTCCAGTGTGCGCTCGGCAAAAAAGCTATCAACAGCTTCCTTCTGCCAGGGCTGGATATTGATCAGGAAATAGTTGGGTGTGTCTTGCGGGAACTGTGCCTGCCACTGTTCGATCAGGTCAGATCGGCTGACCCAGACCACGCTGAGGAGCGTCAGCAACATCACCACCACGGCGGCCTGAAGTCGGTGCCACTGGCGCTGTTGCCGCAAACGCATCAACAGCAGGCGGCCCAGCAACAGTCGCTTGGCCAGGGGGCGGGCACACAGCTGCAATCCGGCTTGAGCCAGCCAGCCGAAAAGGGCACCGCCGATCAGCAGGAACAAGAGTAAGCCCATAGCTGCCAGAGGTGCTTCAAGGAATGCCAGCAGGGTGATGGCGAGTAGGATCAGTGAACCGGCCTGCAGCAGCAAAGCGGTTCGATCTCGCGGCGGCGCGTCACCCCTGAGCAAATGGGCGACCGGAATGCGGGCCAGCTGCAGAATCGGTGGCAGACCCAATAACACCAGCAGGGTCAGCCCCAACGCGGCGCCGCTGAGCCAGCGCAGCCAGTGAGCGGAGGGCAGTGCCTGCGGCAGTAACTCGGCCAACCATTGGTAGACCGCCAGCTCCAGCAGATATCCGGTGAGTACACCGGCACTGGCGGTCAGCAGCCAGGCCAAGAGTAACTGATAGAGATAGACACGGATCAGCTGGCCGGGACGCAGACCCAGATTCAGCAGCAGAGCGCTGCGGGTATGCTGCCCCAGACTGAAACGGCGCAGCGCCAAGACAATGGTCAGGGCAGAAAGCAGCAGGGCGATCAAGGCGCTGAGCTTGAGGTAGCTGAGTGCGTTGCCCAGAGCATTACCGGTCAGGGGCTGATCCTTGCTGAGGGCGTGAATACGCTCGTAATCGGCCAACGTTGGCTGTAACGCAGCGTTCAGGGCTGTAATGGCTTCGGCTGAACCGGAAAACAGAATGCGGTAGTTGGCGCGGCTGCCTGGAGCCAGCACGCCACTGGCTTCAAGGTCGGCTTCGTTTACCAGAATGTGGGGGCTGAAGCTGCGAAAGCCTGAGCCTCGATCGGGTGATCCCAGCAGCTCTCGGGTCAGCGTCAAGGGTTGATAGCCGAATTCCAGTGTATCGCCCAAGCCCAGTGCCAACTGGGTGAGTACACGAGGTTCAGCCCAGACCTCTCCCGGTGCCGGTATGCCTTCGCCGGGCGGCTTGGTGGTGAGTTCCCCTCGCAGTGGATAGGGGGATTGCAGGGCTCTGACTGAAACCAGCATCAGGTTATCGCCCTGGCCCACCATGCTGGGGAACTGAATGACCTGAGTATGTTTCAGCCCCTCAAGTGATATTCCTTCCAGGCGTTCGGTCGAGATAGGACGGCTGCTGCTCAGTACCAGGTCGGCGCCCAGTAGCGCGGCACTCTCACGCAGCAGGCCTCGCTCCAGACGGTCTCCCAGCACCGCCAGCAAGGTGGTCAGGGCAATGGCAATCCAGCTGGCGAGCAGCAGTGCGCGCCACTCGGTGGTACGCAGTTGGGACAGGAGCTGGCGACCTGCCAAACGGGTCAGCAAGCTCATGCGTTGACCTCCTCCAGGCGACCATTATGGAGGTGCAGGCGGCGTTGGCAGCGGGCGGCCAGATCGCTGTCATGGGTGATCAGAACCAGCGTGGTACCGACATCTGCATTGAGATGAAACAGCTGGTCAATAATCTGCTGGCCGGTCTCGTCATCCAGGTTACCGGTAGGCTCATCCGCGAACAGGATTTTGGGCTCGCTGGCGAAGGCGCGGGCGATGGCGACGCGCTGTTGCTCACCGCCGGACAGCTGGGCCGGGTAATGATCCAGGCGTGCGCCAAGGCCTACCTGCTCCAGCCAGTGGCGTGCCTGAATATCGGCATCCTTGCGCCCTTGAATCTCCAGGGGCAGGCGCACATTGTCCAGTGCATCCAGCTCGGGCAGCAGGTGGAACGACTGGAAAATAAAGCTGATCTGCTTCAGCCGCAGCTGGGCGCGAGCAGCGTCATCAAGCGAATCCAGCGCTTGGCCGTCAAACAGAATCCGCCCTTCAGAGGGGGTGTCCAATCCCGCCAGCAAACTCAGCAGGGTCGATTTACCGGCACCCGAGCGGCCGATGATCGCGAGGCTTTCACCACGATGAATCTGTAACACCAAATCCTGGAACAGCTGCATGGTTCCGGCTTGTGTCTTGAAACTTTTTGCGACATCTTGGGCCTCAATAAGCGGCTTATCCTGGTTGAGGTGTGACATGCGATCCCTGATTTCCATTTTATTCATGTTGCTGATGTGGGTGTCGCCCCTGCAGGCGAAAACACTGCTGGTGCTGGGGGACAGTCTGTCGGCGGCCTATGGCATCCCGGCTGATCAAGGCTGGGTGCATCTGCTGGAGCAAGAACTCAAGCAGCGGCAATGGGCCGACCGCGTTATCAATGCCAGCATCAGTGGCGAAACCAGCAGCGGTGGACTGCAGCGCTTGCCGCGATTGCTGTCGGACTATCAGCCCGATCTGGTGGTGCTGGAACTGGGTGCCAATGATGGTCTGCGTGGTACGCCCCTGGGAATTATGGAGCAGAACCTGCGGCAAATTGTGGAACTGAGTCGCCAGTCAGGCGCGGACGTCATGCTGGTCGGTATACGTATTCCACCTAATTATGGACCGCAATATACGCAAAGGTTCTATTCGATTTACACCGATTTGGCAAAAGAGTACCAGCTGCCGCTGGTGCCTTTCCTGTTGGAGCGGGTGGCGCTCAAACCTCAGTTTATGCAGTCTGATGGCCTGCATCCGACGGCAGCGGCACAGCCGATCCTGTTGCAGACGGTTTGGCCACACCTCGCACCTCTGCTGCAACCAGAGGCATCCTGATGCTGATCTGAGTGCCCTCGCCGGGGCGACTGCTCAATGTGAATTCGCCATGCAGGGCACGGACCCGTGCCTGCATGCCCAGCACACCGAAGCGGCGATTATGCCGCTGTGCTTCAGGGTCAAACCCCTGGCCATCATCCCGAATGTCCAGCTCAACACGGTCATCCAGTGTATCGGTATCCAGTCGCTCCAGACGCAGCTGCACCTGCCGGCAATTGGCATGGCGTTGAATGTTGGTCAGGGCTTCCTGAATCAGACGATAAAGGCTGATGTTGTAGCGCTCGCCCATTTCGTTCAGGGCTCCTTTCAACTCCAGCTCTACACTCACGCCCTGGCGCTCCAGATGACCGTTACTGATGAGCTCACGCAAGGCATCAACCAGCCCTAAATCGTCCAGCAGGGTTGGGCGCAAGGCGTGCATGAGGTCATAGGTCACATCGTAGATATGGCCGGCGATACTGTCGATATTGGCAGCATGCTGGTGAACCTCGCTGTCCGGGTCGGGCTGATCCTGCAGCAGCATGCTGGCATCGGTCCGGATGGCGGTAAGGCACTGGCCCAATTCGTCGTGCAGTTCCTGGGCCAGATGGCGGCGCTCGCGTTCCTGGATGTCCAGGATACGGTGGGTCAGCAGCTGGTTTTCATTCAACTGTTCTTGCAGTGCCTGAGTCCGCTGCTGCAGGTGTTGCTGCAATTGGCGCACACTCAGACTTTCCAGACGGCAGCTGCTGGTTTCCTCACGCTGGCGCAGCCAGGCCATAAACAGCAGGCTGCCCAAGGTATTGAGTATCAGGGCAAGTATCTGTGGTCCCCAGCTGAGCTGATGCCAGAACACGGGGTAGTCATAGGCCAGGTGCCAGTCCTGTTCAGCAATCTGAGGTTTGTAACTGTCTGATAGATAGAACACTGGGCTGGCATTTCGGTCAGCCTTCAGCAGGTTAAACACGGTACTGCCGTTGATTAAACCGAGTTGGCTGCCGACGGGCAGGTCCTGAGTATCCACGAGGGCTTTCAATGATACGGCCAGCCCCAGCATGCCCTGCTGATCAGGCCTGGCGGTATAGAGGCTGACAGCCGGGTCGCCCTGTTGCAGCTGATAGATCCGCGAATAATGAATGCCGGTTGTTTGATCGGCTGCGAGGACGGCTTGCTGATGAACGGGGCTCAGGCTGGGATCGGTACCGGGTTGCCAGGAAGTCGATGTATGGGGTTTGGACAGGGTTTCAGTAATTGGGTGATAGACAGGCTCGCCGCTCTCGGAGCTAAGAGGTGCGGGTGTCATGGCGCTGAGCCCCTGCAGCAGAAAAGCGGGCTGGTGTTGGCGCATTTGCTGCTCAAACGCGGATATCTCATGTTCATCCACAGCTTGTAAAAGATGCAGATGTTGGCCCGCAGTGGATAATTGCAGAAGTGCTTGAAGGTGTTGCTGGCGATGCTGTGGAACAGCGTCGTACATCTGTGCCAACCGTGCGGCGTGAGTGAGCAGAGACGCTTCATGGGACAGTCCTGTCTGCAGGTTCTGTTCCATTGAGCGCACCAGGCCTTCACGGTGATGGTTGAGGCTGGCGTAATCCAGTCGCAGAATCAGGCTGGTGGTGAGGGCTCCAAGCAGGACCCAGAACACCAGGGTTTTACCTGTGGTGGAAGTGAGCATACGATGGCGGTCCCTGCCGTGTCATTTGCCGCATTATAAGCACAAAAGGCGCCCGCAGGCGCCTTGGTGCGATCACGACAAACGCGATTAGGCGTTGTAGTTGTCGTTAACGAATTCCCAGTTAACCAGTGCCCAGAAGTGAGCCAGGTAGTCAGGACGTACGTTACGGTAATCGATGTAGTAAGCGTGTTCCCACAGGTCAACGGTCAGCAGAGCTGTCTGGCCAGCGGTCATCGGGGTACCAGCGTTGCTGGTGTTGACGATTTCCAGAGTGCCATCAGCGTTCTTAACCAGCCAGGTCCAGCTGGAGCCGAAGTTGTTCACAGCCTTGTCGTTGAACTCTTCCTGGAACGCTTCGAAAGAACCCCACTTGGCAGCGATCGCATCAGCGATAGCGCCAGTTGCTGCGCCACCACCGTTCGGAGACAGGCAGTGCCAGTAGAAAGTGTGGTTCCAAACCTGAGCGGCGTTGTTGAATACGCCACCGGCCGGAGCGGTTTTAATGATCTCTTCCAGAGACTTGCCTTCAAACTCGGTGCCCGGTACCAGACCATTCAGTTTTACAACGTAAGTGTTGTGGTGTTTGCCGTGGTGGTATTCCAGGGTTTCCTGGGAGATGTGCGGTTCCAGTGCATCAATAGCGTACGGCAGTGCCGGCAGTTCGAAGCTCATAGTAATCCCCTATAATATCTGACAGGTTCAGCATAAAACTGATTGTTGTGTATGGAGGGGTTCCTCCATGGTGGATCGATAATAGCACCGATGTTCGGCATTATCATGACACAGTTTGTACGGGCTTCAGGCCATGCCTGATTGGCGAGGAAGCCTGCCCATTAATCTCTTTATATGGGCAGGTATTGCAAAAACAAGGGTGTCAGTCTGCGTTTGCCAGTCGTTGTTGGACCAGACAGAGGGCGGCAATCGCACGGCCTTCGGAAAACTCCTCGCGCTCGAACAGTTCCGGCAGTCGGCTCAGTGGCCAGGGTATGACTTCCAGCGGCTCGGGTTCGTCACCCTCAAGCTTGCTGGGGTACAGATCCCGTGCCAGCATTACTTCCAGCCGGTGTCCCATATAGTTGGGAGCGGCCGTAAGTTGGCGTACATGTGATACCTCTCGGGCACCAAAGCCCGCTTCTTCCTGCAGTTCTCGATTGGCGGCAGTTTCGGCATCTTCACCTGGGTCGATCAATCCTTTGGGCAGAGTCAGTACATACTCTTCCAGTCCGGCCGCATATTCGCGGATCAGCAAAACTTCGTTTTGATCGTTGACCGCCACGATCATCACGGCCCCCTGGCGACCAGTGCGCAGGCGTTCATAGCGGCGCTCAACGCCGTTACTGAAACGCAGGTCCATGGCTTCAATGTGAAACAGCCGGCTACTGGCAACTTGAGACAGCTTCAAAATTTCGGGCTTGGCGGTCATACTGATAGATCCGAAAACTGTTGTTAGCTTTCAGAGTGTTCACTGAATATGCTTGATTGGCAAGCCATAGATACGGTCCTGTTGGATATGGACGGTACTCTGCTTGATCTTCACTTTGACTCGCACTTCTGGCTCGAGCTTCTTCCTGAGCGTTATGCACAGAAGCATGATCTGGAGCTGGAGTCCGCCCGCAGCTGGCTGCATGACCGCCTGCGTCAGGAGCAGGGAGCCCTTAGCTGGTATTGCCTGGATTATTGGACGCGGGAACTGAATCTCCCAATTGCCCTGCTCAAACGTGAAATCATGGATCGCATCGGCTTCAGGCCGGGCGCACGCGAATTCTTGCAGGCGCTGAGAGCCAGTGGTCGGCGCACCCTGATTGCCACTAATGCCCACCGTGGCAGTCTGGCGCTGAAGGTAGAAGTCACCGCAATAGATACTCAGGTTGATTTGGTGATCAGCTCTCATGACTTTGGTTATCCCAAGGAAGAACAGGCCTTTTGGCGTGCGCTGCAGGAAGTTGAGCCTTTTGATCCTGCTCGCACCCTGCTGGTCGACGATAGCCTGTCGGTGCTGGCCTCGGCAAAACGCTATGGCATAGCCCATCTGCTGTCGATTACTCAGCCGGATTCGACCCAGCCACCCCGGCAAATACATGATTATGAAGCCACTAATGATTTCAGCGAGGTAATCGCCGCGTTATGAGCCACCATTACAAGGAACAGCAGGAACGTGATAAAGCGCAGCAGGCACACAAAGCCGTGCGTTTGGATAAGTGGCTTTGGGCCGCACGTTTCTACAAGACCCGTGCCTTGGCAAAGCAGATGATCGAAGGTGGCAAGGTGCATTACGACGGTCAGCGCACCAAGTGCAGTAAAGCGGTGGAGTTGGGTGCTCAGATTCGCTTGCGTCAGGGCTTTGAAGAAAAAACCGTAGAAGTATTGGCATTATCGGAACAGCGTAAGGGCGCCAGTGAAGCTCAGCTGCTGTATCGGGAGACTGAAGACAGCATCAAGGCACGTGAAGAGCGTGCTCTTGTGCGCAAGACTCAGGGCAGTGCACCTGAACATCGGCCAGACAAGAAAAGCCGTCGTGAATTGTTGCGCGTAAAAGGCAGCTGGGATGATTAAAATTGCCAATGTGCCCAATAGTGAAAGGAAATGGTACGAAGCCTGTGCAGATAAAGCTCTGTTTAGATAAAATGGGCGTACGAATTTTCAGCAATACTTTTTCAGCAATACACTGGCGATCTGGCCAGACCAACACCTGTGGAACCCTGCATGAGCAACCCTGATCAAATCCAGCGCATCCTTTTTGAACAGATCGACGTCCGTGGCGTGGTCGCCGGGCTGGACGCCAGCTACCAGGAAGTGCTGTCACGTCATGAGTACCCGCCGGTTATACAGCGGTTGCTGGGTGAGATGTTGGCGGCGGTCAGTATGCTCAGCGTGACCCTCAAGTTTGAAGGGCGCTTGCTGCTTCAGGCCCAGGGTGAGGGCACTGTGTCACTGCTGATGGCCGAATGTAACCATCATCAAAATGTGCGTGCCATCGCGCGTTATAACGGCGAGGTTGATGAAACGCTGGCGTTTAACGAGCTGCTTGAAAAGGGCCGTATCGCGTTAACCATCGAGCCTGAGCAGGGACAGCGTTATCAGGGCGTTGTACCTCTGGAGCATCCTACACTGGCGGAATGCCTGCAGGCTTATTTCGAACAGTCTGAACAGCTGGGTACCTCCATTCATCTTGCTGCCGATGGCACTCATGCGGCTGGCCTGATGTTGCAGGTACTGCCGGCAGAAGAGACCGGTGAAGAAGATTGGTCACGTGTCAGCATGCTGGCGTCCACGCTGAAAGATGAAGAGCTACTGACGCTGGATAATGAAGCCTTGCTGTTCCGCCTGTTCCACGAAGAAACCTGCCGTCTCTACGAGCCTGAGTCGCTGGTATTCAAATGTGACTGTTCGCGTGAACGCAGCGCCGATGCACTGAAATTCATGACTGAAGAAGAATTACTGTCGATTTTGGCTGAGCAGAACGGCCTGATCGACGTTGGTTGTCAGTTCTGCAACCAGCAGTACCACTTTGACGAGACCGATATCCGGGCCTTGTTCAGCGAACCGGGCTACCTTGATCAGGAAGGCCGAATGCATTGAGGAATCAGCAGGTTACCCGCACCTGTTGTGAGAATAGTTCCTATTTTTAATGTGCATGGGGCCTAAGGTCCCATTCCGGGCCGTTTTGTGCGATAATGCGCCCCCAAAATTGACCCGAACTGCGTTAACCCGAACGCAGGTGCCTTTTTGCTTTCAGGTAATAGTTTGGCGAACAGCCAAGGGAATCCAGTAATGACCAAAGAAACCGTCAACAGCGTACACGTGAATCTGACCCCGGCCGAGCTGGTTGAGTGTGCGATTGCGCGTAACGAAGGTGTCCTGGCCGACACCGGAGCACTGGTTGTCACCACCGGACAGCGCACTGGCCGCTCTCCGATGGACCGTTTCATCGTAGAAGAGCCTAGCACGTCTGATGCAATCGACTGGGGCAACATCAACCGCCCCTTCGATGCCGACAAGTTTGATGCCCTCTGGGCACGTGTTGAAGAGTATCTGGCTGAGAAAGAACACTACGTGTCCAATGTTCACGTAGGTTCCGATCACAACCACTACCTGCCGGTGAAAATGACCACCGAAACCGCGTGGCAGAACCTCTTTGGTCTTAACCTGTTCATCCGTCCGCACGAGTACAATCCGAAAGGCAAGGAAGAGTGGCAGATCCTGAACGTTGCCGGCTTCCAGTGTGAACCTGAACGTGACGGTACCAACTCTGATGGCTGTGTCATCCTGAACTTCGCCAAGCGTAAAGTCCTGATCGCGGGTATGCGCTACGCCGGTGAAATGAAGAAGGCCATGTTCTCCGTGCAGAACTTCCTGCTGCCGGAAAAAGACGTGCTGCCGATGCACTGCTCTGCCAACATCGGTGAAGACGGTTCTACTACGTTGTTCTTCGGTCTGTCCGGTACCGGTAAAACCACCCTGTCTGCTGATCCTGAGCGTTACCTGATTGGTGATGACGAGCACGGCTGGGGCAAAGGTGTTGTATTCAACATCGAAGGTGGTTGCTACGCCAAGACCATCAACCTGAGCAAGAAAAACGAACCGATCATTTGGGACGCTATCCGTTTTGGCGCGATCGTTGAAAACGTTGTGCTGGATGAGCGCCGCAAGGCGGACTACAACGATGTTTCCCTGACGGAAAACGGTCGTTGTGCTTACCCGCTGGAGCACGTTGAGAAGCGTTCTGCTACCAACATGGGTGACGAACCGGACTCTATCGTATTCCTGACCTGCGACCTCACTGGTGTACTGCCGCCGGTATCTGTACTGACCAAGGAAGCGGCTGCGTACCACTTCCTGTCTGGTTACACCGCGCTGGTTGGATCCACTGAAATGGGTTCAGGCGGTGGCATCAAATCCACCTTCTCTACCTGCTTCGGTGCGCCTTTCTTCCCGCGTCCGGCTCACGTATATGCCGAACTGCTGATGAAGCGTATTGAAGAGTACGGCTCTCGCGTCTACCTGGTCAACACTGGCTGGACTGGCGGTTCTTACGGTGTGGGCGAACGTTTCAGCATTCCGACGACCCGCTCAATTATCAGCGCCATCCAGAGCGGTGCGCTGAAAGATTGTGCAACCGAACAGCTGGATGGCATCAACCTGGCGGTGCCGGTTGAAGTTCCGGGTGTTGATGCAGGCCTGCTGAACCCGCGTAATACCTGGGCTGATGCAGCGGCTTACGATGAAGCAGCGGCTGACCTGGCGAAGCAGTTCGTAACCAACTTCACCAAGTTTGAAGGTGTGTCTGAAGAGATCATCGCTGCGGGCCCTAAAGCCTGATGTGAAACCCCTTCCGATATAAAAAACGCCCTGCTGATGCAGGGCGTTTTTGTTTGTGCGGCTTGTGTTGGCTTCGAGCAGTGATTCAGGCTTTGGCTACGGATCGAACCAGCCAGCGCTGATGTGAGAGCCTGTGCATCATTCGGCTGATCATGCCAATCATAAGCAGGGAGAAAATAATACGGGCCCAGAGAATACCGCTCAGGTCGGCGCCGATCAGCATCACCAGCAAGGTGTCCTCGATCAGACTGTGGCAGAGTCCCAGTAGGCTGATGGAACAGAATATATCGGCAGGTTTTATATCGCCGCGCTCGGCCTCGCGAATGAGCAGGCCGCCACCGTAGGCCAGTCCCAGTGTCATGCCGATCAGCGTGATTGAGAGGGCAGAAGGGGCTATTCCGATCAGTTTCAATAGCGGACGCAACAGAGTTTCCAACAAGCGCTCCACACCAATCAGGCGCAGTATTCGCAGTGCTGTCAGCAATAGCACAATGACCAGTGCCGTCCAGGCCAGCATCTCCAGTTGTGACAGTCCCCAGCTGAGCCAGTCGTCTTGTTCTGCGCTGAGGTTCCAGGCTACAGGCTCTGCGGTTTGCAGGCTCCCTGTAAGCTTATAGCTATGGTGCAGAATAATACCCAGCAGCAGCGCACCGCCGACGCGCAGTAGTAGTTGGGGCACAAGCCTGCAGCCAGCTCTTTGGGCTACACGCAGTTCAACCGGGAGATTGTGTGCGCTTAGAAGCAAGGAACCCAGAATGGTAACCTGGGCGAGTGTCCAGCCATCAGTGCCAGCGGTGGAGAAGAAAATCACCACGCCGGTGTAGATATTGGTCAGCAGCGCACTGGCCCAGATCAGGCCCGCTTCGGGCGGCAGTCCCATCCAGCCCATCACCGGGGCAAAAACCTGTCCCAGCAACTGATCGGCGCCCAGTTCGGTGAGTACCTTCACCACCAGAATGGCGGGGATCATGATGCGAAACAGGGTCATGATGACTTTCCAGCTGTCGTTCAGTATTTCACGACAGCTGTGGATAAAAGAGGCCAGCATCAGCAGAGCTTCAGTTTAAAGTCGATGTTACGCAGGTAGGTCGCCTCCTGCTCAAGATCAGCACGCGTAAGCGGATGATGGTCCAGCCAATCATTGGGGAAGCTCAATTCAATTTTTTGCCCTTCTGCCTTGAGTGTAAAGGCGGGCAGGCGTGCCTTGCTGCGGCTTCGATGCATGATCACAGACAGGCGCAGGATCAGGCAAAGGTAACGATAGGGCTCGCTCAGAGAGTCGGGCAGCTGACGGAATTCATCTTTGGGGAACTTACGTCGATGGCCACGTACCAGAAAGGCCAGTAGCTGCTGCTCCTGCTGAGTGAAGCCGGGCAGATCCGAATGTTGCAGCAGGTAGGCACTGTGACGATGGAACTGGCTGTGGGCGACCGCCAGACCGATCTCATGGCTGCGTGCGGCCCAGCTGAGCATTTCCTGATAGTCACTGCTGGTCAGCTGCCAGGCGTCCTTGACTTGAGCCAGCGCGATCAAAGCGGTGGTTTCCACACGGGAGGCCTGCTTGCGGTCGACATGATAACGGCGCACCAGTGCATTTATGGTACGTTCGCGCACATCCTCGTGGCGCAAGCGGCCGGCCATGTCATACAGCACGCCTTCACGCAAAGCGCCGTCGGAAAAACTCATTTCCTGCACATCCAGCGATTCGAAAATGGCGCTGAGAATGGCAACCCCGGCTGGCAATACCGCACGACGCTCGGGTTTGATGCCCTCGATATCCAGCTTGTCGCTGTGGCCCTGTTCAATCATGTACGCACAGAGTTGTTGCAGGGCGTCACGGGTAATCAGCTCGTCACTGAACCCCAATGACAGACATGCCTGACGTGCGGCTTTAACCGTGCCAGAGGCGCCGACGCTGCTGCTCCAGCCCAGACGACGGTAGTCACGGCGAATGGACAGCATCTCCTGCATTGCGGCTGTACGTGCCTTGTGCATGGCGCTGGCGGTAATCTGGCCATCCGCGAAGAACAGATCGGTATAGCTGACGCAGCCCATATGCAGACTTTCACATACGCGGGGTTCGAAGCGTTCTCCGATAATAAATTCGGTGCTGCCGCCACCAATATCGATGACCAGGCGTCGACCGGCATCGTCGGCCTGGGTATGAGCGACGCCAAGATAGATCAGGCGCGCCTCCTCGCGTCCGGCAATTACTTCCACGCGAGTGCCCAGCAGAGCTTCGGCACGGGCAATAAACAGATCCCGGTTAAGCGCCTGGCGCAGAGCATTGGTGCCGACGACGCGGATTGAGTGACGAGGCAGGTCCTGTACGCGCTGGGCGAAACGGCTCAGGCATTCGATACCACGCTCAATGGCTTCATCGGTCAGGTTGTCATGCTCATCCAGACCGGCAGCCAGCTGAACCTTGTCGGACAGAACGTCCAGTGTGGTCAGTTCACCGGCAAACAGGCGGGAAACGATGATATGAAAACTGTTCGACCCCAGGTCGATCGCAGCCAGCAGGGGCGCTTCGGCAGCGGGCGGGGCGGATGAATCCTGAGTGTGCATCAAGCAGTGTCCTCAACTCTTTGGTAAACGCGATAAGACCCTAGAAAATACCGGCATTGGCAGTCTTGGCGCTACCTTTTTTGATGACATCAATGACCGGAGTATGGAAAAGAGTGTGTATTTGGCAGTCATTCGTAGCAGGTGTTATCATTCTCAACTGTTTCTAACGCACCTGGTGCACTGGAGAATCTATTCATGAGTGAAAATATCGTCAACGTAACTGACGCTTCCTTTGAGGATGACGTGCTCAAGGCCGATGGCGCCGTACTGGTAGACTACTGGGCTGAGTGGTGCGGACCCTGCAAGATGATCGCGCCGGTGCTGGAAGAGATTGCCAAGGAATATTCCGGCAAGCTCAAGGTTTGCAAGCTGAACATTGACGAAAACAACGAGACGCCGCCTAAGTTCGGTATCCGTGGCATCCCGACCCTGATGCTGTTCAAGGGCGGCAATATCGAAGCCACCAAAGTGGGCGCTCTGTCCAAGTCTCAGCTGGCCGCTTTCATCGACGCGAACCTCTAAGCGTTGATCCAGCACAGGAACGCAGCCTCAGGGCTGCGTTTTTCGTCCTATCTATGGACAGCGTGGATTTTACCTTTTATAGTGAATCCCACATATCGTTCCGGCGTGCCATTGTCGGAATTTCAACAGCGGTACCTTAAACCTTGTATTCTTCCGACTAACCGTCCGGTTACCATCCGTAACCAGCCAGTTGTGGCTGCTTCCTGAAAACTATGAATCTTACCGAACTCAAACTGAAAAGCGTTCCGGAACTACTGGAAATCGCGACCGAAATGGGCCTCGAAAACATGGCCCGCTCCCGCAAACAGGATGTCATCTTCGCAATTCTGAAGCGACATGCCAAAAGCGGTGAAGATATTTACGGCAACGGCGTATTGGAAATTTTGCAGGATGGCTTCGGCTTTCTGCGTTCCGCCGACTCCTCTTACCTGGCCGGCCCTGACGACATCTATGTATCCCCCAGCCAGATCCGCCGCTTTAACCTGCGTACCGGTGACACCATTGCCGGTAAGATTCGTCCACCAAAGGATGGCGAACGCTACTTCGCGCTGCTGAAGGTCAATGAGATCAACTATGACCGTCCGGAAAACGCGAAAAACAAGATTCTATTTGAAAACCTGACCCCGCTGTTTGCGCAGGAACGTCTGCGTATGGAACTGGGTAACGGTAGTACAGAGGATCTGACTGCACGTGTTATCGACCTGGTATGCCCGATGGGTAAAGGTCAGCGTGCCCTGATCGTGTCTCCGCCCAAGGCGGGTAAGACACTGATGCTGCAGAACATTGCCAACAGCATCACCCGTAATAATCCCGAATGCTACCTGATCGTTCTGTTGATCGACGAGCGTCCTGAGGAAGTGACCGAAATGCAGCGCACCGTGCGCGGCGAAGTGGTTGCGTCTACCTTCGACGAACCGCCGTCACGTCATGTTCAGGTTGCCGAGATGGTGCTGGAAAAGGCCAAGCGTCTGACCGAGCACAAAAAGGACGTGGTGATCCTGTTGGACTCCATCACCCGTCTGGCGCGTGCCTACAACACCGTGATCCCGTCTTCCGGCAAGGTATTGACCGGTGGTGTGGATGCACATGCGCTGGAGCGTCCGAAACGTTTCTTCGGTGCTGCGCGTAATATCGAAGAAGGCGGCAGCCTGACCATCATCGCTACGGCGCTGGTTGATACCGGTTCCAAAATGGATGAGGTTATCTTCGAAGAGTTCAAGGGTACGGGTAACTCTGAAGTTCATCTGGACCGTAAGGTGGCCGAGAAGCGCGTATTCCCGGCGATCAACATCCGTCGTTCAGGCACCCGTCGTGAAGACCTGCTGACCTCTGAAGACGAACTGCAGCGTATGTGGATTCTGCGCAAGCTGCTGGATCCGATGGAAGACACGGCGGCAACCGAGTTTGTCATCGACAAGCTGAAGGACTTCAAGACCAACGACGAGTTCTTCCTGTCGATGAAGCGCAAGTAATCCGGCCTCACTGACAAAGTGAACCAAACCGGGCAAAACAGGGTAAGCTGACACTTACCCTTTTTTGTATGTGCAGATCGGTACTCGCTGGTCTGTACTGAAATCGAATACCCCCTGGCTCTCAGGGCGGCCTGGCTGAAAAGAGCTTTTTCATGTCGACACCCAAATACAAGGACCTGCGTGACTTTATCCAGATGCTGGAAGCGCGTGGCGAGCTGAAGCGGATCAGCATGCCGGTAGATCCGGTGCTGGAAATGACCGAAATCTGTGATCGCACTCTGAGGGCCGGTGGCCCGGCGCTGCTGTTCGAGAATCCCAAAGGCTATGACATGCCGGTGCTGGGCAACCTCTTCGGTACGCCCGAGCGTGTAGCATTGGGCATGGGCGAGGAGTCGGTCAGTGCCTTGCGTGAAGTCGGCAAGCTGCTGGCTCAGCTGAAGGAACCTGAGCCCCCGCGCGGCATGAAGGATGCATGGGACAAGCTGCCGCTGTATAAGCAGGTGCTCAATATGGGTCCCAAGCAGGTACGCAAGGCGCCTTGCCAGGATGTGGTCATTGAGGGTGATGATGTGGATCTGTACCAGATCCCGATTCAAACCTGCTGGCCCGGCGATGCTGGCCCACTGGTCACCTGGCCGCTGGTCATTACGCGAGGTCCTGAAAAGCCGCGCCAAAACCTGGGTATCTATCGGCAGCAATTGATTGGTCGTAACAAGCTGATCATGCGCTGGCTGGCCCATCGCGGTGGGGCGCTGGACTTCCGTGAATGGAAAGCGGCGCATCCGGGTGAAAAATTCCCGGTATCCGTTGCTTTGGGAGCTGATCCTGCCACCATTTTGGGTGCGGTTACCCCGGTACCGGACACGCTGTCTGAATATGCCTTTGCAGGTCTGCTGCGCGGCGGAAAGACCGAAGTAATCAAGTGTATCGGTAATGACCTCCAGGTTCCGGCCAGTGCTGAAATCATTCTGGAAGGTTATATCGACCCGGATGAAATGGCTGATGAAGGACCTTTTGGCGATCACACCGGTTATTACAACGAGGTCGACTCCTTCCCGGTGTTCACTGTAGAACGAATTACCCGACGCAAGGATGCGATCTATCACAGCACGTATACCGGTCGTCCACCGGATGAACCCGCGGTGTTGGGTGTGGCGCTGAACGAAGTGTTCGTGCCGATTCTGCAGAAGCAGTTCCCGGAAATCGTCGATTTCTATCTGCCGCCGGAAGGTTGTTCCTACCGTATGGCCGTGGTCACCATGAAGAAACAGTACCCCGGTCATGCCAAGCGCGTGATGCTGGGTGTCTGGTCATTCCTGCGCCAGTTCATGTACACCAAGTTCGTCATCGTCTGTGATGACGATGTAAATGCACGCGATTGGCAGGATGTTATATGGGCGATCACCACACGTATGGATCCCAAGCGGGATACGGTGATGATCGAGAATACCCCGATCGATTACCTCGATTTTGCCTCTCCGGTTTCGGGTTTGGGCTCGAAAATGGGTATGGACGCCACCAACAAGTGGGAAGGCGAGACTGATCGTGAATGGGGTGAGCCCATCCAGATGGATCCAGTCGTTAAAACGCGGATCGATGAGATCTGGGATCAATTGGATATTTGTTAAACCCAACTACTCGGGCGGCGATCCCGTCCGGTCAGGGAGTGAGAACGTGTTTCCCGTAGAACAGAAACATTGCGACATTACCGGCTTTGAAGCCCTTAACCACGACGTTTTTCGCGTGCGCCTGCGCTTGGAAGCCAGTGATAAACAGAATGTGCATTTCCATGCCGGTCAGTATCTGGACCTCTGTCTGCCGGAGGGCAGAAAAGCGTCCTTCTCCATCGCTTCGGCGCCGGATCAGGGGCGAGACCTGGAACTGCATATTCGTCAGGTGCCGGGCAGTGACTTCAATGCGATGATTCTGGATCATCTGCGTAGCCAGTCTCAGGTGGATGTTGAACTGCCCAAGGGCAAGGTATTCCTGGATGATGCCGAGTTGAAGCCGGAAACGCGCTTTATCTTTGCGGCGGCCAGTACCGGTTTTGCTCAGATCAAGAGTATGGTCGAGCACCTGCTGGCGAATCAGGTACACAACCCCATTGATATCTACTGGGGTGCGCGAGTAGAAGCGGACATGTATCTGGAAAAGCTGCCGCAGCAGTGGGTCGCCGAGCATGCGAACGTGCGCTTTGTGCCGGTTGTGAGCGAGCCTGAAAACAGCCCCGGCTGGGAAGGTCTTACAGGTTTGATGCCGAATGTCCTGGCGGATCAGCTTGAGACTGTGGATGCTAACCTGGCTGTGTACGCCTGTGGCTCTCCGGGCATGGTGCATGCACTGGTGGATCGCTTGGAAGAAAAGGGTGTGAACGAAGCACAGGTACACTCAGATGTGTTTGCCTGGGCGCCGCGTCCCGAGAAAGCCGTCTGAGTTTGACGGGATACTCTGATACTAAAACGGGCAGCCTGAGCTGCCCGTTTTGCGTTTAGCTGGTTGCCTTGGCGCCCGCGTCTTCGCGGGTGTCTGCAGCCAGTGCAGGAGTGTCAGAGGGCAACGGTAGCGCCGGCAGATTGCTTGATGTGTGCAGCAGCTGGCGTTTAAACAGCTGTTGCAGGCGCTCGTGCTCACCCAGGTGCAGCAGCAGACGCTGGAGCTCATCGGCGGCTTCGCCACCGGGCTGAAGTTCCAGACTGCGTTCAAAGTGATCGATCGCCTTGCCCCAGTTTTCCAGGCGCATGTTAAGGCGACCCAGGGTCAGCTCAAGTTCGGCTGAGTCAGGGTTGCGTTTCAGCCAACGTTCCGCCTGCTCCAGTTGCTTGTGCGGGTCCTTGCCTTGCAGCAGGCCGTAGAGGCGTACCAGCGGCGCATCCCAGCGGCGCTTGATCAGGTCCAGCAGTACGCTTTCGGCTTCCTGCTCGGCCTGGATAGAACGCATGAGCTCTACGTATTCAGCCGCCAGTTCAGGGTCACGCTGCAGCGCCTGAGGGACTGCCTGCCAGCTGCGACTCAGGGTGCGCAGCTTTTCATCCGCATCGGCACTGTCTGCCAGCGCGTGCAGGCATTGCTGCAGGCGGTTGCGATGGCACTGGAGCTCCAGTGCTGCGGCTGCATCCGTATCCAGAACGTGCTGTTTTTTCAGTTCCGGCAGAAGCTGGATAAGGGCGAGCCAGTCTTCCAGGCGCAGATACGTATCTTTCAACATGCGCAGCAGCTGGGTGTTTTTCGGGGCCTGGCGGCGCAGGTTGAGCAGGTTGGCCAGGCATGGCTCCAGCTGGCCACGCTCCAGTTGCAACTCGGCCTGCGTCAGGCCAACTGCAACTTCGGTTTTCGGGCTGCTTTGACGGGCCTTGGCCAGTAGTGCATCGGATGCCTTGCTGTCGCCCTGTTCATGGGCAGCGCGGGCGGCAGCCAGATAATTCACCACCGGCAGCTCGGAACGCTCTGCCGCCTGGCTCAGGTAACGCTGGGCTTTCCACCAGTTACCGTCAGACAGGGCTGCCAGGCCTTTCAGAGTCTTGTTGTGCGCAACACGGCGGTTACGGCTGCTGCGCCAGCTGCGTACCTTGTCTCCGGGCATGCGTGCATTGCTGATCAAATTCAACGCCCAGTGGACCAAGGCAAAGCCGACAATCAACAATAGCAGCAGCACCCACAGACTGGTTTCCACGGTAGTCTGTTTGTAAGCCAGTAGTACATAACCCGGGTCCTGCACCATCAGCTGACCGAGCCAGGCGCCCAGCACCAGGAAAATCAGCAGGTAAATAAACAGCTTCTTCATGCCTTACGCCTCCTCGCGCAGTTTCTGCATCTGCTGCAGATACGCTTTGAGGGTAGTCAGCGAGCCGGAAATGTCCGGCAGTTCAGGCGCAACATTGATGCCCTGCAGCTCTTCCAGGCCGCGCAGCAGTGCCTGAGTATTGGCATCCTTGGCGTCGAAGTGGGTAGCAATCCAGTTATGAGCTTTCTCAAGGCTGGCGTCATAGGCCTGCTGCTTACGCTGCAGGAGGGCCATCTGAGCCTGCTCCAGCATCAGGTGCAGGTTCTGCTGCAGGAAGAAGGTCTGTTCCGGGGACATCAGAGGTTTGACGGGCTCATCGTGATGTTGAATAACGACCAGCTGTTCAAACTTGTCCACTGCCTTGTTCCAGCTGGCTTTGATATCCTGCCCCCAGGATTCTTCTACGCTCTCGGGCGTGATCTCTTCCAGCAGGGAGGGAAGCTTACGTTTGTCTGTGATCGGTGTGACGCGCAGGCTGTCGACCTGTCGATTCAGGGCGGACAGTTTGAGGAACATCCCTTCTGAGTCCAGTACCGGCACGGCCTCCAATGCGGCAACGTCCTCGGCCAAAGCCTTGCGTACATCATAAAGCGTCACATCATCGGTTTCGCGCAGAATCTGGTCAGCCGATTTCAACAGGTTCAATGCGCCGTTGGCAGTCTGCTCCATCAGAACGCGCTGGTTGGCCAGACGCAACAGATATTCCACTTCAGCCAGCAACCAGTCCTTGCGGCTGACTTCGGCGGTTGCAGTCACCTGTTGGATACTGCGAGTGAGGCGATCCTGCAGCTGATCAATATTGGCCTTGTCGGCTTCTGCCTGTGCCTGCAGCTGGCCCAGTTGTTGGCTCACGCTCGCCAGTGTTTCTGCGGTATCCGCACGACCATTGGCCAGCGCGGTTTCTACCTGCTGAGAAATCTGGGTCTGTTGCTGACCGCTTGACTGTTTCAGCTGCCAGCCTTCCCAGAACAGATAACCGCTGCCGCCGAGAGCGACCAGAGACAGTGCCAATGCAAGTTTGCCGGGCCAGGTAGCGCCCTGGCGAGGTGTGTTGGCAGTCTGAGCCGTTGGTTCGGATTTGCTGGCGTTGGGTTTATCCACTTTTGACGGGCTCTGTTCAGCAGGCTCCTGCTTGGGAGTCTCTGTCTTGGGTTGTGCGGGCTCAGCGGCTTTGGCTTGAGTCTCGCTGTCAGGTGACTCCGGCTGACTGCTGATCACCGCACTATCGGCTGACGCAGCGTCAGTGTCCTTGGCCGAGTCGGTATCGGGAGTGGCGTCTTCAGGCAGCGAAGAGTTGATGTCCTTGTCCTGTTGATCGTTGCGCTTGTCTTTCATGCCGTATTCCGGTTGTCATGCGGGTAGTAATGAGTTGACCATGGACGTG
Organism: Marinobacterium sp.; assembly: GCA_048260865.1. Lineage (GTDB taxonomy): Bacteria > Pseudomonadota > Gammaproteobacteria > Pseudomonadales > Balneatricaceae > Marinobacterium. Next base: position 25,657 of record JBLXGN010000012.1, on the reverse strand, counting down.
TCGTCCGGTCCTGTAGCTACCCGGATTCTATTGAATCCCAGCGAACGGGCCAGCTCGGCAAGGCGGGCACTGGGAACGATGACGGTTATATCGGTCGGGCGTGTTGCGAAAGGCGCGCAAAGCTGAAGCAGATTGCGCAGTGCCTGACCACTGGTAATGAGCATAGCCGATAAGGGCTGTGCATAAATAGTACTTTGGATAAGCTCGGGCGTGTATTCAGGGCAGCCGCGGCGATAGATGTGAGCATAATCGACACGGGCGCCTCGCTGTTGCAGGGTATTGCTGAGCAGATCGCGCCCACCTTCGGCACCGAGTATCAGCACGCGCTCGGCCTGCATATCTTGCATGGACGCATCTGCCAGCAGTGTCTCCGAATCAAAGCCGCCATCGGCATGCCAGGCGTCAAAGCCCAGTTGAGTCAGGGCATCTGCCGTTTGCTTGCCGATTCCAACCCAGCGAACACCCAGAGGCAGCTGAGGCCAGTAGTCATCAATCCATTCGGCACCGATACGGGCCGCATTAGGGCTGACGAAAATGACATCGCGGTATAGATCCAGATCCAGAATGCACGACTTGCAGTGCTGGAAAGCGGCGCCGTCTTCCATTGTGGTGGGTTGGATTTCCAGCAACGGAAGTTCCGCAGCCTCGGCCCCGAGTCGTTGTAAAAGCTGAGTTTGATTAGCCGCTTGATGCGCGGGGCGGGTGATCAGCACCCGCATCCCGTCCAGTGGCAGGTGCGGATCAGCCACGTTCGCTGTAAACCTCGCGCAGAATTTCATCGGCACCGGCGCTCAGCAGGCGCTCGGCAAGGGTGATACCCATGGCCTCTGCTTCGGCACGGGGACCGCGAATTTCATCACGCAGTACGCGAGTACCATCCGGACGACCGACCAGACCGCGCAGATAGAGTTCTTCTCCGGCGTCATCCAGCACGGCATAGCAACCGATTGGCACCTGGCAGCCGCCTTCCAGGCGACGGTTCATGGCGCGCTCAGCCAGTACACGGCTGGCGGTATCGGCATGATGCAACGGCTTGAGCAATTCGATCAGTTCAGCATCTTCATTGCGGCACTCGATACCCACTGCGCCCTGACCACCTGCTGGCAGGCTGTCTTCCGGAGTGATCTCCTGACGAATGCGCTCATCCAGTTCCAGACGCAACAGGCCAGCCGTGGCCAGGATGATGGCATCATACTGGCCTTCGTCCAGCTTGCGCAGACGCGTCTGTACATTGCCGCGCAGGAAGTTGACCTGAAGATCGGGGCGACGTTCGCGAATCTGCACCTCACGGCGCAGGGAAGAGGTGCCCACGATAGCGCCCTGGGGCAGTTCGTCCAGGCTGTTGTACTGGTTGCTGACAAAGGCGTCTGTCGGACGCTCACGCTCGCAGATCACCGTCAGTCCCAGGCCTTCCGGAAATTCCATCGGCACGTCTTTCATGGAGTGCACGGCGATATCGGCACTGCCATCCAGCAGGGCGTTTTCCAGTTCTTTTACAAACAGGCCCTTGCCACCAATTTTGGCCAGCGGCGTATCCAGAATCTTGTCGCCGCGGGATTCGATCTTGAGCAGTTCAACCTGAATGCCCGGATGATGTCGTTCCAGTTCAGCCTTGACGTACTCGGCCTGCCACAGGGCCAGCAGACTGCGACGGGTAGCGATGCGAATGGTGCGGGACATGAACTCTCCTTGGGCAAGCGTCAAACCGACATGCGGAAAATAAACGCAAGTGTACCAGATCGCTGCCAACAACGGCCAAGTGTCCCCAGACACAAGACTGATGTGGGGCAGGGTTGTTATAATCGGTCGCAAATAGACAGGCCGCCGCGGTGGCCGCATCAGTAGCAGGAGATTTCCGGCATGAGCCAGACAACCAATCAGCAGTGGGGCGGCCGCTTTAATGAGCCGACCGATGCATTCGTAGCCCGTTTCACCGCTTCCGTCGATTTCGACCAGCGCCTGTACAAGCAGGATATCCAGGGCTCGGTTGCGCATGCGCGCATGCTGGCCAAGGTTGGGGTTCTGACTGAAGACGAGCGTGATGCAATCATCCGTGGTCTGGGAGAAATCCGGGTCGAGATCGAGCGCGGTGAATTCAACTGGTCGGTTGAGCTGGAAGATGTGCACATGAACATCGAAGCCGCCCTGACCAAGAAGATCGGTATCACAGGCAAGAAGCTGCATACCGGTCGCTCCCGTAACGACCAGGTAGCAACCGACATCCGTCTCTATATGCGTGACGAAATCGACCAGATTCTGTCCGAGATCAGTCGTCTGCAGGACGGCCTGCTGGGTCTGGCCGAGCAGGAAGCGGACACCATCATGCCCGGTTTTACGCACCTGCAGACCGCTCAGCCGGTGACCTTTGGTCATCACCTGCTGGCCTGGTTCGAAATGCTGAGCCGTGACTATGAACGCTTTGTCGACTGCCGCAAGCGTGTCAATATCATGCCTTTGGGTGCGGCTGCTCTGGCGGGTACAACCTATCCAATCGACCGTGCTTACACCGCCGAATTGCTGCAGTTTGATGCTCCGGCCGGTAACTCATTGGATGCAGTCTCCGACCGTGATTTCGCGATTGAATTCTGTGCGGCCTCCAGTGTGCTGCTGATGCATATGACCCGTATGTCAGAAGAGTTGGTGCTCTGGACTTCGGCCCAGTTCAATTTCATCAACCTGCCGGATCGCTTCTGCACCGGTTCTTCCATCATGCCGCAGAAGAAAAACCCGGATGTGCCTGAACTGGTGCGTGGCAAGAGCGGTCGCGTGTATGGTCACCTGATGTCACTGCTGACGCTGATGAAATCTCAGCCGCTTGCGTACAACAAGGACAACCAGGAAGACAAGGAGCCTCTGTTCGACGCTGTAGATACGGTGAAGGGTTGCCTGCGTGCCTTTGGTGATATGGTACCGGCGATTGAATCACGCAAGGAAGAGATGCGTGAAGCGGCACGTCGCGGTTTCTCTACTGCGACTGATCTGGCCGACTATCTGGTTCGCAAGGGTGTGGCCTTCCGTGATGCACACGAAATTGTGGGCCTGTCAGTGACATACGGCATCAAGACCGGCAAGGACCTGTCCGATATGTCCCTGGAAGAGCTGCAGCAGTTCTCCGATACCATTGAGCAGGATGTGTTTGAAGTGCTGACGCTGGAAGGCTCAGTGGCGGCGCGTAACCACATCGGTGGTACGGCTCCGGATCAGGTGCGTGCAGCCGTTGCGCGTGGCCGTGATCTGCTGGCGACACGTGCTGACTGATTCCTGCTTTGCTGTTCAGAATTGAAAAAGCCGCCCAAGGGCGGCTTTTTTGTATCTGATTTCAGGGTTGGGCCAGCTTAGCGCAGGGTGATATCCACCATCAGGTCGCCGGCAATGGCTTCAAGGGCCTGTTGCAGCTCGTCCGGATCCAGGTCGGCCGGCGCCAACAGCTCTGCTTCTGCCTTGAACAACTCCTCCGCTGACATGGAGCCGGAGGTCAGTTCGGTGCTCAGGCGCTCCACGTTAATATGACGAGTCGCCAGTGCCTGCGAAATCTCACGCACGATGCCGGGCTTGTCATGGCCAACCAGTTCGAGCGTCATTGGTTGCAGGTTTTCAACGGCCGGTGTTTCTTCGCTGCGCTCGGCAGTCACTTTAAGGCCTTGGGTACTCAATGCTTCCAAGGCAGTGATCAGATCATCCGCCTTTTCAGTCGGAACCTGAGTGATCATGATGCCCGCAAACTTGCCGCCCAGGCGTGACATGCCGGACTCCAGCCAGTTACCCTGATGGTCGGCGATCGTGCGGGACAGTAATCCAACCAGACCGGGTTTGTCCGGGCCGATAATGGTGAGAACCAGGGATGTCATCATAGCGTGCAGCCTCTTCCACTTTCTTAAATTGGTTTTGCTTTAAGGAAATGTATCTCAGATGTTGGCGATTATCACCGCTCTATGGCCTGTTTTTGCCCTCTTGTTGCTGGGATCTCTGGCGCGTCGTTTCGATTTTCCCGGTGAGCACTTCTGGGGGCCGGCGGAGAAAGCGACCTATTATGTATTCTTTCCCGCGCTGCTGATCACGCGTTTGTCGCAGGCACAATTGACCGGGGAAGCATCGTTTTCACTGGTAATGGCAGTATTGCTTCTGCTGGCGGTGGGTGTGCTGATCTGTTTATTGCTGAAGCCTATGATGGGGCTGACAGCTGCTGCCTATACGTCGTTTTTTCAGGGCGCCATGCGCTTCAACACCTATGTAGCCTTGGCTGCCAGCGTTGCGCTCTATGGTGATGCGGGTATTGTTCATGCCGCGATTATTACTGCGGTTATGATCCCCATGCTGAATCTCCTCTGTGTATTGGCGTTTTCATCGGTTGCGGCGGAGCGGCCAAGTATTAATCGTGTTCTGAAGACACTGGCAACTAATCCCCTGATTTTGTCCTGCCTGCTTGGGATAGCGCTGAGCCTGAGTGGGCTGGGCTTGCCGATTTGGATAAGCAGTGTGCTTGATCTTCTGGCCCGCATGGCTTTGCCCTTGGGGTTGTTGGCTGTAGGGGCCGGGCTAAACCTGCATAACCTGAAAGGTTCGTGGGGTGCGTTAGGCTGGTCCAGTGGTGTCAAGCTGCTGCTGTTTCCATTGTTGGCGCTAGGGGCGGCTCAGTTGATGGGCCTGGATCAGCTGGCGACTCAAGTGCTGCTCGTATTTGCTGCGGTGCCTACCGCAACCTCGGCCTATATATTGGCGCGACAGTTGGGGGGTGATGCGCCTCTGATGGCGGCGATCATAACGTTTCAGACCCTGTTGGCCATGCTCAGCCTGCCGTTGGTGTTGGTGGTTTTGGGGTAAGTGTCACCAAATTGATACATGTTAAGCTGGTGTTCGGATTGTTTTCGCAGATTTTGATGCAAGTTCCAAAAAAGTGCAGATAAATTCGAGAAAATACCCGCTTTGGGCTTGAAAAAAATATGGTCTGTGAAAGACTAGGGCTCGAAGTGTTTTTTCAGCTGATTCAATGGCTAATCATAATAATCGGACAAAGAACTTTGAGTGCTATGAATAAGAGCCCTGATTTGGTGTTGGTTCTGGTGGTGGCCTTTATCGTTGGTGCGGTAATGACCGGTATTTCACAAAGTGATCTGCAGCTGGCTTCAATGGTGCAACAGGCGTTCAACAGCTAATTGGCGTTGAAGCTTCAAGTATCCAGCGTATAGCAGTAACAATCAGTTACTACCGTATCCAGGGGCACATCCCAAGGCTCCAGTGGCAGCTCGTCCCTGCGTTGTAACTCATGTGCCAATCCGACCAGTCTAGGGCTTCTCAGGCGCTTTTTCTGCATCCGGAAGGCAAATGTCCTGTCGTAATATCCCCCACCCATTCCCAGGCGTCCGCCTGATGGTGAAAAACCTACCAATGGCATAAGTACCAGATCCAGTGCGTGTGCAGGTCTTTTGGGCTGTCCTGTTGGAACGGGTTCGGTAATTTTATAGCGATTCAGCCGCATGGGTGTTTGGCGGGTATAGGGCGTAAACCAGAGGCGGTTGTGACGAACCGGGTGAAGCACTGGCAGGTAGAGTTGTTGGCCCTGCTGGCGGCAAAGTTCGATGATAGGACGGGTGTCAATTTCGCCATCACTGGCAAGATACAGGGCAATGTGACGGGCGCGACGAAACCAGAGTTGCTGGCGCAGTTGCTGTACCAGCCGTTTTGCGGCCAGTCGTTGCTGATGGCGCGTCAGTGAGCGCCGTTGGTGGCGTATTTCGCGGCGGAGTGTTTTGCGATCCTGCAGCATGAAAAGGAGGCTTCCCAGAGTGCCGGTGTCGGTCGTGGCCCTGAACCCTAAGGTTCAGAGTGGAAGTGCCGACAGATAAATCAGGCTTTCCGACAAGCGGACATGCGCACATTACCTGTAGGACACTGCCTGGGTATTGCTTATCGGCTCGAGGGACTTGACCAACTATCGAACACTCCAGGAACCTGAGTCCATTATACCCGGTAAAGGCCCAATGTCAGCCCTTGAAATTCACTCAGAGTTTGCTATATGGCTTGGCTATCTATTTGTTGTGGCAGTATTTTTTACGATGATGAAGAGTTTTCATGTCGCTTGGCGCTGCTGCTCAGGCTGTGATCGATTTTTTGCCCCAGGCGGCGCAGATTTGTTTCGATATTCTGGCGCTGTTCCTCGCGGCTTTTGATCAACTCGTGCGACATGTTCAGCGCTGCCATCACGGCAATGCGCTCCAGTCCGATGATTTTCCCGGACTGACGGATTTCCTGCATTTTCTGGTTTAAATAGTCGGCCGAGGCAAGCAACTCCGCTTCAGCGCCGTCCGGGCAACTGATGGTGTATTCCTTGTCCAGCAGCTTAACCGTTACCGTCCGTGCATCCGCGCTCATGAATTCTGCTCCAGTGCCTTGAGTCGCTGTATCATGCCTTCAACCTTGCTACGGGTTTGATCGTTGAGCTGTACCAATTGGGCACGCTCTTCGCGCAGCAGTTGATTTTGTTGCTTTAACTGCTCGTTATCGCTCTCCAGCTGCTCGACATGGTTTAGCAGTTGGTCGATCTTGTGCTCAAGGGCGTTGAAATAGTGCTCGCTCATACCCGTTCCTACATCCTAACTTGCCGACTATAAACAGCTGCTTGAGCAGGGTCAATTGACGGCAGATGGCTCTGCCTATGGTGAGATGCTAGCATAGGGAGCCATATCATGCCGGGATAAGACCGGCCTACATCGCCACTCTTATTGGAAACACGATCCGGATACTGCATATGACAGATGAACAATCGACCTCCGTTGAACTACCGGACTTCGATCTCCTGGCCGATCTGCTGGTAGAAGAGGGCGCCATGACGCTGTCGCCAGCTGAATTGCATGGCATGCTGGCCGGTCAGGTTGCAGCCGGGGCGCGTTTTGATCCTGCAGGCCTGCTGCAGCGTATACAAACCCTGTTCGATATCGAACCTTTTAAGAATGAGTCGGCCCGACGGGGCGTGATGCAAGTTTACCTTGCTATCCTGCAGCAGTTTCAGGCACCGGATTTCAGTTTCGAATTAATGTTGCCGGACGAAGATCAGCCCTTGCCGATTCGTGCCGAATCTTTGGGTATCTGGTGCAGCGGTTTTTTGAGCGGTTTTGGCATGCAGGAACAGAAAGGCAGTGGTGGCCTCTCAGTTGAAGGTCAGGAAACACTCAGGGATCTCGCTCAAATCGTGCAGATTAGCACCGATGCTGATGCCGAAGGTGAAGAAGACGAAGCCAATCTTATGGAAGTGCAGGAATATGTACGCATGGCCGCGCTACTGATCTTCAGTGAATGCAATGAACCTGATGCTCAGGCAGGGGGCGATGCTCCCTCTGAGCCGCCGACTCTGCACTGATCCGGTTTAACCGATACGGCTGTATTGAAACCACTGCTCTGAAATGACTGCACGGAAACGAGAGCACTATGAAAATTTCGCGTGATGAATACGCCCGCCGCCGGACTCATTTGCTGGCCAGTTTGCCTGCCGGAAGCGCCGCGCTGGTCGCTGCAGCTACGTTGAAGACCCGTAACCGGGATGCCGAGTTTGCCTTTCGTCAGGACAGCGATTTTTACTATTTGACCGGCTTTAATGAGCCTGATGCCATTCTTCTCCTCTTGCCAGGGCGTGCGGAGGGCGAGGCGGTGATGTTTTGTCCGCCACGTGATCCGCAGATGGAAATCTGGACCGGCTATCGCGCCGGGCCCGAAGGCTGTGTGCGTAATTTCGGCATGGATCAGGCATTTGAGCTGGAGCATCTGGATGCTCAGCTGCCTGAGCTGCTGGATGGTCGCCTGCGTCTTTATTATGCGCTGGGTCAGAATGAAACTCTGGATACCCGCGTGCGCGGTTGGGTGAATGCCGTTCGAGCAAAAGCCCGTCAGGGAGCTCAGCCGCCGCAGGAACTGGTGCAGCTGGACACCCTTTTGCATGAGCAGCGCCTGTTCAAGAGCGAAGCTGAGCTGGAAATAATGCGTCGAGCCGGTGATATATCCGCAGCTGCGCATGTGCAGGCGATGCAAATCTGTGCTCCGGGGATGAGTGAATACCAGTTGGAAGCCGAAATTACTGCGCACTGCATGCGAGAAGGTGCTCGCTTTCAGGCATATTCGCCCATTGTTGGCGGGGGCGCTAACGGATGCATTCTGCACTACATCGATAATATGGATCTGCTGCACGACGGTGATCTGGTCCTGATTGATGCCGGCTGTGAACTGGATAACTACGCCAGTGACATTACCCGTACTTTCCCCGTAAATGGCCGCTTTTCACCGCAGCAGGCTGAGCTGTATCAGCTGGTGCTGGATACCCAGCTAGCCTGTATTGATGCCATTCGTCCGGGTGTGCTCTGGAACGATATACATGAGCTGTCTGTCCGCGTGCTGACCGAAGGTCTGGTGCGTTTGGGCCTGCTGCAGGGCAAGACCGACACCCTTATTGAAGAGGGGGCCTACCGTCGGTTCTATATGCACAGGGTCGGTCATTGGCTGGGCATGGATGTGCATGATGTGGGCGATTACAAGCAGAACGGTGATTGGCGCCCGCTGGAGCCTGGCATGGTGATGACCGTGGAACCCGGTTTGTACATCGCGCCCGATGACGAAAGCGTTGCGCCGCAATGGCGGGGTATTGGCATTCGTATCGAGGATGATGTGGTTATTACCGAGCGGGGCTGCGAGGTTCTGACCGATGGCGTGCCCAAGCAGATTGCTGATATTGAAGCGCTCATGGCGGGAGCCTGACGGAGTCCACTGATGCAGACGTATGATCTGGTCATTATTGGTGGTGGTATGGTGGGAGCCAGTTTGGCTGCTGCCTTGCTGCCGTTGGCTGAGTCGCTGCAGCTGCGTATGGCGCTGGTGGAAGCCAAGCCGTTGCCGGACGATGGTCACAGCGAGCCGCGTTTTGTTCCCAGCTATGATGCGCGCTCCACGGCGCTGGCTCAAGGAGTCCGGACACTATACAGCCGGATGGGGATCTGGTCGGATCTGGAAAGGCACCTAACGCCGATTAGCACCATACATGTCTCCGAGCGTGGCCGCTTTGGCACCACACGTTTGCGTGCTGAAGAAGAGTCGGTGCCGGCATTGGGGTATGTAGTGGAAAATCACTGGCTGGGTCAGGTCCTGATCAGTCATCTGCACAACCATCGCAACCAATATCTGGATCTGATCAGTCCGGCTGAAGTGACTGCTTTGGAGCCCACACCTTCAGGGCAAAGGGTAACACTGCAGCTGGATGGTGAGGCGCATAGCCTTGATGCTCAACTGGTAGTAATGGCCGATGGTGGTCGATCCGAGCTGCGTGAGCGAATCGGAATCCATTACAGCGAAAAATCCTACGGTCAGCATGCGCTGGTGGCCAATGTCTCCCTGGATCGTCCACATCAGAATGTGGCCTATGAGCGTTTTACCGAGGCGGGGCCTGTGGCGCTGCTGCCGGGTGAGGCCTTGCAGGGCAAGCCGCGTTGTGGTCTGGTCTGGACGCTGTCGGATGAGGCGCTGGACGAAGTGCTGGCTTTGAATGACGCTGCTTTTTTGCAGCGCCTGCAGCACACCTTTGGTTATCGCGCCGGTCGCTTTGTCGCTGTCGGTGAGCGCTATCACTATCCACTGAAGTTGACTTTGGCACAGGAGCAGGTGCGCTCCGGTCTGGTGGTGCTTGGAAATGCTGCGCATGCGCTGCACCCTATTGCGGGTCAGGGCTATAACCTGGCCTTGCGTGGTGTTGTGGCGTTGGCTGACCTCATCATTGAACGCCGTCGAGCCGGTCTGGGCTTGGGAGACATTGGCGCTTTGCGGGCTTTTGTCGAGCAGCGCCATGAAGATCAGCAACGGACCATCGGTTTCAGCGATCTAACGCTGAGAGCCTTTACCAGCGACAATGGTTTGTTGCGTTTGGGGCGTGGTGCCGGCCTTCAGCTGCTGGATATCTGCCCGACGCTGAAAACAGTGTTTGCCCGTGCTGCAATGGGCCTTGATCAGCCAGCAGCTCGGCTGCGCTAATAGAGGATAGAGCAGGTCGATGACTCAGAGTACACAGTATGATCTGGTCGTAGTGGGTGCAGGCATGGTGGGGCTTGCATTGGCTCTGGGTGTGGCGCGCAGCGGTTTGCATGTTGCCCTGCTGGAGCAGCGCCCCGGTGATCCCGCCGATTGGGTTCGGGCGGTGATTGATCGTGCCGATGATGACTATGAAAACCGCGTCAGCGCTCTAAATCTGGCTTCGGTCCAGCTGCTGACCAATCTGGGTGCCTGGGAGACCCTTGCCGAGTCCGGGCGCGCCTGTTCATACACCGATATGCGGGTCTGGGACGGTGAAGGCAGTGGTGCTATCCACTTCAGTGCAGATGCGTTGCATGAAGACTGCCTGGGCTATATCGTCGAAAACACCGTCATTCAGGCCGGTTTGCTGCAGGCCTTGCGGCAGCATGACAATCTTGAGCTGTTAACCGGTACTCGCGTGCGTGCTCTGTCCGCGCCTTCGGCTGAAGGCTTGCGTGAACTGGTGCTGGAGGATGGTCGAGCTGTTCGGGCCAGTGTCGTGGTGGCTGCCGACGGTGCCTTGTCGCAAATTCGTCGTTTGGCGGGTATCCCTGCGACCGAATGGGATTATGGTCACCATGCATTGGTAACCACCGTTTGGACCGAGCAGAATCATGATCACTGCTGTTGGCAGCGCTTCACAGAAGATGGCCCCTTGGCGTTTTTGCCGCTGTCGGGTGAGGGCGCAAATGTCTCTTCTATTGTCTGGTCAACCTCGCCTGCTCATGGGCGTGAACTTATGGCTTTATCAGAAGGCGCCTTCAATACAGCGTTGGCGCGCGCTTTCGAGTCCCGTCTGGGTGAGGTTCTCACGTCTACCGAACGCCAGCTGATCCCGCTGCGTCAGCGTCATGCCCATCGCTATGTAGAGCCCGGGCTGGCTTTGATTGGGGATGCGGCGCATACGATCCATCCTCTGGCGGGCCAGGGGGTGAATCTGGGCTTTATGGATGCGGCGGCGCTGTCAGATGTGCTCTGTTTGGCCAAGGCACGTGGTGAGTCACTGGCTGATCTGACGGTGCTGCGCCGTTATCAGCGTCAACGCCGCAGTGCCAATCTTGGTATGGCAGCGACAATGGAGGGTTTCCGGCGCCTGTTTGCGCCTCAGCCGGCCCCGATCAAGCTACTGCGCAGTTGTGGCATGAATCTGATGGATCGTCTGGAGCCGGTGAAACAGCACCTGGTACTCCAAGCCATGGGGTTGTCGGGAGAGCGCCCTCCGCTGGTGCAGCGGCCGCGGGTGTGAGTGGCGGCTAAAGATTGAACTGGGGCGGAAATGTCGCTACATTGTCTACCCTTTTTTTGTGTTAACCGGTTGCAACATGGCTTAGGCTTAAGCTTCGGAACACCGCCTGTAGATGAGTTTGCCGATGGTACATAAGACAGCACTTCATGCACAACATCAGGCGCTGGGCGCCAAACTGGTAGACTTCAGTGGCTGGGACATGCCGCTGCATTATGGCTCCCAGGTCGAGGAACATCATAAGGTTCGGCAGAGTGCCGGCATGTTCGACGTATCCCATATGACGATTGTTGATGTGGCGGGTGCCCAGGCACGCAGTTTCCTGCGTTACCTGCTGGCCAATGATGTCGCGCGTCTGGAGAAAAAGGGCAAGGCGCTGTATACCGGCATGCTGAACGAGCAGGGCGGTGTGATTGACGATTTGATTGTTTACCTGATGACCGAGCCCGGTGCATCAGGTGAATGGTACCGTTTGGTCGTAAACTGCGGTACCCGTGAAAAGGATCTGCGCTGGATGGCGGATCAGGCACTGCGTTTCGATGTAACGCTGACCGAACAGCCTGAGCTGGCGATGGTGGCTATTCAGGGACCCAAGGCACGTCAGCGTGTTGAGCAGGTGGTCAGTGAATCCCGTGCGCGTATGATTTCTGAACTCAAACCTTTCTTTGGTCAGGAATCTGAAGGCTGGTTTATTGCACGTACCGGCTATACTGGCGAAGACGGACTGGAAATCATGCTGCCTGAAGATGAGGTGGTGGATTTCTGGCAGCAGCTGGTTGAGGCGGGTGTGGCGCCCTGTGGTTTGGGTGCGCGCGATACTTTGCGTCTGGAAGCCGGTATGAACCTCTACGGTTCTGATATGGATGAAAGTGTTTCACCGCTGGAAGCCGCCATGGGCTGGACGCTGGCGCTGGAACCGGCAGATCGCCAGTTTATCGGTCGAGAAGCTGTTGAAAAGATGAAAGCGGAAGGTGTGCCTCGTCGTCTGGTTGGTTTGGTACTGACCGAGCGTGGTGTGCTGCGTGGTCATCAGAAAGTGATTGTTGACGGTGTGGGTGAAGGTGAAATCACCAGTGGCAGCTTTTCACCTACACTGGGATACTCGATTGCGCTGGCACGGGTGCCGGCGGGTACCGGTGACGAAGTGGACGTGGAAATGCGCGGCAAGCGTATCCCGGTCAAAGTTGTTCGTCCCCCGTTCGTCCGAAATGGCGAAAAAGTTTTTTCCTGAACCTGTCAGATAGGAAGCCAAGATGAGCAACGTCCCTAACGAATTGAAATATGTAGCCAGCCACGAGTGGATTCGTGAAGAGGGTGAAGGTGTGGTCGTTGTCGGTATTACCGACCATGCCCAGGACCTGCTGGGCGACGTGGTGTTTGTTGAACTGCCCGATATCGGTGCTGAACTGAGCGCCGGTGATGATGCGGGTGTGGTTGAGTCCGTGAAGGCGGCTTCCGATATTTATGCGCCTCTGAGCGGTGAAATCATTGCGGTTAATGAAGACCTGGAAGATGCACCAGAGATGGTGAACTCCGACCCCTATGGTGACGGCTGGTTCTTCAAAATCAAGCTGAGCGATGCAGCTGAGCTGGATGACCTGCTGGATGCGGACGGCTATGCTGCTCATTGCGAATCAGAAAGCTGATTAGTCCGAACGCCTCAAAATCTTGTACTGTCCCGGCTTCTGCCGGGACAGTCATTTCAGAACATAGTAGAGCACAATGAACCTTAAACCCCTTACTCTCAAATCAGGTGCAGATCGGCGCCTGCGTGCTGGCCACCTGTGGGTCTACAGCAACGAAGTTGATACCCAAGCCACGCCCCTGAAAGATTTTGAGCCGGGCGAACAGGTGATTGTGCAGACTTCGTCTGGCAAGGCGCTGGGTATTGCCACCCTGAATCCCAATACGCTGATCTGTGGTCGTATCATCAGTCGTGACCTCAAGCATCCGTTGGACCGTTCGCTGTTGGTACATCGCTTTAATGTGGCCAAGTCACTGCGCGAACAGTGCTTCGATCAGCCCTGCTACCGTGTGGTGTTCGGTGATGCTGACGGCCTGCCGGGTCTGGTGGTTGATCGCTTCTACGATGTCTTCGTGGTGCAGATTTCCACCGTGGGCATGGAGTTGATGCAGGAAGCGATCATCGATGCACTTAACAAGGTGTTCCAGCCGCAGGCGATCCTGCTGCGTAATGACGGTAAAATGCGGGCAACCGAAGGCTTGGAAACCTATGTCGAAGTGGTTCAGGGCGAGGTGCCGGAGCTGGCTCCGCTGAACGAAAACGGTGTCAATCTGGTTGCACCGGTACTGACGGGGCAGAAAACTGGCTGGTTCTATGACCACCGTGAGAACCGTGCGCGGATGCAGACTCTGGTGAAGGGCAAGCGTGTACTGGATCTGTTCAGTTACGTCGGTGGCTGGGGGGCTCAGGCATTGGCGGCGGGTGCCAGTGAAGTGGTGTGTGTTGATGCATCGGTGACTGCACTCGAAGTGGCGGCCGAGAATGCGCGCATCAATAATGGTGAAACTCGCTTCCGTGGGCTGCAGGGCGATGCTTTTGATCTCTGTAAGGCGCTGGTTGCTGATAAGGAGCGTTTTGATGTGGTGGTGGTTGATCCACCGGCCTTTATCGCGCGCCGTAAGGACATCCGTAATGGCGAGCGTGCTTATGCACGTATCAATAACCTGGCCATGCGTCTGCTGGGCAAGGATGGCACGCTGATCTCGGCCTCCTGCTCCATGCATTTGGCCAAGGATCGACTGGTTGATATTCTCAGGGCCAATAGCCGGGAACTGGATCGTAATGCCCAGATTTTTGCTCAGGGCAGCCAGGGCTCGGATCATCCTATCCACCCGGCGATCCCCGAGACCGAATACCTCAAGGCTTACTTCCTGCGCGTTTTGCCAGCGAACTGAGTCTGCACGCCAACCTCAAGCCGTAAGGAGATAGCAGATGGATTACCTGACACTGGGCCGCTCCGACCTTAACGTTAGCCGTATTGCGCTGGGTACCATGACGTTTGGGCGCCAGAACAGCGAAGCTGAGGCCTTTGAACAGCTCGACTATGCGCTTGAGCGAGGCGTTAACCTGATTGATGCCGCTGAAATGTATCCGGTACCGACCGCCGCTGAATTTCAGGGGCGGACCGAGGCCTATATCGGCAACTGGATGCAGCAGCGTGGCAATCGGGACAAGGTGATTCTGGCGACCAAGGCGACAGGCCCGGGTGAAATGGTCAGCTATATTCGTCCGAATATGTGTCATGACGCCAGTAATCTGCGTCAGGCCATTGAGGGCAGCCTGCAGCGTTTGAAAACAGACTATATCGATCTCTATCAGTTGCACTGGCCTGATCGCAGTACCAACTACTTTGGTCAGCTGGGTTATCAGCACAATCCGAACAACCCCGGGACGCCTATTGCTGAAACGTTGGCAGTACTCGGCGAGTTGGTGGATGAGGGCAAGATTCGCTATGTGGGTCTGTCCAATGAAACCCCTTGGGGAACGATGAAGTTCCTGCAGTTGGCTGAACAGCTTGGTTTGCCGCGCGTGATCTCGGTGCAAAATCCCTACAACCTGCTGAACCGCTCAGCAGAAGTAGGGCTGGCGGAAGTACTGCTGCGTGAAGAAGTAGGATTACTGGCCTATTCACCGTTGGGTTTTGGCGTGCTCAGTGGCAAGTATGCTGCCGGTGCTCGTCCTGATGGCTCACGTCTGGCGTTGTTCCCGGAGTATCGCCGCTACCTGACCGAGCAGGGCGTGGCGGCGACCGAGCGCTATCTGCATCTGGCGGCTGAATATGGTTTGAGTCCTGCGCAAATGGCGCTGGCCTATGTGAATTCGCGTCCTTTCCTGGGCAGCAATATCATCGGTGCCACTAATCTGGAGCAGCTGAAGGCGAATATTGATTCTCTGGAGCTGGAGCTGTCACCGGAATTGCTGGCTAAGATCGAGGCCATTCATCAGCATTACCCTAACCCCTGCCCCTGATTTTTCTTTGAAACCGGCTGGAACCCTGTTTTCGCGTGTGCGAATTACGCGGTTCTGGTCGGTTTTTGCCATACTCAAGGCAGTCTTCTCAGCAAGGAGAGTGCCGACATGCAGCAACAGCAAGTGCAAGATCTGATGCAGCCCGTGCCGAATCCGTTACGGGTCGATATGCCGCTGGCCGAAGCGGTAGACTTGATTCTCCAGTCCGGACAGATGGGGTTGCCCGTAGTGGATGTAGGGCGCCAGGTGTGCGGTTTTCTGTCTGAACATGACTGTATCGACTATCTGGTCAGTGGCAGTTACCACTGCGACAGTCGTGCCAAGGTTGGGGAAATGATGTTTCCTGAGCCGCTTTGTACTTCGCCTCATGAAAGTATTATCGATCTGGTGCAGAAAATGGGGGGGAATAAACCCAAGACCTGGCCGGTGGTGAAGGACGGCCAGCTGGTCGGTGTGATCAGCCGGCGTCAGATCATGCGGGCGCTTAATGCGACCATGAAGGATTGTCGCTCACGCGTCTGAGGCGGGCATCAGGTCCATAATTGTCCAGCCGCGCTCGTTGGCCGTTGCGCGCAGGCGCTCATCAGGATTGGTGGCGACGGGGTTGTCGACCACTTCAAGCAGCGGCAGATCGTTGTTGGAGTCGCTGTAGAACCAGCTGCCCTCCAGGCTGTGTCCGGTCTGCTCCAGCCAGGCGTTCAGGCGCGTCACCTTGCCTTCACGGAAGCAGGGTACGCCCGCTACCTTGCCGGTAAACTGCCCGTTGATCTGTTCAGGCTCGGTCGCCAGCATGGCGTCTACACCCAGGCGTTCAGCAATGGGAGCCGTTACAAAGCGGTTGGTGGCGGTGATAATGAGCAGGAAGTCACCCTGTTCGCGGTGCTGTTTAAGCAAGGCTTCTGCCTTGGGCAGGATGATGGGCTCAATGCACTCGGTCATGAACTCGGCGTGCCAGGCGTTCAGCTGCTCCGGAGTATGCTGAGCCAAGGGGTTGAGCGCGAAGTTCAGAAACTCATGAATATCCATCTCACCGCGCAGGTAGTCTTCATAAAAGCGGTCGTTGGCTGCACGGTATTCGTGCTCATCAACAATGCCTTTACGGCACAGAAATTCTCCCCAGGCATGATCGCTGTCGCCGCCAATCAGGGTATGGTCCAGATCAAAAATCGCAAGACTCACCGCGCTTCCTCATCGATTTGGGCCCGCAGTTTCGGGCGGATAAATGCGCAAGCATAGACCTCGGGGGGTAGCCACGCAACGCCGGATGCTGCATGCTATTTGCCAGACGCATGATCTGTGGAACAATAAAACCCAATAACCTTATACAGATCGGGATCAGAATTGTGATTGATGCAGATGGATTCAGACCTAATGTCGGAATCATTCTGGTTAACTCGCAGGGTCAGGTTCTTTGGGCAAGACGTATCGGGCAAAACGCCTGGCAGTTCCCGCAAGGTGGTATACAGTCAAACGAAACACCCGAGCAGGCGATGTTTCGCGAACTCGGTGAGGAGATCGGACTGTCATCCTCAGATGTGGAAATCATGGCGGTGACGCGCGGATGGCTGCGTTATCGTTTGCCCAAACGTATGATCCGGCGCCACTCACACCCCGTGTGTGTGGGCCAGAAACAGAAATGGTTCCTGCTGCGCATGCTCAGTGATGACAGCGCGGTCAGGATCGATGGCACCGACTCGCCGGAATTCGACGGTTGGGAGTGGGTGAGCTATTGGTATCCTTTGGGCCAGGTGGTGTCCTTCAAGCGTGAGGTTTACCGCAAGGCGATGAAGGAGCTTTCACCACGGCTTTCACGTTTGTCGGCCATGACATGATCTAGACAGGAACACACCATGAGTATGCTCAGCGTGCTGCGCAAAATCGTACAGGAGGTCAGTACCGCTCCGGATCTGGAATCGGTGCTGGATCTCATTGTACGACGTATACAGCGTGCGATGCGTACACAGGTGTGTTCCATTTTCCTGTTTGACCCTGTCCACAAACGCTATGTCCTCCGAGCCACTCAGGGCTTGAATCAGGAGGCCGTTGGTAAGGTCA
This sequence comes from Marinobacterium sp., assembly GCA_048260865.1. Classification (GTDB taxonomy): domain Bacteria; phylum Pseudomonadota; class Gammaproteobacteria; order Pseudomonadales; family Balneatricaceae; genus Marinobacterium. The sequence goes on along the minus strand of JBLXGN010000012.1, from coordinate 8,324 downwards.
GTCTGTCGATGACTGAAGGTATTGTGGGTCAGGTGGGGCAGCGTGCCGAGCCAATCAACCTGGAAGACGCTTCCAGTCACCCTGCATTCCACTATCTCCAGGCGACCGGTGAGGAGCGTTTTCACGCGTTTCTAGGCGTGCCCATCATTCATCACCGTGCCGTCCTGGGTGTGCTGGTCGTACAGCAGATGGAGCACCGCCGGTTTGATGAAAGCGAAGAAGCTTTTATGGTCACGCTGTCGGCTCAGTTGGCTGGCATTATTGCCCACGCTGAGGCAACGGGTGCGGTCAATCTGGAGCCAGTCTCGCCCAGTGGTGTGACTGATGCCAAGAGGCAGCCTCCGGTTGTCGTGCATGACAAGCGCTTCAATGGTGTCGCAGCTGCACCGGGGGTTGCGATAGGTGAGGTGGTGATTGCCACGCTTACCGCTGAGCTGGAGACAGTGCCGGACAAGCAGGGGCGTGGTGTTGAACTGGAACTGGAAGACTTTCAGGCGGCTCTGGAGTCCGTACGGGATGACTTGACGACTCTGGGCAACAGTCTTGCGCAACGGCTCAGGCCGGAGGAGCGGGCGCTGTTTGACGTCTACCTCCGAATGCTGGATGACTCCGCGCTGCGGGGTGAGATTGAACATCGCATTCATGAGGGGCAATGGGCTCAAGGTGCGTTGCGCGATGTTATTCTGGCTCAGGTGCAGCAGTTCAGCCGCATGGAAGACGCTTATCTGCGAGAACGTGCGACTGATGTACGTGATCTGGGGAGGCGTATTCTCAGTTATCTGCAGGAAAGTGCGGGCCCTGTACGCATCGAGTGTCCGGAAAACGCCATTCTTATCGCTGACGAACTGTCGCCGGCCATGCTGGGGATGGTACCGGAAGACAAATTGGCGGGGTTGATTGCGGTCAGTGGGTCGGGCAACTCCCATGCGGCCATAATGGCGCGTTCCATCGGTATTCCTACGGTGATGGGGGTGGTTGATCTGCCCTTTACCCGTCTGGAAGGGCGCAAGGTGATTGTGGATGGCTACAGCGGTCGCGTGTATGTAAACCCTTCCGAACAGTTGCTGGATGCGTTTGCCCGCGTGATTCGTGATGAGCAGGCGCTGGCTGCCGGCCTTGAAGGGCTTAAGGATCTGCCCGCCGAAACCACGGATGGCTATCGCATGCCGCTGTGGGTGAACACCGGCCTGGTAGCGGATGTCACACGCTCGCTGGAGCGAGGTGCCGAAGGGATAGGTCTCTATCGCACCGAAATTCCGTTCATGATTCGAGACTTCTTCCCCAGCGAGCAGGAACAGCTGCAGAGCTATCGTAACCAGCTGGAGGCATTTGCGCCGCGTCCAGTGACCATGCGTACGCTGGATATCGGTGGTGACAAGTCATTACCCTATTTCCCGATTGAAGAAGATAACCCTTTCCTGGGATGGCGTGGCATTCGCGTTACTCTGGATCATCCAGAGATTTTTCTGGTGCAGGTCCGCGCCATGCTCAGAGCATCCGAAGGTCTGAATAATCTGCGCATCATGTTGCCCATGGTGACGAGTATTCATGAAGTGGAGGAGGCGCTGCGACAGATTGATCGTGCGGTGGCGGAGCTGCAGGAAGAGGGGTATGAAATAAGCCGTCCACCGGTGGGTGTGATGGTTGAGGTGCCAGCGGCGGTGTACCAGGTGCGTCGCTTTGCACGTCTGGTGGATTTTATTTCGGTGGGATCCAACGACCTGACGCAATACCTGCTGGCGGTCGATCGGAATAACCCACGTGTGGCCGGGCTTTATGCGGCCTATCATCCGGCGGTGCTGCGTGCCCTGCAATATATCGCCCGTGAGACCCGTCGTGAGGGCAAGCCCGTTTCAATCTGTGGGGAAATGGCGGCCGATCCCGGTGGCGCCTTGCTGTTGATGGCGATGGGGTATGAGGTGTTATCGATGAACGCCAATAACCTGCCCCGTGTTAAGTCGGCCATACGCGGTGTCAGCCTGGTGCGGGCCCAGGCGTTGCTGAGTCGTGTGCTGCGCATGGCGGACGCCGATGAAATTCATCAATATCTGCGTGAAAGCCTCAAGGGGCTGGGGTTGGGGCAGTTGACCCGACCACACCTGCCCAATCAGCAGTAGTCCTTGTCTACCAGCAGGGGGCGTTGCAATTGATAGCGACGGCGCCCGGTCACTTCGGCATCTGCGTTATAACTTTCCTCCATGAATATCAGGCGTCCACTTCGGTGTTGTAGCAGTAGGCTGCTGGCGCGGGTGCCATAGTCGGATGATTCGATAAAGCAGGACGACAGCAGACGTTCGCGCTCCAGAGAAAGTCCGGTGTCCGGAAGCCGGTCGTCCTCCGGGCGCTCTGTGTTGTGCAATAAATGCAGAAGACTCTCGGGGTCAGGCACTCCCTGCGCCAGTTGCTGTTCCAGCAAGCTTCGGGCTTTAAGGGTCTTGGGCCAGGGCGTATCCAGCAGCGCATTACTGAGACCAAACACACCTGTGCCCAGCCGCGTGCATCGGCGACTGATATTGCTGTAGTGATACCAGCCGCTGTGATCTCTCAGCAGCAGGTTAAAACCGGCATATTCACTTGGTCGCAGTTCTGCGCAAAAAGTCGGTGCCGTTTGCGCTGATTGAATGAAGTCGGCCACCAAATTGCCGCGTGAACGTGTCTGCTCTGGCTTGGGGAGGCGCAGGTCGCGATAGTTGGTGACCAATACAAAGCGGTTGTTTTCGCCCAGTCCCATCCAGCTGCCACCTGCTTCCAGATCACGCCCGCCCAAAATGGGGGTGTCGCACCAGGGGCTCAGTGCTGCTGTGGCACGTGCATGGAATTCGTCACGGTTACCGACCAGGATCAAGGGCCAGTCGGGATGGGCGTTAAGGGCAAAAGTAGCCAGACACATGAGGTTTCATCTACCGGGTTGAGGCTCTAAGATACTCCGCTTTCCTGTGCGGACAGGCATCCATGTTAACAACTCTGCGCCTTCATGTGGTGAGGGAGGGAACTCATGCTTCCGAAGCGGGGTCTTGGTTATGTCTGTCTTCTCTTTGCGGCCGCCTCAGTGGCGGCAGGGCAATTTAGTTTTTCCAACCTGGGGTAAGTCTGCATGTGGGTACATGATATAGATCCGCTGGCGCTTGAGTTGGGGCCGGTACAGATTCATTGGTACGGTCTGATGTATCTGATTGGCTTTGGCGCTGCCTGGTGGCTGGGTAATTACCGCGCCCGCAAACCGGGCTCCGGCTGGACTGAGCAGCAGGTGTCAGATCTTGTCTTCTGGGGGGCCGTAGGGGTGATCCTGGGAGGGCGGTTCGGTTATGTGCTGTTTTACAACTTCGACTACTTCCTGCAGGACCCGCTCTGGTTGTTTGCCGTTTGGCAAGGTGGTATGTCATTCCATGGCGGCCTTTTGGGTGTGCTGGTGGTGTTGGCGGTTTTTGCCCATCGTAACCGCAAATCCTTCTTTGAAATTGGTGACTTTGTTGCGCCCTTGGTGCCTGTTGGTCTGGGCGCAGGGCGACTGGGTAACTTTATCGGTGGTGAGGTCTGGGGACGCGCCACGGATGTGCCCTGGGCGGTCATTTTTCCTCGATCAGGCGATGGTTTGCCGCGTCATCCGTCGCAGTTATATGAAATGCTGTTGGAAGGATTGGTCCTCTTTGCTCTGCTCTGGTGGTATTCCGCCAAACCGAGACCGCGCATGGCGGTATCGGGTCTGTTTCTGCTGGGCTACGGCAGCTTCAGATCCTTGGTAGAGCTGGTACGTGAGCCGGATGGGCATCTGGGCTTTATCGCCTTCGACTGGTTGACCATGGGTCAACTGCTGTCTCTGCCGATGATTCTACTCGGGGCGACTCTTATGCTGTTGGCCTATGGGCGGGAGCAAAAGTCGATGGCGTGAGTCGAGACTGGTCTGGTGGGCTGCAGATGCTTAGAATGGGGGACATTTGTTTTTCAGTGGAGCAGCTATGCAGCAGTATCTGGACCTGATGCAGGACATCATCGATAACGGCGTGGACAAGGGGGATCGTACCGGAACGGGTACGCGCTCGTTGTTTGGTCGCCAGCTGCGCTTCGATCTGTCAGCAGGGTTTCCTCTGCTGACAACGAAAAAGGTGCACCTGAAATCGGTCATCTATGAACTGCTTTGGTTTCTCTCTGGCAGTACTGACAATACCTGGTTGCAGGAGCGCGGTGTCCGTATCTGGAATGAATGGGCGCTGGAAAATGGTGACCTGGGGCCGATCTATGGCAAACAATGGCGCTCCTGGGCCTGTCCAGATGGCTCGACCATTGATCAGATCGGTCAGCTGGTCGAGCAGATCAAGCGCAACCCTAATTCACGTCGCCTGATTGTCAGTGGCTGGAATCCGGCAGATCTGCCGGATGAAAGTATTAGCCCTCAGGACAACGTCCGCCAGGGCAAGGCTGCCTTGCCTCCCTGTCATACCCTGTTCCAGTTCTATGTGGCAGAAGGGAAGCTGAGCTGTCAGCTGTATCAGCGCAGTGCAGATTACTTCCTGGGCGTGCCCTTCAATATTGCTTCCTATTCATTGCTCACGCATATGCTGGCGCAGCAGTGTGATCTTGAAGTGGGGGACTTTGTACACACCTTTGGTGACTTGCATCTCTATGCCAACCATCTGAATGATCCGGCCATCGTCCAAGAGCAGCTTTCGCGTAAACCCAAAGCGCTGCCGCAGCTTAAGCTGCGTCGTAAGCCTGCTGATCTGTTCAGTTATGAATTTGATGACTTTGAAGTGGTTGGCTACGACCCCGATCCCGTCATCAGTGCGCCCATCGCAGTCTGACATTAAGGAGATAGTATGCGCCTGGCCATGATTGCGGCCCAGTCACTCAATCGAGTCATTGGTATCAATAATAAGCTGCCCTGGTACTTGCCGGGTGATCTGAAATATTTCAAACAGGTCACCCTGGGCAAACCTATTGTTATGGGGCGCAAGACCTTCGAGTCTATCGGTAAGCCTCTGCCGGGACGTACCAATATTGTCATTACGCGCGATGCGGCCTGGGATCATCCGGGGGTGCGTGTTGTGCATGGCCTGGATGAAGGGCTTGAGCTGGCGGAAAGCCTGGCGCTGATTGATGGAGTGGATGAGGCGGTGGTGATCGGTGGTGCTGAAATCTATGCGCTCTGTCTGCCGCGGGCCGATCGTCTGTATCTGACCCAGGTCCATGCCGAAGTCAATGGCGACGCTTTCTTTCCTGAGCTAACGGCGTCGGATTGGGAAGAGGTCGGGCGTGAAGACTTTGAGGCCGATGGCCCCAATCCTTATGACTACAGTTTTATAGTGATGGATCGTGCCGGAGTAGTTGATGCTGGATAAGCTGATTGCGGTACTGGCTGATGGCGCCTTTCACTCGGGGAGTGATATAGGGCGCCAACTGGGTATGAGTCGAAGTGCAGTCTGGAAGCATATGCGTCGACTGGAAGAGTTGGGTGTCGAGCTCTACAGCGTCAAAGGTCGTGGCTATCGCATACCAGGCGGGCTGGATTTGCTGGATGCAGAAGACCTCAAGCAGCGGTTAGCGACTGTTGACGGGTTGTCAGAGACTGAGGTGGTCACTGAGATAGATTCTACCAATATTCGTGCACTGGAGCGCCTTCAGCAAGGTGTGAAAGGTGGTCTCTATACCGCGGAATTTCAGCACGGTGGGCGAGGTCGACGCGGTCGGCAGTGGCTCAGTCCGCTGGCATCAAGTCTCTGCTTCACGCTGGCTTGGCGTTTCAATACGGGAGCTGCTGCGCTGGAGGGCTTGAGTCTGGCGGTGGGTGTGGCCTTGCAGCGTGCCTTGTTGCGCCTTGAGGTGCCTGGTGTGTGTCTGAAATGGCCGAATGACCTGCTTGTCGATCAGCAAAAGCTGGCCGGGATTCTTATTGAGCTCAGTGGTGATGCGGCAGGAGAGTGTCAGGTCGCTATTGGTGTGGGGTTAAATGTCAGGCTCCCGGATGCTCTGATTGAGGCTTTGGATCAGCCAGCGACGGACTTGGGGCGGCTAGGGTTCGAAGGCAGTCGTACTGAATTGCTGGCGGTATTGGTAAGTGAACTGGTGGATGTGCTTGAGGCGTTTGAGCGAGGTGGATTCGCTCCGCTTAGAGCTGACTGGGAGGCGGCCAATGCCTTTGCCGGTCGTCCCGTGCGCTTAACTTCGGGCAGTCACAGCTATGAAGGCGTGTGTCTGGGAGTAACGGATCAGGGAGGGCTGCGTCTGCAGATGACTGCCGGGGAAGAGGTCTTCCATGGAGGAGAAATGAGTGTCCGTATCAACGAGCCGGCTTGAGCTGGATGCGGGTAATACCTTCATCAAATGGCGCCTGCTGACCGGAGCTGATATTCAGGCATCGGGTCGTTGGCTGACCGCCGAATTTACTGAGTCCTGTTTGGGTGATTGCCCAAGCGCGCCTGCTGAAGTCAGGCTGGGCTCTGTAGCTGGAACAGGTGTAAATCAGCTGTTGGCTCAGGCTGTACGCGAATGCTGGGACATAGAATTACGACAGGCGCGCACTCAGGCTGAATGTGCGGGTGTGCGTAACAGCTATAAAGATCCCTCGCGTATGGGAGTGGATCGCTGGTTGGCGATGCTTGCGGCCTGGCATCGAGTACAGGGAGCCTGCTGTATAGTCGATGCAGGCAGTGCGATTACCGTTGATTTACTGGATGCTGAAGGCACGCATTTGGGTGGTTATATCTTGCCGGGGTTGCGCTTGATGCAAACGTCTCTGCTTGGGCGAACGGCTGAAGTCAGGGTCGAAACTGAGCTGGAAACGGCCGCGCTGAGCCCCGGGCGCAGTACGGAAGAGGCTGTGCTGCATGGTGCTCATTTCCTGCTGCTGGCACTGGCGGAGCGAGTTTCTAAAGGCGTGCCGGGTCATGAGGGGCAGCAGGCTGTGCTGGTGACAGGAGGGGATGCCGAGGTGTTGATATCTTATTTGCAGGACGCCCAGCTCTGCCCTGATCTTGTTTTGGAGGGGTTGGAATGGGCGTTGGAATGACATGATGCTGCGTTGGTTGGCGCTACTCCTGTTGTTAAGTAACGCACTGCTCCTGCTTTGGTATGGGCAACAGCGGCAGGCACCGAGTGTGGTGCAGGTCGCGGAAGTAAAGAATCTACACCTCCTGCATGAGTTGGACGGCAGAACTGAGTTGGCACCGCGTGAACGGCAGTGCTATCAAATCGGTGTCTTTCAATCTGAGCGAGAAGTGCTAAAAGCACGGGATTTGCTTGAGGGAAAGGGATTTGTCATTGAGCGTCAGGATGCTCAGTCCAGAGTGTTGGGCTATCACCTGAGGATAGGCATTCCTGCGGATGCTGAGTCGAGTATTCAGTTGCAGGATGAGTTGGCGCTGGCGGGCTGGGTGCCGCAGTCTGATGGTGGTGACTTTGTGCTTGGGCCTTTTGTAGGAATTGATGCTGAGAAGAATGCGCGCGCAGAGTTGCAAGTGCTTCAGTCGGTGTTAGGTGTGCAGGTAAGTTTGAGCGGTATTCCGGATCCTGATCCGGGGTTTGATTTGCTGCTGAGCATCCCGGCCGGGGATCGCCTGGATGATATTCTGGGGCAGATGTTGCTGTCTGGCTGGCCTGGAATAAAAATTGAAAAAAAATCCTGTGAAGGGGTTGCGCACCCCTAATCGGATCAGTAAGATACGCACCACTTCGACAGGCAAGGCCGGTATAGCTCAGTTGGTAGAGCAACTGACTTGTAATCAGTAGGTCCGGGGTTCGACTCCTCGTGCCGGCACCATGTCTAGAGAAGGTTTGTAAGGCTGGTGGGGTTCCCGAGTGGCCAAAGGGATCAGACTGTAAATCTGACGCGCAAGCTTCGGTGGTTCGAATCCACCTCCCACCACCATCTCCGTTCAAGCGGGTATGGTATAGTGGCTATTACCTCAGCCTTCCAAGCTGAAGAGGCGGGTTCGATTCCCGCTACCCGCTCCAAACGGAGCAATGTAATACGCGTTATGCTCATGTAGCTCAGGGGTAGAGCACACCCTTGGTAAGGGTGAGGTCGGCGGTTCAAATCCGCCCATGAGCTCCAGTTTTGATGAAGGGTAGATATAGTGATATATCTACCCTTTGTTGTATTTAGCGTCCTAGAAATCGACTTGATCAGGTTGACCTTGCCATGGCTAAACAAGCATTTGAACGTAGTAAGCCGCACGTTAACGTTGGAACTATCGGCCACGTTGACCACGGTAAAACCACTCTGACTGCTGCACTGACTCGCGTATGTGCAGAAGTATGGGGCGGCGCTGCCGTTGCCTTCGACGGTATCGATAACGCTCCGGAAGAGCGTGAGCGTGGTATCACCATCT
>JBLXGN010000011.1:0-112575 GCA_048260865.1 Marinobacterium sp. | reverse complement strand
GTGCATTAACAAGAAGAAAGACACCTGTCGCAGGGCCACTCTACAAAAAGACAAAAGCATAAACGACAACGGGCACCCGAAGGTGCCCGTCGTTACCTGATTCACCAGTCGTGATTTACCCGCCCGTATAACTGAGAGGGACCAAAGTACTCCACAGAATAACAGTAGTCGCTATAAGGCCTACCAGTACACAGAGACCCACCGTCAAGATAGAGGTCGAGAAGAAGAACGCCCTGTCTTCCTCAATCTGCATGATCTCCGGTACACCTGTATAAAGCAGATAAATCGTATAGCTCAGAGCAATAAGCCCTACAATCACGTTGAACCATAGCATCGGATAAAGTCCGGCAAGACCGGACAGGAATAGCGGCGTTGCAGTGAATGTTGTTAGTGCTAGACACTCTTCATAGGAAACATTGCCACCATAGGTTTTTTCCATCCAGTGGATCGACCAGGCGATGAAGCCAACAGCCACCCACATGGCAACATAAAATGCTAATGCGGCGGGTAACGCGCTTCCAATGCTGAGTTTTACGAACTCACCTCCTCCGAGGCTCCATCCAATTTGGGTTGTACCTATGAACAGAGATATTGCCGGGATCGCTGCCAAAACACTGATCTGGGCCAGAAATATGTGCATGGCAGAATAGTGCTCATTTCGAATTGAACGCCATTCCTGTTTAGGGTGATAAAACACACCCATCATGTGCTGCAGGAACATATTGCTATCCTCCTTGCAGTCCGGGCTTGCACCGGGCTACACGTTTATATTTATTTGGTCAGGGACAGAGTCCTTTCCTGATTGTGTTATCTCCAAGGGTTATACGAATGCAGGCCAGTAATGGTCTACAAGCAGTATGGCAAACAACAGCATGATGTACACAATGCTGTAACGAAACATTTTCATCGGGATACTGGAATCACTTGAGCGCTTTAGAATCAGCGCCCAGTAGAGCAAACGCGCATTGATTATCATGACACCCGCCAAGTAAAACCCGCCACTCATTCCCGTTAAGTAAGGCAAGACAGTAACCACGATAGTCAGTAGCGTATAAAGCAGAATCTGCGTCCTCGTATATGCAACACCATGGGTATTCGGCAGCATGGGGACACCAGCTCTTGCATAATCATCTCTGCGAGCAATACATAACGCCCAAAAGTGAGGAGGCGTCCACGCAAAGATAATGAGCATCAACAACAAACCCTGAAAATCCACACTGCCGGTAACAGCAGTCCATCCCAAAAGCGGTGGCGCCGCGCCAGCAACACCACCTATAACAATATTCTGCGGCGTCGCACGCTTGAGTATCGCTGTATAGATGACCGCATAGCCGATCAAGGACGCCAGAGTTAACCAGGCTGTCGCCGTATTCACCGTCAAGTTAAGTAAGGTAATGCCAATGCAGCCCAACACAAGGGCAAAGATCAGGGCATTTTTGTGGCTTATTTTTCCTTGAGGCAGTGGGCGCCTAGCCGTTCTGGCCATTCGGCAATCGATATTCGCGTCAAGCACATGATTCACGGCGGCCGCTGAAGCCGCCGCCAGCCCTACGCCCAGCGAAGTAAAAAAAAGTAGTCCAAAATTCGGGGCTTCAGGCGTCGCAAGGCAGAAACCGACAACCAGGGTTATCAGCATGACCGCAACAACCTTGAGTTTACACAGCCCCAGATAGTCCTTCCAAGACGCTGTTTCAGTACGACGTTCAGTGAGCGATAGCGTAGTCATGCTTCATCTCCTGCTGCGTGACACGAGCTTGGCCATTCAACTGTAATAGCGCTAATAATACGGCGACTGCACCGGCGTGATGTGCAACAGCCAATCCCAAGGGGAGCAACCAGATAACATTAGCAATGCCCACAAGCGCTTGGGCTGCCAATGCCAACCAATAAATCCCCAATGGCTTTCTCAGCTGGGGATTTCGGGCGAGGATTCGACTGGCCAGTATGGAGACCAGAATTAGTACAAAAGCTCCTCCGCGGTGCGTCACCTGAATGGCCGCACGCGCATCCGCAGGTAACAGCCCGCCTTCATAGTTAGGGCCAATTGCCATTACCGGATTCAAGCCGCTGGCAAAGTCATAACCGGGGTGATTTTCCTGATGGCAGTACACCCAGTCACTGCATGCCCAGCCAGCATAGTTCGTACTGGTCCAGCCACCTAAAGCGAGTTGAACGAAAAGCGCTGCCAGCATCAGCTGAACCCAAGGATGAGGCCTGTCCGCCTCTATTTTCCCTGATGCCAGCCGCTTGACTCTCTGCCGCAGCACGACAAGCAGTGACAAGGTTGTCAGCCCTCCCAGCAGATGCACAGTGACGATGATTGGCAGAAGCTGGAGCGTCACAGTCCACATGCCAAAGGCTCCTTGCGCAATGACCAACAGTAGCAACGCGCATGAAAGCCCTGCCGGATAGCCCGGCTGATTTCGTTTTCTAATAGCCACCACGGCCAATACAAGTATCAAAAGCCCCAATAGGCCGGCAGCATAGCGATGAATCATTTCAATCCAGCCCTTGCGCAAATCAATCAGAGCATCAGGGTGCGCTTCCGCCAGTTCAGAATGATCATCCGGCAAGACCCAGGTACCATAGCAGCCAGGCCAGTCGGGACAGCCGAGCCCAGCATCGTTCAAGCGGGTCCAACCACCCAGAAGAACAACAATCAGTGCAAGACCTATCGCCATATTGAGAATACGCAAGGATGTATTCATCAGCCGAGCCTCGATGCCTTGAGAAGACGCTTCATATCTCCCAATAGTGCCTGACCTTCGAAGGCTATCGGGTAGCGCAATACCAGATTCCCCAGTGGGTCAATTACCCAGACTCCCGAATCGATACTGAGGCGATCTGCGGTCATAACACGCACACGGTCTGACTCGCGTCCCAAGGCATCATGCACACGCTTCAAGCTTTCCAGTTCAGCATCACAGAGGTCTCCGCAGTCCGCTTCAGGCACCAGCAACATCAACCAGTGTCCGGTATGCTGTTCGGGATTGCCTCCCCACTGTGCCAACGGCTGGGCCGGATCGATCAAGACACCGTGATTCACTCGCCCACTGGGTATGCCTGCCCCCGTCCACCACATGACGGATGCCAGTAACATGGGCACGAGTGCCACTCCCCATATTGCCCAGAAAACACGTCGATTAGACTTCATCGGCCTTCTCCTTTCGCTCTCTCAAGCCTGCCCAAATCAGCCAAATGGCTAACGCAGCCGCCAAACCAAACCATTGCAGGGCATAACCCGTATGGCGTTCGGGCGGGATACCGGTATAAATCGATGCTCGCGGCATGATCGATTCGCTTACAGCTGTTTTAAGATGCAAAACCAATGGTTCTATTGGGGCCTCAAGTGCGGCTTTGATCTGCTCCATATCCAGCGTTTGAATGCGTCTTGGCCAGCCGTCCTCAAGGCTGGTATTGCCCAATGTCATGGACTTCAGAGGTCTAGAAAGCATGGCATCCGCCTGTAGCCACTGTCTCTGCAACTCAAACTCGGGGAGATCTTCACGCCGATCGGGAGCCGCCACCCACCCAAGACTGCCCAGCCAGAGGGGGCCTTCGTCAACACGAACCGGCACCACGACTTCATATCCCGCCTTGCCTTGATAGGTTCGGTTGTCCAACAGAAAAACCTTCAATGGCATCAGCTCCATATCAAAGCGAACCGGCACCCAATCACTGGCCTCCAACCGCTGCACAGCAACTTCAGGCGTGGTCGCCGGAGCTTGTTCCAATTGCTGCAGCCAAACAGCCTTTTGGTCAGCCCTCTGGAGCTGCCAGCTACCCAGCGCCAGCAAAATCGGCAAGCCTACAAACCCAAGAACAAGGCGCAGCCATTTGAATCGGCGCCGGCTATCCGCTTTACTGACCTTGTCAGTCAAGGAGACCTCCCATGCTGCGCATTCTGATTCTCGTGCTTTTTATCGCTATTGTTGTCGCCCTTTTCAGCAGTCTTTGGTCATTGCTGAAACATCCTGCCGGCGATGGCGCCACCGCCAACCGACTGTTATGGCGAGTCATACTCAGCGCTCTTCTGATTCTGCTACTGGTCTACGGTTTTAATACCGGGCAACTACACTCGCACGCGCCCTGGTAAGCATCTACAGGACATAGACGAACAGGAATAGACCAATCCAGACCACGTCCACAAAGTGCCAGTACCAGGCCACAGCCTCGAAGCCGAAGTGCTGGCGGGAGTCGAAATGACCGAGCACTACGCGCCCAAGAATGATGATGAGCATCAGTGTTCCCAGCGTTACATGCAGTCCGTGGAAGCCGGTGAGAATAAAGAAGGTTGCACCGTAAATGCCCGCCTGAAGTGTCAAACCCAGTTCCTGATAGGCTTCGATGTATTCATAGATTTGAAAGCTCAGGAACACCAACCCAAGCACGATCGTCAGAAACATCCAGCGACGCACCTGCATCAGCTCATCTTTCAATAAGGCCTTGTGAGCAAATGTGAGCGTAAAGCTGGATGTGATAAGTAAGCAGGTATTAAGCAGTGGAATATGCCAAGGGCTAATCACGGCTTCTGGGCCGGGAAAACGTTCACCATCGGGCGGACTAAACAGAGGCCACTGCGCCGTAAATTCAGGCCAAAGCATCTGACTGACACCCTTGTCGCCCTCCCCGCCCAACCAGGGTACCGCCAATACCCGGACATAAAACAGCGTTCCGAAGAATGCGGCAAAGAACATTACTTCCGAAAAAATGAACCAGCTCATCCCCCAACGAAAGGATCGATCCATCTGGGGTGAATAAAGCCCACCTCGACTTTCATGGATCACATTACTAAACCAGCCAACGAGGATCAGCCCCATCATTAGCGCGCCGGATAGCAGCAAGGCCACACCCAGCCCACCACCCGAGTCAGCACTCATTGCATTCATCAGTGTTCCCGCACCGAACGCCAGCAGGAACAGCGCAATTGAAGCCAGAATTGGCCACCGACTTTGCTCTGGAACGTAATAGGTTGAGCTGCTCATAAGCGTTGCTCCTCATTGGACTGGTCCGCGGCAGATACCTCAGGCGAGATATCAAACAGGGTGTAGGAGAGCGTCAGCGACCGTATGTGGTCAGGCAGTTTTTTGTCTATCACAAACAACAGCGGCATCTCGACTGACGCCCCGGCCTGCAACGGCTGTTGCTCAAAACAGAAGCAGTTAACCTTGTGCAGATATTCCGCCGCTTCCGCCGGTGCCACCGAAGGAATCGCCTGGGCGACCATGTTACGTCCAGTAGGATTCGCCGCCAGGAAGGCCGTTTGCTTCATTTCACCGGGATGCACACGTATCACCGCATCCTTGGGATTGAATTCCCAGGGCATACCTTCGTTATGCACGGCAATAAAGCGTACTTTGACGGATCGCGAAGTATCCGCAGGCGAAACCGCCACAGGCCCGGTATTCGTGATTTTCCCGTTTAGCCCAGTAATTTCGCAGAACACATCGTAGAGCGGTACCAGCGCAAAGCCGAAGCCGAACATAAGCACCGCCCCCAGTACCAACCGGCGCACCAGGCGGCGGTTGGCTGCTTGAGCATTCATCGCAGATACTCCGGTAATACGGGCGGTTTGGAGAAGGTATGGTAGGGCGCCGGAGAGGCCACTTCCCATTCCAGTCCCTCAGCCCCTTCCCAGGCACGCGCTTCCGCTTTTCGACCACCACGGATGCAGGCAATTACATTCCACAGGAAGATCAATTGCGACAAGCCAAAAATGAAGGCACCAATGGAAGCCACCATATTGAAGTCGGCAAACTGCAGTGCGTAATCCGGTATCCTGCGCGGCATACCCGCCAGACCAATAAAATGCATCGGGAAGAAGGTGATATTGACGCCGATAAAGCTGAGCCAGAAATGCAGCTTGCCCATGCGCTCATCCAGCATGTGTCCGGTCCATTTGGGCAGCCAGTAGTAGGCCCCGGCCATGATCGAGAAGATCGCACCCGGCACCAGCACGTAATGGAAGTGTGCGACCACAAAATAGGTGTCATGGTATTGGAAATCCACCGGTGCGATCGCCAGCATCAGCCCCGAGAAGCCACCGATGGTGAATAGCACCACAAACGCCAATGCAAACAGCATGGGGGTTTCAAAGGTCATGGAGCCACGGAACATGGTAGCCACCCAGTTGAACACCTTCACCCCCGTTGGCACTGCAATCAACATGGTGGCATACATGAAGAAGAGCTCACCGGCCAGCGGAATACCGACCGTGAACATGTGGTGCGCCCACACCAGGAAGGACAAGATCGCAATCGACGCCGTTGCATACACCATGGAGGCGTAGCCAAAGAGGCGCTTGCGAGCAAAGGTCGGAATAATCTGGCTGATAATACCGAACGCCGGCAGGATCATGATGTACACCTCCGGGTGCCCGAAGAACCAGAACACATGCTGGAACAACACGGGGTCACCACCACCGCCAGCATCAAAGAAACTGGTGCCGAAGTGGATATCCATCAGCATCATGGTCACCACCCCCGCCAGCACCGGCATCACTGCAATCAACAGGAATGCAGTAATCAACCAGGTCCAGCAGAACAACGGCAGCTTCATCATCGTCATGCCAGGTGCACGCAGATTGAGGATGGTGGCGATGATATTGATCGCACCCATGATGGAACTGATACCCATCATATGGATGGCAAAGATAAAGTAGGTCACGCTCGGCGGCGCATAGGTCGTTGACAAGGGCGCGTAGAAAGTCCAACCGAAGTTGGGTGCACCGCCATCCATTAGCAATGTGGACATCATCATGGCGAAGGCGAACGGCAGGATCCAGAAGCTCCAGTTGTTCATCCTTGGCAGCGCCATATCCGGTGCACCGATCATCATCGGCACCATCCAGTTGGCCAACCCCACGAATGCCGGCATGACCGCACCAAACACCATGATCAGACCATGCATGGTGGTCATCTGGTTAAAGAAACCCGGTTCTACCAACTGTAATCCCGGCTGAAACAGCTCCGCTCGGATCATCAGTGCCATGCAGCCACCAATGAAGAACATAAGCAAACTGAACCAGAGGTACAGGGAGCCAATGTCCTTATGGTTGGTTGTGAACAGCCAGCGACCAATGCCCTTGGCTGGGCCATGATGAGTATGCGTGCCGTTATCCAGGGTCGTTTCCAGTGTGCTCATTGTTCACTCCCCTCCGCTGTGGATGGCGCCAGCAAGCGCGAAATCTGCGTCGGTGACACCGCTTCACCCAGACTGTTGCCCCAGGCATTTCGCTCATAGGTGATCACGGCTGCCAATTCTGTGGCACTTAACTGATCACGGAAGGCCTGCATCGCAGTACCACTTTTGCCGTTAAGAACAATATCTATATGCGCCGCCACATCACCGGTGGCAATTGGACTGCCTTTCAGGGCAGGGAAAGCACCTGGAACACCTTCCCCGTTCGGCAAATGACAAGCTGCGCAAGCGCGCAGATAGACCTGCTCACCCTGCTGCATCAACTCATCCAGCGTCCAGGTTCGCTCCGCCGCAGCCGCTTCGGCCTGCTTCTCGGCTTTAGCCTGTTCCAGCCACTGCTGGAAATCATCTTTGCTGACCGCCTCTACCACCACCGGCATAAAACCATGATCTTTGCCGCACAGCTCAGCACACTGCCCCCGGTAAATACCTGGCTCATTAATCACCGTCCAGGCTTCATTGATAAAACCGGGAATAGCATCTTTCTTAACCGCCAGTGCCGGAACCCACCAGCTGTGGATAACGTCATTGGAAGTGAGCAGGAAGCGGATCTTGGTATCCACCGGTAACACCAGATGACGATCAACTTCCAGCAGATAATGCTCCTGCTTCTCGGCCTCGTTGCTGATCTGTTCCCGGGGAGTGGAAAGGTTGCTGAAGAAGTTCAGGTCCTGATCCAGATAATCGTAACGCCACTTCCATTGGAAACCGGTGATCTGGACATCCAGTTCAGCCTCATCGGTGTCGTACATTTCAATCAGTGTGGCAGTAGCCGGAACGGCCATGGCGATCAGGATAAAGATCGGAATGATCGTCCAGATCACTTCAACCAGAGTATTTTCATGGAAGTGGTGTGCTTGAGCACCGCGTGATTTGCGGTGATGGAAGATTGACCAGAACATGACCCCGAACACCACCAGTGCGATGGCGACGCAGATCCAGAAGATCGTCATGTGCAGATCAAAAACCGAACGGCTGATATCCGTAACGCCAGGCGTCAGATTGACTTCCCACTCTGCGGATGCGACCCCCGAGTACAGCGCCAACCCTACCCCTGAAGCGATGGTTGTTATTATTTTCCTTCCCATCTTCAGGCCTCCCCGTATTGACCCCGAGGAAGGCTCATCGTGCTCCCTCACAGGTGATCCGGTTAAGTCGAGTATAGCAGGCGATCTGAAAGCGCAAGTCGGATTACAATTTCTCAGGCGCCCGCCAGGCTAAGAGCCCAGCGCACCAGCAAAATGACCATCAAGACAAAGAGAGCTGCCATCAGCAGCCCCGTGAGCACGTAATGCAGGGGGCGCCCGGTCTGGAAATCACGCTCGCGATTTCTCTCAGACTGAACACCGAAGAAGCTGGCCAGGACGCTCATCAGCGTCTGCCAGAAAGTTGGTTTGTCGGACATGATACTCACCTCAGTTTGAGGTATAGGCGATATCCAAGCAAAAAGGCCAGTATGAGCGCATAGATCAACACCTCCAGATATCCGGCTCGAATCAGCCAGACGAAGTGCAACAGCACCAGCAACGAGATGGGATATACCAGCCAATGCAGGGTTTTCCAGCGTTTGCCCAAGCGTTTTTGCCAGCCCTGTGTTGAAGTAATTCCTAACGGCAGCAGTAGCACCCACGCGATAAAGCCAACAATGATGTAAGGCCGCTCAGTCAGCTCACGCAGCAATAAATCCGGCCGCCAACCAAGAATAAACGTAGCCACAGCCAGCAAATGCAGACTTGCATAGAACAGAGCATACAGCCCAAGCATACGCCTGTACCGCTGTAACCATCCCATCCCCAATAATCGCCTTACCGGCGTAACCGCCAAGGTTATCCACAGGTAGCGGAGCGCCCATATTCCGAGGAAGGTCACAATCACTTGGGCAGGATCAGGCCCCAACTGCTGCTGCACTGCCTGCCAGCTGATCCAGCCCAGAGGTATCAAGCTGCCGAAAAAAATCAGCGACCAAAAGACCCAACGCCCGACCGAATTTCGATGCAACGCGGCAATGCTTAATACCATTTACGCAAGTCCATTCCGCTGTAGAGCTGTGCTACCTGATCGGCATAGCCATTGAATGGCTGGGTATCGATGATGTTGGGACTGAACAACGAAGACGGTAATCGCCGCTCTGTAGCCTGACTCCAGCGAGGATGATCCACGGCCGGGTTCACATTGGCATAGAAGCCATATTCTCGGGGAGCTGTACGGCTCCAACTGGTCGGCGGCATCTGTTCACTAAGATGAATGCGCACAATCGATTTGATGCTTTTGAAACCATACTTCCAGGGCACCACCAGACGCAAAGGCGCACCATTCTGTGGCGGCAAGGCATCGCCATACACGCCTACTGCCAGCAGTGTCAGCGGATGCATGGCTTCATCCATACGCAAACCTTCAACATAAGGCCAATCGATAGTGCCGAAACGGGAACGTTGTCCTGGCATCTGTTCAGGATCCTGCAGCGTCGTGAACGCCACGTATCGCGCATTGCCTTTAGGGTCAAAGCGTTTAAGCAGATCAGCCAGAGGAAAGCCGACCCAGGGAATAACCATCGACCAGGCCTCTACACAGCGCAGACGGTAGATACGCTCTTCCAGATCCACACCTTTTAGCAGATCCTCTAGCTGATAAGTGCCTGGCTTGTGCACCTCACCACTGATTTCCACACTCCAGGGGTCTGTTTTCAGATCCTGAGCATTAGCCTGGGGATCATCCTTGTTCAGACCGAATTCGTAGAAATTGTTATAGCCCGTAACGTGCTGATAAGGCGTCAGTTTTTCTGCGGTTGAGAATTCAGATGATGTAGCTGCTGCTCTGAGTTTCGGTTGCAACCAATCCGGGCCCGGGTAGCGTTTCAGGTCTTCGCCCAGATCATAACGGGTCAAGGCGGAAGCTGAACCACTCATCAATAGCGCGCTACCGGCAGCCAACCCTTTTATGAACTGCCTGCGTTGTCGATAAATGGATTCCGGTGTGATTTCGGATGAACGTACATCCGGTGCCTGACGTATTAACATGATTGCCCCCGAAGATTATCACTGCTGCGTACAAGTTTAGATTCTCTACTCGTTTCAGGTTCCCCTGGATCAGGGTTAACAGGCAAAAAAGCTCAGATACAAAAAAAGCAGACCGAAGTCTGCTTTTTGAAATCAACGATGGCGCATTTTCCGCCAGCTCCATAACAGAGGTCCCGAAGCTGTATAAGCCAGGAACAGCAACCACAATGAAACGGAGGTACTAATGGAGATAACCCCTACAGCCAGAACAATCAGCGCCAGAATCCAGAAGGGCACCTTGCCTCTGAAATCCACATCCTTGAAGCTGTAATACAGCGTATTGCTGACCATCAATATGCCAGACAGGGCTACAAAGACGGCAATCAGCACTTCCCAGCCCGCAACGTCGACCTGAAAAGCGTCACACACCCATACCAGACCGGCTACGGTCGCCGCAGCGGCAGGGCTCGGCAAGCCGATAAAGTAACGCTTATCCACAGAACCGATCTGCGTATTGAAGCGCGCCAGGCGTAATGCCCCACCCGCAGCATAGACAAAGGCAGCGAAGAAACCGAGTTTACCCAAGTCTCCCAGTGCCCAACTGTAGGCCAGCAGTGCTGGTGCAACACCAAAGGACACCATGTCCGCCAGGGAGTCATACTCGGCACCAAACTCACTTTGAGTATTGGTCATACGCGCAACACGGCCATCCAGTCCATCCAGCAACATGGCCACAAAGATGGCGATGGCGGCTGCTTCAAACTTACCGTTCATGCCCGCGACAACGGCATAAAAGCCGGAGAACAGGGCACCTGTGGTAAACAGGTTGGGCAGCAAATAGACCCCGCGTCGCCGGCGTCCCCCGGTCGTACCCTCAGTGCTCGATTCAGATGAAACGGCTTCAGGCTCCTGCGGTTGGTCACTCATGTCATACCCCTATGTCTAGACTCAGATGCTGCATTCTACTCAACCTGGGCAGCAGAACCCAAGCATCAGGCCGCAGCATCATCCTTGTCATCAGCATAGGCGGATGCCAGATTGTTGAACAGTGCACGACTGATACCGGTAATCGCCATGAACTTATCCAGCTCCTGCGCCAGCAATGAGCTCTGATAGGACTCTTGCATTACGATCAGACAAAAACCGGTTACAGCGTTGACCGCTTTCATCATCTGTCCCAGACGCATAGCATCATCGGCATAGACGTTTGTCAGTATCGGGACCAGATGTTTTTTGATCAGCAAGGTACCGCTGGACATGAACTCGACCGGTAGCTTCACCCGCACATGTACTTCACCTACGTGATGCATGCGCGCTGCGAAGTGTGCGTCATAGGGGCCGGTAAACACGCTTTCCAGCCAGGCCTTATGCGTTGCTTTCAGGGCCTCTACACGCCCTTCCAGGAAAGGGGCTGCAGCCGGAATTTGCTGCAGCTCGGTATAAAACTGGTCGGTGACCTTGGACAGGTGCGGCAGAAGCTTGTGACCATCGCTCAACAAAATTTGTTCATCTTCGGCATCAAAACCACAACAGGCCTTGCTGCGCTGGCACAGAGCGACGAAATCTACCTGACTCATGGGGGCATCCTTGATCATTTAAGTGTCATGCAAGCGTGTTAACGGCCTGCAAAAGACCGCCATTTTCGCATGGGTTTTTTAAACATCAAGGATTTCTAATTTTTGTCGGTCCTAATTTCGATAAACAGGACAAGCTGTCCTACTCTGCCGACACTCCGTTCTTCTCGCGATAGGCCGCCGCCAAATTGGCGTACAGCGCTTCACTGATACCCGTCACCTCCATAAACCGATCCAGCTCATGCTCGCGATAGGACATCTGCATGATGATCAGACAATAGGTGGTGACGCCGTTGACTGCACGCACCACCTGAGCCAGCCTGGCGACATCCGTTTCGTAAGTCATGGCCAGCACCGGTACCAGATGCTTGGCGATCAAGCCTATGCCACTGGCCATAAACTTTTCTGGCAAACGGACCTGCACATGTACCACGCCTACGTGGTGCATGTAGGCTGCAAAGTCTTCGTCGTAGGGACCGGTAAAGATTTTCTCAAGCCAATTGCGATGGGTCGCCTTGAGCGCATCCAGACGCCCTTCCAAAAACGGCTTGGCTTCTTCAATCTGTTGCAATTCGGCATAAAACGCCTCCGTGACCTGGTCCAAGAGAGGCACCAACTCAGCGCAGACGGCATTCAGTGTTGCTTCATCACCAGGCTCAAAGCCGGCAAACAGCTTGGCCTGCTGATTCAGCTCGGTAAAGTTGATCGTTCGCATCCTGCGTGTTCCCAGTTATTGTTTTTCCCGCAGTTGGGGCGTATTGGTGATACTAGACCAACGCGCCTGCATCTGCCTTGATCACTGGCAGGTTTAGACCTGTCCTGCTACGGATCAATTTTCATGTTACGTCACATACTGGGAATCTATCCCTGCAAAGCTTAGCCTCTCCTTAAGCTGCTCGGCCTCGTGAGCTGCGATACGCCGCCGACAAATTGTTATAGAGCACACGACTGATACCCGTAACCTCCATAAAGCGCTCCAGCTCATGGCCTCGATAGGACTCAAGCATGATCAACAGGCAGTAGCTGGTCGCTGCATTCAGCGCCTTCAGAAGTGCACCTATTTTGAGGGCATCATTGGGATAGATTTCGGGCAGCTTCGGAATCAGGTGCTTGTTAATCAGCCCTATACCACTGGTCATGAATTTTTCGGGCAGTTTAACCTGAACATGAATCACACCTACTTGATGCATGTAGGCAGCAAAATGGGCATCAAAAGGACCCTGGAAAATTTTACGAAGCCAAGCGGTGTGGGTGGTTTTCAGAGCGTCTATACGCCCTTCCAGAAAGGGAACCGCTTCAGGGATCGTCTGCAGCTCGGTGTAAAAAGCCTCAGTGATCTGCTCAAGATAGGGTTCCAGCCTGTGCGCTTCTGCGATCAACAAGGCTTCATCTTCAGCATCGAAACCGGCATAGGCTTTCGCCTGCTCACTCAGAACAGAAAAGTCAATTTCACTCATGTTATGCATCCTTGACTTGTGACAGTACGCAACTGCATCCGGTCAGCCTCACGGCCGGTACGCACTGTCAGATCTTATTTTTATTAGCCATCTGATAGTTAGCGTAATCAAAACCGAATACAACCCGGTAAATTCGAATCCAGGATCTGGATCAATAAATGACTCTTTTGGGTGTGCGACTTTGGCATTCACTTGCCGTGTTCAGAGCCCCCAGAATCACAGGTCAGTACCATGCAGAGAACATGCCATAACCTCATAATAAGTATGGATTTAAAGTATTACGGGGATATGTCAAAACAGCGACAGCTGTGAGGGTGAGCAGCGCAGGTAAAAGTGCATGTTATTGGTGCACAGCAGGTATAAAAAAGCCCCACAGGCGAGCGCCTGCGGGGCTGACTGAATCAGGAAAAACCGGATCAGTTCTTTTCTTTGTCGACCAGCTTGTTGGCAGCGATCCACGGCATCATCGCACGCAGTTTCTCACCAGTCTGTTCGATCGGGTGAGCCGCGTTGTTACGACGACGGGCAGTCATGGACGGGTAGTTAGTCTGACCTTCAGCGATGAACATTTTGGCGTATTCACCGTCCTGGATGCGTTTCAGCGCGTTGCGCATCGCTTCACGTGACTGCTCGTTGATCACCTCAGGGCCGGTTACGTACTCGCCGTACTCAGCGTTGTTGGAGATGGAGTAGTTCATGTTCGCGATGCCGCCTTCATACATCAGGTCGACGATCAGCTTCAGTTCGTGCAGACACTCGAAGTAAGCCATTTCCGGAGCGTAACCCGCTTCGGTCAGGGTTTCGAAGCCCATTTTAACCAGTTCAACAGCACCACCACAGAGAACAGCCTGCTCACCGAACAGGTCGGTTTCAGTCTCGTCCTTGAAGGTAGTTTCGATGATACCGGAACGGCCACCGCCAACGCCCATAGCGTAGGACAGAGCAACGTTTTTCGCGTTACCGGAAACATCACGGTAGATAGCGATCAGGTCAGGGATACCGCCGCCTTTTACGAACTCAGAACGTACAGTGTGGCCCGGTGCCTTAGGAGCAACCATGATCACGTCCAGATCAGCGCGTGGCTCAACCTGGTTGTAGTGGATAGAGAAGCCGTGAGCAAATGCCAGAGTAGCGCCCTGCTTGATGTTCGGCTCGATCTCAGCCTTGTACAGCTGGCCCTGGAACTCGTCCGGAGTCAGGATCATGACCAGGTCAGCAGATGCAACAGCGTCAGCTACGTCAGCAACTTTCAGGCCGTGCGCTTCAGCTTTGGCACGAGAAGAAGAACCAGCACGCAGACCAACAGTTACGTCAACACCGGAGTCTTTCAGGTTGCACGCATGCGCGTGGCCCTGAGAACCGTAACCGATGATAGAAACTTTTTTGCCCTGGATGATGGAAAGATCACAGTCTTTATCGTAATAAACCTGCATGGTTCTGATCCTTTGACTTAAATTGAATGATTTGGGTGCTGTTTGTCGCACCGGCCCTTGGCCGCAGTGACTATAGCAATGGTGGCTAGATTAAGGGATCGAACTTATTGCGTAAAATGATATATTTGCAATACAACATTGCATAAAGTGAAATACATGGATACGCGCGCACTCCGCCTGTTTCTCAACCTGAGCGAAACCCTGCATTTCGGCCGCAGCAGCGAAGCCTGCCACGTCAGCCCTTCCACACTGAGTCGTGCCATCAAGCAACTGGAAGATGATCTGGGCGTTGCGCTATTTCTGCGTGACAACCGCAGCGTTCAGCTGACGGCTGAGGGTGTGCGTTTTGCCCAGTATGCCCGCGAAGCACTTCAACAATGGGAGCAGGTACGAAATTCCTTGCTGGAAAATGCTGATGAGCTGCACGGTGAAATCAGTGTGTACTGCTCCGTTACAGCCAGTTACAGCTTCCTCTACTCACTGCTGAGCCGTTTTCGCCAGCTCTACCCCCGTGTGGAAATCAAACTTCACACCGGCGACCCGGAACACGCCGTTGCCCGCGTCCAAAGCGGCCGTGAGGAGATATCCATTGCGGCCCGACCGGGTCAACTTCCCTCCGGCATCGCTTTTCGCCCCATGGACCGTACACCGCTGCTGTTTATCGCACCCGTGGATATGGCCCTCGACGAAGGCGACTGGCGCCATCGCCCCATGATCCTGCCGGAAAGCGGAGTCTCCCGTGAACGCATTAACCAGTGGTTCGCCCTGCAGCAAGTTCAGCCAGACATCTACGCACAGGTGACCGGCAACGAAGCGATTGTCAGCATGGTCAGTCTGGGGTTTGGTATCGGCGTTGTGCCACAGATCGTATTGGACAATAGCCCCTTGTCCGACCGTGTAGAAATCGTTGCTACCGAACCGGCACTGGAGCCCTACGAAATCGGCCTGTTTGCTCAGGAGCGCAAGCTTAGGTCACCCATAATAAATGCCTTCTGGTCCCTGCTGGACCCAGAGCCTGATACCACTTCGTCCTTTTCGCTGGAGTCCTCATGACAACGGATATGCTGATTGTTTTTTCACTCCTTGCCGCAACCATTCTGCTGTTCCTGAGTGACCGTATACGTATGGATCTGGTCGCCCTGCTGGTCGTGGTGACACTGGCCTTAACCGGGGTCATCACCCCCGGCGAAGCGGTTTCCGGCTTTGGCGAGCCCATTGTCATCATGATCGCCGCTCTTTTTGTGGTCGGTGAGGGTCTGCTGCGTACCGGCATTGCCAGTGCGACCGGCAGCTGGCTGTTGCGAGTAGGTGGTGACAGCGAGACTCGATTACTGCTGTTTCTGCTACCTGTGGTCGCACTGCTGTCGGCCTTTATGAGTTCCACTGGCGCCGTTGCCTTGCTGTTACCAGTCGTAATGAGCCTGTCTCGCCGCTCAGGCTTTGCGCCCTCTCGCCTGTTGATGCCACTGGCATTTGCCGCACTGATTGGCGGCATGCTGACCCTGATCGGCACCCCACCCAACATCATTGTCAGCGGCCAGATGCACAGCCATGGCATCGAGCCTTTTGGCTTTTTTGACTTCACACCGAATGGCCTTGCGATCCTGATTGTCGGGATGGTGTATCTGATTGTGGTCGCCAAACGCCTGCTACCAGCGCACCAAATGGCCACCACACAGAGTGCTGGCCTACGCGCCCTCTATGAACGCTATGATCTTTCACGTCAGTTACATAAGCTGGAAGTGTTGCCTGGCAGTCCTCTGGCGCAGAAAACCCCGGCAGAGGCTGCCCTGCGCAGTGAATATGAAGTCACGGTTATTGCCATTGCCCGCAGTGGAGGCTGGCTTCCCAGCCTGATCCCGGCACTGGCCAATACGCGCATGCACTACCGTGATCAACTGCTGGTCTATGCCGATGATGAAAGCATTCAGCGTCTGTGCGAAGAACAATCCCTGACATGCCGGGACTGCCCTGCCAGAGAAATTGCACGTCTGGAAAAAAATGCCGGTTTGGCTGAGGTGTTGCTTCCGCCTGAGTCTTCATTCTGTCGTCAGACACTGAAACAAATCCGCCTGCGAGAAAACCTGGGACTAAGCGTCATCGGGATTCGGCGCAATCGAGAGTTGATCGGCCTCAAATTTGCCACCACTGAACTTGAGGCTGGCGATACCCTGCTACTGGCTGGCAGCTGGGAAAAAATTCGCAACCTGAACATGAGTCGGGAGCTGGTCGTTTTGAATACCCCGCCAGAGCTTGAAGAGGTTCCCACTCACGGCGATCGGGCACCGGTTGCACTGGGTATCCTGGGTGCAATGCTGGTATTCATGACCACCGGTTGGCTGGACAGCCTGAGCGCCGTTCTACTGGCCGCGTTGGCAATGGTCCTGACCGGCTGCGTTAACCTGAAGGAAGCCTATGGCTCACTGAATGCGACCAGCCTGATTCTGATAGCCGGCATGCTTCCCATGGCTCTGGCAATGGAGCGAAGCGGCGCGCTGGACTATCTGGTCACACACCTGGTCAGCCTGATCGGCAACAGCAGCCCGCTCGTGCTGTGTGCGTGCCTGTTTCTGGTTACCTCGGTACTCAGCCAGTTCATCTCCAATACGGCTACCACGGTACTGGTCGCACCAGTCGCATTGAGTACCGCCCAACTGCTGGGTGTTAATCCGGAGCCGGTGATGATGTCGGTGGCCATCGCGGCTTCCACAGCCTTTGCCACTCCGATCGCATCACCGGTCAATACACTGGTCGTCAGTGCTGGCAACTACCGCTTTGCCGATTTTGCCAAGGTCGGTATTCCCCTGCAGCTGCTGGCACTGACGATCACGTTGATACTGGCGCCCTTGCTGTTCCCGTTTTGACAGAGAGCGCCGATCAGGCGCTCAGGTGCTGATACAGAAACGACAGAGAACGTGACCAGGCCAGGGCCGCGTTCTCCTCGTCATACCTCGCCCCGGTCGGGTTGGCAAAGGCATGATCCGCCACATACCAATGCACCTGCAGCTCAGTTTTGCCCGCCTCGTACATGGCTCGTTCGAAACTGCCCACCATTTTTTCATCAATGCTTTTATCCAGCGTCCCAAAGTGCCCCAGCACCGGGCTTTTCAATGCCTTGAGCTGGTCGGCTGTGCGCAGCACATTGCCGTAATAAATGATGGTTGCTTCGACCGGAATGGCCAGTGAGGCATTCAGTGACCAACCGCCACCAAAGCACCAGCCCAGGGTACCCACTCGCTTGTTACAACGCTCATGGTTACGCAACCAGCCGATCCAGCCCACCAGCGTTTCGGTGGCAACCGACTCATTGACACCTTGCATCAGCGCCATGGCCTCTTCACGGGTTGTTCCCACACCCCCGCCATACAGATCGACCGCCAGAGCGATAAAACCCTGCTCAGCCAGATCCGCAGCAACCGCTTTGATCTGGTCATTCAACCCCCACCATTCGTGGATCAGGATCACTGCAGGGAAAGGCCCTTCTCCCTCAGGCATCGCCAAATGGGCCCCAACCTGTGTACCACTGCTCAGCGCACGCTGAACCAGCTGGGTACGTTCACCAGCCGCCTGAGCAAGCAAAGGATCAGCCAGCACCACCGCCAATGGCAAGCTGAGCATACCCTTCAGAAACAATCGCCTTTGCTCAGAGTTTGCTTGCGGCAGGGGCCGGGTATCGTCGGAGGTATTGCAGGCTTTCATATCACACATGACGCATTTCCTCTCAGGTTGGGTTCACCACACTATAGTTCACCGGTCAGTCTAGGCATGGTACGTCCATCAGCGATAAATGGAGCCCTGTTCTGCAGTGCAAAAAAGTTTCCTCTATACTGTTTCAAACCCTTTTTTTTGCCTGCGTTTTGTTACATATTGCGCGGTTTATTTGTCCGCCGCGGTCGCGGCTGGTTTCGCTCGGAGGGAGCCAAAAGCTCTTTCCAACACTCACCCTGCTCTGCGGAGACCTGTGGTTATGAAAAAAACCCTCCAGACCCTGCTGCCATCAATGCTTCTGACTGCTGCAACTGCCAGCACTGCAGCTGAGCTGCACATCTATAACTGGTCCGACTATATCGCCGAAGACACCATTGCCAACTTTGAACAGGCAACAGGTATAGATGTTGTCTATGACGTCTATGACGCCAACGAAGTGATGGAAGCCAAGTTGCTGGCGGGTCGTAGTGGCTATGACCTGATTTTCCCCACTGCGCGCCCCTTTGCCGAGCGCCACATCCAGGCTGAACTCTATCAGCCACTGGATAAAACCCAGCTGGAAGGTCTGGATAACCTGGACCCGGTCATCATGAAATCCCTGGCGAGCATCGACCCCGAGAATGCTCACTTGATTCCTTATATGTGGGGCTCCAGCGGTATCGGGTACAACGTTGAGAAAGTCCGTGAAGTACTGGGCGATGACATGCCCAAAGATACCTGGCGCCTGCTGTTTGACCCGGAAATTGTGGCCAAGCTGGCTGACTGTGGCGTTACCCTGATGGATGACCCGACCGAAGTGCTGGTTGCCGCCAATATTTACCGTGGCGCTCAAGCAGATGATTTCAGTAAGAAAGGTATCGCAGCCGCCAGCGAGGCTGTCGCGGCGGTGCGCCCTTATGTTCGCTATTTCCACAGCTCTCAGTACATCAACGATCTGGCCAACGGCGATATCTGCGTAGCCCACGGTTACTCCGGTGATGTACTTCAGGCGCGCGACCGTGCCGCCGAAGCTGACAACGGTGTGGAAATCGCCTATGCCGTTCCGTCCGAAGGAGCACTGGTGTGGACCGATGTGATGGCAATACCGGCAGATGCTCCCAACCCGGGACCTGCGCATCAGTTCATCAACTACCTGCTCAAGCCGGAAGTGATCGCACCAATCACCGACTACGTTGCCTACGCAAATGCCAACCTGGCAGCAACCGCGCTGGTCGATGAAGAAATTCGCAACGACCCGGGTATTTACCCGCCGGCGGAAACCCAGGCAAAGTTGCAGGTGACCCCGACTCCGTCGGAGCGTGAAATCCGCACTTTGAACCGCAGCTGGACCCGCGTTAAAACCGGTCAGTAATCCTGACCAGCCCTCGCTGCTCCTGGTTTCAGGAGCAGCGTTTCCGATATATTTTTCAGCCACAACTTCGCACCAAAACAGCGCAGCATTCAGCGCTTCGAACTGCCGATAAAAAGTTGATGCAGCGGTGCAGAAAATGCTTTTTTTTGACCGGTTTTTGCTCCATATTCTCGCTTTGAACAACCACTGCTGCGTTCGCAGCCGCACCTCCAGGGGCCAGCCAGTCCCCTCTCATCCACAGCGTTGCCGGAGATCCAAGGCGATGAAAAAAACTTTCAAAGGATTCAAATACTTACTGCCTGCCCTGATGCTTACAGGCGCAACAGTCAGTGCAGCTGAAGAGCTGCATGTCTATAACTGGTCGGATTACATTGCCGAAGATACTATCGCTGCGTTTGAACAACAGACGGGCATTAAGGTCGTCTACGATGTGTATGACTCCAACGAGGTGCTGGAAGCCAAACTGCTGGCAGGCCGCAGTGGCTACGACCTGGCTTTCCCGACTGCGCGTCCGTTTGCTGACCGTCATCTCAAGGCCAAGCTCTATCAGCCGGTCGACAAGAGCAAGCTCACCAACTACGGCAATCTGGATAAGGTGATCCTGAACTCGCTGGTCGACATCGATGCGGATAACGCTCACCTGGTGCCCTACATGTGGGGTACCACCGGTATCGGTTATAACGTGAAGAAAGTCCGCGAGATCCTGGGCGATGACATGCCGCTGGATACCTGGCGTCTGGTGTTTGACCCTGAAATCGTCGCCAAGCTTTCCAGCTGTGGCGTATCACTGATGGATGATGCGACCGAAGTGTTCATCGCTGCCAACGCCTATCGCGGTGCTGCGACTGATGACTTCAGCAAGGAATCCATTGAAGGCGCGGCTGCGACTGTTCAGGCCGTACGTCCGAACATCCGTTACTTCCACAGCTCGCAGTACATCAACGACCTGGCCAACGGCGATATCTGTGTCGCACACGGCTATTCAGGCGACATCCTGCAGGCGCGCGACCGTGCCGCCGAAGCGAACAATGGTGTCGAAGTTGCCTATGCAGTCCCGTCTGAAGGCGCAGTGGTTTGGACCGATGTGATGGTGATTCCGAGCGATGCGCCAAACCCGGAAGCCGCTCACACCTTCATTAATTACCTGCTGCAGCCGGAAGTAGTCGCCCCAATCAGCAACTATGTGGCCTATGCTAATGCTAATGCGGCTGCCACCGAACTGGTTGATGAAGAGGTTCGGAACGATCCGGGAATCTACCCATCGGACAAGACACGTGAAAACCTCATCGTGATCAAAACTCCGACCGAGCGCCAGACACGCGACATGAACCGCAGCTGGACCCGACTCAAGACAGGCCAGTAAGCGTTCAACTCGACACACCTTGCCCCTGAATTCAGGGGCATCTTTTTTTAGCAGGCCCTCTATTTTTTACCTGCAAGGGAGAAGTACTCAGTAATGAACCGTGTACGTCAGTTCAAGCCCGAAGAACCCTGGCAAGCCCCCGAAGGCGAACCCATTGTTCGTATTGAAAACGTCACCAAGCGCTTTGGCGCCTTTTACGCTGTCGACGATATCAGTCTCAATATTCACCAGGGTGAGTTTTTCTCACTGCTGGGCTCCTCAGGCTGCGGCAAGACCACACTGTTGCGCATGCTCGCCGGTTTCGAAACACCGACCAGCGGCCGTATTTTTATCGATGGTCAGGATGTTACCGAGGTGCCGCCGTACGAGCGTCCGGTAAACATGATGTTCCAGTCCTACGCCCTGTTTCCGCACATGAATGTGGCGGACAATATTGCCTTCGGCCTGAAGCAGGAAGGCATGGCCAAGGCTGAGCGCCTGGATCGCGTCAAGGAGATGATGTCTCTGGTACAGATCGAGCAACTGGCAACGCGCAAACCGCATCAGCTATCCGGTGGACAACGCCAGCGTGTGGCACTGGCTCGCGCACTGGCCAAACACCCCAAGATTCTGCTGCTGGATGAACCTCTGGGCGCACTGGACAAGAAACTGCGCGAGCAAACCCAGTTCGAGCTGGTGAACATTCAGGAACGTCTGGGCATCACCTTCATCGTGGTCACACATGACCAGGAAGAAGCGATGACCATGTCGTCCCGTATTGCCCTCATGCATGAAGGCCGTATCGAACAGGTGGATCCGCCACGTCCGCTGTACGAATTTCCGTCTACGCGCTATGCCGCCAGCTTCATTGGTTCCGTGAACCTGTTTGATGGCTATGTGGTACAGCAGGATGATGACCAGGTACTGATTCAGTGTGACGAAGCCGACAGTCTGCTGCAGGTGCGCCACAGCCAGCCGCTGGTACCCGGTATGGCCGTTACCCTGGCCGTGCGCCCGGAAAAGGTACGTGTGCTGGATCGCTTCGACCCTGAGGCAACCAACCAGATCCGCGGTGAAATCAAGGAGATCGCCTATCTGGGTGATGTCTCCATTTACCATGTGGAGCTGCCTAGCGGTAAGCGCATCCAGTTTACCCAGTCCAACGTTCAGGCCCTGGCCGAACAACCCCTGACCTGGGAAGAAGAAGTCACACTGGGCTGGTCTGCCAACAGTTGCGGGGTACTCACGGAATGAAGCAGATGCCAGCACTGCCACCGGCACGTAATCTGCTGATCGCCATTCCCTGGTTCTGGTTGGCACTGTTTTTCCTGCTGCCGTTCCTGTTCGTGCTCAAGATCAGCCTGTCTGAACCGACACTGGCCCAGCCGCCCTACATGGACCTGATCCGTGAAATCGAGGACGGCTTTGTCACTATTGTGGTCAACTTCAGCAACTATCAAATGCTGCTGGAAGACTCCCTGTACCTCAATGCACTGCTCGGCTCACTCAAGGTCGCAGCCATCTCGACCCTGTTTTGCCTCTTGGTCGGTTACCCCATGGCTTATGCCATCGCGCGCTCGCCTTCACACTGGCGACTGCCGCTGCTGATGCTGATCATCCTGCCCTTCTGGACCTCCTTCCTGATCCGTATCTATGCCTGGATCGGGATCCTGAAAACCAATGGCTTGTTGAACAACCTGCTGATGGGGCTGGGCGTGATCGACACACCGCTGGAGATCATGCACACCCCGATAGCGGTCTATATCGGCGTGGTCTACAACTATTTGCCGTTCGTGGTACTGCCCTTGTATGCCACCCTGATTCGGTTGGATCTGACCCTGTTGGAAGCGGCCGCCGACCTGGGTTGCCGCCCCTGGAAGCAGTTCCTGCTGATCACCCTGCCGCTGTCCATGCCCGGACTGCTGGCCGGCGCCATGCTGGTGTTTATCCCGGTCATGGGCGAGTTCGTGATCCCGGATCTTCTGGGTGGGCCGGATACTCTAATGCTGGGAAAACTGATGTGGACCGAGTTCTTCAATAACAAGGACTGGCCGCTGGCATCTTCGCTGGCTGCACTGTTGTTGGTCGCACTGATTCTGCCCTTTGTACTGCTCAGACATTTCGAGCGCCGGGCCGAGGAGGCAGCATCATGAAACGACGCATGCCTCTGTTGATCACGATTCTGCTGTTTGGCTATGCCTTTCTGTATATCCCGATCGCCAGCCTGATCGTTTACTCGTTCAACGAGAGCCGACTGGTGACCGTATGGAGCGGCTTCAGCACCAAATGGTATGGCGAGCTGATGCAGAACGATCAGTTGCTCGGCGCTGCCTGGCTGAGTATTCAGATTGCAGCACTGACAGCAAGCCTGTCCGTCATTCTGGGCACCATGGCAGCACTGGCATTGGTGCGTTTTCGTCGTTTCCGAGGCCGCGGCTCACTTGAAGTGATGGTGACAGCGCCACTGGTCATGCCGGAAGTGATCATCGGTTTGTCCCTGCTACTGCTGTTCGTCGCCATGGAAACCGTGGTTGGCTGGCCTGCCGGACGGGGCATGAACACGATCGTGATTGCGCACACCACCTTCGCCATGGCCTATGTCACGGTGGTGGTACAGAGCCGTCTGGCCCATATGGATATGTCACTGGAGGAAGCAGCTCTGGATCTGGGCGCCAAGCCATTGAAGGTATTCTTCACCATCACCCTGCCGCTGATCGCACCGGCTTTGGTGGCCGGCTGGCTGCTGGCTTTCACCCTGTCACTGGATGACCTGGTCGTCGCCAGCTTTGTGTCCGGCCCCGGTGCAACCACGCTGCCGATGGTGGTGTACTCCAGCGTACGCCTGGGCGTCAGCCCCGAGATCAATGCGCTGGCGACCATCATTGTGGGCCTGGTAAGTCTGGCGGTGCTCATCGCTGGCTACGTGCTCTGGCGTCAGGAAAAGCGTAATCGTTTGAGCGGTCACTAAGACCTCGCCATCGCCGCCAATAAAAAACCGCTGGCCGTTTGCACGGGCAGCGGTTTTTTTATGACTGAAAAAGTGCCACCTTAGAGGCTGAGCACCTTTTCGCCACGTGCGATACCACACACACCGGAGCGTACTACTTCCAGAATGGAAGCGCTGCCCAGCGCACTGATGAAGGCATCCAGCTTGTCGGATGCGCCTACCAGCTGCACGGTGTAAGTCGTCGGCGTTACATCGATGATCTGACCACGGAAGATATCGCAGGTACGCTTGATCTCCGCACGCATCTGGCCACTGGCCTTCAGCTTGATCATCATCACTTCACGCTCAATGTGATCACCTTCGGACAGATCGACGACCTTAACCACATCAATCAGCTTGTTCAGCTGTTTGGTGATCTGCTCAACCACGCGATCATTACCAATAGTGGTAACGGTCAGACGGGACAGAGTCGAATCTTCTGTCGGCGCCACGGTGAGTGACTCGATGTTGAAGTTACGCTGGGAAAACAGACCTACTACGCGCGACAATGCACCCGGCTCGTTTTCCATCAGGACGGATATGATATGGCGCATGCTCAGGTCCTCTCTGTCTTGCTCAGCCACATGTCACGCATGGAACCACGCGGAACCTGCATCGGATAAACGTGCTCGAACGGATCGACCGCGATATCCATGAACACCAGACGGTCCTTCAGCGCGAAGGCTTCGCGCATGGCACCTTCCAGGTCGGAATACTTATCGACCTTCATACCCACGTGACCATAGGCCTCAACCAGCTTGATAAAGTCCGGCAGGGACTTCATGTAGGACTGAGAGTGACGAGACTCGTAGTTCATGTCCTGCCACTGACGCACCATGCCCAGAGACTGGTTGTTTAGACAGAGAATCTTCACCGGCAGATCATACTGATTACAGGTGGAGAGCTCCTGGATGTTCATCTGGATACTGCCCTCGCCGGTGACACAGGCCACATCAGCATCCGGGAAGTTCATTTTCACACCCATGGCCGCCGGCAGACCGAAGCCCATGGTGCCCAGACCACCGGAGTTGATCCAGCGATTCGGCTTGTTGAACTTGTAGTACTGCGCCGCGAACATCTGGTGCTGACCTACGTCAGACGTCACGAAAGCATCACCATTGGTGACCTTGCTCAGCATCTCGATAACCTGCTGCGGCTTCATCAGCTCGGAATCATCCGTACGGAAACGACCGCCGTGGCGCAGACGCCATTCGTCGATCTGCTTCCACCAGGCACTGATAGCCTCAGCGTCAGGCTGCTTCTTGCTGCTTTTCACCAGCTGAATCATCTCTTCCAGTACCACCTTGGCCGGGCCCACGATGGGGATATCCGCCTGGATGGTTTTGGAGATCGACGCCGGGTCGATATCGATGTGAACAATCTTGGCCGTCGGACAGAACTTGTCGCAGGCGTTGGTTACACGGTCATCGAAACGCGCACCCACCGCCAGGATCAGATCCGCATGGTGCATCGCCATGTTGGCTTCGTAGCTACCGTGCATGCCCAGCATGCCGATGAACTGACGATCCGTGCCCGGGAAACCACCCAGACCCATCAGGGTATTGGTTACCGGGAAGTTCAACTGGCGCGCCAGTTCGGTCAGCTCAGTGCTGGCATCGCCCATGATGACGCCACCACCGGTGTAGATCACCGGACGCTTGGCATTCACCAGCAGCTCTGCAGCTTTCTTGATCTGGCCGGTATGACCGCGGGTGATCGGCGTGTAAGAACGCATTTTCACCTGTTTCGGATATTCATACGGATAGCGCTCGGTCGGCGTGGTCATATCCTTGGGAATATCGATGACCACCGGACCGGGACGGCCGCTCTCGGCGATATGGAACGCCTTGCGCACGATCGTCGGGATATCCTCCGGGCGCTGCACACTGAAGTTGTGCTTCACCACCGGACGGGAAATGCCCAGCATGTCGGTTTCCTGGAACGCATCTTCACCAATCAGGTGGCTCATAACCTGACCGGTAATGACCACCATCGGAATGGAGTCCATAAATGCGGTCGCGATGCCGGTTACGGCATTGGTTGCACCCGGACCGGATGTCACCAGCGCGACGCCGGCCTTGCCGGTAGCACGCGCATAAGCATCCGCCATGTGAGTTGCAGCTTGCTCATGGCGCACCAGAACGTGCTGTACATCTTCCTGCTGGAACAGAGCGTCGTACACGTGTAGCAACGAGCCGCCCGGATAGCCGTAGATGTACTTAACACCCTCATCGCGGAGGGCGCGTACCACCATTTCTGCGCCTGAAAGTAATTCCACTGTTGTACCCTCTATCAGCATCGGCACCCTGCCGATGACTTACAGTTTCAGCGTTTCTGCAACGATGAACACGGCCACCTGCGGTCTGATGTTGTCGCTACCGCAGCCCTAATTTAGCGGGATTTTGTTCACTGGCACGTGCTCGGGTGTCGTCATGGCGAGGATCTTCTTACCTGACACACCTGTCTGAGACTTAAGCCGGGTAGCGCTTAAACCACCCGCGGTCTCGGGATTTCCTACCACCGCAAGCCTAGAAATCAAATAGCCCGCCATTCTCGCACCTTGACAACCTTCGATCAACCGCCTAAACGCCGCGAAATGGCGATCTACAACCAAGGTTAGAGACTGGGCGTACTCAAGTATTGGCGGTATAGTAGAAGCGATTTCAGATTCTGCGCCGGAGAGCACACGATGAGTATTGCCGAGATTAAAAACAAGGAGCGCGTCATCAACGAACTGCTGCGCTTTATCCGCAAGGTTCTGGTTGAGCCGGATATCAGTGAAAAGGCGCTGGAGATTGCTCGCAAGCATTTCAATGAAGAACATGCCGAGATGCTGATCGCCGAAGAACTGTCGTCGACCACCAACGTCAAAATCCCGCTTGAGCAAAGTGACGCCGACCGTCTCTTCCTGGAGCTGTTGATCGACGTTGTGCGTGACGAGAAGGCGCTCTACTAAGCGCCTGCTCAGGTAAGGCTTCCTGCCTTACTCAGGTACCAGCCAATCCAGGCGCGAGGTACCGCTACCTGCCTCCACCTGCAGCTGCTCCACCAGCCATGGCGAAACGTCTGCCAGTGTCTGGTCCAGCTGCCAGGGCGGGTTAATCACCAACATCCCGCTTCCATACATGCCGCGCTCACCTTCCGGTGAACGGATCTCCAGTTCAGAGCACAGAATCTTGCGAATGCCCGTCGCGGCCAAATCCCGCTTCATCTTCTGCCACAGCCCCGCAGGCAACAGCGGATACCAGATTGCGTAGCAGCCATTGGGCCAGCGTTTGTACGCCTTGTTGATGAAGCTCACCAGATCGCTGTATTCCTGCTTCACCTCAAACGCCGGATCGATCAACACGACGCCACGATTGGGCTTAGGCGGCAGCAAAGACATCACGCCTTCATAACCGTCACGGTGATGCACATTGACGCGCTCATCATGGCGGAACACGGCTTTCAGTGCCTCGGCTTCCGCCGGGTGCAGTTCCATCACACTGATGACGTCTTGCTCTCGCGCCATCTGCGCCGCCATCAGCGGTGACCCAGGGTAGGCCAGCAGCTGCTGTTCATTTACCGCAGCAACCTGCTCCAGATAAGGCTGCACAACGTCAGGAGCCGGACGCTTCCACAGGCGCGCAATACCCTCTTTGTATTCACCGGTTTTCAATGCCTGCTCGCCTTCAAGATCATAGCGCGCGCGACCGCCATGGGTCTCAAGATAGCTCCAGGGCTTGGCCTTACGGTTCAGGGATTGCAGCAAAAGGGTAAGCAGCAGATGTTTATGCACATCTGCAAAGTTGCCGGCGTGGAAGCCGTGCTGATAACTGAGCATAGGTATATCCGTGTCAATTATTGGATACGCGGCACATCCAGGTGTGGGAAGCGTTGTGACAGGCGTGTCGCCAGAGTGCGCAACTCATTCCAGCTGTGACCATAGAGGACAGTATCGCCGGATTCTACATAGGGCCCCAGCAGACCCGGTAAACCGGATCCCAACTGGAACAGAGAGCCACGGGTTTGACCGCTGCATTCAAAGTGCCCCGGCCCTGTAGGGGAGAACACCCAACGACCACCCTGCCAGCGCGGAGCCTGATCAGCTCCCGCGTTGAGACAGATACGCAC
This sequence comes from Marinobacterium sp., assembly GCA_048260865.1. Taxonomy (GTDB): domain Bacteria; phylum Pseudomonadota; class Gammaproteobacteria; order Pseudomonadales; family Balneatricaceae; genus Marinobacterium. The sequence goes on along the minus strand of JBLXGN010000011.1, from coordinate 84,415 downwards.
GCGCTTGAACACCAGTGCGTAGTCGGTATTTGTGCCGCGCTGAATGCGGAAGGCGTTCATGATGCTGCCTTGGGCCGCCGTTACGGCAAGGCTGCCCCAACTGTTACCCTGCCGGTACAGTACCATCAGGCGGTTAGGATCACTGACCGATGCAGCCCCCACTGGCCGATACTGCTGATCCAGTACCAGTGGCAAAGACATACGATAGTGGGGACCATTAAGGTAGTGCGTGACCAGTTCCTGCGCCAGCGCATCCGAAGAGTTCACCGCCGCTACCGGCATCAGAGGCAGCAGCGAAATGGGTGTCACTGTCAGCGTTTGATCAGGCTCAGGTGCAGGCGGCGGTGCCGCACAACCACCCAGCAGCATCGCAAGCGTCAGTGAAGCCAGAAGCAGGGGTTTACGGAGCCGGGACAAAGTTTTCATCAGCGGACACTGGCAATATATTTGGACAGGTGAGCCATTTTATCAGGGTCCTCATCCATAAAGCTGACCATGACATCCACATAGGCCGCATCCAGTTTACGCTCGGTCGCCTGTACCGATGTCACAAAGCCGTTAATACGCGCAACACTGTCACCGGACAGTTGCTCAATATCGACCACAACCTGTTCCAGTACCTGAGGAAAGGCCCCTTCGTTTTTGATCACCACCTTCACCTCCATCAGGTTCAGGTCCTTGATCGCACAACGGAAGGTTTGTTTGCTGTTACGCAACTGAGCCAAACCCTTGGGTTTAGCCATTGACTTGGTGGGGGCGGAAGACGGTTTGGTTTTCTGATCAGCATCCAGCATGGCAGTGGCACGGGCCTGCTGCTCAGGGCTCAGCTGCTGACGCTTGCTCAGCGCCTTCACCATCTTCTGTACCAGCTGTTCACGGGTGAACGGCTTACCCAGATAGTCATTTACCCCTGACTGGATCGCCTTGAGCACATACTCGCGCTCACCACGGCTGGTCACCATCAGGAAAGGGGTTTGTTTGTACGCATCCTGGGCTCTGCACCACTGCAGCACTTCCAGTCCGCTCATTTCGGGCATTTCCCAGTCACACAGAAGCAGGTTGAACTGTTTCTGCTGCATGGCACGAATGGCTTGGCTGCCATTTTCGACCGCCATTACGGTAAAGTCGGGAAAAGATTCCCGAACCATGGATGTCACTCGCTCACGAATGAAGCGGGCATCATCTACGACCAGAATATTGAGTTTACTCATTGATTACTGAGAGTCCGAACAACACTTTAACTGAGCACACTGTCCCACAAACTGGCGTCTGACAGAACCCCCGAAGCTTGTTTAGAAGCAAAAAACAGACGTTTAAACTCTCAGAATGGCAGCCGGATCAGCAGTCGTGTTTGATAAAGATTAAGTGTAGAACACGGCTAACCAGAGCGTAAGCTGATCCGGGTCGGTCCAGCTGACCCGGTGGCGCCGATGTGCCGGAATATGACAGTAATCACCCGGACCAAGACGAACCTGCTCACCATCGTCGAACACCAGTTCACCTGCGCCTTCGAGCACCAGCACCCATTCATGTTCATCCTGATCGTACCAACCGGACTCCGGTGAGCACTGCCCCTGAGAGACTATGCGTTCGATGCGGACATTTTCAGTGCACAAAAGATCCGTGAACACTTCTTGAGACAGATTCTGAGGTAAGGCATCACGTAAATTAGGCATTCTTGACCTTTTAATACTGCCAGCTTTTGGCAACAGGAAATGTTTGACTCAGGCTCGGAACCTGACATTATGACTTAATCACACCCTGCCAATATTAGGTTCCGTGCGCTGAGGAGGTCCTTGTGAAACAAGGAGAGGTTTCAGTTCTGGATACACTGACCATCGCAACCCTGAGTGCTCTGATCGGCCTCTTTACCTACTTTGCCGCCGAAACTCTACTCAAGCGGGATTACCAAAGAGTTCTCCATCAGGAAATCCGCTCTGCTTTCGAGCAGATTAATACATTGTCCGAAGAAGTCGTCACCACACTGCGCAAGCTCAACGACAAGGGGCTAGACCGCTGTGATGACAATATGCTGCATTATTTGCGGCAGGTCGTTTTTTTATCGGACTCCATAAAAGACATCGGGTATCTGGATGGCAATAAGCTTGTGTGTACTACAGGCCTGGGGCAGCTGACGACCAGCATCCAAAACCCGGAGCCGGATTTTATCGGTCCTAACAAGGCTCAGGTTTGGGTGAACGTGCCCATTATTCTGACCGGCCTTGAGGTATATGCCATCATGGTACAGCTGGGCAACTTCAACGCCGTTGTCCACCGTGACTTTCTGGATACTCTCATCCATGCCGATGCCAACTGGGAGTTAAGTTTTATCAACCAGAAGTCCGGTGAAACCTTGCACCTTGCAGGAGATCAGCCAGCCCCCTCGATGCTGCAAACGTGGCGTCAAAGTGACTTTTTTCTGGAAGAGTGCAACAAGGATGTTCCCTACTGCCTGAAGGTTTCAGCCTCCACCGACGCCTTTCATAATTACTACCACCTGGTACTCCTGGGGTGGAAAATCATTGCGCTGCTGGTATTTGTTTTTCTTTGGCTAATCAGCTCTCACTTCATGCGTCACTACCGGTCCGTGAAGGCCCGGGTCGCCCGCGGCCTGCATCAAGATGCCTTTTACTGCCTGTATCAGCCTATCGTTGAGATCAAAACCGGTCACATTGTTGGCTGCGAGGCCCTGGCACGCTATCAGGACGCCAAGGGAGACCTCTATCCCGACGAATTCATTCCCATCATTGCCAGCCATGACAATACCTGGCGATTCACACGCGCCATTATTGAAAAAATAAACCGGGACCTGGATAGCATCCCTGGCCTGCCCGAAGGCTTCAAGGTCAATATCAACTTTTTTCCTCAGGATATCGAGTCAGGGGCCATCCTGGAATTGGTCGATAAACCGGACCTTAGGCAAACCGGCATCAACTACGTGGTTGAAGTCACTGAAAGCGAGCGCCTTACCAGCCAGGCCGCCGGCAATACGCTGTCACGGCTGGCGAATGAAGGCTTTGAAATTGCTATCGACGACTTTGGTACCGGCTATTCAAATCTGCGTCAGATTCAGGAATATAAGTGCCATATCCTCAAGATCGACCGCAGTTTTATCAGCGATATGGAGGCTGGTGCCATTCGCGCCACGCTGATCCCGCACATTGTGGACATCGCCCGTAAAATTGATGCCCGTGTAGTTGCCGAGGGGATCGAGAACAACATGCAGAACCAGGAATTGATCGGAGCAGGCGTGATGTATGGACAAGGGTATATGTTTGGTAAACCCATGCCTCTGCATAAACTCGTCAGCATGATGAATCTGGTGGAGCCCAGCTAATCCGGCCAATACCAGGCCGGGATATCAAACTGGCCAAGATTGGCAGCACGGGTTTCTCCCAAAGCCTTATCCAAATGGATAGAGCTGCAGCATTCGTTTTCCTCCAGCGTCGCGATTAATCGCGGCGCGTGGGACACCACCCAAACCTGACACTGCTCCGATGCCTTCAGGATCAACCGCCCCAGAGCAGGCAACAGATCAGGATGCAGGCTGGTTTCAGGCTCATTCAACACCATCAGCTCAGGCGGGCGCGGCGTTAACAGGGCGGCGACCCAGAGGATGTACCTGAGTGTTCCATCCGACAGTTCGCTGACGGCCAAGGGACGCAACAAACCCTCCTGCTGCAACTCCATAAAGAAACGACCGTCATCTTCCCGACGCACCAATAGTGACGCACCCGGAAAAGCGTAGCTGATCGCCTCATCCAAGGCCGCTTCATCACCAATTTCACGAATGGTCTGTATGGCCGCAGCCAGATCACGGCCATCATGGTTCAGTACCGGAGTACGTGTCCCCAACTGAGGCTGGCGCGCAGGTGCATCACGGTCCGTGCGGAAATGATCATAGAACCGCCAGCGGCGGATATTTTCCCTCAGTTGAAACACTTCAGGCGTGGTTTGCACGTCGGCTACCTGATCAAACAGAGAGTCAAAACCCGGCAGATGTTGCGCGACAACCTGCCACTGGCGCCCTTCTCTCACCCGTACAGCAGGCCCCTTGCGATCAACCAGCAGACCGGCAGGACGATAGAACTCACCGTGCCAGATACCTTCACGCTTGATTTCCGGATCCAGATTGAAAACAGAGCGGGGTACCGGTTCTGGCAGCCCCATGGAAATGGCATAGCCATAATCGTCACCGGCAAAGCCCAAGCGCAATCGCTTAACCTTCTGCAAGGGCCCACCCTGAACCGGCACCTCGCCTCTGCGCATGCGTGCACTGATCTTTTCTGGCCCGGCCCAAAACACCGAATCCAGCCCGCCGTCGGCGGCGAGCGCATTCACCACGCCACCGCGTCCGACCTGCGCCAGCAGTCGGAGTGCTTTGTATAAATTCGACTTGCCACTGCCATTGGGTCCAGTGATCAGAGTCACTTGCCCCAAAGGAATAACCAGTTTCAGAATCGAGCGATAGTTTTCAATCGCGAGTGTTTTCAGCATCAGCTTTCAACGTCCACTGTTGATATCTCAAAACGTTTAATCAGCATTTAGCACCCTGCTGCCGCTGTTTTATTCAGGCTTGCGCCCTCTCAGCGCAGCAGCGAAGGCACGATCAGCCCAATCCTTGGCAAGCTCGGCATCATCAAACAGCTCATCCGGCGCCGCGTAGTAAGACAGCTGTATTGGCTTACCCTTCCTCACATATTCAAACGGCGACAGTCTCTGCTCAACAAATGCCTGTCGAGAGACATCATCTGCTTTCAGATAAAGCACATTATCCGCTACCAATGCGAACATCAGATCGTTTTGATAGATGCCATAGCCACCGAACATGCGGCGTGTTCGGATTGGCCCAAACAGAGAAAAAACTTCATGCAGGTTATCCACAAACTCCTTTGAAGATGCCATCGGACTCTCTCCTGCTCGGCGCTTATCCAACTGCCAAAAAGGATACCAGTAAAGCCAAGGTCTACAACCAAGGGCGGTGCAAGGGAGGATGGCCGCCTGTACTTTAGACTCGTTTTACTGTGTATGGATTGATCAGCTCGTAGGCAAAGACTAAATAAATGGAATCTCTCACCTACAAAAGGATTTGCCATGCTGGGTTACTTCGCGGACCAAAGCTACTGGTATCTGCTGGCACTGATGTGCAGTACGACATTGCTTTTTGCCTTACCCATTTTTCTGACACCCCTCAGCTGGGCGCAGCTGGTGTTATGGAAGGTGCCCGATGAAACCGACCTGGCCGTGTACTTCGGTCGTTGCCTGGGTGCCTTCATACTGGTCATCGAGCTGCTGATGCTTAGAGGGATACTCGAACCCGAGTCCAGACTCTTTGTCTTCGATGCCCTCTATGCCGTCTTTGCCCTGATGTTTTTTGTCCATATCTACGGGGCGCTAAAAGGTATCCAGCCCATCACCGAGACGCTCGAAATTGGCCTCTGGTTTTTACTGCTGGTACTGAACACGCTGTTTTATCCCGCCCAGCACTTGAGCTTTATGCCTCTGAACTGACCTCTGTGGAGAATTAGACCATGTACTCCCGCACCCTGCTGACACTTGGTTGCCTCACCCTGATGACGCTGCCGGTAAAAGCCAGTGACCTCAGTTATGAGGCCTATATCGACTCGGACAAACGTATCAAATGCCTTTACGGCTATGCCGCCGACAAGACCGGTGACCATGCAGCAGCCATCAAGATCTTCGAGGACTGCATTGCACGCTGGAACGATGTCTATTCCATGATTTGGCTGGCCCAGATCTATGAGTCTGGAATTGGCGTTCCGCGGGATATGGAATACGCCACTGCACTGATGAAACGCGGTGCCGAAGCGAACGATACCGCAGGTTACTCCACCCTGGCGCGATACCACTATGGCAAAGCGCTGTATGAAGGCGTGGGTACTGCCATGAACAAGGATGAAGGCCTGAAATGGCTCAGACAAGCGGCGGACGAAGGCAGTGAGGATGCCAGAGTATTTTTAAGCCAGCAGGAAAAGCCGTAAGTCAGCTTCTGCCCACCGGAGAAGAATGACCTCTTCGGTGCATCAAAAGCCCCAGATCTTTTTTTTGCACCTGCGTTATAGCACTTTCATCAAGCTGGTCTAGATTCAATAGAGGTGCTCGAAATTCGACACCCCGGTAGATCGCGAATGCGCAACACTCACGACCCACTCAAATAGGGAAAACACGATGGCGTATGTAAGCATTGATGGCAAAAAGTATGAGAAAGAACTGCTCGAGCTGGCCAAGGCCCACACCACAGGCCGTGGCGAGAGCAAGATTTCCAAAGATGAAGCTGCAGACCTGCTGAAGTCGGCCAATGACGGCCAGGGCGTGACCGATACTGAAATGGATACTCTGAAATATATCCGCCAAACCTTCGAATTTACCGATGCGGCTGCCAGCTTCTTCGACGAGGAACTGGCCAAGCTTTAATCGAGGCCCAACAGGTCCGAGTGCAGATGCCTCGGACCTTATCTTTCCTGTAACTCCCCAATATTCAGAGGTACAAGATGAGCCTGATTAATATGGCGGCACAGCTGTTTTTGAGCAAACTGGGCAGCAGAGGCGACCAATTGGATCTGTCCAGCGTCGTGACCGGACTGCAAAACCTGTTGCCAACCGAAGGTGGTGAGTTGGACCTGAGCGCATTGGTGGCCCAGTTCGCCAGCGGAGGCGGATTGGCCAGTCTGGCCAGCTCCTGGCTCGGCGGCGGCGCTAACGAAAGCCTGTCCGTGTCCTCCCTGCTGGACGTACTGGGTAATGAGCAGGTTTCAGCGTTTGCAGGTAACCTGGGACTCAGCCAGGACACCGCAGCAGAGGGCCTGGCGCAGATGATTCCAGAGCTGATTGATAGCAACAGTGAAGGCGGTGACCTGCTGGGCGGAGCCGTCGGTGATATGGCCAAAGGAATGCTGGGCAAACTATTCTAATCAGAATACTCCAAGCTTCAGAGGGCCTGTTCAGCGCTGATCCAAAGCCAGGACCTCAATTACGCTGCCAGTAACCCTCTATCAAAGTGACACCGCCTGGAAGGTGTTGCACTGATTCATGTCGCCGCTTTGAACACCGGTCTGGAACCAGCGCATTCGTTGTTCAGAAGAACCATGTGTAAAGGAGTCCGGCACCACATAACCACGTGATTGCTGCTGGATATTGTCATCACCGATACTGTGCGCCGCCGTCAGCGCCTCTTCCAGATCACCCTGTTCAAGAATATTGCGGGCCCGGTTGGCGTGATTGGCCCACACACCCGCCAGGCAGTCGGCCTGAAGCTCCAGACGCACCGACAGCTGATTGGCTTCGGTCTGGCTCAATCGTCCCTGCATTTCATGCACCTTGCCCGAAATACCCAGCAGGTTTTGTACGTGGTGTCCCACCTCGTGGGCGATCACATACGCCTGGGCAAAATCACCCGGTGCCTTGAAGCGATCCCGCAGCTGCTGATAGAAGCCCAGATCGATATACACCTTCTGATCGGCCGGACAATAAAAAGGACCCACCGCCGCCTGGGCAAAACCACAGGCCGATTTGACCGAACCGGTGAACAGCACCAGCGTCGGTTCCTGATAGGCCCTGTTCATGGCACGAAACTGCGCATTCCACACATCTTCGGTATCGGCCAACACAACGGACACCATATCAGCGAGCTCGTTTTCAGCTGCAGGCCGTGCTGCCGGAGCAGTTTGCGTCTGGCTGCTGGCAGGAGAAAGCGCCCCCGTACCGCCGAGAATGCTCAACACGGTAGACAGGTCTGCACCAAAAAACATGGCCACCACAGCAATGACCAGAATCCCTATGCCGCCACGGGCTGCACGTCTGGGAGCCGTTCCGCGCCTGTCCTCCACGTTTTGACTGCGTCGACCGCCTTTCCATCGCATAGGTGCCTCCTCGGCTCAATGCAGATTGTGAGAAATAAGCATGCAGACAAAATATGACTCTAAAATGATGCCTTGTCTCTGCTTGGGGGTTAAAACAAAACTGGCTTAAAACCAGAGTTTCCGAGCAATAAAGAAAGCATAGCCGTAGTACTGGCCATATTGCCGAAACATCTCGGCCTCACGCCGCTGCTCCTCAACCAGCCCTTCCGCCGCAGCATTACCCGCATGTAATCGCAAAAAGCGTTCTTGAGTGGCTATTTGAGGTGTATAGAAATGATCGGTCCAACAGGTTTCGGGCAACATAAAACTGGCAATCGGCAGGTAGCCGGCCAGCTGTATTTGCTGGACCTTGTGTGCGAGTGTATCAATCTTGGGGTAAGCCCCCATCCAGAAGCGCTCGATCTCTTCAGGCCGACGCTCGGTAAACCAGCAAGCTTCCGAAACCGCCAGATAACCACCCGGTTTCAAAAATCGACGCCATTCCCGCAAGCCCCGCTCGAAACCGATGTTATAAATTGCCCCTTCCGACCAGATCAGGTCCAGTTCTGCGTCTGCAAAGGGCAAAGCCTCCATGGAGCCAATAATCCCCTGAACTCGCCCCTGTAGAGCAGCTTGCTGTGCCTTTTCATTAAAGCGCTGAATAAAATCGGGAAACAGATCCAGTGCGGTAATTGAACCCTGCGTCAGCTCTGCCAAGACACGGGTTTGGCCACCTGTACCACAGCCTATATCGGCAATGCGGGAGTGCTCGTTCAAACCGTCGATAAAGCCAAGTGCTCGGGCGGTTGCCTCGGGACTGCCAGGGCCCTGACGTTCAAGCAACGCAAAATACTCACAGATCAGACTGAAATCGAAATCGTGGATGGAGGATTCGCTGGTGCTCATCGGCAGGCCTCCCTGTCAGCCCTTAACCCAAGACTACCGTCAACACTATAGCCGAATTTTGGCAAGCACCCGGCTCTGCTACCCAGGTACTTTTCGCTTATCCCTCGACGTAGACAAAGTCGTTTTTACCGCTTTTTTTAACGCGATACATGGCTGCATCTGCCGCTTTCAGCAAGGCTTCCAGGTCCTGACCGTCCTGTGGATAACGGGCAATACCAATGCTGGCACTCACAGTAGCCTCGGTGTCGGCCACGCTGATCGGCTGCGCCAGCACATCCAGGATGCGGTTTGCCACCGAGGTCGTGTCGTCTTCACTATGGTCGTGAGACAGCAGAACCACATACTCATCCCCGCCGATACGCGCCAGCAGGTCTTCTGAACGGATCACGGATTGAAGTCGCTGGGCCACCTCGCAGAGCACCTGGTCGCCTGCGCCATGCCCAAGGGAGTCATTAACGGATTTAAAGCCATCCAGGTCGATGAACATCAACCACAGTGTCTGATCATTTCGTTCGGCATGGGCGATCTCGGTTTTGGCTGCCTCCTGCATATAGTGCAGGCTATGTACTCCTGTGAGCGCATCTTTCATGGCGATATCGTGCAGACGCGCTCTGGCGGCTTCTACCTCTTCCAGCGCCTCATGGAGTTCGGTGAAGTCGTACTCCACCACCAGAAACAGGAAATCCCCATTGAGCGGGTGGCGGGTACGACGAATATCCAGGCTATGCCGACGACGCCCCTCATGGGTGCGCATGATAAAGTCATAGCGCCCTTCTTCTCCGGCCTGAATACGGGCCAGACAGGCCTGCCCTGCGTCAGGGTCGTCGAAACGCGCGACGAAGGCACTCATGCCCTCGGGAAGTGGCTGTTTATAAAGAAAGTTATAAGCGTCGGTGGCGGCCGGGTTTTCAACCACCGGTTCACCTTCCAACGTAAAGGTGGTAGCCGGCACTCGGGTATAACGCATGGCTTCCATCAACAACAGGTTTTCAGGCTGTTCACCAAGGTTCACTTGCTCATTGATGTACGCAATTATGCCGCGATGACGATCAGGCCCCAGCAGCACCGCGCGGTGCATCATCAGCAGGGTTTTGGGTTTGCCGTTCGGATAGGTGGTCCAGGGGTCTACCGTAAGACCATCTTTGGCTGCCAACTCGAAGGTTTGCAGGGTGCGGTCTCGCGCTCCCTGGGTGTCACCGGACAAATCCTTGTCGATCAGTTGCTGCAGGCACTCCAGCCCCCAGAACTCCACGGCGGCTGAGTTGCCCCACCACCAGCCGTGCTTGTCCAGATCGAATACCCAGACCACATTGGGAATCAGCTCGTAAAGGCGTAACTCCTCATGGGTCTCGATATGAACCAGATGATCATACTGCTTGGTATTTGTCATAATCTGGCGACGACCTCGGCAATGTTAGACAGACACTCACTATATTAGGCGTGCTGTAAAAATGTCGAGACCTCTTCTTTCTCAGCCTGCTCGGACCCACACTCGCGTGTCGTGGAATACCGCACCACCCGCCGGTGCAGCCGGCTCGGCACTGGTCAGCGTATTGATCCCTCGACCATCCATAAAGGCACTGTTTGGCCAGATGCCTTCGACAATCACCACACCCGGTTGCACGCCTTTAAACAGGGATGCATGCACACGCACCTCACCCAGCTGATTACCGATACTTACAATGCCGTCGTCTTCCACGCCCACTCGGCGAGCATCACTGGGGTGCAACAGCACGCGAGGCTTGCCTTCCTTGCGCTGTGACCCCGGCGTTTCGGTGAAGCTGGAATTCAGGAAGGTACGCGCCGGAGCGGTCACCAAACGGAACGGATGCTCCGCATCGATTACATCAATCAAGGGCGCGTGGTCCGGCAGGCGGGGTAAAAGACCGGCGGTATCGCCCAGCGCCGCCCAATCCGCCTTGAAGTGGAAACGCTTGTCCGCGTGACCAAAGCCATCCAGGAAGTGAGCGGTTTCGAAATCCAGCGCGCAATCCACACCCTGCTGCTGATGAATTTCGTCCGCACTGGGGAAACGGCCTTTAGCCAACGCCTGATCCACCAGTTCCAGCGCATCCACTTCAAACATCTCATGCTGCACACCCAGACGACGCGCCAGCTCGCTGACCACCCAATGGTTGCTGCGACACTCAGCATGGGGCTCGATGACGGCCTTGCTCACCTGCAGGTAGGTATGACCGCTGGCGGTGTAGATATCATCGTGTTCCAGGAAGGTGGTCGCCGGAAGGACAATATCCGCCATTGCCGCGGTTTCGGTCATCATCTGCTCATGCACCACCACAAACAGATCCTCACGCTCAAAACCTGCGCGCACTTTGGCAGACTCGGGCGCCACCGCCATGGGGTTGGTGTTCTGAATGAACAGCGCCTTCACCGCAGGTCCATCACCCAGGTCCTGAGCGTCGCCGGTCAGTACCGGACCGATGCGGGACATGTCCAGCATGCGTACCCCAGGGTCCCTTAGCTCAAGCCCGTGCAGCGGTGTCTGGTCCAGATCCTTGTAAATTGCGCTGCTGGAATAGAGCGCACCGCCGCCGGGATACTGCCAGGCACCGGTCAGCGCCGGCAGGCAGGTAACCGCATGCATATTGGATGCACCGTTGCGGGAGCGGCTGAAGCCATAACCCACACGAATAAAGCTGCGCTGTGTATTGGCGTACAGGCGCGCAAACTCGACGATCTCTTCGGCGCTCAGGCCGGTAAGTTCCGCAGCCCACTCAGGTGTACGCGTGCTCAGGTGCTCGCGCAGCTCTTCGTCAAAGTCGGTATAACGCTCCAGATAGGCCTGATCTTCCAGCCCATCCGCCAGAATCTGATGCATCATGGCACAAGCCAGCGCACCATCTGTACCCGGACGCAGCTTGATATGCAGATCCGCCTGTTTTGCCGTCGGCGTTTCATAGGGATCGACCACGACCAGCTTGGCCCCGCGTTTACGCGCCTTGGCGATGTGAGTCATCACGTTGATCTGGGTATGAACAGGGTTACCGCCCCACACCAGTATCAGGTCGCTTTGCTCAATTTCGCGGGAGTCAATGCCACGCACCACGCCAAACCCTGCCTTCCAACCCGCATGGGCGATGGCAATGCAGATGGTTTCCTTCTGACCGGAATAACCCAGCGCATGGCGCAGACGGTGTGCAGCACCGCGCTGTGCCCAACCCATGGTACCGGCATAGAAATAGGGCCAGATGGCCTCGGCACCGAACGCATCGGTGATCTGCTGGAAACGCTGGGCGATGGTATCCAACGCCTCATCCCAACTGATGGGCTCAAAAGCGTCCAAACCCACGCCCTTGGCGCCCACTCGCTTGAGCGGCACGCTCAAGCGCTCAGGATGATGTACACGCTCGGCATAGCGCGCCACCTTGGCGCAGATAACACCGGCCGTGTAGTCGTTTTCCTTGCTGCCGTTGATACGGCCAATTCGATGTGAATCCAGCTTTTCCACCTGCAGGGCGCAGGTGGATGGGCAGTCATGGGGGCAGACCGCGTAATGGTGACTTTTTCCCTGGGTGCTGTTCGTCATTGGCGTACCTTTACTGAACATTCACAGGCTCGGCTGCCTGTAATACGCACAGTCTAACGAAGCATCGTCTGAAGAGAAAACGCGCCGACCGTATTAACACCTCTGAACAGCTTCAGCCCCAGCCAGAATGACTGTTCAGAAGCTTTCAGGATTTCGACTCGCTACTACCGTCAGTGTTGGCAGGGCGTAGATGAAGCTGTAGCCCCATCAGAAAATACCGCAGGATCTGGTCCTTACACAGACGATAATTTCGACTGCCGGGCTTACGGAAAAACGCACTCAACTCAGGCTTGCTCAAACCAAATTTGGCCAGCTTGCAGATGTCGATAATGTCTTCAGTTTTCAAGTTCAGCGCAATGCGCAGCTTCTGAAGAATCAAGTTATTGTTCAGCCGTTCTTCCGGCTCAGGCTGCTCACCTTCACGCTTGCCACGCTTAAGGTTGATCAGCCCGTTCAAAAACACGGCCAACTCTCGGTCGCTCATCTTGATGAACTTTTCGTCATCGTCTTTCTTCAGCCAGCCACTGACTTGCGCGACTTTTACCTCAACATCAGCCTGCGCAAATACATCGGTCATCGCATGGTCTTTCAAATCCAGCGCATACCGTAAACGGCGGAACACATCATTATTATCCAAAACAGAACCTGGCCTTTAGTAACCCAGCATGATCAAAGCGATCGCTGTAGATAATTAGATTTTATCAAACTTACGGCTCGGTTTTATCCACAGGCTGTGACTGAGCAGCAGGATCAGACGCCAGCGCAGGCTGGACCTCATCTTTTAGCCGGAAGGTAAACTCGCCACGGGAGAAGGCATCACGGGCACTGGCAGTGATATTACGTATCTGCATCAGTGACTTGAACATGAAGAAGCCGAACACCGACAGCCCGAACAGCAGCAACAGACCCACATAGATCAGGCCCCATTTGACCTGATTGATCGACTCCGCCACCGTTTCCTGCACAGAGACAATCACCGGATCGATCGCTTCCACTTTGGTTTCCTTCACAATATCCGACACCAGGCTCACCGTCGGCGCCTTGGCCTTCTCGATATTGTTGCCAGCATTATCCAGGGTGTGATCAATCCGTGCTGTCACCGCTTCCATGCTGCTGGCGATGCGCTCGATTCGAGCCAGATCCTCGGAACTCAGCTCCCCTTTACGCTCCTTCAACTCCTTCATGGTCTGCGCCAACGAACCCGCCGCTTCTTTCAGCAGACCAACCGACTCATCCAGTCCCTGAATCTCGACAGTGACATTCACATATTGCGCCGGTGCTGGAGCCTGAGGCCCTGCCTGCGTTTCGGTTTGTGCAAAGAGCATGGCCGGAAGAAAGCAGACAAGTGCGGCAGCCGCTTTGGTGTACATGTTCATATCGATCCCTCTGATGACCTGCACAAAGAATAGAACGCTCAGATTAAATACTGATACCGGAAGAAAAACGGGTTTTATCGATCAGATTCCAACCGCTTACCCAGTCCGACCACATTATCGTTGCCGTAACCCAGCGCATCGTAAAATGCGATCACCGCCGTATTGGTGCTGCGTACCTGAAGGTTAATCTTGGGACAGCCTTTTTCCCGCAGCCGGGTTTCCACCGCCGCCATCATCGCCTGTCCATAGCCCTTACGCTGGTGCGAAGGTTTTACCGCCAGATAATTGATCCAGCCACGATGGCCTTCATAACCGCCCATCACCGACGCAACCACTTCGGCATCCTCCACGCCCAGCAGGAACAGATCGGCACCCACCTGCAGCTTGCGGTCGATATCCTTGTTGGGGTCATTTTGCGGCACCACCAGCCCACATTCTGTCCAGAGCGCAATCAACGCCTGGCGGTATTGCTCTGCAAAAACCTGGATCTGCATATCAGCCATACCCCGGATCAGCTGAACGTATGTAGGTAGAGCGCTTCAACCTTATCGCGGGCCCACTGGGTTTTACGCAGAAACTTCAGTGACGATTTGATCGACGGCTCGTTGTAGAAGCAGTTCACATTGATCTCTTCGTACAAGCCATCCCAGCCATAGTGTTCAACCAGCCGAGTGAGAATCTTCTCCAGGGTCAGTCCGTGCAGGGGGTTGTTTGGCTGTTGCTGGCTCATAGGGAGTATCCGTTAATGTGTGTGGTGCTAAGTCTATTCGGTTCTGTGAGGAGGGACAAAAGAAGTAGGATTAAAGCCCGCTCTCCATTTCCCATTAGCAATCGCCACCTGAACCACCATCACAGCCACCACCTGAGCCCCAGCCACTTGAGGGTGGAATCACGCCATTACCGCCACCCGAGCCTCCGCCCCTGCCACTGTCAGGCAGCCATTAAATGAACAGCCCGAAGATACCGCCACCGACAATCACAGCCAGTGGCAGCCACTCAATCGTGGATGTTTCTCGGTAGCTGGTAATGACAGAATCAAGCATGATGGCTGCAACTATTATGTAGACCAGCCATCCAAATACTCTTATTCCCAGTTTTATATCCATTACAACTCCTTTTGTAACCAGATGCTTTGAATGTACATCAGCAACGCATAGTAGAGTCCACCATGCGCTGCACAAAAAACTTTGAATTCAATTCACAGATAATAAATGTGAGGCTTATGGTTTCCCAAAGGGAAAACATCATCATAGCCCTCACTTTGCATGCGTACCAAACGACGGCATAGCTCTTTTTCGATGCGCCGCCTCGGGCGTGTCATGAACAAATTTACCCACCCCTTGGGGGCAGAATCGAGCTTCAGCCGTTTATGATTACGAGTGTACCTTCTTCTTATACGACCATTTTCATCACGGTCTTTTGCTTTGTTTTTATCAGACATTCTTATCTCCCAGGTTTGTGAATACCTAGAAGATGTCTTGAGAGTGATAGCTCATTTGGCCTCCTGAATTAATAGCGTTTCACACGATCATTAAAGTGTAGTTTGGAATCCGGCTTTGAGAACAGTTACAACCCGAAGCTTCATAAAACATGAAAGAGACCACCTGACACACTAATCACTCTGGCATTGCTCTTCCCAGCCCTTGCGAGACATGCGGTAAATACGCACCGGCCTGCCGTGAAACTCTTGCGTGCTGTAATCACTGAATCCCGCTTTTTCAGTGACGCGAACGGACGCAATGTGCTCGGGTTCGATAATCACCACCACCGACTCGGAGCTCTTTTGCTCAAAGACATACCGCATAACACCCTGCGCCGCCTCAGTGGCAAATCCCTGATTCCAGTATTGTTGCGCCAACCGGTAGCCCAGATTGGTTTCTTCTACACCATCGACCAGTTCAGGGCCTACGCCACAGAATCCAATCAACGTACCTGTTCCCTTCTCAACCAGCGCCCAAGGCCCTACGCCATAGGATTCGTAACATTGGAGGCACCAGTCGATGAATTGGCGCGTAGCTGCCTCATCGCAGACACCACGAAGTGAGTACTTCATCACCTCCGGGTCGCTGAGTATCTCTGTCAGCGCAGGAACATCCTTATGCGTTAAGAGCCTGACACTCAGTCTTTCCGTTTCGAACAATTGCACGTTGATCTCCTTATTCAGTGCTAACAAGCTAACGTCTGCTAATTATCCACAGAGCGCTTCAAACCGGCTTTATGAGAAACTCCAGTTGCTTTGAAGCTTTGGTTGGCACGACTTCGGTCACTTCATAGCTGGCAATCCCCTCACGATGAAAAGGGTCCTGGGCAAGAATATTGTTTAATTCCTCTCGACTATTCAGAGTGGAAATAATTACACCACCAGTTCTTGGCTCTTTGCGCCCCGATAGAATGAAGTTACCTGCAGCATACTGTGTATTGAGGTATTCAATGTGCTCAGGGATAAAACTGTCAACGTCTTCCAATGGGGCCTGGTAGCTTAAAGAGATAATAAACACATCGAGTCCTCGCAAATATTGCCTGAATCAGGTCGGGATTAGCGCTGGATAAAGCTGCAGTAAACTACTAAATTCCAGCGCCCATCCGGCAAGTATGCCGGAGCTAGTCAGTAAATGGTTAATTCTTTGAAGCAAATAGCTCTAAGACTTCATGACCAGTATTAATTTTCAGACTCATGCTCACGGCAAATAAGCTCAACATCTTTACTGCTTAGTGCTTCTTTCGTTAACCCGCAAATAATCTCATTCGCAGAATATTTAATATTGTAACGACAGGTAGAACACTGCCCAAAGGTTTTTAAGCCATTTTCCTGCTGCATACTCCTAAGCAGAGCTTTAAGCGATTCTTCCAGAGGCTCTTTTTCATTTAGAAGCTTACTGGCTGATTTAAGTAGCGCTGAGGACGGGATGCTTTTAACTAGTTCACGACCAGCTGTTGTCAAAGACATATGGGTAACTCGTTTGTCGAGCTTATCAGGAATCTTTTCAATCAGCCCTTTTGTCTCCAGTACTTTAAGTGTCTGTGAGACGGTTCCTTTGGTTTGGCCCAGGTATTCAGTTACACCCATCAAGGTGTCTGAGTACCGGTTGCAGATAGATAGATAATGCAGTGCCTCAAATTGCACTGGCTGCAGACCATGCTCAGCTAGAAGGCTACGGGTCTCTGTGCGTAACAGGCCAGAAAGCCTTTCCAGCAGATGCTGTGTTTTTACTATATCCATCAACAAATGGTATCGAATCGAAACATTATTGACAAGCAGCTCGACCGCGCCTAATATAGTTTCGACTCGAAACAAAAAACAACCAAAGGGATTTTTTATGAACATTCGCAACCAACTTTTCACCGCTACTTTGGCAGCCAGCCTGACAAGTTCACCTGCATTTGCTGGTGGCCAGCACTCTGGTGGAATCCACAGCAATCACGCTCATACCGGCGAGGTAAAGGCATCTTTTGACATTGTTCACGCCAAAGTCACCACCCAAAACAATATTGCGACCTTTCACATGAGTGTGGCTGAGCAAGCAGGTGAAAATAAGCCACTATCAACAGGAACATTGGCAGGCAGTAAGGTCTTTTCCTATGTGTGGCCAACAAGCTTGAATAGTGGTGTGGTGGGTTTTGAAGATAATGCCGGCATACTGGCACTTGCCGTAACAGCTCACCCGGACTTTGACGACACTCCTTTGTACGACGAAAACGGGGATAACAACACCGACAACGACGGTAACGTTTGGCACAGTCACTGGGTTGTACTGCAACCGAATGAGCAATGTAGCAAAGGCGCATTAGGTGTGGTGGATATAGCCGAAGGGACTACCCCTAAACTGCCAAAAACTTGGCCAGGTCTTCCCATTTTGCTGGACAGTCCAGGCTGGAACCCAACCTTCAATGACGACACGATTGAAGTCAAAGTTGCATTTGACCCATCAACAAGTCTCACGGAAGTCAGATATGATGGTGTTACTGCAGGCTTGCGCGTGAACCAAAGTGTACACGCTCCCTTACTTTGTGTTGTTGATGTGATGGACATTGCATCTGGCGACTTAAGCTTGCCAGGTAAAGTGAATCAATGAAGACACCGACAGGGAAGTCAGTATTTTTAAACTGAGCAGATGAGAGTACCAAGATGAAAAATCAAGGGCTCTCACTCGCCCCCTCCCGAAAAAGAAAAAGCCCACCGATCTCTCAGCAGGCTCTAATCTTTTGAAGCAAAGAGCTCGAAGACTTCTTGCCCTGTCATATTCTTTGTTTGGTTCTTCAACTCATAGAACGAGGGCTTCTCATCAATGAAGATCTGACTGTCCAGCTCGAATGGCTCGTCCTGGAAAAGCCCAGCAGGCAGGATGTATTCATTACTGGGCAACAGATGATAGAAAAGATGTGTGCCGCACTGTCGGCAAAAACCACGCTGAGCCCAATCGGAAGACTGGTAGGTTGCTGGCTCGCTTCCCTTGAACTCAACGTGCGGACCACAATGAACAGCAAACATGGGACCACCAGACCAGCGTCTGCACATAGAACAGTGGCAGAGCCCGACTTTAGTTTGGGTATCCGCAACAACCTCAATAGAACCGCACAAGCATTTTCCTTTCATGAGAGTCTCCTTATTAGATTGGTTGCGCTTCGCAAAGCCGAAGTAAGTCGACCTAACTATAGAAGGTGTCTACTGTTCGTGGGTAACTCGGGCTGCTATCGCCGCGTTAAAGGGCCGGGAAAGCGAAGTTTTGAAGGTCCCCGTGAGCAAAGCGAACGATTTTTAATCGCTTTTTTAATAAATTTCATTCTTCGTCAAGAAGACTGTTAATATATGACGAAATTCTTTTCATCTCGTCTTTCATTAATGGACTTAGCGTTTCTGTTGAGACATAGACGGGAATGATAAGATCTAATTTTTTAAAGTCATCATGCCGTGAAATTATTTTCATATATTCCATCAATCTTTCCGGCTTTGTTGAATCCCTAGAAAGGTCTTTTTTAAGAGACTCTTCGAACCTACCTATTTCTATATCATTATCATACTCATGAGTCTCAGTATATATTTCTCTAGCAAGTCTTTTTTGTGTCCATTTAAGCTTCCTTATCATAGACTTGATTTCGATTTGCAGATCTTTTGTATTCATTGTCCCCGTTTGTCCCTTTTACGCTTGCTAGCCTTGGTTTCGTTATCCCAGCGGGGATAGCAAAAACATACCTAAGGAGAATAAAATGTCAAAAGGTAAAGCACCTATGACCAAAGCCGCTGCTTCCCGCATTCAGTCTGCCACAGCAAAGGCGAATGGTGGACGAACGCCTAAGGGATCATTTGCAGCCAAGGCACAGTCTGCCGCAGCAAAAAACTTTAGCGATAGCAAGTGAGGGTCATTCTATGCCAGATACATCAAATATGTCTGATGACGAACTAGACTTATGGTCCGACATAAACAACCCAAATAATGATGCTGATATGGATGATTGGGCTGACGCCCATAATCCAAATAACGATGAGTATTTGGGTGATTGACAAGTAAACCCCATAGCCCGCGATATATTAGCGGGCTATTTGCACCCTTTAGCGTTTTCCTCAAATGCTGTTAAAAACACTTTCTCATCAGATTTGAAACGAATATATGATATTTCATTCATCGTATCTTCAAGCGCACATAAACAAATCTTCTTTTTCGAACTAAACCCGCCATATGATAAAGGTTTACTATAGGAACTCGTACACGCCTCCATAACCTCATATTCAACAGATAACGGATACCTATTATCTGTAATTGCATAATCGATAAAATTACTTGCACCGTACGATACTACTACTAATAAGGCTGCTATCTTATATGGATTTGTTATTGTTTGTTTCTTTAATACCTTATCGCAAGCCTTACATTTCAGAAAAATTTCTAAAAAATATTTTCTTTCTTTTTTTGAGCACGCATGATCTATTTCTGGATTAATTTCCCCACTATCGTGCAAAGTAGGAGACTTTTTTTTCGCCTTTAATGAATCCTTTATTTTTTTCCTCATACTATAAATAATATCTAGCAAATCAGGAGGTCCGTTTTCTCCTGTACCTTGTTTGTTCCATGACATACTATTTATCCTTGTGGTCCTTGTGCTTTATAACGCTTCAATCAGGCGACGCCATAGCGGTCAGCCACATTGATTTTTTTTACGAATCAGCTAAAAAGATCATGATTTTTTTCTTCTTCGATTGGTTCTAAATGACTAAAATGAAGCTTCGGACGCCGTGCAGCAATTCTTCCTTTTTCATCCAGTCGACTAACCGTTCCGTAAAGTCGGCACTTTAAAAACAGAATGGGCTTATATGGAACAATGCTGCCAGACTCAGGATAAGAGGTAATAATGTGACCTTGATACTTAAAACCTATTGAATTTGAAGTTTTGTTTTCTCTGGTTACTTCGCCATCAAGAACAACAATATCTCCATGTACTAGCTCAGGGAGAATTACATCGTCTGTCTCTTCGCCATCCTCTTTACAAAAAATCGCCTTATTGGTGATATCTATTGTTTCTTCGTCTACTTCAAAGCCTTGGAATGTACCAATCTTTAATCCTCTCCCCTCAGTAATGTTCTCTGCAATTTTTTCTAGTAGCTTAGGATTGCTAGATATATAGAGATCAAAAACTGACTTTGGGACATACAAATACTCACCTTTAGCGTTGCATATCCCGATAAGCTGATTATCTTGGCTGAATTTTGAATTTTCGAATTGTCGTATCGACAAATCTCCCATGTGCTTACCGATACGGGCAAACCATTTAATTGCTTCCACCGCCTTCTTGAAAATATCGGTAATACAAAAATCTTCGAAATCCTTCTCCGCCATCTTTTGTGCTGCCTTAGTAAAATAAGCAGTGGCAACAATACCCAACCCAGCTTGCACCCAACCAGCAACAGTTTCTGGAATAAGTGCTTCCCAAGAGCCTTTTTTAATTCTGACAGGTATTTCGAAATCCAAATGCCTGAGTTCAGGAGCTTGCTTCCCTATGAAGTATCTCAAGGCGGAATCATAGCCAATTAATGCTTGAGCTTGTTTTCGTGCATCCATTAGGCCGTCTTCAACAAGCTCGCCATCATACTTTATATACCCAAGATACTTCTCTTCATTCATGATGATATTCCTAGAATGTGCTAATTAACCCAGTCGTATAATAGTGAGGCCCGCGACCTCATAATAATTATTATCAGGTATACCTTTTAATTCCTTGTCTACCATGCAACCCGCTGATAGATAAGGTTTTAATTTTCGAGGCGCGTCAAAAAGGTATATCCGCTCGACAGAGCCCCGCTCAGCGGGTACGACCTGCAAAGGCAACGAGAAGACCACTAGAGGTAAAACATGAAGAGGTGAAACCATCCCTAATACTCCTTCATTACATGCTGACCGCAACCGTGCTCGAACCCATACTCCGCACGGTACTCCCTGTCATCCATTCCCAACACTATAGCCAGTGACTCTGCGGCTGACCACCAAACCTAAGTAAAATCCCCAACTCCAAACTCGGCACCCCATCCCCCCTCGGAGCAGCCGAGCATCGCAGGCCAGTCGGGATCAGTGGCTGAAATGTTTGAGGCGCGAAGCGCCGAGTTGTTCAGCCGCCCCGACTGGAAGAGAAGCGCAGGGGAGCCGAAGGCCTGCTCCGCGGGGGTGTCTTTTCTTTTGGATACTTTTCTTTGGACAAGCAAAGAAAAGTCTCTCGCCCCGTCAGGGGCGAAACCCTGAACACAAAAAAAGCCCACCGATCTCTCAGCAGGCTTTAGCTCTGACACCAGCCGTTACATGGCACTGGCGTTCAATAACATCCGCATCGCCTCGGCGAGTTTCTTCTCTGCTCCCCGATGATCACCAGCCTTGTGAGCAGCCATACCTTCATCGTGCAGCTGCATCACCTGAGTGCGTACCTCATCGCTGACCTTGATGTTGGCGAGTCCGTTTTCTATCGCTTTGCCGTCCATGGGGCAGTGGCCTGCCAAAGCGGTTGCAGACAGCGTTGACGCTAACAGCGCCGTCACGCACATGGTTTTTAATCTGGACATGACCCACCTCTCTTTCGAGTGATATTCAACAGCCTGAGTATAGTTCAGTTACTCCCGACTAAAGCACCAAACAAAAAGAGCCCACCGGTTTCCCGGCGGGCTCTTTCTTCAAGCAGGTGGTGAAGTCAGCTGCGCATTAACGGAACACGAACTCTCCTGCTTCAACATCCACCACAATTTCAGTTCCTGACTCATACTCCCCGGCCAACAGGCGCTGCGCCAGCGGGTTCTCGATCCACTGCTGAATCGCACGCTTCAGCGGACGGGCACCGTAGATCGGCTCGAAGCCCACTTCCACCAGTTTATCCATGGCAGTGCTGGTCAGTTTTATGCTCAACTCACGCTCGGCCAGGCGGCGACGCAGACGTTCCAGCTGGATCTCGGCAATGCCGGCCACCTGCTCCTTACGCAGACTGTGGAACACCACTACCTCGTCGATACGGTTGATCACTTCAGGACGGAAGTGTGTACCCACGGCTTCCATCACCGCCTGTTTCATCAGGCTGTAGTCATCGTCATCGCTGAAGTTCTGGATCAAGTCCGAACCCAGGTTCGAGGTCATCACCACGATGGTGTTGCGGAAGTCCACGGTACGGCCCTGACCATCGGTCAGACGACCATCTTCCAGCACCTGCAACAGGATGTTGAACACATCCGGATGCGCTTTTTCCACCTCATCCAGCAGCAGTACCGAATACGGCTTGCGGCGCACGGCTTCGGTCAGATAACCACCCTCTTCGTAACCGACGTAACCCGGAGGCGCACCGATCAGACGTGCGACCGAGTGTTTCTCCATGAATTCGGACATATCGATCCGCACCATGGCATCCTCGGTATCGAACAGGAAGCTGGCCAGTGTTTTACACAGCTCGGTTTTACCCACCCCGGTCGGGCCAAGGAACAGGAAAGAACCATTCGGACGGTTGGGGTCCGACAGACCGGCGCGTGAACGGCGCACGGCGTTGGATACAGCCACTACCGCTTCGCTCTGGCCAACCACACGTTTGTGCAGCGCATCTTCCATACGCAGCAGTTTTTCGCGCTCGCCTTCCAACATTTTGTTCACTGGAATACCGGTCCAGCGGGAGACGACCTCGGCCACCTCTTCTTCGGTTACCTTGTTGCGCAGCAGCTTGTGTTCTTCCACCTGCTGGGCGCTGTTATCCGCAGCCTGAAGCTGTTTCTCCAGCTCCGGAATCTTGCCGTACTGCAGCTCGGACATCTTGGCCAGATCACCGGCACGACGAGCCTGTTCCATCTCGACACGAGCCTGGTCCAGCTGTTCCTTGATCTGCTGCGAACCCTGCACGCTGGCTTTCTCGGCTTTCCAGACCTCTTCGAAGTCGGCGTACTCTTTCTCCAGCGTGCTGATGGTCTGTTCCAGCTCGGCCAGACGTTTGCGCGTGGCTTCGTCTTTCTCTTTCTTCAGCGCTTCGCGTTCCATTTTCAGCTGGATCAAACGACGGTCGAGACGGTCCATCTCTTCCGGCTTGGAGTCCATCTCCATACGGATACGTGAACCGGCTTCGTCGATCAGGTCGATCGCTTTGTCCGGCAGCTGACGGTCGGTGATGTAGCGCTGGCTCAGTTTGGCCGCGGCGATAATGGCGGAGTCGGTGATATCCACGCCGTGGTGAATCTCGTAACGCTCCTTGAGGCCACGCAGGATGGCGATGGTGTCTTCTTCAGACGGCTCATCCACGATCACCTTCTGGAAACGACGTTCCAGAGCAGCATCTTTCTCGACGTACTGGCGGTATTCATCCAGCGTGGTAGCACCGACGCAGTGCAGCTCGCCACGCGCCAGCGCAGGCTTGAGCATGTTGCCCGCATCCATGGCACCCTCGCCCTTACCGGCGCCGACCATGGTGTGCAGCTCGTCGATGAACAGAATCACCTGCCCTTCCTGCTTGGCCAGTTCGTTCAGCACCGCTTTCAGGCGCTCCTCGAATTCACCGCGGAACTTGGCACCGGCAATCAGTGCGCCCATGTCCAGCGACAACACTTTCTTGCGCTTGAGGCCTTCGGGCACTTCACCATTGACGATACGCTGCGCCAGCCCTTCAACGATGGCGGTTTTACCCACACCGGGTTCACCGATCAGGACCGGGTTGTTCTTGGTACGACGCTGCAGCACTTGGATGGTACGGCGGATTTCGTCGTCACGACCGATCACCGGGTCCAGCTTGCCGGACTCGGCACGTTCGGTCATGTCGATGCAGTATTTGTTCAACGCCTGACGGGTTTCTTCCGCGTTGGGGTCGTCCACGCTGTCGCCTCCGCGCATGTTGTTGATGGCGCTTTCCAGTGACTGGCGATTCACGCCGCAGTCTTTCAGCACCTTGCCGGCATCGCTTTTGTCATCCAGCATGGCCAGCAGGATCAGCTCGCTGGCGATGTACTGGTCGCCGCGCTGCTGCGCCAGCTTGTCGGTCAGGTTGAACAGACGCGCCATGTTCTGGGACAGGCGGATCTCGCCATCCGGGCTGCTCACCACCGGCAGCTTGTCCAGCGCTTCGCCGACCTTGGTGGTCAGCGTCATGCGGTCAGCGCCCGCCTGGCGCAACAAAGGTGCAACCGAGCCGTTCTGCTGTTGCAGGAATGCCGCCAGCAGATGAATCGGCTCCATCATGTTGTGATCCTTGCCGATCGCCAGTGACTGGGCATCGGACAGGGCTTCCTGAAGTCGTGAGGTGAATTTGTCGGGTCGCATGAGGTCTCCTGTGGATCTCTCTGTGCCGTGAGTCCAACACACTCAGTCAGACGCTTCGGCAGTTTCTATTAACACTATAGATAGGGGCATTCACGAACGCTTCAAGTCACCCGACTGATTAAATTAGCATCAACTGATTCACGGCGTGATTGTTGTTGTCGTTTTCAACAATCTATTGCTATAGGGCTAACTCATGAACGCACAAGCGAATTTCAAAGGTTAGTCAACGATGATCATCGTCTCTTCAAAACAACAGATCATCGTTTACTTTATGATCGATTTGTATCGAAACGTCTGACCGTTGCATCAAGGATAAAAGGCCTTCATGATGCCTTTGGGCATCATGGATAGATGCAAAAGGAATGAAGTTCACTCTTGAACCTCCTTGCCAGTTTGCTTTTGCGCTGGCTTACCAACACGACACGTTGACAATCAGCGATGATCTATCGCTTCAGTTCATACAGAAAAGGATTTCTGAAATGGCATCAATTTATGAATTGGCTCTTTGCAGCCAAGCGGTGTACAGCGACAACCCAAGAGTAGATGGCTGGGGGCTGATCAGGTTTTTCAATTATCCCTCGGTGGGTTTCTTCGCGGCTATTTTTCACAAGAATCATGAAGAGTTTGTCCTTGCTATTCGTGGTACAGACCAAGTCTTCCATGATGTTCCGAGTGACATTCGTATAACTGTTGGCTTACCACCAAAACAGGCCTGGCAAGCAAGGTTTTCCTGTAGAAAAGCATACGAACTAGCTCACCAGCGTCCCTTAACTCTGACCGGGCATTCACTTGGGGGAGGTTTGGCTTCCTATGCCTCTGCAGTTCAAACTGCCTTACCAGTTGTAACTTTCAACTCTCCAGGTATGTACAACTCAGTCACTGGAGGATTTTGGGGTATTGCTTATCAAAGCAGACAATTGGAAAACAATACCAACGGTATACGTACTTATATTGATGAACATAAAAAAGCTATTCATTTAAGATCTGAGGGCGATATGGTCTCAACTGGGACCGGCGCTCATATTATTAATAACCGGGTCACTATTAATAACAATCCAAGTTGCTCAGGATTGAGATTTTCTTTTATAAAAAGAGCAAAGTATCGTCTATGCACTCATAGCATCGACAATATGGTTGAAGTGATCTCAAGAAATGAAAAGTTCAAGGAGGAAATAAATTGGGCTTAAGTGCAAGAACAGCAATGATGTTTTTATCGATCATATTATCTAATGTATCGGTTGCCTATGACATCACCGGAAACAGCTCTGCTATTTCCTACTCTAGGGATTTTCAAGAGGCACTTTCTCTTCCTGAAGAAGGTGTTGAAGACTTACCTCATGGAGTATATGCCATAAGGGTGTATACAGCTCAATATCCCAGATCCAATAGTGAATACAAAGTAATACAACTTTATCTAAGTGATGAAATTGGACATCACCTCCCCTACGGGCAAGGCTCAACAACTGAATTTGAGACCTCATACCAAGGCTTTCTCGGCTTTAGCGAAAATATGCAAGTACAGTTAAATACATTTGCTAGTGAAATGCTAAAAAATGACGCCAAGGATGATTTTTCTTTAACCTTTCAAATCATTGTTAATGGTTTGGATGTTAATGATACATCTCCCATTCAGCGCTATAGTACTGACTTCATGCCTGGTATCAGAATTCTGGAATTTAGTACAATAAGTGAAAGCATAAGAAACATATTTGTTTATATTGGCGAAGAAGAACCTGGCCCTGAAGTAGTGTATAAATTCTTCATTAGTTTAAAGGGCGATAATGACCCATATGACCCTGATCTGTATCTAAAAATCCCTGTACCAGAGAAGCTTGTCAAGCTGATTGGACAATAAACCAAGATAGCTACTAAAGTTAAAAGGCTATATAAATTTTAGTATCGTATTATATTCCTTTATTATATCCAACTTCATCACCGGGCTGCAGAAATATTTCTCTGTACCCGGTGATTTTATTATCACAGTATGAAAACTCATTAATATTTAATAAAATAATCCGCCGCCATATAAAATTTTTCTTTCTTTTTTCCCACACAACTACTCACACCGATACCATCTTCCCATGTCTCTTTAAGACCCGATTCAGTTGCTCTGTTGTTTCATGGACAACAGAAAAACGCCCTTTGGGCAGGAGGATTGATATGAACAAGATGACCATTGCCATTGCTACTCTGGCACTGCTGCCCGGCTTTGCAGCCGCCGACAACCTGACGTTGGATTCAGCCATTGGCGGCGCTGTGGGTGGGGCATTGGGCGGCGCCGTGGGTGCCGAACTCGGTGGACGTGAAGGCGCTATCGTAGGGTCCGGCATCGGTGCAGCCGTGGGCACCTCCGTGAATACGCGCGAGTATGAAGACAAGCGCGATCGCCGATACTACGAGCGTGATGATCGTCGTTATCATGATGACCACTACCGCGAGCGCCGCAACCACTCCAGCTTCTGTCCGCCGGGCCAGGCGAAAAAAGGACGCTGCTGATTCCGCTTTACACAACTTTACCCGCAGGCCCTCTGCAGATAGCTCCCATTTAATATTCAATTCAGCTGCGCAGGTGTCTCATAGAGTTGAAACAGCGCGGTTGGGCAGGGACGACCGACCCTTAAGCAGATGAGGAGAGTCCTATGAACAAGTTCATTCTTTCACTGGCTCTGGCAGCCCTGCTGCCAACCAGTGCCATGGCGCGGGATGTCGTGATTGAGTCCGCGATTGGTGGTGCAGTCGGTGCCGCGATTGGCGGTGCCATTGGCGCCGAGATCGGAGGCCGTGATGGTGCTGTTGTCGGCTCCAGCATCGGTGCTGCAGTGGGTGTTGCGGTGAATACCGATGGTCATGACAAGCGCCGTCATGATGGTCGTCGCTATGACAGCCATCGTGATTATGATCATCGCCATCGCTACGATGACCGCCGTCGGCATGACAATGATCGCCACCGCACCGTCCGCATCGTTGAGCGCCACTACTACTCAAATGATCGTCCGCGCTATGTAGTGGTCGATCACTACCATCACGGAAAGGCTAAAGGCCACAAGAAGCATTGGAAAAAGCACTACAAGCGTTCTGATGATCGGTACTGGAATCGTCGATAGGCACTGATCTGCAACAGGAAGGCACTGGGCACCGGCTATCTATCATGGGTAGCCGGTGCTTTTTCGTTTTAAACGCCTGCTCGGTGAATCGGATGTCTTCCAGGAAACGGATTATTCAATCCAGATCAGACTGGCCATACGGCCTGTTCGATTTTCACGGCGGTAGGAATAAAACAGAGATTGTTCGGTAAAAGTACAGTGGTTGCCACCACTGATTGAGTCTACACCCGCTGCATGCAAACGCTGTTCAGCCAACGCATAGAGGTTTGCCAACCAGCGATCAGAATGCATGGGTGATGGCTGAAAGCAGATCTCGGCTTCGGGTGTATGAGCCATGAAAGCCGCGCGCACCTCAGGCCCTACTTCGAATGCCAAAGGTCCAATGGCCGGTCCCAACCAGGCTTTGACATCAGCAGGTTGATCAAAGGTGCCCAAGGTGGCTTCAAGTACGCCATTAAGCAGCCCACGCCAGCCAGCATGGGCCGCAGCCACCTGCTTCCCATCGGCGGACGCAAAGAGTACCGGGAGACAATCCGCCGTCATTACTGTGCATACCACGCCTGGCGTACGCGTCCAGCAGGCATCAGCTTCTCGAACGATACCATCGTTTCGTGCCTGCACCACCACAACACCGTGTACT
Organism: Marinobacterium sp.; assembly: GCA_048260865.1. Lineage (GTDB taxonomy): Bacteria > Pseudomonadota > Gammaproteobacteria > Pseudomonadales > Balneatricaceae > Marinobacterium. The sequence goes on along the minus strand of JBLXGN010000011.1, from coordinate 56,229 downwards.
TGTGTCAGCCACTGCGGCTGGCCGATGGCCAGTTCTTGCTGCAGGCGGCGGCGATTTTCCGCCACGGCTCTGGGGTCATCATCAACATGATCACCCAGATTGAGACTGTCCCAGGGGGGCTGGCTTACCCCGCCCTCACGAGTGGTAGTCAGCGCCTGTACACCCGGTGCCAGGGGCTGTTGCGGCCGAATCAACTTCATAGCTCGTAGTCGTACTCCTGAGCATCCCTTTTCAATACTGCCAGCAGTTGCTGCATGTCCTCTGGCAGATCGACTTCCCAGGAAACCAGTTCACCGGTGGTCGGGTGCCAAAGCTCCAGTCGCTTGGCATGCAGTGCCTGACGACGGAAGTTGCGCAGTACTTTCTCCATGCTGGCACGACAGCCTTTTGGCAGACGGAAGCGCCCGCCGTAAAGTTGATCGCCGATCAGCGGATAGTTAATGTGCGACATGTGCACGCGAATCTGATGCGTGCGTCCGGTTTCCAGCTTCAAACGAATATGGGTGTGGGCGCGGAATTTTTGCAGCACGCGGTAATGTGTCACTGCTTCCTTGCCCAAACCAACGACTGCCATCTTCTGACGGTTCTTGCTGTGGCGCCCCATGGGCTCATCCACACAGCCGCCACCGGTCATCACACCGTGAACTACCGCCTCATATTCACGCCCCATGCTGCGCTCCTGCAGCTGAGAGACCAGTTCGGTCTGAGCCGCTATGGTCTTGGCGACCACCATCAAGCCGGTGGTGTCCTTGTCCAGACGATGCACGATACCGGCACGCGGCACCTGATCGATATTCGGACAGTGATGCAGCAGGGCATTCATCAGCGTGCCGCTGTCATGGCCTGCCGCCGGATGTACCACCAGGCCAGCCGGCTTATTGATCACCAGAATATCGTCATCTTCATACACGATATCCAGCGGGATCTCTTCACCCTGGTGCTGTTCGATTCTTGGCAATTCAGTACGGACACTGATGGCCTCACCGCCGTTGAGCTTGTCACGGGGGCGTCGGGTTTCGCCGTCAACCTTCAGCGTACCGTCTTTGATCCAGTCCTGAATACGGGAGCGAGAGTAGTCCGGGAAAAGCTGGGCAGCGGCCTGATCCAGGCGCAAACCGAACATTTCGGCCGGGACGTGCACATCGAGTTCTAGCAGTTCTGACATCTATTATTTCTTCGTCGGCGGAGGTTGGGGCATGGGCTCCGGTTATGGTTAAATAGACCGGAATTCTCAAGCCAGTATAACCGAATCAGGCCATTCACGCCGAATCCGGCTCCAGTATCAGGAATGATGAACATGCGACCCTTGAAAGTCCTAGCCACCTTAGTGCTCTTTAGCCTGCTTTCCGCCTGCTCATGGTTTGGCGGTGACGAAAAGGTGGCCCCGGATGTGCCCGAACAGGAGCTGTATGAGGAAGCGCTGAGCGCGCTGGACTCGCAGAACTATGACCTGGCCGTTGAAAAGCTGCAGCTGCTGGAAGCCCGCTATCCCTTTGGCCGCTACTCCGAGCAGGCACAGCTGGAATTGATCTACGCGTACTTCCGTAATTTTGAGCCCGCCTCTGCCAGCGCTGCTGCGGACCGCTTCATCCGTCTGCACCCGAACCATGACAACATCGATTACGCTTACTACCTCAAGGGCCTGACCGCATTTGAGGAGGACCGCTCCTTTATCGCACAGTATCTGCCGATTGATGTGAGCCAGCGTGACCCCGGTGCGGCTCTGGATTCTTTCGAGAGCTTTGCCACTCTGCTGCAGCGCTATCCGGACAGCCAGTACGCGCCAGACGCCCAGAAGCGTATGCAGTACCTGAAAAACCGCCTGGCCACCCATGAGATCCATGTTGCGGCGTACTACATGAAGCGCGAAGCCTGGGTTGCAGCGGCTAACCGTGGTCGTTACGTGGTGGAAAACATGCAGGAAACCCCGGCTGTTCCAGATGCCCTGGCGATCATGGCTGAAGCCTACACCGAGCTGGGTATGGATGATCTGGCCAAGGATGCGCTGGACGTACTGCAGCTGAACTTCCCGGATTACGAAATCCGTCCGTTCAAACAGCGCAGTGCAACTCTGCTGCAGACCGCAAGCTTCGGCCTGCTGGGTGGCGAAGAGCAGGCAGAACCGGCTCGTCCGATTCCGCCGGAACAGCGCCTGCGTGCTGACGTAGAAGAGTACAAGGCTAAGGAAGCCAAGAAAGAACGCTCCCTGTTCAGCCGCATGACCTTCGGCGTCTTTGATGACGACGAAGCAGAAACAGAGGAAAAAGCTGAGCAGTAAGCCTCAGCTTTCCATACGAAAAAGGGCCTGCAGATGCAGGCCCTTTTTGTTTGTGCGGTTGGCAGTTCAACCGTATCAGATACCGGCTTTCCATCCTGACGTAATCGGATAACGGCGATCACGGCCAAAACCACGCTGGGTGACGCGTGGGCCGATTGGCGCCTGACGGCGCTTGTATTCATTGATATCCACCAGACGCAGAACACGGTTCACATCGGCAGGTTCAAAGCCTTCATCGATGATCGCCTGGGCGGAGTAATCGCGCTCCACGTACAGTTCCAGAATACGGTCCAGCACATCGTAATCCGGCAGGCTGTCCTGGTCGGTCTGGTCCGGTGCCAGCTCAGCTGACGGCGGACGGTCGATCACACGCTGAGGAATCACCGGCGACACTGTATTGCGGTAGCGCGACAGCTGATACACCAGTGTCTTGGGAATATCCTTGAGCACGTCAAAGCCACCAGCCATATCACCGTACAGGGTGGAATAGCCAACCGCCATTTCACTCTTGTTACCGGTGGTCAGAACCAGATAGCCCTTCTTGTTGGAGATCGCCATCAACAATACTCCACGGCAACGGGCCTGCAGGTTCTCCTCGGTGGTATCCGGAGCGTAACCGGCCAGCTGGCCCTGCAACTGCTGCATGAAGCTTTCGTACAGCGGCTCGATGGAGATCACGTCATAGGCGATACCCAGTGCACTGGCTTCGGCCTCGGCATCTTCCAGGCTCATCGAGGAGGTATAACGGAACGGCATCATCACCGCTTCCACCCGGTCAGCACCCAGCGCATCAACAGCAACGGCGACGGTCAGCGCAGAGTCGATACCTCCGGACAGACCCAGCACTACGCCCTTGAAGCCATTCTTGTTCACATAGTCGCGCACACCCATGACTAGTGCCTGATACACACTGGCATCGGCCGTCGGTTCAGCAACGCTGGGTTGTTCAGACGCCAGCTCACCGGAAGCCGGATTGAAGCTGGCCAGATACAGGCCTTCTTCACAATGGGCTCCACGGAACAGGGTTTCACCCTGAGCGGAGATCAGCAGAGAGTTACCATCAAAGACCAGTTCGTCCTGAGCGCCGGTCTGGTTCAGATACACCACCGGTGCACCCACCTGCTGGGCGCGCTGGGCTACCACTTCGGCACGCTGGGTCGCCTTGCCGATATGGTAAGGGGAAGCGTTCAGGCTCAACACCAGATCGACGCCGGCTTCCGCCAGCTGCGCCGTCGGTGCTGAATGCCAGATATCTTCACAGATGCTGAGGCCAATACGCGTGCCCTGATGCTCAAACACGCAGGGTTGATTGCCCGCCACAAAATAGCGCTGCTCATCGAAAACCTGATAGTTGGGCAGGCACTGCTTGGCATATTCGCAGATCAGCTCACCGTCACGGATCACTCCAGCCATGTTGTAGAGAGCCCCATCACGGTAGCGGGGATAACCCACCACCAGAGTGATACCGCTCACGTCCTGCTTGATCCGCTCCAGTGACTGTTCGATGCGCAGCTCCAGACTGGGACGCAGCAACAAATCTTCTGGTGGATAACCACTCAGGGCCAGCTCGGGAAACAGCACGAGATCTGCCTGATGGCGATCCCGTGCCTCAAGCGCGGTCTCGATAATACGGCCAGTGTTACCGGGGATATCCCCCACCAGCAGGTTCAGCTGGGCCATCAGGACCCGTATCGGTGTGCTCATTGATCTCCTGCGTATTTCAGCATTCGGTTAAACGTCCAGCCGGAGAGTATGCATCAGGATCGACCACGGGTGAACGCCCCAGCAGCAGATCGGCCATCAACCGGGTCGATGCCGGTGCCAGCACCAGCCCGTTACGGTAATGTCCGGTGTTCAAATGCAGGCCCTGCCAGCCCGGAACAGCGCCAATAAACGGCACGCCATCCGGCGACCCCGGACGTAATCCGGCCCAATGGTGTTCGACTTCATAGTCGGCCAGTTCCGGCACAATGCGCGTGGCGGTATCAAACAGACTGCGGCTGGCTTCTTCGGTAGTGGACTTGTCAAAGCCCACATGCTCAAGCGTGCTGCCCACCAACACACGGCCATCACTGCGCGGAATGACATAACGACCGTCCAGCATGACCACGCGATCCACTACGCCCGGTGCGGCCTTGAACACCATCATCTGCCCTCGAACCGGCTCGACCGGCAGACCCAGGTTCAGCTGCGCCAGCAATTCACCACTCCAGGCACCACCCGCCAATACGGTCTCACCGCCCTGATGCTCACCACGGGAGGTTTTAACACCCAGTACGCGCTCACCGAAGAGACTGAAGCCCGTAACTTCACTGTCTTCACACAGTGTGATGTTGGGATGTTTGCGCACACTTTCACGCAGTGCCTGCCCCAAACGCGGGTTGCGGATGCTGGCGACTTCCGGCATCCAGATGGCGGATTCAAAACCCGGTGCCAGATGGGCCTCGGTTCGATAGATAAAATCCTTGCCGACTTTGGTTAATGGGCGGTGATAACGACGCGCCCATTCAAGTGCCGTTTTTTCTTCTTCCGGTTTCACATCCAGCATCAGCATGCCCTTCTGACGCAATTCAGGATCGCAGCCGGTTTCGGCCAGCAGTTCCTGCGCCAGGTGCACGTAACTGCTCTGTGACCAGAGCGCCAGCGCTGTAATCGCATCCTGATAACGCCAGGGGTACAGTGGCGATACAATGCCACCACCCGCCCAGGACGCTTCACGTGCACTGGTACCACGTTCGATCAGTTTTACCTTGGCGCCGTCCTGCGCCAGAAAGCGTGCCGTCATCAACCCGATAACACCGGCACCCACAATTACAAAATCAGACATCTCATCCCCTCTAGGCCTGAAAATAGATACTCACCAGCCCCGCTCGGCGTCTTAACTGCTGCCAACGGCAGTACGAATACGGCCCAACATGGATACAACTACAAGGCGTGAATACGAGCTGCCGATCGTGGAAATGGTGAAGGTCCCATTGGAGCCACCCAGCGCACTGCCATCAGGCTGGTACACAACAGAGTCACCCCGGTTCCAAATTATGTGCACAGGCTCATCAAAAGTGGCAACGTAAAACACTGTTTCCGTTCCTCCCACTTGCCTGTTCTGATCCAGATCAACAAATGCCAAAGCGCCCTGCCAACTCTGCTCCCCTGAACGCGAGGTGCCGGCACATTGAGTGCCGTTGAGTGTACGACAGAGGGTGACACGCCGGTTTTGGCTCAAGGCACTCGAGCGAACCAACCGCAATAGCTGGACGATGTCGTCTTCGGCAGCGTTTTGCCGACTGGTATGTAGTAACGATGTGAAGCTTCCCGGCGCGATGCCAACCGCAATGGCCAACACGGCCACGGCGATCATCAGCTCCACCAGACTCAGCCCCTGCTGTCGCTTGGGGGCACTTACTAGGCAGGTGTTCATGACGCATCCCTGTTTCATGAAGGGGTGTTAAGCGAGCCATTCCTTGGCCCCACCCTTGGCAGTTTGCCGAAACCCATCTGCACCCTGCGGATGATTCGTTTCGGCTCCCTGCTAGAGACTGGTCATTTTTTACTCAATCGTCAAGCTGCTTCGACTGCTTTCACTGCGACTTCAAAGATCAGCGTCTTGCCAGCCAGAGGATGGTTGAAGTCCACGGTTACCTTGTCGTCATTGAAATCGGTGATTACGCCGGGCAGTTCACCACCCGGTTCCTGGAAGGAGATTACCAGGCCCGGTTCAAGTTCCATGTCCTTGAACTGGCTGCGTGGCATCACCTGGATGTTGCTCGGGTTATGCATGCCAAAGCCACGCTCGGGAGCGATGGTCAGTTCAACGTGTTCACCCGGCTTCAAACCCAGCATCGCCTGCTCAAAGCCTTCAGGGATGTTACCGTCGCCAAATTCAAAACGTGCCGGCTCAGCATCAAAATTGCTGTCGATGATCTGGCCGTCCTGCAGCTTGATCGCAAAGTTCAGCGTAATGGCCTTACCCGGCCCAATAACTGCGTCTGTCATCTATCTGTTTACCTAATCGTCCGAGGAGCGAGCGCCGGGCCGGAACATGTCCAGCAACAGCAGCAAGGTGCCGACCGTGATTGCACTGTCAGCAATATTAAATGCGGGGAAGTAGTATCCGGCCCAGTGCAGGGAGATGAAATCCACCACATATCCATGCACAGTACGATCAAACAGGTTCCCCAGAGCACCACCCAGTACCAATGCGAGACCAACACCTAATGCCTTCTGGGATTTGGGCGTACGCCACATCCAGTGCAACAGGAACAGACTCATGCCCACAGCAATGGCGACAAACAGCCAGCGTTGCCAACCGTCGTGACTGGCCAGAAAGCTGAAGGCGGCACCTGTGTTGTACAGCAGGGTCAGATCAAAAACCGGCAACAGTGGCACCGGAGTAGCGTAGGTCAGTAAGGTGTCGGCCAGGAATTTACTTCCAAGGTCCAGCACCAGTACCACCAGGGTCAGCCAGAGCCAGCGCAGGGCGCTGGCTCCAGTTGTGGGGGAAGTGGCGACTGTCATCAGGCAAATTCGCGCTGTTCGCCCTCACCTTCCACGTTGGTTACGCAGCGACCGCACAGGTCGTCATGACCGCTGTGACTGCCCACGTCTTCACGGTGATGCCAGCAACGACCGCATTTGGCATGCTCGGACGCGGCAACAGACACTTTCAGACCTTCCACATCCGTCGCACGGGCGTCACCGGCTTCAGCCAGCGGCTTGATGTTGGCTTCAGAGGTGATCAGTACGAAGCGCAGTTCATCACCCAAACGGGCCAGATCGGCACGCAGGTCTTCGTCGACGTAAAGGGTCGCTTCCGCGGCCAGAGAGGCTTTAACCAGCTTCTCGTTACGGGCATCTTCCAGACACTTGTTGACCGCGTCCTTCACATCCATGATGCGCTGCCAGAAGTCGTTGCCAAACGGCTCATCTTCAGCCAGCTCGAACAGGTCTTCGTACCAGGTGGTCAGCAGGATAGACTCACGGTGCTCACCCGGCAGGGCCTCGTAGATCTCTTCAGCGGTGAAGCTGAGGATCGGAGCAACCCAGCGAACCAGTGCCTGAGCGATGTGGAACAGCGCTGTCTGGCAGGAACGACGGGCCAAAGAGTCCGGTTTGGTGGTGTACTGACGGTCCTTGATGATATCCAGGTAGAAACCACCCAGCTCCTGCACACAGAAGTGGTGGACCTGCTGGTACACATCCAGGAAGCGGTAGCTGTCGTACGCCGCGATCACTTTTTTCTGCAGCTGCGCGGTAGCATCAACCGCCCAACGGTCCAGCGCCAGCATGTCCGCAGGCGCAACCATGTGAGCAGCCGGATCGAAGCCGTTCAGGTTCGCCAGCAGGAAACGTGAGGTGTTACGGATACGACGGTAGCTGTCCGCAGTGCGCTGCAGGATCTGTTTGGATACCGCCATTTCACCGGAGTAGTCAGTGGAGGCAACCCAGAGGCGCAGAATATCGGCACCCAGGCTATCGGTCACTTCCTGCGGCCCGATCACGTTACCCAGCGACTTGGACATTTTGTAGCCTTTCTCATCCACGGTGAAACCGTGCGTCAGCACCTGCTTGTACGGCGCGCAACCGTTGATGGCGATAGAAGTCTTCAGTGAGGACTGGAACCAGCCACGGTGCTGGTCAGAGCCTTCCAGATACATGTCAGCCGGGAAGCTCAGGCCTTCACGCTGGCGCAGCACTGCGTGATGCGTCACACCGGAGTCGAACCAAACGTCCAGCGTATCGGTAACCTTGTCGTACTCGCCCGCTTCAACACCCAGCAGCTCAGCCGCATCCAGTTCAAACCAGGCATCGATACCGCCCTGTTCGATCTTCTCGGCAACCTGCTCGATCAGCGCTGCGGTATTCGGGTGCAGTTCACCGGTCTGCTTGTGCGTGAACACGGTGATCGGCACACCCCAGGTACGCTGACGGGATACACACCAGTCAGGGCTCTGATCAACCATGGACTCGATGCGGTTCTGACCCCATTCAGGGAACCACTGCACGCCCTTGATCGCATCCATCGCTGAAGCCTTCAAGCCTTTGGCTTCCATAGACACGAACCACTGCGGGGTGGCACGGTAGATCAGCGGGGTTTTGGTACGCCAGCAGTGCGGGTAGCTGTGCTGGAAGCGCTTCAAGTGAACCAGTTTGCCTTCACGCTCCAGCGCTTCAGACACAGGGCCATCGGCCTTGTAGACGTGCACACCGGCAAACTCGCCTGCCGCATCGGTGTAGGTACCGTTGGCCTGCACCAGGTTCAGGGTACCCAGACCGTAGGCTTGACCCACCACAAAGTCTTCCATACCGTGGTCAGGCGCCGTGTGAACGGCACCGGTACCAGCATCAGTGGTGACGTGATCACCCAGGATCACCGGCACCTGCTTGTCGTAGATCGGGTGCTTGAGCTGCAACAGTTCCAGTGCGCTGCCGTTGCAGGTCGCCAGCACTTCAAACTTGTCTACACCCCAACGCGCCATGATGTCGTCGACCATTGCAGCGGCCAGTACCATGCGATCCACACCCTGTTCGGTATGGGCTTCAACCAGCGCGTAATCCAGTTCGCCGTTCAGAGACACGGCCTGGTTCGCCGGGATGGTCCAGGGAGTGGTGGTCCAGATCACTACGGAGACAGGGGCTTCACCCGCTGCAGCGCCGAACAGTGCCAGCACCTTGTCCTGATCAACGAAGGTGAAACGGACATCGATGGCGGTAGACGTCTTGTCCTGGTATTCCACTTCAGCTTCAGCCAGGGCAGACTGACCGACCACACTCCAGTACACCGGCTTGTAGCCTTTCACCAGGTGACCATTCTCGATGATCTTGCCCAGTGCACGCACGATGTTGGCTTCGGTGTCGAAGTTCATGGTCAGGTAGGGATTTTCCCAGTCACCCTGTATACCCAGACGGATAAAGTCTGCTTTCTGACCGGCCACCTGCTCCGCTGCATACTCACGGCACTTCTGACGGAATTCACGGTAAGGCACCTTATCGCCAGCCTTGCCGATCAGGGTTTCGACCTTGTGCTCGATCGGCAGACCATGGCAGTCCCAACCCGGCACGTAAGGTGCGTCGAAGCCACTCAGGGTTTTGGACTTGATGATCATGTCCTTGATCACCTTGTTAACCGCATGACCGATATGAATATTGCCGTTGGCGTAGGGAGGGCCATCATGCAGGATGAAGCTCTTACGTCCCTTACCCTCTTCGCGCAGCAGGCGGTAGAGGTCAATCTTGTCCCAGTGTTCCAGCCAGGCAGGCTCACGGTTGGGCAGATTGCCGCGCATCGGGAATGCCGTTTCCGGCAGGTTCAGTGTGGCTTTGTAATCGGTCATAACAGGTCGCTTCCTGAGGTCAGTCAGTCTCGAGCCGCCTGGTCGAACCAGGCACGGACATGGTCAATATCGGTTTCGATCTGGGTCTTGAGCGCATCGATGCCGTCAAACGCGCGCTCATCCCGGATGAAGTGGAGAAACTCGACCCGCATCAGGCGGCCATAGATCTCCTCTCCGCTGTAATTCAACAAGTGGACTTCCAGCACTGGCTGGCGGCCACTTACCGTGGGTCGCACACCCACGTTGCACACGCCTTCCAAACGCTCACCTCCCAGCAGGGCATGGACGGCAAAAACGCCACGCAGGGGGCAAGGATAGCGGTGCATACGCACATTGGCGGTGGGCACGCCCAGCTGGCGGCCCAGCTTTTGGCCATGCATAACACGTCCGGTGACGGCATAACGCCAACCCAGCAGACGCTCGGCAAGGGCAAAGTCCTTGTCCAGCAGCGCCTGACGCACACGGGTACTGCTGACACGGTCGCCCTCGAGCATGAAGGTCGCCGTGTGTTCGACACTGAAGCCGTGACGGGTACCGGCTTCGATCAGCATATTGAAATCGCCCTTGCGATCGCAGCCGAAGCGGAAATCATCACCCACGACAAAATGCTCGACGGCCAGTCCTTTCAGCAACAGTTCGTCGATAAACTCGACCGCTGACATCTGGCGCAAACGGCTGTTGAATGTCAGGCACAGCACCCGGTCAACGCCTTCGGCGGCCAGCAGACGCACCTTTTCATCGAAACGCGTCAGCCGCGGCGGCACCTTGTCGCCACCAAAAAATTCGCGCGGCTGGGGCTCAAAGATGATCGCGACACTGGGCAATCCCAGCTCGGCCGCCTTCGCCTTCACCTGCGCCAACACCTTACGGTGGCCCAGATGTACGCCATCGAAATTACCGATCGTCGCTACGCAGCCACGGTGTCGGTCGCGCAGATTGTGTAAGCCTCGTATCAGTTCCATGCAGTTGCTGAGCCAGCGCCAGAATGTGGACTGCGGAGTATACCGCACTCAGCCTGTATCGAGTACCGCTCAGAAAGTGTTCAGCTGCGTAAATGACGCGGCCTCAACCCCAGCAATACCAACACCAGCAGGTAACTGCCACCACCAGCCACGACCAGCAGAGATATCCACTGCACACGCTGCCAGAGACCTGCGGCCAGCCAATCGCCCAATTGAGCATTGATACCCAGCAACACCGCAGCCATCACACCCACACCACCCAGCAGGCGCACCAGCGTCATACCCCAGCCCGGCTGCCAACGGAACACACCTTCACGAATCAAGCCATGCAACAGCCAACCCGCGTTCATGAATGCCGACAGCGAGGTCGCCAGTGCCAGCCCGGCGTGTGCCAACGGCCAAATCAGGATCAGGTTGAACACCATATTGGCCAACATCGCTTTCACCGCGATGGTGACCGGTGTTTTCGTGTCTTGACGGGAAAAATAGCCCGGCGCCAACACCTTGATCAGCATGAACGCGAGCAAACCAAAGGCATAGGCCCTCAGGCTGAGCGTAGCCATCTGGATATCGAAGTCAGTGATTTCGCCGTGGTGGAACAGTGTCGCCAACAAGGGCTCTGCCAGAATCACCAGCGCTACCGCTGCTGGCAAACCGATCAGCAGCACCATGCGGATGGCCCAGTCCAGGGTTCGGGCAAAGCGCTCCGGATCCTGACCGGCATGGTTACGAGACAGGCTCGGCAGAATCACCGTCGCGATGGCGATACCGAACACACCCAAAGGCAGTTCAGACAGACGATCCGAGTAGTACAGCCAGGACACACTGCCGGTCTGCAGGAAGGACGCCAGTACCGTATCCAGCAGCAAATTGATCTGTGCCACCGAGACACCGAACATGGCCGGCAACATCAGCTTCAAAATACGGCGTACGCCCTCGTCCTTGAAATCGGCCTTGGGTATTGGCAACAAGCGCAGGCGCGCCAAAAAGGGCAACTGGAACAGCAGCTGTACTGTACCTGCCATCATCACACCCCAGGCCAGTGCCATGATCGGCGTTTCCAGCCAGGGACTGAGCCAGACGGCAGAACCAATCAAGCACATATTGAGCAACACGGGGGTGAAGGCAGGAATGGCAAAGCGGCCATAGCTGTTCAGTATGGCGCCACAAAAGGCCGTCAATGAAATCAGCAACAGATAGGGGAAAGTGATTCTGAGCATATCGGAGGCCAGAGCAAACTTTTCCCCACCGGCCAGGTAGAACCCAGGGGCGAACAAGGCAGCCAATACCGGCGCACCCAGCACTGCAACCAAGGTAATCAGGATCAGGACGGACCCTAGCGCTCCCGAGACCCGATGCACCAGATCCTGCACCGCTGCCAGGTCACGCTGAGTACGATATTCGGATAACACGGGCACAAACGCCTGAGAGAAGGCTCCTTCCGCAAACAGACGACGCAGAAAGTTGGGAATTTTAAAGGCAACGAAGAACGCATCAGCGCCACCCGTGGCACCAAAGTAACCCGCAATCACCACATCACGCGCCAGCCCCAGAACCCGCGAAATCATGGTCATGATTCCAACCACGGCGCTCGACCTCAACAGTCCCCCGCCTTCGGTTTTTTGCTCGTCTGCCACTCGGACTCCCCAACTGCCGTTACCAAAATGAGCGCAGATCATATCCCTGTTTATTAAACAGACAAAACTCAGTACAGAAACTGGCCATTTATTTGACATCTGGCCGCCTTACATGAATAATGTCGCGTCTAATTTTTCGGCACTTTCCATCGCCGTTTTTGATCAACTAAATTTTAAAGGAGCCGGATCGTGGCCAATTCCGCAGGATCCAAAAAACGCGCTCGTCAGGCGGAGAAGCGTCGTCAGCACAACGCTAGCCTGCGCTCCATGGCGCGTACGTACATGAAAAAAGTTGTTGCTGCTATCGATAGCGGTGACCAGGCTGCAGCTCAGGAAGCATTCAAAGCCGCTCAGCCGGTTATGGATAGCTCTGTAAGCAAGGGCATCTTCCACAAGAACAAGATCGCTCGCACCAAGAGCCGCCTGACTGCCCGCATCAAAGCGATGGCATAAGCAGCCCTTGTAAGTACAAAAAAAACCGGCATCAGCCGGTTTTTTTGTGCCTGCTGATCGGCGAACCGACCAGCAACAGAATACCTATCAAGCCAGGATAAGATTATCCCGGTGCACCAACTCTTCTTCACCCATGAAGCCCAACTGCTCCTCAATGGCCCGACTGGGGCGACCAATGATTTTGGCCGCATCATTTGAACCATAGTTGGCCAAACCACGCGCAATCACACGCCCAGCCTCATCCATCATGATGACCATCTCGCCACGCGAGAAGTCACCCGTGACAGAACGGACACCCGCCGGCAGCAGGCTTTTGCCACCCTGAACCAGCGCCGTAACAGCCCCCGGATCCAGCACCAGCGTGCCCCGCGCCTGCAGATGACCCGCAATCCACTGCTTGCGCGCAGCCATAGGCTCACGCTCAGGCAACAGCAAGGTGCCAATCTGCTGCGCTGAATGCAGCTTCAGCAACACCTCAGGCTCACGACCACTGGCAATAACTGTAACCGCACCGGAACGCGCCGCCAGCTTGGCCGCTCGCACCTTGGTCGCCATACCACCGCGACCCAATTTGCCGCCACCACCCGCCATCGCCTCCAGACGCTCTTCGCCTGCCATTGCTTCGGAAATGAGCTCAGCATCAGGATTGCTACGCGGATCTGCGGTGTAGAGCCCATTCTGATCAGTGAGCAAAATTAGCGCATCCGCTTCAACCGCATTGGCAACCAACGCCCCGAGGGTATCGTTATCACCAAAACGGATTTCGCTTGTGACCACGGTATCGTTTTCATTGATCACGGCCACCACACCCATTTCAATCAGGGTACGCAAAGTAGAACGTGCATTGAGATAACGCTTGCGGTTGGACAGGTCGTCATGGGTCAGCAGTACCTGAGCGGTATGCATCCCATGACGACGGAAGTTGGCCTCATAGGCCTGCACCAGACCCATTTGGCCTACAGCGGCCGCAGCCTGAAGACGGTAGATCTCTCGAGGCCGCTCGGACCAGCCCAGACGGGTCATACCTTCAGCAACCGAGCCAGAGGAGACGAGGATAACCTCAACCCCTCGACGGGTCAGCTCTACCAACTGGTCAACCCAGCCGGCTATTGCGTTCTGATCAAGCCCCTGACCATCATTGGTCAGCAGAGCACTACCAATCTTTACCACCCAGCGCCCAGGCTGGGCCAAGCCCTTGCGTCCCGCTGTCACTTGTTACACTCCGTCAGCGAACATACTCCACTTCGATATCGTAATCATCGTCATCGAAGTCATCATCATCCAGATCCTGCTCTGCCTCGCGACGCGCTCTCATTTCAGCACGCAGACGATTCAGGTTCTCACGCGCTTCTTCATCAATGATGGCGCGGATACGACGCTCGTCTTCCAGCAATTCGGGATTCTCCGCAATTGCTTCCATACGGGCATCAAGGAAACCCTGCAGGTCATGCACCAAAGGTGTCAGACCCGTCTTGTTCAAAGCTGATACGCGATAAACAGGACCTTCCCAGCCCAATGCATCGATCACTGCCTGACAAGCAGCTTCCTGCTCTTCTTCCGGCAGCATATCCAGCTTGTTCAGTACCAACCAGCGCGGCTGCGCGGCCAGGGTCGCACTGAACTTTTCCAGTTCACGCACGGCGGTCACAGCCGCCTCGGCCGGCGTGGTTTCATCCCAGGGCGCCATATCCACCAAGTGCAGCAACACTCGGTTGCGCGCCAGATGCTTCAGGAAGCGAATACCCAGACCCGCACCCTCGGCAGCACCCTCGATGATGCCCGGAATATCGGCTACCACGAAGCTGCGATGCGCTTCGGTACGCACCACACCCAAATTGGGCACCAGCGTGGTGAACGGATAGTCCGCTACCTTTGGCTTGGCGGCCGAAATAGAGCGAATCAGCGTGGATTTGCCGGCATTCGGCAGACCCAACAACCCCACGTCTGCCAGAACACGCAGCTCCAGACGCAGGTTACGCAACTCGCCTTCGCTGCCCTTGGTCGTCTGACGCGGAGTACGGTTAACACTGCTCTTGAAGCGCGTGTTCCCCAGACCATGCCAGCCACCCTGAGCAATTTTTTCGCGCTGACCGATCTTTGTCAGATCCGCCAGCACTTCATTCGTATCGACATCAACAATCGTGGTACCCACAGGCACCTTCAGCACCAGGTCTTCACCTTTGGCACCGGTACAGTTACGACTGGCTCCGCCCTGACCGTTTTGCGCGTCATAACGACGGGTAAAGCGGTAGTCGATCAATGTATTCAGAGACTCATCAGCCTCAACGAAGATGGAACCACCATCGCCGCCATCGCCACCATCAGGACCACCCTTGGGAATGAACTTTTCGCGCCGGAAGCTCAGGCAGCCGTTACCACCCTTGCCTGCTGCCACGGTAATGGTCGCCTCGTCGACAAATTTCATCGCTACCTCCAACACTTAAAATACATAACCCTGGGACAGTATACCCCGAGGGAGAAAACCCGGCGCTAACAAGGCCGAGCTTAAACGAAAAAAGCTCCGCCTGGGCGGAGCTTTTCAGTACAGCGCGTAGATGCCTTAGGCAGGAACGACGCTGACGAATTTACGGTTGTGAGGACCTTTGGTCTCGAACTTAACCACACCATCCGCTTTAGCGAACAGAGTGTGGTCTTTACCCAGACCTACGTTCTCACCAGCGTGGAACTTGGTGCCACGCTGACGGATCAGGATGTTACCAGCGATAACAGCCTGACCACCAAAACGCTTAACGCCGAGGCGTTTCGATTCTGAGTCGCGTCCGTTACGCGTTGAACCACCAGCCTTCTTATGAGCCATTCTTCAATCTCCTAAGTTCGGTTAATCAGGCACTGATACCAGTGATTTTCACTTCAGTGAACCACTGACGGTGACCCTGACGCTTCATGTGGTGCTTACGACGACGGAACTTGACGATAGTGACTTTCTCGCCGCGGCCGTGACCGACAACTTCTGCAGCCACTTTGGCACCGTCTACTACCGGCGCGCCAACTTTGATGTCGTCGCCGTTGCCAACCAGCAGCACGCGATCGAATTCAATGCTAGAACCAGCGTCAGCAGTCAGCTTCTCAAGTTTCAGAGTCTGACCTTCCTGCACGCGGTACTGCTTACCGCCGCTTACGATTACTGCGAACATGTTTTTCTCCAAAATTTAACCCGCCCGGCTACTATGGATACGAAACCTACTTCTAATGGCCGAAGCCGCAAGGACTTCTGGCACCCTATGGTAGGGAGCGTCGGTGGACAGGTTTAAGGCGCGAAATTGTACTGCAAACACCCTTGACACGCAACCTTAAAGCGGACTTTGTCACAGTTTGTGCAAGCCCTTGAAATGGTGGCTGACTTGACACTCCAGACCCCGCCCCCTAGCATGCGGCGGGTGTTTAAACCACATACAGAACCCGTCCGATGCAGCCACACCAGCTAAACCCGGCCATAGAGCCGCAGTTTGATGCCGTTACCGACTATATACTCAACCACCTGGGTTCCAATGTCCCGCTGGTCGAAAAAATAGGTCACCATATCGTTGCCGGTGGTGGCAAACGCCTGCGTCCCCTGCTGGTTCTCCTCAGCGCCAACGCCTGCGGCTACAAGGGCGAGCAGCATATCCCCCTGGCCGCGGTGATCGAATTTATCCATACCGCCACTTTGCTTCACGATGACGTGGTTGATAAT
Organism: Marinobacterium sp.; assembly: GCA_048260865.1. GTDB lineage: Bacteria > Pseudomonadota > Gammaproteobacteria > Pseudomonadales > Balneatricaceae > Marinobacterium. The sequence goes on along the minus strand of JBLXGN010000011.1, from coordinate 39,874 downwards.
TCAGAACTGCGCCGTGGCAACGCTACTGCCAACGCGAAATGGGGCAATGCTCCCAGCGTTTTAGTCGGCGACTTCCTGTACTCCCGCGCCTTCCAGATGATGGTGGATATTGGCCGTATGGAAATCATGCAGGTGATCTCCAATGCCACCACGGTCATCGCCGAAGGCGAAGTACTGCAGCTGTTAAACCAGCGCAACCCCGATACGACCGAAGACTCGTACATGCAGGTCATTCTCGGTAAAACCGCCATGCTGTTTGAAGCAGCAACTGAGGTAGGTGCGATTCTGGCCGATGCACCAGCCAACGAGCGTGAAGCTTTGCGCCTGTATGGCCGTCATCTGGGCATTGCCTTCCAAATCGTGGACGATCTGCTGGATTATCTGTCTGACAGCGCCACCATGGGCAAAAACGTGGGTGACGACCTGGCCGAAGGCAAAGCCACCCTGCCATTGATCTACGCCATGCGTGTTGGCAGCGAAGAAGACCGTAAACTGGTGCGTCGCGCCATCCGCGAAGGCGGACTGGATGATCTTCAGCCGGTGCTGGAAATTGTTCAGCGCACCGGGGCTATTGATTACACCCGCCAGCAGGCACAGGCCGAACTGGACAAGGCTGTGAGCGCTCTGAAAGCACTCCCCGTCAGCTCTTTCCGCGATACGCTGGTTACACTGACCGAGCTGGCACTGGATCGTACCCAGTAATCATTCAGCCAACCGGGAGCCGCGCCCGCAGCTCCCGCACACGACCTTCACGTCCTCCAAAAGCTACATTTTCAGTCGCTATCAAGCCGTGTCTTTGGCCTGTTTCAGCCTGTGTTGACGTGCCAGATGAGCAAAATACATGACGCAGCTCGTGCCTGAAGGGGCTCAAACCGGTATAATCGCCGAAATATTGATGAAATGCCTCTGGAATAACGGTTTCTTATGACACGACCTTCTTCATTTGAACGCGAGCAGCTGCTGCAGTGCGGCCACGGTGAAATGTTTGGCCCGGGCAATGCACAGCTGCCGGTTGGCAACATGCTGATGCTTGATCGTATCCTTGAGATCAACACAGACGGCGGCGAGTACGGCAAGGGTGAAATCATTGCCGAACTGGATATCCGTCCGGACCTCTGGTTCTTTGAATGCCACTTCCCGGGTGACCCGGTGATGCCTGGCTGCCTCGGACTGGACGCCATGTGGCAGCTGGTCGGCTTCTTCCTGGGCTGGCGTGGCAATGAAGGCCGTGGTCGTGCACTGGGTTCCGGCGAAGTAAAATTCACCGGTCAGGTTCTGCCGGAAGCCAAAAAAGTGACTTACCATATTCAGCTGAAGCGCGTGATCGAACGCAAGCTGGTTATGGGTATCGCTGATGGCACCGTAGCGGTTGATGGCCGTGTCATCTATACCGCAAAGGACCTGCGTGTGGGTCTGTTCAAGCAGACTGACAATTTCTGATACCGAACCCGCGTTAAGCGGGTTCTGTCTGATGACCCTATAATAAGACTGATAAGTTCTGAACGAGTTGAAGAGAGGCTACACATGCGACGCGTCGTAGTGACCGGTATGGGAATCGTTTCCTGCCTGGGCAATGACCAGGAAACCGTCCTGGAATCACTGAAACTGGGCCGTTCCGGCATCAAGTTCCAGCCGGAATATAAAGAACTGGGCTTCCGCAGCCAGGTTGCGGGCAGTATCGACATCGATCTGGATAGCCTGATCGACCGTAAACTGCGTCGCTTCATGGGCAACGCATCTGCTTACGCCTATCTGGCCATGAAACAGGCGATCGAAGATTCAGGTCTAAGCGAAGATCAGGTTTCCAACGTCCGTACCGGCCTGATTGCTGGCTCCGGTGGCGCCTCTTCTGCCGACATCGTTGAGACAGCAGACATCCTGCGTGAGAAAGGTGTACGCCGTGTAGGTCCCTACCGCGTAACCCGTACCATGGGCTCTACCGTTTCAGCCTGTCTGGCGACCCCGTTCAAGATCAAGGGCGTTAACTACTCCATTACATCTGCTTGCGCGACCAGTGCACACTGCATCGGTAATGCCATGGAGCAGATTCAGCTGGGCAAACAGGACGTGATCTTTGCCGGCGGTGGTGAAGAACTGCACTGGTCTCTGAGCGTCATGTTCGACGCCATGGGCGCCCTTTCCAGCAAGTACAACGAGACGCCGGAAAAAGCATCCCGTGCCTATGACGCCAACCGTGACGGTTTCGTCATCGCAGGTGGTGCCGGCATGCTGGTACTGGAAGACCTGGAACACGCTAAAGCGCGTGGCGCCAAGATTTATGCTGAGCTGGTTGGCTACGGCGCTACCTCTGACGGTTACGACATGGTTGCTCCGTCTGGCGAAGGCGCTGTGCGCTGCATGCAGCAGGCGATGGCTACCGTTGACGGCAAAATCGATTACATCAACTCCCATGGCACCTCCACTCCGGCCGGTGACATTCAGGAGCTGAAAGCGATGAAGCAGACCTTCGGTGACGATATGCCTCCGGTGAGCTCTACCAAGTCTCTGACCGGTCATTCACTGGGCGCTACCGGCGTACAGGAAGCGATCTACTCGCTGTTGATGATGCACAACGATTTCATCTGCGCATCCGCCAACATCGAAGAGCTGGATCCGGAAGCGGACGGCATGCCGGTCGTAACCGAGCGCATGGACAATGTCGAGCTGAAGCGCGTCATGTCCAACAGCTTCGGCTTCGGTGGCACCAACTCCACGCTGGTATTCGAGAAGTTCGAAGGCTAAGCGCTATACAGCTTCGACCGACTGTCGGTCGACCATAAAAAAACCGCTCATCGAGCGGTTTTTTTATATCTGATACATAGAGAACTTAATCAAGGCTGCCCTGTTCTCGCATCTTGGCTTCCAGCCAGGACGTACTCTCGGCGTGAACTTCATCCACCGAGCGACCCATGGTCGCAATGGCAGGACCAACTGCAACCTCAACAGTACCGGGATACTTGATGAAGGATTTGCCCGGCCAGTACAGACCCGCATTGTGCGCGACAGGCACAATTGGCACCTCACTGCTCACCGCCAGCATGGAGCCTCCCTTGTTGAGCTTGCCCAGTTCACCCACCGGTAAACGCGTCCCCTGCGGGAATATCAACAGCGGAATACCCTCGGCCAAACGGGCCTTACCCTGTTCCAGCAGCTGCTTGAGTGCACCACGGCGCTTGCTACGGTCCAGTGCGATCGGCTTCAGTAGCGCCAGCGCCCAGCCAAACAGTGGAATCCGCAGCAGCTCCTGCTTGAGCACCACCGCCTGGGGACGAATCAGCAACTGGAAGTACAGCGTCTCCCACTCACTCTGGTGGTTGGCAATGACCACATAGCTGCCTTCAGCAGGCAAGTTTTCACGACCGGTTACCCGCACTTTGACACCACAGCAGATACGCAGCCAGGCGATGTAGAAGTAGTTGATCAGCGTTAGAAACTTGAAGCGGGCTCGAAACGGCAGCAAGGGACCGATGATCAAACAGATCGTCGAGAACACCATCGTGACCGGGTAGAAGCCGGCGTAATAGAGCAGCGAGCGTATAAACAGCAAGGGCGTTGCCTTGGGTGTTGTTCTGGACAAGCTCACATCAGCCTCCTGTTACCGGCGGAAAGAATGCAACCTCATCCTGATCAGACACTTTAGCCTGACGATCCACCACTTCCTGATTGAGCGCGCAGATCAGATCCGGTGCCTGAAGCACTGCTGCCCAAGGCTCACCACGCTCCAGGGCCAACCAATCCACCAGCTGCGCCAGCGTTGCAATCCCCTCCGGCAGCGCCAGAGTTTCTTCATCCAGCCCCAACTGCTCGCGAACACGGGCAAAGTAAATCAGTTTCATGCATTGTCCTCACGACGCCAGTCGCCACTCTTGCCGCCGGTTTTTTCAACCAGCTCTATGCCGCTGATACGCATGCCTTTATCCACCGCCTTGCACATATCGTACAGGGTCAGAGCAGCCACACTCACGGCCGTCAGTGCTTCCATTTCCACACCCGTCTGGCCACTGAGGCGGCAACGCGCTTCAATCAGCACTCGGTTCAATTCCGGTTGGGGCACCAGCTCCACTTTCACCGAGCTGAGCATCAACGGATGGCACAGAGGAATCAGGTCAGAAGTTTTCTTGGCAGCCTGGATACCGGCAATACGCGCAACCGCCAGCACATCTCCCTTGGGGTGCCCCCCCTCCTGAATCAGTGCCAGTGTCTCGGTTTTCATCTCAACCCAACCACTGGCCGTAGCTTCACGCACGGTTACAGCCTTGTCACTGACGTCCACCATGCGGGCTTCGCCCTGAGCATTGAGATGGGTTAGCTGGCTCATGAGGCCTCCTGTTGTGCCTTGTGATAGTTTTTCACCGGGTTGGCATACATCGCCTGAAGAAAGGGACGCGCTTCCTCGCTCACCGCATTCAGTCGCTCTTCAAAAGCCGCCTGCTGCTCGGGGGTCACATTTTCACCGGCAGCAGCCAGATTACTCGGATGCAGTCGGTAGTTCAGGTAGATCTGGCGATCGATCTCTTCGGCCAGCGCTTCCGGCGATTCAAATTCGCCTGTCAGCGGTTCACCAAACCCTACATGAACAGCTCCCTTATTACCGGTAATGCCGCGCACGATGCTGGAAATATCTTCAAACTCGCTTTTTTGGTAAGCACCGTGCAATGCAATTGCAGCCAACTCCTCAGCTTTAAGCGCATCACAGGGGTCCAGCTCATAGGAGATCGCCACAGGGACGATGTTCAGGCGTTCGACCATCTCGGACAGGCTGCGCTGCTTGCGATGGGACATATAAAACATTTTCATCAGCGCCGGATCGGTCTGGTCATTACCGTCTTTGGCACGCCCCTCACGCTGGGCAATCCACACCGAATGCCCGTTACAGACACTGTGATCGATATAGGACGACAACTGGGTGAGCGCGGCCATCATTTCACGCCCCTTGGCGGAGCGGTTCACGATGAAGCTCTTGTTCAGGCGCATCAGATCAGACACATAGGGTTTACGCAGCAGGTTATCACCGATGGCGATACGCACCGTCGACATACCGCCCTGATGGCGGACCCAGTTCACAAACGCCGGGTCCATGGCAATATCACGATGGTTGGAAACAAACAGGTAGGACTCTTCCGGGTCCAGGCGTTCCAGCCCTGAACAGCTGATGCGAGTGGTGGTGCGTGCAATCATCTTCTGCATGTAATCGGCCACCATCATCTGGAAGCCATGTACATCTTCGATATCACCTACACGGGCGGCAACGGCAATTCGCACCATTGGCTTCAGCAACCAGCCCAAAGGGCCCGACGCTCGCGGAAACTGATAGCGAGTCAGTGCCGAAATACACTCATCATCCCGTATCAAACGCTGCAGTACCGCCTCGACTTCACTGTCCTGATAGGGGCGAATTGACTGGAAAGGGTCATTGACCTGGTTGTCTGCGTTCATGCGCGCGCTTAACGTCTCTGATTGAAAAGCGCACATTTTACCCTGTTATAGCGCCATTTGCAGTGTGTCCCTTAGCACCGCACAGGAGGTGATCAGGATTACCCCCCGGTCATATTCATGAAACGCAGGATTTGCGGCTCCTCTTGCAGATTGAAGTGATGCTTCTCCGGCTTGAGCGCCATGGCATCAATGATGGCTTCACGCAGTTGAGTCTCATCAGCCCCGGCTCTTAGCAAGGCACGCAGATCCAGGGAGTGCTCATTGCCCAGGCAAAGAAGCAACCGCCCTTCGGCGGTCAAACGGACTCGATTACAGTCGGCACAAAAGTTGTGACTGTGCGGTGAAATGAAGCCGATACGGCTGTCACTGTCCGGCATACGGTAGTAGCGCGATGGTCCCCCGGTTCGCTCCGCCGTCGGCATCAGCTCGTAATGCTCAGAAATACGTTCGCGCAGCTCATCACTGGAACAGAAGGTCTCATCTCGAGCATGCTCACTGATGGAACCCAACGGCATTTCTTCGATAAAGCTGATATCCAGCCCTCGGTCACGAGCGAAGGCCACCAGCGCGGGAACCTCATCATCGTTTCGCCCTTTCAGCACTACGGTATTGAGTTTGATGCGCTTGAACCCCGCCTCACAGGCCGCATCGATTCCAGCCAGCACCTGCGCCAGACGATCCGTGCGCGCCAGCTGTCGAAAACGTTCAGGGTTGAGTGTATCCAGACTGATATTGAGTCGACTGGCCCCTGCTTCAGCCAAGGGCTGGGCAAAGCGGGTCAATTGGGAGGCATTGGTGGTCATCACCAGCTCAATCGGCAGCTGTCCGAGACGTTCCACCAGCCAGAGCAGGTTACGCCGTACTAAAGGTTCACCACCGGTCAGCCGCACCTTGCGCACGCCCAGTGACACGAACACCTGTGCCAGACAAAGCATCTCTTCCAGTGTCAGCACCTGGTCACGGGGCAAAAACTGCATCTGTTCACTCATGCAGTAGACACAACGAAAGTCACAACGGTCCGTCACCGACAGGCGAAGATAATGAATCTGGCGGCCGAATCCATCCACCAGTGCAGAAGTTTGCTGGCTCATGATTCAAAAGACCCTATCAGGTGGTTATAGTTCTTGTTCACACAACCTGCTGTCCACAGGCGGTCTTTGCCTCCAGTATAGGCCGCAATCAACCAAACGTTTTCAGGAAGAACCCAACGTGAATACTTATCTCATGCTGAAGCATGCCCACCTGACCTTCGTGGGACTGAGCATCGCCCTGTTTCTGCTCAGAGCCTTGTGCATGTATGCCTGGCCCGGTGCACTCAAGGCCCGCTGGCTTAGAATCACACCCCACGTCATCGACACTCTGTTGTTGCTCAGTGCCATTGGCCTGATGCTGACCATTTCCCAATACCCGCTTACGCACCACTGGCTCACTGCCAAGGTCCTGGGTCTGCTGGCCTACATCGGATTCGGCACCATTGCGCTCAAGCGAGGACGGAATTTGCGTACGCGCAGCCTGGCACTGCTGGCCGCACTGGCGAGCGTCGGCTACGTGCTGGCGGTTGCCATTACACGCTCACCGACACTGGGTCTGTAAGGCTTGGTTAGAAGAGACGTGTATTAAAAAACACGGTGGCGGGTCTCAGGACTCGCCATATATTTCACGAATGACGCGCTGCAGCTCCGAACGCCAGGGGCGTTGACGAATACCAAATGTCGACAGCAATTTATGGCACTTGAGTACCGAGGAGGCCGGCCGTTCAGCCAGCGGGTGCAGTTCAGCAGTCGCGACCGCCTTGATACTTTCCACTTCCAGCTCTTCATACTGACGCACCGCCGCCAGTATGGCTTCAGTGAATCCGTACCTTGTGGTGATCTCGGCACCGCAGTAGTGGTAAGTGCCCCAGACATCAATACCGCAGGTAAGCTGACGCAGAATCGCCAGAATCACACGCGCCACATCATCTGCCGAAGTGGGACAACCACGACGATCATCCGCGGCTTCAATCACTTTTTCATGACGCGCCTGCTCCAACATACGCAGCAGGAAGTTATGACCACGCGCGCTGAAGATCCAGCTGATGCGAAGAATCAAATGCTGCGGCTGCAACTGACGTATTTTTTCTTCACCTTCCCATTTACTGCGACCATACGCCCCCAAAGGCGCAGGATCGTCGCCTTCGCTGTAGCCACTGGCGTAGTGGCCATCGAATACGTAATCCGATGAGATATGCAGCAGAGGAATACTGAGCGCAGAACAGGCCGACGCCAGATTGGCGGCGCCATCACGGTTAACCGAAAAAGCTTCATCTACCTGGCGTTCGGCAGCATCCACACGGTTGAAACCGGCACAGTTGACCACGTAATCCGGCAGGTGCTTTTCAAGCTGGCGACGAATGGCATCCGCAGAGGTGATATCGAGCTGACGACAGCTCAGGGCAATCGGCTCAATACCTGGCGATTTTTCAAGCAGTTCGGCAAGTGCATGACCGACTTGACCGGCTGCCCCAAGAACCAGGACTTTGGCTGAAGTTGTGTATGCGCTGGCTACCATGTTGCTTGAACTCGAACTGACACTTAGGGCTAGGAAGCAGATTCAGGGATAATTTGAGCATACCCTATTCATTTCGCCTGCACACCCGCTGCACTGCAAAAAGTTACCTTTCAGAAACGGAAAAGGCCCTGACAAACATGGGGTTGTACAGGCAAAAACCGCTACAGCGCTTTGCTGCATGCGCACAATCCAAGAAAAGGCACTACATGTCCCACTCTTTCATAACTATATGGGTTTTGACCCGGACCATTTTGTGGAAAGCCTCAATGGCAGCCCGAATTTCAATCAGCCGCTCCATGCTGGCGGTTTCCAGATAGATCAGCATATCCGTGTCACCACTGATACCGCAGCAGCGCTTTACCTCAGGAAAAGCTCGAATCTTGTCGACGTAAGCTTCACAACGGCTCTCGTTATAGAACAGTTCAAGGAAGGCACGCACTGCTGGCACTTCGCCATCTGTCACATCGGCATGGTAGCCACGAATAATGCCGCGCTCTTCCAACTGACGAATCCGGTCGCTGACAGCGGTGCGTGAAAGATTCACCTCTCGTGCAATAGCCGTTATTGCCATACGAGCATCATTGCGCAACAGCGCCAGTATCTGCTGATCGAACTTGTCCAACTGATCTTTCCTTATCCCTGAGCGCCCTGTATCACAGCCAGCATACCTGGAGCTCTCCCAGCCTGACCGCTGGCTGCATTATGCCGCGATTTTCCGGCAAATTGCAGCTTATAACCGGCGCTATGACAGCTCCGTAATGGATGAATCGCGCGTAGGCTATCGGCACTGTTTGAATACTGCCCAGCCGGAGCAAACCGGTTAAGCCCTGTCGGATACCTGTATGAGTCGTTTGAACCGGGAATTGAGTTTATTACAGGGCGTTGGCCTCTTGGCCACGTCACTGTTGGGTACGGGCATTTTCGTCGTCCCCGCCGCTGCCGCAGCGATTGCGGGTCCTGCCTCACTTTGGGCCTGGCCACTTTTAACACTCCTGGTCCTGCCCATCGCTTTCACCTTTGCCAAATTGGGACAACAGTTTCCCCATGCCGGCGGTGCCCCTGCACTGATTGGGCGTGCCTTTGGTCTTTCGATGGAGCGTAGTGTCGCCCTGCTGTTTCTGGCCGTGATCCCCGTAGGGTTGCCAGCCGCCTTGAAAATGGCCAGCGGCTTCTGGTACGCACTGGCTCCGATCACACCCGCCGGCGATATGGCTATTCAGATGCTAACTCTGGGCTTGATGCTGATACTCGGACAACGACCGGCCCGTGCATCCGGCCAGATCCAGCTGGCCATTGCGGTGCTGATCATCGCAACCGTAGCGTCCTTCTGGTGGCTTGGCGATTTGACGGAACCTACCGGCGACCTGATGCCGCTGCAGGCCGTTCACTGGCCCGCCATCAGTGCTGTTCTGGCACTCATGTTCTGGTGCTTTGTCGGCCTTGAGGCGTTTACCCACCTGGGTGAAGAGTTCAAAAATCCGGAACGGGATTTCCCACTGGCCCTGTTGCTGGGTGTCCTGCTCGCCGGTGCCGTTTACTGGGCCTGCTCCCTGGCCGTGGTTCACTTCGGTACCTATGGTGACCACCAGGCCAATGCCACCTCTTTGCCTCAGTTAGTCGCACAGCTCTGGGGAGACCAATGGCGCTGGCTGGCGGCCGTAATTGGCTATCTTGCCTGTTTTGCGTCCATCAATATCTATCTGCAAGGCTTTGCGCGTTTGCTCTGGAGCCTGGCAGATGAAGGCAAGCTGCCATCAGCACTGGCTCAGCGCAACCGTCATGGCGTACCGGCACGGGCGTTTAACCTGGTTGCCCTGGCCTGCGCGGTATTCGCCTTGTTGGGATGGAACTGGGGGCTGAGCATTGAAACGCTGATGCGCTATGCCAACGGCAATTTTGTACTGGTCTACCTGCTGAGCATGGCTGCCGGGTGTGTGCTATTGCGCGGCTGGGCCCGCGGTATTGCTCTGGTATCTACACTGCTGTGTGCATGGGTACTGATGCTGCTGGGTGTCCAAATGCTCTACGCGCTGGGCATTCTCATGTTGTTTCTGCTCAGCGAACGCCTCAAGCCGATCAGGCGTGCGCCACAAATTCACTAGCAACACCGGCTATTCGTATTCCTTCCGCATTGCTTCCAGCCCGCTCAGAGACAGATCGGTCAAAACTGACCCATTATCGCTGACCGGGCTCGCCCCCATCTATCCCGGACCCGCTTGGCACTTATATCACACTGATTAATAAGATATTTTACCGAAAGGCCCGGTTCTTGCTTTTGCCCCTGCAGTCGCATTCATCCACCTGACGGAGATTACAATAACAATGACGCGTACCCTCTTTATCCTCAGACACGGGCAAACCCAGTTCAATGCTGAGAAGCGCTTGCAGGGACACTGCAATTCCCCACTCACGGCAAAGGGCCAGCAACAGGCCATCAATGCCGGCCTGACCCTGAAGCCCTATCTGCGAGATCGTGAGTACCATGTATTCTGTAGCTCCCTGGGGCGGGCAGTTGAAACCGCCCAGATTGTCTGCGATAAAATCGGCTTTCCCGGCACACATCTGCAGCAGGATGATCGCTTGAAAGAGATTGCGCTTGGGGAGTGGGAACAACGCACCATTCCCGGCCTGCTGGAAGACTATCCGCACCTGCAGACAGAGCCCGACTGGTATTTGCTTGCGCCCCGATGCGAGCACTTCGAAGCCGTACAGGCTCGTTTGAGCAGTTGGCTGGACGACTTGCCTGCATCTGGTGATATTGTTGTGGTCACTCACGGTCTATCAAGCCGGGTACTGCGCAGTCTGCTACTGAACCTGGATTACGCCGATACCTGGCAACAGGATATCCCCCAGAATGCATTTTTCATGGTGGCTAACGACCGGATTACGCGGGTGAACTATATCGAGTGACCCATATCAGTTAAAAAAGAAGCCGTTGTCCTGCGGCTTCAAGGGCTGTCAGCCAAAGCGCCAGCAGCCCTGTGATTATTAATAAAAACAACATCACAGGACACTGGAGAAGTTGCCCCATGTTGCGATTTTTGCGACGGATCTTGCCTTGCCTGTGCCTGCTGATGATTGCGTTCCAGGCCAGAGCACAACAACCTGTCGTTGTGATCACCTCATTTTCCGCCGAGGTCTCTAATTACCTGCATCAGCAGCTGTCGAAACAGTTACCCGAGTTCAATCTGAGGTTCATTAACAAGAAAACACCGGCGGTGCTGACCCACCTGGAAAAGAATCTCTACCCTAGGCCCGATCTGGTCATTGTCAGTGCACCCGACGCCTTCGACTGGTTGAACCAGCAAGGGCAACTGACCCCTTTGTTGCCGCAACAACCCCTCAAATACACACCCTTTGCCTACTCAGGCTACGGTCTGATGATCAACCGGCAGTACATGCAAGAGTACCAGCTCAGGGAACCCAAGCGCTGGGAAGACCTGCTGCAAACGGAATACCGTGGCCACATCGCCATGACGACTCCCAGTCGCTCAGGCACGACCCATGTCATTGTCGAAACACTGCTGCAGGACAAGGGCTGGAACCAGGGCTGGGCATATCTGCTTCAGTTGGCAGGCAACCTGACCACCATCACCGCACGCAGCTTCGGCGTGCGCCAAGGCGTCATCAATCAACGCTTTGGTCTGGGACTCAGTATCGACTTTTTCGCTTTTACCGCGCAGTACGATGATCCGGATATCCATTTTGTCTACCCAGCCCCCTCGGTGTTTTTGCCCGCCAGTGCGGGACTGGTCAAGGACGGCCCCAACCCCGAAGCCGCACGGCAACTGGTGAGCTATCTACTCACCGCTGAAGGACAACGCATGCTGCTGGCCCCCGAACTGAGCCGCTTCCCGGTTAATCAGCAAGTGCTGAATGAACAGCCGGAACACCTGTTAAACACCTATCTGCCCAGTATCCAGCACAGCCGTGACTATGACAGCCAGCTGGCCGTTAAACGCTACCAACTGGTGAATGCGCTTTTTGACGAACTGATCACCCTGCGCCTCGACTTCCTGCAACAGAGCTGGAGCCGGCTGGAGTCGATCCGCCAGCGCCTGGACCTGAACCCTCAACCGGAATTTGAACCCGCCTATGCTGCCATCCGCCAGGACCTGGTATCGATCCCATTCGATGCCGATCAGTTGGACAATCTGGCGCTATTGGGCAGTTTTACTCAGGTTTTGCCAGGAGCCCAGCTGTCCGAAACCCAATTGCAGGAAATGGAGCGCTGGCGTCAGTGGTCACGCCAACAGCAGGATCGCATTACGCACCAACTGTCAGTGCTGAAGCATCAATTGGACGGAGTCTCGCGTGGCACTTTTTGACCAGATTACACCTCTCCGCTGGGGCTGGAGCCGACTGGGCACCCGACTCACTCTAGCGCTGGGTGCCATCATGCTGCTGACACTGGGGATTGCTCTGACTGCCTGGATCGCCATGCTGCAGATCAGCGAAAAAGTGGATCACATCGGCCGCCAACAGGTTCCCTTGATCAACACCTCCGCACGACTGGCCTGGATCAGCGGCAGTATTACCTCTACCGCCCCACGTCTGGTCGGGTCAGCCTCACGTTGGGAACAGGAAGACACCTGGAACCAGCTGCAGGACCAACTCAAAACCCTAAGCGCCTTGCCGACAGAGCACCCTCAGCAAATTTTGCCTGACGAATTCGTACGTAACCTGCAGCAATTATCCCCGCGCATCGAGCAAAACCTGAACCAGCTGAATCAGAATGTCACCACCCTGTTCGAGCTGCGCCGAGGGATCCGAGAGTTATCCACAGCCCTGCGCTGGAGCCATGCTGCCTTTCTGGATGAGATCAACCCAATCCTGACCGATAGCCGATTCAATACAGATAGCCTGCTGGAAGATCTCGGTACCAGTCCCCGCCCTCAAGCCTTGTTGCAACAGATCCATACCGAGCTGAGCAACCGGGACCGCCTGCAGGCAATGAACGCCGATACCAACCTGGCCGTAGGATTGATTCTGCGTGCAGCTTCCCAATCACAGACTCACCAGATCGAGACCACCTTACATTACCTGGCCGAGATTGAAGATCAGCTGCAACAACAGCTGGATAGTCTCAAGTCGGTCGAAAGCACGGTTTCCATTCGCCAGGCATCACGGGACATTCTCTCCTACAGCCATGGGGATCGCAGCCTGCCGCAACTGCGCCTGCAGGAGCTGTCTATCCTGAGCACCAACCAAACGCTTCTGGATGAGAACAAGCAGCTGCTCGAAGTATTGGAAGAACTGATTGAAAAGCAAACCGAGCGCACTGAAGCCCTGGCTTCAGACACCAGTCGCAATGCCGAACAAACCATTAACCGTTCGCGTGTGCTACTCATCCTGACCGCTGTATGCGGCCTGATGCTGTCTTTATTTGTTGGCTGGCATTTTGTCGGTCATCAGTTGCTCCATCGTTTGAATCGTCTGCGCCTGAGCATGGAAGCCATTGCCTCCGGCGATCTGGGAACACCTGTGGACACCAGTGGTGATGACGAGCTGAGCCAAATGGCTCAGGCCCTGCTGGTGTTTCGCAACACCGCCCGTGAAGTGGAAGATGCCAACGCTGAAGCCATTATTGATAATGCGCTGGTGGGCCTGATCAGTACCGATGATCAGGGCTGTATCGAGTTTGTGAACCCCAATGCCAGACTGTTGTTTCAACAGAGCCAGGCAGCATTGGAGGGGCGCAACATCCACTGCATCCTGTCCGCACAACCTACGGATTCCGTTGACCTTCTGGCTCTGGCCCAGCGCCAGGCCAGTATTGAAACGCTGGGACAGCGTGCCAATGGAGAAGCCTTCCATCTGGATCTGTCCGCCCGTTCCTTTGCCCAGCGCCAGCGCACCAAGTACCTCTATACGCTAGTGGATGCCACCGAGCGCCATCACGCCAAAGAACTGCTGGAAGCCACCATCATCGAACGCACCAAGGACCTGAGAGCCGAGATCAGCGAACGCCGCAAAACCGAGGCCGAGCTGCGCGCGGCCCATCAGGAGCTGATTCAGGCCGCCAAACTGGCAATGCTGGGCCAGCTGTCCGCCAGCATAGCGCATGAGCTGAACCAGCCGCTCAGTGCCCTGAGATACAACACGCACAACCTGAGCCGCCTCTTGGAGCAATCCCGATTCGAAGACAGCCAGGTGCTGCTGCAGAAAAATGAACAACTGGCCGACAAGATGGCCCGCATCATTAACCATCTGAAGTTGTTTGCGCGTCGCAGCGATACCGCCATTTCTGCGGTGGATACGGCGGCTGTCGTCGACAGTGCGCTGGAGTTGTATACCGAACGCCTGAAACGACTGGCCTGTGAGGTTCGCATCGAAGGACTGGCCGACTTACCTCCTGCCGCCAGTGAAGCAATACACCTGGAACAGGTGCTGGTAAACCTGATCGGCAATGCACTGGACGCCATGAACGACCGGGATACTCCCTGCCTGACAATCGAAGGTCAGGCCCATCAGCATCAGCTGGTTTTGCACCTGCGCGATAACGGCTGCGGCATGGAGGAGGTCCAGCTTCGACAAATTTTCGATCCGTTCTATACCACCAAGGAACCGGGTTCAGGCCTGGGGCTGGGTCTGTCGATCAGTCGCAAGATCCTGCAGGAACTCCAGGGTGAAATTGCTATCGAGTCCAGCCCGGGGCTGGGCACCCATGTTCAATTGACGCTGCCACGCTATGAAAACTGACAAGACTCCAGACATTATCCTGATTGAAGACGAAGCCGATGTTCGCGAAGCTGCCCAGATGACATTGGAACTGGAAGGTTACACGGTAAAAAGCTTCGGGCGCGCCGCAGCCGCACTCCCCTGCCTGGATGTGGATTGCCCGGCAATCGTGGTCAGCGACATACGCATGCCGGGTATGGATGGCCTTGAGCTGCTGGACTGCATCATGCAAAAGGATCCTGAACTGCCCGTTATTCTGGTCACCGGCCACGGCGATATCAGCACGGCGATTCAGGCCGTGCGCAAGGGCGCCTATGACTTCATCGAGAAACCTGTTTCACCCCAGCGGCTGCTGGAAGAGGTTCAACGTGCTCGTCAAACCCGCCGACTGGTCCTGGAAAATCGAGCGCTGCGCGCAGCACTGACTAAATCCGCCGATATCGACAGCCTTATCATCGGAAATAGCCCGGTTATGCGACAGCTGAAACAACTGGTACGTAATATCGCCGACGCCGATGTGGATATTCTGCTGCATGGGGAAACCGGCACCGGCAAGGAGCTGATTGCCAAGACCCTGCACCAAAGCAGCAAACGCGCTCAGGGGCCCTTTGTGGCGCTGAACTGCGGGGCCATGCCGGAAAGCATTATGGAAAGCGAACTTTTCGGTCACGAAGCGGGAGCCTTCACCGGCGCCAGCAAGCGCCGCACCGGTAAACTGGAATATGCCAATGGCGGCACCCTGTTTCTGGATGAACTGGAAAGCATGCCGGCCTCCCTGCAAATCCGTTTATTGCGAGTGTTGCAGGAGCGCCAACTGGAACGCCTGGGCGGCAATGCCAGCATCGATATCGATATCCGGGTTATAGCCGCTACCAAGGAGGACCTGCTGCAGCTGGCCAAGGCGGGGGACTTTCGCGAGGACCTCTACTATCGACTCAATGTGGCAGAGGTACAGATACCGCCGCTGCGCAATCGAGGCGAAGATGTGCTGTTGCTGTTTCAGCACTTCCTGTATCGCTCCGCCGAAAAACTTCAGCGCCCCTGCCCTGTGCTCAGCCATGCCATGACCCTGAACCTGTGCCAACACGACTGGCCCGGTAATGTGCGTGAGCTGCAGCACGAAGCCGAGCGGCTGGTACTGGGGATTTCACAGCGCCTTGGGCAAACCACAGAAGAAGCGGACAACAACGCAACAAGTCTGCCAGAGAAATTGGCTGACTACGAACGCCAATTGCTGAGCGAAGCGCTGATCGAAAGCGGTGGCAGAATTCAGGAAGCCGCCGACCGGCTCGGCATTCCGCGGAAGAAGCTCTATTTGCGCATGCAAAAATATCAGTTGGATAAGACCCGCTACAGCGAATCCTGAGCGAGTCATTTATGACTCATATCATTCGATAAACAGGTGTCATCAATGACACAACACGATAAGTCGATATCACCTGCTGCAAATAAACTCTTTAAATAACATAAGGTTATATTTTCAGGCCCGCTCCTTGCTCTATAGGTTGATGCGCATCCAAAACGCGCACCTTGAATTCAACCGGCCTCTGCACAAAAACAACAAGGAGCAGGCACATGAAATCCAGGAAATCGTTTTTCGCAATCAGTCTCTTGAGCGCCAGCATCAGCTTGGCCTCCATGCCCGCCTCGGCAGATACCAGCACACTGACCGTTGTCACCTCTTTCCCTCAGGATCTGACCCAAGTGTTTGAACAGGCCTTCGAGAAGGCCAATCCGGATATCAACATTGAAATCCTGAACAAGAAAACCTCTGCAGGCATCAAGTACATCAAGGAAACTGCATCCAATAACCGGACAGATCTGTTCTGGGCATCTGCACCTGACGCGTTTGAAGTACTCAAGGATGGCAGTCTGCTGCAGAAGTACGAGCTGAAGAATTCAAACATTCCCGAGACGGTGGGTTCTTTTCCGATTCATGACCCCGAAGGCTATTACAAGGGCTTTGCGGCTGCCGGATACGGCATCATGTGGAACACCCGTTACCTGAAAGCCAAAAAGCTGCCTGACCCCACGTCCTGGGCCGATCTTGAAAGCCCGGTATACTTCGGACATGTCGGCATGTCCGCGCCATCCCGCTCAGGGACAACTCATCTCACGGTTGAAACCATTCTGCAGGCCGATGGCTGGGATAATGGCTGGGCCAGCCTGAAGCGCATGGCTGGTAACTTCAAATCGGTCACCGAGCGTTCATTCGGCGTTCCTGATGGCGTCAACAGCGGTAACTTCGGTCTGGGTATCGTTATCGACTTCTTTGGTCTGTCATCTCAGGGTGCAGGCTTCCCAGTCGAGTTTATCTATCCGGAAGGCACCTCACTGGTGCCAGCCAATATCGGCATCATCAGCAACGCGCCTAACCAGGCAGGAGCCGAACGCTTTATCGAATTCCTGCTCTCCAGCGACGGACAGGAGCTATTGTTAGACCCGAAAATCCGCCGTCTGCCAGTCAACCCGGATACCTATGCCAAAGCACCGGCAGGCTTCCCTAACCCCTTCCAGGACAAGGCCCTGCAAAGCGCCCTGCATTTTGACCTGAACCTGTCCAAAAACCGCTACAACCTGGTCAACTCCCTGTTTGACGTGATGATCACCTACCGCATGGATGATCTGCGCGAGGCCACTGAGGCGATCCATGAAGCCGAAGCGGCTCTGGCCAAAGCTGAAAACGCTGAAGCCCGCAAGCTGCTGGATGAAGCCAAGGCTCTGGTTGCCAAAACGCCTATCACTGAAGCTCAGGCCAACGATCCGGACTTTACCGCCATTTTTACGCAGAAACGTAAGAAAGCCTCCGATGCCGTCAGTGGTCGTCAGGCTGAAGTGGAAGCCGAGTGGGACTCTATCGTGGTCAGCAACTACGAACAGGCCCAAAACCTCGCTGAAAAGGCACTATCCCTGCTGTAACCAGGCACTGGGATCCGGTTAGCGACCTGTATTTCCCAGGTAATTCGCTAACCCGCCCCGGCATCCAGCTGCCGGGGCCAACCCTGATTGAATAACCGAGGTTTATGTATGGCGAGCACGACTGCTACTCGTAAGGGCGCTCTGTGGCCTGTTTTCACCTCCGCGAAGTGGGGGCCTGGCACAGCAGCCGCAGCCATTGCTATTTTTCTGCTGTTTGTACTGGTACTCCCCGTCGCCAAGGTGATCTTTGTCGCCTTTCAGGACCCGACTACCGGTGCCCTGACCCTGAACAACTTTATCGATTTCTTCAACGCGTCCCTGTTCCGGGAATCGTTTGTTAACTCCTTCTACGTATCCGCCATGTCGGTGGTGTTCGCCACGATCATCGCCTTGCCGTTGGCCTACTTCACCACCCGTTTCAACTTTGCCGGATCGACGCTGATCCAGACGCTGGGGATGATTCCGTTGATCATGCCGCCCTTCGTAGGCGCTGTGGCCATGCAGCTGTTTTTCGGCAGCAATGGATCCATCAACCTGATGCTGGATGAATACTTCGGCTTCACCATTCCGTTTATGGAAGGGTTGAACGGGGTCATTCTGGTCCAGTCCGTTCACTTCTTCCCGTTCATTCTGATCAATCTCTCTGCCAGTCTGCAGAATATCGACCGCTCCATGGAAGAAGCCGCACTTAACCTGGGTTCCAGCGGCATGCGTCTGTTCCGCCGCATCGTTCTGCCGCTGGGCATGCCCGGTTATATCGCAGGTGCTTCTCTGGTGTTCCTGAAAGTGTTTGATGACCTGGGCACGCCACTGCTGCTGAACGTCAACAACATGCTCGCACCTCAAGCCTATCTGCGAATCAGTAACGTCGGAATTTCCGACCCTGTCGGTTACGTTATCTCCGTCATTCTGGTGCTGTTCTCGCTGTTCTCAATGTGGGTCTCTTTCCTCGCCATGAAGGGCAAGGACTATGCAACCGCTCAAAAAGGTGGCGGTGGCCTGCTGAAACGCGACCTCAGTCGCATGGAAAAACTGGGCTGCTACATGGTCATTGGCCTGATTCTGGCCTTCGTGCTGGCACCCCATCTGGCGCTGTTCCTGCTGTCGATCTCCACGGTCTGGTCATTCAGTCCTCTGCCCGATGGCTACACCCTTGAGCACTACACAACCGTGTTCGAGACGGCTAACGCCTTTATCACCAATACATTGCTCTATGCAGGTTTGGCCGGTCTTATCGATATCATTCTCGGTACCGCCATCGCATACATTGTCTGGAGAACGGGGATTTGGGGCCGCAAGGCACTGGACTTCATTGCCATGGGCGCTCTGGCAATTCCGGGCGTAGTACTGGGCATCGGCTACCTGCGCATGTTCTACAGCGTCGAAATGCCGTTCAGTGACGTTCCCCTGGCAACCTGGTGGGGCATCATGGTGATTGCCTTGGCTGTTCGCCGCCTGCCCTATGCCTTGCGTGCCTGTGTCGCCGCGCTGCAGCAGGTCGCCGTGTCGCTGGAGGAAGCCGCTGAAAGCCTCGGCGCCAGCAAATTCACCACCATTCGCCGTATCGTCGTGCCGCTGATGATGGGCGGTATCCTGGCCGGTTTTGTCACCAGTTTTGCCACTGCTGCAGTGGAACTGTCTGCCACCATTATGCTGGTTGCCAAGGAAGAGGATGCACCTCTGGCTTACGGCATCTACATCTTCATGCAGTCTGCCGCCGGGCGTGGACCGGGTGCAGCACTGGGCATTATTGCGGTGCTGATCGTTGGTGCCGGTACCTACCTGTCCCACCTCATCATAGAGCGCACCAAGCGCGCTCAGGGTTTGACGAAATAATTCCGGGAGCATAATAACAATGACTATTCATAGCGAAGCTGTAGGTATCAGCATTCAGAATGTAGGGCTCTGCTTCGGTGAAACCGAGGTTCTGAAAGGGGTTAACCTGGATATCAAGCCGGGGGAGTTTTTCGCTTTCCTTGGACCCTCTGGCTCCGGCAAATCAACTCTGTTGCGAGCCATTGCAGGCTTTGGCCCTACGCCAACCGGCCGAATTCTGATCGGTGAACAGAATGTTACCGAATTGCCGCCCTGGAAGCGTAACGTCGGCATGGTGTTCCAGAGCTATGCGCTCTGGCCCCACATGACCGTGCGCCAAAACGTGGCCTTCGGTCTGGAAGAACGGCGCATACCCAAGGCCGAAATCAACCAGCGAGTGGAAGAAGCCCTCTCACTGGTTGATCTGCTGCACCTGGCAGAGCGACGCCCTTCTGCACTGTCCGGTGGGCAGCAGCAGCGAATTGCTCTGGCGCGTACGGTAGTGGTCGAGCCTCGCGTCTTGTTGCTGGACGAGCCGTTGTCCAATCTGGATGCCAACCTGCGTGTCCAGATGCGACGTGACATCCTGCAGCTGCAACGCAAGCTGGGACTGACCACCATCTTTGTCACCCATGATCAGGAAGAAGCCAATACCACCTCTGATCGAATGGCGGTTCTGAGCGATGGCGTAATCCAACAGGTCGGTACGCCCAAGGAACTGTATGACAGCCCGTCGAACCGCTTTGTCGCCGGCTTCCTTGGCTCGGCAAACATCCTTGATGGTCATTTTGAACATCAAGCGGACCAGCTGACTTTCAACAGTGACAAGGGTCTCAGCTTTCCCTTCAGTGCAGATCGTTCCGGTCAGGGCAGTATCGTCTTCCGCCCTCAATGCACCCGTGTTTTGAGATCCGAGGAAAACGTTGCCAATGCCATCAAGCTGCAGGGGCAAGTGGTATACAGCGAATTCCTGGGCGGGTTGGTACGTTACGGCATCGACGTGGCGGGCCATCTGATCGCAGTGGATGAAATACATACCATCGGCAAGGACCGGGTGCCCGAAGGCGCTGCCGTAACGCTCGCGGTGCAGCCCGAACAGGTGGTTGTTGTTAATCCCTAAGCCTGAGGAGTGGCCGGGCACTCCACCCGGCCCATCAAAGATGACAATACGCAGAACCAAAATCGTGGCGACCCTTGGGCCTGCCACCGATGAAAATGAGACCCTGGAGCACATGCTGCTCGCCGGGG
Source organism: Marinobacterium sp. (assembly GCA_048260865.1). Lineage (GTDB taxonomy): Bacteria > Pseudomonadota > Gammaproteobacteria > Pseudomonadales > Balneatricaceae > Marinobacterium. The sequence continues at coordinate 19,225 of JBLXGN010000011.1, read as the reverse complement.
TGAATGTAGTACGTCTCAACTTTTCACACGGCGTCGCTGCCGATCATATTCGGCGTGCCGAACAAGTCCGTGCTCTGGCAGATCGTCATGGTCTTAACATCTCCATCCTTGGCGACCTTCAAGGTCCCAAGATTCGCATTGCCCGTTTCAAGGAGGGGGGCGTCACCCTTAACAGGGGGCAATCCTTTGTTCTCGATACGAACCTGCCATCTGAAGCTGGCGACGAAGCCTGCGTTGGCGTCGATTACCCTGATTTGATTCAGGACTGCAATTGCGGCGATACGCTGCTGTTGGACGATGGACGCCTGCGCATGCAGGTACGCGAGAAAACCGAAACCGCTCTGATCTGCGAAGTCATCATTGGCGGTCGTCTATCCAACAATAAGGGCATCAACAAACTGGGTGGCGGCTTGTCTGCACCAGCCCTGACCGATAAAGACCGGGACGATATACGCACAGCCGTCGAGCTGGACCTGGACTACCTGGCCGTATCCTTCCCCCGCAGCGAGTCCGATATCCATGAGGCACGAAAATACGTGGATAAGGCCGGTGGCCGCTGTGAACTGATCGCAAAGATTGAACGAGCTGAGCTGGTCAGGGACACGGAAGCACTGGATGCGCTTATTCTCGCATCAGATGCCATCATGGTCGCCCGAGGTGACTTGGGGGTAGAGATCGGAGATGCTGCGCTGATTGGCAGCCAGAAGAAACTCATTCGCCGAGCCGTAGAATTGAACCGCATCGTCATCACGGCCACGCAGATGATGGAATCCATGATCGACAACCCTTTGCCAACCCGAGCTGAAGTGTTCGACGTTGCCAACGCCGTGCTGGATGGTACCGATGCGGTAATGCTGTCGGCAGAAACAGCCATGGGCCAGTATCCGGTCGCTACGGTAACCGCCATGGCCTGTATCATCGAGGGCGCTGAAGAAGATATTTCCACCCGCACATCACATCATCGCCTCAACCTGGCGTTTGCCGATGTGGACGAAACCATTGCCATGGCAGCCATGTATGCCGCCAATCATTCAGAAGGGGTAAAAGCAGTCGTCAGCATCACTGAAACCGGCAAAACCACCCGGTTGATGTCACGCATCAATTCAGGGCTGCCGATTCTGGCGCTGACCCGTCACCCGCGTACTGCAAGACGGGTAGCCTTGTATCGGGGAGTTGATACCGTTCATTTTGATACCGAGCGCATCCCCAATGCTGAGATCAATCAACGTGCAATCGACGAACTGAAACGGCTGGGTATTGTGGACAACGGCGATCAGGTGTTGATTACCAAGGGTGACTATATCAATGCCCAGGGCGGGACCAATACGTTGAAGCTTGTCAGGGTCGGTCAACCCATTCACTAACCCTGAAAACCATTCTGCACTCAAACACCCTTGAAACGAAAAGACCCCGCATTGCGGGGTCTGTATCGACTCAATCGGCGCTCAAATCAGAACGGAATGTCGTCGTCAAAGTCGTCAAAGCCCTGCGCGGGAGCCTGTGGTGCCTGCTGCTGCGGCTGCTGAGGAGGCTGCTGAGGCTGACGACGCGGTGCCTGCTGTTGCGGCTGACCATAGCCCATATCGCCGCCCTGTGAGTAACCACCTGCATCACCGCCTGCTCCGCCACGACCATCCAGCATCTGCATTTCGCTGGCAACGATTTCAGTGGTGTAACGATCCTGACCATCCTGGCCCTGCCACTTGCGGGTACGCAATGCACCTTCAACGTAGACCTTGGAACCCTTGCGCAGGTATTCACCGGCAATCTCGGCCAAACGGTTGAAGAAAACAACGCGGTGCCATTCGGTACGCTCCTGCATCTGGCCGCTCTGTTTGTCTTTCCAGCTGTCGCTGGTCGCCAGAGTGACGTTAGTCACCGCATTACCATTGGGCATATAGCGCACTTCAGGGTCACCCCCCAGGTTGCCGACAAGAATCACCTTGTTAATACCACGCGCCATCGAATTCACCCCCGTTCAAATGCTAACTATCTGCAGCTTCCTGCCGCTGGATTCAAACGAGCAGAATAACATACCGCTGGTGTTGATAGTAAGGCTGTTACTCCTTATCAAGCTGCCGGTTTAGCCCCCGCCGGCAAAGCTCTATAATGGTTCTTTTGCCAGCGATAGCGGAGCACTAATGGACAAGATTCTGGTAAGGGGTGCACGCACCCACAACCTGAAGAATGTGGACCTCGATATTCCCCGCGACAAACTGATCGTCATCACTGGCCTGTCCGGTTCGGGCAAGTCATCCCTCGCCTTTGATACTCTCTACGCCGAAGGGCAAAGGCGCTACGTCGAGTCCCTGTCCACCTATGCGCGGCAATTCCTCTCCATGATGGAAAAGCCGGATGTAGACCACATCGAAGGTCTGTCGCCGGCCATCTCGATCGAGCAGAAATCAACCTCGCACAACCCGCGCTCCACGGTCGGCACTATCACTGAGATCTACGATTACCTGCGACTGTTGTTTGCCCGCGCGGGTGAACCACGCTGCCCAGATCACGGACTGCCGCTGGCAGCCCAGACCGTCAGCCAAATGGTGGATCAGGTTCTGGCCCTGCCAGAAGGCAGTAAAGTGATGTTGCTGGCACCGGTTATTCAGGGCCGAAAAGGGGAACATCTGCATTTGCTGGATCAGTTACGCAGCCAGGGCTTTGTCCGCGCCCGAATCGACGGGCTGGTAGTAGATCTGGATGATGCCCCCGCATTAGACAAGAACAAGAAGCACAATATTGAAGTCGTGGTCGACCGTATCAAGGTACGTGATGATTTGCAGACGCGACTGGCTGAGTCCTTCGAAACCGCACTTGAACTGACCGATGGCATCGCGCGCGTAATTCCCATGGAAGACGACATGGAAGAGATGGTGTTTTCCGCCCGCTTTGCCTGTCCGACCTGTGGCCACAGCATCCAGGAACTGGAGCCTCGCCTGTTCTCGTTCAACAACCCCCATGGCGCTTGCCCCTCCTGCGATGGTTTGGGCGTGAAGCAGTATTTTGATACTCGAAAGCTGATACAGGATCCCAGCCTCACGCTGGCACAGGGTGCTATCCGAGGCTGGGACAAGCGCAGCCTCTATTACTACCAGCAGTTGCAAGCCGTTTCCGCTCACTATGGTTTTGATCTGGATACGCCCTACGAACAATTGGCGCCGGAACATCAGCAAGTGGTGTTGCATGGATCAGGGACGGAAGATGTAGCCTTCTACTACCGCAATGATCGTGGTGACAAGGTCAAGAAAGAGCATCCGTTCGAAGGCATCGTCAATAACCTTGAGCGTCGTTACCGTGAAACCGAATCGGAAGCGGTACGTGATGACCTGGCAAAATATCTCAACATGCATGCCTGCCCCAGCTGTGAAGGCAGTCGCTTGCGTCGAGAAGCACGCCATGTATTTATCGATAACCGAACACTGCCGGAAATTGTTCGCCTTCCAATCGGGCAGGCACAGCACTACTTTGAACAACTCACCCTGAGCGGTAAACAGGGTGAGATCGCCGACAAGATCCTTAAAGAGATTCGCGAACGATTGACCTTCCTGGTAAATGTCGGCCTTGATTATCTGTCCTTGGACCGGAGTGCAGAGACCCTATCCGGTGGTGAAGCTCAACGCATCCGACTCGCAAGTCAGATTGGAGCGGGACTGGTTGGCGTAATGTACGTGCTTGATGAGCCTTCAATCGGCTTGCATCAGCGTGATAACGAACGTCTGCTTAAAACACTGGAACACCTGAGAGACCTGGGCAATACAGTCATTGTCGTTGAGCATGACGAAGATGCCATTCGCATGGCCGATTATCTGATCGATATTGGACCAGGCGCAGGTGTCCATGGCGGTGAAGTCATTGCCGCTGGTACTCCGCAGACAATCATGGACACCCCAGAGTCTGTTACCGGACAATACCTGAGCGGGACACGAAAAATTGAGGTCCCATCAACGCGGAAACCGGTGAGTCCTGAGCATATGCTGCGCTTGACGGGAGCAACGGGAAACAACCTGCAGAAGGTTGATCTGGAAATCCCCCTGGGTTTGATGACCTGTATTACCGGCGTATCCGGTTCAGGTAAATCCACTCTGATCAACGCTACCTTGTATCCGGTAACCGCCACAGAGTTGAACCATGCCACAACCCTGGATGCAGCACCCTATGAAAGCCTCGAAGGCCTGGACCAACTCGATAAGGTAATCGATATCGACCAAAGCCCCATTGGCCGCACCCCACGCTCAAACCCGGCAACCTATACCGGGATCTTTACACCGATCCGAGAGCTGTTCGCTGGCACTCAGGAAGCACGGTCCCGTGGCTACAAGCCAGGTCGCTTCAGCTTCAACGTCAAAGGAGGACGCTGCGAGGCCTGTCAGGGCGACGGTGTGATCAAGGTAGAGATGCACTTCCTGCCAGATGTGTATGTACCCTGCGATGTCTGCAAGGGCAAACGTTACAATCGCGAAACACTGGACGTGCTTTACAAGGGCAGGAGTATCGATCAGGTACTGGATATGACCGTTGAAGATGCCCGAGAGTTTTTCGACGCTATCCCGGCTCTGTCTCGTCGCCTACAAACCCTTATAGATGTTGGTCTGAGCTATATCCGACTCGGACAAGCCGCAACCACACTCTCAGGTGGTGAAGCACAACGCGTAAAACTGGCCCGAGAACTGAGCAAGCGCGATACCGGCAAGACACTCTATATTCTTGACGAACCCACTACAGGGCTACATTTCTACGATATCCAGCAGCTGCTGAACGTACTTGACCGTCTTCGTGAGCACGGCAATACAATCGTGGTGATCGAGCATAATCTGGATGTCATCAAAACGGCTGACTGGATTGTCGACCTGGGTCCTGAAGGCGGCAGCGGCGGTGGTCAAATCATTGCCACAGGCACACCTGAACAAGTGGCTGAAAATGAGCGCTCACACACAGGCCGATTCCTCAAGCTAATGCTATAAACAGTAGGGGTACTGGGGCATGTTACGGCATGCTCCACTGTGAAGCAGGAAAGCCCGCCACACTGATAAGCAGACACAAAAAAACCCGGAACCTTGCGGAACCGGGTTTTTTATTAACTGCCGTAGAACTTAATCTTCAGCAGTATCTTCAACTACAGCCTGACCAGCAGGACGATCAACCAGCTCAACGTAAGCCATAGGAGCCTTATCGCCTGCACGGTAACCGCATTTCAGAATGCGGATGTAACCGCCAGGACGAGTCGCGTAACGCGGGCCCAGCTCGTTGAACAGTTTACCTACAGCTTCGTTGCTGCGGGTACGGGAGAACGCCAGACGACGGTTAGCAACCGAGTCAGTCTTGGCCAGAGTAATCAGCGGCTCAGCAAAACGGCGCAGTTCTTTCGCTTTCGGCAGAGTGGTCTTGATCAGCTCGTGCTCGAACAGTGAAACTGCCATGTTCTTGAACATCGCTTTGCGGTGCGCACTTGTACGATTTAAGTGACGACCAGATTTACGATGACGCATTTTCTAAATCCTTTGCAACTTAGGGCTAGAAGTCAGACTCAGGAAGCAACTTTATCGTCGCCTTTCAGGCTGGCCGGCGGCCAATTTTCCAGGCGCATGCCCAGGGACAGGCCTTTGGATGCCAGCACGTCTTTGATCTCAGTCAGAGACTTCTTGCCCAAGTTAGGAGTCTTCAGCAGTTCTACTTCGGTGCGCTGAATCAGGTCACCAATGTAGTAGATCTGCTCTGCTTTCAGACAGTTCGCGGAACGTACAGTCAGCTCCAGATCATCAACCGGACGCAGAAGAACAGGATCGATCTCCGGCTCATCCGGCTCAGAACGGGTCTGCTCACCAGCATCTTCAAGGTCAACGAAGACCACTAGCTGCTGCTGCAGAATAGTAGCTGCACGACGGATACACTCTTCGGGATCGATTGTGCCATTAGACTCAATGTCGATCACCAGTTTATCCAGGTCGGTACGCTGCTCTACACGTGCACTTTCAACTGCATAGGACACGCGCAGAACAGGACTGTAGCTGGCATCCAGCTGCAGACGACCAATGGCACGAGTTTCGTCTTCGTCGCTGGTGCGCGCATCGGCAGGCACATAGCCACGACCACGCGTTACACGCAGCTGCATGTTAAGCGTAGAACCCGGGTTCAGGTGTGCAATCACATGGTCGGGGTTAGCAACCTCGGCATCCTGATTCAGCTGGATATCACCAGCGGTCACAACACCGGCTTCTGACTTAGAAAGGGTCAGGAGCGCTTCGTCACCGTTATGCAGAGCAATAGCAACACCTTTCAGGTTCAACAGGATCTCAATGACATCCTCCTGAACACCTTCGATGCTGCTGTACTCGTGCAGTACACCTTCGATTTCCACTTCGGAGATAGCACATCCCGGCATGGAAGACAGAAGGATACGGCGCAGCGCGTTGCCCAGAGTGTGGCCAAACCCACGCTCAAGCGGCTCGAGAGTCACTTTCGCGCGAGTCTTGCTGATCTCCTGTACGTCAATATGACGTGGGTATAGAAACTCGTTTACTGAACGCTGCATAGTTCCACCAGTCAAGAGTTCAAAATTACTTCGAGTAGAGCTCGACGATCAGGTGCTCGTTGATGTCGGCTGAAAGATCACTACGTTCTGGCTGGGCTTTGAAAGTCCCTTCCATTTTCGCAGCATCAACTTCAATCCACTCAACAGGAGCACGCTGAGCAGCCAGTTCCAGAGCGTGTTTGATACGCAGCTGGTTTTTGGCTTTCTCGCGAACTGCTACTACGTCGCCAGGCTGTACCTGGAAGGAAGGAATGTTCACAACCTGTCCATTTACAGTGATCTGACGATGGGAAACAACCTGACGTGCTTCAGCACGGGTAGAACCGTAACCCATGCGGTATACAACGTTGTCCAGGCGGCCTTCCAGAAGCTGAAGCAGGTTTTCACCTGTAGAGCCCTTACGACGAGCTGCTTCTTTGTAGTAGCCACGGAACTGACGTTCCAGGACGCCGTAGATACGACGTACTTTCTGTTTTTCACGCAGCTGCAGACCGTATTCAGACAGGCGACCGCGACGGGCACCGTGAACACCAGGTACTGTTTCTGCTTTGCACTTGCTGTCAAGCGCGCGGACACCACTCTTCAGGAAGAGATCTGTGCCTTCACGACGGGACAGCTTGCACTTTGGTCCAAGATAACGAGCCATATTACCGTCTCCAGATTAAACGCGACGCTTCTTCGGCGGACGACAACCGTTGTGCGGAATCGGTGTCACGTCCGTGATGTTTGTGATTTTGTATCCACAGCCGTTCAGAGCACGGACTGCAGATTCACGACCCGGTCCCGGGCCCTTCACATACACGTCGAGGTTTTTCAGACCGTATTCCAGAGCTGCCTGACCGGCACGCTCAGCTGCAACCTGTGCAGCAAACGGTGTGCTCTTACGAGAACCACGGAAGCCTGAGCCACCGGAAGTTGCCCAGCTCAGAGCATTACCCTGGCGATCGGTAATAGTGATGATTGTGTTGTTAAAAGAGGCGTGGATGTGCGCGAGGCCATCCGCTACCTGCTTTTTAACCTTTTTACGAGTGCGATTACCTGGCTTAGCCATATTCGGAAATTCCTATCGCTTACTTACGGATCGGCTTGCGCGGGCCTTTACGGGTACGCGCATTCGTTTTGCTGCGCTGACCACGTACCGGCAGGTTACGACGGTGGCGCAGGCCACGGTAGCAACCGAGGTCCATAAGACGCTTGATGTTCATGTTGACTTCACGGCGCAGATCGCCTTCTACGGTCAACTTGGCAATTTCACCACGAACATTATCGAGCTGCTCTTCAGACAGGTCTGCGATCTTGGTGCTCGGCGCAATGCCGGTAGCTTCACAGATCTGTTTGGCAGTCGTGCGGCCAATCCCGAAAATGTAAGTCAGAGAAATTACCGCATGCTTATTGTCAGGAATATTGACGCCAGCTATACGGGCCATTCAATGTACTCCATATTATGAGTCCTGGGAGATGCTCACCAGAACAAATCATTCTTTAGTTCGTGGAAGGCGCGCAATAATACACCCTGATCAAAAATAAATCAAGGCCACGCACCTCCACTCCCGGCCAGCTGTGGATTAACCCTGGCGCTGCTTGTGACGGGGTTCCACTTTGCAGATCACGCGCACGGAACCGTTGCGACGTACGATCTTGCAGTTACGGCAAATCTTTTTAACAGATGCACGTACTTTCATGATCCACCTCATTAGGCTTAACGCAGTAGCCCTGCGCCGCCTTTAAGATTTGATTTCTTCATCAGTGATTCGTACTGGTGAGACATCAGGTGTGACTGCACCTGTGCCATAAAGTCCATCACCACTACCACTACGATCAGCAGCGAAGTGCCACCGAAGTAGAAAGGTACGTTCCACGCCACCACCAGGAACTGGGGCATCAGCGAAACAGCAGTGATATAGAGAGCACCAAACAGAGTCAGGCGGCTCAGCACGGTATCAATGTAACGTGCGGACTGATCACCGGGACGAATCCCTGGAATAAAGGCACCTGATTTCTTCAGGTTATCTGCAACATCACGCGGATTGAAAACAATTGCCGTGTAGAAGTAGCAGAAAAATACAATCGCTGTAGCAAAAAGCAGGATATACAGCGGCTGTCCTGGCCCAAGAGCCAGAGCCACATCCTGCAGCCATTCCATGCCTTCAGACTGACCAAACCATTGGCCAACTGAAGCCGGGAACAGCAGAATGCTTGACGCAAATATGGGCGGAATAACACCCGCCATATTGACCTTCAGCGGCAGATGGCTGGACTGAGCCGCATACACACGACGACCTTGTTGGCGTTTAGCGTAGTTAATGGTGATGCGACGCTGGCCGCGCTCCATAAATACAACAAAACCCACAGTCGCAATCGCGAGTACCGCAATCGCCAGCAGCGCCAGGATATTGAGATCTCCCTGACGAGCCGCTTCAAAGGACTGGCCGATTGCACTTGGCAACCCGGCCACAATACCGGCAAAGATCAAAATGGAGATGCCGTTACCGATGCCATGCTCAGTGATTTGTTCACCCAGCCACATCAGGAATACTGCTCCGGATACCAGAGTAACCACAGCTACAAAGTAGAAGCTGAAGTCAGCCGCAAAGGCTACACCCTGGTTGGCCAGACCAACCGACATACCCAGAGCCTGCAAAGACGCCAGAATAACCGTGCCGTAGCGCGTGTACTGACTGATTTTACGACGTCCGGCCTCACCTTCTTTCTTCAACTGCTCAAGCTGAGGGCTCACTACGGTCATCAACTGCATAATGATAGAGGCAGAGATGTAGGGCATGATACCCAGTGCAAGGATCGACATGCGTTCCAAAGCACCACCCGAGAACATGTTAAAGAGACTAAGGATCGTCCCCTGATTCTGATCAAACAGCGCGGCAAGACGATCAGGATTGATACCTGGAACCGGGATATGTGCCCCGATTCGGTAAACAATGATCGCCAGCAGAACAAATCTGAGTCGAGCCCAAAGCTCTTTCAGCCCGCTCTGCATGCCCGCCGGTATTTGTCCTTGCTTAGCCATTTACGCCTCGACTTTACCGCCAGCAGCTTCGATCGCAGCCTGTGCACCTTTGGTCACTTTAAGACCTTTAACGGTGACTGCCTTAGTGATCTCACCAGACAGAATCACACGTGCAGATTTGATCTCTTCACGGATGATATCAGCCTGTTTCAGCGCGGCCAGGTCGATAGTATCAACACCAGCAGCTGCCAATTCGTTCAGACGAATTTCAGCAACAAAACGCGCTTGACGGGAAGTGAAGCCAAACTTCGGCAGACGACGCTGAATCGGCATCTGACCGCCTTCAAAACCCGGTTTTACACTACCGCCAGAACGGGACTTCTGACCCTTGTGACCACGGCCACAAGTTTTACCCAGACCGGAGCCGATACCACGACCTACACGCTTGGGAGCGTGCTTGGAACCGGCGCCCGGGCGCAGAGAATTCAGACGCATTGGGTGACTCCTCTTATTCGCCTTCTACACGAACCATGTAGTTGACTTTGTTGATCATGCCGCGCACAGCCGGAGTATCTTCCAGCTCAACGGTGTGGCCGATACGACGCAGACCCAGACCATTGATAGTCTGAATGTGCTTCGGCAGACGACCGATGGTGCTGCGAGTCTGAGTTACCTTGATAGTCTTTGCCATCGCTTAGCTCTCCAGAATCTCTTCTACGGACTTGCCACGCTTGGCAGCAACATCTTCCGGCGCAGACATCTGCTTCAGACCGTTGATGGTTGCACGCACTACGTTTACCGGGTTGGTAGAGCCGTAGCACTTAGCCAGTACGTTGTGAACACCTGCCAGTTCCAGCACAGCTCGCATCGCACCACCGGCGATGATACCGGTACCTTCAGATGCAGGCTGCATGTAGACCTTGGAAGCACCGTGACGTGCTTTGATCGGGTACTGCAGAGTGTGGCCGTTCAGCTGGACGCTGATCATGTTACGGCGAGCCTGTTCCATTGCCTTCTGGATAGCGACAGGTACTTCGCGCGCTTTACCGCGACCGAAGCCTACGCGACCATTGCCGTCACCAACGACAGTCAGGGCTGTGAAACCGAAGATACGACCGCCTTTAACCACCTTAGCGACGCGGTTTACCTGAACCAGCTTCTCTTGCAGTTCACCGTCTTTCTGTTCGTGATTTGCCATAATAGAAACCTTTAGAATTCCAGGCCGCCTTCGCGAGCAGCATCAGCAAGAGCTGCAACACGACCGTGGTATTTAAAACCGGAGCGGTCAAACGCTACCTTGGATACGCCGGCTTCTTTAGCACGGCTGGCGATCAGAGCACCCACTTTCTTGGCTGCTTCGATGTTACCGGTAGCACCTTCACGCAGATCTTTTTCTACTGTGGACGCAGAGGCCAGAACCTGGCTGCCGTCAGCAGAGATAACCTGCGCGTAAATGTGACGCGGGGAGCGGTTGACGCACAGACGTACGGCACCCTGCTCACGCATCTGCATGCGCACTCGACGCGCACGACGAACACGAGCTTGTTTCTTAACGTTCATGACCCTGCCTTACTTCTTCTTAGCCTCTTTACGGCGTACATATTCGTCTTCATAACGAACACCCTTACCCTTATAGGGCTCCGGCGGACGGAATGCGCGAACTTCTGCAGCCACCTGACCTACGCGCTGCTTATCAGCACCACGGATAACAACAGTTGTGTTGTTCGGGGTCTCGGCAGTAACGCCTTCGGGCAGTTCGTAATCGATCGGATGTGAGAAGCCAAGCGTCAGGTTCAGAACATTGCCTTTAGCCTGTGCACGGTAACCAACACCCAGCAGATTCAGGGTCTTGGAAAAACCTTCACTAACACCAACCACCATGTTGTTGACCAGAGCACGGGTAGTGCCGGTCAGAGCCATGGACTGCTTGGCGCCGTCGCGCGGAGCAAAAACCAGCTGACCTTCAGCCTGCTCAACGCTAACAGACGGGTGCAGATCCAGGTTCAGTGCGCCCTGCTTGCCCTTAACGGTCAAAGCCTGGCCTGCCAGCTTGATCTCAACGCCAGCCGGTACTACTACGGGTTTCTTCGCAATTCGTGACATTGGAATACCTCTTAGAAGACCGTGCAGACCACTTCACCACCGATGCCTGCCTTGCGAGCAGCGCGATCAGTCATGAGGCCTTTGCTGGTAGAGACGATGGCAATACCCAGACCATCAGCGATTTTCGGCAGATCCGATGCGCTCTTGTAGATACGCAGGGACGGACGGCTTACACGCTTGATCTCTTCGATAACCGGCTTGCCTTCGAAGTATTTCAGTTCGACGGTCAGAACCGGCTTAACATCACCTTCAACAGCGAAGTCAGCGATGTAACCTTCTTCTTTCAGCAGGGCAGCGATTGCTACTTTCTGCTTGGAAGACGGCATGGCAACATGGGCTTTTTCAGCCATGTGGCCGTTGCGAATACGAGTGAACATATCCGCGAGGGTGTCTTGCATACTCATGCTATTAACGTCCTCTTAAGTGCAGCTCAGCGCGGTAGCAGTTTCCTGCCCAGACCGCTGTGCTTACCATTTGCGAGCTGGATTACCAGCTCGCCTTCTTCAGGCCCGGGACATCACCGCGCATCGCTGCTTCACGCAGCTTGTTACGGCAAAGTCCGAACTTACGATAAACAGCGTGCGGACGACCAGTCACCTGGCAACGACGCTGCTTACGCACAGGACTAGCATCACGCGGCAATTTCTGCAGCGCAACCTGTGCTTCCCAAACTTGATCTTCAGAGCTGTTCGGGCTTGTGATAATTGCTTTGAGCTCAGCACGTTTAGCGGCGTATTTGGTCGCCAGCTTCTCACGCTTCAGCTCACGCTGGATCATTGAAACCTTAGCCATTATTCAACCCTTCTTATTTCTTGAACGGGAACTGCAGCGCAGCCAACAGAGCACGACCTTCGTCGTTGTTCTTCGCGGTGGTGGTAATGGTGATATCCAAACCACGCAGCTTATCAACTTTGTCGTAGTCGATTTCCGGGAAGATGATCTGCTCTTTGACGCCCATGCTGTAGTTACCACGGCCATCGAAAGATTTCGGGTTCAGGCCACGGAAGTCGCGGATACGCGGGATAGAAACGTCAACCAGACGATCCAGAAATTCCCACATACGCTCGCCACGCAGGGTGACTTTACAACCGATCGGCCAGCCTTCACGTACCTTGAAGCCCGCGATGGATTTTCGTGCTTTGGTAACGATCGGCTTCTGACCAGCGATAGCAGTCATGTCAGCAACAGCATTTTCCAGCTGTTTCTTGTCGCCCAGCGCTTCACCAACACCCATGTTCAGGGTGATTTTGGTCACACGTGGAACGGCCATGACGTTCGGGCAGTTCAGCTCGTCTTTCAGCTGCTGCTTAACTTCGTTTGCGTAAAGCGCTTTCAATCTAGACATTTGCACCAATCTCCTTACTTATCACCAACGATGGTTTCGCCGGTGGACTTGTAGAAGCGGACTTTGGTGCCGTCTTCCAGCAGCTTGAAGCCCACGCGATCGCCCTTGCCAGTCTGCGCGTTGAAGATAGCAACGTTAGAAGTAGCGATGGCCGCTTCCTTCTCAACGATACCACCCTGCTGGCCCAGCATGGGGTTCGGCTTCTGGTGCTTCTTGATCATGTTGATGCCGGAAACGATCAGGCGATCGTTCTGCAATACGCGAACAACCTTACCGCGCTTGCCCTTGTCTTTACCTGCGATAACGATGACTTCATCGTCGCGACGAATCTTACGCATTATTTTACCTTAATCTTTCCTGCTACCCTCTCATGCTCAAAAACGCCAAACCCATTACGGGAGTGGCGTTTTTACAGAATCTGTTTTAAAAACAGAGTCTTTACAGCACTTCAGGCGCCAGGGAAATGATCTTCATGAACTTCTCATTACGAAGTTCACGCGTTACTGGGCCGAAGATACGAGTACCGATCGGTGCATCGTTAGCGTTCAGCAGAACCGCAGAGTTAGTATCAAAGCGGATCAGTGAACCGTCCGGACGACGAACACCTTTACGGGTACGTACTACGACAGCTTTAAGAACCTGACCTTTCTTCACCTTGCCACGCGGAATCGCTTCCTTGACAGTCACCTTGATGATGTCGCCAACAGAGGCGTAGCGGCGGTGAGAACCACCCAGGACCTTAATACACTGCACTCGCTTGGCGCCGCTGTTGTCAGCAACATCAAGCATCGTTTCAGTCTGAATCATGGTCTACTCCACAAACTGTATATACCAACACCGTAACCGCTTTAAACAGCCACGGTGAATTGGCGTAATGGAGCAAAGGTGCGTAAGTTTACACCTTTGCTGCACGCTCTTCAATACGAATCAAAGACCAAGTTTTGGTCTTGGACAGCGGGCGGGATTCGGCGATAGTCACCAGGTCACCCATCTGACACTCATTCTTCTCATCGTGAGCATGCAGTTTGGTGGAGCGCTTAACGAATTTACCGTAAATCGGGTGCTTCTCTTTACGCTCAACCAGAACAGTGATGGTTTTATCCATCTTGTCACTGACGACCTTACCGGTCACAGTACGAGTACGTTTTTCCGCGCTCATTTAGCCACCTGCTTTTCGTTCAGTACTGTCTTAACGCGAGCGATGTCGCGACGAACCTGACCCAGCAGGTGAGTCTGTGCCAGCTGGCCAGTCGCTTTCTGCATACGCAGATTGAACTGGTCCTTCAGAAGACCCAGCAGAGCCTGCTGAAGCTCCTCAACGGACTTGTCACGGAGTTCTGTAGCTTTCATTACATCACCGTCCGCTTAACAAAAGTTGTAGAAACCGGCAGCTTAGCAGCAGCCAGTGCAAAGGCTTCAGCGGCCAGCTGCTCAGGTACACCGCTCATTTCGAACAGAACCTTACCAGGCTGGATCTGGGCTACCCAGTATTCCACGCTACCCTTACCCTTACCCATACGTACTTCCAGCGGCTTACCTGTGATCGGCTTGTCCGGGAAGACACGGATCCAGATCTTACCACCACGTTTTACGTGACGAGTCATGGTACGACGAGCAGCTTCGATCTGGCGCGCAGTGATACGGCCGCGTCCGGTTGCTTTCAGTGCAAATTCACCAAAGCTAACCTTGCTGCCGCGCTGTGCCAGGCCGCGGTTGCGACCTTTCATTACCTTGCGGTATTTCAGTCGTTTCGGTTGCAGCATTGACGTCTACCTCACTTACCTTTCTTCTTGGGTGCGTTCTTCTCGGCACGTACCTGTTCGATACCACCGAGGATCTCACCCTTGAAGATCCAGACTTTAACGCCGATCACACCGTAAGTAGTGTGGGCTTCGTAGGTAGCGTAATCAATGTCCGCACGCAGAGTGTGCAACGGAACACGACCTTCACGATACCATTCAGTACGCGCGATCTCAGCGCCGCCGAGACGACCACCCAACTGAATTTTGATGCCTTTGGCGCCCTGACGCATCGCGTTCTGAACCGCACGCTTCATAGCGCGACGGAACATAACACGGCGTTCCAGCTGGCTGGCAACGCTCTGTGCAACCAGTTTCGCATCCAGATCAGGCTTGCGCACTTCTTCGATGTTGATGTGAACGGGCACACCCATCATCGCAGAAACAGTGTTGCGCAGCTTCTCGACGTCTTCGCCTTTCTTACCGATCACGATACCCGGACGAGCCGTGTAGATAGTGATCTTGGCATTCTGGGCCGGACGCTCGATTTCGATGCGGCTAACAGATGCATTTTTGAGCTGCTCATCCAGGTACTTACGTACCTGAAGGTCATTCAGCAGCTTCGCTGAGTATTCTGCTTTGTCGGCATACCATACAGAAGCATGGTCCTTGACGACGCCAAGCCGAATACCGGTCGGATTGACTTTCTGACCCATATTGAAATCTCCTAGCAATCAGCCGTTAGTCGGCCACCTTGACGGTGATGTGTGACGTACGCTTCAGGATGCGATCAGCACGGCCTTTGGCGCGCGGCATGATACGCTTCATTGTCATGCCTTCGTCAACGAAGACAGCTGAAACGCGCAGCTCATCGATGTCGGCACCTTCGTTATGCTCCGCATTCGCGATAGCAGACTCCAGAACCTTCTTAACCAGGTGTGCACCCTTTTTGGTGCTGAACGCCAGGATATTCAGAGCTTCGCCCACAGACTTACCGCGGATCTGATCAGCGACCAGTCGGGCCTTCTGGGCGGAGATGCGAGCACCTGTGTGCTTGGCGATAACTTCCATCATCTACCCCCTTACTTCTTCTTGGCCTTCTTGTCGGCTGCATGACCGCGGTATGTACGTGTCGCAGCGAACTCGCCTAGTTTATGACCGACCATGTCTTCGGTAATGAATACCGGAACATGCTGACGGCCGTTATGTACTGCAATGGTCAGTCCCACAAACTGCGGGAAAACTGTAGAACGACGTGACCAAGTCTTGATCGGACGACGTTCGTTAGCTTCGATTGCAGCCTCTACCTTCTTCAGCAGGTGAAGGTCGATAAATGGACCTTTCTTCAGTGAACGTGGCACAGCTGATTCCTCTTATTTAGCCTTACGACGGCGTACGATCAGTTTATCAGTACGCTTGTTCTTGCGAGTCTTGTGACCCTTGGTCGGAACGCCCCACGGAGTAACCGGGTGACGACCACCAGAGCTGCGACCCTCACCACCACCATGCGGGTGATCAACCGGGTTCATCGCCGCGCCGCGAACGGTCGGACGAACACCACGCCAGCGGCTAGCACCGGCTTTACCCAGTCGACGCAGGCTGTGCTCAGAGTTGCTAACTTCACCCAGAGTCGCACGGCATTCAGCCAGTACTTTACGGGTTTCGCCAGAACGCAGACGCAGAGTTGCGTAAGTACCCTCACGGGCTACCAGCTGTGCGGAAGCTCCTGCTGAACGTGCCAGCTGAGCACCTTTACCAGGCTTCAGCTCAACACAGTGTACAGTGCTACCGAGCGGTACGTTGCGCAGCGGCAACGTGTTACCGATTTTGATATCGGCATCTTCACCGGAAACGATGCTAGCACCGGCTTCCAGACCTTTCGGTGCGATGATGTAACGACGCTCACCATCAGCGTACTTCACCAGAGCGATGTGCGCAGAACGGTTCGGATCGTATTCCACGCGCTCGATCTGAGCCGGGATACCATCTTTGTTACGACGGAAGTCGATTACACGGTAATGGTGCTTGTGACCGCCACCAATGTGACGAGTCGTGATGCGACCATTGTTGTTACGACCACCGCTCTTGCTGTTTTTTTCCAGCAGCGGCGCATAAGGCTTGCCTTTATGCAGACCTTCGCTGACCACCTTGACGAGATGACGACGTCCAGCAGAGGTCGGCTTCGCTTTAATAACTGCCATGGTTCAACCCCTCTTATTCGCCCGCCAGGAAATCGATTTCAGAGCCTTCAGCCAGACGAACGTATGCTTTGCGAACATCGCTACGCTTACCCATGCCACGCATGGTGCGCTTGGTTTTACCCTTCATGTTCAGCACGTTTACGCCTGCAACTTTCACGTTGAAAAGCTCTTCAACGGCTTTCTTGATTTCCGGCTTGGTTGCATCTGCGGCCACGCGGAATACTACCTGCTCGCTACCTTCAGCAACGATAGTGGCCTTTTCAGAGATGTGCGGTCCGAGCAGCACTTTGTAAATGCGTTCCGGGTTCATGCCAGCACCTCCTCAATTTTCTTCAGAGCAGGAACTGTCACCAGGACCTTCTCGAAACCAACCAGGCTAACCGGGTCGATACCAGCAGCATCACGTACGTCTACATGCGGTACGTTGCGTGCAGCCAGATACAGATTCTGCTCGACGTTTTCGGTGATCAACAGCGCGTTATCCAGCTTGTACTCGTCAAGCTTGGCTACGAACTGCTTGGTTTTCGGTGCTTCCAGCTGGAAGTCTTCTACGACAACCAGACGCTCCTGACGAACCAGCTCAGACAGGATGCAACGCATAGCAGCGCGGTACATCTTCTTGTTTACTTTCTGAGCAAAAGAACGCGGCTGAGCAGCGAAGGTAACACCACCCGCACGCCACAGCGGTGAACGGCTAGTACCCGCACGGGCACGACCGGTACCTTTCTGACGGAACGGCTTAGCGCCACCACCAGATACTGCGGAACGGTTTTTCTGCGCTTTACTACCCTGACGGCCAGCTGCCATGTAGGCAGTGACAACCTGGTGTACCAGCGCTTCATTGAACTCTTTGCCAAATGCCAGATCGGATACTTCAACCGATCCAGTGGCTCCAGTCAGATTCAGATTCATGGCAAACCTCCTCAGGCGCGTGCTTTAACAGCAGGTTTAACGATGACATCGCCGCCAGTGGCGCCCGGGATTGCTCCCTTGACGATCAGCAGGTTACGCTCAGCATCTACACGTACGACTTCAAGAGTCTGTACTGTGCAACGCTCGGCACCCATGTGACCGGCCATCTTTTTACCTTTGAATACACGACCCGGGGTCTGGCACTGACCAATGGAACCCGGAGCACGGTGAGAAACAGAGTTACCGTGAGTGGCATCCTGAGTAGCGAAGTTCCAGCGCTTAACGCCACCCTGGAAACCTTTACCTTTGGATTGACCGGTAACGTCAATTTTCTGACCTGCTTCGAAGCGCTCAACAGTCAGCGCGTCGCCGACGTTGATTTCCTCGTCACCATTCACACGGAACTCCCACAAACCGCGACCGGCTTCTACGCCAGCTTTGGCAAAGTGACCAGCTTCCGGCTTGCTCAGGCGGTTAGCCTTTTTGCTACCAGTAGTCACCTGTACCGCCGCGTAACCGTCTTTTTCGACAGTCTTGACGTTGGTAACACGGTTCGGTTCCATCTCGATGACGGTGACTGGCACGGACACGCCATCTTCTGTGAAGATACGGGTCATACCCGCTTTACGTCCGATAAGTCCTACAGACATGTTTCTACCTCTTGCCAGTTGTGTACGGGGCTGTCACCCGCTATGGCTGCCCTTTTCAGGCGCATTCCACAAATAGCGCTTCATTAAGTGAATAATTCTGCGCAGTGCGTAATTAGCCGAGGCTGATCTGCACTTCAACACCCGCAGCGAGATCCAGCTTCATCAGTGCGTCGACAGTTTTTTCTGTCGGCTCAACGATGTCCAGAACACGCTTGTGCGTACGGATTTCGTACTGATCACGCGCGTCTTTGTTGACGTGCGGAGAAATCAGGACGGTGTAACGCTCTTTGCGAGTAGGAAGTGGGATCGGACCACGCACCTGAGCACCTGTCCGCTTGGCAGTCTCAACGATCTCCAAAGCAGACGAGTCGATCAGGCGATGATCAAAAGCCTTCAGACGGATTCTGATTTTTTGGTTCTGCATTCTGATCACGCATTTCCAGTAAGTTTTTTTCCGGCAATAGCCGACCTCCCCTCGAATGAAGGGACGCAAATTTTACTCAGCAGGGCTTTCAGCGTCAACACAAAGTTTACTTTTTAACCAATATTCTTTGTATCACGGAGTACCAGGCACAAAAAAACCCTCCGAAGAGGGTTTTTTTAATCAAACGCGAGTATTACGCGATGATTTTAGATACAACACCAGCACCGACGGTACGACCACCTTCACGGATAGCGAAGCGCAGACCTTCTTCCATCGCGATCGGGTTGATCAGGGTAACAGACATCTGAACGTTGTCACCCGGCATTACCATCTCAACACCTTCCGGCAGTTCACACG
>JBLXGN010000010.1:0-150363 GCA_048260865.1 Marinobacterium sp. | reverse complement strand
GGAGGCGCATTCTACAGACCTGACACTGGGCGTCAACACCTTTATGTAAAAAAGTTTCAAAACAGTGAAATCTGCATTTAGAAAGGCACAAACACACCACTCAGGCAGAGGAATAGCACACTCAGAAACGACAACGGGCACCCGAAGGTGCCCGAATCAAACACAAGCTATCAGTAGCTTTAAAGGTTTCTGAGCACAAGAACAGAACAATGCGCCCGTTCAGCAACCTTTGAGGTTACAGAACCGATGAGCAGACGTTCTACTTTTGAGTAGTTGTGGCTCGGCATCACAATCAGATCCACTTTCAGCTTTTCAGCCATCTCTACAATCTCACTGGCGGCACTGCCCTCTGCTATGTGGGTAGTGCAGTTTGAGCGTCCAGGCAAGGCTGAAGAAATCAGCGCCACGACCTCCCTTTTAAGAGCCGTCAGTGCTTTTTCGACAGCATCATCCGGAAAATAAGCCGCCACTACCGGCATACTCATACCGGGCAGGACCGCCATCACATGCAATTCCGCCGAATCATCCTCCAGATACTGACTGGCCTCAACCAGTGCACGCTTGGCTGTTTCAGTATCCTGCATATCAACAGGCAGCAAAATTCTTTTGAACATAAGTGCCTCCTAGGATGTTTGAGTTGCCAGTGACTCTTCATTACGTTTGCGTTTCAACTGCAGCATGGCCAAGCCTGCCAACAGAAGTAACGCAGGAATTAACATCCACTGCTTATCAGGCCGATCATTCTCGACCTGAATACCTTGAATTTCCCAGTCAAAGTCCAAACCAGCTTCCTGCGCAGGGCTACCAAAGCTGACCATATCGACCAGAACTTTGTCTGGTGACATATTCAACATCAAACCAGCATCAGCCAAACGCTCGGACCCACTGCCGTCGCTATCAAGCGGCAGCTTCACCAGCTTGCTTACTTGGTCCCCGTCAATGGTCATCCCTTCTGCCAGTAACATCAGATGACCACCGACCGGCACATTAGCAGCCAAGGCTTCAATCTTGCTCGGTGATTCGATGCTAACGGGCGGGTAGATTTCATCCCACCAAAAACCGGGTCTGAAGAGTGTGAAAGCGATCAGCAGTAGCCCCAGAGTCTCGTACCAGCGACTACGCACTAACCAGTAGCCCTGAGTAGCGGCCGCGAAGATCAGCATTGCAGCTACCGCCGCCGCTACTGTCATCAATAGATGCTGGACACTTTCAATGCCGATAAGTAGCAGCTCTGTGTTGAAGATAAACATGAACGGCAGCACAGCTGTACGTATGTCATAGGTAAAACCCTGAATACCCGTACGGATTGGATCTGACTTGGCAATCGCAGCCGCCGCGAAGGCAGCCAACCCCACAGGGGGCGTATCATCCGCCAGGATACCGAAATAGAACACAAACAAGTGCACAGCAATCAGAGGCACGATCAGCCCCTGCTCCGCACCCAGGGTCACGATAACCGGTGCCATTAGCGTTGAAACGACGATGTAGTTCGCAGTTGTCGGCAAGCCCATACCCAGCAACAGGCTGATAGCAGCCGTGAACAACAGCATTAGCATGATGTTGCCTGCAGAAATGAACTCTACAAACTCGGTCATCACCAAGCCGATGCCTGTCAGAGTTACGGTACCCACTACAATACCCGCAGCAGCAGTGGCTACACCGATACCAATCATGTTGCGTGAACCGGTTACCAAGCCATCCAATAGGTCAGCACAACCTTCGCGTACACCTTCAGCAAAGACACCTTCGGATCTGAAGGCGGCCTTGATCGGCTTATGTGTGACCACAATCACGATCATGAAAACGGTTGCCCAAAAAGCCGAAAGACCCGGAGAGAAACGCTCTACAGTTAAACACCAAACCAGCACGAAGACCGGCAGCAGGAAGTACAAGCCGGACTTAACAGTTGGTCCTGTTTCGGGCAGTGACACCACTTCGGAGTTAGGGTCATCCATGTGCAGATCCGGGAAACGGGCTGCAAAACGGACGAGCCATAGGTACGCAATAAATACTAACCCCGCCATAATCCAGTAGCTGGCATTACCAATGTAATCTTTGGTCCAGCCAAAACCGTAATACAAGCCCAGTGACAGCAGGCCAACACCGACCACAATCCCCAGCCAGGTTGCCAGCTTCTGCGCCAGCGTACGGGAGTCAGGGTTTTTGGGCAGTCCTTGCATACCCGCTTTCATCGCTTCCAGGTGAACAATATAGATCAGGGCGATATAGGAGATCAGCGCCGGCAGTATGGCGTGCTGAATAACCTCGATATAAGAGATCCCAACGTATTCCACCATCAGGAAGGCAGCGGCCCCCATGATAGGTGGCGTCAGCTGACCGTTGGTTGATGCTGCAACTTCTACAGCACCCGCCTTGTACCCCGGGAAACCCACTCGCTTCATCAAGGGAATCGTGAAAGTACCGGTGGTCACCACGTTGGCAATAGACGAGCCGGAGATCAATCCACTCAGGCCCGAGGATACAACCGCAGCCTTCGCCGGACCGCCACGCATATGCCCCAGCAGAGAGAACGAAACTTTGGTGAAATAGTTACCTGCACCAGCTTTTTCCAGCAAGGCACCAAAGAGTACAAACAGGAATACGAAACTGGTTGAAACCCCTAACGCAACACCAAACACACCTTCAGTCGTCAGCCACTGATGCGACATCGCTTTGTTAAGACTGGCGCCCTTGTGCGCAATCACGTCGGGCATGTAGGGCCCGGCAAAGGTGTATGTAAGGAAGACTGCCGCAACCACCATCAAAGGCGGCCCTAATGCACGGCGTGTGGCCTCCAGCAACAGCAGCATACCAGCCACTGCCACCACAATATCCATGGTGATTGGCGCGCCTGAACGCCCCGCCAATTCACTTTCAAACAACACAAGATAAGAGGCACAAAATGCGCCTATCAGTGCAAAAACCCAATCCTGAACCGGTATGTAGAAACGCGGAGAACGCTTCAATGCCGGGTAGGCCGTAAACGCAAGGAAGATGGCAAATGCGAGGTGAATAGCACGTGCCTTGGAATCATTGATCACGCCAAAATCAAGCAGGAAAGGCAGAGGGGAGGCGTACCAAAGCTGGAAAAGAGCCCAAGCCAATGCAACACCCCAAAGCAGTTTGCCAGGGAACCCTCGCGGGGATCGTGCGCCACTGTCGGATTGAGCTACCAGCTCCTGAATATCATCGTTCGATGTTTTGACTTGGTCGTGTTGAGTCACAGCGAACACCTTATCTCCAAGAAAGAAACAAAAAGGGGGCTCAGAGCCCCCTTATCAGCTGGGACTTAAAGCAATCCAGCTTCTTTATAGTACTTCACTGCACCCGGGTGCAGCGGAGCGGTCAGGGAATCCCGAACCATCTCTTCTTTCTTCAGGTTGGCAAATGCAGGATGCAATTTACGGAAGGTATCGAAATTTTCGAATACCGCTTTAACCACGTGATACGCCACATCATCAGGCACAGCGGTTGAGCTTACGATGGTTGCACCCACACCGAAGGTCATCACGTCATCGGGATTACCACGATACATGCCACCCGGAATAGCCGCTTTACGGTAGTAGCTGTTCTCACCTACCAGCATATCGATAGTGGCATCCGTCACTTCAACCAGATTGCTGTCGCAAGACGTGGTGGCTTCCTTGATTGCACCACTGGGGTGGCCCACCACATAAACCATGGCATCAATCTTGTTATCGCAAAGCGCGCTGGCCTGCTCAGACGCTTTAAGCTCAGAAGCCAGAGCAAAGTCATCAGCGGTCCAGCCCTTGGCGTTCATCAGCACTTCCATAGTGCCACGCTGACCAGAGCCCGGGTTACCGATGTTGACACGTTTACCTTTCAGATCGTTGTAGTTTTTGATGCCAGCATCTGTCCGCGCAACCACAGTGAAGGGCTCTGCATGCATGGAGAACAGCGAGCGCAACTCAGGGTTAGGGCCCTGATCGGCAAACTTGGAAGTGCCATTGTAGGCATGGTATTGCCAGTCAGACTGAGCTACACCAACATCCAATTCACCTGCGCGAATTGTGTTCAGGTTGTACACAGAACCACCGGTACTTTCGACAGAACAGCGAATACCGTGCTCGGAGCGGTCCTTATTGACCAGTCGGCAGATTGCACCGCCTGTCGGGTAATACACACCTGTTACCCCACCGGTACCAATGGTGATGAAGCTTTCCGCACTTGCGACCGTGGGTGCAGCCACACCCCCCATAGCTACAGCCGCAGTCATTGCTGCCGAGATCAGCGTTTTCTTCAGTGCCATAATCGAACTCTCCTGTTTCGGATCGGAATGGTTTCTGTCACACAACTGCCAGAAACCGGCTTCAGACTTTGAGTATTAGTCAGGCTTCCTCCATGTTCAAGAAATCACAGAACTTTTTGCTGTTTTACAGCATCCAAATATTCGTTATCAGGAGAAGTCTCTGTCAGTGACACCTGTCAGTGACACCTGCCGTTCCGCTATAGTGAAATTGTTCGGTCATTACAGGAGCCAATATGTATACCTTGCCCGAGCTGGACCCTCTGCGTGATTTCGATTCCATCGCCGTACTGACCAGTGGCGGTGACTCTCCCGGCATGAACCCTGCAGTACGCGGCGTCGTGCGCGCCGCCCTGAACCAAGGGATCTGTGTGTATGGTATTCAGAAAGGCTACAGCGGCCTTCTAGCAGGTGATCTTCGCCTGATGACCTCATCATCGGTCCGCAATATTGTTCAGCGTGGCGGAACCATTCTGAAAAGTGATCGCTGTGAAGCCTTCAAGCAGAAAGAGAATCGCGCGAAGGCAATCCAAATACTAAAGGAGAAAGGGATCCAGGGCCTGGTCGTCATTGGTGGCGACGGCTCTCTGACGGGCGCTCACTGCCTGGCCGATGAAAGTGATCTTGCAGTCGTCGGCCTGCCTGGAACCATTGATAATGATATTTTTGGTACCGACGACACTATTGGCTTCGATACTGCCGTCAATACGGCACTGGACGCCATCGACAAGATTCGTGATACCGCCTCCTCTCATGAGCGCCACTTTCTGGTTGAGGTGATGGGCCGCAATTCCGGCTTTCTGGCGACCCATGTGGGTATTGCCGCCGGTGCCGAAATGATCGTTGTGCCCGAGTACGAAGTGCATATCCAGCAACTGGGGCAGCAGTTAAGCGAAAGCCGGCGCACTGGCAATGGTTCCAGCGGCATTATCGTCGTAGCCGAGGGTCGAGAGCCTGGGCTGACCTACCGTCTCGCCGAACAGCTTCGCCAGCAGGGCGAAGATCCTCGTGTCTGCATCCTCGGTCATATTCAACGCGGTGGCCAGCCCAGTGGACATGACCGCGTGCTGGCGTCCAGCCTGGGAGCCATGGCCGTAACGTACTTGCTGGCGGGTTACAGCGACATCATGGTCGGCGTCGATCAGGGTGCTATCGTGGATGTCCCTCTCGACAGCGTAATCCGCTACCGCAAAGGGCTGGACCCTCATCTGTTTGAGCTGGCACTTCTACTACACAAATAAGCGCGCTATTTAGGAGCCCCCATGAATGCCTTGATTCGCCTGTTCTTCAAAGGCCTGCTGATTCTGTTACCTGCCGTGGTAACCATTTATCTGGTCTATGCCATCTTTATTGCCCTGAACAACACCCTGTTTTCGGCACTTGGCCAGATTTTTCAGCAGCTGATGCCCGGCCTTCAACCTGGCTGGATAACAACCCTGTTGGCCATTACCTCAACACTGGTACTGATTACGCTTGTGGGTGCTTTGGCCAGCAATATCCTGGGGCGTTTTCTGCTTCAGCAATTTGAGAAGCTGATGAAGCGCATCCCGCTGGTGAAGCTGCTCTACAACGCTGTACGTGATTTTTTTCAGGCGTTTTTGGGAGAAGACAAACGTTTCGACAAACCCGCACTGGTATGCCTGAACGAGGCAGCGGGTATACGCGTGGCGGGTTTTATCACCGCCGACGACCTGTCAAACTGGGGGTTACATGAGGATGTGGCTGTATATCTGCCTCAGTCGTATAACTTTGCCGGTAACCTGATAATAGTACCCGCCAAGCAGGTGACACCGCTTGATCGGCCTGCAGGCGAGGTCACCACCTTTATCGTCAGCGGTGGTGTCTCAACCCGCAAAGACTCTGAGAAGCCTTAACCGAAACGACCTGCAATAAAAGGATTGGTCTGACGTTCATGACCGAAGGTCGACATTGGACCATGCCCAGGGATGAAGTCGATCTCATCGCCCAGCGGCAGGAGTTTTTCCTTAATAGAGCGAATCAGAGTGTCATGATCACCGCGGGGGAAGTCGGTGCGGCCGATTGAGCCCTGGAAGAGCACATCTCCCACCAAAGCCAGTGCAGATGGCCGATGGTAAAAAATGACATGGCCTGGGGTATGCCCCGGGCAGTGCACCACGTCGAGGGTGACTTCACCAAAGCTTACCTGATCACCATCATCGAGCCAGCGATCAGGGGTAAATACGTCTACTGAAGGGAAACCGAACATCTGGCTCTGCTGGGGCAAGCCTTCAATCCAAAACTCATCATCCTTCCCGGGACCTTCGATTTGCAGACCTAATTCACTGGACAAGGCAGCCGTGCCACCGGCGTGATCGATATGGGCATGGGTTAGCAAAATTTTTTCCAGCACTACCCCTTCTTCAGCAACGGCCGCCTTGATCCGATCAAGGTCGCCGCCCGGATCAACAACCGCAGCCTTGCCGGTTTGCTCACACCAGAGAAGGGTGCAGTTCTGCTGAAATGGGGTCACTGGAACAATGCGATATTTCATGGTGCTTTCGCCGTCTGAAAATTGATTGCTCCAGTATATCGACCCCGGTGATCAAAAGTCAGGTTTTGAAGCGATTGATCAGTTCCTGAAGTGCATGTGACAGCTGCTGCAGCTCTTCGCCACTAGAGGCGACCGAGTTTGCTGCAATAACTGTGCTTTCCGACGCCTGGGTGATCCGCAGCAGGTTCGAATTCATCTCTTCCGACACCTGGCTCTGCTCTTCAGCAGCGGCCGCAACCTGAACACCCATATCTCGGATACGGGACATCTGCTCGACGATACGCACCAGCTCCTGACCCGCATGTGTTGCGGTCTGAACACTTTCATCGGCGCGCTGACGAGAGCGTTCCATCACTTCAACAGCCCTCTGTGCAGCCGTGCGCAGTCGGTCGTTCATGCTACGAATTTCTTCAGTAGACCCCTGCGTACGCTGCGCCAACTGACGCACCTCATCCGCCACAACCGCAAAGCCTCGACCCGACTCACCAGCACGCGCAGCCTCAATCGCAGCGTTCAGCGCCAACAGGTTGGTTTGCTCAGAAATAGCCTGAATTTCACCCAAAACCTGGCCAATCTGCACCGTATCGCCTTCCAGTGCCTGAATCACCTCAGCAGCCTGTTCCACTTCACGTGCCAGGGCCTGAATACGGTTCACGGTATCATCCACATCGTGGTTACCTTCATCCGCCTCATGGTCCGCCATCTCAATGGCGGCCGAGGTTTCGCTGGCACTGCGCGCAACTTCATGCACACTGGCCGCCATTTCATTCATGGCCGTAGACAGGAGTTCGGCTTCCTGTGCCTGGGAATCCAGTGCCACGCTGGTTTCTTCAGCATTGCGAGCCAGACCTTCAGCGCTGGAGGACACCTGACTGGCAGAACTGGCAATCTGATGTACCAAATCCTGGAACGTACCCAAAGTTTCATCTATTCGACGCCCAACCTTGCCCAGCTCATCTTGGCTGTTCAAGTCGGTACGGATTCGCAGATCACCCGCAGCCACCTGCTTCATCACATCTGCAATACGTTCCAGTGGCACGGTAATAGAACGGCTCAGCGGTACAGCAACAATGGCCAAAACCAGCAAGGCACCGGCCAGCACCGCAATCATGAAGACCAGGTCCTTGTTAAAGGCCTCATCCAAATCGGTAACATAGACGCCTGTACCGACAACCCACCCCCAGGCCTCAAAGGGTTTGGCCAGCGTAATCTTGGTCTCGTTCTGACCACTGGCCGGATTTGGCCAACGATACTCGATCTCTGCCACATCCTTACCGCTGCCAAGCAGTGCAGCCATATCGGCGAAAATGGCCCGACCATCATCCGTGGTGCGGCTTTTGAGAGACTGTCCAACCAACGAAGAGTCAGCCCCATGCGCAACGATACGCGCATCACGATCCAGCACAAAAAAGTAGTCATCGTCATTGTACTTCATGCTTTCGAGCATTTGACGTGCGGTACTTTGTGCCTGCTCCAGGCTGACATCACCTGATTGCACACGCGCTTGCTGAGCTTTCAACAAGCCCTCCGTACTATCAAGCAACGCATGCAGCTGACCTTTACGCTCCTCCGCCAGCGAGTCGCGCATATCAAACAAGGATATGGTGGATAGCACCACCAGCATAAGGCTTGCAATCAAAACCAATAGCCACAGCTTGGTACGAACAGACAGGTTACGCAACATCATGATGGGGCCACTCAGAGTTAGTTATTAGTCGGATAATGGCTACAGACTAGCATAGTCACTAGCAGGGAAAAGACCTTTTTAAATATAGGGTTGCATTTGCATACGCTAATATTTCTACGTACTGCACCAATGCCTGAAAACCTTGTTTGCCCGCAGACGTGCAGGCCTGGAATACACCGAGTCAGCGTCCGATCTGACATTGACCAAAGCCTGTTTCCGCTGAGTCGTAATGGCCTGATCCAACGAATGTCTCGTCTCGGTATGCATCCCATCGTCTAACGCGGACAAAGCATCCGCTAACACATCCAAATCATGTACCCGTCCCAGCTCAGCGCCGAGCGGCTTCAGTCTCAGCATCCAGGATTTATCCAGCTCAGCCAGTAACCAGTGTAACTGGTACATCCAGACCTTCACCCACTTGCGCCAGCGATGCAAGGCCTCAACATCCGCCCGGTCCAGGGCACGCCGACACAGCCGCTGCCCCCTGGTGCCTGTT
Source organism: Marinobacterium sp. (assembly GCA_048260865.1). Classification (GTDB taxonomy): domain Bacteria; phylum Pseudomonadota; class Gammaproteobacteria; order Pseudomonadales; family Balneatricaceae; genus Marinobacterium. The sequence continues at coordinate 141,401 of JBLXGN010000010.1, read as the reverse complement.
CGTTCCAGGCCATGCAAAAGATGGCACCGCCGTATTGAAAACCACTGGGTTGCACTGATTCGAACATGGAGCTCATCCAGCATCTGCAAAATCTGTTCAAAAGGCGTTACTTCCCCTGGCGACAGAAACTGATTTTCCAAAACAGTCGTCACCTGCTTTTGAAAGGCATCAGGAAAAACCACATCAAGATTTTCCAAGGTAACCAACATCACCTTATAGTCCCGTTGCCCCGACAATGCTGTAGCCAATGCCTGAGCGGCACGATGCAAGGACTTCAGTTTGTGCTTATCCAAACCACCCTCGATCATATACAACAGCGCACGCAGACGTTTCATATCGACACGCGTCTGGTGCACTATTTCGTCCCGCTCTTCTTCGCTAAGACACGCCCCTTGCTCAATACGTCCTCGCGTCTGAGACAGAAGATCAATCAGGCTGCGCTGAATTTCCTCGCCAGAGGTATCGGCAATCAGGGGGCGCTGGACACTTTTGCCCAGAGGAGATGACATAAAAAGCTAGCCTCCTTCGCGTTCAACCCTAACCTGGGGACCGCCTTCATCACCCACATCTATATAAACACTGATAGGGCTACAACAAACCGAGCAGTCCTCACTGTACTCCTGCTCAGCCTCCGTTACGTCGACGGTCAGGCTTATAGGCTCGCTGCACCAGGGGCACATCAATTCCACTACTTCCAAAGGGTTCATGGGTTACCCTCCCTCTTCTGAACCACCTGCACATACAGGCTCTGGTTACAGCATAGACAGTCAGCCCCCAAGTGCCTAAACTAAGGCCTCATTCTTGGTCGGGGTGCCCGCATTTTAGACGGGCTGAGATGAAACCCGCTGAACCTGATCCGGTTGGTACCGGCGTAGGAAATCGAGATGACCGTTACTATCACTCCATGCGTACGCATGGTCGGTGCGGTTTTCTCCCGTATAGGAGCTACCGCATGACACACGTACTTAATCCCATTGCCCTGACCATTGCGGGTTCCGACAGTGGCGGAGGCGCCGGTATCCAGGCCGACCTCAAGGCTTTTTCTGCGCTAGGCGTATTCGGGACTTCCGTTATTACCGCTCTGACCGCGCAAAACACTCGTGAAGTTCGCGCCATCCACGACGTGCCCGCCAGCTTTATTGCCGACCAGCTCAATACCGTGCTGGACGACATACGTGTGGATGCCATCAAGATCGGTATGCTGAGTCGTCCGGAAACCATCACCACCATTGCTGAAATCCTGCGCCAGCGTCAGTTGAACAACATAGTGCTGGACCCGGTCATGGTAGCCAAAAGCGGTGACAAGCTGCTGGCGGACGAGTCCGTCGATGCCTTGCGGCGCGAATTGCTACCCCTTGCCACCCTGATTACCCCCAACCTTCCCGAAGCTTCGGTATTACTGAATACAAGCGAAGCGGCCACCGCTGAGCAAATGCATGAACAAGCGCAGCAGCTATTGGCCCTTGGCCCTCAGGCTGTACTGGTCAAAGGCGGTCACCTGGCAGGCTCGGCCAGCGATGAGAGCGCAGACCTGCTCTTGAACCCTGGCGCAGCCCAGTGGTTGCCAGCCAAACGTATCGCGACCGCCAATACCCATGGCACCGGCTGCACCCTGTCCTCAGCGATTGCGGCGGGTCTCGCGAAAGGCCTTTCCGTAACGGATGCGGTTACCCAAGCCAAGGCATATATAACTGCCGCGATTGCCGCAGCTGACCGCCTGAATGTGGGTTCGGGTCATGGCCCGACGCACCATTTCCACGCCTGGTGGTAAGCCGTGGACATCCGCGTTGAACAGGCCAGTCTGCACTGGCAGCATCACTGCGTCTTCAGCCACCTGAATCTGGACCTGCCGTCCGGCCAGTGGACCAGTATTCTGGGCCAGTCCGGCGTGGGTAAAAGCTCGCTGGTTCAACTGCTGTGTGGCATTGCCGATGAAGCCGACATTCAGGGAAAAATTCACTGCGGCGATGGTCAGCCCTTGGCGGGACGGGTTGCCTGGATGGCGCAACAGGATCTGTTGCTGCCCTGGCTCAATCTGACCGATAACGTGCTGCTGGGCGCACGCCTGCAACACCATCGTAAAGTGAGCAATGAGCAGCGCGAACTGGCGCACTACCTTCTGCAGCAGGTTGGACTGGGTGAACGTGCATCCGCCCTGCCGTCACAGCTATCCGGCGGCCAGCGCCAACGTGTCGCTCTGGCCCGTACGTTGTTTCAGGACCAGCCGCTGGTCTGCATGGATGAGCCCTTCTCGGCGTTGGATGCGATCAACCGTCTCAAGCTGCAGGATCTTGCTGCTGAACTGCTGGCCGAGCGCACCGTACTGATGATCACCCATGACCCGCTGGAAGCCCTGCGCCTGTCTGATCGTGTACTGGTCCTGCAAGGCTCTCCCGCTCAGCTTTCTGTTCCCATCATCCCCGAAGGCAAGGCCCCACGACCGGTAAGCGATCAGAACCTGCTGCTACAACAGGCCCAGTTACTCAGCTTGCTGGCGGAGGTCCCGGAATGATGACCTGGCTGCGCCCTCTGATCATTGCCCTGGGGTTGATGTTGATCTGGCAGGCGATAGTCTGGCTGACTGACGCCCCTCGTTTTATTCTGCCTGGTCCCCTGCTGGTGCTCGAAACGCTGGTCAACCAGTTCCCGCTGTTGATGAAGCATGCAGGAGTAACGCTGGTCGAGATTCTATTAGGCCTGTTGCTCGGCACCCTGTTAGGTCTGGCCAGTGCCCTCTCGCTGGTGACCTGGGGCGGGCTCAGACGCTGGTTACTGCCGGTGCTGGTGGTCAGCCAGGCCATTCCCGTATTTGCCCTGGCGCCGGTACTGATGCTCTGGCTTGGCTATGGCATGGCCTCCAAGGTCGCAATGGCGACACTGATTATCTACTTCCCGGTCACGGCGGCCTGTTTCGATGGTTTGCGTCAGACCCCGACTGGCTACCTGCAGCTGGCTCGCACTCTGGGTGCCAGCCGCCGCGCTCAGTTGCTGCAGATTCGCTTGCCCGCCGCCCTGCCCGCCTTCGGCTCCGGCCTGAGAGTGGCTGCCTCAGTCGCGCCTATCGGTGCGGTCGTCGGCGAGTGGGTCGGCTCCTCCACCGGGCTTGGCTACCTGATGCTAAACGCTAATGCACGCATGCAGGTCGACCTGATGTTTGCTGCCTTACTGGTCCTGGCCGTGATGGCGCTGGGGCTCTATTTCTTCGTCAACCTGATCGCACGACGGCTCACCCCCTGGCTGAGCGAATCCACGTCGTCGGCAACCCGAGGTGATTCACTATGAAACGACTGACCACATTGCTGTGCAGCTGCCTGCTGTCCGCACAGGCACTGGCTGCCGATAAGGTTGAGCTGCTGCTCGACTGGTTTATTAATCCCGACCACGGCCCGCTGATTGTCGCCCAGCAGAAAGGCTACTTCGCCGAACAGGGGCTGGAGGTCAATCTGGTTGAACCGGCCGACCCATCCATGCCCCCGAAGCTGGTTGCGGCTGGCAAGGCTGATATGGCGATCACTTACCAGCCACAGCTGCATGTGATGATCGATCAGGGGCTGCCGCTGACCCGTGTCGGCACGTTGATCGCCACGCCACTTAACTCACTGGTGGTGCTGGAAAATGGCCCGGTTAAATCCCTGGCAGACCTTAAAGATCGCAAGGTCGGCTACTCCGTAGGCGGTTACGAGGAAGCGCTGATGCGGGCCATGCTCAAGCCGCACGGCCTGACCCTGGATGATATCGAGATGGTCAATGTGAACTGGTCTCTGTCGCCTTCACTGATCAGCGGTCAGGTGGATGCTGTAATCGGTGCCTATCGCAACTTCGAGCTGAACCAGATGGATATCGAAGGTCATCCGGGTCGCGCTTTCTATATTGAAGAAGAAGGCGTACCGGCCTACGACGAACTGGTGCTCGTGGTGAACAACCAGGATCGGGGTGACGATCGCCATGCCCGCCTGATCACTGCCATCGAAAAAGCCACCCAGTACATCGTCAATCACCCGGATGATGCCTGGAACGATTTTGTCAGCTACAAACCGGACGAGCTGAATACCGCACTCAACCAGCGCGCCTGGGCCGATACGCTGAGCCGCTTTGCCCTGCGCCCTGCCGCACTGGATGAAGCCCGTTACCTGCGCGTCGGCGCCTTTATGCAGGAACAGGGTCTGACCAAGACCAACCCGCCGGTTGCCGAATACGCCATCGTGCCTTGAGGATTGAACTCAGATGACGTTTGCAGACTACCGCCAACAAACCCCCCAGCTGCCGCTCAGCGAGCAGCTGAGGGGCTACGCAGAAACCGATTGGAACCGAGCAGTGAACCACCCGTTCACAGAAGCGCTGGGCGATGACCGTCTGGATGACAGCATTTACGCCCGTTACCTGGTGCAGGACTATGCCTTCATCGACACACTGGTGAATCTGGTCGCCCGCACCATCGCCAACGCTCCGGCAATGCCGCCCAAAACCGTGCTGGCCGGCTTTCTTGCCGCGCTGACCAGCGATGAAAACACCTACTTCCTGCGCTCGTTCGAAGCACTGGGGCTGGGTGAGGCCGACTACCTGAACCCTCAGCTGCACCCGGTCAGTCAGGCCATCATCGATACGATGCAATCGTCCGAAGTCCGCTACGAAGAGGCGATTATCTGCCTGTGCGTTGCCGAGTGGTCCTATCTGACCTGGTCACAGTCTCAGGCCGAAAAGCCTCGCGGCAGCCGCTTCTATCTGCAGGAATGGATCGATATCCATGTACTGCCGGAGTTCGAGCAGTTTGTCGCCTGGCTGCGTGCTCAAGTCGACAGCTTTGCCGATCGTGATTCCGCCACTCTGGAACAATTGGCACAACGATTCCGGCAGATGTGTGTGCTGGAGCACCAGTTCTTCAGCGCCAGCCTCGACCCCACATCCGTAACCGAACAGGAGGTTCCGCGTGTCCTCAAATAACTCCTTGTTTGAACATCTGAAAACTCAGTGTGCCGATGACTGGAAAGCCTACATCCAGCACGACTTTGTGCGTCAGCTGGGCCGGGGAACCTTACCCAAGGAATGTTTCCAGCATTACCTGAAGCAGGACTACCTGTTCCTGATCCAGTTCAGCCGCGCCTGGGGTCTGGCCGTGTTCAAAAGCGAAGACCTGGACAGCATGCGCTATGCCCAGGCGGGCCTCAACGCCATGCTGGATACCGAAATCGGTCTGCACGTGGACTACTGCCGCGACTGGGGCATCGATGAAGCCCAGTTACGCGCCCTGCCCGAAGCTTCAGCCACCGTGGCCTACACCCGCTATGTACTGGATGCCGGTTTCGCAGGGGATCTGCTTGATCTGCATGTAGCACTGGCACCCTGCATTCTGGGCTATGCAGAGATCGCCAACTGGCTGGCCGCCCAACCAGATACCGTTCGCGAAGGGAATCCATACAACGCCTGGATCGAGATGTACCTGAGCGACGAATACCAACAAGCCGCTCAAACGGAACTCGAACTGCTGGACAAGCTGGGACAGCAGCTGCCGGCAGACCGAATTGCAGCACTGGAAAAACGTTTTAGCACTGCCACCCGCATGGAAGTCAGCTTCTGGCAGATGGGCCTGGATCTGGCCGATTAATTATTACAATAAAGTCTCTGGAGAGATGATGAGCACACAGCACACCAGTACACCTCATTTGAGCAACACTGCACAGGTAGACAAGGACTCCGTGCAGCCTTTTCCCAAGTCCCGCAAGGTTTATGTCGAAGGCAGCCGCCCCGATATTCGCGTACCGATGCGCGAAATCACCCTGGATGACACGCCCACCGATATGGGTGGAGAGAAAAACGACCCGCTGTACGTCTACGACACCTCCGGTCCCTACACCGATCCAAATGCGACCATCGATGTGCGAAAAGGACTGGAACCGCTGCGTGAAAACTGGATTCTGGAACGCGATGACACCGAACAACTGGACGGCCTGACGTCAGAGTACGGCCGTGCCCGTGCCGCCGACCTGCGCCTGGATGAGCTGCGCTTCGAGCTGACCCGCAAGCCGCGTCGCGCCAAAGCCGGCAAAAACGTGACCCAGCTGCACTATGCGCGTCAGGGGATCATTACTCCCGAGATGGAATACATCGCCATCCGCGAAAACATGAAGCTGGCCAAGGCCAAAGCGGAAGGCAACGTGGTCGCCGAGCAGCACCCGGGCCACAACTTCGGCGCCTATCTGCCGGAAGAGATCACGCCGGAATTCGTGCGTCAGGAAGTCGCCGAAGGCCGCGCCATCATCCCGTGCAACATCAACCACCCGGAACTGGAACCGATGATCATCGGCCGTAACTTCCTGGTGAAGATCAACGGCAACATCGGCAACTCCGCGGTTACCTCTTCCATTGAGGAGGAAGTGGAGAAAATGACCTGGGGTACCCGCTGGGGCGCGGACACCATCATGGATCTGTCTACCGGCAAGAACATCCACGAGACCCGTGAATGGATCCTGCGCAACTCGCCTGTCCCCATCGGCACCGTACCGATCTACCAGGCGCTGGAGAAGGTTAACGGCATCGCCGAAGACCTGAACTGGGAAGTGTTCCGCGACACCCTGATCGAACAGGCCGAGCAGGGCGTGGACTACTTCACCATCCACGCCGGTGTACTGCTGCGCTACGTGCCGCTGACCGCCAAGCGCATGACCGGCATCGTCTCCCGTGGCGGCTCCATCATGGCGAAATGGTGCCTGGCGCACCACGAGGAAAACTTCCTTTATACCCACTTTGAAGAGATCTGCGAGATCTGCAAAGCGTATGACGTGGCCTTCTCCCTGGGCGACGGCCTGCGTCCGGGTTCAGTCTACGACGCCAACGACGCCGCCCAGTTCGCTGAGCTGGAAACCCTCGGTGAGCTGACCAAGATCGCCTGGCAGCACGATGTGCAGGTGATGATCGAAGGTCCGGGCCATGTGCCGATGCACATGATCAAGGAGAACATGGACAAACAGCTGAAGGAGTGCCACGAAGCGCCCTTCTATACTCTGGGCCCATTGACCACCGATATCGCGCCGGGCTACGACCACATCACCTCCGGTATCGGTGCGGCAATGATCGGCTGGTACGGCTGCGCCATGCTCTGCTACGTCACCCCGAAGGAACACCTGGGACTGCCCAACAAGGACGACGTCAAGACCGGCATCATCACCTACAAGATCGCCGCCCATGCCGCCGACCTGGCCAAGGGTCATCCGGGTGCACAGATCCGCGACAACGCCATGTCCAAGGCACGTTTCGAGTTCCGTTGGGAAGACCAGTTCAACATCGGCCTGGACCCGGACACCGCTCGCGCCTACCACGATGAAACATTGCCGAAGGAATCCGCCAAGGTGGCGCACTTCTGCTCCATGTGCGGACCCAAGTTTTGCTCGATGAAAATCTCTCAGGAAGTGCGCGATCTGGACGAAGCCCAGGTTGCAGCGATCAATGCCCAGGCAGAACAGGGCATGAAGGAGAAGTCAGAAGAGTTCAAGGACAGCGGCGCCGAGATCTACCATAAGGTGTAATAGCTATTTACTTAAGGGGGCTTCATGCCCCCTTATTTGAACATGCCATAATTAAACTATTATTATATTATGTATCACATACGGTACAAAATCATGGCTTGAACACCATAATAAATTGATGTGATAATACATCCATATTGAAAATTATTACATGGATGTAATATGTCAACATTATCTCTAAAAGACATACCATATCAAGTTCCTAAAGACACTAAAGGTCAGTTAGCATACTTGGCCTCTATTTTTCGTATTAATAAAAATAAGGCTATAAGAAGTGGTGAACCTGGACTAAATGCTATGATTTCGGTTCTTGTGTATCGTCACTTGGATATAAATCAGCGAATCGCAGCTTGGCGATCAATAAGAAAGCTCTCCTCTCTACCTGATTCACCTGGATTATACCGATTACCTAACACTCTTACTGTTGCAGAGTCAAAGTCTCTCGAACAAGCACTCATACATAGAGCTTTAGATACAACATTTGTAAATAGCCAATGGTGGGGACTTTGGGCATCAACAACTGAAGAGCTGAACAGTGATTTAGATTTTCATATTACGATCAATGATCGTGGGTGGTTGGCTAGGCATCACGGTTTCTGCCATGAGCATTAATGATTTTTTGGACAAAGCAATTAAAGATAAAAGCATCAATAAAAAAGGCTGGATAACCTTAATAATTTGGATATCGTTTTTTGCCAACAAGTCAAGCTTAGATGCAACTCAAAAGGAAATGGAAAGACGTACAATTAAAAACCAAACTAAAACCAACTTTCACTAAATTTCATGTTTAGAAAAATATTTGTAATAACGTTTTACTTTTCCATATTAATAATGAGCTTATATGCTTGGGAAAATATCTCAAACAAGGAATGTGTTTTTATTTTATTCCTAGCTTTCTTGTTGATTTACACTTGTTTTTTATTAAAGAAAATCTTCGATAAAGGTCTTATCAAAATAAATTCAGCCATATCGCTCTACTGTTTTTATCTTTTAGTAAATACAGCCATAGTGTTTTTTTATTTTTTATCACATTATTCGATATCAATACTTTTCTACTCTGCTTTTTCAATTTCAATTGTTTTTATTTTTATCTTAAGCCAAATAGAATCCCACAGATAATAAATAATCAAAGCCTTTTCAAGGAGTAAACCTCTGTACCTAACCCTGCCAGAGCTAGAGCTCTGCCGGGGGTCTTCCCCTCCCTGCTTACAGACACATAGCCACATAGAATAAATGGCTAATTGAATTACTTCGGGAATTGGTCAATAGTTGTTCCACGGATGACAAGGGACGCGATAGATGGAATTGACGCCTTTCCCCTGGTACAAGCGTGTGCGTATCAGCACCCGCATTGCGCTGGGCACTGCCTGTATAGCCACGCTGTGCTGGTTCATTCTGGCCTTTTTCAGTTACACCACTACCAATAGACTGCTGGAACTGAGCAGTCGACATCTGTTCGAGTCCGCCTCCGGTGCCATCAATGCCGAACTCCAGACCAGCTACGCCGCTGTAAAACAAACGACAGAGATGCTGGCTTACAGTCAGCTGGTGCGTCAGCACAGTCTTCAAGAGCGTATGCAGCTGGTGCCCTGGATGATCGAAACACTGGATGTGATTCCCGCCGCTGCCGCTATCCAGTTAGGTACCGCTCAGGGCGACTATTTCATAGTCCGAAGCCTGGTCACAGAACACCTCAAGCGCCAATTCAATGCCCCTCCTGGCGCTGCCTACGGTGCCGACCACCTTGATGGTGCCACTCACAGCTACGAGCGACGCTTTTATGATATCGGTGGGCGCCTGTTACAAACTAAGGCCCCTGAAGCGCCGGATTATGACCCACGTACTCGTCCCTGGTTCCAAGGGGCTCAAGCCACCCCGAAAACGATTGCAACTGCCCCCTACCTGTTCTTTTTCATGCAGGAAATTGGGCTGACCGTAGCCCGCAGCAGTGAAGACAAGCAATCTGTCGTCGCTATCGACATCACCTTGAGTTCAGTCACAGAACGCCTGATGCAGCAGAAACTGACACTGTCGACCGACGCCGTCATTCATGTGGGTGAGCGTGTGCTGGCTCGCAGCGGAGGGGACAGCATCACCCGAGCAAAAGATGGCAGCCTGCGCCAACTCACGCTGGATGATTTACATAGCCCAGTACTTGTTCGCGCGACTCAAGGGCTGGAAAGTGATGGCTGGCTAATTAGCCGTACTGAAGTTGCGCTGACAGATGACACCCGCTCCGAGTTGATTTTGGCGGTTCCCGAAGCCGAGTTGCTGACCGAATTTGGCCCTATGCGTCAGCAGATGCTGCTGCTTTCCTCCCTGATCCTTTTTTTACTGGTGGCTATCAGCTGGCTGCTGGCGAGCCGCCTGTCCTTGCCCCTGGTGCAATTGCACGCCGCCATTGCCGATATCGGACAGGGCAATTTCAATTTTCGACTGCCGAAAATCAAATATGCCGACGAAGTGGGTGACCTGAATCTGGCCATGCGCTCCATGCGAGGCTCTCTCAAACAACACATAGAAGAACTGGCCGAAGCGCGAGGCGTTCAGGAACGCCTGGAAGGTGAACTCGATGTTGCCCGCCGTATTCAAATGAATATGGTACCCGGTGCTGGCAAGCTGACCACCGGCTTTAGCGATGTTCATATTTACGCCTGGATGCAACCCGCCAAACGCGTGGGTGGCGACCTCTATATGGCCAAACAGACTCGTTCGGGCCGCATTTTCATTGCGGTGGGTGATGTGTCCGACAAAGGCGCTCCCGCCGCACTGTTTATGGCGCGAACGCAAACCTTGCTGGCACTGCTGTCCAATCGTACTCAATCGGTCTCTGACCTGCTGGCGACCGTCAACGACGAGTTGGTTAAATCCAATGATGCCTGCATGTTCACAACGCTATTCTGTGGCTTTTATGACCCTGACTCCGGCCTGCTTGAGTACGCATCAGCAGGACATAACCCCTCTGTCTTTATGTCAGACTCCGACATCAGACTGATAAACACGGAAAACGGGTCACCACTGGGTATCTTTGAAACGCAGGAGTATCCAGCACACCAGTTACAGCTTGAGCCGGGAGACCGCCTGCTGGTTTATACCGATGGCATTACCGAAGCCTTCAATGAGCAGAGGAACGAATACGGCGAAAGCCGCATGATTAGTGCACTGCAACACGCGCAGCAGATCACCGAGCCTGAAAAGATCGCTCAATCCTTGCTGGCAGATCTATCCCGATTTGTCGGTCAGGCGGAACAATCTGACGATATCACCCTGATGGTTATGAGACGTACTCCATGCAGCGAAGCCTGACCTTCCGCCATCAAAGTCTGCGCCAGGTGTTGGATGCGCTGGCAGCGTTGAAGCTTCAACACCCTTCTCTGGCGGAGGCCCTGGATGAGCTATGCATGGTGATGGACGAACTCATCAGCAACCTGAACAAGTACGCCAGCTCTACCAGTCAGTCCGCTGAATTCGAGCTGGACCTGGAGCTGCTTCCTGATCGCATCGAGTGCTCGCTGCTCGATTCAGGACCTGCGTTCAATCCCTTTGCAACTGAAGAACCCAACCTGGAGCTTTCCATGGAGGAAAGGCCTATTGGCGGGCTGGGATTATTTTTAGTTCAACAGCTGGTCAGCAATGGACGCTATACCAGTACTCCAGAGGGCAACTGCACCCAGTTCACTCTTCTGGCAAGTTAATTTTCAGATACAGGAACCCCTGAAATGCCTTTGGAAATCACAATACTGCCTGCGACACCGACAGAAGCTCGCTTATTACTAAATGGCTCTCTGGACAGTGAAACTGCACCTGAACTGGAGCGTTCGCTAGACCTGGTCACCGCCAAGACCATCATTTTCAATATGAAAGATCTGAGTTTTATCAGCTCTGCTGGCCTGAGGGTGATTTTTGCCACTCTCAAACGCCAGAAGGCCGCTGGCGGCAAGGTAGCCGTCTGCAATATGTCACCAGGGGTAAAGAAGGTGTTTGAAATCGTGAAAGCACTGCCGGATCTGAATATTTTTTCCAGTACCGAAGAGCTGGATGAATACCTGGCGTCTTTCCAGTAGCCGGGGATCAACGCTTCTCTCTTGATCAAACAGTCTTCATAAAAATGAGATGAAGGCCGGACACACTGAGCGGCGAACGCTACACTAGCCGACTTTTGGGAGAGATGACATGAACCGCTATCTGATACTTGCGGCCGCTGCTGTACTGCTGACCGGCTGCTGCGGTGTCCCTTTCGTACCGGGAATCTGATCCCGTACCGCATGACGACCTGATCTGCCGGGGCGCCCCACATTGCCCCAAACAAAAAAGGCTGGAGAGACTCCAGCCTTTGGCATTGTCAGATTCGATCAGCTCAGTGAGCGACCGTTAATGTATGCCTGCTCGGATACAGCAGTCCATTTAGAAACCTGATCACGGAATTTAACGAAGGAATCGTAGACCTTCTTGGTCATCTCATCCTTGGTTGCTTCCTCAGCGACAACCTCATCAGAGATGGTACGCAGCTTGATCATGACATCGTCAGGGAAGTTGCGCAGCTCGACACCGTGCTGGTTAACCAGCTGATCCAGTGCCTGGTTGTTCTTGGTCATGAACTCGGCCAGCATATCCTGGTTAGCCACGCGCAGAGCGTTGCGTACGATGATCTGCAGGTCTTCCGGCAGTGCCATGAATGCTTCCTTGTTAATGAAACATTCCAGCGTTGTGCCCGGCTCGTGCCATCCCGGGTAGTAGTAGTACTTGGCAGCCTTGTGCAGACCGAAGGCCATATCGTTGTACGGACCTACCCACTCGGTCGCATCAATAGCACCGGACTGCAGTGACGGGAAGATTTCACCACCCGGCAGCAGTACTGGCGTACCACCCGCACGCTTGAGCACTTCACCGCCCAGGCCTGGAATACGCATTTTCAGACCCTTGAGGTCTTCAACGCTGTTGATTTCCTTGTTGAACCAGCCACCCATCTGCACGCCGGTGTTACCTGCAGCACCCGGAATCAGGCCGAACTTGTCGTACACTTCTTCCCACAGCTCCATGCCGCCGCCCTGATACAGCCAGGCGTTCATTTCCTGAGCGGTCAGACCGAAAGGTACCGCCGCGAAGAACTGCGCAGCCGTGCTCTTGCCTTTCCAGTAATAGGACGCACCGTGACCCATCTCAGCGGTACCACGGGATACAGCGTCAAAGATTTCCAGCGCACCAACCAGCTCTCCCGCACCGTAAACCTTAACCTGAATGCGGCCGTTGGACATTTTGTTGATCATTTCAGCCAGGTTGTTGGCACCTGTACCCAGACCCGGGAAGTTCTTTGGCCAAGTGGTAACCATTTTCCACTTGTATTCTGGCGCTGCCATCGCGTTGGATGACATCAATGCACCAGCAGCAACTGTTGCAGCACCTGCACCGCGAATAAATTGTCTGCGTTTCACAGTCCGATTCCTTATTCGTTGTAGTTGTTGTATTCAAACTCAACGAAATTAGCACGCTCCTCCACCCCCTGCAATTGGCCAACCTATTCAGGCCTAAAGTGCCCTATGCCTGACGCACGCGGTCATGGGCGGGTGTATCATTCGTTGTTATACTGTTGATAAACAATGATTAACCGGAATCCTCGGAGATGAACTCCTTTAATCTGCTTAAGTCCATTGCCGAAGCGCGGCCCCGATTGCGCAAATCGGAACAAAAGGTGGCCGATTATGTACTGGCCAACCCCAACGATGTGATCCACATGCGAATCGTGGATCTGGCGTCTGAAGCCCAGGTCAGTGAACCCACGGTGGTACGGTTTTGCCGCGCACTGGATTATGACGGATTTCAGGATTTCAAACTGACACTGGCGCAGGGCCTGGCCAGTAATGCCAGCTTTGAGCAGTTCTCACTGGACTCCAAAGATACGGTAATCGAGTTCAAGCAGAAGATCTTCGACTCGATGATCGGCAACTTGATCAATATCCGTGATCAACTTGAGCCCGGCACCCTGGAAGAAGCCATTGATGCCCTGGCGAAGGCCAAGCGCGTCGAGTTTTACGGCTTTGGGGCCTCGGCACCGGTCTGTGCGGATGCTCAGCACAAGTTCTATCGTCTGATGGTCTCTGCGGCAGCCTATTCCGACCCCCATATGCAGACCATCTCGGCTCTGACATTGGGCGAAGGTGATGTAGTGGTCGCGATCTCCCAAACCGGTCGCACCAAAGACCTGCTGCATACCGTCAAGCTGGTGCGTGACAAGGGTGCAACCGTTATTACGCTGTGCCCGGGCGGTACTCCACTGGCTGATCTGGCAACGATCCCCATCCACGTGGATGTGGAGGAAGACAAGGATCTGAGTACGCTGATGTCCTCCCGCGTTGTGCATCTGGTCATTATCGATGTCCTGGCGGTCGGTGTGGCGATGAAGCTGGGCCCGGCCCTGGTCGATCATCTCAAGACCATCAAGCGCAGCTTGCGTAGCCTGCGCCAGAACGACAAACGCATTCCGCCACTGCGCCGCCCCAGCAGTGACGATACCGACGGCGAGTAATTCTCGCCGTCACACCTCTGCAACACTCCTCTTTTAGTCTTGCCTTGTCCCCAGGGTGTTTGAAATTTCACCAATTTTGGGGTAAACAAGAATCTCCACTGTGTTTGCTGTCATCAGACAGACACAAAGTCTCCTGATAGCAGCGACCCTGAGATCGGAGCAAGGCTATGCTGATAAGGAAAGAGCAGGACCTGGATCCCATCCAGACCGAAGTTTTCGACATCATGGTGGGTTACGATGTCGAAGAGAAGAATCGCCGTAAACAGCACGCAACACGCCGACTGTTAGAGGCCCGTCGCGCCATCGAACGTCGCCGTGAGGATAAGGAGCTGTCTACCTGGCTTGATGAAGAGTCCTGGTTTGAAGAAAACGAATAGTCAGTGAAGCCCGCTCCGCAAGGAACGGGCTTTTTGTTTTCCAAACGTCAGGAGTTCGGATACAGGATATTGAGTGGTACCGCACCACCACCATCCACTACGACGGCTGCATGCTCACGCCGCAGCTGACGGGGCTCGGTGACGCCGCAAGAATGCGCAATCAACTCCACTTCATGAACAAGGTTCTTGTGGAAATTGGCAACGCGTTCGGCTTTCACCTCGGGCACCAACCCTTGCTGAAGCTTGGGGTCATGGGTGGTAATACCGGTGGGGCAAGTGTTCTTGTTGCACTGCAGGGCCTGAATACAGCCCAGTGCGAACATGAAGCCGCGTGCGGTCACGACAAAATCCGCGCCCAGGCAGATCGCCGCCGCCACGTCGGTGGGGTTGATCAGTTTGCCTGAGGCGATCACACGCACGCGATTGCGCAGATTATGCTGGTGCAGCTTATTCACCAGCAGAGGCAGGCTTTCCCTTAATGGCAGGCCCACGCTGTCCATCAACGGCATGGGTGCAGCACCAGTACCGCCATCGGAACTGTCCAGCGTGATAAAGTCCGGCGCCGACTCGCTGCCCCGTTTCAGCACCGCTTCGCAGAAGCCGTCCAGCCAATCGGTCGATCCAAGTACCAATTTGAAGCCCACCGGCTTACCGGTCACTTCACGCACACGAGCGATAAAGTCGAGCAGGTCTTCAATACTGGCGATTTCAGGGTGACGGTTGGGGCTGATTGATGCCTGCCCCACCGGAATACCTCGGGTTTCAGCAATTTCCGGCGTGACCTTATCACCGGGCAGGATCCCCCCTTTACCCGGCTTGGCTCCCTGGCTCAGCTTGATTTCGAACATTCGAACCTGCTCGATCTCTGCCAGCTTGGCCAGTTTATTTTCATCCAGGCGCCCTTCGGCATCGCGTACGCCATACTTGGCGGTGCCGATCTGGAATACGATGTCGCAACCACCTTCCAGGTGATACTTGGACAGAGCACCCTCGCCGGTATTCATCCAGCAACCGGCTCGCGCGGCTCCCATGGACAAAGCGCGTACCGCCGGAGATGAAAGCGCGCCAAAGCTCATGCCTGATACATTTAGAAAGGAAGGGGCATCATAAGGGGTACGGCAGTAAGGCCCTATCCGCATCGACTGAGTCGCGGCCGCATCTTCGCTCAGCGTTGGAAAGGGACAGTTGAGAAAATAATAGGTACCGGGTTTACGCAGGTCACGGGTCGAACCAAAGGCAATGGTGTTATCGATGTTCTTCGCGGCGCGATAGACCCAGGAACGCTGAGCGCGATTAAACGGCATCTCTTCGCGGTCCATGGCAAAGAAGTACTGACGGAAGAACTCACCCAGCTCCTCAAAAATATAACGAAACCGCCCCAGCAGCGGATAGTTACGACGTATGGTATGTGCGGTTTGGCGCTTATCGATCTGATACATCACCACTGCCGTAATCAGCCCTGCGACGATCAGCAACAATACAATCACACCAATGAGTGCGATAAAGTCGA
This sequence comes from Marinobacterium sp., assembly GCA_048260865.1. Lineage (GTDB taxonomy): Bacteria > Pseudomonadota > Gammaproteobacteria > Pseudomonadales > Balneatricaceae > Marinobacterium. The sequence goes on along the minus strand of JBLXGN010000010.1, from coordinate 125,471 downwards.
TGGCCAGCATGAAAAGGGTTTCGTTCATCTCATCCGTGCTCCATTGATTGAACGCTCCTATCCTAACCTGCCACCTGAATATCAGCCATGACCTTGGGGCGGTTCCGGATAAAGGCTTTACAGTCAAACACCGTGGAGTACCCTGAGTGCAATATGGCTGTAACCAGGGAAGAGGATAGCCCATGCCCATTCGTAAAGTTGTTGTCTTGCACGGCCTATATATGTCAGGCCTGGTGATGCAGCCTCTGTGCCGCCGGCTGGAAAAGCAGGGTTACGAGATTTTGAACCTGAGCTACAACACTCTATCGCCGGACCTGAACGCGATCTGCCAGCGCATTGACGATTTTATCGGTGAAAGTCCCACTGCTTTTGTGTGCCACTCCATGGGTGGCCTGGTCGCCCGCCGGTATTTGGAGCAACAGCTTCCGGCAAGTCGGTGGGTTGATCCGGTTATTACGCTGGGAACACCCCACAAAGGCAGCTATCTAGCCCGTGAAATTCATGGTTCACGCCTCAAGGCGATGCTTAAAAACAGTATCGACTACCTCTTGAGTGACAACGAGCACTGGCCTTTCGATGCCCGTCTGTACAGTATTGCCGGCGATCTTCCGGTTGGCTTGATGCCACTCCTGAAACGCGGTTCGGATTCCGATGGCACTGTGCTGCTCGATGAAACCCGGCTCACAGGCATGACCGAGCACAGAGTCTTTCCACTGAGCCATACCAGCCTGATTTATTCACGACGCGTGCTGAACTACATTCTTGAAATACTGGCGACACCGGTCACGGATTGAGTTAGGCTATTGAGTTGAACTATCGCAAGAAGTGAACAGATAAATTGTTCATCCCACCTGCTTTGCCCCATTATCTATACTGAAACCTAAAGTGGTGGGAGCCTGAAGCATGGAACAGGACAGGTATTCACAGACAGACAACAGCAGCCTGGCTCGGCTAGGCTGGCAATTGCTGACCTGGATCTGCATCGCCTTGGCGGTCATCGGTGTCATCTTGCCCGGCATGCCAACCACCGTATTTGTACTTATCGCCGCCTGGAGCGCCTCACGCTGCTCACCCCGCCTGAGGCGCTGGATTGAACAACACCGCCTGTTCGGCCCGCGTTTACGTAACTGGGAAGCCGGTGGCTATATTGACCGTCGCACCAAATGGGCCGCCAGCACCGGTATGCTGATCGCCCTGGCATTGATCCTGGTGTTTATCCGCCACCCACTGGTGCTCCTGCCCGTGTTGGCACTACTGGCTACCGGCGCCTGGGTCGTTTGGTCTCGACCCGAGCCCTCAGCCCGCCGCCAACTTGAAAGCCTTGAGAGCTAAACCCAGAGACAAGGCCTCACCAGACCCTGCCTCTATCTGCAAGGCGGCTCCGCTTAACTGGCTACCTTGCTCTCGGTCAGCGCCCAATAACAACTTTCCGCTACAGCCTCAATCAGCCCCTGGATATCCCTTGGCTGAATATCACCAATATTGCCAATTCTGAAGCAGTCAGCCGCAGATACCTTGCCTGGATAGATCACAAACCCTTTTTCTTTCAGCAAGTTGTAGAATTTCTGAAAACTGTACTCCGGATGCTCAGGACTGTAGAAGGAGGTGATGATCGGCGACATAACATCATCGTTCAGCAGTGTGCGGAAGCCCAGACTGCGCATGCCTTCGATCAGAACACGATGATTCTCCGCATAGCGGGCTGCACGGGCAACAATACCCCCTTCTTCCGCCAACTCATTCAATGCCTGAGCGAAGGCGCGCACCACATGAGTAGGCGATGTGAAGCGCCACTTGCCATGGTTATCCTCCATGCACTTCCACTGATCATAGAGATCCAGACTCAGTGAGCGTGCATTCCCTTCAATCGCCTGCATACATTCGGTACGCGCGATAATGAAGCCAAAGCCCGGCACGCCCTGGATACATTTGTTGGCACTGCTGATAAGAAAATCGATCTGCAGATCGGCCACATCCATTTCGATGCCGCCGAAGCTGCTCATGGCATCCACGATGAAAGTTTTGCCTGCCGCCTTGGCCAGCGTACCCACCGCTTCGATGGGGTTCAGCATCCCGGTGGTGGTTTCACAATGCACCACCGCCACATGGGTAATGTCGGCATCGTTCTGCAGTAAATGCTGCAGCTGTTTCAGATCAGGGGTTGAGGTTTCACCTGCATCCACCAGATGGAGCGGAATCTTCAGATAGCGCGCGATCTGGGCTATGCGGCTGCCATATACACCATTAGCGACCACCACCAGCTTGCCATTTTCCGGGATTGCCGAGCCAATGACCGACTCAACACTGGCGGTGCCACTGCCCTGCATCAGCACCGAGGTATAACCCGGCTGATCCGTTGCCAGTGCCACCAGCTGGGCGCGGATACTCTGAACCACATTGTTATAGTCGTCATCCCAGGTGCAGGCATCAGCCATCATGGTCTGCTTCACGCTGGCAGTGGTCGTCAGGGGACCGGGGGTTAACAGGAAATAGGGCGTATCGGGAAGTTCGATCGGGCTCATGACATCACCTTGCTGGTCCAGCACTGATAGAAAAGGTTTTACACTCTGGATGCAGTTGTAATAAGTTTCATGAGCGGGGACAAATCGATAAAACGTATCTAAATCATCGGTGTGACCAATGAATTATGCACAGCTCAGAGCCTTTCACGCCGTTGCCAGTCAGGGCAGCTATACCAAAGCAGCCGAACTCCTGCACGTGACACAGCCCACGCTGTCGGATCATGTGAAGTCACTTGAAGAACGTTATGGCGTCAAACTGTTCCAGCGCCAGGGACGAGGTGTTGTCCTTACCGGCCTGGGTCGTGCCCTGCTCGATATCACCCGCCGACAGTACTACCTGGAAGCCGAGGCCGAGCAGCTGCTCACCCGCGCCCAAGGGTTACTCAGTGGACGGATTTTTGTCACCGCCGACAGCCCTTACCTTGTAGTGCCCCTGCTGGGCGACTTTTACCGTCGCTACCCCGGTATCGAAATCTCGGTCCAGTTTGGCAACAGCGAACGGGTGCTTGAGGATCTGAAGTCGCATAAGGCCGATATCGGTGTCATGCCCGAATATATCGAAGACAGTCGCATCCATGCGCAGGCCTATCAAAAGGACCAGATCGTTCTGTTGGTGCCACGTGGGCACGAGTGGGCCCGACGCAGCAGTGTGCAGTTCAACGAATTGAATGGGCAACGGCTGATCATACGTGAGCAGGGTTCGAGCACCCGAGCAATTGCCGAACAGGCCATGCGCCGTTATGACATTCAACCGGGTACTACACTGGTGATAGGCAGCCGCGAAGGGGTCCGTGAGGCCGTTGCGGCAGGACTGGGCATCGGCTTTATCAGCGCCAGCGAGATCGGTCCGGATAACCGTATTCATCCCCTACGGATCCGAGATGCCGCGCTCAATGTAACGGAGTACTTCGTGTGTCTGAAGGAGTCCTACCCCATGCCCACCATCCGCGCGTTCTTTGAACTGCTGGAGCATCGCTCCGCCCTTTCGGATGAAGATGAACCTGCTTCCCCGCTCTAGCATTTATTGGTCTGATCTATATTCACACAGCCTAACGTGCACCATTCGTGTTCATAGCACCGCTTCCCGCCCCTATTGAGCGCACCCCACCGCCTCCAGCGTCGATCAATCCTCCGTATTGCGGGGCCCCATCCTGATAGGCACGCTCCTTGCTTTGTTAAATTTAGATGACAATCAGGTTAATGGCATCGGAGATGTCCATGACTCACAAGGCATTAGAGCTATTTCATAATCAGGAATAAAAGACCCAACATATTTAAATTATAAAAATGAGCTTTGGCTCATAAAAACAAATTTAAATCTTTAAAAGCCCACCTTATTTAATAGGGTTGGGCTTCTTTTATTTATAGGAAAATTAAAACATTAACTATAGGACAAGCCTATGTTTCATATAACAAATTACGATTTGTTTACGTTCAAATATTTACTTAAAAATGGATTTAACACGCTTCATCTCGCAATCTGAATTTACTATTTGAAGGATCGAAAATATGAAAGATTCAAAATCGAAAGGTTTCGTTTCCTGCTTTGTTAAATCAGCTTTGGCTTCAGCATTGATCGGCCTCTCTTTTAATGCCCAGGCACAACAAACTGAGCTTACGGTGTACACCGGCCTGGAAGCGTCCGACCTGAAGAAATATGCGGACCGCTTTAACGAAGATCACCCGGATATCAAGATCAACTGGGTACGCGACTCGACCGGCATCATTACCGCCAGACTGCTGGCCGAGAAAGAAAACCCGCGCGCCGATGTCGTCTGGGGACTGGCCGGCACCAGCCTGTTGCTGTTGTCAGAACAGTCCATGCTGGAGCCCTATGCTCCCAAAGGAGTTGAAGCCCTGTCTGAAGGCTTTAAAGATTCCGCAGAAGTTCCGACCTGGACCGGCATGGATGCCTGGGTAGGCGCCATCTGCTTCAACCCGTATGAGGCGGAGAAATACAATCTGCCCAAACCTGAAAGCTGGGCGGACCTGCTCAAGCCTGTTTACAAGGGCCATGTGATCATGCCAAACCCGGCCTCTTCCGGCACCGGATATCTGGATGTGTCCAGCTGGCTGCAGATGTTTGGCGAAGAGAAAGGCTGGGCCTATATGGATGGCCTGCATGAGAACATCGCCCGCTATACCCATTCAGGCTCCAAGCCCTGCAAACTGGCTGCTGCCGGTGAAACACCGATCGGTATTTCCTTTGCATTCCGCGCAGCCAAGCTTAAGGCCAAGGGCGCCCCGCTTGATGTCATCGTCCCCACTGAAGGTGTGGGCTGGGAGCTGGAAGCCGGTGGCATCGTCAAAGGCACCAAGAACCTGGCTGCAGCTCAGGCTCTGATGAACTGGTCCGTCAGCCGCAAAGCCAACGAGCTGTACAACGAAGGCTATGCGGTCGTGGCCATGCCGGGTGTTGCCAAACCCGTTGAGCATTTCCCGCCCGAAATCACCGAACGCATGATCAAAAACGACCTGCAGTGGGCCGCCTCCAATCGCGCCGACATTCTCAAAGAGTGGTCCAGCCGCTACGACGGCAAATCCGAGGCCAAGGAGTAATCATCCGCCCCGAAGCAGCAAGGCTTCGGGGCTGGCCCTTCCACCGAGCAAGACTGGAGCCATCATGTCTGAAGCACTAAGAGTCGTCATGTCCAACGACCATCCCAACACGGAAATACAGGTTGAGCCAGCGACCGCTTCCATACAAGCGCCCCGTGCCGAGCCCTACCTTCAGGTGCATGAACTCACCAAGAAATATGGTGAGTTCACAGCTCTGAAAAATGTTTCACTGCTGGTCAATGAGGGCGAGTTTGTCTGCTTTCTGGGCCCCTCGGGCTGCGGCAAAACGACACTGCTACGGGCCATTGCGGGCCTTGAGTTTCAAACCTCCGGCAGCCTGACTCAAGGCGGTGTCGATGTTTCCTGGCTGCCGCCGAATAAGCGTGATTTCGGCATCGTGTTCCAGTCCTACGCCCTCTTCCCGAACCTGACAGTGGCACAGAATATCGCTTTCGGACTGGAAAATGCCCAGGTTGGCAAAGCCGAGATCGATACTATCGTGACCGATCTGCTGGCCAATATCGGCCTGCCGGACTCAGGAAACAAATATCCCGGTCAGCTCTCGGGAGGCCAACAGCAGCGCGTTGCCCTCGCCCGCGCACTGGCCACCTCTCCCAGCCTGTTGCTGCTGGATGAGCCCCTGTCGGCACTGGATGCACAGGTACGTGTGCACCTGCGCCGTGAAATCAAACGCCTGCAGCACCAGCTCGGCGTCACCACCATCATGGTGACCCACGATCAGGAAGAGGCCATGTCGATGGCGGACCGCATCGTGGTGATGAATCATGGCCGGATTGAACAGGTCGGTACTCCGGAAGAGATCTATCAAAATCCGGCCTCGACTTTTGTGGCTCAATTCGTAGGCACCATCAATCTGTTGCCCTGTACGGTAACGGGGCCTTCAAGTGTCGATATACATGGCCAAACCTTCAGTGTTCCGCGTACCTATCATCTGAGCGGACCTCAGGGTCTGCTCGCCATCCGTCCAGAAGACATTCAACTGGATGATGGCAGCATGCAAACCGGAAACTGCCTGGATACCTGTATCGACGATATGGAGTTTCTCGGTTCGTTTGTGCGCCTCAAGCTATCGCAGGCAGGTGGCGAAATGCTGACCGCAGATCTGTCGATGCATGTACTTCGACGTCTGAATCCAGCTTTGGGAGATAAGCTTCGATTACGCTTTAGCCCCGAATTCATTCATCTTTTCGATGCTGATGCTGCGGCTCAGTAAGCGAGGAAGATCATGAGCACAACCTATAACACCCCGGTACATGCCCCTTTCAGGGCGTCACCCAGCCTGAGTGGCGATCAGAAGCTGCTGCGTGGCCTGGCTCTGGTATCGGCTCTGGTACTGGTCGTTGCCCTGCTGCTGCCTCTGTACACCATGCTGGCCAAAAGCCTGCAAAATGCAGATGGGCAGTTTATCGGGCTGGCCAACTTTGCCGAATACTTCAGCAATGCCTCACTGGTCGATGCCATCGGCAACTCCATCTGGGTCGCGGCACTGTCTACGCTTGTTTCTCTGGTACTGGCCTTTCTCTACGCCTACGGCCTGAACCGTACCTGCATGCCGTTTAAAGGCTTTTTCAAAACCATCAGCCTGATTCCGCTGTTGGCACCCTCATTGCTGCCCGCCATCAGTCTGGTTTACCTGTTCGGTAATCAGGGCGTCGTTAAGGAACTGCTGTTCGGACACAGCATCTACGGCCCGATCGGCATCGTCATGGGGCTGGTGTTTTGGGTCTTCCCCTCCACCATGATGATTATCAACACGTCCATGAAGATGGTGGATGGCCGACTGTATGAAGCCGCCAATGTGCTTAAGGCAAGCCCCTTGCGCACTTTTATGGTGGTCACTCTGCCGGGCGTCAAATACGGCCTGATCAGCGCCGGTTTCGTGGTGTTCACCCTGACCCTGACCGACTTCGGTGTGGCCAAGGTGATCGGTGGCTCCTATAACGTGCTCGCCACCGACCTGTTCAAGCAGGTTATTGGTCAGCAGAACTTCCAGATGGGTGCGGTCGTTGGTCTGTTGCTCCTGCTTCCGGCCGGTATCGCCTTCATTGTCGACCGTTACGCCAAGCGTAAGCAGCACTCCACCATGAGTGCGCGTGCCGTACCCTATACACCCAAGCCCAATCCGGTTCTGGATCGCCTGTTCCTCGGCTACTGCTCATTCATCGCCTTCCTGCTGATCGCCATGCTGGGTATGGCGGCCTATGCCTCCTTTGTCACCTTCTGGCCCTACAACCTGTCGCTCTCGCTCAACAACTACCAGTTCGACATGATGGATGGAGGCGGCTGGGGTGCCTTCTATAACTCTCTGCGGATGGCGCTGCTGACCTCGGTGATCGGTACCATCTTTATCTTCCTGACCGCCTACATCAGCGAACGCTGCCAGGGCTTTAAACCGGTTATCAACCTCATCGGCGGCCTGACACTGGTGCCTATGGCGGTTCCGGGCATGGTGCTGGGCCTGTCATACATTTTCTTCTTCAATTTGCCCGATAACCCGCTGAATGGGCTATACGGCGGCATGGCGATTCTGGTGATCAGCACCATCGTGCACTACTACACCGTGGGCCACATCACCGCCACCACCGCCATCAAGCAGATGGACCCGGAACTGGAGTCGGTCGGTGCCTCACTGAAAGTCCCCATGTATAAGGTGTTCAGCCGTGTATCCCTGCCGCTTTGCCTGCCAGCGGTACTGGATATCTCGACCTATCTGTTTACCACCGCCATGACCACCGTATCTGCCGTGATCTTTCTCTACTCACCGGATACCAAGCTCGCCTCCGTGGCCGTGCTCAATATGGAAGGCGCAGGCGACATAGCCCCCGCTGCCGCCATGGCCATGGTGATCGTCATTACCTCCGCATCGGTACGACTGGTGCACTGGCTGGTTTCACGTCAACTGCTACAACGCACCCAGCGCTGGCGAGAGAGCGGCTAGCAACACACGCTGACTAACCGCGGGTGCCCGGAACCGGGCCCCGCATCCTAAACCACCACCCTGTTTGAACAACGCCTTATGCCTGAAGCATACGGCAGGGCCTGTATGCGCCTGACAGTGGCCCTTTGAATATGAAAATTGAATGATCCAAGGAGATACAACCATGAACGCAACTAACCACTACCGCTTTGAACGCCGCTACACAGGTCCGATTGAGGCCGTCATCATGGACTGGGCCGGCACTACCGTCGATTTCGGCTCCCTGGCCCCTATCCGCGCCTTCCAAAGCCTGTTCCGTAATGAAGGTATCCCGATCTCCGAGCCGGAAGCACGCGGCCCCATGGGAACCGAGAAACGTGAACACATCCGCCAGCTCTGCGCACATCCGCGCATTCGTGAAGCCTGGATCGAACTGAAAGGCGCTGCACCCTCTGAAGCCGATATTGATCGCATGTATGATGACTTCGTGCCGCTGCAGATCGACTCTATTGCCAACACAGCACGCCTTATCCCCGGCATGACAGATGCACTCGCCTGGATGCGTAGCCAGAATATCCGCATCGGTGCCAACACCGGCTATGCTGCCAGCATGATCGAAGGCCTGGTGGCCGTTGCAGCAGAACAGGGTTACACCCCGGACAGCAATGTCTGTGCAACCGAAGTCCCCAAGGGACGCCCTTACCCTTACATGAGCATGAAAAATGCCATGGATCTCGGTGTGCAGCACCTTGGTGCCTGCGTCAAAATTGACGACACACTGACCGGTATCGAAGAAGGCTTGAATTCCGGCATGTGGACCATCGGTCTTGCCGTAAGCGGCAATGAAGTCGGACTTAGCCTTGAGGATTGGAATGCACTGGACAGCGAAGAACAGGACAAGCGTCGCGCGGCAGCTTACCAGCGCATGCAACAGGGCGGTGCCCACTACGTTATCGACAGCATTGCTGACGTGGTGCCCTGCCTTGAAGATATAGCAGCGCGCCTGGCCAAAGGCGAGAAGCCGTGACCACTGACGCTATTGCGTTAATTCTGGTTTCAGCCCTGATGCACGCGGGCTGGAACCTCATCGGTAAGCGCACCGCTCAGACGTTGCGTTTCTACGCCTGGGCCATGGCCTTCGGAATGCTGATCTTCAGCCCTTTGCTGATTCCGGCCTGGCCTTCGATAAAAGCCCTGCCAACTTCATTCTGGCTGCTGTTACTGGCTTCCGGCCTGTTTCAAACCCTCTACATGACCGGTCTGGCCTTCGCCTATCGCAGCGGTAATCTGAACATCGTCTACCCGCTGGCACGTGCACTTCCGGTGCTGATGGTGCCTCTGATTGTCTGGATGGTGTACGGACAAAGCGCCCTGGAGGTGCAGGATATTCTGGGCATGCTGCTGGTCATGCTGGGCTCCCTGGCGCTGCCACTGAGCCGCTGGCGAGACTGGCACTGGCGGGATTACTGTACCCCGTCCATTGGCTGGGTATTACTGGCCGCCTCCGCGACGGCTGCCTACTCCCTGATCGACAGTGCGGCTATCAAGCTGATGAGAGCACAGGGGTTCGACAGCTTTGCTGCCGGCAGCAGCTTTGTTGTGTTACAGGCGATGGCAGCCTTGCTGTGGATGTTGCCGTTGATTCGGCTGGTCCTGAAAGAATCGCTCTGGAAACTGCCAGATCTGGGCTGGACCGCCATGGCAGGTACTTTCATGATTTCAACCTATCTGCTGATTCTGATCAGCATGTCGCTGGTCAGTGAAGTCAGCTATGTGGTTGCTCTGAGGCAGATCAGCATTCCGCTGGGTGTGCTCATTGGTGTGTTTTGGTTGAAGGAAACACTCAGCAGACCCCGGTTACAGGGCCTGCTGGTGATGTTGGCAGGGCTATTACTGGTGTCGATCTAAGCGGAGACTTACTCCACGGTCACACTTTTCGCCAGGTTGCGTGGCTGGTCCACGTCCGTGCCCTTGAGCACCGCCACATGGTAGGACAACAACTGCAGCGGCAAAGTAAAGGCGATCGGATCCAGTACCGATGGCATGGCTGGCAGGTGAATAACATGCATGCCTTCCTGCGGCTGAATGCTTTCCTCACAGCCGGCAAAGACAAACAGCTCACCGCCACGTGCCTTCACTTCCTGCAGGTTCGCCTTGAGCTTGTCCAGCATGCCGTTACGCGGCGCCACCGCGATCACCGGCATCTCCTTGTCGACCAGGGCCAGAGGACCGTGTTTGAGCTCACCCGCCGGATAGGCCTCGGCATGGATATACGAGATCTCCTTAAGCTTCAGCGCACCTTCCATCGCCACCGGGTAGAGGCTATTGCGGCCAAGGAACAAAGCGTGGTTCTTCTCGGCAAAGTGCGCCGACATGGCTTCGATCGGTGCATCCAGCGCCAGCAACTGCTGCATCAGAGCGGGTAACTGCTGCAAGGCCTCGATCAGTTCAGCCTCGGTGCTGTCACTCATGCCATGGCGACGGCCCAAGGCGATGGTGGTCAGCATCAATGCCACCAGCTGAGAAGTGAAGGCTTTGGTCGACGCAACACCGATCTCGGGACCTGCATTGGTCATCAGGCTCAGATCAGACTCACGTACCAGAGAGCTGCCCGGCACATTACAGATCGCCAGAGTCGCCAGCACACGCTCTTTTACTTCACGCAGTGCCGCCAATGTATCGGCGGTTTCTCCAGACTGAGACAAGGTCAGCAGCAGAGTGCCCTTGGGCAGGACTACCGGACGATAACGGAACTCACTGGCCACTTCGACCATGCAGGGAATACCGACCCATTCTTCGATCCAGTACTTGGCCACCATACCGGCATGGAAGCTGGTACCACAGGCCACAATCTGTACCTGTTTTACCTGATCAAATACATCAGAAGCTTCGCTGCCAAAGGCCTGCTCCAGCAGATGACCGGAAGCAATTCGGCCTTCCAGAACCGCCTGCATCACCGCGGGCTGCTCGTAGATTTCCTTCAGCATGAAGTGACGGAAACTGCCTTTTTCGGCACTGCCCTGGCCATGCTCGTAAGTAGTCACCGCACGCTCAACCGGCTGACCAGCGGCATCCAATACCTGAATGCGGTCAGCCTGAACAATCGCCAGGTCGCCATCTTCCAAAAACATGAAGCGGTCCGTCACTGGCAACAACGCCAATTGGTCGGAGGCGATAAAGTTCTCGCCGATGCCCACACCAATCACCAGCGGACTGCCCTTGCGAGCGGTAAGCAGTCGATCCGGCTGATCGGCATGGATAACACCCAGCGCAAAGGCACCTTCCAATCGCGTCAGCGTCTGTTGAAAGGCATCCTGCAAGGACTCGCCCTGCTGCATACGCTGATCAATCAGGTGCGCCACCACTTCGGTATCGGTCTCCGAGCTGAAACTGTAACCCTGCTGCTGGAGTTCACGCTTGAGCGGCTCGAAGTTCTCGATGATGCCGTTATGAACCACAGCCAGGCGTTCACCGGACATATGCGGGTGCGCATTGGCCTCGGAAGGCTTGCCATGCGTTGCCCAGCGGGTATGCGCAATTCCCAGACTGCCCGGCATCGGGGTCTGCTCACAGGCATCTGCCAGTGCCTTCACCTTGCCGATGCGGCGCAGACGATGGATTTGATCCTTCTCCAGCAGCGCCATACCCGCCGAGTCATAGCCACGGTATTCCAGTCGACGCAGACCTTCCAACAGAATCCCGGCCACGGGTCGTGCTGCTACGGCACCTACAATTCCACACATGCTCAGGATTCCTTTTTGGTCGGCTTGGGCCAGTTGTTCAGATTCACCTGCTTACCACGCGCCACAGCCAATTGACCCTCCTGCACAGCCTTGGTGATCGTTGAGCCCGCCCCCACAGTGGCACCGGCACCGATTTCAACCGGCGCGACCAGAGCGCTGTTGGAGCCTATGAAAGCACCATCGCCGATACAGGTTTTGGATTTGTTCACGCCATCGTAGTTGCAGGTAATGGTACCGGCGCCAACATTCACATCGGCACCAACCTCGGCATCACCGATGTAACTGAGGTGATTCACCTTGGAACCCGCGCCGATACGCGCTTTCTTGGTTTCGACAAAGTTGCCGACCTTGCTGCCCGCCGCCAGTTCGGTACCCGGGCGCAGACGTGCAAAGGGACCAATCTGTGCGTGTTCGGCCACCACCGCACCATCAATGATGGAGTTGGCTTCAATACGCGTACCCGCGCCAATGCTGGCATTTCGAATAATACAGTTGGCACCCACCTCAACGCCTTCGCCCAGCTCAACCTGGCCTTCAAAGATCGTGTTGATATCGATGAGTACGTCACGGCCGGCCTTGAGCTGACCCCGAATGTCGATACGGGCCGGATCGGCCAGGGTAACCCCATCCGCCATCAGTGCTTCCGCCAGCTGGCGTTGATACCAACGCTCCAGCTGAGCCAGCTGCAGACGGTTATTGACCCCCTGTACTTCCTGCTCGGCATCCGGCTGAATGGCACGCACACGCATGCCTTCTTCAGCAGCCATGGCAATCACATCGGTCAGGTAGTACTCGCCCTGGGCGTTGTCAGAGGAAAGGCGTGGCAGCCACTCATGCAGAGCAGACGAGGGCAACGCCAGAATACCGGTGTTCACCTCTCTTACCAGGCGCTGCTGTTCGGTGGCATCCTTGTGTTCCACTATCGCCACCACATCACCCACCGCATTGCGGATAATGCGGCCATAGCCGGTGGGGTCTTCCAGAGTCACGGTCAGCAAACCCAGATCGCCCTGAGCGGCAATACGTGTCAGCTGGGCAAAGGTATCTGCAGAGGTCAGAGGCACATCACCGTAGAGCACCAGTACAACAGAGGACTGATCGATGTGCGGCAGTGCCTGGGCAACTGCATGCCCTGTCCCCAGTTGCTCACGCTGCCAGACAAAGCTCAGCCCCTGGTCAGCCATGGCCTGCTCTATCTGCTCGCCTTCATGCCCTATCACCACATGCAGCCCCTGAGGTTCCAACTTCCGGGCACTGTCGATTACATGTTGCAGCATGGGTTTACCGGCCAGGCTATGCATCACCTTGGGCAAGGCTGATTTCATGCGACTGCCCTGTCCGGCAGCCAGAATCACTACGTCCGTTTTCATATCGTCTCAGACCTTAGCGGCACAACATGCTGTCACACCAGCTTCATATATGTTTGGCACGACTTTAGCGTATACTGCTGAGCGATCAAGACCAATTGTCACAAATAAAATGACAAAATGAATCAGACTCTCTTCGACCAGCTTGGTCTCAGTGAACGCGATGTCCTTGTTTACAGGGCTCTTCTGGCATCTGGCCCCAGCTCTATTCGAACCATAGCTGAACGTGCCGGTGTCAATCGCGGCAGTACATATGAATGCCTCAAGAGCCTGCAACAGCGGGGTATCGTGACCTACCAGCCACGCGGCAAACGACGATACTTCTCGGCACGGGAGCCTGAAGTGCTACTGCAACTGGCCGATGAGCGACGTGAGCAACTGGATCGCGCCATTGATCAGCTGAAAACCTCAATAATTCCTGACCTGCATCACCTCAAGCCAGACTTCAGCATAGCCAATGTGGAGTTTTACGAGGGGGATGACGGGATTGAGCAGGTGCTGCGCGACATACTCAACCGTGTGGGCGCTCAGGAAAATCCCGTTTATTCAGTGTTTTCATCCAAGCCGATACGGCCTCTGCTGTATCGCCCCTTCCCCAACTTTACCGCTCAACGGGTAGCGCGCGGCATACGTGTGCACGCGATTGCAATTGGTGATGGTGGTGAAAGTGCTGAGTTATCCGAGAGAAAGTGGATACGCACAGAGGGAGCGGTGGATGCTGCCTATATTGCGATCTACCCGCCCCGCTGCGCCATCATTTCACTGGCTTCGGACAATTACCCCACCGCAGTGGTGATCGACTCGCGTGAAGTCGCGGGTGCCCAGCAGATTATTTTCAATACGCTGTGGGGCTTGCTGTAGACGCTTTGTTCTTCGAGCCCGCCAACTTCCAGACACAAAAAAAGCAGCCCGAGGGCTGCTTTTTTGAAGCTGTCGGAAAACCGGTTATTTACCGGCCTTGCGACGAATCTGCTGCAGGGTGCGCAGCTGTGCAGCTGCTTCAGCCAACTGAGCCGCAGCACGGGAGTATTCAAACTCGCCGGTCTTGTCGGCCATAGCATGCTCGGCATGCTTCTGGGCCTCAAGCGCTGCAGCTTCACTCAGATCACCCGCGCGCAGTGCTGTATCAGCCAACACTGTCACCTTGTGCGGCTGGACTTCAATGAAGCCACCGGAGACGTAGAACACGTCTTCCTTACCGCCCTGCGTACGCAGCTCGACAGGGCCTGGTTTCAGTTCCGTCAGAAGCGGAGCGTGACCCGGGTAGATACCCAGGTCACCCAGGCTACCTGTCACGGAGACAAACTCGATAAGGCCGGAGAAGATCTCCTCCTCAGCACTTACGATGTCACAATGAACAGTCATAGCCATCTTGATTACCTCTTAAAAGGTTCCGCTTGGAACTTACAGGCCTTTAGCTTTCTCGACAGCTTCGTCGATAGTGCCGACCATGTAGAACGCCTGCTCCGGCAGAGCGTCGTATTCACCCGCCAGGATACCCTGGAAGCCACGGATAGTGTCTTTCAGAGACACGTATTTACCCGGTGCACCGGTGAATACTTCAGCTACGAAGAACGGCTGAGACAGGAAGCGCTGGATCTTACGCGCACGGGATACAGTCTGCTTGTCTTCTTCAGACAGCTCGTCCATACCCAGAATCGCGATGATATCCTTCAGCTCCTTGTAACGCTGCAGAGTAGACTGCACGCCACGAGCGATGTCGTAGTGTTCCTGACCGATAACCAGCGGATCCAGCTGACGAGAGGTGGAATCCAGCGGGTCGATCGCCGGGTAGATACCCAGCTCCGCGATCTGACGAGACAGTACTACAGTCGCATCAAGGTGGGAGAAGGTGGTCGCCGGAGACGGGTCAGTCAAGTCATCCGCCGGTACGTATACCGCCTGGATAGACGTGATGGAACCAGTCTTGGTAGAGGTGATACGCTCCTGCAGAACGCCCATCTCTTCCGCCAGAGTCGGCTGGTAACCTACCGCAGAAGGCATACGACCCAACAGTGCAGATACTTCAGTACCCGCCAGGGTGTAACGGTAGATGTTGTCGACGAACAGCAGTACGTCACGGCCTTCATCACGGAATTTTTCCGCCATGGTCAGACCGGTCAGAGCTACACGCAGACGGTTACCCGGCGGCTCGTTCATCTGACCGTAGACCATCGCTACTTTGGACTTGTCGAACTGCTCAACGTTAACAACGCCAGCTTCCTGCATCTCGTGGTAGAAGTCGTTACCCTCACGAGTACGCTCACCTACACCTGCGAATACAGACAGACCGGAGTGCTGAGTCGCGATGTTGTTGATCAGCTCCATCATGTTTACGGTTTTGCCTACACCGGCACCACCGAACAGACCGACCTTACCACCCTTGGCGAACGGGCAAACCAGGTCGATAACCTTGATGCCGGTTTCCAGCAGCTCGTTAGTGGCTGCCTGGTCCGCGTAAGACGGCGCCTTACGGTGGATGGCGTAACGCTCTTCTTCACCAATCGGACCACATTCGTCGATCGGGTTACCCAGAACGTCCATGATACGACCCAGGGTGGCAGTACCTACCGGTACAGAAACCGGTGCGCCAGTGTTGGTCGTTTCCAGACCACGGTTCAGACCTTCGGTCTGGCCCATGGCGATTGCACGTACGACACCGTCGCCCAGCTGCTGCTGAACTTCCAGTGTCAGGCCGGTTTTTGCGACGGTCAATGCGTCGTAAACCTTCGGTACGTTGTCACGCGGGAATTCCACGTCTACAACCGCACCGATAATCTGAACAATACGTCCGCTACTCATGTTCGGATCCTCTTAACTTTTTAACCTGTTCACTGCGTTAAACAGCAGCAGCACCACCGACGATCTCGGAAATTTCCTGAGTAATCGCCGCCTGACGAGCCTTGTTGTATACCAACTGAAGCTCATCAATAAGGTTGCCGGCGTTATCGGTTGCGTTCTTCATCGCCAGCATTCGTGCTGCCTGCTCACAGGCATTGTTCTCAACCACGGCCTGATAGACCAGGGACTCGATGTAACGCGTCAGCAAGCCGTTCAACAGCTCTTTCGCGTCAGGTTCGTACAGATAGTCCCAATGGTGATTGAGGTTCTTGTCATCGTCTTCCGCCTTCAGCGGCAGCAGCTGCTCAACGGTCGGCTTCTGGGTCATGGTGTTCACGAAATCGTTCGACACGATGAACAATTGATCCAGTTTGCCTTCGTCGAAGTTATCCAGCATCACCTTGACCGAACCGATCAGCTGTTCCAGTTCCGGCGCATCGCCGAGACCGCCTTTCGCTGCTACGACGTTACCGCCGAAGTTACGGAAGAAGGTGATTGCCTTGGAACCCAGTGCACAGACATCAACTTCGATGTTCTGATCATGGAATTCCTTCATTTTGCTTACAGCTGCCTTGAACGCATTCACGTTCAAACCGCCACAGAGGCCACGGTCGGATGCCACAACAATGAAACCGACTCGTTTGACCTCACGCTCTTGCATGTAGAGGTGCTTGTATTCAGGGTTGGCTTTCGCCAGGTGCTGAATAACACCACGGATGCTCTGGGCGTACGGACGGGAAGACTGCATGCGATCCTGGGCTTTACGCATCTTCGACGCAGCAACCATTTCCATGGCGCTGGTGATTTTGCGCGTGCTGCCAATGCTCGCAATCTGCGTCTTAATCTCTTTTCCGACTGCCATAGTTCCGCCTATTAAACTTGAATCAGTATTGGACCGGCCGGTGTATCTGGCCGGTCACCAGCTCTGACGAGCAATTACCAAGTTTGGGTAGACTTGAACTTCTCGATGCCAGCCTTGAACTGAGCCGCGATTTCGTCGTCGTAACCGCCTTTCTCGTTCACTTTCGCCATCAGATCAGCGTGTTCGCTGTTGAAGTAGGCGACCAGGGCTGCTTCGAATGCACCGATCTTGTCCAGCTCAACACCTTTCAGGAAGCCTTCGTTGGCAGCGTACAGGCTCAGACCCATCTCGGCGACGGACATCGGAGAGTACTGTTTCTGCTTCATCAGCTCGGTTACGGCCTGGCCGTGTTCCAGCTGGTTACGAGTAGCATCATCCAGGTCGGAAGCGAACTGCGCGAACGCAGCCAGCTCACGGTACTGAGCCAGTGCCAGACGCACACCGCCACCCAGCTTCTTGATGATCTTGGTCTGGGCAGCACCACCCACTCGGGATACGGACAGACCTGCGTTGATCGCAGGACGTACGCCAGAGTTGAACAGGCTGGCTTCCAGGAAGATCTGGCCATCGGTGATGGAGATTACGTTAGTCGGTACGAACGCAGATACGTCACCACCCTGGGTTTCGATGATCGGCAGTGCGGTCAGAGAACCGGTCTGGCCTTTCACTTCACCCTTGGTGAACTGTTCAACGTAGTCAGCATTTACACGGGACGCACGCTCCAGCAGACGGGAGTGCAAGTAGAAAACGTCACCCGGGTATGCTTCACGGCCCGGCGGACGACGCAGCAGCAGAGAGATCTGACGGTATGCCCAAGCCTGCTTGGTCAGGTCGTCAAATACGATCAGCGCGTCTTCACCGCGGTCACGGAAGTATTCACCCATGGTCGCACCGGCGTACGGTGCCAGGTACTGCATGGCAGCCGGATCAGCAGCGCCAGCAGCCACGACGATGGTGTGATCCATTGCGCCGTGCTCTTCCAGCTTGCGTACCACGTTAGCGATAGTGGACTGCTTCTGTCCGATCGCAACGTAGATACATTTGATGCCAGTGCCTTTCTGGTTGATGATCGCATCGATCGCGATAGCAGTCTTACCGATCTGACGGTCACCGATGATCAGCTCACGCTGACCACGACCAACCGGCACCATCGCGTCGATTGCTTTCAAACCGGTCTGAACCGGCTCATCAACAGACTGACGTGCAATTACGCCCGGCGCTACTTTTTCAACAGCGTCGGTGATTTTTGCGTCGATCGGACCTTTACCGTCGATCGGGTTACCCAGGGCGTCTACAACGCGACCGAGCAGTTCCGGACCAACCGGTACTTCAAGGATACGACCAGTACAACGGGCAGTCATGCCCTCTACCAGACCCTGGTAGTCACCCAGTACTACGGCGCCTACAGAGTCACGTTCCAGGTTAAGCGCCATACCGTAGACGCCACCCGGGAATTCGATCATCTCGCCGTACATTACGTCGGCAAGACCGTGGATCAGGATAATACCATCGGAAACACTGACGATGGTGCCCTCGTTACGGGCTTCAGAAGACACGTCGAGCTTTTCGATGCGCTTCTTGAGAATCTCGCTGATCTCAGAAGGATTCAGTTGCTGCATTGTTATTCCTCACACTCAGGAATTCATCGCTTCGGCCAGTTTCGCCAGTCGTGCACGAACGGAACCATCGATCACAAGGTCATTAGAGCGAACAACCACACCGCCAATGATGGACTTATCCACCTGGGAGGTCAGTTTCACTTCACGACCCAGCTTGCTGCTGAGGGCTTTCGCCAGTTTTTCCTGCTGTGCGTCATCCAGTGCAAACGCGGTCGTCAGGTCAACATCGACCTTCATTTCCAGATTTGCTTTCAAGACTTCGTACTGCGCGGAAATTTCCGGCAACAGCGCCAGACGGCGGTTTTCAGCCAACAGGCTGATAAAGTTTTTGCCGGCATCGTCGATCTGCTGTTCGCAGACGGCGATGACCAGCTCCGCTTTCTGTGCAACTGTCAGTGCCGGATTACCCAGCAGTTGAGCCAACTCGCTGTCCTGAACCGCCTGAGCGGCCAGGGACAGCAGGTTGGACCACTGATCGAGGTTGCCCTTGTCGCGCGCATATTCGAACGCGGCTTTGGTGTAGGGCCGAGCGACTGTATTGAGTTCAGCCATCGTAAACCTCGCTTAAAGCTCAGCGGCCAGTTTCTCAACCAGCTGCGCATGCGCTTTTTCGTCAACAGAGGCTTCCAGAATCTTCTCGGCACCGGCAATTGCCAATGCGCCAACCTGTGCACGCAGAGCTTCGCGTGCCTGGTTGATTTCCTGATCGAGTTCAGCTTCAGCGGAGGCTTTTACGCGATTAGCTTCTTCGCGCGCCTGTGCTTTGGCTTCTTCGATAATCTGGTTAGCCCGCTTGTTGGCCTGTTCAATGATGGCGGCTGCCTCTTCCTTGCTTGCACGCATGTCGTCAGCGGCTTTTTCCTGAGCCAGCTTCAGATCACGTTCAGCACGGTCGGCCGCATCAAGCCCTTCGGCAATCTTCTTCTTACGCTCAGCCAGCGCGCCAGTGATCGGCGGCCAGACGTATTTCATGCAAAATACGACGAAGAGGAAGAATGCAATGGCCTGACCAATGATGGTGAGATTGATATTCACGCCATTACCTCTCGCGGTTGTCGGTTTAAGTAGTTACGTAAAACGCTATTCGAACTACTTGTTAGCCAGCAACAGCGAACAGGACGTACAGACCCAGACCAACACCGATCATCGGGATCGCGTCAACCAGACCCATGACGATGAAGAACTGGGTACGCAGCAGCGGTACCAGCTCAGGCTGACGAGCAGCACCTTCCAGGAATTTGCCACCCAGGATACCGATGCCGATAGCAGCACCGATTGCACCCAGACCCAGCATCAGAGCAGCAGCGATATACAGCAGTTCCATTTTCTTCTCCAACAGTTTTTCAAGGTTAAGTTTAAGTTTTCAGAGTTTTACAAAAGTAAATCGTTAGCTATCTGATCGCACTCAGTGATCATCGTGAGCCATGGCCAGGTAGACAATTGTCAGGACCATGAAGATGAACGCCTGCAGCGTGATGACCAGAATGTGGAAGATCGCCCAAGGCACGGACAGTACCCACTGAGCCCAGAACGGCAGCAGTGCGATCAGGATAAAGATCATTTCACCCGCGTACATGTTACCGAAGAGTCGCAGTGCCAGAGATACCGGCTTGGCCAGCAGACCTACGATTTCCAGGAACAGGTTGAACGGTGCAAAAATCTTAGGCAGCGGCTGGAAAGACAGTTCTTTCAGGAAGCCGCTCACGCCTTTTTGCTTGATACTGTAGTACACGATCAGGCCGAACACACTGAATGCCATACCACCTGTGATGTTCACATCAGTGGTCGGTACGATCTTGAAGTAGCCGATGCCCATCTGGCCGGCAATGTACGGAATCCAGTCGATCGGTACCAGGTCCATCAGGTTCATCAGGAAGATCCAGACGAAGATGGTCAGCGCCAGCGGCGCGATCACCGGGTTCTTGTGATGGAAGATACCCTTCACGCTGTCGTCGATGAATTCGATGATGGATTCAACGAAGTTCTGTGCGCCACCCGGCACACCGGACGTCACGGACTTGGCCACCTTACGGAAGAACCAAACGAACAAAAGGCCCAGGCCAACTGACCAGAGCATGCTATCAACGTTGATCGCCCAGAAACCCATCTCCGCCGCCTGCTGTGCTGTCTCAGCAGCATTTGCACCATGTGCAAACCCCCAGCCATGTTCGGGATGGTTACCGAAGGTCAGGTTAGTCAGGTGGTGGGATATGTATTCTGAGGATGTAACTGTTCCACTTGCCATTCTCAGCGTCTCTCATTCAAAGTTTTTCAGGAACTGGTCTTGAACAGCTTCACTTGCAGCATCCAACCGGATAGTTGCAGCAATATGAAGGTGCCAAATAGGGAAAATGGGCTCAGAGGTCGAACCAGCAAGAAGGTTGCGCTGAAAAGCGCGACCGCCAGCATCATTTTCCCTATTTCGCTCGCGTACATACTGACCAGTACGTGTCGTGCACTCCTGTCATGCCGGTTACCCAAGGCACGCCAGGTAAAATACAAATTGGGTACCAGGTAAAGCAGCCCACCCAAAAGGGCGGAATATGCCTCCATGGCTCCCAGCAGCAAACAGGCCGCAGATACCAGCAGTATCAACACGGCCTGGATAGCAAAGATGCGCATGAACCCCTGAAAGCTGCGTCGCGACTGGCGACTGCGGACCACGGGGGCCTGTTCTGCCTCATCTTTTTTCAAATTTGATCCTGCTGTCAGCCTGAACAGTGCCCAAATTGCGGCCCGATTATAGGCATTTGGCCCCGTATTCTCAACAGAAACCGGACCCTTTTGCACTAAGGTCTTAGCGGGCTAATCCCTTTCACCCCCACCCTTGATCCGGCTCAACCGAGCAGTTCAAGAATGGCGTCCAGCTCTTCACGGGACTTAAAATCGATCGCAATCCGCCCCTTACCATTGTTGCTGGTCTTGATACTCACTGGTGCAGAAAAGCGTTGTGACAGCTCTCCAGCGCGCTGCTGGAGCGCTTCATCCTGCTTAGGTGCAGGCTTGGGTTCAGGCGTTTCACCCTGCTGCTGATAGCGTTTAACCAGCTGTTCGGTTTCACGTACAGACAGAGCTTTGGAGACAACTTCGTCTGCAGCTTTAATTTGTCGTAAACCTTCAAGCGCCAGCAGAGCACGGGCATGACCCATTTCCAGGTCACCGTATTCCAGCATCCGTTTTACTTCATCGCTCAAGCTCATCAAGCGCAGCAGGTTGGCAATTGTTGAACGTGATTTGCCGACTGCATCTGCAACTTGCTGCTGCGTCAATTCAAATTCCGTCTGTAAACGATGCAAAGCAATCGCTTCTTCGATCGGATTGAGATTTTCTCGCTGAATGTTCTCAATCAGAGCCATTGCGATGGCTGCTTCGTCAGGCACATCGCGAATCATTGCGGGTATACGACTTAGCCCCGCCATCTCGGCTGCTCGCCAGCGGCGTTCGCCAGCAATGATTTCATAGCGACCATCTTCGATTGGGCGCACCACGATAGGCTGCATCACGCCCTGAGATTTTATAGAGTTGGCCAGGTCTTCCAGTGCCTGGGGCTCAAGATCACGACGAGGCTGATAGCGACCGCGCTGAAGGTCTTCCAGTGCCAGTTCTTGCAACAGCTGATCACCTGCACTCTCCGCTTCCGGATTGTCACTATTGGTCTGCAAGTTGTCCGCTGAGACATTCGATAGAAGTGCGTCCAGACCGCGCCCCAATCCCCTTTTCTTTGCGACCATCAATCCGTTTCCTGTTCCGTTGTAACTGCTTTTTTTGTGACGTCGGTTTCAGCATCCCGCGTCTGTGCTTCATCATCTTTTTGAGCATCTTCCTGCTCTGTTCGACGAATCAGCTCTCCAGCCAATGCCAGATAAGCCAGGGCTCCTCGAGAATGCTTGTCGTACTGAAGCGCAGGCATACCATGACTTGGGGCTTCGGCCAGGCGCACGTTACGCGGCACAACCGTGCGATACACCTTATCGCCAAAGTACTCCACCAGGTGACTGGAGACATCCTTGGTCAGGCTCATGCGCGGATCAAACATGGTGCGCAATATGCCTTCGATTCGTAATGAAGGATTCAACCGCTGATTGATCTTATTGATCGTACCAACCAGAGCACTGATTCCTTCCAGTGCATAGTATTCGCACTGCATCGGAATAATGACACCGGATGAAGCTGCCAGTGCGTTGACGGTCAGCAGACTCAGCGATGGGGGATTATCAATTAATATGTAATCGTAATCATCCATCACGTCTGCCAACGCCATTTTCAAGCGAAATTCACGGCGCGGCAGTTGCAGCAGCTCAACTTCAGCGGCTGTCAGATCACCATTGGCACCCGCTACATGGTAGCCACCGGGAGTATCCTTGATGGTACAGGCACGAATATCCACCTGGCCGGTCAGCAGTTCATAGACTGAATGCTCCAGCTCGTGCTTGTCGATACCGCTGCCCATGGTGGCATTTCCCTGGGGATCGAGATCAATCATCAGTACCCGTTTCTGGGTTGCCGCCAGTGAAGCCGCCAGGTTAACGCAGGTCGTGGTTTTACCGACGCCACCTTTCTGGTTGGTAATAGTGATGATCTTGGCCACGCTTATACGCTCCCTAGAACCAGCAGATGCCGCTCTCCGTCACTGACCGGCAATTCCAGCCGATGGCTTTCCTTGAGGGTGTAACCTGCCGGTATCTGTTCGATTTCGGCTTCAGGATACAGTCCTTTCATGGCAAGAAAAACACCCTCGGGTGCACAGAGGTGACCGCTCAAATGCAGCATATCCTGCAGTGAAGCAAAGGCACGGGAAATCACCATATCGAAAGGAGGTTCATCAACGGCTTCGACGCGACCATTGATCACCTGGAGATTGTCCAACCCCAGTTCGGCTTTAACCTGCACTTGAAAGCGTGTCTTTTTACCATTGCTATCCAGTGTCGTTACCTGCAAGTCAGGACGGCAGATAGCCAAGGGAATGCCGGGTAACCCAGGACCGCTACCTACATCCAGAATGCGTCCTTCACCAATCCAGGGCAGTACACTGAGGCTATCAACCAGGTGTCGGCCAATCATCGCGGCCGGATCACGAACAGCCGTCAGGTTATATGCCTTGTTCCATTTCACCAGCATCGCATGATATGCCAGCAGCTGGTCGATCTGTGAATCAGTCAGTTCAATGTTCAGTGGCTTGATGCCCTGTAACAAGATATCGCGATAGTCCTGCATCAATGCGCTACCTGCTCCTGTGGCGCTACAGCCTGTTTCATATGACGTTTTTTCAAATAGACCAGCAACAGAGAAATGGCTGCCGGTGTCATACCCTGAATACGGGATGCTTGCGCCAGAGTTGCCGGGCGCTGCTGTTTCAACTTGGCTTTAAGCTCGTTGGACAAGCCGCTGACCTGGTCATAATCGAAATCATCCGGCAAGGGTGTATTTTCCTGCCGACGCATCTGGTCAATTTCATCTTTCTGGCGATCGATATAACCGGAATACTTCAGTTGTATCTCGACCTGTTCAGCTGCCTGCTCATCCTCAATCGGCATACCTTTCAATGATGCTACATCGGCATAGCCCAGCTCTGGACGCTTGATCAGATCGGCTAAATTGTATTCACGACCCAAAGGGGTTTTCAGCTTGGCGTTCAGCTCTTCGGCTTCAGCTGTCGAGGGATGTACCCAGGTGCTGGCAAGGCGTTGCAGTTCCTGTTCCATCGCTTCACGTTTGGCTTCAAAACGTGCCCAGCGCTGATCACCGACCAGACCCAGCTCACGGCCTTTTTCCGTCAAGCGCATATCCGCATTGTCTTCACGCAGTATCAAGCGGTACTCCGCTCGGCTGGTAAACATGCGGTAGGGTTCAGAAGTACCCAGTGTAATCAGGTCATCCACCATAACACCGATATAGGCTTCATCGCGGCGTGGGTACCAGCTGTCACGTTCAAGTGCACGGGCTGCTGCGTTGTAGCCAGCCAACAACCCCTGAGCGCCGGCTTCTTCATACCCGGTCGTACCGTTGATTTGTCCCGCGAAGAACAGACCAGGAACATGACGCGTCTCCAGGGTGTGCTTCAGGTCCTGAGGATTGAAGAAATCATACTCTATGGCGTAGCCAGGACGGGTGATATGTGCTTTTTCAAAACCTGCAATTGAGCGCACCAACTCCATCTGTACATCGAACGGCAAACTCGTGGATATCCCGTTCGGATAGAGCTCATGCGTGGTCAATCCTTCAGGTTCGACAAACACCTGATGGCGATCCTTGTCGGCAAAGCGATTGATCTTGTCTTCGATAGATGGGCAGTAGCGTGGACCTATGCCTTCGATGACCCCGGTATACATCGGTGATCGATCCAGTCCATTACGAATAATGTCGTGTGTGCGCTCATTGGTATAGGTGATAAAGCAGTTAACCTGCTCTGGATGCTCATCCAGGCTGCCCATGAACGACATCACCGGTGTTGGTGTATCGCCCGGTTGGGGTTCCATCACTGAGAAATCAACACTGCGCGCATCGATTCGAGGTGGCGTGCCCGTCTTCAGGCGATCCACTCGAAAAGGCATTTCACGTAATCGCTGCGCCAGACGCACTGACGGGGGATCACCTGCTCGACCACCAGCATGATTATCCAAACCAATGTGAATGACACCGCCCAGAAAGGTACCTGCAGTCAGAACAACGGATTTGGCATGGAAGCGTATACCGGTTTGCGTGACAACACCGGCAACCTGTTCTCCGTTCATGATCAGATCATCAGCAGCCTGCTGGAATATCTGCAAGTTCGGCTGATTCTCAAGGATGGAGCGGATAGCGGCTTTGTAGAGAACACGATCTGCCTGCGCACGTGTGGCACGAACAGCGGGTCCCTTGCGTGCATTGAGTACCCTGAACTGAATACCACCACGGTCTGTTGCCCGCGCCATGGCACCGTCCAGTGCATCAATTTCTTTCACCAGATGACTTTTACCGATGCCACCAATGGCTGGATTACAGGACATCTGTCCCAGCGTTTCGATGTTATGGGTTAACAGCAGTGTTTTGGCACCAATGCGGGCTGCTGCTAATGCAGCTTCGGTACCGGCATGTCCGCCACCAATCACGATCACATCAAAGCGGTCAGGGTAGTCCACTGAAGGCCTCACAGATTACAGGTTATAGCTGGTCGTGTCCGACCGGAGAAAAGGGTGACAAGTATAGCCTTCTGAGCTGCTTTAAGAAATGGTCAAAATTTAATCAGCTTCTGTTCTGACCTGTTTGGTTTCTTTCTTCTTATATATAGATAGAGAAGAGAATATATATTTAAAGAGATTGTTATTGTTTGTTATTAATAGTGACCCCCTTTTTCAGGGATATCTCTATTTTTCCTTTATATGTCATCACCTTATAGATCAGCAAACCCTGTAGGCCAGTCGCTGTTTGGCTGGTTGCCAGCTGAGGACAGGTTGTGCACAGAATGGCTAGTTACACACAGGCCAAAGTTGTCCAACTGATCAACACAGTTATTCACCGGTACAGGTCACAGCAATTAACCAACCCTCTGTGTATAAAATTTTGTAGGCACAACTTTGTGAGTTCCTGTTGGAAAAGCGCTGGGTAACCTTTGGAGAACTTGAATGTGAATAAAAAACTATCCCATGAAAATGTTACTCCATGTGTGCGTAACTCTGTGGGTGAGTTGTATAACCTGTTTGTGGGTTTGCGTTGCAAGTTGTGGATCACTTGTTGTGAATATAGAGGAGTAGACGGATATCTCTTTAAAAACAAAGGTTTATTTGATAATTGTTTGTGGATTGTTTTGTGAGTATCTGTTTTTGCAACAGGGGTAAATATGGTGACGGAATTTTTTTGCCTACCTTTTGTACACCGGCAGTGCGAAAAAATATTCCTGTGGTAATAAAAATTGAGGTGTGATGAAGGGTAAAACGGGTTGTGGGTAAGTTGCGGCTGACTGAGCAGCCGCAAGGAAATCAATTAATTACTGGCGAATACCTTCAACAGTAAGGGTCAGCAGTACTTCTTCAGATTGAGGCCCTAACTGAGCATTAATGCCGAAGTCTGCCAGACGAATCTTGCTGGTGCCCTCAAAGCCTGCACGATAATTGCCCCAGGGATCATTTCCCTCTCCTACCAGTGCTGCATCTATGACAATTTCCTTGGTCACACCGTGCAGGGTGAAATCTCCCGTAATGGCTAAACGGCCGTTATCCAATGCTTTTACGTTGGTAGATACAAAGCTGGACTCCGGATACGTGCTCACATCGAGAAAATCACCGCTACGCAGATGCTTGTCGCGTTCAGCATGGTCGGTATCTACGCTTGCAGGATCGATTTTGACACTGATCTTGCTGGCTTCAGGAGCTTTTTCATCCCAGCTGAAGGTCCCTTCGAATTCATTGAAACGACCGTACAGCCAGCTGTAGCCCAGGTGGCTGATCTTGAAGTTGATGAAGGCATGCTGGCCCTGGGTATCAATTGTGTAGTCCGCTGCCTGTGCGGACATGCCGCTCAGTGCCAAAGATGTTCCCAGTACAAGTGCGCTCAGTGTTTTCTTCATTCAGAAATCCTCGTTAGTGACGGTGAAGGTTTAAGCATGCGCACCAAAGTGGTGTCGCGATCAATCAGGTGGTGTTTGACTGCACCCAGTGCATGAAGTGCCGCCAGAGTTAGAACACTTATAGCTGACCAGTAGTGTATTGTGCCTGCGATGTCAGCCTGGCCTTCAAATCCGGTGATCAATGCAGGGACTTCAAACCAGCCGAACAGACTGATCCCTTGTCCTTTTGCGGTCGAGATCAGATATCCGCTGACCAGAATCACGGCGATGAGGGCGTACAGTGCCTTGTGTGTGAACCCTGCCAGGACTTTCTCCCAGCGGCGGTGGCTCTGGTGCGCTTCAGGAGTGGGCTGGCGCAGTCTCCAGTAGAGTCGGAACACGAGCAGGATAGCCATTAACAATCCTATGCTCTTGTGCCAGAAAGGTGCCGACTGATACCAGGGACTGTAATAACTGAGGTCAACCATCCATAGGCCGAGAATGGCCAAGCCTATGATGGCGATAGCCATTCCCCAGTGCATCAGGATAGCGATCCAGCCATAGGCTGATGAGTGATTATGTAACTGCATGGGGCTCCTCCAAATCAGATGGCCTATTTTGGCAGTCTGTTTGGAGGAGTTGAACGTGATGAAGTTGACCAAAGTGATCAATAAATCTGATCTTCGTGGTCATTTGTTGAAGGCAGTCAGTTGTTTATTTACCAATGCAGAAGGAACTGAAGATACGGCCCAGCAAGTCATCCGAAGTGAACTCTCCCGTTATCTCACTTAATACCTGCTGTGCCTGACGCAGGTCTTCTGCGAGCAGCTCGCCGGCACCGTGCATCTGAAGCTGCTCCGCTCCGGTTTCCAACAGATCTCGGGCGCGTTCCAGTGCATCGATATGGCGTCGCCGTGCCATAAAGCCACCTTCAGTTGTGCTGGTGAATCCCATTACTTGCTTCAGGTGTTGGCGCAGTTGGTCGACGCCAGCTCCGGCCTTCGCACTCAGCCGGATCAGTGTGTAGTCCCCGTGTTGCTCTATACCGATTACCTCACCGGTCAGGTCCGCCTTATTGCGGATCAGGGTGACATGACTGAAGTCGTCAAGGTGGTCGGCCAGTTCAGGCCAGAGCTCGGCAGGGTCGGTGGTAGCTGACAGGGTACTATCTACCATCATCAATATTCGGTCAGCCTTGCGTATCTCTTCCCATGCCCGGTCGATCCCAATACGTTCGACGGCATCGGGCGCATCCCTGAGACCTGCTGTATCGATGATATGCAACGGCATGCCATCAATATGAATGTGTTCTCGGAGTACATCGCGGGTGGTACCTTCGATATCGGTCACAATGGCCGTTTCACGGCCGGAGAGTGCATTCAGCAGGCTGGATTTACCGGCATTGGGTCGGCCTGCAATCACCACATTCATACCTTCACGCAAGAGGCTGCCCTGGCGTGCTTCCTGACGAACCTGCTGCAGATGAGCCAGAATGTCATCCAAATCATTCTGCACTTTGCCGTCTGCCAGGAAGTCGATCTCTTCTTCCGGGAAGTCGATGGCGGCTTCCACATAGATGCGAAGCTGAATCAAGGCTTCTACCAGCGCATGCACGCGTTCCGAAAATGCCCCTTGCAATGACCGTAAAGCACATCGAGCTGCCTGCTCCGAGGAGCTGTCGATCAGATCGGCAATGGCCTCGGCCTGAGCCAAATCGAGTTTGTCATTCAGGAAGGCGCGCTCGGAAAACTCACCGGGGCGGGCCAGACGTGCACCCAGTTTGATAACGCGCTGCAGCAGCAGGTCAATGATGATGGGCCCGCCATGTCCCTGAAACTCCACAACATCTTCTCCGGTGAAAGAGTGAGGATTTGGAAAGTAGAGCGCTATTCCCTGGTCCAGTACCTGATCATTCTCTCCCCGAAAGGGAGTGTAATGGGCATGGCGAGGTTTGGGTTCAAAGCCCAGCAACTGTTCGGCAATACTCAGGGCCTGAGGACCGGACAGGCGAATGATACCGACGCCGCCACGTCCGGGAGGGGTGGCTTGTGCAGCGATGGTGTCCTGAGTGATCAGCATACGGGTCTCCTGCCATGATCGAGATTCTGGAACGCAAAAAGGCTCCCGAAGGAGCCTTTCATTTTACTGCGGAAGTGAAAGTTAGTCTTTTACTTCGCCAGATTCGATCTGCTTGTTGATCACGTACTGCTGTGCGATCGACAGAATGTTGTTGACCAGCCAGTAAAGTACCAGACCTGCCGGGAACCACAGGAAGAAGAAGGTGAAGATAATAGGCAGCATCTTCATCATCTTCGCCTGCATGGGATCAGGCGGTGTGGGGTTCAGCATCTGCTGGATGAACATGGTGGCGCCCATCAGAATCGGCAGGATGAAGTACGGGTCCATCTGCGACAAATCCTGAATGTAACCGAAGAACGGTGCATGACGCAGTTCAACTGATTCCATCAGTACCCAGTAAAGCGCGATGAAGACAGGCATCTGCACCAGGATCGGCAGACAGCCACCCAGAGGATTGATCTTCTCCTTTGAGTAAAGCTTCATCATTTCCTGAGACATCTTCTGACGGTCGTCGCCGTACAGTTCCTTCAGGCGGGCCATCTCAGGTGCAAACTTGCGCATCTTGGCCATGGACTTGAACGCTTTGGCGTTCAGATGGAACAGGGCCGCCTTGACCAAAATGGTGATACCGATGATCGCAAGACCCCAGTTGCCGACAACCGAATGGATCCATTTCAGCAGCATGTACAGCGGAGAGGCAATCCACCAGAGCCAGCCGTAGTCGATGGTCAGGTCCAGGTTCGGCGCGATCTGTTCCAGCTGGTCCACATCTTTGGGGCCAGCATAGAAGGTCGCGGACACAGTCTGTTCCTGGCCTGGTGCTACCGTGAAACTTGGAGACAGGAAGCCAACCAGATACTGGCCGTTAATCTTACGTGACTGGTAGGTGTATTCGGCACCTGGAGCCGGAATCCATGCACTCAGGAAGTAGTGCTGGACCATGGCAACCCATCCGTCAGGGCTGGTGGCCTTGAACTGTTCTTCATCCATGTCACTGAAATCAACTTTCTTGTAGTTGTTTTCAGCGGTGGAGAAAACGCCACCCAGATAGGACTGCATACCCATAGAGGTCTGCTGAGATGGGTCTGCGGAACCATCACGTTTGATCTGACCAAATAGAACCGCATTGAAGGGCTCGCTACCGGCGTTGTTGACCAGGTATTCAACTGCAACATCGTACTGACCTTTCTCGAACGCAAAGCGTTTGGTGATCTGTACGTTGTCAGCTGTGGTCAGCATCAGGTCAACGGTCAGGCTATCGCCTTCCAGGTTGTATTCTGATTTCGCAGCGGTGTATACGGGACGACCGTCAGTGTTGCTGTCCGGACCATCCTGCCCGACCAGGCCACTTTGAGCGACGTAGGTTCGGTTAGCGTTCTGCTCAAGCAGAACAAAGGACTGGCCTGAGCTCAGGGCTGATTCATGCTCCGGTAGTGCAGCATGGATGATATCGCCCCCTTTGGGGTCGATTAGCAGCTCCAAAACATCTGTGCGAACAGAAATAAGCTTGCTGCTGTCGGCAGGTTTGGCAACCGCCTGGCCACTAACCGGAATATCTGCTTCCTGGTTGGTATCGCCAGCCTGTGGCAGTTCAGATAATGCCTGGCTGCTGCTGTTGCCATAGGCAGAAACAGTTGCTGTTTGTTCCTGCTGAGGCAGCTGGGCGGGGCCGTAATCTTCGTTCCACTGCAGCACCATCAGGTAAGAAACCAGTGCCAGAGCGGCGATCAGTATGACTCGCTGTACATCCATGGTGGTTGAACCATCAGTTTATTGTGTGAGCTTTCGGGCTTTTTTGCCGGCGCGGGTCCAGCACCGCCTGATCATTGCATGCACATCCGAATTATCGAGTTCATCCAGGCCCTTGCGAGCAAGAATAACCATGTCCAATGCCGGAAGTTGATGCTGGTGCAGGCGGAAGGATTCGCGAATGATACGACGAACACGGTTGCGTTGCACCGCTCGACGGACATTTTTCTTGGATATGACAAAGCCAATCCGGGGGTGATCCAGATTGTTCGGGCGGGCCAGAATCAGCAGATGCTTATCTGGAACTTTGACGTCAGCACGATCAAATACGCGCTTGAAATCCCCGCCGGACAACAGACGCAGCCGGCGGGAATATCGGAAATCGGTCATTCAGTCATGCGACCTTATACAGATGCAAAGTCTGATATTAGGCAGACAGACGCTTACGACCTTTTGCACGACGACGGTTCAGAACCTGACGACCATTTTTGGTGGCCATGCGAGCACGGAAACCGTGTGTACGTTTGCGCTTCAAAACGCTGGGTTGAAATGTTCTTTTCATTGCCTCAGTCCTACTTACACTGATGTACGTGAGGTGGCTGATATCCACGGGTAAAAAATCAAGACGCGAAATCCTAATGAATTACTGGTTATCTTGCAAACACTTTTTACGACTTAGATAAATAAATTATCTGCCTGGCGTGGGTCGCTTGTATCTCGCGCGGTCAATTAACGCGCGGATACATATTTTTTAAATTTCTGTTTATAACTAAGATTATCTATTTTAATACAGTGTATTAGGTTGTTTGTAACCTTGCGTGAAACCTGTATTAAAACGGTGTTTATTAAAGAGAAAAGCATTTTTGGTGCGATATTTGAGTGATTTTTAAAGTTATTCAACCGCTGTTAAAAAAGTGACTTGTATTGTGGATAACCACTTCGGCAGCAGGTAGAATGGACGGATTGGATTTGAAATCCTTCAATATTGGAATCAAGTTTGTACGCTTGGGAGCTAATGGATGTCGGTTGACCTTTGGGAGCAGTGTCTGAACTCGCTACAGCAGGAGTTCCCGTCCCAGCAATTCAACACCTGGATTCGACCGCTGC
This sequence comes from Marinobacterium sp., assembly GCA_048260865.1. Classification (GTDB taxonomy): domain Bacteria; phylum Pseudomonadota; class Gammaproteobacteria; order Pseudomonadales; family Balneatricaceae; genus Marinobacterium. The sequence goes on along the minus strand of JBLXGN010000010.1, from coordinate 93,564 downwards.
AGGCTGAAACCTGTTCAGCGTCTGAACTGGTGCTGATGGCGCCAAACCGCTTCGTGCGTGACTGGGTGGCAGACAAGTTTCTGGCTCGAATTCAGCAGGCGGTTTGTGAAGCCACCGGCAGCATGAATACCGAGGTTCGCCTGGACGTGTATGGTGGCAATGCTTCTTCTATGCCACGCGCTCGCACGTCGATGAATCGCATGCGTCAACCGCGTAATAATGTTGAAGCTGCACCTGCTTCTGTTATGGCAGCGCGGGAACCTCGTTCGGCCCCTGCGCCCATGCCGGATTCCGCGCTGCATCCCACTGATAGCTCGCCAGTGACCCAGATGCAGGCACCTGCTCAGGCACCGGTTCACAGTTCTGAACCAGCGGCCTCACTGGAAGCCGAGCTTTCATTTGGTGGCCAGAGTGCCATTGCAGCCGAACCGGCTACGGCCGATGACGCTACGCCCCAGATGGGCTTTTTTGACCAGTTTGATACGGTACCGGATCATCCCGTCAGTGCACCGGGTGGACGCAGGGTTGAGGTTGAAGGGGCTGTTCGTCACCAGTCGAACCTTAATCCGATGTTTACCTTTGAGTCGTTTGTTCAGGGTAAATCGAACCAGTTGGCGCTTGCTGCCGCACAGCAGGTAGCGGACAACCCGGGGGGGTCCTACAACCCTCTGTTTATCTACGGTGGCGTAGGTTTGGGTAAAACCCACTTGATGCATGCGGTTGGCACCGAAATGCTGAAGCGTAACCCCAACGCACGCATTGTGTACCTGCATTCAGAGCGGTTCGTAGCGGACATGGTGAAGGCGTTGCAGCTGAACGCGATTAACGATTTCAAACGTTACTACCGTTCCGTTGATGCTCTGCTGATCGATGATATCCAGTTCTTTGCCGGCAAGGAGCGTTCGCAGGAGGAGTTCTTCCATACCTTCAACGCCCTGCTGGAAGGTGGTCAGCAGATGATCCTCACCAGTGATCGCTACCCAAAAGAGATCAGTGGAGTTGAGGAGCGTCTGAAGTCTCGCTTTGGATGGGGTCTGACGGTTGCCATTGAGCCGCCGGAGCTTGAGACGCGTGTTGCGATTCTGATGAAGAAAGCGCAGGAAGCGCAGGTGAATCTGCCCGATGATGCCGCTTTCTTCCTGGCGCAGAAAATTCGCTCGAATGTACGTGAGCTTGAGGGTGCGCTTAAGCGTGTTATTGCCAACGCTCACTTCACCGGAAATGCGATCAATACACCCTTTATTAAGGAATCCCTTAAGGACCTGCTGGCGTTACAGGATAAACAGGTTAGTATTGATAACATTCAACGAGTTGTGGCGGATTACTACAAAATCAAAGTGGCCGACCTTCTGTCGAAGCGTCGCAGCCGCTCGGTTGCACGTCCTCGTCAAATGGCGATGAGCCTGGCGAAGGAACTGACCAACCATAGTTTGCCCGAGATCGGCAACGCCTTCGGTGGGCGCGATCATACGACAGTTCTCCATGCCTGTCGTAAGATCAAGGAATTGCGCGAAACCGATACTGATATTGCTGAAGATTACAAAAACCTGCTGCGTCATCTGACGGCGTAGTGAGAAAGGACCTGACAGGGTAGCCCGAATCATGAGACTTGTTATATCTCGCGAAGCGCTCATCAAGCCACTGCAGTTGGTAGCTGGTGTTGTGGAACGCCGTCAGACACTGCCGGTGCTGTCCAACATTCTGTTGGTTGCCGAAGGTGAGCAACTGTCACTGACTGGTACTGACCTTGAGGTCGAACTGGTCGGTCGCGTACAGCTGGACGAGCCCATTGCTGAACCTGGTTCAGTCACCGTGCCGGCGCGTAAGCTGATGGATATCTGTAAATCCCTGGCAGATGATGCTCGTATTGAACTTGAGCTGTCTGGTCAGAAAATGATGATCAAGTCAGGCCGCAGCCGCTTCAGTCTGTCTACTCTGCCCGCGCATGAGTTTCCAAACGTAGAAGACAGTCCGGAAACGTTTGAGCTGCAGCTGCCCCAGTCTGCCCTGCGTCGCCTGATCGAACAGACCGGCTTCTCCATGGCGCAGCAGGATGTTCGTTACTACCTCAACGGCATGCTGTTGGAAGTGAAAGAAGGCGAGCTGCGCAGCGTAGCGACTGATGGGCACCGCTTGGCAACAGCAGTTAACAGTGTTCAGAGCGACACTGATTCACAGCAGCAGATCATCGTACCGCGTAAGGGTATTCTTGAGCTGGCGCGCCTGCTTCAAGGTGGTGATGAACACGTCCGCCTGGTAATTGGTGCGAATCATATCCGCGCCAATGTGGGTGACTTCACCTTCACCTCCAAGCTGGTGGATGGCAAGTTCCCTGATTACCAGCGCGTCATTCCACGTAATGGTGACAAAGAGCTGCTGGGCGATCGTCAGGAGCTGCGTCAGGTCTTTAGTCGTATCGCAATTCTCTCTAACGAGAAGTATCGCGGTGTGCGTCTGACATTAAATAATGGCTATCTTCAGGTTATGGCCAATAACCCTGAGCAGGAAGAAGCTGAAGAAACAGTGGCCGTTGATTATCAAGGCGGCCCACTGGAAATTGGTTTCAACGTCAATTACCTGCTGGATGTGTTGTCGATCCTGAACTCCGATGTAGTACGTTTCACCCTGCTGGATTCCAACAGCAGTGCGTTGATTCAGGGCTATGATGAGCCTGATGCTGTCTACGTCGTAATGCCAATGCGCATGTGATGACTTCGGGAGCCCTGTTTTCAGGGCTCCCATCCTTCCCTATCCCCATGCCCCTCAAGCAACTCAAAATCCAGCACGTTCGTAACCTTGCCGACGTAGATCTGTCTCCGCTGAGTCGAATCAATATTCTGTACGGCGAAAATGGCAGCGGTAAGACCAGTGTGCTTGAGGCGATCCATTTTCTGGGGTTGACCCGTTCTTTTCGCAATAGCCAATTCAAGCATTTGGTCACTGAGGGTGGTGATCAAGCCCTGGTCTTTGCTCAAGCAGATCCCTTGGGCACTGGGCAAGTTAAGCCCTTGGGTGTTCAGCGGCATGTTGATGGCCAGGTTCGAGCGCGCTATGCGGGCAGTTCTCTCGGGGCAACCGACCTTGCAGAGCTGCTACCCATACAGGTGATCAACAGTGATACCTTTGATCTTCTGGATGGTTCTCCGGGCGTGCGACGGCAGTTTCTGGACTGGGGAGCCTTTCATGCAGATTCCGGTTTCATTCACCAGTGGCGTGGCTTTAAGCGGGCACTTAAGCAGCGGAATTCACTGCTGAAATGTGGTAAAATTGACCCTCGTGTCAGACGGGTTTGGGATGCTGAGTTTGTGCAGTATGCCGAGCAGATGACGGCGCTGCGCCAGGCCTATATCGAACAGTTAAGGCCCGATTTCGAGGCGGCCTTAAGCGCTCTGCTACAGGGTGTTGAAGTGCGTCTGCTATTCAGTCCTGGTTGGGATCTTGGCAAGGGGCTCGAACTGCTTCTCAATGAGAGTTTTGAGCGTGACTTGCGCCAGGGCTTCACCAGTCTTGGGCCTCAGCGTGCCGATCTGCGTTTTAAGGTCGGTACACTCAATGCGACCGATCGCCTTTCCCGTGGACAGAAAAAATTGGTGGTCAGTGCGTTCAGGCTGGCCCAGGGTGCGTTATTTCATCGTTTAAGTAACCGCGCCTGTATTTATCTGATCGATGACTTGCCGTCAGAGCTCGACGAGCGACACTGTCGGCAGTTTTGTGAATTCCTGCAGGCGAGCGCCAATCAGTGCTTCATTACCTGCGTGGATCCTGCATACCTGAGCAAGATTTGGCAGCCGGAAACGGATGTTGCCCTGTTCAGTGTGGAGTCCGGTACGTTAACGCACAGGGGTGCGCCAGGAGATCAAATATGAGTGGTGAAAACCAGAATTACGACTCGTCCAGTATCAAGGTACTGAAAGGGCTGGATGCCGTTCGCAAGCGACCGGGCATGTACATCGGTGATACTGATGATGGCAGCGGCTTGCACCACATGGTGTTCGAGTTGGTTGATAACGGCATCGATGAAGCGCTGGCAGGTCACTGTTCTGAAATCGGGGTTATTATTCATCCTGATGAAAGCATTACCGTTTCCGATAACGGCCGTGGTATCCCGACCGATATTCACGAAGAAGAAGGGGTTTCTGCTGCCGAGGTTATTATGACCGTTCTGCATGCAGGCGGTAAGTTTGACGATAACACCTATAAGGTTTCTGGTGGCCTTCATGGTGTAGGTGTTTCCGTAGTGAACGCCCTCTCTTCTGATCTTAAGCTGACTATCCGTCGTGCGGGTGAAGTCCACGAGCAGATTTATCACCACGGTGTTCCTGAAGCGCCACTCAAGGTTGTCGGCGCTACCGATCAGACCGGTACGATCGTACGCTTCAAACCTTCTGAAGATACCTTCAGCAACATCCAGTTCCAGTACGATATTCTGGCTAAACGTTTGCGTGAGCTGTCCTTCCTCAACTCGGGTGTTCGCATTCGCCTGAAGGACGAGCGTTCTGGCCGTGAAGAGATTTTCGAGTACGAAGGTGGCCTTGGTGCGTTTGTTGAGTATCTCAACAACAACAAATCTCCGGTAAACAAGATTTTCCACTTCAACTGCATGCACGAAAACGGTGTGGGCGTTGAGGTTGCGATGCAATGGAATGACAGCTTCCAGGAAAGCCTGCACTGTTTTGCGAATAACATTCCGCAACGTGATGGTGGTACCCACCTGTCGGGTTTCCGCACTGCGTTGACGCGTTGCTTGAACAGTTACATCGAGTCTGAGCAACTGAACAAGAACGGCAAGGTCAGCACCAGTGGTGATGACAGTCGTGAAGGCCTGACTGCGATTATTTCGGTCAAGGTGCCTGATCCCAAGTTCTCCTCTCAGACCAAGGACAAACTAGTTTCTTCCGAGGTTAAGACTGCGGTTGAGCAGCTGATGGGCCAGTATCTCAATGAGTACCTGCTGGAAAACCCTCAGGATGCGAAGGCTGTTGTTCAGAAGATGATCGATGCGGCACGTGCGCGTGAGGCGGCTCGTAAGGCTCGTGAAATGACGCGTCGCAAGGGTGCTCTGGATATTGCAGGTCTGCCGGGCAAGCTGGCTGATTGTCAGGAAAAGGATCCTGCCCTGTCTGAACTCTATCTGGTGGAGGGTGACTCTGCGGGTGGCTCTGCCAAGCAGGGTCGTGACCGTCGTACCCAGGCGATCCTGCCGCTTAAAGGTAAAATCCTCAACGTTGAGAAAGCGCGCTTCGACAAGATGCTGACATCGGCTGAAGTGGGTACTCTGATTACTGCGCTTGGCTGTGGCATTGGTCGTGAAGAATTCAACGTTGATAAATTGCGTTATCACCGCATTATTATCATGACCGATGCGGACGTGGATGGTTCTCACATCCGTACCCTGCTACTTACGTTCTTCTTCCGTCAGATGCCCGTACTGATTGAGCGCGGTTATATCTACATTGCTCAGCCTCCTCTGTACAAGATCAAAAAAGGTAAGCAGGAACAGTACCTCAAGGATGATGAGGCGCTGGATAACCATCTGCTGCAAGGTGCCCTGGATGGCACCAGCCTGTATCCGAGTGAAAACTCTCCGGCCATTTCCGGTGCTGCGCTTGAGACCCTGATTACCCGCTATCGTCAGGTTGAGCGTATCTGTCAGCGTCTGAGTCGCGTGTACCCGCTGGAGGTGCTTAAGCGTTTACTATACCTGCCGGAGCTTAGCCTTGAGGAGCTGGCTTCCAAGGACAAGGTTGAAGCTTGGGCTGCCAAGCTTTGCGAAGCGCTTGCCAATTATGTTGATGGTGGTGAACGCTACTCTTGCACTCTGCGTGAAGACCGTGAACACAGTCTCTTCCTGCCAGTAGTGAAGGTGATTCAGCACGGTGTTGATACCGACTACATACTGGATGTTGAGCTTTTCCGCTCACGTGACTACGCAACCATTGTTTCCCTTGGTGGTGAGCTTCGTTCTCTGCTGGAGGATGGTGCATACCTGCAACGTGGTGAGCGCCGCTTCAGCTTGACCGAGTTGGGTCAGGGTATTCTCTGGTTGTTGGATCAGTCTCGTCGCGGCAACTCAATCCAGCGTTACAAGGGTCTTGGTGAGATGAACCCTGATCAGCTTTGGGAAACCACCATGGACCCTGATGCACGTCGCATGCTTCAGGTGACCATCGATGATGCCATTGCTGCGGATCAGTTGTTCACAACCTTGATGGGCGATGAAGTTGAGCCACGACGTAACTTTATCGAATCCAATGCGCTGAATGTTTCAAACCTTGATGTCTAATCATTAAAGGTTAGCGTTTTAGAAAGGCCGCTCAAATGAGCGGCTTTTTTTATGCGTTTTCGATTTGGCCTGACGACCAACTCTGTTGTATCAGGTTTAACCTCCGGGTTTCCCCTCTGGGTTTTCACCCTGCTCGGTCGGATTATTGACACCTATCTTCATAATCCTCATCTTTTTTCGCTCGTGTTTTTAATGTTTCACGTGAAACATTTCTTAAGTCCAAGTCCAAGTCCAAGTCCAAGTCCAAGTCCAAGTCCAAGTCCAAGTCCAAGCCCAAAACTAGGGATCCGGTCTTAGTATCGAATAAATTAGGAATTGATTTTGCTATGCGAAGGAAGACTACCGGGGGACACGAAAGAATAGAAAGAAGGATGTTTCACGTGAAACAAAAAGCCCCGCACGAAGGCGGGGCTTGAAAAGTTAGCTGGCTCAGCTGTTAACCAAGTAGTGAAATGTCTGCGACACCCAGGAATAGTCGACGTAGGCGCTTCAGCAATGCGAGACGGTTTGTACGAACTGCTGAGTCATCTGCCATAACCATTACACTGTCAAAGAAGCTGTCAATTGCTTCACGCAGGGACGCAAGTTTTTCCAGCGTAGAACGATAGTCGCCCTGTTCGCACAGCGGCTGGACTTCGGCTTCAATGGTCGTAATAGCAGCAGCTAGTGCTTTCTCTGCAACTTCCGTCAGCAGTGATGCATCAACATCGGAAGCAACTTCACCTTCCTGTTTGCTAAGTATGTTGCTGACGCGTTTGTTGGCGGCTGCCAAAGAATCCGCTTCAGGCAGATTCCGGAAGTGGCTAACAGCCTGGACGCGGCGGTCAAAATCCAACGGACTGGTCGGACGCAACGCGTGTACGGACAGGAATGTTTCAGCACTGATTCCGCGATCGTCATACCAGGCGCGGAAGCGCTCTAGCATGAAGTCGAGCACGCGGTCGGCAAGACCTTCACTGCCAGGTAGCTCGCCATGCTGCTGAGTGGCAATGCTGAGCAGCTGATGCAGGTCGAGATCCAGTTTGTGTTCAACGATGATGCGCAATACACCAAGAGCAGCTCGACGCAGTGCGAAGGGGTCCTTAGAACCGGTCGGCGGCTGATTGATACCAAATAGCCCGGTCAGCGTATCAAGACGGTCGGCGATGGCCAGTACGATGCCTGACTTGGTCTTGGGCAGTTCGTCGCCAGCGAAGCGAGGCATGTACTGCTCGTCCATCGCCTTGGCGACTTCTTCAGCTTCGCCATCATGCAGCGCGTAGTGATAGCCCATCAGGCCCTGGAGTTCGGTGAACTCGAACACCATGTCAGTCATCAGGTCGCATTTGCTCAGCTGAGCAGCACGACGCGCGTAATCAGGATTGCCATCGATCAGCTCAGCAATAGCGGCTGCCAGGCCCTCGATGCGCTGGGTCTTGTCGTAGATGGTGCCCAGCTGCTGCTGGAAGACCACGGACTTCAGCTTCTCGATACGCGCTTCCAGCGGCTGCTTCTTATCGGTTTCAAAGAAGAAAGCGGCGTCAGCCAGACGTGGGCGAATAACCTTTTCGTTACCCTCAATCACCTGCTGGGGATCTTTGGATTCGATGTTGGCAAGAGTAGTGAAGTACGGCATCAACTTGCCGTCAGCATCCAGTGCGTGGAAGTACTTCTGGTTCTCTTTCATGGAGAGAATCAGCGCTTCAGCTGGAACATCCAGGAAGCGCTCTTCGAAACGACCTGTCAGTGCAACTGGCCACTCGTTCAGAGCGGTAACTTCATCGAGCAGATCTTCATCAATCTGTGCAGTGCCACCAATGCGCTCACCTTCGCGAATAACCTGCTCGCGAATGGATTCACGGCGCTCGGCAAAATCGGCAATGACCTTGCCGGTTTCTTTGAGCACACGGGCATAATCAGAGGGCGCTATCAGCTCGATGTCATGGTTGTAGTGGAAGCGATGGCCACGCGTCTTGCGACCAGCTTTCAGACCGAGGATTTCGGCATCTACAACCTCATCGCCCAACAACATCACCAGCCACTTAACGGGGCGGACGAATTCAGTGCGTGAAGCTCCCCAGCGCATGCGCTTGGGAATCGGCAGTTTGTTAAGAGACTCGGTGACGATACCCGGTAGCAAGGAAGCCGTGCTCTGGCCTTTTTCGACACCGCGGTACACGTAATAGTTACCCTTGGGGGTCTCCATTACTTCCAATTGATCCATGCTGACACCACAGGAACCGGCAAAGCCCTGCACGGCTTTTTCGGGAGCCTGTGTTGCCGGGCCACGCTTTTCAATATCACGGTCAGGCTGCTGCAGTTCGATACCGGTCAGCAGCACAGCCAAACGACGCGGTGCAGCGTAAGGACGTGCTTCAACAAAGCCAATACCTGCAGCCGCGAGGCCTGAGGTGATGCCTTCCAGGAAGGCAGCTGAAAGCGTTTTCAGCGCTTTGGGTGGCAGCTCTTCAGTGCCGAGCTCAACCAGAAAATCATGCTGAGACATTATTTGTCCTCCTCACAGGCAGCCAGTACTTCTGCCCGGATCGCTTCAGGTGCCAGAGGGAAACCCAGTGCGCGACGTGTTTCAAAATAAGCGTGGGCAACATCACGGGCCAGTGTGCGTACGCGCAGGATGTAACGCTGGCGCTCGGTAACTGAAATGGCGTGGCGTGCATCCAGCAGGTTGAAGGTATGAGAGGCCTTGAGGACCATTTCATACGCCGGCAATGGCAGGTTTGCCGCCAGCAGTTTCTGGCATTCGGACTCGTAGTGATCGAAGTTGGCAAACAGCGCAGGTACATCAGCGTGTTCGAAGTTGTAGGTCGACATCTCAACTTCGTTCTGGTGGAAAACGTCACCGTAGGTGACGACACTGCCATCCGGTGAACGGGCCCAGATCAGATCGTAGACGCTGTCTACGTTCTGCAGGTACATGGCGATACGCTCCAGACCATAAGTGATCTCACCGGTTACCGGGTAGCATTCCAGGCCGCCAGCCTGCTGGAAGTAGGTGAACTGGGTCACTTCCATACCGTTCAGCCAGACTTCCCAACCAAGACCCCAGGCACCCAGAGTTGGCGACTCCCAGTTGTCCTCAACGAAGCGAACATCATGGACACCCAGGTCGATGCCCAGTCGCTCCAGAGAGCCCAGGTAGAGCTCCTGAATGTTATCGGGAGACGGCTTGAGTACAGTCTGGAACTGGTAGTAATGCTGCAGGCGGTTGGGGTTTTCGCCATAGCGGCCATCGGTCGGGCGACGGCTGGGCTGCACGTAAGCCGAACGCCAGGTCTCGGGTCCAATTGCGCGCAGGAACGTACAGGGGTGGAAAGTACCGGCACCCACCTCCAGGTCCAGTGGCTGCACGATGACACAGCCCTGCTCGGCCCAGTATTGTTGCAGGGCCAGGATCAGTCCCTGGAATGTGCTAACGTCTGGGGTCACCTTGTCAGTCACAGAAATCACCATTGCTGTTGAATGTGGTCGAAATAAGAGCCGAATTATACATGAATTTGGCGGGCTAAAGCTTGACCCTCAGGGGAAAATCTGGCGTGAGAACAGGCCCGCTTAACCCTGTTGGTGGCACTGACTATAATCCTGTCCCAGACACCAAATGAAGGACGTGCGAATATGAAACTGATCAAGTCGCTGCTGGCGATACTGGTACTGGGAGTATTGGCACTGCTGCCGTTAGGCACTGCGCAGGCGCTGGGGCGTTGGCTGGGGCGGCGTATGTGGCGCAAGGGCAAAAAAAGCAAGATGGCACGGATTACGCGACGCAACATCGAGGCCTGCTTTTCTGAAATGCCTGAGACCGAGCGTGAAATATTGATCCAGCAGAGCCTGGAGCAAACCGGATGTGCACTTTGTGAAATGGGGATGGCATGGCTGTGGTCGCCCAAGCGCTCGCTTAAGAAAATCAGGCAGGTGCATAACGAAGAGGCTTTATTGGCGGCTGAGTCAAAAGGAAAAGGTGTGATTCTGATAGCACCTCATCTGGGAAACTGGGAAATCATTAATCTGTATTTATCCAATCGCTACCCTTTCACCGCAATGTACAAACCACCACGCATGAAATTGATGGATGACTTGGTGAAGCGTATGCGGGCGCGCTTGGGTACTCGTATGGCGCCGGCGGATACCAAGGGTGTCAGGATGGTCATGAAGGCACTTAAGCGTGGTGAAATGATCGGCATTCTGCCGGATCAGGAGCCGGATAAAACAGGTGGTATCCATGCGCCCTTCTTCGGCATTCAGGCTTTGACCATGAAGTTGGTACCCCAGTTGGCGGCGCAAACAGGCTCGCCAGTGCTCTGTGCCTATGCCGAGCGTTTACCTGACGCTGAAGGCTTTGATCTCTATTTCGCGGAGGCCGATCCGGATATCAGTAGTCGAGACTTGGCGTTGGCGGCTGCGGCGATGAATCGATCAGTGGAAGACTGTGTGAGCAAGTTTCCGGAGCAGTACCAGTGGGAGTACAAGCGGTTTAATACGCGGCCCGAAGGCGAGCCGCGTTTCTACTAGTCTTATCGAATTGATTAGCGGCGCCAGAATGCCGGGGTGAAAAGTACCAGCATGGTGAACACCTCTAGGCGACCAAGCAGCATGGCAAAGCACAGGATCCACTTGGCGGTCGGGTTAAGATCGCCAAAATGGGCGGACACATCACCAAGACCCGGGCCCAGGTTGTTAAGGGTCGCACCTACCGCAGACCAGGCCGTAACCTGATCCAGCCCGGTTGCCAGCAAGGCAACCAGCATCACGATAAAGACAATCAAATACACTGAGAAAAAGCCCCAGACAGCCTGCAAAATCCGGTCAGAGATGGGGCGCTGCCCCAGCTTGACCGGAATCACCGCATTGGGGTGTATCAGCCTGAGGATCTCTCGGTAGCCTTGCTTGAGGATCAGCAGGATACGAATCGCTTTCATGCCACCGGCGGTCGAGCTCGCACAGCCGCCCACAAATGCCAATACAAACAGCATGAACGGCAGCATGGCTGGCCAGTGGGCAAAGTCAGCAGTGGCAAATCCAGTGGTGGTTGCAATGGAAACAACCATGAAGGCTGCCTTGCGCAGGGACTCAACCGCCGGGTAGGTGTCAGTGACAACCAGTACAAACAGACTGAGCAATGTAATCAGGCCCAAGAGCGACAGATAAAACTTCACTTCAGGGTCTTGCAGGTAGTGAAGTAAGGTACGGTGGCGCCAGGCAAAAAAGTGCAAACCAAAATTGATGCCCGCTATGACCATAAAAAAGATAGCGATCATTTCAATGGCTGCACTATCGAAATAGCCAATGCTCGCATCATGTGTCGAGAAGCCACCAATGGCAACCGTCGAGAAACTATGGCCGATGGCATCGAACAGACTCATGCCGGCGGCCCAGTACGCCAGTGCACAGGCGATAGTCAGTGACAGATAGATATACCAAAGGGCTTTGGCAGTCTCGGTGATACGCGGTGTGAGCTTATTATCCTTGACCGGACCCGGTGCTTCGGCACGGTAGAGCTGCATGCCCCCGATGCCCAGCATGGGCAGGATAGCCACCGCCAGGACGATGATACCCATGCCGCCCAGCCACTGAAGCTGCTGGCGATAGTAGAGGATTGAGTGTGGCAGATCATCCAGACCGGTCATGACGGTTGCACCCGTCGTGGTTAGCCCCGATATGGATTCGAAAACGGCGTCGACTGCACTCAGTGCAGGCTGTTCAGACAGCATGAGAGGCAGGGAACCGAACACCCCCAGTACCGTCCAGAACAGCACGGTAACCAGAAAGCCGTCTCGAATACTCAGTTCCTGTCGCACCGCATAGACCGGTACCCATATGATAAAACCGGTGGCCAGGGTAATCATAAAGGCGGTAATGAAGGCCCAATGCGTATTGTCGTTATAGTACGCAGAGACAAGCAGCGGGGGCAGCTGGGTAATGCTGAAGATCATCAGCAGAATACCCAGAATGCGCAGAATCACTTGAAAGTGCATAGGTAGAGCCTCAGAAGAATGCCAGGCCTACCTGGAACAGGCGCTCAACCTCGGCAATGCGGCGCTTGTCTACCAGGAACAGGATTACGTGGTCGTCGTTCTCAATGACAAGGTCGTCATGGGCGATGAGTACCTCGCTGCCTCGAATAATGGCACCAATGGTGGTGCCCGGCGGCAGGTCGATCTCTTCGATGGCGCGGCCCACTACTCGGGAGCTGCGCTTGTCGCCATGCGCGACGGCTTCCAGCGCTTCGGCGGCTCCGCGGCGGAGAGAGTGCACAGCTGCTACGTCACCACGGCGGACATGGGTCAGCAAGGCACCAATGGTGGTTTGCTGTGGCGAAATGGCAATGTCGATCACCCCACCCTGCACCAGGTCGACATAGGCGGGGTTGTTTATCAGGGTCATCACGGTACGCGCGCCCAGCCGTTTGGCCAACATGGATGCCATGATGTTGGCCTCGTCATCGTTGGTCAGTGCACAGAATACATCGGTATCTTCGATATTCTCTTCGACCAGCAGATCACGATCAGAGGCACTGCCATGCAGCACGATGGTGTTGTTGAGGTTACGTGCCAACAGGTTGCAGCGAGAGAAATCACGCTCGATCAACTTGACCTGGTAATCATTTTCCAGAGACCCGGCCAGGCGTGCACCGATATTGCCGCCCCCGGCAATCATGATGCGCTTGTAAGAGCGATCCAGTCTGCGCAACTCGCTCATCACGGCACGAATATCCCGGCGGGCCGCGATAAAGAAGACCTCGTCATCAGCCTCGATCACCGTGTCCCCTTTGGGGATCATGGGATGATCCTGACGGAAGATGGCGGCGACTCGGGTGTCGATGTTGGGCATATGCGAGCGCAGGAAGGATATCTCGCGGCCAACCAGTGGACCGCCGTAGTAGGCCTTTACTGCGACCAGCTGTGCCTGACCCGAGGCAAAGTCCAGCACCTGAAGCGCACCAGGGTACTGGATCATGCGCTTGATATGCTGAGTCACAAGTTCTTCCGGACTGATCAGTACATCGACCGGGATACCCTTGTCACTGAAGATGGCGTGATCGCGCTGCAGGTAGTCGTGTTCACGAACACGCGCAATCTTGGTCGGGATGTTGAACAGGCTACGGGCGACTTCGCAGGCAACCATGTTCACTTCATCACTGTTGGTGACCGCAATCAGCATGTCCGCGTCCTGGGCACCGGCTTGCTCCAGCGCAGAGGGATAGGAGGCCTTGCCTTCTACCGTACGAATGTCGAGGCGGTCCTGAAGTTCACGCAAGCGTGCGCCATCGGTATCGATTACGGTGATGTCATTCGCTTCGTTGGCCAGGTGCTCAGCGAGGGAGCCACCGACCTGGCCGGCGCCCAGGATTATGATTTTCATGCGCTTTTGTCGTCTACCTGTTTATCCAATACGGCATAGTAGAAACCGTCATGCCCATCGATTTGCGGGAAAAGCTGGCGACCAAAGGGACGGGCTTCGCCCCATTCTGCATCAATCGGTTTGTGCAACGCATCAGACTGTTGTTGTAGAAAGCGCTCGATCACGCGTTCGTTTTCCTGCCCAAAAATGGAACAGGTTGCGTACACAAGACGTCCTCCCGGTTTCAACATGGTCCAGAGATTGGCCAGAATGTTGAGCTGAACATGAGCCAGTGCAGCGATATCCTCGCCTCGGCGCAGCAGTTTGATATCCGGGTGACGGCGAATAACGCCGGTTCCGCTGCAGGGAGCATCGATCAGAATGCGGTCGAAGAGATGACCATTCCACCAGTCGCGGCTAGTGGCATCATTGGTGAGCACTTCGCACTCCAGCTGGAGGCCCAGCCGGTGCAGGTTATCGTGAATGCGTTGGGCGCGTTCAGGCTCGAGCTCTATGGCAACCACATCCTGCAAGTGAGCGTTGTGTTCCAGCAGGTGACAAAGCTTGCCACCGGGGGCTGCGCAAGCATCGAGCACGCGCTGTTTGTCAGACAGATCCAGCAGGCCTGCCGCCAGTTGCGCGGCCTCATCCTGTACGCTCAGTTCACCTTCGGCAAACCCGGGCAGATCAGCCACGTCCGTGGCTTTGTTCAGCCGGATGCCATCAGCACTGAACGGACAAGGTTCTGCAAAGATCGATGCATCAGCCAGCTTCTGCAAGGCTGCTTCACGAGTAAGTAAGCGCTTATTAACTCTTAAAGTCATTGGCGCTTGGGTATCGTTCGCCTGCAGAATCGATTGCCAGTGATCGGGCCAATTGTGCTGCAGTTTGCTGATCATCCACTGAGGGTGATTCCACTGAAACATCTCATCGGACGCCAGTGCCTGCTCCGCCTCGTCTCGCTCGCGCTGAAAGCGACGCAGGATGGCATTCAGCAATTTGGCTGCCCATGACTTGTTGAGTGCAGTGCAGGCGTCAACGGTTTCGTTCAGTGCTGCGTGAGCCGGAATGCGGCTGGAGCGCAGCTGCCAAAGACCGATCAACAGCAATGCCTGAATGTCCAGATCCTGTTGTTTGAACGGTTTGCGCAAAAAACGCTTGGCCAGTTGTTCCAGGCGAAAGAGTTCACGCATGGTGCCATAGCAAAGCTGCTGCAGCAGTGCTCTGTCACGTTCGGGGCAGTGAGCCAGATGATCCGGCAGGTGCGTACTCAGGGATCCATGCTGGCGCAGCAGCGGCGCCAGTACCTGGGCTGCCAGAGCACGCACGTTGATGGTATCAGCCAAAAGTCACTCCCGGTGCCAGTCGGGCACTGTGGGCGTTAAGAAGATCGCGAGCGGACTGGGGACGACCTCCCGGCAGCTGCAGCTCGGTCAGGAGGACACTGCCGGTACCGGCTGCGACTCGAATGCCTTTGGCGTCCGCAGACACAATCGTGCCGGGTACGGCGTTCGTTGTCTGATCATCGGCCTGACCTGACCAGATACGGACATTCTCACCATCCAGATTGCTGAAGCAGACCGGCCAGGGGTTAAAGCCACGGATTCGGCGTGCGATTTCAGCAGCAGGTTGGTGCCAGTCGATCTGCCCTTCCTGCTTTTCCAGTTTGTGGGCGTAGGTCGCCAGAGCATCGTCCTGTACTTCTGGTGTCAGTTCGCCAGCGGCCAAAGGTGCCAGCGTGGAGACCAGCGTTTGGGCACCCTGCTCTGCCAGACGGTCGTGCAGGCTACCACTGGTGTCCTGAGCAAGAATGGCGCATTCGGATTTGGTTAGCATGTCGCCGGTATCCAGGCCAGCATCCATCTGCATGATGGTAATGCCGGTCACCTCATCACCAGCCAGCAGTGCCCGGTGAATAGGGGCTGCGCCACGCCAGCGCGGCAGCAGAGAGGCATGCACGTTTATGCAGCCCAGGCGAGGTGCATCAAGTACCGCCTGAGGCAAAATCAGGCCATACGCCACGACGATCATCAGATCGGCATTAAGGGCGGCCAGTTCCTGTTGCTCGGCTTCGCCTTTCAGCGACAAGGGTTGGTATACCGGAAGGTTGTGTTCCAGTGCCAGGCTCTTCACGGGGCTGGGGCGCAGTTTGCGGCCGCGGCCGGCAGGACGGTCTGGCTGGGTGTAGACGGCAACGACTTCATGTTCGCTGTTCAGCACTGCAGCCAGGCTGGAGGCAGCAAAATCGGGCGTGCCGGCAAAAATAATACGTAGAGGGGTCTGGCTCATTGGGTGGGCTCCATACGAAAACAGGCTTGCATGCGCAAACCTGTTCTTTGACCAGCGGCTTAAGCCTGCTGTGATTCTAACCGGTGTTTCTTCTCGAGCTTGCCGCGAATACGGTTGCGTTTGAGTGCGGTCAGATAGTCGACAAAGAGCTTGCCGTTGAGGTGATCAAGTTCGTGCTGAATGCAAACCGCCAGCAGGCCTTCGGCTTCCAGCTCGTAAGGCTTGCCGTCGCGTCCCAGTGCTTTCAGCAGGATGCGGTTAGGACGTTTCACTTCTTCATAGAAACCAGGCACGGACAGACAGCCCTCCTGCATCTCCTCAAGTTCGTCCTGCAGTACGGTGAATTCGGGGTTGATCAGCACCATAGGGTCGTTACCTTCTTCGGAAATATCGATGGTAACCACGCGCTTGTGAACGTTTACCTGGGTCGCAGCCAGGCCGATTCCGGGTGCGTCGTACATCGTTTCGAACATGTCATCCACCAACTGGCGGATTTCGTCGTCAACTTGCTCCACTGGTTCGGCAATGGTTCTTAGACGCGGATCAGGGAATTCGAGAATATTGAGCTTGGCCATAGGTATATGCTTTTTCGGAGGTTAAAATCCGACCATTTGGTGGCAAAATTATTGAGCTACCCTCATTATACTGAATAACGTGCCTATTGCATTGCTTTGGGGGCTTTCTCAGACGTTATGGCTGGGTGGTCCACGGCCGGAAATAGAAAGGGAGTTGAACAATGAGAGGAGTGCTGTATGGCTTGATCGGGGGCTGTCTGCTCTGGACCGGTGTCGCCAATGCGGATCGTGTGCAGTTGCAGGAAGGTCATCCGACCGAGTATGTCGTCGTTAAAGGCGATACCCTGTGGGACATTTCGGGCCGCTTTCTGCGCAGCCCCTGGCGTTGGCCGGATGTCTGGGACGTAAACCCTCAGATCGATAACCCTCACCTGATCTATCCCGGTGATGTGATCTACCTGACCTGGGTGAATGGCGAACCCCGCCTTAGCCTGAGTCGTGGCGTGCGTAAACTCTCTCCGCAGGTTCGCATGCAGCAACTCGAGCAGCCGATTCCCGCGATCCCCTTACGTGATATCTCCAGCTTCCTGAGCGAAAACCGCGTTGAGCAGGAAGATACCCTGGCGACAGCCCCTTACGTCATCGGTGGCCGTAACGAGAGCATCATTGCCGGTGCCGGTGATCGTGTATATGCCCGCGGTGAGCGCGTTGACTCTGAAATTGACCAGCAGAGCCTCTATCGACCGGCGCGACAGTACACCCATCCTGTAACCGGTGAGTTTTTGGGTTACGAGCTCTATAAGGTTGCAGATGCATTGATCAGTGCCGAAGAAGGTGACGTGCTGACACTGGATCTGACCAAGACCCGTGAAGAAGTGCGTACCCGTGACCGTCTACTGCCCAACGATACTTCTCGGATTGAATCGGTGTTTTATCCGAAACCGGGACCGGCTATTGAAGGCGCGCTGATCATCGATGTGCTGGGCGGTGTGACCAAGATTGGCCAGTACAATGCGGTCGCCCTGAGCTTCGGTGAGCAGGAAGGTGCTGAGCCTGGACAGGTATTTGCCATCTTCAAGAAAGGCGAGCAGGTCAAGGATCCGGTCAACGGTGAGCTGGTCAAGTTGCCTGATGAGCATGCCGGTGAGCTGATGGTGTTCAAAACCTTTGACCGCGTCAGTTATGGCCTGGTAATGGATGCAACCAACGTCATTTCGGTTGGTGACAGTCTGCACCAGCCCTAATACAGGATAATGCTATGATCGGTGATCCAAGGGAATGGATCGCCGCCGGCTTACTGCCCGGACTGGGTCCGGTGACAGTTGCTCGACTGAGCCAGGAAGGCATCTCTCTGCCACAGCTGCTGCGCGGCGAATGTGGCCTGCCAGCGCAGGTGCGCTTGCGTCGTCAAACCCTTGATGCCATCCATGAGTTTCAGCGCGGCGGTGATATCTATCAGCGAGCTGAAGGTCTGTATCAGCAGGCCGTGAAACAGGGCTGGACCCTGCTGACCCTTACTCATCCCCTCTATCCTCCACTGCTGGCAGAAATTGCAGACCCTCCTTTGGTGCTCTGGTGTCAGGGTAATCTGGATGCCTTGTCGCTTCCCATGCTGGGTATAGTTGGCAGTCGTAACGCCAGCCGTAGCGGCCTCAAGCTGGCGTATGACTTTGCGGCCGAGTTAAGCCGCTTGGACTTGATGCCGATCAGTGGACTGGCATTGGGCATTGATGCAGAAGTGCATCTGGCGTGTGTGCATCGAAATGCACCGACGCTTGCGGTTGTGGGCACGGGCCTGGATCAGGTCTATCCGCGTCGTAATACCCGTTTGGCAAACCAGATACTGGAGGCCGGTGGCGTGATTCTTTCCGAGTACCCTCCTGCCAGCCCACCCCTTCCGGCCAGTTTTCCAAAGCGTAATCGCATCATCAGTGGTTTGTCGGTCGGTACTCTGGTGGTCGAAGCTGCCCCGCGCAGTGGTTCGCTGATAACCGCGAGGCAAGCGCTTGATCAAGGACGTGAAGTCTTTGCAATTCCCGGCTCTATCCACAATCCGCTTAGCCGAGGTTGCCATGCACTGATTCGAGAAGGTGCTGTGCTGGTCGAACAGGTTGAGCACATCATTGAGCATTTGGGACCTCTTTTGGGGGTGCTTGCCGATGTACCCGCAGCGCCCGCAAAGTCGAAAATTGCCTCCAGTGAGTCCTGCCCGGCGTTGTTGAGCGCCATACCCTTTGATCTGATCTGGATCGATACGCTGGCACAGGAGTCCGGGCTGACATTGGCTGAGTTTCAGGCCCAGTTGGTTCAGTTGGATATGGAGGGCTGGATTGAGATAAGCGGTGCTCGCGTCCAGCGTATCCGAAGCTAAAAAGCCTGTGTCAGCCAGCGACGTCAGGAGTGGGGAATTTTCGTCCAGTGCTTGCTATAATCGCTCACTTTCCTTTTTCCGGCGAGGCCGGGAACCAGCCCCTTGAGTGGTAGTGGCGTCTCATGCCCTGCTGCGCCGGGCAGAGTGATGACGGGAGTAACCGATGAGTGTAAAAGTGGCGATCGTGATGGGTTCGCGTTCGGATTGGCCTACCATGGAAGAAGCGGCTGGAATTCTCGATACCCTGGGCGTTGAATATCACGCCGAGGTGGTGTCTGCCCACCGTACGCCGGACAAGATGTTCCGCTTCGCCGAGCAGGCTGCCGATAACGGCTATAAGGTGATCATCGCCGGTGCTGGCGGTGCTGCACACCTGCCGGGCATGATTGCGGCCAAGACTCTGGTGCCCGTTTTGGGTGTTCCTGTTCAGAGCAAGGCGCTTAGCGGTCAGGACAGTATGTTGTCAATTCTGCAGATGCCGCGTGGTATCCCGGTTGGCACTCTGGCGATCGGTGGTGCGGGTGCATTCAACGCCGGTTTGCTGGCCGCGCAGATGCTGGCCACCGAAGATGCCGAACTGGCACAACGTCTGGCCGACTGGCGCCAGGCTCAGACTCAAACTGTTCTCGATAATCCCGATCCGCGAGGTTAATCCTGATGCTGCCACGAATCGTCGTTGCCGGTAACGGCCAGCTGGGCCAGATGCTGCAGCAGGCGGGCGCACCCCTGCAACTGGAGGTGATGCCGGTTGACCCCAATGGTGATATTGAACTGGGCCTGCGCGCCGATGATGTCATCACGGTTGAAATCGAACACTGGTCCGACAGTGTCAGCGGGCTGCAGCTGAAACAGCATCCAAATTTTCGTAATGCCGTCGCCCTGCATGCGGTCATCGATCGCCAGCGTCAGAAAGCCTTGCTGGATCGCCTGAATGTACCGACTTCTCCCTGGGTAAGTCTGGAAGACGGTGATCTTGATGCTCAGCTGAAATCTGTTGCCGACAAGGTGATCGTCAAGCGTCGTCGTGGTGGTTATGACGGGCGTGGTCAGTGGCGCTGGCAGGCGGGTGACCAGCCCGAAGCCGAGTGGGCCGGTGAATGCATTGCCGAGGCGATGATCCCGTTCAGTCACGAAGTCTCCCTCGTCGGTGCCCGGAATGCCGCTGGCGAGAAGGTATTTTACCCGCTGACGCGTAACTGGCATGAAAACGGTATCTTGCGTGCCAGTGTAGCCAATTTGGCGGTTCCGGCTGAACAGCAGAAAAATGCTGAAGAGTGGCTGGGTCGTATTATGGACGACGAAGATTACATCGGTGTCATGGCGATGGAATGCTTCGTGGTAGATGGTGAGCTACTGGTCAATGAGCTGGCGCCGCGTGTGCATAACTCAGGGCACTGGACTCAGGAAGGCTCCGCCATCAGTCAGTTCCAGCTGCACCTGCGTGCATTGGCTGATCTGCCGCTGATTACGCCACTGGTCGACGGTGCCTCAGTGATGTACAACCTGCTGGGTCGTAGCTGGAAGCCGGAATGGCTGCAGGTACCTGGCGTACACGTACACTGGTACGGCAAGAAGATCCGTCCGGGTCGTAAGGTTGGCCACGTCAATATCTGTCGTGCCGATCAGGCTTCCCTGATTGAGAGCCTGAAAGCGCTGCAGGCGCTGGTGGACGAAGAAGATAAGATCGTCTTTGAGTGGAGCATTGCTCAGCTGCAAGGCTGAGAATGTTTCGAGATGATGCCCGGGCGTCTGCTCTGACTGCCCGGCTTACCCTCTGTTTTTTTCTCGGTGGTAGCGATGAATCACTGGCAGCTTAAAGAAGCAGTTCGCTGTATCAATAGCGGAGGCGTTATTGCCTACCCGACGGAAGCCGTTTGGGGGTTGGGATGTGATCCTTACAACCGTGAAGCGGTGCAGCGCCTGCTGGCGCTCAAACGCCGGCCTGAGCACAAGGGGCTGATTCTGGTCGCCGCGGATGAATCCCAAATTGAGCCATTGCTGAGTCCCTTGAGTGAGGAGCAGCGCCAGTGTCTGCGTGATACCTGGCCTGGCCCGAATACCTGGTTATTGCCAGACCCCAAGCAGATGATTCCGAGCTGGGTGAAGGGCTGTCACTCGCCTGTGGCAGTAAGGGTCAGCGCTCATCCGCTGGTACAGGCACTCTGTCGTGAGTATGGCGGTCCCATTGTATCGACCTCTGCTAACCGAAGTGCTGCTGATCCTGCGCGGTCCAAGTTGAAAGTAAGTACATACTTCGGCTCTAGCCTGGATTTTATATTGCCTGGTGAGCTTGGCGGTTTGGATCGACCAACAGTCATTCGAAATATTCAGGATATGCAAACGATTCGGGCGTAGTAAGCGTTCGCTAACCTTATTGGAGGAGACACATGTCGGCACCTGACGTACAACAGGTAAAAGCCTATCTGCTGGACCTGCAGGACCGTATCTGCGCTGCATTGGAGCAGGCTGATGGTGGTGCTCGCTTTACCGAAGACAGCTGGGAGCGAGCCGAAGGCGGTGGTGGTCGTACACGTGTCATCAGCCAGGGTGCCGTCATTGAAAAAGGCGGTGTCAATTTCTCTCATGTGCACGGTTCTGCGCTGCCAGGTTCAGCAACTGCCCACCGTCCCGAATTGGCGGGTCGCAGTTTTGAAGCCATGGGTGTGTCTCTGGTAATTCATCCGCATAACCCCTACGTCCCGACCTCCCATGCCAATGTGCGTTTCTTTATCGCCGAGAAAGAAGGCGAAGAGCCGGTATGGTGGTTTGGTGGCGGTTTTGATCTGACTCCCTACTACGGCAACGATGACGACTGCCGTCATTGGCACCAGATGGCACATGATGCCTGTGCGCCCTTCGGTGAAGATATCTACCCGCGCTTCAAACAGTGGTGCGATGATTACTTCTACCTCAAGCATCGTCAGGAACCACGTGGCATTGGTGGTTTGTTCTTCGACGACCTCAATGAGCTGGGCTTCGAGAAAAGTTTCGCGTTGATGCAGTCTATCGGTGATGCCTATGCACCTGCGATTGTGCCGATCATCGAAAAGCGCAAGGACACCCCGTATGGCGAACGCCAGCGTGATTTCCAGTTGCATCGTCGTGGCCGCTACGTGGAGTTCAACCTGGTGTGGGACCGTGGCACCCTGTTCGGTCTGCAATCCGGTGGTCGCACCGAGTCGATCCTGATGTCGCTCCCCCCGGAAGTACGTTGGGATTACGATTGGAAGCCTGAGGCCGGCACTGAGGAAGCTGTTCTGTATGAACGCTACTTGCAGCCACGCAACTGGCTGGAGTGCGGAGATGAGTGATCGTTACGCGGTATTGGGTAATCCGGTTGCACACAGCAAGTCGCCACAGATTCATACCCGCTTTGCCGAGTTGACGGGTCAAACTCTGACGTATGGTGCCGTATTGGTGGAATCGCCGGATTTTGAAACAGAAGTCACGCGTTTTCTTCAGGGCGACGGCAAAGGCTTAAACATCACCGTACCCTTCAAGGAACGTGCCTGGGCGCTGGCAGAGTGCCGCAGCGAACGAGCTGAGCGTGCCGGTGCTGCCAATACGCTTTACCGGCTGGAAGACGGCCGCCTGGCAGCGGATAACACCGATGGTGTCGGTCTGGTTCGAGACTTGAGTGCTAACCACAATGTCCAGCTGAAAGGGGCTCGGGTTTTGATCCTGGGCGCCGGCGGTGCTGTACGAGGCGTTATGCACCCGCTGTTGGAAGCAGGTGTTGAATCAATTCTGGTGGCCAACCGAACGGTGTCACGTGCCGAAGAGCTGGCTTCACTGTTTGCTGATGAAGGCAAGGTTGAGGCCTGTGGCTTCGCGGATATTCCGGCCGCGCCTTTTGACCTGGTGATCAACGGTACTTCAGCCAGTCTTCAGGGCGAGCTGCCACCGGTTCCGGCCGCGGTTGTAGCGGCACATACCACCTGCTACGACATGATGTACGGTGCCGAGCCTACACCCTTCTGTCAGTGGGCAACTGAATTACGGGCCGGGCAGGTCATTGATGGCCTGGGCATGCTGGTGGAACAGGCGGCTGAAGCCTTCTCTGTCTGGCGTGGCGTGAAGCCGGAAACGGCTGAGGTTATTGCGAAGTTGCGTGCCAGTCTGACTGCAAACTGATCAGCTATTTGACTGAATTTCAACGCGTTTTCACCCGCCGCCTTGCATCCTGTAAATGCGAGGCGGTATAACAGAGACACACCCTCTGTTGTGGAGTACGTGCATGGAAAAGCATCTGCCTCTGTCGCCTGAAGCGCTGTATTGTCGCTGCGACCCAGAACTCCTGCCGTTTAAAACGACCGAATCCGTCGAGCCCTTTACCGGATTTTTTGGTCAGGATCGTGCCATCGAAGCGATGGCGTTTGGCATCGGCATGCAACGTCCCGGCTACAACCTGTTCGTGATGGGGAACCCCCACACAGGTCGCTTTTCATTTGCCATGGAGAGCCTCAAGGCTTCCGCCAAAAAACAGCACAAGCCCAGTGACTGGTGTTACATCAATAACCTGAGTGACAACCGCTATCCGGTTATTCTTGAATTGCCCTCTGGCCGCGCCAACCAGCTGAAACGCGATGTGCGCCATCTGCTGGATGCAATTCTTGCAGAGCTTCCGGCCGCCTTCGAAAACCCTGCCTATCAGCGTATGAAGAGCCAGATTGAACGTGAGTTCAATGGCCACTATGACAATGCGATGAACCAGGTCGAGCGCAAGGGGCGGGAATACAATATCGCGGTGTTTCGCGATGGCGGGACTGTGGGTTTTACCCCCGTCGCTAATGGTCAGGCCATTGATGAAGCAGCATTTTCTCAGCTTCCGGAAGAGGAACGAGATGCTATCCAGGCACATATCTCCGAACTGGAAGAAATGCTCAATGAAAGCCTGACCGAGTTGCCTGTCTGGCGTCGGGAAGCTTCTGAGCGGATTGATACGCTGGATCGTAATACGGCTCGTCAGGCGGTTTTTCCATTGCTGCAGCCGCTTCGAGACAAATATGCCAACATCCCCTGCATCGTCGAGTACCTCAAGCATGTAGAGTCGGATCTGATTCGCAATGCGGGCGAAATCGTGAACGATGACAACCCGCTTGAAGCCAAGACCGATGCCATGCGTCGTGACTATCTTGAGCGCCATTACGGCTTGAACCTGCTGGTCGATAACCACAAGACCAAGGGGGCGCCCGTCATCTTCGAAGCGCATCCCAGCTACGAGAACCTCTTCGGGCGTGTCGAGTACATCAGTGATATGGGGGCCATGGTCACCAACTACACGCTGATTCGCTCCGGGGCACTGCACCGTGCCAATGGTGGTTACCTGGTGCTGGAAGCGGAAAAGTTGCTGGAGCAGCCATTTGTCTATGGCGCTCTGAAACGCGCGCTGAAATCGCACGAAATTCGCATCGAGAATCCGGTCAGTGACTACACCGGGATCAGTGCCATTACCCTGAGCCCGCAACCGGCCCAGCTGAAGGTGAAGGTGGTGTTGGTTGGTGAGCGCGATACCTACTACCTGCTGCAGGAGCTGGATCACGACTTCGAAAAGATGTTCCGTGTGGTGGTGGACTTTGATGAGGACGTGCATCGCACACCCCACTCCATCCGCCAATACGCACGCCTGATGAAGACGCTGGCAACAGAGGAAAACCTGGCGCCGCTGACGCGTCGAGCTGTAGCTCGTTTGGTGGAGCACAGCTCCCGTCTGTCAGGCGATCAGGATCTGCTGTCCGCCCATGTGGGCGAATTGGTTGATTTGCTCTGTGAGTCGGATTTCCGCCGTCGTGAGCAAGGTGATACCCAGATCAATGCCGAGCATGTAGAGCAGGCGCTTGAAGCCAAGGAACGTCGTACCGGTCGCCTGTCGCAGAAAATACTGGAAAGTATTCTCAATGAAACAGTACTGATCGATACCGACGGTGAAGCCGTGGGTAAGGCCAATGGTTTGACGGTATTGCAGGTGGGCGATGTGTCCTTCGGTAGTCCGGCACGCATTACGGCGACGGTGCATCCTGGCAGCAAAGGCATTATCGATATTGAACGTGAGGTCACGCTGGGGCAGCCGATTCACTCCAAGGGTGTGCTGATTCTGTCCGGTTTCCTGGGTCATACCTATGCCGGTGATTTCCCGATGGCCTTGTCGGCCAGTCTGGCGATGGAGCAGTCCTATGGCTATGTGGATGGCGACAGCGCCTCACTGGCCGAAATCTGTGCCCTGATCTCTGCGCTTACTCATATCCCGATCCGTCAGCAGTACGCCATCACCGGCTCCATTAACCAGTACGGTGAGGTACAGGCCATTGGCGGTGTGAACGAGAAGATCGAGGGCTTTTTCCATCTGTGTAAAACCCGAGGTCTGACGGGCTGGCAGGGGTGCATCATTCCCAAGGCCAATGTGCGTCACCTGATGCTCAAGGCCGAGGTGGTACAGGCTGTTGAGGAAGGCATGTTCCATGTGTATGCCGTTTCCAGCGTCGATGACTGTCTGGAGATTCTGATGGGTCGTACGGCGGGTACCTTGAAAGCCGATGGTCACTTCACTCAGCGCAGTATCAATGCGCAGGTTGTGAAGCGCCTGCGAGAGCTGGTTAAAGCCAAGGCATAAAGCCTGACATAAACCCGGAAAAAAAGGGGCTATCCAGTGTCGGATAGCCCCTTGTTCATTTGGGCTCAGCTTAGCCGCAGGTTCATATGGTTGTCCCAGGCCAGGTGCGAGGCGATAGGGTCCAAAGGCAGGCGTTCACGGAGGTTTTCCAATGGCCGCATGCGATACAAGGTTCCCAGGCCTGAACTCACCAGAAACTCACCTGCCTGATCCGTTGCGGCCAGGCCACAGCCATCGCGGCAGCGCATCGCACTGATAAAGCGATCCTGTTCAATATCCCAGAAAGTGACCAGATTCCCGCGTGGAGCGGAGATGGCGGCTATCCGGCCAGACTGATCAATACGGGCACTCCCGGCATATTGTTCCATCTGGTTATTGATCGGCTCAGGGGCGCGCATCAGCTTGAGCGGTTCACCACGTCGGTGCAGTGCAACCAGTGGTTTGTTGTCACTGATGGGGCCCTGATACTGCAGTGCGATCGCGACTGTACCTGCAGCACTCATATCCATATGACGAATACTGAGCTGGTGATTTTTAGCACTCATGCCGACCTGCTCAAGCAATTCGCCGGAATCAAGATCGATATAGGCAAGGCTTGGCTGCATGCTGTCCAGATTCAGTTTATCTCGGCCATGATCGGGATGCGTGAGAATGCCGCCGTTGGCGACCAGTACCTGTGATCCATCCAGCAGCAGCTCATGTGGGCCTATGCCATAGCTTGGCATGCGGCTCACTTCAGCGAAGTGATTACTCACATCACGAATAACCACCTGCCCTTGCCCACTGGCGATATCGTTCTCGGTGCTGACCAGCCAGTGTCCGTCAGGGGTAAAGAGTGCATGGCCAAAGAAGTGATGGCCTTCACCGGCATCAACACGTTTGACCTGCTCTCCAGTATGGAAATCGACGATCTCGATAAACCGGCCAGGTCGCCGTGCAACGGCGGCAGCCCAAGGCTGGGTTGGGTGCAGTTCCACATGATGCGCACGCTCCGGCAAGGGATAGCGCAATTTGGTCTGGCCTTCAGCGTCGGTAACGAGCAACCAGTTCTGTTGGCGGTCACTGGCGGCGCTGACCAGAAGCCCGGCATCTGAGCCCTGAGCCAACACCTGTGCAGCCGGCAGCAGGCTGCTGGCGGCCAGCAGGCTCAGGAAGCGGCGACGGTTAATCTCCATCACGGCTGTTGAACCCCAACTCAATATCCAATACCTGCATGGCGCTATCCAGCTGCTCACTGAGCTGTTTCAGCAAGAGGGTGACCTGTTGCAGCTGTGCGTGGGCCTCAGGTTGGGTCAGTGCTGTTTTGAGCGGTGCTTCGATGGCCCCTAGCTGTTGATCCAGCTGCTTAAAGGTGGCGTTGATTTCATCGCCCAATTGCCCTGCTTCGGCTTGTTGAAGCAACTGGTATACGCTGGCATCAGTACCCTGATAGAGCTCATTCAAAGCGGCCAGATTATGGCGAATATTGGCCAGCGAATGACCGCTGCGGTGGCTCTCGAGCAGTTTGGGACGGGCTTTGTCCGCTGAGCCATTCATTGGCTTGATCAGTTTGCTGTCGCGAACAGCTTCGATGGGCTCAACCAGCGAGGCCATGAGTTCGACGGCCAGCTCTGCCGCTTCTTCAGGGTCCTGCTCGGGGGAAAAGTCACCGGCAGCAAGGTCTATCCATTCTGTATGAATAGACTTGCTGATGTTGGCAACATGACCGGCGATTGCTTGTGTCAGCTCACAGTTGCGGCCCTGGGTCATATCCTGCAAGGCGGTGTCAGCAAACAGCAAGCGCTCAAGCGCCGGGAAGCCCTGCAGCGAAACGCTGGCCAAACGGAAAAATCCATCATCATAGGGCTGTTCACTGGTCAGGGCTTCGCGCAGCTGCCGAGCGCCAATGTTCTTGCGATCGGGCCAGAACTCCAGACCGAAATTACGCATCAGGAACTGTACGGGGCCAAACTGCACATGTTGAATGCCTTGCCAGGCACCCATGGCATCACGCCAGTGCTGCTGGGCTTGTTGCAAGGTCGATGCGGATGGCGCTGCGCATAGAGTCTGGGTGGACTCAGACAGTTGCTGAGCAGCCAGTTCCAGCGCTGCGTAACGTGGCAGTACATGCTGCTCGACCGCCTGATGGTTAAAACGAGGCCAGTCCGGTGCCTGGGGGGCGGCTTGTGCCTGTCCTGCCAGCAGTGTCAGGCTGGAAACCAGTAGCCAAAGTGGCTGGATGCGGGTGTGGGTGAAAAGCATCAAAGTGACTCCAGAAACTCGATCAGTTGCTTGCGTGCGTGAGGTTGCAGCTGGCGGAAATTTTCGCGTGCCTGCTCCGCTTCGCCACCGTGCCAGAGAATGGCTTCGGTCAGCGTGCGAGCCCGGCCGTCATGCAAGAGCGCCCGTTCACCCGTGACGGCTTGATGCAAGCCCAGTCCCCAGAGTGGAGGGGTGCGCCACTCGCGACCTGAAGCATCGAACTCCGGCCGATGATCAGCCAGGGCATCACCCATGTCATGCAGGAGCATGTCGGTATAGGGATAGATCTTGCGATTGCTTAGTGCCGGTCGTTGCGGATGCTCGGCGGTGCGTTGCATGGGAGTATGACAACGGGCACAGCCGGTTTGCATGAACAGCTGCTCTCCAGCCAGAACGTCGGGGTGCTGGCTGTTGCGTCTTGGCGGTACTGCCAGATGACGCGTGTAGAACAATAGCATATCCATCATTTCGGCTGAGGCCTCAAAACCACCCTGCAACTCAGTGTTGCCGTCAGGTGCATTCAGGCAAGCTGGCTGGCGTGCTGTACAGTCACCTGCGGCCAAAGGA
The DNA here is from genome assembly GCA_048260865.1 of Marinobacterium sp. GTDB lineage: Bacteria > Pseudomonadota > Gammaproteobacteria > Pseudomonadales > Balneatricaceae > Marinobacterium. The sequence continues at coordinate 65,353 of JBLXGN010000010.1, read as the reverse complement.
TAGAGGGGATTCGAGATGCCGATATCCGTATTCAGGGCGTTGGCATTCTGATGCTCAAGATCTGCTGCACCGGCTTTCCAGCCAAAGCGGCCCAGTGGACGCTGGTCAGGGTCTAAGTGGTAAAGGCGGTTTGCTCGACCGGAAATACCGTCAGCATCCTGATCCTCTGGATCTTCCTGAGCGAGCAAGTCAGTTTCAGGTATCAATTCCAGCAGGCCCAGACCGATCATGGCGGGAGCCAGACGGGGCGATAGCTGAATATCAGGATGAAAATCACCATAACCTGGCTGTACCAGCTGGTACTGAGGCTGGCGCAGCTCTACCTGTTCGCCCCCCACCAGTTCCACCAGATGCGTGCTATAGCTGACTGCAATCTGTGCTTCGGCCGCCAGACCTGTCGCCGCGAAGGTTTGCAGCTGAGCACCATAGGTGGGCTCAGGAGTGACGCCCAATGTAGTTGTATGGCCATTGCCGGGAATGCCCAGGCGTAGCAGCAGACCATTTCGGTTTGCACTGCCCTGCTCATCCGGCGGCAGGCCGCGGCCATTGTTGATATGGCATTGCAGACAGGAGCGTGCGTTATAGAGCGGGCCCAGGCCATCGCTGGCGGTGGTGGATGAGGGTGAGGGAACCCAGATTTTCTCGAAAATGGCGCGACCAAGGACAAAGTCCATGCGCTGTTCGAAACCTATGTGTGCCATCGGCTGCATAAATGCCAGGCGATCAGAGGCCGAAAAAGACGAACCGGGCGCTGTACTGGACAGGGCCCGGTTCGATTCGGCCGCTACTGCCATAGCGGCCTGGCTGGTGCACAACGCCAGCCAGAGGGAGAGCCAGCCTGTCAGACTGTGTGCAGAACGGGTCATCGAGTCAATCAGCCGCCCAGAACAGCTGAAGGGTTATCCAGACTGTCGGAGCCTTCCAGCTCGACACCGGAAATACCCAGTGTTGCCATCACCTCTTCGAGGACCTGTGTTTGCGCGGTTAAGGCATCAACAAATGCCTGTACCTTGGCGTTGCCTTCGGTGTTTCCGGCAGCGATCAGTACGTCAAAGGTTTCACCCTGTTTGGCAGCGTCAACCATGGCCTGAGCAGCTGCCTGGGTCGCGTCCAGGTAGGTACGCATCTTCTGATCCAGCTCCGGGTTGGCGGCTTTGGTCAGGTCGGACAGAGACGGCCCTTTAACCAGGCTGCCATCAACGCGGCTGTACTCGCCCAGATAAGCATTACGGATGCCCAGAGCGTCGTAGTAATGCGACCAGTGAGTGTTGTCGGAGAAGCAGTCATGCTCTTCTTCAGGATCATGCAGCATCAGGCCCAGCTTGGTACGTTCACCCGCCAGTTCGCCGTAGGACAGGCTACCCATTCCGGTGGTAATGGTGGCCAGACCGCCGAGCTCACCCTTGTCCATTAGCTGCTTGCGTGCTTCGCCGCCGACTTTCCAGGCATCGGCCATCTCGGTCAGATCGTCGATCAGCAATTCCGTTGCGGCCTGCAGGTAGGCACGACGACGGTCACAGTTGCCGTTGCTGCAGTTATCGGTATCAAAGTCGCTGGCAGGACGGTTACCGGCACCTTTGTTGGTACCGTTCAGATCCTGGCCCCACAACAGGAATTCAATGGCGTGGTAGCCGGTCGCAACGTTGGCTTCAACACCGTCGATCTCGTGCAGGGTTTCTGCCAGCAACGTCTTGTCGATAGTGGAAGCATCAACCGCTTTGCCACCGATGTTCAGCTTGGGGTTGGCAATGATGTTGGCGCTGTACCAGCCGTTGAAATCGGATTCGGTGCCGTAGCGAGCGCTATCAACGTAGTCGATCAGACCTTCGTCCAGCGGCCAGGCGTTTACCTTGCCTTCCCAGTCATCCACGATGGCGTTGCCAAAACGGTAAACCTCGGACTGCTGATAGGGCGCGCGAGCGGCCACCCAGGCTTCACGTGCGGCAGTCAGGTTTGCCTCGGTAGGCTTGTCCAGCAGGACGTTAATCGCTTGCTGAAGCTGCTTGGCGGTTGCCAGTGAGTCTGCATAAACGGCTTCGGCAATATCCGCGTAATGGCTATTCACGCTGTTGGCCTGAGCTTCTACCGCAGCAGTAGCGGCACTGGCCTGGCTGATCGCAACAGGAGTGAGCGGGGACAGAACGGCAGCTGCAATTGCAGCCGGTAGCAGAAGGCGTTTAAGTAGCATGAGAGCTCCACACAAAGATAAGCGACGTTTTGCATCACAGTAAATTAAATGCAAATCGTTATCAATAGTGTTACTTAAACTAAAGACTAAAAAACCGGTCGAGTGACCGGCTTTTTGATCAGGCTCAGGTTTCAGGCCCAGTCTTCGGCCTGGTGTTTTGCGGCAAGGCGGGCATAGTTTTCGGCGGTGTAGGTAAAGAAGGACTTTTCCTTGTCCGTCAACTCGCGCTGAGGTTTGGCCGGGCGGCCCACATACAAATAGCCGCTCTTAAGGGTTTTACCCGGCGGTACCAGACTGCCGGCACCAATAATGACCTCATCTTCGACGATGGCGCCATCCATAATCATGGCACCCATACCGACCAGAATGCGGCTGCCCAGGGTGCAGCCATGCAGCATTGCCTGATGACCCACGGTCACATGGTCGCCCAGGATCAGTGGGAAACCGTCCGGGTTGTAGGGTCCTGCATGGGTTATGTGCAATACGGAGCCGTCCTGAATGCTGGAATAACGCCCGATACGGATGCGATGCATGTCGCCACGAATGACCGTCATCGGCCATACCGAGCTGTGTTCACCGATCTCCACATCACCCAGCACCACCGCGCTGGGGTCGACAAATACGTTGTCGGCCAGTTTAGGGGTCATCCCCTGGTAGGGTCGTACATTCATGCGGCTCTCCCGATTCTGATTGAAATCCACGTACCTGAGCCCCATTGTATAGTAATTGACGTATACACCCTGAAATGCCGATCCACATTGGAGAGAGTCACATGTCCAACCCCCTGCTCGAACGCCATCTGCTGCCGCCGTTCAGCCGTATTCAGCCGGAACACGCAGAACCTGCCGTTGACGAATTGCTGGCGCGGAACCGCAGCCGTATCGCTGAGTTGACGGCCGATGCGTCTGTCAGTGGTTGGGCACTGGTGGCTGAATTGGAACAGCTGAATGATGAACTGGCGCAGGCCTGGTCTCCGGTATCGCACTTGAATGCGGTGATGAACTCCGATGCCTGGCGCGAGGCCTACAATGCATGCCTGCCGAAACTGTCCGAGTACTGGACCGAGCTGGGCCAGCATCAGGGGCTGTTTCAGGCCTTTGAAGCACTGGCAAACAGTGAGGCGTATCAGCAGCTGAGTCCGGCTCGCCGCAAGGTGGTGGATAACGCCCTGCGCGATTTCCGTCTGTCCGGTATTGCCCTGCCGGAAGCCCAGCAGAAGCGTTATGCAGAACTGCAGCAGCGTCTGTCTGAGCTGACCACCAAATTCTCCGAAAATGTGTTGGATGCGACTCAGGGCTGGTGGAAAACGATCACCGATGAAGCCGAGTTGGCGGGTCTGCCAGACCATGCCGTGGCTGCAGCCAAAGAAGCCGCTGAGGCCAAAGAGGTTGAGGGTTGGGTGATTACGCTGGACTTCCCGGCCTATTACGCCGTGATGGCCTTTGCCGATAACCGCAGCCTGCGAGAAGAGCTCTATCGCGCGTTCAGTACCCGTGCCTCTGATCAGGGACCCACTGCGGGCCAATGGGACAACTCCGAGGTGATGAACGAGATCCTGTGTCTGCGTCATGAGCTGGCGCAGTTGCTGGGCTTCGAGACCTACGCCGACTACTCCCTGGCGACCAAAATGGCGCAGTCACCGCAGCAGGTGGTGAGCTTCCTGGAAGACCTGGCGACCGAAACCCGCCCGGTGGCGGAGCAGGATCTGGCCCAGCTACAGGACTTTGCCCGCGAGCAGGACGGTATCGAAGACCTCAAAGCCTGGGATGTGACCTATTACGGCGAAAAACTGAAACAGGCCCGTTACGACATTTCACAGCAGGAGCTGCGCCCCTACTTCCCGCTGCCGAAAGTGCTGGATGGCATGTTCAACATCGCCGGTCGCCTGTTCGATATCGAAGTGGAAGAACAACAGGATTTCGATACCTGGCACAAGGATGCCCGCCTGTTCGCACTCAAGCGCAACGGTGAGCCTTTGGCATATTGCTATCTGGATCCCTTCGCGCGCAGCAACAAGCGTGGCGGTGCTTGGATGGATGACTGCCGCGTACGTCGTCGCCTGAATGATACGGACCTGCAGCTGCCGGTAGCCTACCTGGTGTGTAACTTCACCCCGCCGCTGTCGGGTCAGCCCGCACTGCTCACACATGATGAGGTCACCACTCTGTTCCACGAATTCGGCCATGGTTTGCACCATATGCTGACGCAGATGGAAGAAGCGGATATCAGTGGCATCAACGGTGTGGCCTGGGATGCGGTGGAGCTGCCCAGTCAGTTTATGGAGAACTGGTGCTGGGAGCCCGAAGCACTGGCACTGATCTCGGGTCATCATGAAACCGGAGAACCCCTGCCGCAGGCGTTGCTGGACAAGATGCTGGCCGCCAAGCACTTCCAGTCTGGCATGATGATGATGCGTCAGCTTGAGTTTTCACTGTTCGACTTCTGTTTGCACCACGAATACCAGCCGGGCGAGACTCAGGTGCAGGCGGTGCTGGATCGCGTACGTGATCAGGTGGCCGTCATTCGCCCGCCGGCAGAAAATCGTTTCCAGCATGGCTTTAGCCATATATTTGCCGGTGGTTACGCTGCAGGCTACTACAGCTACAAATGGGCTGAAGTGCTGTCGGCAGATGCGTTCTCCCGCTTTGAGGAAGAAGGCATCTTCAACACGGATACTGGGCTGGCTTTCCGCCAGGAAATTCTGGAACAGGGCGGCTCAGGTGATCCCATGGATCTGTTTGTGGCCTTCCGTGGCCGCGAACCCAGTGTGGATGCCTTGTTGCGCCACTCCGGCATTCGTTGAGAGGAACTGGCATGAGTGTGACAAAACGCTTTATCGCTGGGGTCGTCTGTCCGCGTTGCGGCGAGATGGACACAGTACGCATGTACCGGGATGACGAGCGAGAGCATCGTGAGTGCGTTAAGTGTGGCTTTGCCGACTCACTGCGTCTGGATGGTCGCCCGGATCCCGAGCAGATCGAGACCCGCGTCAGCGGTGATCGCTCGGATAAGGCACCTGCCGCAGTGGCTGACGATAGTCCCCAGCCGATTCGCATTATGGACCCGGGTACGCTGCGACGGGATCATTAAGCGACTGATCTGTTAGTCGATGACTGAAAGAGCGCATCCTGGCTCAGGCCGGATGTGCTCTTTTGTTTCAGGGGCAAGGCGCCGATCTAGGGTTGGTACCAAACTCGGTAAATGACCCCCGCCTGATCATCAGAGATCAATAGGTCACCATCGGGTTCCACCAGCACATCTACCGGTCGTCCCCAGGCCTTTTGCCCCTGCAGCCAGCCCGTAACAAAAGGCTCCACAGAACTCACTTGATCACCTTCTGTCTCAATGCGCATTACCCGATAGCCCACCTTGCTGGAACGGTTCCAGGAACCATGTTGGGCCAAAAACAGGGTGGTTTCAGGTGTGTCCGGAAACTGATTGGCGGTATAGAAACTGATGCCCAGTGCTGCCACATGTGCGCCCAACAGGGCTACAGGCGTTTGGGATTTGAGTGTTTCAGTACCGGCACCGAATTCAGGATCGATCACATCCCTGGCATGTCTGAACGGAAAACCAAAATGCAGCCCACCTCGCTCGGCTCGGTTAAGTTCGTCATCAGGCTGATCATCGCCAAGGTGGTCGCGCCCATTATCGGTAAACCAGAGGCTTTGATCCTGTGGATGCCAGGCGAAACCCACGGAGTTGCGCACACCCTGTGCCCAGGGCCTGGCCTCTTCCGTGTTTGGGTCAAATCGCATGATACTGGCAAAGCGCGGGTCGGATTCCAGACAGACGTTGCAGGGGGCGCCCAGCGTGAAATAAAAGGCGCCATCAGGTCCTTGCTTGAGGTATTTCCAGCCGTGATGGGTGATATCCGGCAGTCCCGTTAGTACAGGCTCGGGTGCTGGCGGGGTACTGAGGTGCGTGTCCACATTGGGCAGGCGTACCAGCTGAGTCAATTCCGCGACGTAGAGGTCACCATTGGACCAGGCGAGGCCATTGGGCATGCGTCGGTCGCTCATCAGAGTATGGCGTGTTTCGTAGCGTTGATCGCCATCCAGATCCTGAAGTGCAAAGACGCGGCCATCGCGTCGCGTGCCAACATAGAGAATGCCCTCAGGGCTGAAGGCCATCTGGCGTGCGTTGGGGACTTCAGCCGCGACCTGAATCTGGTAACCCGGTGGCAGCTGGAGTTGCTCCAAAGGTAATGCCTGAGCCTGGCAACAGAGGCCAAGCGTAATGAAAAACAGTGACTGGCGCATATGGCTGTATCCTCCCTCTGATCGAAACCAGTGTGGTCCTGATCGGCGCCGCTTGCCACTCAAACACGAGACTCAAACCAGGCATCACGACGGTCCAGACGCCAGAAAACCCAGGCACCGCTGATGCCACGAGCAGCGAACAGACACAGGAAAGAAAGCCAAAGCCCCTGGTTACCCAGCGGTTGGCTGAGCCACCAGATCGGTGCGAACACCAGCAACACCGAGAAAAGCATCGTATCCTGCATCGCCTTGACGCGGGTGGTGCCAATAAAGATTCCATCCAGCAGAAAGCCCCAGGTACTGACCAGTGGCAACAGGATAATCCAGGGCAGGTAGCGGACCGCTTCTTCACGCACATCCGGCAGATCCGTCAGCAGGTGGATAATCGGTTGGCCGCCGAGCCAGAATACCAGCGTCAGCAGCACTGCACTGATTCCAGACCAGAGCGTGGCGCACACCAGTAACTGGTAAAAATGACGTCTCTGGCGCTGTCCCAGAGCTCGGCCTGTCAGTGCTTCAGTGGCGTGGGCAAAACCGTCCAGGGCATTGGAAATCAGCAGCATGAAGTTGAGCAGTACGGCATTGGCAGACAGAATTGTAGTGCCCTGCTTCGCGCCCTGAGCGGTGAAAAATGCCAGTGTCATCAGCAGCAACAGTGTGCGTACGAACAGGTAGCGGTTCACGCTGATCAGCTCACGGTAGTCGCTCAAACGGCGCAGGCGTTGCCAGATCCATTCACCCGGCAGTCGTGCCAGCAGGCGACGACAAAACCATAGCCCCAGCAGCAGGCTGAAGTATTCCGCGCACACCGTGGCCAGGGCCACGCCATCGGCCGCCATGCCCAGACCGAACACGAACAGCAGATCCAGCAACATATTAAGCAGGTTGGTACTGGTCAGCAGGATCAGGGCGATACGGGTGTTTTGGTTACCGACAAACCAGCCCAGCAAGGCGAAGTTACACAGGACGGCGGGCGCGCCCAAGGCACGAATGGCGGTGTATTCGGTCGCTGAGGCGAGTACGGCGGGCTCGGGATCCATCAACTGCAGAGCCAGGGTGGTCAGCGGTGTACGCAATAAGAGTATGGCTAGCCCGATAATGGCACCCAGAATCAGTGACTGTCCTAAAAGGGTGCGAATGGCTGCACCGTCTTCGCGACCTGAGGCCTGAGCCACCATGCCGGTAGTGCCCATGCGCAGGAAGCCAAAGGCCCAGTAAATGATGGAGAAAATCATGCTGCCCACGGCGACCGCACCCAGATGATGGGGGTCGGGCAGGTGACCGATTACGGCTGTATCCACCAATCCCAACAAGGGGACCGTGATGTTGGACAGCATCATGGGCCAAGCGAGGGCCCAGACCCGGCTGTGTGTGGCCCGGTCTGGCCAGTGCGCAGGCTGGATCATCGCGTCTGCAGGCCTCGCAGCGGCAAGGTATAGAGCAGCAGGAATTCAACCAGGGCCGTGACAACGACGGAAGGTCCTGCCGGTGTATCCCAGAACCAGGAGGCACTGATCCCCCCCAGCACAGCCAACATGCCCAATAAGGACGCGAAGACCGCCATCTGTTCGGGAGTTCTGGACAGGCGTCGTGCGGCTGCAGCAGGAATGATGAGCAAGGATGTGATCAAGAGTATGCCGACCAGCTTCATGGCAACAGCAATCACTACAGCGATCAGCAACATCAGAGCCAAACGGGTTCGGGCGACGGGTACGCCTTCCACCTGCGCAAGCTCCTCGTTGATGGTGATCGCCAACAGCGGGTTCCAGAGTCGCCACAGCAGCAAGAGCACCAGTGCGCCACCGCCATAGATCCAGTACAGGTCGGCCGGTGCGATCGCCAGCAGGTCGCCAAACAGATATTCCATCAGGTCGATGCGAACATTATCCAGCAAGGCAACGGCGACCAAACCCAGTGAGAGCGAGCTATGAGCCATGATCCCGAGCAGCGTATCGGTCGCCACCAGATGCTGGCGCTGCAGGCTGACCAGAAGCACAGACAGCATCACACAGCAGGCGACCACGGCCAGGTTCAGGTTAATCTCGAACAGAAAGCCCAGAGCGATGCCCATCAGTGCCGAATGTGCCAGGGTATCGCCGAAATAGGCCATGCGGCGCCAAACCACAAAGGCACCCAAGGGACCTGCCAGTGCTGCAATGCCCAGGCCGCCCGCCAGAGCCAGAATCAGAAACTCAGCCACAATGGTGTCCGTCACAGTTATGAGGTTGAGGATGATCGACGATGATATCGCCATGCGCATCGTGCTGGTGGCTGTGATGATGGTTATACAGCGCCAGAGTACTGGCCTGCGCAGGGCCAAACAGCTCGATGAACGAAGGATCGTTACTGACATGCTCAGGGTTGCCTGAGCAGCAAATATGGCGATTAAGGCAGATCACATGGTCAGTGGAGGCCATCACCAGATGTAGATCATGGGAGATCATCAAGACGCCACAGTGGCGCTGTTTACGAATATCGGCAATCAGCTGATACAGCTCCAGCTGGCCGTTCAGGTCGACCCCTTGTACGGGCTCATCCAGTACCAGCAGTTGAGGATCTCGCAGCAGTGCTCTTGCCAGGAGTACGCGTTGGGTCTCACCACCAGAAAGATTGTGGATGGAATGTTTTAGTAAATGCGCGGCGCCAACATCTTCTAATGCCTTTAACATCAACTGTTTATCAACCTTCACAGGGATCTGCAGGAAACGTTCCACAGACAATGGCAAGGTATGATCGATATGCAGCTTCTGAGGCATATAGCCTACTCTCAGACCGGGCTTGCGCCAGATACGTCCCGAAGAGGGCTTGATCAACCCCAGCACAACACGAACCAGGGTTGTTTTGCCGGCACCATTCGGGCCTATGAGTGTCGTGATACAGTCATCGTGCAGGTTCAAATTGACCTGATTCAGCGTGGGCTGATTGTTGAATTGAACGCTGATCTCTTCCAAACGAACAAGATCAGGATTGTGTTCAGCCATTCCCCTTACTCCTGGTTACGACAATTGGGGCAGAGTCCGGTGACCTCGATGGTTTCCTGTTCAATGCTGAAGCCCACTTCCGCAGCACTCTGTTTCAGAGTCGCGTGGACCGGTGCCGATTCCAGCTCGGAGGTGGAGTGGCAATTGCGGCAGATCAGAAAGCAGCCCTGATGTTTTTGCTCCGGATGGGGACAGCCTACAAAGGCGTTCAGGGACGCAATGCGATGTACTAGGCCTTGTTCCTGTAGAAACTCCAGAGCGCGATAAACCGTTGGAGGGGCCGAGTTGAAGCCAGCAGAGGCTAACGCCGGGAGCAATTCATAAGCGCCTATTGGTTTGTGGCTTTGCCAGATCAGTTTCAGCACCAGCTCTCGAACAGGGGTAAAGCGTTGCTGACGTTCACGGCACAGTACGCGTGCCTGCTGCAAGGCCTGATCGATACAATGCTGGTGGTTGTGGCCGGACTCAAAGGCCAGATTATCCATACTCATCGGGTTCGTCTATCGCATGTTTTGTTATAGTATAACTATATTGTTTGCCAAGAAGAGACTTCTGACTGATGAATTACAGCCTGCGTAATGTTTTGTCTAACCTGACACTGTCGGCAGCGATGCTGACAGCACTGCCGGCCAGTGCGGCAGAGGTTGTGACCAGCATCAAGCCACTGCAACTGATTACCTCTGCCCTGACGGCAGGTGTAACCGAGCCGGAACTGCTGCTGCCGGCTGAAGGTACGCCGCACCACTACTCTCTCAAACCTTCTGATATGAAAAAGCTGACAGAAGCAGAGGTCGTGGTGTGGGTAGGGCCAGGGCTGGAGCAGTTTCTGCAGAAGCCATTGTCCCGCACCGAGGCCCAGATTGTAACCCTTCTGCCTGATAGCACGCCTCACGTACATGGTGATGAGGCTCAAGAGCATGTCGATGAGCACGGTCATGAAGAACATGATCATGACACTCATAGTGAACATCAGCAGGGCCATAACGACCATGAGGATGCGCACGATCCTCACGAAGCTGAGCACGACGAGCATGAGGAGGAACACCATTCTCATGCTGATGGCGAAGATCCCCATATTTGGCTGGACCCCTTGAACGCTTTGGATATTGCGGATCAGATCATGCCGGCGCTGCTGCAGGCATTCCCGGACCAGGCTGCGCAGTTGAATGACAATCGGGCCATTTTTGAACAGTCTGTGCGCGCTAAAAACACCGAGATTGCGGCTCAATTGAAGGATGTGAAGGGACAAGGCTTTTTTGTGTTCCACGATGCCTATAGTGGTTTTGTGAAGCATTATGGCCTTAATCAGCTGGGCTACTTTACGGTTGATCCAGGTCGCAAGCCGGGCGCGCGTCATCTGGCCAAGATTCGTGAGCAGTTGGAGAGCAGCCAGGCAGTGTGCGTGTTCAGTGAGCCTCAGTTTACCAGTGCCGTGGTCAACGCAATTGTTGGCGATCTCCCGGTTCAACTGGGTGAGCTGGACCCGCTGGCACGTACCTTTGAGCCTGGAAAGGACGCCTATGTGCAGTATTTGCAGTCCATGGGAGATGCATTTGCTAACTGCCTGCAAAAAAAAGATTAATTAATTAAAAAAGTACTTCACAAGGTGAAATGGGGCCGATATAATGCGCCCCACTTTCGAAGCAGATGTGGTGGAATTGGTAGACACGCTAGCTTCAGGTGCTAGTGCCTTCACGGGCGTGGGAGTTCGAGTCTCCCCATCTGCACCACCTTTCATCGTCAGATGTCAGGCTCTTCGAAAGTTACAATTTGGGTGGTGACGCACACTAAAACGTTCAATACGCAGATGTGGTGGAATTGGTAGACACGCTAGCTTCAGGTGCTAGTGCCTTCACGGGCGTGGGAGTTCGAGTCTCCCCATCTGCACCATCCCCTTCCGGTAGTAAATCTCTTTGTAATTTTTTGTGACTTGCTGAATATTGTTCAGCGAGGTTTTCTCGTTTCCAGTCAACTTCTTTCGTGCCTGTGAATAAGCCCCGACAGTAAGTCCATCAGGGCGGTATTCAATCGGCTGTGTAAACGAGCTGGTTTACGCGTGCTCCCTTCTCAATTTTTGCATTACTGAGTGATTAGCAGATAGACCTGCATCAGCGCGGGCAGAATGGCTATCACCAGCCCCGCCAGTACCATGGCAATAGTCGGTACCACACCAATTACTTCATACTCCTGATCATCATGTACATGGCTCATGCTGTGTTCCTCATATGACATCTGTTTTGGCAGTTAAAACGAATGTACTGCCGTTTCACATATCCAGTAGCAAGCACAGTGCCAAGGAACCAAACCATCTATTTATCAGCTAGTTAAGTCACATGGAGTGGCTAACAATCGTTTTGGTCTCAGGCGTGAAATGCCATGGCTGTCAGCAAAAAAACATCCATCGCCAAATCTGGCGGATCAGCTTGTTTGCTGTGACCAGGGTTTAGCTCGGAGTGAATCAAGGTAGCAGCTCGGACTCACTCCTTGCATCCTGCAGTAAGCACTCAATAGTCAGAAATCTTATTCACAGCTTGTTATGACACAAACGAGAGCGGCTAAAATTTTTCGTCTGTTGGTAAAATGTAGGTAGTCTGGGGGTAATTATTTTGTGCCAGGGCACTGTATGATTCGTGATCATGTTTATTTTGTCATTTAAAAACAATGTGCTATCAATGCTCCCGTGTCTTTCTTCAAAGGTTATTCACAGTGTTGTTCAGCGATGCTGTGGAAAACAATAATAGCATTCATCCACAGGCCTGTTTTGGCTACGGATCTGCATCTTAAACTACCCACAGGGGGCGAGTTTTCAATCTGTGGGTAAGTTGAAATTCATGCCTGTACCCGTTTGGGCATGAGGTAATTCAGGGCATCTGCTGCAGGCATGGGCCGTGCGTAAAAATACCCTTGTACCCGGTCACACTGGTTGATGCGCAAAAAGTTGATCTGATGCTCAGTCTCGGCACCTTCTGCGAGTACCTCCAGTCCCAGGTTTTTGGCAAGGCCGATCACGGCGCGAACAATGGAAGCATCTTCAGCATCATCCGGCAGGTCACGAATGAATGACTGATCAATCTTGAGTTTGGTGATGGGTAAGCGTTTCAAATAAGACAGTGAAGAGTAGCCGGTACCGAAATCATCCAGTGCAATGCGTATACCTGAGGCATGTAGCTTATTCAGTACCTGAATGGCTTCTTCGGGCTTGGTCATCAACTGAGTTTCGGTCACTTCGACCTCAAGCCACTGTGCCTTAAAGCCTGACTCGGCCATCAGCGACTCAAGCGTGCTGATCAGGGATTGGTTTTGGAAGTGACGGATATTCAGGTTAACTGACAAGGTGCCGGGGTTGAGTCCACGGCCATACCAGTCGACAAAATGTTGCATGGACTTGCGGATTATCATCCAGTCGAGGGGCTCAATCAGGCCGGACTGTTCGGCAACGGAGATAAAGCGGCCCGGAGAAATGAGCCCTTCCTCTGCGCTGTACCAGCGTGCCAAGGCTTCAAAGCCTTCAATCTTGCCGGTTCGAATATTAATTTGGGGCTGAAAGTAGGGAATCAACTCGCTTTGCTGCAGGGCCCTGCGTAACCGGGCCTCCAGACTGAGCAGCTCCTGAGCATTGTGTGCAAGGCTTGGGTCGAAAAGCTGATACCCATTGCGGCCTTCCTGTTTGATACGATTCAAGGCGGTATCTGCCTGCATCAAAAGCTCAGTGGCAGAGTTGCCCAGATCGGGATAAAGGCTGATACCGATACTGCTATTGATGTACAGCTGTTGTCCATCAAGTTCGAGCGGCTCGCTGATGGTCTGGAGCACCCGTCGAGCGAGCTCTTCCGCTTCTGAAGTCTCCTTCAGGCCTTCGAGCACTATCGTGAATTCATCGCCTCCCAGCCGTGCCAGGGTGTCGTCTGAAGGGATCAGCTGACTCAGTCTCTGGGTGATCAAAGTAAGCACCTGATCACCCGAAGTGTGCCCCAGTGAGTCATTTATCTTCTTGAAATGGTCCAGGTCGATCATCAGCAGCGCCAGACGGTAGTTCAAGCGGCGGGCACGTGCGATACCGCTTGCAAGACGATCGTTGAACAGAGTGCGATTGGCCAGTCCGGTCAAGGCATCATAGTGTGTCATATGGGTGACCGTATCCTTCTGCTGCTGCAGGTCGCGCTGCGACAGACGGATCGAGGTCACCATACTGTTCATATTGCGGGCCAGGGCACGTAACTCCATGGGCCCCTGCTCGGGAATCGTGTCTTTGGGGATGCCCATTTTGTCGGTGTTGGCGATGGCCTGCATCATCTGCTCCAGCGGCCGGGCGACGAAACGTCGGCTTAGAATCAGCAATAGCATGGCCATCAGAAAGCAGGTCAGTAATGCACTGAGCAGGGATTGGTTCAGCGTATTGTAAAGCTCGGCTTCCAGGCGCTTGTTCGACGAATATAGTTCCAGAGTACCGATTTGCTGATTCTGCGTATCCAGAATCGGTGTGGCATAGCGTTTCAGACAGTTGGAAAGATGATCCTGATGCGCGACTGTACTCGGGTCATAGGCCAGGCGCTCTCCCTGAGACTTCAGTATATAGCCGGTGATATATTGCTGGCCCATGATTTTGCCCATGTTCAGGTCCTGAACGATGATCGCGCAGTGCTGATTCAGACTGATCTCACCTGCCAGAATGTGTTCGTATTCGTTTACCGCATAGGCTTCCATGAGCCCACTGATGGTGTTGTTCAGAGAGGCCAGGCTTCTTTCGCTTTCCTGATCAACCTGTTGCAGGATCGACTCTTTTGCCTGGTAATAGTTGAAACTGGCACTCAGCGCCAAGGTGACAATGATCGTTGGTAAGACCAGACTGACGAGCAGAACATACAGAGAAAGCGGCTGGCGACTCATGGTGTGGTCTGCTGTCCCAGTACGTTGCGTTGAATGGTGCTCAGGTGGGACTCCAGATTTTCTGCAGATATGGCCAGAATTGGCAGGCGTTGCTGATGCGGCACAGGCTTACCCTCAAAATGATTATCCAGGTAGCGTACCGCCTGCTCGCCCATCAAAAAGGGTTGCTGCATGGCTGAGCCGACCAGGCTGCCTTGCTGAATCATTTGAATGAATTCAGGCTCTGCATCAAAGGTTGCCAATAGAATGCTTCCCTCTCGGCCGGCATCTCTGATGGCATCGAGGGCGGCCTGATATCGGTTTGATCCTTGTAGCCAAATGGCACGCAGCTTGGGCTCGTTATCAATCAGCTCTCGACTGAAGCTGTAGGTTTCGGCATAGGAAAAATCAACCTGTTGGCGAATCCCGCCTGCTTGAATGCCGGATGCGTCAAGCGCCTGGAGGAAGCCTTCAGTTCGCTGGCGACCGTTCAGTCGACGCTGAGGGATGGACACTATGCCGACACGCCCTTCTTGCCACCCTTTTTGCTTTAGTGCCTTACTAAGAATCAGGCCCAGGTCATATGCGCCCTGATAATTATCGAATGAAATGAAACTGAGATACTGATCTGAATCCGCGCCAATATCTGCTACGACGACGGGTATATCGGCTGCATTTGCCAGTTTAATCAGGGTGGCACCCGCGGAAGACGTTGTTGGCGAGATTATCAGGCCATCCACATTGTGCTGGATCACTTTGGCCAGGCTTTGCAGTTCCTGTTTGGCACTGTTGTCAGCACTGAAGATCAGCACTTCATATCCCAGCTGCTGTGCTTGAGATTGGACACCCCGGGCCAGAATGTTCCAGAAGGGGATGCGTTGATCAGAAGTGATATAGGCAAGGGTTTTTCGGGACCCTGATGGATTGTCTGCCAGGGTCACGGGGCTGAGAAGCGCGCAAAGAGAGAGAACCAGCAAACATAGAAATGTCAGTCTGAAGTGAACAATCACCTGTGCATCTCCCTGCAGAATACCCATCTTGTGGGCGATTCAGATCTCAACAGGAGGCACCAGGTCACTCCTCTGAGTTAAAACAATATAGAAGGTAAGGATATATCAGGCCCATGTTAACGCAAGCGCCGTCGCTGCTTTTACAGGGTTTCGTAAACCACGTGAACGCCGGTACCATTATCGAAGTACTCTACGCTCGAACACAAAGAGGACACCAGAGTGATGCCTCGTCCCATCAACTGGTGCGATGCCTCGGATGCATGAGCCTGTCGTTGCAGCACTTCTTTTACGTCAAACCCGGCGCCGCTGTCGATAATACGTATGTCCAAGCGACGGTGGTCATCGATCAGTCGGGTCAGTTTCAAACTGATTTGGACACTACCACTCATCAGGTTTTTGAGACGCTCTTCGCGCAGTTTGAAATACTCCATAAACCCGTCAGCGGAGGTCTTGAGTGACGAATCCAGTCCCAGTACACCGTGATCCAGAGCATTTACGTACAGCTCAGTGAGCACAGTGAATACGGGATCCCAGCGTTCGCTGCGACCTTCCGTTTCCAGCAGGAAACTCATGGCTAGCGCCACAGGATTAGCCTCTGCCAGATCTGGACCTTCCAATTCCAGGCTCCAGCGCCAGGCCCCGGATTGAGCTTCGGCCGTACTCTGAGAGACCAGGCAGACCCCGGTCGGTGTGAACGAAGTGGCCGGTGCGGCACGAAACTCGATCATGGCAATATCATCGCTTTGCGCCTGGCCTTGGGTAAAGGCCTGTAATGAGGCTTGCAGGCACTCGCTAAGGCTTGCAACCTCTGGCGTCAGGCAATGTAGCAATCGTTCTTCGCCAAATAGCTCCTGCGCCTGGTTACGTGCCTCAGTTACACCGTCACTGCAGAGTAACAGGCGGTCGTTTTCGTTCAGCGTTGTGTTAAAGGCGGAGAAAGTCTGAATGCTTTCCAGAATGCCCAGAGGCGGGTTATCAGAGGGGATACGTTCGATTTTGCCGTTACTGCGCAACAGCAGGATATCGGGCAAGCCCGCATTCCAGATACGCACCAGCTGGCCATCGGGCGAAACCGCTACCATGGCCAGCGCCAGGAACATGTTGACCGGCAACAGCTTTCTCAGCTTTGCATTAATCTGCTCGAGAATATGGTGAGAGTCATAGCCCTTGTTCACCATGGCACGGAAGGTCTCGGACAGTGGCAGCGCACCGACTGCTGTTGTCAGTCCATGACCGGTGAAGTCTCCCAGCAAAAAGAAAAGTTCGCCATCCAGCCGGCGGGCGCTTAGAAGTACATCGCCACTGAAGGTTTCGGCGGGCTTTTTGTAGAAGGTGAGCCGGTGGTCTTCCACGTTGGCTTGTTCAACCGCTCGGCTGAACAGCTGTTCGGCCAGCTGCTCTTCCTGCTCTCGGGTGGATATCAGTTGCTGGGCGGTGTGATGCATGCGTGCGAAGCGCAGCATGGACTGAATCTTGCCCTTCATCAGATTGAGCGAGAACGGTCGACGGACAAAGGAGTCCCAGCCGACTTCCAGGCTTTCTTCGATCAGTTTTTCTTCGTTGGACGCAGTGGCCAAAATAACCGGCACATAGTCTTCACCCGACAATGCCTTGATCTGTCGCGTCAGCTCAATCCCATCCAGATCCTGCATACAGACATCGGTGATGACCAGATCCGGGCGCTGTTCCTTGAACAGTTGCAAAGCTTCCCGTCCGCCGCTGGCCTGAATGGGCTCCATGCCCATCTGCTTGATCAGACGGCTGAGCAGAATCAGGTTGGTATCGAAATCATCGACGATCAGGATACGCGTGGAAGCAGTTGTTCCCTGATATTTCGCCTGATCGACCATGCCTATTTCTCGACAGTCATCAATTTGTGGAAGTTGGCAATGGTCAGGATTTTCTCCACAGAAGCGGACGGTGATACCAGCGTAAGTTTGCCTCCATGCTTATCCGCATGCTCTTTCAACAGCAGGATCATACCCAGCGCAGAGCTGTCCATATAGCTGGTTTTACTCAGGTCCAGACGAATACTGGTGCCAGGTGTGGTCAGGTTGCGGTAGGCATCACGGAAAGCCTGGTGCAGTGAGAAGTCGAACTGCCCCTCCACCTGTAGGCTGGCGGTTTTTGTTTCGCTGTTGAATTGACTGCTTATACCCATGATGTGGTCCCGTTCAGAAAAGTTCGATGTCGCCTTCGTCCATACTTTGCTGGGATACAGCACGACGCGCATCCAGTTCGCGTGAGCGTTGCAGCAGTGCGGCACAGGCTTCGTTAAATTTGCGCATGCTGTCGGCATCCAGTTCACCTGCAGCGTTCAGCTGCTGGGTCAGTTCCCTCAGTTCCTGGAGTGCCGTTGTATTGTTTTGCATGGCGTGCAGAATCTGTGTGCACAAATCTTCAAACTGCAAGGAGCGGACTGCGTCTTGAATTGCCACAGCGAGAGTCTGGCCGATATCAGATAGCTCTCCCATACCACCGCTGAGCTGCTGGTTCACATCCGCCATGCTTTCCATCATGGAGGTCATCTGCTCCTTGGTGTTAATGGTGCCACTCATATCGTTTGAAGCCATCTCCGAAACGGATTCGCGCAGCTTGTCGATGGTGCCTTTGGCTCCCTGAATATGATCGCGGATTTGATGGTTAAGCTCTGATGAGCTGCGTGAAAGGTTACGTACTTCATCCGCAACCACCGCAAAGCCCCGGCCGGCTTCTCCGGCTCGTGCTGCTTCAATACTGGCATTGAGTGCCAGCAAGTTGGTTTGTTCTGCAATCCCCTCAACACTTTCGATCAGGGTAAAAATACCTTCAAGCTGCTCCATCATGTCGTCAATGCGATGTACGATCTCAAGGCTGTTTCGGCTGACATCCACTATGGTGGAGACGAACTGATCCAGTGTCTGCTCGGCCTTGCCGATGAACTGGGTCACGGACAGGTGCTCCTGACCGTCTTCGGTCTCCTGAGAGCGCGATAAAACCTGTTCAACCAATTGCATCTGGCGCGTAGACAGGTCATTCAGGTTCATAAAACTGCCGCTCAGAGTATGAACGGCATCCTGGATCAGGCTTTCCAGGCGCGCTCTCTCCTGCTCCAGTTGGCCGTTTTCCTGCTGCAGTGTTTGTTCAATGCTGCTGAGAAGGTTGATCAGTTCAAGCTTTTGCTGAGCATCAGGCGTTTCGCTCAAATCGACGACTTGTTGTTTCACCAGTCGTAGCATGGATAAGACCAGGATCGCGATCAGTCCCAAGGAACTCCAGTGGATCCAGTGACTCCAGTGGAGCATATCGGCCAGTGCCGTAATCAGGACCAGCACCAGCACAGCGCAGGCTTTGATATTGATCAAATTCATAGAGAGCTCCCGGTGTAACAGTGTTTGAGCAACGCAGAAGGCATCTGGCTTAACGCCAGAGTTTGGCTGGCACCACCTCGCTTGACGACGGCGCCGGGCATGCCCCAAACCAGGCTGCTGGTTTGGTCCTGAACCAGAGTTAACAAGCCGGCACTGTGGCATTGGGTCATGGCATCCGCACCGTCTTCCCCCATACCGGTCAGCATGACCAAGGTGCTGTAGCGGGTATTCAGCTGGAGCAGACCCTGAAACATGACGTCTACCGAGGGTTTGTGACGGTTAACGGGGTCACCGTCATCCAAGTGAACCCTCAGTTCACCGCCCACTTTGACCGGTACTAAATGCCGCCCGCCTGGCGTGATATAGACCCAGCCGGGCAGAAGACGCTCGCCTTGCTCTGCTTCTTTCACAGACAGGCGGCAACAGTTATTCAGTCGCTGGGCAAAGCGGCTGCTGAACCCGGCCGGTATATGTTGCGTCACAATGATCGGGGGCAGCTCGGCCGGCAATGCCTGCAGCAGATCACGCAGGGCTTCGGTGCCACCCGTAGACGCACCAATGGCGATCAGGTTCTGAGTAAAATCGAATGCGGCCTTGCCGCCTGCTTTGGCCTGTCCGGTTTGATCCGGGGCCTGGCGTTGGCGGGCACGTGCACTCAAACGCTGGCTCAGGCTGGCTGCGGTCCGTACCTTCTGCTGTAGAACCTGCGCAAAGTGCTCCAGTGAGCTGTCTGAACTATCGGTGCCAGGCTTGGCGATGAAATCCACCGCACCGGCTTCCAGAGCTTCCAGAGTGACATCAGCACCTTCGTGTGTCAGGGATGAGAGCATCACGACAGGCATGGGATGCAGGCGCATGAGGTTGCGCAGAAAGGTGACGCCATCCATACGCGGCATCTCTACATCCAGAGTAATAACGTCTGGTTGCAGTTCCTTGATTTTCTGGCGTGCTTCATAGGGGTCAGCAGCTGTACCTACTACCTCGATGTCGGCTTGCTGAGCCAGAACTTCTGTGATGACCTCACGGACAACCAGTGAATCGTCAACAATCAGTACTCGTACCGGGCGGTTGGTGTTCGACGGCATCAAAACAGCTCCACATCCTGATGAATGGTTTGCTTGAGCGTTTGTTCCTGATACGCCCGTTCTTCCTGCAGCAACTGTCCAGCGCTTTCGATCTCCATTCGCTTGATCAGCATGCGTCCCTGATCAGGGAAGTAGATCAGGCGACGCGCCTGATGGCCGCCCAGATCTTCGGCATGGAGCGTCAGTGACTCGCGTGCCAGATAGTTTCGAATAAAGTCGACGTTTTGCTCGCCAACTCTGTAGCTGCCGCTGAGCATGTCGGCACCACCGGCCAGTTTGACCTCCAGCGTCGAGCGCTTACAGCCCAGCTTGAGCAGGCTGTTGATCAGCTGCTCCATGGCAAAGGCACCGTAACTGGCACTGCTGAGGCGGCTGCCGCTTTCGCCGCTATCGGGCAGCATGAAATGATTGATGCCGCCAATACCGGTTTTGGGATCGCGGATGCAGGCGGTTACACAGGAGCCCAAAACGGTGGTAATACCCATGCTGGGCGGAGCGACATAGAACTCCCCGGGTTTGACCTTGACGATAAAGCGCTGCCAGCGTTCGTACCAAAGCGGCGTAAACTGTTCGAACCCGATAAAGGGGCGCGGTGCCTGCAGCTGACTCATCTCAGTACACCTTCCGATAGATGGTATTGCCACTAAGACGTAAACGCTGGGTCAGCCGGTAGGGGGATTCCGAATGTCCAACAACCAGTACACCGTCTTCGGAGAGCAGATCGGCGAAGCGATCCAGTAGGCGAGCCTGGGAGTCATTATTGAAATAGATCATCACATTGCGACAAAAGATCAGATCGACAGGGCCTTTCAATGGCAAGGGCTGCATCAGATTGATCTGGCGGAACTCGATCATGCGCTGTAAGTGAGGCTTGGTCTTGACCCTGCCTGCATTGCTGCCGGTACCACGCAGGAAATGACGAGACAGGCGTTTGGGGTCCAGCTTGGAAATCCGCTCCAGGCTGTAGACGCCTGCTGCAGCGGTTTCCAGCACGCGCGAGTCTATGTCAGAGGCCAGAATACGGATATCCCAATGGGCCAGCTCGTCGCCAAGAGTGTCGACGAGAGTCATGGCAATTGAGTAAGGCTCTTCACCCATGGAACAGCCAGCTGACCAGATTCTGATTTGTCGTTTGCCTTGACTGCGGCACTGTTGCAGGAAGGGACCGGCCAGGAAATCGAAATGGTGTTGTTCACGGAAGAAGGCCGTGAGGTTGGTGGTCATCGCGTTGATGAACTCACCAAACTCGGCCGGGTCCTTTTCCACCCGCTCGGCATACTCCTTGAACGATTTCAGACTGAGCTTTCTGATTCGGCCAACCAGACGGTTGTACACCATATCTTTTTTGTGTTCCGCCAACTCAATGCCGGCATGGTCATGCAGCACCCGACGTACCCAGTCAAAGTCCTGACGGGTATAGGGAAATTCTCGCCCCTTTCCCTGGCCGGTAATGGCCGCAGCCAGGCCTGGGGGTGAAGTGTCGGGTGCTGTCTGCAAAGGAGGTGCTCCTTTAGAACTCTTCCCATTCGTCCTGACTGCTGTTGGCGGTCATGACACCTAGCTTGCGCTGATTGGCTTCCGGTGCCTGGGTTTGTGCGGCCAGGTTGCGAATCCTGCTAACCTGGGGGCTGGCGCTTGCCTTGGGTACATCAGACTGCTGTTCTGCATTGACGCGGAAGGCATTGACCAGACGCTGCAGCTGGCTGGCCTGTTCTTCCATGGAAGCAGAGGCTGCTGCCACCTCTTCCACCAGCGCGGCGTTTTGCTGAGTACCGGCATCCATACTGGAAACGGCGGTATTCACCTGATCGATACCCTGCGCCTGCTCGATACCGGCTTTGGCAATCTGAGAAATAATATCCGACACCTGGTTGATCGATTCCATGATCCGCTTCAAGGCTTCGCCTGATTCGTCGACGTAGCGGGCACCTTCATCCACTTTGTTGACGCTGTCACCGATCAGCTCCTTGATCTCTTTGGCCGCACCGGCACTGCGCTGGGCCAGGTTACGCACCTCGGATGCAACTACCGCAAAGCCGCGACCCTGCTCACCTGCGCGGGCCGCTTCAACAGCCGCGTTCAAGGCCAGCAGGTTGGTCTGGAAGGCGATCTCGTCAATAACACTGATGATCTCGGCAATTTTGTTGGAGCTGGCGCTGATGGCGCCCATGGAGGCAACTACACGGGTTGAGATGTCACCGCCCTGTTCTGCCAGGGTGCGTGCCTCTTCGGCCAGACGGCTGGCCTGCTGGGCATTGTCGGCGTTCTGTTTGACCGTGCTGGTCATCTGTTCCATGCTGGCGGCCGTTTCTTCCAGGCTGGCGGCCTGGGATTCGGTGCGCTCACTCAGAGTAGTGTTACCGGTGGCAATTTCGGAAGCACCCACGGCGATGCTGGAGCCCGCGCGACGGATCTCGTTGACCATGTTCTCAAGGCGACCCAGAGAGGTGGTCAGAGAGTTATTCAGCTCGGCAAATTCACCCTGATACTGACCCTGCATCTGCTGTGTCAGGTCACCTTCGGAAAGTGCTGCCAATACGCGTTTAATGTCTCGCAGAGGCTCAACCACAGCATCCAGCAACGAGTTGACGCCATTGGCTACGGTGCGAGTGAAGTCGGCGTAACCTTCGGTATCCAGACGCACATCCAGCTGACCAACGGTTGCATTCGCGATCAGCTCTTCGATTTCGTTTTCGGCCCGCAGCTGTTCGGTGATGTCCTGCCATTCGACCACGGTACCCAGGCGGTTGTGTTCGTCATCAATGACCGGGTTGGCCACCAGAT
Source organism: Marinobacterium sp. (assembly GCA_048260865.1). Taxonomy (GTDB): domain Bacteria; phylum Pseudomonadota; class Gammaproteobacteria; order Pseudomonadales; family Balneatricaceae; genus Marinobacterium. The sequence continues at coordinate 42,827 of JBLXGN010000010.1, read as the reverse complement.
CAAAGCTGCGACCACCCACCCTGATGCGGCTGCGGAACGTATCCTGCAGCGACTCCAGCAGACGGCGCTGGTGTTCGGGTTTTTTGTGGAAAATATCAATATTGGCGCCGTGCAGACGGTCCACAGCGAACTCGGGCAGATCCTTGCGCAGATCCTGCTCCGCGTTACGCATCATGTTGATGACCGACTCGTTCAGGTAAATGATTTCTCCTGAGTTGGAGGCCACCATCACGTTGGAGGAAACGTTGTCCAATGCCACCTTGATGCGCTGTGCACTGCGCTGCTGCAGGCGTGCATCATTGACGTCAAAGCCCAGTTTGATCGCCAGACTCTTGGTCATACGCAGCAGTTCACCGCCCTCACCCGGAGCGCTGAAAGGAATGTCCTGGTAGTAATCGCCTTCGGCCACACGCCGCATGCGATCAATTGCTTCTTGCATGGGCTGGAGGGCATGGGTTTTCAGGGTCTTGTTGGCGCCCAGCATCATCATTAGCATGCCGATAGCAGGCCCCAGAGCGACCAATGCCGGGTTAACCGGTGCGAACCAGAACGCCAGCGCCAGCAGCACGGCAACCACCACGGCCAGGGTGGTGGTTTTGCTCATGGCGGCTTCGAGGCTACGAGATGGGATAGAGCTGACCGATGGCAGACTCACCTCGTTCTTGTTCATGCGACGATACAGTGCTTCGGCAGCATCAATCTCATCCTGGTCCGGGCGTACACGAACGGAAATATATTCGGCGACTTCGCCGTCACGGAAGATCGGCGTGACGTTGGCGCGCACCCAGTAGTAATCACCGTTCTTACAACGGTTTTTCACCAGTCGAGACCAGGGACGCCCGGCCTTGAGGTGATCCCAAAGGTCCTTGAACGCCGCCGGTGGCATATCCGGGTGGCGCACAATGTTGTGGTTGGATCCCACCAATTCCTGGCTGCTGAAGCCGCTTACTTCGACAAAGGCGGGGTTGGTAAACGTAATGGTCCCTTTCAAGTCGGTAATGGTTACCAACTCCTGACCATCCCTGAGTTTGACCTCGTTATCTGTCACCGGCAGGTTCTTTTTCATGGTCGAGTCTCTTTGTCGTTTAGTCGTCTTCAGTTGCCATGGGTTCCAGCGCCATTTCGTCTGCACTGAGCAGGTGGTCCAGATCCAACATGACAATCATGCGTTCATTAATGGTGGCCAGACCTGCAATGAAGTCCGGTCGAATGGCGGTTTCCAGGCGAGGTGCCGGGCGAATCTGATCTGCGGAAATGTGGTAGGTTTCGGCCACTGCGTCGACGACCAGACCAATGACGCGCTCCTGGTCTTCCTGCATGGCTCTGACCACCACCACTACCGTGGTGGGCCCATACGGCAGGGTCGGAAACCCGAAACGCTCGCGCAGGTCGACGACAGGAACGATGGCTCCCCGCAGGTTCAGTACACCTTTGATATACGGCGGGCTTGCCGGCAGGCGGGTGACGGGGGTCCAGCCTCTTACCTCCTGCACACGCAGGATGTCGACGCCGTACTCCTCATCGTCGAGCATGAAGCTCAGGTACTGTTCACCGCTGAGCAATTCTCCAGTGCTATGTTCACTTGCCATGTCAGGCCTGTACCTCTTGTTGTTCGTTCTTTTGTCGCGCGATCAAGGCCGTATCTGCATCGAGACTACGGTTGATCAGGCCTGCCACGTCCAGTATCAGGGCAACGCTGCCGTCACCCAGTATGGTGGCTCCGGATAGCCCGGGCACTCGGCGGTAGTTCTGTTCCAGACTTTTGATAACGGTTTGTTGCTGCCCCATGAGCTCATCGACGACCAAACCGGTTTTCTGGCCGCTGTTCTCGACCACCACGACGATACAGCCTGGCTGCAGTGGCTGAGTCGAAGGCTGAAGACCAAAGGTGCTGGTCAGGCGAAGCAGTGGCAAATATTCGTCACGGAAGTGCAGCAGGCAGCGGTTGCCGCCCATGGACACCAGCATTTCCGAGGTTGCCTGCAGGGTTTCAACGATGGAAATGAGCGGAATAACGTAGGGGTCCTTATCCAGTCGGACCAACTGACCATCCATAATGGCCAGCGTCAGTGGCAGGCGGATGGTGAAACAGGAGCCTGCACCTGGATTGGAAACCAGCTCGATATTACCGCCCAGCGATTCGATATTGCGTCGTACCACATCCATGCCAACGCCCCTGCCGGAGAGGTCGCTGACCTGCTCTGCGGTGGAAAATCCGGGCAGGAAAATCAGTTCATCGATCTCTTGATCAGACAACTGCGCATGCGCATCAATCAGACCACGTTCAATGGCCTTGCTGCGAATTCGCGTCCGGTTCAGGCCGCGGCCATCATCGCGAATCTCGATCATGATACTGCCGCCCTGCTGAGAGGCGGTCAGCCAGAGATGACCGGTGCTGTCCTTACCGGATGCAAGACGCTCCTCAGGCCCCTCAAGGCCATGGTCCAGGCCGTTGCGCACCAGGTGCACCAGTGGGTCGCCTATCTTCTCCAGTACGGTTTTATCCAGCTCGGTATGCTCACCCTGAAGGTGCAGCTCAACCTGTTTGCCCAGCTGCTGACTGACATCGTGGACCAGACGCGGGAAACGGTTGAATACGAAACTGATGGGCAGCATGCGGATACGCATGACATCTTCCTGCAGCTCGCGGGTATTGCGTTCCAGCTGCAGCAGGCCCTTTTGCAGCTCTTCGACGGCAGGGTGTTCGATATCAGCCAAGGCCTGGCTGACTTCCAGCAGCATGGCCTGAGTAATCACCAGTTCACCAACGCGATCCACCAGCGAGTCCACCTTGGCGGTGTCTACACGAATAGAAGACTCTCGAACGGCTGGTTTTTTTGCAGCGCCTACAGGCGCTGTGGCCGAGGAGCTTGGCGCCTGTGCGGTTACAGCTTTATCTGCGCTGGCGATTACAGCGACTGGATCAGGCACCTGCTCTTCTTTGCTGTTCTGTAACGATGAGGCAACAGGCGGTTCCACCTCCTCTGCCTCTTCCTGGACGCCTAGAGGTGTCAGTGTTAACTCAACCTCATCTTCGACCCATTCAAACACGTCGCGGATCGCGCTTTCATCGCAATCACTGTACAGGGTTAGAGACCAGTCCAGGTAAAGGACGGATGGGTCCAGCAGGGAAAAGTCGGGCAGTCGCTCTGTACTGATTCGCGCTTCCAGCTGGCCCAGCTCGGCCAGGGATGCGAACAACAGCAGAGGGTCGTTACCGGTATGCAAGAGTTCTTCGCTGGGGTGCAACTGGATCAGCCAGCCCTGATCTTGTTGATCAGGGGTATCAACAGTGGTGTGAGCAGATGCGGCTGAGCCTTCGATTGGCCGAATCACCAGCTCAACATCATCCTCAACCCATTCGAACACTTCACGAATGGCGGCTTCGGAACAATCTGAATCGAGCTGAAGTTGCCAGTGCAGGTAAAGCTGCTCAGGATCGAGCTGCTCCAGTAGGGGCAGAGCGTCTGAGAGAGCAGCTGTGCTTAACGCTCCCAGATCGGACAGGGCTTGAAACAGGAAAATAGGGTCATTGCCGGTGGCTAGCAGGCTGGGGTCTGCTTTGACGGCAATTTGCCAGCCTCTTGGTTTGGGTTCAGCGTCCGTTGAGGGCACGGCGTGGGTTGCCTGGATCTCGTCCGGTACGACAGGAGTGGGCTCCGAATCGGATTGCGCCTGGCTCAAGGCGGTGGCCAGCGTTTCTGCTTCGGCAGGGAGGCTGTTGTCCCCGCCGGCGGCGCGTTCCAGCAGATCACGAATGACGTCAACGGATTGCAGCAGCAGGTCGGTCCGTGTCGCAGTGACCTCGACGGTGCCGTTACGCATGGCATCCAGCAGTGTCTCCGCTTCGTGGGTGAACTCGGCCACCCCGGAGAAACCAAAGGTTCCGGCGCCACCCTTGATGGAGTGAGCGGCACGGAAGACCTCATTGATAGTTTCATTATCCCCTGGGGTCAGTGCCAGCAGAGAGGTCTCCATAACCTGGAGACCCTCGTGGCTTTCTTCCAGAAAGCCCGGGATAAACTGCGACAGATCGACACTCATCGTCTGACTCCTGCGGGTGTCAACGAATGACGCGTTTAATGGTACTGAGCAGCGTATCCGGATTAAACGGTTTGACCAACCAGCCGGTGGCGCCAGCAGTCTTACCGCGCTGTTTCATCTCGGCAGAGCTTTCGGTGGTCAAAATAAGAATCGGGGTGAACTTGAATGCAGGCTTTTTTCGCAGCTCTGCACAAAGGGTTACACCATCCATCTGCGGCATGTTCACGTCGGTCAACACCAGATTAAAGCTGCCACTGTCTGCCTTGGTCAGGGCTTCCTGGCCATTGGCGGCTTCGGTTACCTGGTGCCCCTCTTTCTTGAGGGTAAAAGCGACCATGCTACGCAGAGAAGCAGAGTCATCGACAACGAGAATATGGGCCATGTCATTACCTCATGCAGGATCGAGATTCAGCGGCTGCGTTACACCGAGAACCTTGGCAAAGTCGAAGAGTTCGGGTGAGGTTGATGACCAGGTGATAGAGCCTCCCTGCTTTTCAACCTCGACAGCTACCGCCAGCAGCAGCTGGAGTCCGGCAGTATCGATGTCCTTTAACAGACTAGCGTCCAGAGGGGGGATGGCGCCTTCGGATAGATAAGAGCTAAAGCGTTCTTTCCAGTCGGCAACATTCTGGATTACGAGTGAATCGGGTAACTGTATCGCGGAATCAGCCATTTGGGTTCCCTGAAACGAACAGTGATAATTAAAGCATTTTGTGCTATTTGGCTCAATAGTGACTATTGCGACTTTTGTATAGGCTAACGAATCAATAGGATAAGGCGCATGACGATGCTGTCAGATAAACGTTACAGAATACTAACGGAAGGTGTGGTTATGCGTGGTCTACAAGTCACAAGCATACGAGCTTCCATCTTTCTGTGGCTTGATGCTGAGCAGCTAAAGTACAAGTCCTGTACGTCCCTATCCTGCCTTTGTCGCTTTCCCAGCTCTTAACATAGACCTCTGCAGAGCAGTTATGCAACTTACAGATGTCTACTTGGATACAAACAAGTAGACGTGAGTGCATCAGGTTGTGCTATTGAAGTGTCGTGTAAACTGCTCAAATTCATCAGCAGGAATTGGCTTACTGATATAAAAACCCTGCATTTCGTGACAACCAAGCTCACGCAGGTAATCCATTTCTTCCTTGCGTTCTACTCCTTCTGCAATCACTTTCATATTCAGGCTACTGGCGATACCCAGTACGGCTTTGACGATTCCCTGGTCTGCGGTGCTTTCAAGCAGGTTGGAAATGAAGGCACGGTCAATTTTGATGTAATCCACATTGAACTTCTGCATGTATTCCAGGGAGGAATAGCCGGTGCCGAAGTCATCCAGGGCCAGGCTGGTACCCAGAGCCTTGAGGGATTTAAGCATAACCAAGGCATTTTCCGGGTTATCCATGGCACTGCTTTCGGTAATCTCTATATCGATGCTGGAAGCAGGCACCTCGGCAGCGTTTAGTATGCGCTCCAGCCGTTCGGCGAAATACGCATCATTGAACTGTCTGGCTGACATATTAAACCCGACTCTCAGGTCCAGCCCGCTGGCACGCCACTTGGCTTGTTGCCAGACCGCCTCTTCGGCAACCCAGCTGCCCAGGCTGTGGATCAGCTCCATCTCTTCCACCAGAGGAATGAACTCGCCCGGCGAGACCAACCCCATGGCCGGGTGGCGCCAGCGAATCAGCGCTTCGGCACCAATGATGCGGTTAGTCGACAGGTCCAGTTGTGGCTGGTAAAACAGTTCAAACTCATCCCGCTCAATGGCATGCCTGAGTTCAGCCTCCAGATAGAGTTGCCGTGCATAATCCTTCTGACAGCTGGTATCAAAGATCTGATAACGGCTACCACCACTTCGTTTGGCGACCAGGCGCGCCTGTAATGAGGTGCTCAACAGAGAATGAGCATCCGTGCCGTGGTCAGGGCCGAGGGATACACCCACGCTGGTTTCGATAAAAACGGCCTGGCCGGCCAGTTCATAGGGCTCACTGAGACGTTTTTGCATGGCACTCAGCCATTGGAGCAGTTCGTTCTCGCCTTCCAGTTCTTCGATCAGAATGCCAAATTCGTCTCCACCCAGGCGGGCCAAGGGATAGAAACCGTGGGTGAGTGCATGCAACCGCAACGAGAACAGCTGCAGCAGGTTATCGCCTTCATCCTGACCAAAGGAGTCATTGATCATGTGGAAGCGGTCAATGTCGATTGTAACAACCGCGCACTTTTGTTGTTGGGTCAGGCTCTGATCCAACAGACGGAAGAACTGGGTGCGATTAACCAGATGCGTCAGGGTGTCGTGTGAACGCTGAAATTCAATGGTTGCCAGTGCCTGATAGCTGTCGGTCACATCCTGAAGCACTACCAGGACTTGTTTGTCGCGTGTGCATCGTGCCATGGCGTTGACATGAAAGGTGCCTGACGAAGTTGTCAGGGTGTGTGTAAAGGCCGCTTTTTTGACCTGTCGAGCCGCGATTTGCTCCAGCTGAATACTGACGTCCGTTCGTTCATTGTGCGGGATCATATCCAGATAGGCGCCAAGTCCCTGGCCCTCGATCTGTTCGGGGATATCGAATACCTCGCGTATGCCTTTGGACCAATGAATGCGGTTGAGGCTCGGCTTCCATTCAAAGTATCCCAGCCGCGCAATCTCTTGAGCTTCCGATTGGATGATGCGGATGCGTTCCAGATCAACTGTCAGGGCGTGGGTGCGAATGGCATAACGTACGCGGCGAATGAGTAACGGCCAGCTGATAGGTTTGGTGATGAAATCAGTAGCACCCTTGGCGAAGGCGTTGTCGATCGCGGAGACATCTTCCATGCCGGTGAGCATGATAATAGGTACGCGCGGATCCCGCTGACGCACGGCTTCACAGACTTCAAAGCCGTCGACTTCAGGCATGACGACATCCAGCAAAATGAGGCTGGGCAGCTCCGCAGAGATAATATCCAGTGCATGGGTGCCATTCTCTGCCTGAATGACCTCATAACCTTCTTTTTGTAGCAGTTTGACCAGGGTAAGCCGGATGCTGGCATCGTCATCGACAACCAGAACGCGTGCCGGCAGATCATCTACTCTGTTTTCAAAAGGCATTATGGCTCCAAAGGGTCAAGCGTCAGGGGCAGTATAGTTGGCAAGTGCCCGAGTCAAACGTTCGGTTGCATGTACCAGTTGCGTCACAGCTGTTGATAATTGAACGGTATTTTCTGTTCTGGCGCCAGCCTCAAGCTGGCGTGCCAGTTCGGCTGTTTCCAGGCCGCCAATATTGGCTGAGCTGCTTTTCAATGTGTGGCTGGTGATGAATAGCGCTTCTCTGTCTTCGTGTGCCAGTGCCTGCCTAAGTTGTGAGATCAGCGGCGGTAACTGCTCAAGGAAGGGGCCAATGATCGTATCCACTTCTCCATCCAGCAGGATATCAAGCTCATCCAGTGTTGCTCTGTTCAATACGGGGAACGTGCTGGCGCTGCTGGCCGGGTCAGGCTGATCTGTGGTCGACACCGCTTCCTGCTCTGGCCCAGAGCCCTCTACTGGGCCCGTGTATCTGACCAGCAATTGCTGCAGGGCCTCAGGTTGGAAAGGCTTGTCCAGCCTGTCATTCATGCCAGCGGCTAAACATGCAGTCATATTCTGTTCGGAGCTAAAGGCGGTCATGGCAATGATCGGGGTTGGTTCCAGGTCTTGTTCCTGCTCCCACTGGCGCATGGCACGACAGGCGCTCAGGCCATCCATAACCGGCATTTGGCAATCCATTAGGACCAGATCAAACGGCTGATCACAAAAAGCTTGCAGGGCGGCTGCACCATCGACCGCGGCAGTGACATTACATCCCAGCCTGTTCAGATGAGCCGTAGCGACCTGCCGGTTCACTTCGTTATCTTCGGCCAGCAAAATACGTGTACTGTGCATCAGTCTATTATTGGAGAGGTCGCAGGGTGGTGTGCCGGTCTGAGGTACGGCATGGCCGAGTAATACCTGCTCCAGAGCATCATGCAGCTCGCGCCTGCCGATTGGTTTGGGCAGCAGGCGATCAAAGCCCGCCAGGCAGGCTTTTTGATTGAGTCCGCGGCCTGTGTACGACGTGATAAGCAACCATTTCAAATCGGCAGAAAGCCCATTGGCACGTGCCTGGCGGGCCAGCTCAACCCCATCCATATCGGGCATCATCATGTCACTCAGTACGCAGTCGAACGCCTTGCCTTCTTGGGCTGCCGACTCCAGCTTTTGCAGTGCGCTGAGACCGCTGGCAGCGCTCTGGTGATGGATTCCCCAGGCATCGCAAAAGCGTTCCAGAATAACCCTGTTGGTGACCTTGTCATCCACAATAAGCGCGCGAAGCCCCTGCAGATTCTCATTGGGTACGAACAGGGTTTCCGGCGCTATGGCGGGCTCCAACAGGGCGGTGAAATGAAAGGTACTGCCTTGTCCCGGTGCAGACTCCAGCCAGATCTCTCCGCCCATCTGGTCAACGATTTTGCGACTCAGGGTGAGGCCTAGACCTGTACCGCCATAGCGTCGGGTGGTAGAGCCGTCGGCCTGGGTGAAGCCTTCGAAAATAAGCTCCTGGGCATCAGCGGCAATACCGATGCCGGTATCACGAATACTGATATGCAGTGTGTAAGACTGGTCCTCAAGCATGCTCATACTGGCTGTCAGGGTGATTTCGCCCTGTTCGGTAAACTTGATTGCATTCCCCAAAAGGTTGGTGATCACCTGGCGCAGGCGTGTAGGGTCACCGTTGGCAAACTCTGGTACTGAATCATCAATCAGAGCTGCAATCTCAAGTCCCTTTCCTTGCGCTTGAGGTGCAAACAGCTTGGTGGTTTCTTCCAGTATTTCACGCAAATTGAAGTCGACGCTTTCCAGCTCCATCCGCCCGGCCTCAACCTTGGACAGATCCAGAATACTGTTGAGCAGTGCCAGCAGGGTTTGGCCCGAACTGTTGGCAATACGGATATAGTCCTTTTGCTCAGCGGGCAGGTCCGCATCCAGTACCAGTTCCAGCATGCCTAAAATACCGTTCATCGGGGTGCGAATTTCATGACTCATATTGGCGAGAAACTCGGACTTGGCCTGGGTGCTGTCCAGAGCGTCCTGGCGAGCCTGCTGCAGCTCGGCTTCGTATTCCTTGCGCAGAGTGATGTCACGGAAAATTGTGAGGGAGCCTGCGTTTTCACCGTCTACCCTGAATTGAGCACTGGTGACCTGAATGGGGATAAGCTGGCTGTCTGAGTAACGGCGAAAATATTCGGATTCGCTGGTATAGACGCCTCCGTCTGCTGTTGTTGTTCGAATCGGACAGGCTTCGATTGGCACCGGCTTCCCATCGGCCCCTAAATGGACATGAAACAGATCGTGGGCAACTTCCCCCAGGGCTTCTTCTTCACTGATACCCAGCGTTTTTTGGGCGGCGGGATTGATAAAGGTGATACGTCCTTCCAAATCCTGTACGAACAGACCTTCAGCCATACGCTCTGTAATGGCTTGCAGCTTGTTACGCTCGTTTTGTGTTTCGCGTGCGCTTTGTTCCTTGCGGTAGAACAGCACGGCAAGACCTGCGATCAGGATGACCAGCAACAGTGCCAGCCAGCGCCCTTTTAATATCAGGGCTTGAATCTCGGGCACCTGAGTTGCGGTGATGATATAGGCCTGAGTAGTGCCGGAGAGGTCGGGTACCGGCATGAACAACACGGCATGAAAGGTGCCATCGACATCATGTGTCATGGCAAAGGCCTGGCCAGTATTCATGCCGGTTCGAATGTCGTCATGATGATGCTCTAAAGCCTGTTCCAGACGTGCCTGCATGGGAGGGCGATCAACAGGTGAGCCTGAATACGCATCGCTGTTTTCAGTCACGAACTCATTGTTCAGCGCCAGGGGAGAGAAGAATGAGCGCTGTCGTGGATGCAGTTTGGCGAATACGGGGTCACGTTTGAGTGCAAAGATAAAAAAGTCATTGTGTACCAGTCTGTCCAGCTCCTGTTCCAGCGTTGCAAAGGGCACGCTCAGTTCCACGCTACCGATATGCTGGTCTCGGTCAAATAATGGATACACAAAGCGAAAACCGTGGAACAGGCGTCCCATCTCGAAGCTGTCGATCGCTTTTAGCTGAGTGTTGGCCTGCTCGACCAGGGGGCGTTGGGTAAACAGCTCATCGTCATCGTTCAATGGGCCATGAAAGCGGAGCAGGGTTTTACCTTCCGGGGTGTGGAACTGGAACTGACGGAAGCCCTGCTCCTTTAGGCGCTGATAAAGCGGATAAAGCTGACGGAACAGCAGGCCTCGCGCGATGTCCTGAGCATTGCCCTGAGACTCAAGCACCGAGCGCACACCGGCAGTGACCGATGGCTGATTGATATGCTCCATGTAAAGCGTATTGGCAATGCGCTCCTGGGCCCTGAGAATCGATGTATAGGCTACTTGTTCATGACTGATACGTACGTCCAGCTGCTTGTTCTTCTCGAAACTCAACAGTGTATCGATCAAGGTGACGCCCAGTGCACTGAACAGGATAAACCCGGCAACTGTCAGCGCCATTAAAGGCTTGTTAGTGTTCATGCGGCTCACCTGGGAGATTGATCTTGCTGTTCGATGTTGGAATAGGGTGCCAGATCAACCTCTGTGACCCCAGATAGGCCAGGTCCACGTCTCCAGCACTAAAGGCGGCCAGCAGGCCTGCGTAGTTGGCGCGGGCTTGATTAGGGATGATTCTTGGCGCTATTAAAGTGTTTATTATGTGACATTTATGTATAGCGTTCAATCTATGCATTCATCTAATAAATACTGGTTTTATTCCTGTTTGGATATTCAAGATGCTGTGCAAAGGACAGAGACGCAGAAATTATGAGAGACCCGAGATGCAACAGTGTTTGGTTGTTGGGTTCAGTGTTGTTGATTAAGTGGGCAGTGCGTAGACACAAAAAATCCCCGCTTTTACACGAGGTTCGTTTGGGTATTCTGATGTTCGGATGAAATCGGACAGGGCGCTTAGGGTCGCTGGCTTGGGGGGTAACCACCTGTGAAGCTTGTTTGACGTTGTCTAGCCAGCAGCAACCAGCAGCTAAAAGCAGAAACAAAAAAGCCCCGCTTTCGCGAGGCTCTTTTGTGAAATTTTGGTGCCCAGAGGCGGAATCGAACCACCGACACGGGGATTTTCAATCCCCTGCTCTACCGACTGAGCTATCTGGGCAACGGGGGCGTATTAAATAGCAAAGCCCCTGCTTGGTCAAGCAATAATTTCAAATTATTTATTCTGGGGTACGTAGCCTTCGGCCTGATCGTAGTCTTCCCCGGACAGGAACTTCTCCATTTCCTGCTGCAGGTACTTGCGGCTTTCCGGGTCCATCATGCTCAGGTGCTTCTCATTGATCAGCATGGTCTGGTGGTCGGTCCATGCCTGCCAGGCTTTCTTGGACACATTGTCGTAGATGCTCTGGCCCAGCTCACCGGGGTAAGGGGGACGGTCCAGTCCTTCCAGTTCCTCTTTGAATTTGCGGCAGAAAACAGTGCGTGTCATATCAATCTCCGAGGTCAGCTGGCGTAGCGTTCAAGCAGACGCTTGACCGGGGCCGCCAGGCCAATATTTGCGGGTTGGTCCACGTTATACCAGAGTGCCGGCGTGCCTTCCATGACAGAGTTTGTAGGGCTTTTCAGCTCTACCCGTGCCGGAGTTATGTCCAGATGGTAGTGGCTGAAGGTATGGCGCAGCGGCTCCAGTACCTGGGTTTTTTCCTGTTGTAGCTCAACACCCAGAGTGGCGGGAATATCACGCAGGTCGGCCACTTCAGGCAGGCTCCAGAGTCCACCCCAGATACCGGTCGGTGGTCGCTGATGCAGCAATACCTCGCCGGCTTCGTTGCAGATCATCAGCATCAGGGTCTGCTTGACCGGTAATGTCTTTTTCGGCCGCGGTGAAGGCAGCTGAGTCGTCAGGTTCAGGGCCTTGGCTTCACACTGCGCCTGCAGTGGGCACAGCAGACAGCTGGGCTTGCTACGGGTGCAGAGTGTTGCGCCAAGGTCCATCATTGCCTGGGTGTAGTCACCGACACGCTGATGTGGCGTATTGCGCTCTGCGTAGCTCCAAAGCTCTTTCATGACCGCCGGGGTGCCGGGCCAGCCCTCGACGGCATAGAAGCGCGCCAGAACCCGTTTCACGTTGCCATCCAGTATGGCTGCGCGGTTGCCGGTTGAGATGGATACGATCGCGCCTGCAGTAGAGCGCCCTATACCGGGCAGCTGTTCCATCGCTTCGACAGTAACCGGAAACTCGCCTCCCAGCTCACGACTGACGATACGTGCAGTCTTGTGCAGGTTGCGAGCTCGCGCGTAGTAGCCCAGTCCTGTCCATAGGTGCAACACTTCGTCCTGTTCGGCATCGGCCAGATCGTGAACGCTGGGAAAGCGTTCAATGAAGCGTTCGAAGTAGGGAATGACGGTTTTCACCTGGGTCTGCTGCAGCATGATCTCCGAGATCCATGTGAAATACGCTGTCTTTTCGGCCTGCCAGGGCAGGTCATGGCGACCGTGCCGGTCAAACCACTCCAGCACGGCACTGTGGAACTGTTCGGGTGTCATTGGCCAAGCAACCCCTTGAGGAGATTGCTGGCGCCCTCTTCGCCCAGTTTGTCTTTCAGTTTGCCTTCCAGTTTCTCACTCACTTTTTCTTCAACCTTGCGTTTGGCTTCCGCCTTGATGGCATCGGTAATAAAACGGGTATCCAGACGACAGAGCTTGGCTGGTTCGTCATAGAAGCTGCCTTTGCAGTCCACCGGCACTTCCAGCCCCTGCAGGCGGTTGTTGACCGAGCAGCTCTCATTGAACAGGTTGTTCTCGATCTTGGCGCCCACACGGTAGTCCAGCGTCTGCTGCGGCAGATTGATGCTGCCCTTGCCGGCAACCGTCAGCGCATCCATTTTCGCACTCAGATCCTGGTTGCTGACCACACCGTTACGGATGTTAAAGCTGGCGCCCATATCGGCAAACGGGGTGGATTTATCCACCTGCTTGGCGTCGATCCACAGGGCTGAGAGGTTATTGATACCCTGGCACAGGGCCTGAGCCGCATCGATGCCGTTAATCACACCTTCAGCCATGTTCAGGCTGGCGCTCCCGTTCAATGAGTTCACCCAGGCATGAATGGATTGGCCGCTCATGCTCAGATCCGTTTTGGCACTGAACTTGCCGGTCAGGGTGTCGTTGTTGGCCAGTGTTTGCAGTGCCTCGCCCATTTCCAGATTGGTCAATTGTTTGCTGACACTGATACTCAGCGGTTTCTTACGGGCATCTATACGCGCTGTGGCACTGGCTTGACCACTGAAGACCTGACTACCGAAGCGGGTCAGCTGGATCAGGCCTGACTGGGCACTGAGGCTAAGACCCGGTTTACCCAGTTCGATGCCATTGACGGTCAGGCGGTCCATATCCAGTTCGGCACTGAGGTTCAGCGCTTGCAGGGGCTCAAGGGGGATGATTTCATCCTTGGGCCATTCCTGAGGTGTTTTGGCGGTTTTGGGTTCAGAGCTGGATGTTGTTTCACCGCTGGCTTCTGCTTTTGGCGGCAGATAGCGGTCCACGTTTATTTCATTACCCTTCAGCTTGAGCGCGATGGCCTGGTTGGCCAGTGTCAGGCTGGCTTCGCCATCCAACCGGGTATCATCCAGCTTCAACTTCAGTGGCTTGAGTGACAATGTTTTGTCATTGCCGACCAGCGTTGCACTGAAGGCGAGATCGCTGAGCACATCGGCATCAGCGGTTTCAGGCGCGGTTTGCCCCAGATTCTGCAACAGCTGCTTGAGGTTGAAGCTGTTGCTGCTCAGCTGGCCCTTGATGTCAGGCTGGCTGAAATTCGTCAGGCTGAGATCACCTTTCAGCACCACTGGATCGGCCGACAGGCGCAGTGACTTGATCTCGACTTTCTGTTCGTTAAGCAGGGCTTCCAGATTTTTGGCTTCCAGGGACACACTCAAAGGTGCCGGCATACCTGCACCTTCCAGCAGTTGCAGGCGGCTTGCCAAGTCGCTGAGCTGGTAGTGGTTATTGGCCATATCCAGCAGAATTTCGGTCTTCAGTTCAGCTTGAGTGCTCAGCTGGATCTGATCGTTACTCAGCTGGCGCAGGGCGAACTTAAGCTCCACCGGAATGGCTTTTTCGGTGCTGATGCGTCCGGTGGTCAGATTGAGGTCACTGAGTTCAATACGGCTTTTGCTGCTCTCATCGGTATAGGTCAGCGCGGCGTTCAATACTTCAATCGCCTGAATATCGATTTTCAGCGGGGTACTTTCAGCGCTGCCGGGTGACGTATCGGATGAAGATTCTTCTGGCTGAGTGGCCTGCTTCTCGGTGTTTGAATTCCAGTTGGTGCTGCCATCGCTGTTTTTCACCAGACTCAGGCTCAAGCCATCCAGCACCAGACGGTTCATCTGTAACTCGCGCTTAAGCAGCGCAGGAATGCTGACCGATACCTCGACGCGCTGCAGGCGTCCAACCTGCGGCTGTTCTGGATAGCCAACCCCTACGGCATTCAGCTCCAGCGCCAGCCAGGGAAAGAAAGACCAGCCGATATCGCCATCCAGCTCCAACTCAATACCCGCGCTCTCCAAGGCGGCGGTTCGGATATCATTTTTGTAGTCGTTTGGATCGATCACCATGGCCAGCACGGTCAGTGCCACGCCTACGAGTACAACCAGCCCCAGTACCAGGCCAAAAATCCACTTGAACACTTTCATGAGAAGGTCCTGTTGTTTCCCTGCAAGTTAGACAGGCTGAGTATAGCGGATCTGGCTTGCCGGTTCGCATGGCGTCGATGAACCTGCCGTTACGCCTCGGTTGGATGTATACTGAGCGCTTCAGAAAACCCCAGGCGGAGAGAATAATGGCCGAGCGTAAAGCCCAGGTAACCCGCAACACGTTGGAAACGCAGATTACCGTAGCGGTTAACCTTGATGGCACCGGGAAACTGGATGTGGATACTGGTGTCCCCTTTCTTGATCATATGCTGGATCAGATCGCCCGACACGGCTTGATCGATCTGGAGGTCAGTGCGGTCGGCGATCTACACATCGATGATCATCACACCGTTGAAGATATCGGTATCACTTTGGGCCAGGCATTCAAGCAGGCCGTGGGTGACAAGAAGGGTATCGTTCGTTACGGCCACTCCTATGTGCCGCTGGATGAAGCCCTGTCACGCGTTGTGATCGATTTCTCCGGTCGTCCGGGTCTGGAAATGAATGTGGAGTTCACCCGTGGCCGTGTTGGCAGCTTCGATGTGGACCTGTTCTCCGAGTTCTTCCATGGTTTCGTGAACCACGCCATGGTGACCCTGCACATCGACAACCTGAAGGGTAAGAATACCCACCACCAGGCTGAAACCATCTTCAAGGCCTTTGGCCGTGCACTGCGTATGGCGCTGGAGTTCGATCCGCGTGCCAAAGGCATGATGCCGTCCACCAAGGGGTGCCTCTAAGTCATGAGCAGTATTGCAGTAATCGATTACGGCATGGGTAACCTGCACTCCGTCGCCAAGGCGCTGGAGCATGTGCAGCCCGGTGTCGAAGTACGTGTTACCGCTGATCCCGAGCAGGTACGCAGCGCCGACCGTGTGCTGCTGCCGGGCGTAGGCGCCATCCGTGATTGTATGGCTGAAATTCGTCGTCTGGGTGTGGATGCAGAGGTGCGTGAAGCGATTGCGTCCGGCAAGCCGTTTTTGGGTATCTGTGTGGGCTATCAGGCCCTGATGGAGTTCTCGGAAGAAAACAACGGTGTGGACTGCCTGGGCGAATTTGAAGGTCGCGTCAATTTCTTCGGCGATGATCTCAAGGATGCCGATGGCGAGCGTCTGAAAGTGCCGCACATGGGCTGGAACCAGGTCTACCAGACTCAGGATCACCCGCTCTGGGCCAACATCGAAGACGGCAGCCGCTTTTACTTCGTGCACAGCTACCACGTGCAGGCAAAACAGCGAGAGCTGGTGGCCGCAACCTGTAACTACGGCGTTGATTTCGACGTGGCCATTGCCCGCGATAACGTCTTTGCGGTGCAGTTCCATCCCGAGAAAAGCCAGAAAGTAGGCCTGCAGTTGCTGCAGAACTTTCTGAATTGGGATGGCCGCCCCTGATAGGCCGCTGAAGCTGAAAATTTTTACTGATTATTCTGGATCCAAGCCGATATGCTGATTATTCCCGCGATTGACCTCAAAGATGGTGCCTGCGTTCGTCTGCGTCAGGGCCGTATGGATGACTCCACCGTATTCTCCGATAACCCGGTCGAAATGGCGGCCAAGTGGGTCGAGGCCGGTTGCCGTCGTCTGCACCTGGTTGACCTCAACGGTGCCTTTGCCGGTGAGCCGGTGAACGGTGAAATCGTGAAGAAAATCGCGGAAGCCTATCCGGATCTGCCGATCCAGATCGGTGGCGGTATCCGTTCTGCTGAAATTATTCAGGCATACCTGGATGCCGGCGTTGAGTACGTCATCATCGGTACCAAGGCTGTGAAAGAGCCTGAGTTCGTTACCGAAATGTGCAAGCAGTTCCCGGGTCACATCATTGTGGGTCTGGACGCTCAGGACGGTTACGTGGCGATTGATGGCTGGGCTGAAATCACTGACGTTAAAGCAGTGGACCTGGCCAAGCGCTTCAAGAACGACGGTGTTAGCGCCATTGTTTACACCGATATCAGCCGTGACGGCATGATGCAGGGTGTGAACGTTGAAGCCACTGTAGAGCTGGCACGTGAAGCGGGTATTCCGGTGATCGCTTCTGGCGGTGTGACCAACATCGACGATATCAAGGCGCTGGCGGAAGTGGCCGATCAGGGCATTCTGGGCGCCATCACCGGCCGTGCCATCTATGAAGGTACGCTGGATGTGGCCGAAGCTCAGACGCTGAGTGATGAGCTGACCGCCAAGTAAGAGGACGCGACATGGCATTGGCAAAACGCATTATCCCCTGTCTTGACGTGGAAAATGGCCGCGTGGTGAAAGGGGTAAAATTCCTCGATATTCGTGATGCCGGCGATCCTGTAGAGGTGGCCAAGCGCTACGACGAACAGGGTGCTGACGAGATCACCTTCCTCGACATCACGGCGACCCATGAGGGCCGTGACACCATGGTACATACCGTGGAAAAAATGGCGTCTCAGGTGTTCATTCCGCTGACCGTTGGTGGTGGTATCCGTACCTGTGAAGACATCCGCACCATGCTGAATGCCGGTGCTGACAAGGTGTCTATCAACAGCGCGGCGGTGACCAATCCCGACTTCGTGCGCGAAGCGGCGGAACGATTCGGCAGCCAGTGTATCGTTGTGGCGATTGATGCCAAGAAAGTCAGCCAGCCGGGTGAGCCGGACAAGTGGGAGATTTTCACCCATGGTGGTCGCAAGCCAACCGGTCTGGATGCCGTGGAATGGGCCAAGAAAATGGTCGATCTCGGCGCTGGCGAGATCCTGCTGACCTCCATGGACCAGGATGGCGTCAAGAACGGCTACGATATCGGCGTGACACGTGCGATCAGTGAAGCCGTCCATGTACCGGTCATCGCTTCAGGTGGTGTCGGTAACCTGGACCATCTGGTGGAAGGCTGTATTGAAGGCAAGGCTGATGCGGTATTGGCGGCGTCGATCTTTCACTTCAATGAGTACAGTATTCCGCAGGCCAAGGAATACATGCGTGAACGCGGGATTGAAGTCCGCCTGTAATCACCTGATGAGCTGCTGAGGACGCTTCAGCAGCTCATTTCTCGCCCGGTTAAAACTCGTAGCTTAACCCTGCTTCGTACTTCATCTTGTCTTCATCCGGACCGTTCAGGTCCCGCTCCAGCTTTAACTCAAACTCGAAACCTGGCAGTGGCGTTTCATACTCCAGCTGTACTCGTGCCAGCCAGCGCTCTTCATCTTCCCAGGCCCAGCGGTGACTTTCGCTGTCACGCTCACCCTTGTCTTCGCGTTGCCAGGTAGGGCCAAACGTCACTTCCCAGCCATCCACCGGCGGGATCCAGCTCAACCAAAGACTGGTTTCATACTGCAATTCCTGCTCGGCGTTTTCCTGGCGTTCTCGGGCCGAGTCGTACCATTGCTGATAGCGCTCGTGCTTCACTTCGAATCGAGGGGTAAAAAACAGGCTGCTGATGGCTGTCATGTATTCACCCTGCAGGCGCAGCCGGGTTTCGTAGCCGGAACCTCGCCCTGCTCTTGGCTTGGCCTTTTCAGCCAGGTTGGTGGCTTTGTATTCGATATCGAGGAAACGATCATGATAGCCTTTAATACGCCAATGATAGCCTCCCAAAGCACGCCCCAATTCGTACTCGAAGCCCAGCCCGATCAAGGGTGAGCTCTGCCATTCGGTGCGACTTTTATCGTTTTTCAGGGAGCCGTCTTCGCGGTATTCCCGCTTGATATCGCGGGTACGCTCATACTTCATGCCCAAGCGGCCCTGCCAGCTCAAGCGTTCATCAACAGCCTGATCCATCAGCAGCAGGGTTTTACTTTCGAACTTTTCCTTGCGGCGATAATCACGTTCGTCGAATTGGCCATCATCGTATTTAATCTGGCTGGTGCTCGGGTAGCGGTTGTATTCCAGATCTGTTTTGAGCTCCAGGTCCATGCCAATCGCTAAACTGGGGGCGCAGAGGCTAAAAACTGCCAGACGGAAGTGCTTCATCAGTTGTTTCCAAAAGTGATTTCAGGTCGTTATAGGACATGGGACGGTGAAGGCCAAAACCCTGGCCATAGCGGCTGCCCAGTAATCGGTAGCACTCGCGCTGACTGTCGGTTTCTATGCCTTCGGCAACGACCTGCAGTTGCATGGACTCGGCCAGCGTCAGAATGGTGGCTACCAGAGAGTTGCTGCTGCCCGGTTTGAGATCGCGGGTGAAACTGCGGTCGATTTTGAGGCCGTCAATGGGCAGCTGGTGCAGATAGCTCAGGGATGAATATCCGGTGCCGAAATCATCGATCCAGATGTTCATGCCAGCGGCCTTCCACTGGTTCAGGGTCTGGCGGCAGTCGTCCAGATGACGAATCATGCTGGTTTCGGTCAGCTCTATGCTGAGGCAGTAATCAGGCACCTGCTCACGCTGTTTCAGATCGGTCAGGAAGTCTCTAGTGCTGTCCTGATGCAGTGCCGCGCCGGATATATTGATGGATATGGCAAACCCGGGCTTGAAGGCTTGTAAGGTCATCAAATCCTTTACTGCCTGCTGGGCGACCCATTGGGTGACGGGCTCAATCAGGTCAGAGTCTTCTATAACCGGGATAAACTGGCCAGGAGGAATCATGCCCCGTTCCGGATGTTTCCAGCGTAACAGGGCTTCTGCTGCTCGGATGCGATTCGTGCTCAGATCTATCACTGGCTGATATTCAAGGTAGAAATGCCCCTGATCCAGCGCGGTTCGCACGCCTTGAATAATGTCCATACGTGCCTGCAGATCCTGGTTCATCTGCATGGAGAAGAAGGCGTATTGATTGCGGCCGCTCTGCTTGGCAGCGTACATGGCAATATCCGCATGTTTGAGGACTTCGCTACTGCTGTTGCCATCGTCCGGGTAGATGGTGATCCCGATACTGCTGGAAATATTGAAGTAGCGACCGTCTATCAGGAAAGGCTCATCCAGTGCCTGAGCAATGCGCTGGGCAAGCTCTGCCAGCTGGTCACTGTGCTGAAGATCGGGGTAAAGGGTAACAAACTCATCGCCACCCAAGCGTGCCAATAGAGGTTCCTCCGTGTCGGCGGAGGATATATCCATGTCCAGCAGCAGGTTGCGCAAGCGCGCAGCCGCTTCAAATAGCAGCAGGTCGCCCATATCGTGCCCGGCGGTGTCGTTGACCTCCTTGAAGTGGTCCAGGTCAATGAACAGGATACCCATGCGTTGCTGTTGCTGCCTGCTCGCCTCCAGCATGCGCTCCAGCGACTGTTGGAACCAGTGACGGTTGGGTAACTGGGTCAGGTTATCGAGGTAGGCGAGCTGGGTGGTCTGGTGATGGCTTTGCTCCAGGCTCAGACGCATCTGCTCCAGGGCTTTGCCTAATTGCCCCAGCTCACCGCTTTGTGACATTGAAAAACGTACGCTTCGATCACCGTCGCCAAAGGCGATGCTTTTTTCTGCCAGTGCGCTCAATGGGGCCAGTTGGTAGCGGCTGAAGCGGTAGATCAGCCAGATGGTAATGGCCAGGATTAGCAGCACTATGAGAAGCAGATCATTAAAGGCTATCTGCGCGGTTCTTTGTGCATGGGTACCGATACTCACGCCCCGGTTATCAAGAGCGTGCAGCGCCTGAGAAAAATCGACGCCAAGAGCCAGATAACCGGAGCGTTCCCCGGCTGTTACGACCGGCTGAAGCATATGCAGAGTCGTGCCGTGCCAGGCGTATTTGAGCTGAGGTGAGGCTGACAAGGGTGTCAGCGATGACATGGCAAGTCCGAATTCGGGGATGATTTCGCTGCCGTCATGGATCAGTCGCTCTTGACGGCTGAACAGGTACGCATATTCAAGACTGCGATGTTTTCGAACCAGAGACAGCTGCTTCTCAATGGCGGTCAGGTCAAGGTGGTATAGCGGTAATTCCAGGTGCGCACTCAGCGTGTTGGATAGTAGCTGAGCGTCCTGCTCCAGTTGAGTTCGCAGCGCCTCTGTCAGCTGTTGCTTGCCTTGCTGAATCGTGTCTTCAGTGAACCTGATCAGGCTGTAATGCAATGTCAGTAGTACGGCTGCAACCAGTACACAGGCCAATAATGTAAAGCCGAAGGTCAGGCGGTTGGCCAGTGAAGAAAAAATGCGCCGTTTCATGGCAACAACTCCAGATCGAGCTGTTGCAGCAGTCGAAGGTGTTCATCGGTAGCGGGTGTCAAACGCTCGGTTTGCTCATAGCGCTCCAGTATCGGGGCGTGTTGCTCAGGGTTGAGCGATAGAAGGGCCTGCTGCAGCGCCAGGCGATCTTGAGCAGAGAGTGCGGATGTTGCCAGTTCGAATGCGCGTGGGTATGCGTCTGATTGGTAGATAATGCGCATCCCTTGTTTGGGTTCCGAGGGTAAACGGTCGGGTCGGTTCCAGTCGCCATCGTTGAGGCTGCCGGCACTCACAATCTGCTTATGTACCCACAGCAGGTTATTTCGCTCATTGCGGCTGAACAGATAGCCGACGTGTTCCGAGTCAATCGGTGTATCCGGTGTCTCAAGGCGTTGTAGCGTCATTCCGGCGTTGAGTAGCGCTAGTGCGGGCACATAATAGCTGCTGAATGAATTGGAATGTTCGAAGGCAATGGTTCGGCCTTGCAGGTCCTGCAGCTTGTGTACGGGGCTGTCCTTACGGACATAGATCAGACTGCGATATTGGCTTTGGCCGCGTTTCCATTTCAATGCTAGTGGCGTGGCCAGCCCTGCTTGTACCAGTTGGGCTGACGTCAGGGCTGTTTCAGACACCCAGTGGACTCGACCCTGGCGAACTGCATTCATCAGCGACTCTATATCCGGGTAGAGCTCTACATCGGCCCGGTCATACCCCTGTTCGGACATCAAGGACTGAATGTATTCCGCCATGGGCCTTAACTGGCGGTAATCCTTTTTGGGGCGATCGCTGATCTGGGCCAATACCAGTGTCTTGGCTGAGGCAGATACCGATATCAGCGACACAGCCAGGCAGCACAGCAAAGTAAGGATTGGACGCAGCAAGTTAGGTGTCATCATCGGCAGGCATTTGGCAGCGTATGTTGTCAGATTTAATGCTACGCCAGAGCGTCAGATGACACCAGCACACTTGGAATCAGATGAACGCCATATTGATCTAGTCTGGGCGGACACGAAGGAAACGTGCGAAGCGTGGTTTGCCATGTCGTGTCAGGCCGTTGTATCTGAAGGTAATGATACTGCCCACCGGTGGTGGCGCAGCGCGCTCAGCATCGGTGAGTCCTGAGCCAATTTTCATGCGTGTTCCGTCGCTAAGTTGTATCTCCAATGACCCCAGCATGCCGGTGTATTTCCCCTGTCCCGGAATGTGTGCAGTGACCACAGCTTCGTCATCCTCAAAGGGTTTGAGCTTACGGATGTCGGCTGAGCGTTGAAGCTGATACAGCGCACTGGCCCGGTGCATCATTAAGCCTTCCCCTCCCTTGCTCAGTACTTGCTCAAAGGTGCTGTTCAAAGCGGTTCTGTCCAGGCCTGACTGTTGTGAAATAAGCTTCAGGTTTGGACTGAGGGGCTCTTTTCCCATAAGCGCTTTCAGCTGGCGGTGGCGTTCAGAAAAGGTGCCGGGCCACTGTGGTAGATCAAATACCATAAAACGGACCGAAACCCAGTCATCGGGAGACGTTTCGTGACGCTGTATGAGTGCTGCCAATTGGGAGAATTGACCGTAGCCGATCCACAGTTCTCCCTCCAGATGCTGTTCAGGCCAGCCCTGGGTAAAGGTCGGTGGTGTATGAATCGGGTAGCCACTACGCGTCAGCAGTTGTTTGCCATTCCAGTAAGCACGTATGCCATCGAACTTTTCGCTGACCAGCCAATTGTTCAGATCCTCAGGCTGGCTGAGGTGATGGCCGATATCCATCCCTTTCATCAACGGGAGAGGGTTGTCAGCCTGGGCCGGAAAGGCAGCAAGACCTGCCAGCATAAGGGTGGGATATTTGAGCATCTTTCATTCCTTGAAAGTGGTGATGCGGTCGATCCGTGACCGCTGAATAACAAAAAGGGCTGCCTAGGCAGCCCTTTTCAGGTTCACATATTCATTACTTCAGCATGTGTTCGATAGCTGCGCTGATCTCGTCATCAGAGCAGTCAGCACAGGTGCCGCGCGGCGGCATGGCGTTGAAACCGTTCAGCGCGTGAGTCAGCAGGGTTTCCATACCTTTCTCGTCCAGACGCAGCTGCATTTCGTTGGTGCCGAACTTCGGTGCACCCAGAACGCCGCTAGCGTGGCAGGCAGCACACTTGCCGGTGTAGATCTCTTCACCAGAACGCGCACCACCAGTAGCCGGAGCCGCTGCAGCAGCGCCACCACAGCTGTCGTCGCCCTGAACGCATACAGAGCCAACAGGCTTGATACGCTCGATGATGGCTTCATCAGTAGCCGCCTGAACGGACGCTGTCAGCGCCATGCTCAGACCGAATGCACAGAGTGCGGATGCAGCTTTGGCAGCAAATTTTTTCACAGTCACGACCTCATCACTTGAGTAAGTTGTCTGAGCAGTGATGCCTGGCTGGAGGCCTTGAAGTGCCTGTGGCTGGGACCCGATGCAGACATGACTGCGCTCATAAAAACTGATCGGGGATTATACCGACAAAAATGCCCTTACGGAAATTGCGTTAAGACAGCATTCTTATTTTTAAGGGTACATCCCCGTTCAAGTGAGAGAATTACAGGTGGCGCAAGCCAAGCCTGACCACCTGCAAGCCCCATTGTCAAAAGTAATAAGGCCGGAGTATCACTCAGTAACTTTCTTGACGACCTTTTTCACTGACGGTTCGTCTTTATGGCCCAGCTTGTCTTTCACCTTTCCATCGCCCATCTTGTCGGGCACGACATCTTCGACCTTGTCAGAGGCCATGTCCTTGGCTGCTTCCGCCGGTGTACAGCGACCACCAACACCAATAGTGGCTTTGGCTGCCGCGCTTTTGGCCGCTTTTTCAGCATTACAGTCCGGATCTAGTACACCCGCGGACGCTGTTGAAGAGATGAAGACAAATGCCAGAGCGACTAAATTCTTTTTCATATCCATTTTAATCTCCCGAGCAACCAGTGTGTGCTCAGTCAGGGACCAGGTTCAGGTTTGCACTAAAGACGATTTGAATGACAGCAGCATCGGCTTTCGGCA
Source organism: Marinobacterium sp. (assembly GCA_048260865.1). Classification (GTDB taxonomy): domain Bacteria; phylum Pseudomonadota; class Gammaproteobacteria; order Pseudomonadales; family Balneatricaceae; genus Marinobacterium. Next base: position 18,994 of record JBLXGN010000010.1, on the reverse strand, counting down.
GTCATTATTAGATGAAGAATAGCAGCTCATGCCAAATCAGGAGAACTGGCTGTGGAACGAATGAACTGCTGTTTTAGCGTGCAAGGATTGCTTGCAAAGCGCTGGCGAACAGGTAAGATTACGCCCCGCAAACACTTCCATTGTGCGCCTGTAGCTCAGCTGGATAGAGTAGCAGGTTCCGATCCTGTTGGTCGGGGGTTCGAATCCCTCCAGGCGCGCCATTTTTTGGCTAAGTGCCTTGCGGTGATCGGATTGTGCCCAGGGCGCATTCTGGTGTTTTAGTGCCGGTATAGCTCAGTTGGTAGAGCAACTGACTTGTAATCAGTAGGTCCCGAGTTCGACTCTTGGTGCCGGCACCATTTTCAGGGTATTCCTCGATAGCTCAGTTGGTAGAGCAGTAGACTGTTAATCTATTGGTCGCTGGTTCGAGTCCAGCTCGAGGAGCCATCCTGATGCGGAGCGGTAGTTCAGTTGGTTAGAATACCTGCCTGTCACGCAGGGGGTCGCGGGTTCGAGTCCCGTCCGTTCCGCCATTTCCTTTTCAGTAATACCATCATTTCCCGATCTGTTTGAAGCTTTCGTCCCTTGTCCATTTGTGGAGGGGATTCAACGCCATGCTGTTCTACGGCTTTCTGTAAAAGAATCGAAATATTACACCGTTAGGCTCAGGGTTTGCTTATTGCTCAAACTGTGAGGAGATTTCGATGCGCGTACTTAAAACGGCTGTACTGGGCGGGTTGGTTGCGGCGTTGACCGCTTGTACAACCGGCACCAAGACAGAACAGGCTGCTGTTCACATGGACCTCAATAATGAAGATCTGTACGAGGTTCATCATGATGGCCGTGTACACGTATTCGATGATCTGGCGACCTACAAACAGTATCTGGAAGTCGGTGAAACCTCTTTCCGTCAGACATTTATTGGTGCGGGCCCCAAAGGGGAAACTCTTGTCTTCGGTGTAACCGGCGCGGATAAACAGAAAACCTACGACAAGATTGCGGGTTACAACCTTTACCACGGCAAGCTTGAACCGGCTGAAGGTTTTTACGGTGAAATGCGTATGGAAGGTCGTATCTATGTGTTTGATCGCCTGACTGATATGGAAGCCGTGCGTACCACTGGAGAAGCGCCGCTGCGTTTCACCCAGATCGGTGCAGGTCCCAAGGGCGAAACCCTGGTCTATGTACTTCGTGATGACAACAAGAAGCAGAAGCCTGTTGCGCTGATGAATGCATTCAAACAGCACAACATGTAATTGGTTCTTCGTTGCCCGGCAACACAGTGCTGCCGGGCAATCTTCTATAGTTCTTAGCGGTCGCCACCAATCATGCGGCCGATACCGCCCAGCACTGAGCCTTCACCCTGATCGCTGCCGCCACTCGACGGTGCGTGAGCCAGGATTCGATCTGCCATGCGAGAGAACGGCAGGCTTTGCAGCCATACGGTGCCGGTGCCTTTCAGCGTGGCGAGGAAGAGCCCTTCACCGCCGAATACCATGGACTTCAATCCGCCCGCGCGCTGAATGTCGTATTCCACCCCTTCGGTAAAACCAACCAGGCAGCCAGTATCCACACGCAGTGTTTCGCCTTTCAGTTCTTTTTTAATCACTGTACCCCCCGCCTGAATAAACGCCATGCCGTCACCTTCCAGCGTTTGCAGTATGAAGCCTTCGCCACCGAAGAAGCCGGCACCGATGCGGCGGTTGAACGTGATACTGATCTGAGTGCCCAGTGCTGCGCACAGAAAGGCGTCCTTTTGGCATACGATGCGGCCACCGATTTCGGCCATGTTCAGTGGCACTATGTTGCCGGGATAGGGTGCGGCAAAGGCGACGCGGCGTTTGATTGAGCCACGGTTGGTAAAGTGGGTGGTGAAGATGGACTCTCCAGTGAAGACCCGTTTGCCGGCTGCAAAAAGCTTGCCCATAATACCTTCATCCGGATTGGAGCCATCGCCCATACGGGTTTCGAATTGGATGTCTTCTTCCATATAGGTCATGGCACCGGCTTCGGCGACAACAGTTTCATTGGGGTCCAGCTCGACCTCGACCAGTTGCATCTCCGAACCGATCAGTTCGTAGTCCAGTTCATGACAGCGCATAGCCATACCTCCAGGTCGGATAAAACAGTCATGATGCCGCGCCTCTCAAGGGCTGCCAAGCCTCTGTTCGTGCGGTATCAGAGCCGATATACTCGAATGATAGTAGTTAGTAACCGCATCGCTTGAGAAAGGAGACACCAGTGGCATCGACCGGTGCAAAACTCATGGCTGAGGAGCCAAAGCTGGAAGTATTGATGGCGCGGCAGCCCATCTATACCAAAAGCCAGGATGTGGTGGCATTCGAGCTGCTGTTCCGTGACTCTGAAGGCCGCTTTGTTGAAGGGCTGAGGGACGAGGAGGCCACCTTGGGTGTCCTGCTGGGTACCTATTCCAGTATCTTCAAGAAAGGTGCCATCCGGTCCGTACCCTGCTTCCTGAAGGTGACCGACAGTTTCCTGCTCAACAATGATGTGCCTGAATTGCCGCGCGAAAGCTTTGTACTTGAGCTGCTTGGGCACTCGGACATCACGCCGGAGCTCATCAGCCGGGTAAAAGGGCTGGCACGACAAGGCTATCGTCTGGCACTGGCGGACTATGATCCGCGTGACCCCAAGTTTGAACCTCTGCTCAATATCGTACATGTCCTAAAGCTGGATATTCAGCTGTTGGGGCTGGATAACATTCCTGCGTTGCTGCAGCGTTTGCGTCCCTATCAACTTGAGCTGCTTGCAGACAAGGTGGAAACTCAGGACGAATTTCGTCGCTGTCTGGAAATGGGTTTTGCCCTGTATATGGGCTACTTCCTGAATAAGCCTGAGCCGGTGAAGGGCAAGAAGATTACCGGTAACAAGGTGGTCCTGCTTCAGTTGCTGGCTGAACTGCAACGTCCTGCAGCAACAGCTCAGTCCATTGAGCAGGTTGCCCTGCATGATCCTGCCCTGACCTACCGTATTCTGCGCGTGGTGAACTCGGCTGCGTTTAATTTGCAGCGCGAGATCAGTTCTCTATCCCATGCCATTTCCCTGTTGGGCGTTGACCAGATCAAGCGTTGGGTAATGCTGTTTCTGACCAGCAGCGACAGTACCAAGCCGGACGAATTAACCCGTAACATGCTGATTCGAGGTCGCTTCTGTGAGCTGCTGGCTGAAATGATGGGGCGTGATGAGCCGATCAACCACTTCATTGTAGGCCTCCTTTCTCAGCTGGATGTGCTGCTGGACATGAGCATGGAAGACCTGATGGATCAGGTACCACTGCAGCAGGAGATGAAAGATGCTCTGCTGAACCGGGCGCATTCCTATGGTGAATTGCTGGCGCAGATCGAACTCTATGAGCGTGGCCAGTTTGACCAGCTCAACAGTGGCCTGGATCGCCCCTTCTATGAAGTTGCCTATCGCCACAGTCTGAACTGGGCGCAGCAGATTCTGCAGGCTATGCAGGACGGTTAATGACCGACCTGCTGACCTGGCTTCCTGCTGATCTGCTGCCGTTCGATGCCCTGCTACTGATTCTGGTAGCTGGCTTTACCTCCCTGATGACGGCAACGCTGGGTATTGGCGGTGGCGTCCTGTTATTGGTGATCATGGCGCAGCTGGTGCCCATTTCTGCATTGATTCCCGTGCATGGTCTGGTACAGCTGGGTTCGAATGCCAACCGCGCGATCATGACACGCCAGCATATCGATTGGCTGCTGAGCCGACGGTTTTTGATTGGCGCAGCTGTAGGTGCGGCGCTGGCTTCTCTGGTTGTGGTGCAGTTGCCACTGGAGATGATTCAGCTGGCAGTGGGTGCTTTCATTCTTTGGATGATCTGGGGTCCCAAGCCTGCGGCAAAGACCTTGTCACCGCTTAAAACCTTCTTGGCCGGTAGTCTGACGACCTTCTTTTCCATGTTTGTGGGCGCCACAGGACCGCTGGTCGCTGCCTTTGTGCATCGTCACAGCCATGACAAGATGCAGACTGTAGCGACCTTCGCCACTACGATGACGGGTCAGCACCTGTTGAAGGGGGTGGTGTTCTCGGTGGTGGGTTTTTCCTTTGCGGATTGGCTGCCGCTTACAATTGCGATGATTCTCAGTGGCATGCTGGGGACCTGGATAGGGCTGAACCTGCTGCGCAAAGTCTCTTCAGTCTGGTTCAGCCGCCTGTTCAGGTTGGTGGTTACACTTCTGGCACTGCGGCTCTTGTGGCAAGCTGGCGAGACCTTGTTGCCCCGCCTGCTCGGTTAAACTTACAGCGGTTGCAGGTTGGCGAAACCGACCACCAGCCACTTGCTGCCCACTTCCTCAAAATTCACCTGTACCCGTGCCTTGGGGCCACTGCCTTCAAAGTTGGTCACCATGCCCACGCCGAACTTCTGGTGCATCACGGCCTGGCCCAAGCGCAGGTCGGTGCTGGGAACCTCGGCACTGGAAAGGGATGAACCGCCACCGAACAGGCTGCTGCCCGAATCGGCCTGGGCACCGTAAGGGCGGCGCACGCTGGCGTTAAGGCGTACTTCTTCTATCAACTCGTTGGGAATTTCGTTTACGAAGCGTGATACGCGGTTGAAGTTTTCCTTGCCGTGCAAGCGGCGTGATTCGGCGTAGGTCAGATACAGCTTCTGCATGGCGCGGGTCAGCCCCACGTAGCAGAGGCGGCGCTCTTCCTCCAGACGTCCGGGCTCTTCCGCCGACATGCTGTGCGGGAACAGCCCCTCTTCCATACCGGCCAGGAAGACCAATGGGAACTCCAGACCTTTGGCAGAGTGCAAAGTCATCAACTGAACGCTGTCGGTATTCACATCGGCCTGAGTCTCGCCGGCATCCAGTGCGGCCTGATCCAGGAAAGCGGCGAGGACAGAGGTGAAGCCCTCTTCGTTATCCTCCTGCCACTGACCGGCAAACTGGCGGGTCGCCGTAACCAGCTCTTCAAGGTTCTCGATACGGGACTGTGCTTTCTCACCCTTCTCTTTTTCATGGTGCTGGATCAGCCCGGAATGTTCGATCACGTGCTCGGTCTGTTCATGTAGCTCGACTTCACGCGTATCGGTATCCAGTTGATTTATCAGGTCAACAAAGGCTTGCAACGCGTTATTGGCGCGTGCCGGTAAAGTATGCAGTTCAGTGATCTCGTTCGCAGCGCGCCACATGGATACGTTTTCGCCGCGTGCGTGCTCACGGATTGCTTCAATAGTCCGGGTGCCGATGCCGCGAGTCGGTACGTTGATCACTCGTTCCATGGCGGTATCGTCGTCACGGTTGGCCAGCAGGCGCAGGTAGGCCAGTGCATTCTTGATCTCCAGTCGATCATAGAAGCGCTGACCGCCATAGATGCGATAGGGCATACCGGCACGGATCAGCATCTCCTCCAGCACACGCGACTGAGCGTTGGAACGATAGAGTATGGCGGATTCGTCGCGACGGTTGCCCTCTTCGACCCATTTCTGGATCTGGTCGACGATAAAACGGGCTTCGTCCTGTTCGTTGAACGCGCTGTAGAGAGAAATGGGCTCACCATCACCCAGTTCGGTCCAGAGCTGTTTGCCCAGGCGACCGAAGTTGTTCTGAATCACCGCGTTGGCGGCCTGCAGAATGGTCCCCGTAGAGCGGTAGTTCTGCTCCAGGCGGATCGTTTCGGTACCGGGGAAGTGTTCTTCCAGGTGCTGGATGTTCTCGATTCGGGCACCACGCCAGCCGTAGATCGACTGGTCGTCATCGCCAACCGCCATCAGTTTGTTTTCGCCTTCACACAGCAGGCGTAGCCAGGCGTACTGAATAGCGTTGGTATCCTGGAACTCGTCCACCAGTACGTAACGGAAACGCTCGCGGTAGTGGTGCAACAGCTGGGGTGCACGGTCACGCAGCAGTTCCAGCGCACGCAGCAGCAGTTCGCCGAAGTCGATCATGCCGCCACGCTCGCAGGCATCTTCGTAGGCTTCGTACACCCGGATCATCATGGTTTGGTAAGGGTCGCCGGTGCGCTCGATATGCGCACTGCGCAGGCCCTCATCTTTCTGTGCATTGATGAACCACTGGAACTGGCGTGCCGGCCAGCGGTTGTCGTCCAGATTCATTTCCTTGCACAGGCGTTTGAGCAGACGCAGCTGGTCATCACTGTCCATGATCTGGAAATTGTCTCTCAGGCCTGCATCACGCCAATGCGCGCGCAACAGACGGTGAGCCAGACCGTGGAAGGTGCCAACCCACATGCCGTGGGTATTGATGCCCAGCAGGTGCTCGATACGTCCACGCATCTCGCGGGCGGCCTTGTTGGTGAAGGTCACTGCCATAATGGAATAAGGCGAGAGGCCTTCGGTCTCGATCAGCCAGGCGATGCGGTGCACCAGTACACGGGTTTTGCCGGAGCCGGCACCGGCCAGTACCAGCAGGTTTTTCAGATCAGCGGAAACTGCCTGCCGCTGGGCGTCGTTGAGCGAGTCGATGATATGTGTAACGTCCATGGAGCCTGCCGAATTGAAACGTGAACTTGAGCCTGGATTGAAACGTAGCCGCGAGCGGGGCCGGAAGCAGTATACCAGCCTCGGTTACTCTGCCCGAACTTTCAGGCAGCCGAGGCTGGTTATTAACCTAGCCAGCCGGTGTCAGGTTGGCCGGTTGGGCAATACGGTTGAGCAGAATGCGGCGCAGCTCGTCCGGGTCTTTCAGCCGCATTTCAGCACCCTGGCGTGATGCCTGCTCTACCCCAAGCCAGGGAATCAGGCGTGAAAGCCAGAACCGCATGGCCGCCGTGCGGGTCAGGGTCGACCAGGCCTGGCACTCTTCATCACTGAAAGGACGGATGCTGGCGTAGGCCCGTGTCAGTGCCTGCTCGCGCTGGGTATCGATGTTGCCTTGTGCATCGGTACACCAATCATTGGCCACAATCGCCAGGTCGAACAGAAGAAAAGCCGTCGCCGCGTTATAGATATCCAGAATCGCTTCCAGACGATCGCCAACAAACAGGGCGTTGTCGTGGAACAGGTCACCATGGATTGTGCCCAGAGGCAGGCCAAAAGGCTTGTCGCGAAGCTCATCGAACAGCCTGACTTCCTGCTGCAGAAGTTCTGAGTCCTCAGGCGTGAGCAAGTGCTGAATTGCCTGACTTTCTCGACGCCACCAGAATACGCCACGCTGTGCCTGGCGACGCAGATAGAACTCTTCTCCGGCCAGATGAAAACGGGCCAAGGCAGCACCGATTTCGGCACAGTGCTCGGGTCGGATTTCATCGCGATCGATATGCTGGCCCATAAAGCGCGGCTGAAAAAACGCGGGTCTTCCTGCCACCTGCTTCAAGGCGATGCCATTGCGATCCTTGATGGCATAGGGAACGGGCACCTGGCGTGCCTGCAGCCACTGCCCCAGCTCGACAAAGAAAGGCATCTCTTCGTAACTGAGTTCTTCAAACAGGGTCAGAACATAATCTGTGGACTGACCATCCTGATCCAGAGTGACAAAGAAGTTACTGTTCTCGATACCGCCCTCGATACCTTTGAAGTCAACCAGTTGGCCGAGGCTGTAATCCTCAAGCAGGGCTTCAAGCTGGGGGCGGCTGATATGGGTGTATACGGCCAAGGTTAGTTACCAGCGGAAAATGACCCATTTCGGAATCAGCAGCTGTGATTCGTCCATGCGGATGAATTTTTGTGATCCCTCAGCCGGTACCAGATAGTAGGGTTTACCGGTCTTGGGAACGACCTTGATCTCTTTGAGCTGACCATTAATGGAATACTCATAGTAAGTATTGCCCTGGTCATGGGTAATGGTGATTTCAGGCTCAGTACTTGCCGGGTCGTCCACTACCTCGGCCTGAGCCAGCGGAGCGACTGCAAGCAGTGTCGCCAGGGTCAGTTGTTTCAGCATCATTGCGTCTCAGTTGGTGAGTCCGGGTTGAATTGTCTATGATTGTGGGCCTTGTCGCAGGCATGAACAACCCCAAACAGCTTTTAACGGATATTCCCATGAGCGAACAGCACGCCCCGGTCATTCTGGTGGATGGCTCCTCCTACCTTTATCGCGCATTTTTTGCCTCTCAACAGGCGGATTTGCGCACCGCCGATGGCACTCCGACGGGGGCCATCCGTGTGGTGACCTCCATGCTCAAACGCTTGCTCAAGGATTATCCCGACAGTCCCGTCGCGGTCATTTTTGATGCCAAGGGCAAAACCTTTCGTGATGAAATTTACACTGAGTATAAGTCACAGCGTCCGCCCATGCCGGATGACCTGCGTACTCAGGTAGAGCCGATCCACGCCATTATTCGCGCCATGGGGTTGCCGCTGTACGTCGAAGAAGGTGTCGAAGCCGATGATGTTATCGGTACCTTGGCGCGTCAGGCCAGTGAGTCTGGCCGGGCGGTTGTGATTTCCACAGGCGATAAGGATATGGCCCAGTTGGTGGATCAGCACGTTACGCTGATCAATACCATGAACGACACCATCCTGGACGAAGCCGGTGTTGAAGAAAAATTCGGGGTACCGCCGCGTTTGGTGATCGATCTGTTGGCTCTGATGGGTGACAAGGTCGATAACATTCCGGGTGTGCCCGGTGTGGGCGAAAAAACCGCGTTGGCTCTGTTGCAGGGTATCGGCGGCATTAATGACCTCTACGAGAACCTGGAGAAAATCCAGGAGCTGAGTTTCCGTGGCTCCAAGTCCATGGCCAAAAAGCTGGAAGAAAACCGCGAGGCGGCGGAACTGTCTTACCTGCTGGCGACCATCAAGACCGATGTTCCACTGCATATCCATCTGCATGACATCGGTATCCCTGCACCTGAGCCTGAAAAACTGGTCGAGTTGTTCAAGCAGTTCGAGTTCAAGAGTTGGGTACGTGAACTGGAAGCTGGCGATGCCGGTGAATTGGGTGCTGATGAGCCAGTGGCGGCAGAGCCCGCCATCGAAACCGAATATGAAACGGTTTTGACCCAGGAAGCGTTCGACCTCTGGCTGGAAAAACTGAAGGCGGCCGGTGAGTTCGCCTTTGATACCGAAACCACCAGCCTGAATTATATGGAAGCCCAGCTGGTTGGCGTGTCTTTCGCAGTAGAGGCAGGCAAGGCGGCCTATGTGCCTGTGGCCCACGATTATATGGGGGCTCCTGAACAGTTGGATCGGGCCGAGGTGCTGGCGCAGCTCAAACCTCTGCTTGAAGATCCTGCACTGAAAAAAATCGGCCAGCACATCAAATACGATATGAATGTGCTGCGCCATTACGGCATTGAGCTCCAGGGTGTGGGGGCCGACACCATGCTGGAGTCCTATGTACTCAACTCCACCGCCAGCCGTCATGATATGGACACTCTGGCAGACCGCCATCTCGGCGTGACCACCACCAGCTTTGAAGAGATCGCCGGCAAAGGTAAGAAGCAGCTGACCTTTAACCAGATTGAGCTGGAGCAGGCTGCGCCCTATGCGGCAGAGGATGCCGATATCACCCTGAGATTGCACCAGAAACTCCAGCCTCAGCTGGCGGCCGAAGGCGAGTTGCTGAAGGTGTTTGACGAGATTGAGCGCCCGTTGATCCCGGTACTGTCGCGGATGGAGTACCGCGGCGCGCTGGTAGATGCCACTATTCTGGGTGAGCAGAGTCTGGAGTTGGAAAAACGCCTGGGCGAAATCGAGAAGGAAGCCTTCGAGCTGGCAGGTGAAGAGTTCAATCTGAACTCGACCAAGCAGCTACAGGCAATTCTGTTCGATAAAATGGGCCTGCCGGTGAAGAAAAAAACGCCCAAGGGTGCGCCTTCAACCGCAGAGGAAGTACTGCAGGAACTGGCACTGGACTACCCGCTACCCAAGTTGCTGATCGAGCAGCGCAGCCTGAGCAAGCTCAAGAGTACCTATACCGATAAGCTGCCATTGATGATCAATCCGGCGACTGGCCGTGTGCATACCTCTTATCATCAGGCGGTGACGGCAACCGGTCGTTTGTCTTCGTCTGAGCCTAACCTGCAGAACATTCCGGTACGAACGCCTGAAGGACGACGTATTCGCAATGCGTTTATTGCGCCTGAAGGGTACAAGATTGTGGCGGCGGATTATTCACAGATCGAATTGCGTATCATGGCGCATCTGTCTGGCGATGAAGGTTTGCTGAACGCTTTCCGTCAGGGTGAAGATATCCACAAGGCAACGGCAGCTGAAGTCTTTGGCACCACTGTGGATAACGTAACGACGGACCAGCGCCGCAGTGCCAAGGCGATCAACTTCGGTCTGATTTACGGCATGTCGGCTTTTGGTCTGGCCAAGCAATTGGGCATCGGTAATAAGGAAGCCGGCAGCTACATCGAGCACTATTTCGCTACCTATCCGGGCGTACAGCGCTATATGGATGAGACGCGTGCTCAGGCCCGAGATCAGGGCTATGTTGAAACCCTGTTTGGTCGTCGCCTCTACCTGCCAGATATCAACAACCGTAACCCGATGAAGCGCCAGGCTGCCGAGCGCACAGCGATCAATGCGCCTATGCAGGGTACTGCGGCGGATATTATCAAAAAGGCGATGCTGGCAGTGGATAACTGGTTGCAGCAAGGTGATATGGATGCCCGCATGATCATGCAGGTGCACGATGAATTGATTTTTGAAGTGCGTGAAGCCGAAGTGGATAACTTCTGTGCACAGCTGAAGCCGCTAATGGAACAGGCAGCCGAGTTGGCTGTGCCTTTGCTGGTGGATGCAGGTATCGGTTATAACTGGGAACAGGCGCATTGATCTTTTTCTAATCAGAGCTGAACTTTTCCGTACTGAGTGGTCTCAATTCATGAGCCACGTAAGAAAAGTCCAGTGTCTGTGCCAGCGTGGACCGTGGCTCACTCTGTCATGACATCTCTTGCCCCGGCTGTGGTGCTCCCCTTCCACCTGCCGGGGTTTTTATTGGCTCAAGCCAGCTGAAAAGTCCGATTAGACTTGTTCATCTGCCTCGGGCTCAATCAGACCTTCCAGCAGCCAGCTGTCGATACGCTGGCGCAGCTGGTCTACCCCGGTACTTTTAAGTGCCGAGAAGGTCTGCACACTGACTTTGTCGCCCAATCGCTCTTTCAGTGCTTTCTTCAATTGCAGCAAGGTGTTCTTGGCGGGACCGCGCTTGAGCTTATCTTCCTTGGTAAGCAGCACATGTAGCGGCACGCCAGTGGCCTCGCACCAGTGCACCATCATTTCGTCAAATTCCTTCATTGGGTGACGGATATCCATCACAAGAACCACTCCCCTCAGGCTCTCGCGGTGCTGCAGATAGGCGTCCAGGTGGCGCTGCCAGTGCTGCTTCATGGCAATTGGCACCTTGGCATATCCGTATCCGGGTAGATCGACAATTTTCAAGCCTTCGATATTGAGGCTGAAAAAGTTGATCAGCTGGGTACGTCCGGGTGTTTTAGAGGTCCGGGCAAGGCCCGTCTGTTGCGTCAGAGCATTAATTGCGCTGGACTTTCCCGCGTTGGAGCGGCCCGCGAATGCAACCTCCGCACCTTCGTCCGCAGGGCATTGGTCCAGGCGCGCGGCACTGGTTTCGAAACGGGCGAGGTTATAGTGGATCTTGGGCTCTAGGGTTGACATAGCGCAGCACTCAGTGGATACAAACTGAACATATCCGTTCCAGTTTGTGGGGATATTGGTTTATAATGCCGCCAATTTTACCCGCGAACAGAGTCTGTCTCCAGTCAGGGTAATAGTGGAAATTGGTTGTTTCAGCATAATTAGAATCCATAATGCTGGAATATACACACATTTCGTCAAGCAAGAGTCTGGGTTAGTCAATGAACAAACTACTGATCAGCTTACTGGTAAGCATCGGCCTCACTGGTGTCGCTCACGCGGCAGGTGATGCAGCAGCAGGCCAGGCCAAGACTGCCGTATGTGCAGCCTGCCACAGTGCAGATGGCAACAGTGTTGTCGGTAACTTCCCTAAACTGGCTGGACAGGGTGAAAAATACCTGCTGAAACAGCTGAACGACATCAAGAGCGGTGCACGCATGGTTCCGGAAATGACCGGCATGCTGACCAATCTGAGCGATCAGGATCTGGCCGATATCGCAGCTTACTTCTCCAGCAAGAAAATGCAGCTGGGTCAGGCGGCTGAAGACCAGATCGAACTGGGTCAGAAGATCTGGCGCGCTGGTGTAGCCGATAAGGGTGTTGCTGCTTGTACAGCCTGTCACGGTCCTTCTGGTGCCGGTATCGATACGGCTGCTTACCCGAAACTGGGTGGCCAGCACGCGCAGTATGTCGAGAGCACACTGCAGAAGTTTGCCAAGGGCGACCGTGCCAACGATCCGTCCAGCATGATGCGTGATATCGCTGCCAAAATGAGTGCAGAAGAGATGAAAGCCGTTTCCCAGTACGTGCAGGGTCTGCACTAATCGGGTGATCGGCTTTTAGAACTTAAAGGGCAGCTTCGGCTGCCTTTTTTGTCGCTGTCAATTGGATGCATTCAAATGAACCAATTGCGATTTCAAGTGGTCTATCCGTCAACAACCGAACAGAATCACTAAAGGACACATCCATGTTCAAAAAATGGTTTGCTGCAATCTGTGTATCAATGTTGGCAGCGTTGCCTGCCTGGGCTGAAGAATATCGAGCTAACCAGCATTATTTTGAGTTGCCCTTCCCGGTAAAAACTCTGAATGAAAACAAGGTCGAAGTGACTGAAGCCTTTGGTTACCTCTGTCCGCACTGCAATACCTTTGAGCCTTTGCTGTCCAGTTGGCGTAAAAAAGCGGCTGATGATGTCGATTTTGTAGGACTGCCTGTCGTGTTCGGACGCAGTTGGGAGCCGCTGGCACGTGCCTACTATGTGGCCGAATTGTCCGATAAGGTTGAAGCTACGCATCAAGCCATGTTTGATGCGATCCACTTGCAGCGCAAGAGTTTCCGTAGTCAGGAAGATTTGGCCGAGTTCTATGCTGACTTCGGCTTGCAGGAATCCGAATTCAACAAGTTGTACGACTCTTTTGCCGTGAGCATGAAGCTTAAGCAGGGTGATGCCAAACTGCGTGGCTATGAAGTCACCGGTGTTCCATCCATGATTGTGAATGGTAAATATCGCGTTACAGCTCAGTCTGCCGGCGGCCATAAGCAGATGCTGGAAGTGGTGGACTATCTGATTGAAAAAGAGCGGGCAGCACTCGCTAAATAACTTTGATCTGAGTTCATTAAACCGCCGTCACGCGGCGGTTTAAGTTTCCAATTTTTGGTCTAAGAGAATATGCTTTGGGGTGAATTTGTCTATCATGGCTATGAGGGGACCCCGTGGTGCCAGACCAGGAAAACTGGAAGCGTAAGTACACGGAACTAACGCTTGAAGTGGAGCGTAACCAGCACAACGAAGAGCGCTATGCTGAACAGCTCCGGTCCCTCATAGATCACCTCTCTCTGGGTGTGCAAGGCACATCTGGCAGTTTAGATGTCGAGTTAAGCAAGCTCGACAACGTGTTGAAGCAACAAGACCACAACCAAATTGCTTCTATCCTGCGGCAGATAAAGAAAGAAATCAGTCAGTTGGATATGGAGCGTCAGAGCAGTCGCGAACTGCTGGGCCGTATTTTGCATCGCTGGACACAGCAGTTGAAGCGTGCAAACCCTGCGTCCTCAATTTCGAATTTGATCTCCAGTATCGATAGCCGCGTTCCCGAGGCAACAGAGCATTTGTATGCCTTGGCCGAATTGATGAGCGAACTGGTAGAAATTCAGAACGGGATACTCATTCACAGTTCTTTACCGGAGTCTGATCAGGATTTCGAGCTCAATACTGAGCAAAACAGGGACTTTGAAGCGCTCAGCGCCTCCATGGCGGCCGAGTTATTACAGATTATCGAGTTGCTCCAGGTTCCGGCCGAAGGTGTTGAGCGGGCTAAAGGGCTGGTTGTGGAAATTGAACGAGGTATCAGCCTCGAAAGACTTCCAGGGATCCTGTCTTCGCTTGTTCAGCTTGTACGCCTGGCCAACGGCAATACCCAGGAAGACTTCGAAAATTACCTGCTGACGTTGAACTCACAACTGAGTTTTGTGCAGCAGTTTCTGGAAGAAAGTCGCAGTGATGAACTGACCGCACTGCAGACGCATAATCAGCTGGACACCCAAGTTAGAAGGGATGTGCGTAGCATCCATCGTTCGGTAAAAGAGTCTGAAGACCTTAAAACGCTCAAGCAGAATGTGTCTCAGCAGTTGGCATCCATCGTTCGTGCCATGGATAGCTATCGCAAACAGGAAGCTGAACGGGAAACGCGCCTCAATCGTCGTTATGACGATCTGTTGGGGAAGGTTGAGCAAATGGAGCTGGAGACCAGTAAGGTCAAGGCTCGAATGCAAGAAGAGCAGCTTCGGGCTCGTACCGATCCTTTGACCGGACTGCCAAATCGTACTTCCTACGATCAGCACATGAGCACTGAACATGAGCGTTGGCAACGCTATGGTACTCAGTTCTCCATGGCGGTGGGTGATATCGATTTCTTTAAGAAAATCAATGACCAGCTAGGCCACTTGGCAGGTGACCGGGTGCTGCGCCTTGTGGCAAAAGTACTGAAGCATAACCTGCGCTCAAGCGATTTCATTGCTCGTTACGGTGGTGAGGAATTTGTCATTTTGTTCCCTTCGACCGGTGCGGATGAGGCCTTGCAGGCAACTGAAAAGCTTCGTCAGGCAATTGCTGAAAGCCCGTTTAACTTCAAAGGCGAACGCGTCGAAGTCACGCTCTCTTTTGGCGTTTCCGAAATTCATCAAGGCGATGATCCTGAAACACTCTTCACACGTGCCGACCAGGCGCTCTATCTGTCAAAACAACAGGGCCGTAACCAGACACAGGTTGCCGGAAAAGGCTAGAATAGGCTCTTTTGTGACCTGACAGGATAGACCGCGCCGTGCGAACCCTGATCCGCTCGCTGAAGATCGCCTGGATCTTTGCGTATTACCGCCTCGATACCTTTTTCACTCAGCCGCTCATGCCCTGGTATGTGCAGCTCATGTTCCGTTTGATGCTTTGGCGTTACTTCATACCGGCTCAGCGAACACAGGCTGAACGCCTTCGCCTGGCGTTGGAAGCGTTAGGGCCAGTGTTTATCAAATTTGGACAAATGCTCTCTACGCGTCGAGATCTCCTGCCGGATGATTTGGCTGAAGAGCTGGCGCGATTGCAGGATCGTGTGCCACCGTTTGCTGGCGAACGTGCACGACAGATCATCGAACGAGAGTTGAAACAGCCTTTGGAGCAGGTATTTGCCGAGTTTGATCAGGAGCCAATGGCGTCAGCTTCGGTCGCACAGGTACATGCTGCCACGTTGAAAAATGGTCGCTCGGTGGTGGTCAAAGTGATTCGTCCCGGCATAGCAGGAGTGATCCGTCAGGATGTCGCCCTGCTCTATTTGCTTGCACGCCTGGTGCAAAAGCTGTGGGTCGAAGGTCGCCGTCTGCGCCCGGTCGAAGTGGTTGCCGAATATGAACAAACCATTTTTGATGAATTGGATCTGCGCAAAGAAGCGGCGAATGGTTCTCAGCTGCGTCGAAATTTTGATGGCTCAAATATCCTCTATGTGCCGGAAATCTTCTGGGACTATACCCGCCAACAAGTATTGGTGATGGAGCGTATCCATGGCATTCCCGTGGCGGATGTCGGCCAGTTGAAAGCGCAGAACACCGATATGAAGTGCTTGGCCGAAAGGGGCGTTGAAATTTTCTTTACTCAGGTGTTTCGGGACAGCTTCTTCCATGCTGATATGCATCCCGGAAATATCTTTGTATCCCGCAACACGCCCTCAGATCCCCAATATATCGCCGTGGACTTCGGAATCATTGGTTCGCTCAATGCTGAAGATCAAAACTATCTGGCGCGAAATATCCTGGCGTTTTTCAAGCGGGACTACCGGCAGGTAGCACAGCTTCACATTGACTCAGGCTGGGTCCCCAGGGATACCAATGTTCATGCTTTCGAAACAGCTATTCGCAGTGTGTGTGAACCAATTTTTGAAAAGCCATTGAAGGATATTTCCTTTGGCATGGTGCTGTTGGGTCTGTTTCAGACTGCACGCCGTTTCAATATGGAAGTTCAGCCTCAGTTGGTGCTGCTGCAGAAAACGCTATTGAATATAGAAGGGTTGGGACGTCAGTTATACCCCGACCTTGATCTGTGGCAGACAGCTAAGCCCTTCCTGGAAAATTGGATGCAGGAGAGAATGGGCGTTAAAGCGGTCTACCATAATGTAAAAGAACAGGCGCCTGAGTGGTTGGAAAAACTGCCGCAGCTGCCACAAATGGTGTACGACAGCCTGGAGCAAATGAAACTGCACTCGGCCTCGGATGCTGAATCTCAACGTCAGTTAGCCGCAGAGCATAAAAGGGAGCGTCAACGCACACGGCGTTTCATTTTAACGGGAATTACACTGCTGGCTGGCGGGTTGGCTGTTAGTCAGCCGTTGCTCTGGCAGTCTGTTCAAAATATGCCTTGGCTTGCGGTAGCTTCAGCGGGCATAGGCTGGCTACTGCTCTGGAAAGCCTGAGCTAGTCGCTGTGTCATTGATCGGTTATGCTCTTGCCCCCTTTAGTAAATCAAGACGGTGGGTGATAGATGTCTGAGCAATGGTTCGAACAGGTCAAGTGGGACGAAAAAGGTCTTGTACCGGCGATTGCGCAGGACCATATCAGCGGCCGTATTCTGATGGTCGCCTGGATGAACGAAGAAGCTTTGCGTTTGACGGTTGAAGAAGGTCGGGGCATTTATTGGTCTCGCTCACGTAACCGACTGTGGCGTAAGGGTGAAGAATCCGGGCATGTCCAAAAACTGCACGAAATCCGTCTGGACTGTGATGCTGACGTCATCTTGCTAAGCGTTGAGCAACTGGGCGGTATTGCCTGTCACACGGGGCGTGAAAGCTGCTTCTACCGTGTGCTCAATGAAAAACATGAGTGGGAAACGGTGGACCAGATTCAACGGGATCCTAATCAGATCTATGCAAACAAGGACTGAACCATGAGTGAAGTACTGGATCGCCTCGCCGAAGTGCTTGAGGCTCGAAAAAATGCTAGCCCGGACAGTTCCTATGTGGCGTCTTTACATGCCAAGGGTCTGAACAAGATTCTTGAGAAGGTGGGTGAAGAGAGTGTTGAAACGATTCTCGCGGCCAAGGATGCAGCAGAGAGTGGTGATAACAGCGACCTGATTTATGAAACCGCCGATCTATGGTTTCACTCCCTGGTCATGCTGTCCCACATGGGTGAAAGCCATCAAGCTGTACTGGATGAACTTTCACGCCGTTTCGACCTTTCGGGTCTGGAAGAAAAGGCATCACGCAGCAAGTAATCGAAGCGCGGCAAGGGTGCCGAAGTCCCTTAAAATAGCGTATAACATTAACCCAATCGAATTAGCCCATCTGTATACCTGTGGGAGGCATCATGCTTGGTGGTATTAGTATTTGGCAGCTGTTGATTGTCCTGGTGATCATCATCCTGCTGTTTGGAACAAAAAAACTGCGCAACATCGGCGGTGATCTGGGCGGCGCACTAAAAAGCTTCAAAAAGGCGGTCAATGAAGACGATGCCAGCAATGCTAACGCGGATGCAAAAGAGCAGAAGAAGCTTTCTGACGAACAGGATGCGCAATTCAAAGACAGCGATACGACTGGCAGCAAAGCTGACAGTAAGACTGACAAGTAAGATTACTGCCGATGTTTGATATCGGATTTTTTGAGCTTATGGTCGTCGGCGTTGTTGCGCTTCTCGTACTGGGCCCGGAGCGGCTGCCAATGGCCGCACGTACCTGCGGCCTTTGGATGGGGCGTGTAAGGCGTTCGTTGACTTCTATCCAAACTGAAATCCGTGAGGAGTTACGTTTGGAAGAGTTGAAGCGAACAACCGCTATGCAAAAAGAGCAGCTGGACAAAGAGTTGGACGAAATGCGTCAGCCCTTTCAGCAGGCATTCTCTGACAAGACCAGTGAAACCGAAGCTGCTGTCACTACACCCTCCTCTACCGATGAGAAGGATGCAGGTCCGAACAAGAGCAGTGCAAACAAGGAAACATGATGGACCAGCATACCGACCAGGAGCAGCCGCTGATTGCGCATCTCGTCGAACTGCGCCAACGCTTGATGTACAGTGTCCTGGCAATATTGATCATTTTTCTTTGCCTGTTTTACTTTGCTAATGATCTTTACACTTGGCTTTCTGCCCCCTTGACCGCGCTGCTGCCGGCAGGGACCAGCATGATTGCCACGGATGTTACTTCGCCCTTCTTTGCGCCTTTCAAGTTGACCTTGGTGTTCTCTGCATTCCTGGCCATGCCGTTTCTTCTGCATCAGGCTTGGAGCTTCATTTCACCTGGCCTGTATAGCCATGAAAAGCGTTTGGCAATCCCGCTACTCCTGTCCAGTATTCTGTTGTTCTACATGGGCATTGCATTTGCCTATTTCGTAGTATTCCCGCTGATATTCGGTTTCTTTACCAGTGTGGGGCCAGAAAACATCGCTGTGATGACGGATATCAGCAGCTACCTGAGCTTTGTATTGAAGCTGTTCTTTGCATTTGGGGTGGTGTTCGAAATCCCTGTGGCAACTCTCTTGTTGCTGTGGTCAGGAATTGTGACAGTAGAAGGGCTAAAGGCCAAACGTGCCTACGTTATAGTAGCCTGCTTTGTTCTGGGTATGCTGTTGACACCACCGGATATCATTTCTCAAAGCCTGTTGGCAGTTCCCATGTGGTTGCTGTTTGAGGTTGGTATCCTGATGGGGCGTATCCTGATCAAGCCAAAGAATGAGACTGAGATTGATGATGAACTGGATGCAGCAATTAAACAGGAAGAACAAAATCGCGACTCCTGACTACTACTAGATGTTATCGATCTGACAACGGGCACCCTTGGGTGCCCGTTGTCGTTAATACTGTGTCCTGTAGCTGAGCGTCCTGTGACAGGTGCATTTTGGCTTTGTATGCAGATTTCACTGTTTTGAAACTTTTTTACATAAAGGTGTTGACGCCCAGTGTCAGGTCTGTAGAATGCGCCTCC
>JBLXGN010000009.1:0-159362 GCA_048260865.1 Marinobacterium sp. | reverse complement strand
CAAGCGAGGAGGCGCATTCTACAGACCTGACACTGGGCGTCAACACCTTTATGTAAAAAAGTTTCAAAACAGTGAAACAAGTGCATTAACAAGAAGAAAGACACCTGTCGCAGGGCCACTCTACAAAAAGACAAAAGCATAAACGACAACGGGCACCTAAGGGTGCCCGTTGGGAAAGCTATACACATAGTAAGACATTAAGACTTACTTACCGCGAGCCTTTTTCTTGGCGCGATGCTTCAAGTCCTTGATGTGCTGTCGATTACGCTCTTTTTTGGCCAGCTGACGAGGTGTTAGCGTATTCTTTTTGCCAGCAAACGGGTTATCGCTGGTACGGAATTCAAATCGGATCGGGGTTCCGCGTACCTTCAGGTATTTGGTAAAGCGGTTCTCAAGATAGCGCTTATACGAACCCGGCAACGCATCCGTCTGATTACCATGCACCACAATAATTGGTGGATTGGAACCACCCTGATGAGCATAGCGAAGCTTGATACGACGATTATTGACAGCTGGCGGCTGGTGATCAGCGACCACATCTTCCAAGAGTTTGGTCAACTGATTGGTTGACCATTTAGCCATGGCACAGTCATATGCTTCATTAATAGAGTCATAAAGATTACCAACGCCGGTACCATGGAGTGCAGAAATAAAGTGGAAGCGCGCAAAGCCAGCAAATGCCAAACGACGCTCGATCTGAGTTTTCACCTCATCACGGTCGTCGGCACTCATCCCATCCCATTTATTTAACGTAACCACCAGAGCACGACCCGAATCGATCACAAAACCGAGCATGCTAAGATCCTGCTCAGTTACACCTTCACGGGCATCAATAACGCTGACGACGACGTTTGCATCCTTGATCGCCTGCAATGTTTTGACAATGGAGAACTTTTCCACTGCCTCTTTAATATTCTTGCGACGACGCACCCCAGCAGTGTCGATCAGAGTGTAATCCTGACCTTCACGTTCATACGGGATGTAGATACTGTCACGGGTTGTACCGGCCTGGTCATAAACCACAACCCTGTCTTCCCCCAGCATTCTGTTAACAAGCGTTGATTTACCCACATTCGGGCGCCCAACAATGGCAATACGAATGCTCTTGTCGTATTCCTTCTCGGCCTCTTCTTCGTCGTCTTCTTCGACAACAAAAGGTGCCAGTACTTCATCCATCAGTACCGTCACGTTACGGCCGTGTGATGCAGCAATCGGAACAGGCTGACCTATACCCAATGCATAGAAGTCTGCCATCGCAACATCAGGGTCAATGCCGTCGGTTTTATTCACAACCAACCAGCACTCCTTCTCCTGACGTCGAAGGTGATCAGCGATCATTTGGTCGGCCGGGTTCAAGCCTGCACGACCATCCACAAGGAAGAGAACGATATTAGCCTCTTCAATCGCCTGCAGCGACTGCTCAGCCATACGCTGATCAATACCGGCTTCATCTCCAGAAATGCCGCCCGTATCAATAACTATGTAGTCACAGTTACCCAAACGGCCCTCGCCGTATTTACGATCTCGGGTGAGCCCTGGCAGGTCAGCGACCAGCGCATCGCGGGAGCGGGTCAGTCGGTTGAATAGAGTCGACTTGCCAACATTGGGTCGACCTACCAAAGCAATTACGGGAAGCATAATGTTTTACCTGAAAACAACACGGCGGCTCCCTGCCAATGCAGAAGCCGCCGGGAATTAAAAAGAGTTACAGTTAGTTTAGTTTTAGTGCAACCAAACGGCCATCATTACTCAGTGCATAGACAACGTCATCGCGTACCAGCAGATCACCCTGCAATGCTGAAGAATCGACTCGATAACGAGCGGTCAAGTGTCCATCAACCTGTGACAAGGCATGCACATACCCCTCACTATCACCTACCAGTATGGAGTTACCTACAGCTACAGGTGTTGTCAGACCACGGTACAATAGCGCGTCCTGCTGCCATACACTGGCATTACTGCGTGCATCAAAAGCCTGGATGCTACCCTTATCGGTGACAGAGTACACATTGCCGAAGCCACCAGCCAATCCACGGTAGCTTGAGAGATCTCGAGCCCAGACGATTTGTCCGTTACCCGGACTTATGGCAACAAGACGTCCCTGGTATGCAACTGTGTATACCAGTCGATTGTACACGAGCGGCTGAGCGTCAATATCTACGATACGCTCAAGTTCTGAGCGCCCTTCACCCAGAGCGATGCGCTGCTCCCAGATCTGACGGCCGTTTGCGTTATCCACAGCCACCATCTTGCCATTAGCGAAAGCGGCTAATGTCAGGTCAGCAGCCACGATAGGGGCACTGGTGCCACGTAAGCTCAGTCGAGGAATCTGGCTATCATAGCTCCAACGCTTTTGGCCTGTAGCTACATCCAAAGCCACCAACTTGCCATCCAGCTGCTGAATAACAACAAGCTCTGCGTTCATTTGTGCCTGTGCAGTTACTTCCGAGGAAGCCTGAAAACGCCACTGTTCCGTACCGTCTTCGGTGGACAGAGCAACCACTGCCCCATTGAGAGTGCTGAACACAACCAGACCATTACCCGCGGCTACGCCGCCGATAACATCTACTTCGAGCTCCTTACGCCAAACGGTTTCACCCGTTTCAACATCAGCTGCAAGCACATCACCCTCAGCACTAATGGCGAAGATGCGACCCTCGGATATCGAAGGTTTGAACTGATGGTAAAGCTCGCCGAGCTCACCACCGATATCAACACTCCACAACAACTCCAGGCTTTGCTCAGCCTCAAACTGCGCCAGAGGTGTCGGGGCATCCGTCCGGGGCTCCGAACTGAACATGCCGCATCCTGACAAGGTCAGGCTAATCCCTGCTACCAACGCCAGATGCTTAAAACCAGATTTCATGAGCTCGCTCCTGCAAGGTCATCGCGTTTCATTTTCAATAGCGGGCGCTGCTGCTCACCACCTGCAGCTTCGAGCGCGGCATCATAAGCTGCAAAAGCCTCTTTGTTCTGCCCTTGAGCCTTGAACAGGTCCCCCAAAAGCTCTTGTCGCTCTGTTTCGAAACTACCGGCATCAAGAGCTCTCAGCAGACTGATCGCCTGCGACTCCTGTGACTGCTGCTGCATCAATGCAGCCTTTCGAAGGGTTGCAACTCGAACCAAATCATCAACTTTATCGCTAGTGGAAATAACCCAGTCCAGCTCAGTCTCTGCCCGAGCGTAGTCTTCTTCGCCCACAGCCGCAGCTGCCAACGCCAGCGCACCGAAGCGCGCGTACGTTGTAGCTTCGTGCTCCTGCTTAAGCTGATCTGCCAGAGTTTTTGCGGTCGCATACTGGCCATCATCCGACTGCATGCTGGCCAACTGAACAGCCTCAGATAGATTCTGATACAGGATCGATGCAGCAGCCGCCTGCTGATGCTGACGTGCTTGCCACGACTGCCAACCCACGACAATAGCGATGGCTGCACTCACACCGATTACCAGTGACTTGCCGTTTTCTTTCCACCAACCCTTAATCGCGTTGAGCTGTTCTTCTTCTGTGCGCAAATCTGCCACTTTTAACTCCTAACACTTAAAACAGGATCTGCCGATTCAGGCAAAAATACGGGAAAGCTCTTGGACCAGTTGCTCCGGTGACAAATCGTAGGAGGTTTGCTCACCATACGAAAGCGACAACTGGCTCCCTTTTTCCTCATCCGAACGCAAAAGTGCAATAGCTGGCGCGCCGGTTTGCCTGGCCTTGTTGGCAATATTCTTAAGCCCCGCACAGTGAACACGTACACGCAGTGCCGGCAACTCTCGACGAAGACGCTCCGCCAGCAGCATAACGTCAGACTGAATCCCCTTATGCTCAGCTGCCAGATAGAGGTCAAATGTCTGACGTACGGTCGCAGGTACAACATCCAGAGTTTCGAGCAGCAGAATAAGACGCTCGATACCCATGGCGAAGCCCACTGCGGGCGTGGGCTTGCCGCCCAGCTGTTTAATCAAACCATCGTAGCGACCACCCGCACAGACGGTACCCTGGGCACCCAGTTTATCGGTCACCCACTCAAAAACAGTCTTGCAGTAGTAATCCAGACCACGCACCAGGTATGGGTTTATCTCGTAAGCAACTCCAGCCGCATCCAGCACTGCACACAACTGCTCGAAGTCCTGACGAGACTCATCATCCAGATAATCCCCCAACACCGGAGCATCTTCCAGAATTACACGTGTCTGCTCATCCTTACTATCAAGGATTCGCAGCGGGTTGGTCGCTAAACGACGTTGGCTATCTTCGTCCAGCTTATCGAAGTGCTGCTGCAGATAGACAACCAGAGCGTCTTTGTACTCCGCACGCGCTTCATTACTGCCCAAAGAGTTGAGCTGCAATACCACAGCATCGCTCATACCCAATTCGCGCCAGAGCGCAGCCGAAATCAGAATCAGCTCCGCATCAATGTCAGGGCCAGCCATACCGAAGGCCTCGACACCAACCTGATGGAACTGGCGATAACGGCCTTTTTGCGGTTTCTCATAGCGGAACATCGGACCCTTGTACCATAGGCGTTGAGCCTGGTTATACAGCAACCCATGCTCTTCACCTGCTCGCACACAGCAGGCAGTACCTTCCGGGCGAAGGGTCAAGCTTTCGCCATTACGATCGTCAAAGGTATACATTTCCTTTTCGACGATATCCGTTACTTCGCCAATGGAGCGCTTAAAAAGATCAGTCTGCTCGACTATTGGCATGCGGATCTCTGAATAGCCATAGGTGCTGAGCACCTGCTGAACGCGTGCTTCCAAATACTGCCAAACCGGTGTTTGATCCGGCAAAATGTCATTCATACCGCGAATGGCTTTGATCTTGCTCAAAACGTGTGTTCCTGTTAACTAAAATCGAAAACGCTTACAAAGGCAGCGACAGTCGCGCAACCCCTTCTCGAGCGCGTGATGAGAGGTCGATGCTCTGACCCGCATAGGTAAATGACTGAACAGCACTTACACGCCCAACCACGACAGCCAGCGGTTCGTCGCCGTCGAGCTCAAGCGTGGTTCCAGCCTTGGCCACACCAGAATACAAGGTTCGGCCATTGGATGCTTTAACCTGTAGCCAGCAGTCATCTGCCAACGCAATAACAAGCCCTTCAGTTGCTACGGGTGCAACAGGCTCTGCACCTGATTCGGATTCCATGGCGGAAGACTCTGGCGACACGCTCTTATCCACAGGCATCGAGGACTGTTCGTCCTGAACTTGCGTCGCTTCAGCTTCCCCAGCCGATGAACTGGCCTCAACTGATTCAACAACCTCAGCTTCGACCGCATCTGTTCCCGTCAAGGCTTGACCGGCCATTGTCTCTATATTTTCTTCAGCCGGTAAAACCGCGTCCGGCTCTGCCAGAGGCGGCAGCACCAGCGTATTACCATCTGTTGTTTCGACTGAAACGGGTTCATCCAGGTTGGAGAGCCCTACACTATCATCAAAGCCATACTGGGCCTGCCACCACCAGACAAACACCGCAATCAGAGCCAGGATAAATAGCCAACTGCCTATTTTAAGCACAGGATGTCCGTGACGCCGCCCCGGAACCATGGACACACTTCCGATGGACTTTACCTCAGAGCTAGCCGTCTTCTGACCAGACGCCTGATTATAAGCATCGACAAACGGCTTTGGATCCAGTTTCAGATAACTGGCATAAGCACGTATGTAGCCACGCACAAAAACAGGGTCTTTCAGACGCGCCACATCAGACGCCTCGAAAGCTTCTACCGTCGCCGCATGAAGGTGTAGCTGATTACATACCTGATCAATACTGATGCCCTGCCGCTCGCGTGCTTCCCTTAGTTGTTCACCCGGGAACGCCAGCGGAGTCGTAACAGTCGGGTCAAGCTCACTCACTGTGTACTCTCCTCATAACGTCGGTATTCCGCCGAATTAGGGTAGGTATTTTTAAGAATGAGGGCGTAGGTCGACGCCTTGGAGGTGTTTTGCTCAACGCGCGCCAACTGAATACCCAGCCAAAGACTGGCAGCCGTATGTTCAGCGCGACGCTGTTCAACCAGCATCAGGAAACGATTGAAACGTCGCGATGCCGACGCCACATCGCCTTGATCTATTTCAAGCTGGCCCAAGGAAATCAGTGATACAGGGCGATTACCATTGATAGCAAGCGCGCGACCAAAGGCCTCAGCTGCAGCGGTATCACGTTCAATTAGTTCATAACAACGACCCAGATTCTCGAGCGCCTGGGCTCGCCCACTGTAAAAGGGATCATCCGTCGCCAGATTGAGTTGCTCACAAGCTTCCTCAAAACGCTGACGAGAAAACAGGAAAGCACCAAAGTTGTTATGAATACGGGCCGAATCAGGCTCAGCCTGGAGCGCCAGACGGAAATAGCGCTCAGCCAGTTCAAACTCCTGCTCAGACTGGAATGCCAGCGCCAGCGCACTCAGCGCCGGGGCATAGCCCTTGTCGATTTCCAGTGCACGTTGCAATGAAAGCTTGGCGTTAACCGTATTACCCGCCTGAAGGTATTGCACCCCCAGGCTCGTATAAGCTTCCAGGGTCTCTTCTTCGCTGTGCCCCGCTGCTGTAGTAGCAGTATTAGAGGCACAACCGGACAACAGCACCGCTGTCGTAAGCAGCACAACCAAACCGGACCCTTTCACACATCCCCCTTATACCTGTGACATCTTCCCTTTAGCAGGCTCTTCTTGTACCACAGGAATATATTTTTGGCTACGACGGGTACGGTCCTCAACCTGCCCTACCAGCTGCCCACAGGCCGCATCAACATCATCTCCACGGGTACGACGTACAGTCGTAATAATGGACGCTTTCAGCATAATGTCCTTGAAGCGCTGGATCGCTTCTTCGCTAGGACGTCTGTAGCCTGAGTTCGGGAAAGGGTTAAATGGAATCAAGTTCAACTTACAGGGCAACTGTCGCAGCACTTTAGCCAACTCGCGCGCATGCTCAGGCTGGTCATTAACCCCGTCAATAAGGGTATATTCAACCGTGGCAGAGCGCTTATCCGGCAGACTGGCCAAATAACGATTACTGGCGGCAATCAGCTCTTCAATCGGGTAGCGTTTATTGATGGGTACCAGCTGATCACGCAACTCATTGTTAGGAGCGTGAAGCGAAATCGCCAAAGACACATCACTGACCTGGCTCAATTTATCCAATGCCGGTACTACACCTGCCGTACTCAGCGTCACGCGTCGTTTCGACAGGCCATAGGCGTTGTCATCCATCATTAACTGAGTGGCATCAACAACGTTTTCAAAATTCATCAGCGGCTCGCCCATACCCATCATCACCACATTGGTTACATGACGCTTGGACGGCTCAAAAGGGCCACAGGAGCGAATAGCCACACGCAGCTGGGCAATAATTTCAGCAGTAGACAGATTTCGATTGAAACCCTGCTTTCCTGTTGAGCAAAAACTGCAATCCAGTGAACAACCGACCTGAGATGACACGCAAAGCGTGCGTCGCTCCCCCTCCGGGATCAGTACCATCTCAATCGCAGAGCCACCATCCATTCGAATAACCCACTTTCGGGTTCCATCGCGGGATGTTTTATCCAGCAAAATTTCGGGCTCGCGTATTTCCGCAACCTCAGCCAGCTTAGCTCTCAAGGCCTTGCTGATATTTGTCATCTCATCGAAGCTGGAAGCACCGTGCTGATGCAGCCATTTCAACACCTGGGTGGCACGAAATTTCTTTTCACCCTGTTGTTCGAAAAAGGCTATCAATTTTGCAGGCGACAGCCCCAGGAGGTTGATCTTGGTCGCAGAGTCGGACATGTCGTGTTCACTCATTTTACAGGTTAGGCCGCCCCATTTGAGAGGCGACCCGGAACGGCTATCAGGCGCCGAAGAAGTAAGCGATTTCGCGCTCAGCAGAGGCAGGAGAGTCAGAGCCGTGTACAGCGTTCGCGTCGATAGACTCAGCGAAGTCACGACGGATAGTGCCTTCAGCAGCTTCCTGCGGGTTAGTAGCACCCATCAGGTCACGGTTCTTAGCGATGGCATTTTCACCTTCCAGAACCTGTACAACAACAGGACCAGACGTCATGAACGCTACCAGATCAGCAAAGAAAGGACGCTCTTTGTGCTCAGCGTAGAAACCTTCTGCATCAGCCTGGCTCAGCTGCTTCATCTGCATTTCAACAATTTTCAGACCTGCTTTTTCGAAACGAGTTTCGATTTCGCCGATTACGTTTTTAGCAACAGCATCAGGCTTGATGATGGAAAGAGTGCGTTCTACCGCCATGATTAAAATCCCCAAATTTAGAGTGCATAGTCAACAAAGC
Source organism: Marinobacterium sp. (assembly GCA_048260865.1). GTDB lineage: Bacteria > Pseudomonadota > Gammaproteobacteria > Pseudomonadales > Balneatricaceae > Marinobacterium. Next base: position 151,089 of record JBLXGN010000009.1, on the reverse strand, counting down.
GCAGCATTATACGCAAAGCACCTTGCACTGAACAGCCAAGTGGCGCTAATGAAAAAGCCCGCACAGCGGGCTTATATCGACCTGTCAGTCGGCTTCTTCAATCCAGGCCATCTGTATGGCCTCAAGGATTTTCTCGCCGCAATGATCAGGGTCGTCATCAAACTCGTCTAACGCCATGATTTTGGTATAGAGATCCGGAAAACTGATTTTCAGCGGATCCTGCTCTGGATAAGCCTCTACCAGCTCAATGGCAATGTCGTGTACATCGACCCATTTCAAGCCCATTTCATCACTCCTCAGTGATTTTCCGATACCTGGTTAATGGTGTATTTGGGGATCTCAACAACCAAATCCACATCAGCCACAACCGCCTGACAGCTCAGACGAGACTCTGGCTCCAGACCCCAAGCCTTGTCGAGCATGTCATCTTCAAGCTCATCGGCCTCATCAAGTGAGTCATAGCCTTCACGCACGATCACATGACACGTCGTGCAGGCACATGACTTTTCACAGGCATGCTCAATTTCAACACCGTGCTGCAAAGCGACATCACAGATGGTCATGCCCGGTTCCGCTTCAATGACCTTGCCTTCCGGACACAGATCTTCGTGCGGCAAGAAAATAACCTGAGGCATCAGTGTGTCTCCTTTTCGATTTCATCAATGGCATGTCCCGACAGGGCCTGGGAGATGCTCTGGTCCATACGACGCGAAGCAAAAAAGTCACTGGTCTTGGCCAGAGACTCAATACCCGCTTCTATCCGGTGATAGTCAGCCTGCTGAAGCAACATTTCAAGCTCAACGATAGCTTGCTCCAGTAAAGCAGTTTCTTCAGCATTCAGCAGGGCACCGTCCGAAGCCATTGCGTTTTTCAGTGCTGCGATGATGCGATTGGCTTCCACCTGCTGCTCACGCAGGTTTCGCGCTTCCAAATCATCCTCTGCGTGACTGTAGGACTCCTTCAACATGCGCGTGATTTCATCATCGCTCAGACCGTAGGAGGGTTTCACCTGAACACTGCTGACCGCACCTGTGGATAACTCTTGTGCAGATACGCTCAGCAGGCCATCGGCATCTACCTGAAAGGTCACTCGGATTTTGGCTGCGCCTGCCGCCATGGGCGGTATGTCACGCAAAACAAAACGTGCCAGAGAACGACAGTCCTGTACCAGCTCTCGCTCACCCTGAACCGCGTGAATAGCCATGGCATTCTGGCCATCCTGATAGGTGGTAAATTCCTGAGCACGCGCCACCGGGATTGCCGTATTGCGGTGAATGATTTTTTCAACCAATCCACCCATGGTTTCAAGACCCAGCGATAGCGGCGTCACATCCAACAGCAACATATCGGAGTCAGGTTTATTACCTACCAAAACATCGGCCTGCAAGGCAGCACCTATGGCCACCACACGGTCGGGATCGATATCAATATGCGGCTGACGACCGAAGAACTCACCGACCGCCTCACGCACACGCGGAACACGAGTGGAACCACCAACCATGACCACTTCGACCACTTCATCAAGACCAACACCTGCGTCTTTAAGAGTTCGACGACAAGTGCGCAGCGTACGTTTGACGAGCGGATCAATCAGCGTATCAAATTGATCACGGGTGACCTCAACAGCAAATTCACGGCCATCCAGTTCAATCGACTCAGTGACCTGCTCACTAGCACTCAAACCTTCCTTGATGCGACGAGCCAGTGCGGTTAGTGAGTTGGCAGATGATGCATTCAGTGACTCACCCAAACCAGACGTCAGCAGCAACTGCTCAGCGAGCAAGCGGTCAAAGTCATCCCCGCCCAGCGCCGTATCACCACCGGTCGAAAGAACTTCAAAGACGCCCTTATTCAGACGCAGGATAGAAATATCAAAGGTACCGCCGCCCAGGTCATAAACCGCGATGACACCTTCGTCTTTTTGATCAAGCCCATAGGCCACCGCTGCAGCGGTCGGTTCATTCAGTAAACGCAGCACCTTGAGACCAGCCAACTGGGCAGCATCCTTGGTTGCCTGACGCTGAGCATCATCAAAGTATGCAGGCACGGTAATGACAGCACCTTCCAGCTCACCGCCCAAAGACTCTACAGCTCGCGCCTTCAAGGCGCCCAAAATATCTGCTGAGACCTCAACCGGACTTTTATCACCTGCTGCTGTCTGCAGGTACGGCATGCCGGATTCTGACTCCGTCAGACGATATGGCAGGGTATCTCCCAACCCCTTAACATCCTCAGCCCCACGCCCCATCAGGCGCTTAACCGAACTGATCGTGTTGTAAGGGTCGCGAATTGCCTGAGCCTGAGCCTCAGCCCCCACCAACATCACGCCTTCAGCGGCATAGTGCACCACGGATGGCAGCAAATGACCTCCCTGAGCGTCAGGCAGCGTCACAGCTTCACTGCTGCGCACGGTGGCGACCAATGAGTTGGTTGTTCCCAGATCGATACCCACTGCCAGCTTACGGGCATGGGGTTCCGGACTCTGTCCGGGTTCAGCTATTTGCAGCAGTGCCATATGTATTCCGTTAGTCGTCGAACAACTTGTCTTCCAGCGCTTCTACTTCCGACTGCAGCTTCACCATAAACTGCATCTTGCGCACCACCTGCTCGGCAAGCTCAAGTGAACCCTCAGCCCAAGCCTTGGCAAAATCTGCCTGCAACTGCTTAAGCGATTGCTCAACCTGACGCTCGAGCGACTCCATTTCAGCTTCGGGATCATCGTGATCAGGCGCTTCAGCCACGCGCTCACGGAGCTCCATCTGCTCCATCAGGAACATTGGATCCAGCTGATTACGAGAATCGGAAAGCGTATCGATACCCTGCAAAGACAGCAGGTACTGCGCGCGTTTGAGTGGGGACTTGAGTGTCGCCAGCGCTTCATTCAGATAGGTGGTGTATTGCACTGCAAGGCGCTGTTCACGATCAGATTGATGCGAATGGCGATCCGGGTGCAGCTGCTGTTGAAGTGAGCGATAGCGCTCAGACAACTGGGACTGGTCAACTTCAAAGCCAACCGGCAGCCCCAGAAATTCAAAATAATTGCGTGTAATATCCATACCGACCTCATTCACCCGAACGGGTCAGACGTTAAAGCTCTCACCGCAGCCACATTCACTGCGGACATTCGGGTTATTAAACTGAAACCCTTCATTGAGCCCTTCACGCACAAAGTCCAGCTCCGTACCATCAAGGTACACCAGACTTTTGGGGTCGATCACAACCTTGACGCCCCCAAACTCAAAGATTTCATCTTCAGGCTCACTCTGATCAACAAACTCAAGCACATACGCCATGCCAGAGCAGCCAGAGGTTCTTACCCCAAGACGAATACCTTCACCGTGGCCACGCGACTCAAGGTAACGTGCAACATGATCGATCGCGGCCTGTGTCATGCTAATTGCCATAAAAACCCCATCTACGGGGAGTCCACTAGACTCCCCGTGCGGTAAATCACTTACCCTGTTTTTTGCGGTAGTCTTCTACTGCAGCCTTGATGGCATCTTCTGCCAGAACGGAGCAGTGAATTTTTACCGGCGGCAGCGCCAGCTCTTCAGCGATAGTGGCGTTCTTCAGCTCACTTGCCTGATCCAGCGTCATACCCTTAACCCACTCGGTTACCAGGGAGCTGGAGGCAATAGCAGAACCGCAACCATAGGTTTTAAAGCGCGCATCTTCGATCACGCCCTCGTCATTTACCTTGATCTGCAGACGCATAACGTCACCACAGGCAGGCGCACCTACCATGCCGGTACCTACATGCGGATCGTCCGCATCCATTTTACCGACGTTACGCGGGTTTTCGTAATGATCAATTACCTGTTCACTGTAAGCCATGACTAGTCTCCAATTATTCTACTTAGGACCTTAGTGGTGAACCCACTCAACCTTGCTCAGGTCCACGCCGTCTTTAAACATGTCCCACAGGGGTGACAGCTCACGCAGCTTTTCAACCGCATGACGTACCTGCTCGACGGCATAATCCACCTCTTCTTCGGTGGTAAAACGGCCCAGCGAGAAACGAATGGAGCTGTGTGCCAGCTCATCATTCAAGCCCAGTGCACGCAGCACATAAGACGGTTCCAGGCTGGCAGAAGTACATGCAGAACCGGACGATACTGCCAGATCCTTGATGGACATCAGCAGGGATTCACCCTCAACAAACGCAAAACTGATGTTGATGGTGCCGGAGACATACTGCTCCTGAGAGCCGTTGATGTGCACTTCTTCCATATCTTTAAAGCCATCCCAAAGGCGCTGACGCAGCGCTTCAAGACGAACCTTTTCAGCAGCCATCTCTTCAGTGGCAATACGGAAGGCTTCACCCATACCCACGATTTGATGCGTCGGCAAAGTACCTGAACGCATACCACGCTCATGACCACCACCGTGGATCAATGCTTCCAGGCGCACACGTGGTTTACGACGCACATACAAAGCACCGATACCCTTGGGTCCGTAGATCTTGTGGGCGCAGACAGACATCAAGTCCACTTTCATTTCACTCAGATCGATTGGCAGCTTGCCTACACTCTGAGCAGCATCAACGTGGAACAGAACGCCTTTCGCGCGAGTTATTTCGCCAATCGCTGCAATATCGGTCACGGTACCGATTTCGTTATTCACGTGCATCAATGAGACAAGGATGGTGTCATCACGCAGCGCTTCAGTAACCTGATGCGGGGCAATGATGCCATCGCTGCCCGGCTCGAGGTAAGTTACCTCAAAACCTTCACGCTCCAGCTGACGGCAGGGATCCAGAACGGCCTTATGCTCGATCTTGGATGTAATAATATGCTTGCCTTTTTTGCTGTAGAAGCGAGCAACACCTTTGATTGCCAGGTTGTCGGACTCGGTCGCACCGGATGTCCAGACAATTTCACGCGGGTCGGCTCCCAGGGTATCAGCCACCTGACGGCGAGCATTTTCCACCGCCTCTTCGGCTTTCCAGCCAAACAGGTGAGAACGTGACGCCGGGTTGCCGAAGTTGCCATCAAGAGTCAGGCAAGCAGTCATTTTTTCCGCCACACGCGGGTCAACCGGTGTAGTCGCGGCATAATCAAGGTAGATCGGCAGTTTCATCGTGTCTCTCCAAAAACTCTCACACAGCTGCTTTAGTTCGCGCTGGTTGTTTGCTACTGCTGGCAATCAGTTGATCAACCTGTCGCTGCTGTCGATCGGCCACCTGCTGCACATCGCGGCGGGCAACCAGATCAGCCAGGCTGATACTACTCAAAAAGCTATGAATCTGGTCACTCAGGTCACACCACAGATGATGGGTTAAACAAACCTCACCACCCTGGCAACCACCATTATGCTGACAACCTGTCGCATCGACAGACTCATTGACCGCATCAATCACTTCGGCCACATTAATCTGTCCCTGTTCGCGCTTGAGCTGATATCCACCACCGGGACCACGCACACTGCGCACCAACTCATTGCGGCGCAGTTTGGCAAACAGCTGCTCCAGATAGGAGAGTGAAATCCCCTGACGCTCAGAAATATCAGCCAGACTGATAGGCCCCTTGCCTTCATGCAGAGCCAAGTCCAACATCGCGGTCACAGCGTAGCGACCCTTAGTGGTCAATCGCATAACAATCCTCGTATTCACGCTTTACAGCATGAAGACATTATGCAATTCCCTAGTAAACCAGTCAACTATTAATCCTACTAAATTAGTCGGACTTTTCCTTCTCCAACGTCGCAGACTCTGCCCTTTTTGCCTGGTCAGGCATACCACTGACATCATCCACAGCCGCTTCAAAGTCCTCACTCTTGAGCTCAGGCAACTGCTCATCACAAAAGCCCGGCTTCAATTCGCACAACGCCTTACCCATGCCATCGACCTTATGATCCATAGCCTGCATATGATCGAGCAGGCAGCGAATAGCGTGGGCCACAGGATCAGAAACCTCCCTGGTCACGGCATAAGCATCAAAGCCAACCTTATCCGCCATTTCACGACGCTTCAGCTCTTCTGGGCTATCCTCTTCCGGCTGACGCTTAATGATACGCCCAGGAATACCCACCACCGTAGCATCAGCCGGCACATCACGGGTTACAACTGCATTCGATCCCACGCGCGCACCCGCACCGATATTGATTGGACCCAACACCTTGGCACCAGCACCGCACACCACATTATCACCCAAGGTAGGATGGCGCTTGCCCTTATTCCAGCTGGTCCCGCCCAAGGTAACACCATGATAAAGCGTTACATCATCACCAATCTCGGCAGTCTCACCAATCACGACCCCCATGCCATGATCGATAAAGAACCGGCGCCCAATAGTTGCCCCCGGATGGATTTCGATACCGGTCAACCAGCGCCCCAGATTGGAAATCATTCGCGCCAACCATTTGAAATTGCGTCGCCAAAGCGCATTGGCCACCCGGTGGTACCAGATTGCGTGAAGCCCTGGATAGGCCGTCAACACTTCAAACGCATTGCGAGCAGCCGGGTCACGGTGAAACACCGACCGTATGTCTTCTTTCATCTGCTCAATCATCTTTCTTTCCTCGCTGCGCCAGCTCGACCTGTTTTTCAACCGCGGTCAGGATGCCTCTAAGCACATTTACCTCAACCTTATCTGGAACCGCCCGCTGCAACAGCCTGCGCAAACGAGGCATGAGCTGGCGTGGATTATCCGGATCAAGAAAATCAATTTTGACCAGCGCACGCTCCAGATGATCGAACATCAGTTCCAGCTCTCGCTGAGGCGCAAGCTCTATATCCCAATTCGTTCCCCACTGGGGACGCGCTGCCTGCTGTTCAGTGACTTCTGCCATACGCAACTCATAGGTAATCACTTGCACGGCAGCTGCAATATTGAGTGAGCTGAACGTATCGACGGCAGGAATGTGGACATGATGATGGCAGAGCTGCAATTCTTCATTGGTCAAACCACGATCTTCACGCCCAAAGAGCACGGCTACCCGAGCCTTGCCCTTCAACGGCGCAGCAATAGCAGCCAGCTCACGCGGATTGACTAACGGCCATGGAATATGACGCTCGCGCGCACTGGTACCAAACACCAACTCGCAATCCGCAATTGCCTCTTCGATATTATCGACGACGCATGCCTGCTCCAACAAATCCGTCGCACCTGAAGCACGAGCATCCGCATCCGGATGTGGAAAACATTTGGGACTGACCAAACAAAGATCACTCAACCCCATGTTTTTCATGGCACGTGCCACACCACCAATATTGCCCGGATGGGTCGTGTTCACCAGTACTATGCGAATATGGTCAGACATTTCGGTCTCGGATACGCCGCTAAAAGGCGGGTATTCTAACAGATCCTTATCGAGTTTAAGACCACCTGTTCAGCGTAGCTGCGGACTGAGCTACAATAGGACTTTGCCAACACTGAAACTGGACATTAACACTGATGCAACCAATGGTTAATATTGCCCTGCGTGCAGCCCGCACCGCAGGTGAACAGGTCTCTCGCGCACTGGAACGCCTTGATTTGATCAAATCCGAACAGGCCGATGTGGCCCAGTTCATCAGTGATCTCTGCCAGCAGGCGGAAGGCACCATTGTGACTCAGCTCCAGAAGGCTTATCCGCATCACAGCCTGATCGGCGAATACAGCGGTCATCACGCACCCATTGGTGAGGGCCCAGGTGAATGCGAGTGGCACATCAGCCCCATCGACAGCCTGACCAACTTCTCCAATGCACTGCCGATGTTCGCCTTGAGCATTACCGGTTTTATCGGCGGACGCGCAGAGCATTGCGTGGTACTGAACCCAATGTTCGGTGAAGAATTCACTGCCAGCCGCGGCAAAGGCGCCCAGCTGAATGGCAAGCGCCTGCGCGTCAGCAACCGTACCAGCCTGGAAGGCGCCATTATCGGCACGGGCTATCACGGCCGCAGCAGCGACAAGCCCTGGATTGAATCACACACTCGCATGATGCAGGAAATCATGCAGAGCGGTGCCACCCTGCACAACAGCGGCTCTCCCGTACTGAGCCTGGCCTACACTGCAGCAGGTCGCCTGGATGGTTTCTATCAGATCGGCCTGAACAGCACCGAACTGTCTGCCGGCCTTCTACTGATCCGTGAAGCAGGCGGTCTTGTTTCCGACTTCTCAGGCGGTAATCAGTACAACGATCGTGGCAATTTGATCACCAGTAATGCCAAGCTGCTCAAGGCGCTATTGCGCACCCTGCACCCCGCAACCGCGGAAGGCCTGCGCTAAACGATCAGCGACTGCCGCCAACCACACCCAGGACTGACGGCAGATAGCGCGCACAAAAAAACCGCATCAATGATGCGGTTTTTTTTCGTCCTGTTTCAGCCGATTATTCAGCCATAGGATCACGTAGCACGATAGTTTCGTTACGATCCGGACCTGTAGAGATGATATCGATTGGCGCCTCAATCAATTCTTCAAGGCGAGTGATATAAGCACGGGCATTAGCCGGCAGAGCATCAATTGACTTCGCGCCAACAGTGGACTCAGTCCAGCCCTCTACCGATTCATAAACCGGCTTAACAACATCATAGTCTTCACTGCCACTCAAGGAGCTGACCGGGTTGCCGTTTTCATCTTCGTAGCCAACGCAGATATTGATCTGCTCCAGACCATCCAGCACGTCCAGCTTTGTCAGACAGATGCCGGAAACAGAGTTGATCTGGATAGCATGCTTGAGCGCCACAGCATCAAACCAGCCACAACGACGCGCACGCCCAGTAGTGGCGCCGAACTCATGACCACGCTCAGCCAGACGCGCACCTACATCACAATGCAGCTCGGTCGGGAAAGGGCCACCACCCACACGCGTAGTGTAAGCCTTGGTAATACCCAGAATGTAGTCCAGGTACAACGGACCAAAACCACTACCAGTAGAAGTACCACCAGCCGTAGTATTTGAAGAGGTTACGAACGGGTAAGTACCGTGGTCAATATCCAGCAGAGAGCCCTGAGCACCTTCAAACATGATGCTGGCACCCTGCTTGCGCAAATCATGCAGCTTGGCAGTTACGTCGGTGATCATCGGCACCAAAGTTTTGGCCATTTCCATGCAGCTATCATATGTCTGCTGGAAATCGATCGGATCAACCTTGTAGTAGTTCTGCAGCATGAAGTTATGGAATTCCAGCACTTCTTTCAGCTTGGTTGCAAAACGCTCAGGATCCGCCATATCACCCAGACGCAGGCCACGACGCGCAACCTTGTCTTCGTATGCCGGGCCAATACCACGACCAGTAGTACCGATTTTGGCATTACCACGCGCCAGTTCACGCGCCTGATCCAGCGCAACATGACTAGCCAGGATCAACGGGCAAGCCGGGCTCAGCTGCAGACGATCACGAACAGGAACACCTTTCTCTTCCAGTTCAGCAATTTCCTTCAGCAGCGCCTCTGGTGACAGCACTACGCCATTACCAATCAGACACAGTACATTCTGACGCAGAATGCCAGAGGGAATCAGGTGCAGGACGGTTTTTTCACCATCAATTACCAGCGTATGCCCCGCATTATGACCACCCTGAAAGCGGACTACTGCGGCCACCTGTTCGGTCAGAAGATCAACGATCTTACCCTTGCCTTCATCACCCCACTGGGTGCCCAGAACAACGACGTTTTTACCCATTGCTGTCTCGAATACTCGTTAAAGTTCAAAAAAAAGCTTAGAGGTCTTTCACGACCCAGGCACCGCCCTCGGCAACCAAGTACCGACCAGCCTGCCCCTCGGAATTTGCTTCACCACCCAACTGCTGCACAACACGCTGACCTTCAGCTCGCAATACAGCGATCGCCGCCTGCAGCCCCTCAGGCTCACCAGCAGGTGCGACGATGACAGGCTCGACCGACATTTCAAGACAACCCGCCAGATCCAGCAGGGTTTTCAAGTCGGCACTAAAGCCGGTGGCCGGACGCGCACGTCCGAAGTCCTGACCAATATTGTCGTAACGACCGCCCTTGGCCAAGGCCTGTCCATACTGCGGCGTGTAAGCCGCGAATACGACACCCGTATGATAGTGATAGCCGCGCAATTCGCTCAGGTCAAAGTAGGCATCCACTTCTGGATAGCGCACCTTCACGCGCTGCGCCAGCTCACCCAAATAGGCAATGGCTTCGCTCAAGGCCTCATCATGGCCAAACAACACCTGCGCACGATCCAAAACACTGGCAGAGCCATTCAAGCGCGGTAGCTGACGCAACCAATCGCGTGTCTGCTCGTTACCGGCAGTCAAGTCAGCAACAAAACGCTCAACCTCAGGCAGTGCTTTGCGTTGCAACATATCCTGATATTCAGCCTGCTGATCAGCGGAAAGTTCACACAACTCCATCAGGCGACTGAAAATCCCCACATGACCCAGATCCAGACTGACCACGCCCTGCAAACCAACTTCCCGCAGGGTTTCCAGCATCATACTGATCACTTCCACATCGCTATCGGCGCCGGCATGGCCATAGAGTTCCGCACCCAGCTGCAGCGGGTTGCGAGACGCCAGCATATTGGCCGGATGTGTGTGCAGCACTGAACCGCAGTAACACAGGCGACTGGGACCCTCGGTGCGCAGACGGTGTGCATCAATACGTGCAACCTGTGGCGTCATATCGGCACGCACACCCAGTGTATGCCCGCTGACCTGATCGGTAACTTTGAATGTATTCAGGTCCAGGTCATGCCCAACGCCGGTCAACAGAGACTCCAGATGCTCCGCAATCGGCGGCATAACCAGCTCATAGCCCCAGCGATGGTAAAGGTCCAGGACCTTCCGTCGCATTAACTCAACCTGCCGTGCCTGAGGCGGCAGCAGCTCCATAATCCCGTCGGGCAGCAACCAGCGATCTGCCAATGCCATGCGTTACTCCGCTGTCATGTGGTCTGTAGTTCACAAAAAAACCGGGCACGAACCCGGTTTGGTCAATCCTATCACGAAATCGGGTGCCATAGGCACCCGATTTAGGTACTAGCCTGTTCGACTATTGTGTAACCATTGTTCCCTTGGAGTTATTCAAGTAACGGAAGAACTCACTATCCGGGTCCAACACGAACAGGTCGCCACCGGTTGCAAAGGATTCACGATACGCCTTGAGGCTGCGGTAGAACGCATAAAACTCGGGATCTTTCTGAAAGGCTTCCGAGTAGATAGCAGCCGCCTGGGCATCACCCTCACCACGAACGGTTTCAGCTTCACGGAAGGCATCCGCCAGGATAACCGTACGCTGACGATCTGCATCCGCACGAATACCTTCTGCCAGCTCCTTACCACGCGCACGCAGTTCACGTGCCAGACGCAAACGCTCGGTACGCATACGCTCATATACGGAAGATGATACTTCCTGTGGCAGGTCGATACGTTTCACACGGACATCGATGACTTCGATACCCAACTCCGACTGAGCCAGATCGCTGAGAGCACGGATAACATCACCCATCACCTCTTCACGCGCACCCGATACCACTTCGGTCAGCGTACGCTCACCAAACTGGTTACGCAGACTGGTTTCGATACGGGTCGAAAGCAGGTCAGCGGCGCGGAATTCATCACCAGACGTAGCGGTGTAGTACTTTTCGACATTGTCGATACGCCATTTGATGAAAGAATCCACAATCAGACGCTTTTTCTCCAGCGTAAGGAACGCCTGAGGACGCGCATCCAGGGTCATGGTTCGACCTTCAAACTTGCGCACCGTGTTCACAAACGGAATCTTGAAGTGCAGACCCGGTTTGATATCCGCTTCCACAACCTCACCAAAGCGCAGCTTGATGGCACGCTCGGTTTCCTTGACGATATAGACCGATTTGGAGCCAACCATCACTACCAAAAGCAGCGCGATCAGTCCGAACATGGAACTAGGTTTCATTAGCGTCCCTCCCTCAGACCTGTGGTTGTCTGTGAACGCTGACGCGTTTCCTCAAGCACCTGATCGGTAATCTGGCGCACAGTATTGTCATCCAGTCGGATGTTGCGAGAAGTGGAGCTATCACGCGCCTGCGACTGCTGGGACGTCAAACGATCCAGCGGCAGATACATCATATTGTTCCCACCTTCGACATCAACCATGACCTTGCCAGTGCGTCCCATTACATCCTGCATGGTGTCGATATACAGACGCTCACGAGTAACTTCAGGCGCTTTCTGATACTCGGCCAGTAGCGCTGTAAAACGACTCGCCTCACCGGTAGCCTTGGCCACAACCTCTTCACGGTAAGCATTGGACTCTTCCAACAGACGCTGAGCACGACCTCGCGCCTCTGGCACTATACCGTTGGCGTAGGCCTCGGCTTCGTTCTTGGAACGCTGCTCGTCCTCACGCGCCTTGATCACATCATCGAAGGCGTCCTGCACCTGACGAGGTGCCTGAGCATTCTTGATGTTCACCTTGGAAATGCTAAGACCCGTGGAGTAGTTATCCATGTAACTCTGCAAACGTGCCTGAACCTGCAAGGCCAACGTATCACGACCCTCCGTCAGGATACCGTGCATGTCAGAGGTACCGACAACATGACGCAGTGCAGACTCGGAAGACTGAGCCAGACTGTCACTGGGTTCACGCACCTTAAGGGTGAACTGCGCAGGATCAGAAACTACGTACTGAACAGTCATGTCTACATCAACGATGTTTTCATCAGCCGTCAGCATCAAAGAGCGATGGTCATAGGTACGCAGACGCGTGGTGTTAACCTTCACTACTTCATCGATCAACGGCGGGTTCCACTGCAGACCCGGCTGCACCGTGTCATGGTACTTACCCAGACGAAGCACAATGCCACGCTCCTGCTGGTCGACAGTATAAAAACCCATACCGGCCCAAAACAGCGCAGCCAGCACAATCAGGACAACGAAAAAGCCACTGCTGCCTTTACCGTTGCCACCGCCACCGAAGCCACCGCGCTTTTTACCGCCACCAAAGATACCGCCTAGACGGTCCTGCAGCTTGCGCATTGCCTCATCCAGATCAGGCGGTCCCTGATCGTTGCCACCGCCACGTTTGCCGCGGTTGCTACCGCCGCTCCAGGGGTCATGGTTATCACCATTCCCGCCGGGCTCATTCCAGGCCATAGTGTTCTCCGTATTAAACCGCTGAGTTACCTGTTTATTCTTGCTGCGATTATGACCGCAACGGACGAGTTAATCGACCGCCTGCGGCACGTATTGTTCCGGACGCATGCCAAGACGGCTTAAAAGCCGTTTAAAATCCTTCATCTGCAGTCGCACTTCCAGCTGAATGTGTCCACGCTCATCCACTGCTTCATTGACCACACTACCCTGAGCATACAACTGTGCACGGAAATTACCGTCTGCAGGCGTCAGGTCCAGCACCTTGTGAAAGATTTCCTCACCAAGACGCTCACTGATTGCCTGCAGCAGCAGATCAATACCCTCACCGGTAACAGCCGACACCCAAACACGCCAGGGCACACCATCTTCATCACGATCGATACGCGGCTCGGGATCTTCGAGCTGATCAATCTTGTTGTATACCTGCAATACGGGTACTTCGGCCGCTCCGATCTCTTCAAGAACCGCATTAACCTGCTCGATGTGCTCTCGACGCTCCTCATCGTAGCAATCGATCACATGCAGCAAAAGCCCAGCATCAGTGGTTTCCTGAAGGGTTGCACGGAATGCCTCGACCAGCTTATGCGGTAGATGACGGATAAAGCCTACCGTATCAGCAAGAATCGCCTGCCCCACATCCGCCAGCTCAATTTTACGCAGCGTTGGGTCCAGAGTGGCAAACAACTGATCAGCCGCATAAACCTCAGCAGAAGTCATGCGATTAAACAGCGTCGACTTGCCTGCGTTGGTATAGCCTACCAATGATACCGTTGGAATTTCCGCACGCTGACGGGCACGACGCCCCTGATCACGCTGTTTACGCACTTTCTCAAGCCGAGCAAGAATGGACTTGATACGCGCACGCAACAGCCGTCGGTCTGTTTCCAACTGAGTTTCACCCGGGCCTCGCAGACCTATACCACCCTTCTGACGCTCAAGGTGGGTCCAGCCTCGCACCAGACGGGTCGACATATGTTCCAGCTGAGCCAGCTCAACCTGAAGCTTACCTTCATGAGTGCGCGCGCGTTGCGCAAAGATATCGAGAATCAGACCGGTACGGTCCAGGACTCGGCACTGCAGCTCACGTTCAAGGTTTCGCTCCTGCGCCGGGCTCAAGGCATGGTTAAAGATAACCAGTTCAGCCTCATGCATACGCACCAGGTTAACCAGTTCTTCAACCTTACCTTTACCCAAAAAGAACTTGGGACTGGGGTCGGCACGCGACCCGGTCAGAAATTCGACCGGATCGGCACCGGCGGAGAGGGCTAACTCTTCGAGTTCACGGGGGCTTTCGCGATCTTCTTCTCTATTGAAATCTATATGGACGAGGATCGCACGCTCGCCCGATTCGGGACGCTCAAAAAACAATTAATACCTCATTCAGCAGGCTTGTCGTCGACAGCCGGCAGTTTCACCGGGCGCGCAGGCACTACTGTAGAAATGGCATGTTTGTACACCATCTGACTGACGGTGTTCTTCAGCAGGATCACGAACTGATCAAAGGATTCGATCTGGCCCTGCAGCTTGATACCGTTTACCAGGAAGATGGAAACAGGTACACGCTCCTTGCGCAGGACGTTCAGGTAAGGGTCTTGTAAAGACTGCCCTTTTGACATTGCAAACTCCTTCCAAAATGGAAATTGATTATAAGTGTAGTTGTATGTGTACGTTTTTTAGTAACTCGGCTTCATGTATCAACATGAGCAAACAAGAGCTTGCGCGCGATCATACCCGAAAACATTATATAACGGCAGGGTCGACGAGTTTCAAGGCACGTGCCAGCAAATTAGATTCTGTTGTTGACAGCCAATTCACATCTTTCCAGCCTCGCAGCCAGGTCAACTGACGCTTTGCCAGCTGACGGGTCGCAACTATGCCTTTATATCGCATGGTTTCCCGATCGTATTCCCCTTCGAGCCAGGACCACATTTGGCGGTAACCAACACAGCGTATCGACGGCATACCCACATGAAGATCTCCGCGCTGCCAGAGCGCACGAACCTCCTCTTCAAAGCCCGCCTTCAGCATCAAATCAAACCTCAATTCAATACGCTCATGCAGCACTGATCGATCATCCGGCGCCAACGCTATAGGAACGATCTCAAACGGTAACTCGGCCTCTTCCTGCTCACGCCAATGATCACTGATCGGACGCCCGGTCAACTCAAAGACTTCCAGTGCACGCTGCAAGCGCTGGGAATCATTGGGCTTGAGGCGTCGGGCGCCTTCAGGGTCAACCGCTGCCAAACGGGCATGAATGGCCGGCCAGCCCAACTCCGCTGCTTCTGCCTCTATTCGCTGCCGCAGCTCAGGGTCAGCCTCAGGCAACTTGGCCAAGCCCTGTTTAAGAGCATTGAAATACAGCATAGTTCCACCCACCAGTACCGGAAAGCGATTAGCAGCCTGTATTTCATCAATCGCGCTCAACGCATCTTCGCGGAACTGAGCCGCCGAGTAAGCTTCGGCAGGATCAATAATATCCACCAGACGATGGGGATAGGCCGCTAACTCTGCAGGAGATGGCTTGGCCGTACCTATATCCATCCCCTTGAATACCATGGCAGAGTCGACACTGACCAGCTCACAGGGCAGCTGATCGCATAACTGCATGGCCAAGTCGGTCTTGCCGGAGGCTGTTGGCCCCATGACGAAGATGACCTTTGGCTTTTGCCCCTTGGTTGACGCCATTATTGTCCTCGTAAAAACAGTTTATCCAGCTGTGCCAGAGAGAGTTGAGTCCATGTAGGGCGACCGTGATTACACTGACCACTTCGTTCAGTCTGCTCCATATCACGCAGGAGCCCATTCATTTCCGGTACGGTCAGCTGACGGTTGGCGCGAACAGCACCGTGACAGGCCATGGTTGCCAGCAGCTCGTTCAGATGCGACTCAATTCGGTCACTGGTACCAAACTGCAGCATATCGCCCAGTACATCACGCACCAACTGTTCGACATTGGCCTTGGCCAGCGCCACAGGTACTTCTCGAATCACCAGCGACTCTTCCGCCATGCGCTCAAGCCTGAAGCCCAGACGATGGAACTCCTGCGGCAGCTCTTCAGCAATATCAGCCTCACGGGCACTGACCGAGAGATTCACTGGCACCAGCAACGGCTGGCTGCGGATACGATCCTGTTCAAATGACTGCTTCATACGCTCATACACAATGCGCTCGTGGGCGGCGTGCATGTCTACCAGCACCAGTCCCTGAGCATTTTGAGACAGGATATAAATGCCATGCAGCTGCGCCAGCGCATAACCCAACGGCGGCGCCTCCCCGTCCTGCTGAGGAGGCATTGCACTGGGTACAGAGGACATAGCAGAGGCTATCGGAGCCACCCCGGCAGGCTGATGTAAAGCACCGTAGGCACTCACCTGCTCACTCACCTGTGAGGCATTGGAAGGCCCATTGAAATTGCTGCGCTGACCCGCACCATAGTCAAACCCCATAGGACTCTGGCGAAGTGCCGACAGGTCAGCTCCTGCTGCCGACTGCCCAGTCTGGAAAGGCACACTGGGGACGTTCGCATCCGAGTCAGGAACACCGCCAGCCTGCACTGGCGCTTGATCCTGTGGACGCAAGTCGGCAATAACGCGGTACAGCGTTCGAAAAATAAAATCATGCACCAAGCGGCTTTCGCGAAAGCGCACCTCATGTTTGGTTGGATGCACATTCACATCAACCAGCGCAGGGTCCAGTTCCAGATACAGCACATAGGCCGGGTGCCGACCATGGAAAAGCACATCCTGGTAGGCCTGACGCACCGCATGAGTGACCACCTTGTCCCGGATAACCCGGCCATTGACGAAGAAATACTGCAGATCAGGCAAGGAACGGGAAAAAGTCGGCAATCCCATCCAGCCCCAAAGCCTTAGACCGGAAGCCTCAGCAACCACATCAAGCGCAACTGATTGCTCCACAAACGCCTTGCCAAGCAACTGCCCCAAGCGCTGCTCACGAGCGATTTCGGTATCAGCCGGGCGCAGTTGATGTACGACCTTGGCGTTGTGCCTAAGACCAAATCCGACGTCATAGCGACTTAACGCCAAACGTTTCACCACCTCTTCGAGGTGACGGAACTCGGTTTTTTCAGTCTTGAGGAATTTGCGACGTGCAGGCGTGTTGAAAAACAGGTCACGCATTTCCACGGTGGTTCCGGCAGGGTGAGCCGCAGGTACTACTTCCGTTGACATATCACGCCCCTGAGCGGAGACGGACCAGGCCGCATCCTGCCCGGAGGTACGAGAAGTCAGTGTGAAGCGAGAGACAGAGCTGATACTGGCAAGCGCCTCGCCCCGAAAGCCGAGACTGCCTACCGCCTCCAGGTCTTCCAGGCGAGTAATTTTGGAGGTAGCGTGACGACTGAGCGCCAGCGGCAGGTCATCCTTTTCAATACCTGAGCCGTTATCTCGCAGGCGAATCAGTTTGACCCCACCCTGCTCCACGTCCAATTCAATTCGATCCGCTCCGGAATCAAGACTGTTTTCGAGCAGTTCCTTAACCACAGATGCGGGACGTTCAACGACTTCCCCCGCCGCAATCTGGTTAGCCAATTGCGGTGAGAGCAGGTGTATAGCTGCCATAAATTCCTGAGTAAACCTTAGCCTGCGGGTATACGCAGCACCTGACCGACACGAATGCGGTCGTTACTGAGTTGGTTAGCTCGGCGCAACTGCTGCAGTGAAACACCGTTGCGCTGAGCAATAACGGACAGGGTATCACCGGACACAACCTTATACAGCCGCGGTCCGGCATCTGACTTGCCGTTTTGCTTCTGCCAGGCAACGTAGCTTGCCGCAGGCGGCTTACTCCAGAAGTGATCGGTAATACCGTTGAAAATCGCCTCGGCCATTTTCTGTTGATAGGCAGTCGTTTTCAGACTCCGAGCCTCTTCCGGGTTGGAGATAAAGCCGGTTTCAACCAGAATGGAAGGAATATCCGGTGATTTCAGCACCACGAAGCCGGCCTGTTCAACATGTTTCTTGTGCATGCGCGCAAACCGATCAATATTACCGTGTATTCTGGAAGCAACCTGGTGGCTGTCCTTACGACTGGCATTCATCGACATATCCAGCAATACACTGGCCAAAACATCATCCTTGTCATCCAGACTGAGACTGCCTACGCCACCTATCAAGTCAGTGCTGTTCTCTCGCTGCGCCAGCCAACGGCCCATTTCAGAGGTTGCTCCGCGTCCTGAAAGCACCCACACAGAAGCGCCACGAGCGCGTGCATCCTTGAAGGCGTCCGCATGAATGGAAACAAACAGATCCGCATTGCTCTTGCGTGCTTTGCCGGTGCGACCGCGCAAGCTGATGTAGTAATCTCCGGTACGGGTCATAACAGCGCTGTAACCTGGCTTGGCGTCGATCATTGCCTTGAGCTTACGTGAGATGGCCAGTACTACATCTTTTTCACGCACGCCGCCCGGGCCTATAGCACCGGGGTCTTCACCGCCATGACCAGCATCGATCATTACAATGATGTCGCGCTTGCCACCGGCCTCTGGTACTGGCACCACTGTTTTGGTAGGTGTCACCTGAGACTGCATCGCCAGGTCTACCACCAGGCGATGGCCATACTGATCATTGGGCTCAAGATCAAAACTCTTGGGGCGAACCTTCTGCTTCAGGTCCAACACCACTCTAAGGCCTTCACTGCGATGGCTGTAACGGATATCACCGACCGGGCTTTTCTCCAGCCCCAAGCCCTTAAGCGATGCCTTGAGCTTTGCGTCATCGATATCGATTACAACACGATCAGGGTTATGCAGCGTAAACAGCTTGTGCTCAACAGGGCCACTCAGGTCAAACACCAGACGGGTATTATCCGGCGCCAACCAGGCGCGTACGTTGCGCACCTCCTGACCTGCCAGGCTCAGCGTCGGCAAGCATAGCAGCATCAAAACACTCAGGTTGCGCAGGAATCTAGTCATCGCCCGCCAGTGGATAGTTTGCATTACTCAGGTTATCGACCATCGTTTGCCCTTTTTGAGTGATCGGCGTCAAAAGCAGCTCACGCCCGCTACCAGACAGCTCGATTTTGATCTCCAGATCCGGCTTTGGCAGCATGCCCGCGCCCTTATCGGGCCACTCGATCAAACACAGGGCCTGTTCAGTAAAATAATCGCGGATACCCAGATACTCCAGCTCCTCTGGATCAGACAAGCGATAAAGATCAAAGTGGTACACTGGACCTGAAGGCGTGTCATAGGGCTCAACCAGAGTATAGGTTGGACTTTTAACCGAGCCTGTATGACCACAACCACGCAGCACACCACGACTCAGTGTCGTCTTGCCCATACCCAGGTCGCCGCGCAGAAAAATCACGCCACCCTCGGTTACACTTTTGGCCAGCGCCGCACCAAATGCGGCCATCGCCTGCTCATCAGAGAGCATCTGTTTCATTCAGATTACCCTTCAATCATCCAATACCGTTGAGTACACGCCGCACCCGGGCCACCAGATCGGTTGCCAGCAGGCCTCGTTCACCTTGATCTGACGCACAGAGATCAGCCGCGCAGGCATGGGCAAAAACGCCCGCTCGCGCTGCATCTACCGTGCTAAGCCGTTGGGCACGCAGGGCACCAATGATACCGGAGAGCACATCCCCCATGCCACCACAGGCCATACCTGGGTTACCTGCACTGCACAGATGCACCATATCGCCATCAAAAGTCAGACTGCCTGCCCCCTTGAGAACCACCGTACCGCCCAACATCGCCTGCAACTCACGCACGGCAGCAAAACGGTCTGCCTGCACATCAGCTGTTTGGCATCCCAGCAGGCGTGCAGCCTCACCTGGGTGCGGTGTCAGGACCCAATCATGTTTACCCGCATGACTCGCCAAGCGAGTCGTCAGAAGGTTCAACGCATCAGCATCCAACACCAGCGGCAAGCCAGAGTTCAACGCCTGTTGGAGCAACTGGTCAGCCCAGGCCGATTGCCCCAATCCGGGGCCAACCACCAGCACATCAGGCTTTTGCAGCAAAGGTTCTACATCCTGCCCTGAGTTCACCCCTGCCGTCATTACTTCGGGTGCGCGCGTCAGCGCGGCCGCCACATGTTCGGGCCGCGTCGCCAGAGAAACCAGTCCGGCACCACTTCGCGCCGCTGCCTCTGCGGCCATCAGCGCCGCACCGCCCATGCCGTAGTCACCACCTATGATCATCACATGACCAAACAGCCCTTTGTGAGAGGAGCGTTTTCGCGGCGGCAGCAGGGTTGCCAGATCATCGAAGTCGGTTCTGAAGGCACTCATCGGTACCTCTTCGTAGACTTCGTCAGGCACCATCAGCGCATCGAATAGCAACTCGCCACAGTGGTCCACGCCTTCATGGGTCAACAAACCCTGTTTGAGCCCGATAAACGTCAAAGTTAGCTCAGCCTTTACAGCCACACCCAGGACCTGACCCGTATCGCTACAGAGGCCCGAAGGAATATCAATCGCCATTACCGGACGATGGCCGCGATTAAGCTGGCGAATCAACTTGGCACAGTCACCCCGTACCAGACCGTTCAACCCCGTGCCCAAGAGTGCATCTACCAGCACTTCACCGCTCAGCTCCTGCTCGGGTTGCCAACGTTCAAGCTCAACCCCCACGGCTTCAGCCCACTGCCAGGCGGCCAATGCCTCACCCTTCAAACTAGCCGTAAAATCGTCCTGCACCACCAAAACCTGGACATCAAGCCCCTGCTGCCGCGCCAGTCCGGCAATGATCAGACCATCGCCACCGTTATTACCGGCACCACAGGCAATGGTCAATCGTTTGGCCTGAGGCCAACGGTTTTGAAGCTCGACAAAGGCTGCGTGCCCTGCACGCTGCATCAAACGAAAGCCAGGCACACCAAACTGCTCGATTGCAGTTCGGTCGAGCGCACGGCACTGCTCAGCCGTGTATAATGCAGCGGGTAGCTCTGCTCTGCCTGTCATGGCTTTCTCCTTTGTTTTCAGTTCATTATAGATGACGGACCGACTAATATTCATCCGGTTCCCGTTCGGCATCAAATATCAGGACACTAGCACTTTCAGGACCCTATGCCCGAATTAAGCGACGAACAACTGGACCGGCTTAAATCAGACCTGAAACAGGAGGCCCGCCGCCTGGGATTTGCTGACTGCGCCATTACCTTGCCGGACGCCAGTATGGAGGCTGAAAAACTGCACCGATGGCTTGAGCAAGGCTACCAGGGCAGCATGGAGTATCTGAGCCAGAATATCGACAAGCGCCTGGACCCAACTCTGCTTCACCCCGGCACTCAGCGCATTGTTATGCTGCGCATGGATTACCTGCCCAAAGGGGCTCCAATCACAGGGGTACTTCGCGACCCGAGCAAAGCCTATATCGCCCGATATACCCTTGGTCGTGATTACCATAAGACCCTGCGCAAGCGCCTGAAGCAACTGGGTCAATGGCTGGATTCTCAACTCGAAAATCAGGTTGTTAACTTTCGCCCCTTTGTCGATAGTGCACCGGTGCTGGAGCGCCCACTGGCCCGCAACGCGGGAATGGGCTGGATCGGGAAACATACGCTACTGCTTAATCGCTCAGCAGGCTCCTGGTTTTTGCTGGGTGAGTTGTTTATCGACCTGCCACTCCCCATTGACCCGCCGGAAACCGAATCGCATTGTGGACGCTGTAGCGCCTGTATCGACATTTGTCCCACCCAAGCTTTTCCGGAGCCAGGGGTACTGGATGCGCGACGCTGTATTTCCTACCTGACAATTGAAAGCAAGGCCGCTATCCCGCTGGAGCTTCGCCCGCTGATGGGCAACCGCGTTTTCGGCTGTGATGATTGCCAGTTGATCTGCCCCTGGAACCGCTTTGCCCAACGCAGCAAGGAAGAGGACTTCCAGCCCCGACACGGACTTGAGCAAGCTGAACTGCTGACCCTATTTGGATGGGACGAGTCCACCTTTCTGAAAAAAACCGAAGGGTCCGCCATTCGCCGCACCGGTTATGACGGCTGGCAGCGCAACCTGGCTGTTGCGCTTGGAAATAGCAAGGGAGGGAGCGACGTTATAGCTGCATTAGAGGCACAGCGGTCAAGCGCCAGCGAGCTGGTCAAAGAACATATCGACTGGGCGCTGGAGCAACTCTCCAGTACCGAGAATGGTTCTCCACTCCCGATACTGGATCATCCAGGCGCGCGCCGGTTGCCGGACTGATTACAAACGGAAGAAGTGACGACGGTAGTGACGCAGCTCTTCAATTGATTCGCGAATGTCATCCAGCGCCAGATGGGTGCCCTGCTTGCGGAAACCATTCAGCACATCCGGCTTCCAGCGCTTGGCCAACTCCTTGACGCTGCTCACATCCAGGTTACGGTAGTGGAAAAAGGCTTCCAGCTCCGGCATGTAGCGCCACAGGAAACGACGGTCCTGACCGATGCTGTTACCACACATGGGTGATACGCCCTGTTCACTGTGCTGGCGCAAAAACTCGAGCATTGTCTGCTCTGCTTCGGACTCACTGATTTTGCTGGCACGAACACGGTCCGTCAGCCCCGACTGGCCGTGCTGACGGGTACACCACTCATCCATGTGCGAAAGCACACTGTCACTCTGATGCACGGCGATGACGGGGCCCTCAGCAATCAGATTCAGATCACCGTCGGTCACTATAGCCGCCATTTCGATGATTCGGTCTGTATCCGGGTTGAGACCGGTCATTTCTAGATCAACCCAGATCAGATTATCCTTCGTCGCCATCCACGCTTCTCCACGGGCAAAACTGTCAATTTGGTTCTGTTTGGAATACCTTAGCACGTCAATAACCCCAGCAGTGAGTGAGCAAAGCGTCCGGAATGGGAAAACGCAAGGTAAATCGCCGCCAAGCCTGGCGCATAAACAAGATTCAACAGGAACGAGCGTCCCGCGCCGAGAAGCGAGACGCCCTGGTAGAAGAGCAACTGGAAGGCAGTGATCTTGGCCCTGAACAGCAGGGACTGATCATCTCCCACTTCGGTCGACAGGTCGATGTAGAAGTGCTGGAAGGTGAGCATCGTGGCGAAATTCAACGCTGCCACATGCGCACCCATCTGGGCCAACTAGTGACCGGTGATCGTGTTATCTGGCGCCGCTCACCCGATAGCGGGGTAGTCGTTGCTGCCTTGGATCGACACAGCGAGCTGCTTCGCCCCAACAATCAAGGCGAACTCAAGCCCGTTGCTGCCAATATCGACTTCATCGTAATTGTTATCGCGGTCGAACCCTACGCACACGCCAACCTGATCGATCGCTACCTGGTCGCAGCAGAAGCCAGCGGCATAGAGCCGGTACTGTTGCTCAACAAGGCCGACCTGCTCAATGACGAAAACCGTGAGCGCCTGGAGCCCTTGCTGGAGCAGTATGAGTCATTGGGCTACCGCACCCTGACAGCATCGACCTCAAGCAGCCACGGTCTGGATGAGCTCAAGGCCATGCTGGCGGGTCATATCAGCGTATTTGTAGGCCAGTCCGGTGTCGGTAAGTCATCTCTTATCAACTGCCTGCTGCCCGGTGCAGATCTTAAAACCGGGGCTCTGTCAGAACAGAGCCGCAAGGGACGCCACACGACGACCACCGCTCGTCTTTTCCATTTCCCGGAAGGTGGCGACCTGATTGATTCACCCGGAATCAGGGAATTTGCGCTCTGGCACATGACGGAAGAGCAAGTCCTGAATGGTTTCCGTGAACTGGCCGAACTTCAGGGTCATTGCCGTTTTCGTGACTGTCGTCATGACCAGGAACCCGGCTGTGCCTTTTTGTCTGCCCTGGAAGATGGCAGCATCAGTGAACAGCGTTTCGGCAGCTTTCAACAGATTCTGAATTCCATGCAGGACAGCCGCTAACAGATGAGCAACGTTACTCAAGCACCATCAGCAAAACCCGCTGGTGTTGACGCCGACCTGTTCGGGCTTGAGGCCTGGGCCAACTTTCTTGAACACAAACCCCTGCCGGTCAGGGTCAGTGTTCAAGCACGTTTGCGCCGTTTGCTTAATAACGACAACACCACCCTGCACCAATTGACCCAACTGGCCCGCATGGACCCTGTTCTAAGCTTGCACCTGACTCGCCTGGCGCAGCAGAAACATCGCGCCAAAGGCTCAGAAGTTACCGGCATTGAACATGCGGTTGCATCTCTGGGGCTGGACCCACTGGACGCTCTCTGCAACAAGCTGGAAACACTCAAGGTTAATCCCCACAGCGTGCAGCAAAAAATGTACTTCCGTGCCATTTCCGATAGCCAGCACGCCTCCCTGCAAGCAGCAGAACTCTGTCGCCAGCGTGGCTTGCCGTTTGTCGAAGAAGTGCGCCTGGCCGCACTGCTATATGGTTTTGCACACTGGATGCTGTGGCTCCACGCTCCATTGCATAAGCACCTGTACCAGAAACGAGTACTCGAAGACGGTATTGATGTAGCACTGGCCGAACAGGACCTTTTCGGCTGCACGGTTCAGGCCCTGGGAGCCGAATTGGCTCAGCGCTGGGATCTGCCGAACCTGACCTACCAGGCCTTGGACCACGGTACCTCTCCCAGTCACCAAGACCTTACCCTGCTTCATCGCAGGGCCGTTAAAGATCCGAGACTGGGCCAGTTGGAAACGCGTGAAATTAATCAACTGACCCAGCAACGCTTCTTCCCGGTCAAGCTGGGCAACTGGCTGGCATTGACGACAACCCGCAGCTGGTATAGCAAAAAAGCGGCACGCCTGTTCGACGTGCTGGCGGATTACCTCAACACGGACAGCAATAAACTGTTGGGCCAACTGCACGCCAACTGTGCCGAGGCTTCACGCCAGTTTCATGTACCCGGCACGCTGTGTCCTGCTACCGAAATGCTTTTTATCCCCTCAGCTCATCAGGCTCAGGGGTTATTGAGTGAAAAAGAGATCGAGCGACTGGCCAGGATCGCCCCTAAACCGATCAAACCCAAACCACCCCAGCCCGAACAGGACCCGGTTAAAGAAGCCCCACCGGTCACCGAGCATCTGCACCCGCACATATACGAACAGGTACTGGAACGCTTTCAGAGCGGATTCGAGGGGTATACCAAACCTGCTCAGATTCTTCAGGCGCTGGTGCAAGGGCTTTACCAAGGCCTGGGACTCGCGCGCCTGAATATCATGGTGATCAAAGGCAGTCATACCGAAAGCCTCAGAAATCTTGGTTTTCCAGCCGAACACCCAATGTGCAGCCTGGATATCAACCTGGAAGTTCCCAGCCTGTTCAAGCGCCTGAGTGAGAAGCCAGCCGGGATCTGGTTGAATGTGCAAAAGCGCTCCACACTCGCCCCCATGCTTCCGGAAAGCTTTAATCAAGCCTTGGGGGATCATGACTGCTTGCTGATGTCAGTCTTCCGTGGCGAAAAGCCCCTGGCAATTCTGTACGCAGACGACCTGCCAAACCACACGGAGCTGTCAGAATATCAATACGAACAGTTCCGCCAACTATGTGCCGCCGCCACACTGGCACTGAAACGACTCCCTGGATAACTTTCCGCCAGGCCTTCGCTCAGATAAGATCATGCCAACTTTTGCAACGGAAACCGCCATGCTGCCACTGGTCATTTCGGCTGCCGAACTGCAGTCCAATCACGATGCCGACAACTTGCTGATTCTGGACCTGTCCAGCGCTGAGCACTACGCCGAAGGGCATATACCTGGTGCCGTGCACCTGGACCCGGCCAGACTTCTTCGCGGCGAAGGCCCCGTACCAAACTTGATGCCGACTGAGGCTCAGTTAAGCCAGCTTTGCTCGGAAATTGGGCTTAGCAGCACAACGCAGGTAGTTGCCTATGATGACCAGAAAGGCCCCTGGGCCGGTCGCCTGGCCTGGACACTGAACGCGATTGGCCATCCCCGTGTCAGTGTTCTGGATGGCCAACTGGCGGCCTGGATTGCCGCCGGGCTTCCACTGGAGCAAAGCCCCAACCAACCGACACCTGTGGACATTGACGTTCACATTCGACCAGAACTGCGAATGGATGCTGAACAGGTACTGCAAGCTGTTCAGCAATCACAGCTGCAGGTTTGGGACGCCCGCTCCAAAGAGGAGTACCTGGGCGAAAAAGTGATCAACGCGCAGCGTGGTGGTCATATTCCAGGCGCTCAGCTGCTGGAGTGGACAGACCTTCTTCAGGCCGGTGAAGTCCCGCTGCTGAAACCCAAAGCTGAAATTCGTCAGCTGCTCCAGTCTGCCGGGCTGAACATCGAACGACCGATGGTGACTCACTGTCAGACTCACCGCCGCTCCGGTTTGACCTGGCTAGCCGGTACTTGGGCAGGCTGCTCTCAGCTGTCCTGCTATGACGGCTCCTGGTTCGAATGGGGCAACCGCCCTGACCTGCCGGTTGAAACCAACTGATTAATCCATAGAAAGCGAGTTATCTCTTGAAAGACACCCTGTTCATTCTGTTACAGCACTTGTTGCCACAGCATTTGCTGTCCCGTCTGGTTGGATGCCTGGCGGAGTGCCGTACTCCCTGGGTCAAAAACCTGTTCATCAACTGGTTTCGTAAGCGCTACCAGGTCGACATGAGTCAGGCTCTGGAGCCCAACCCTGAAGCCTATGAGCACTTCAACGCTTTTTTTACACGCGCCCTCAAAGCAGATGCACGTCCTCTGGATACTGAGGAAGGCGCGATTCTTTCACCCGCTGACGGCGCCATCAGCCAGCTGGGCCCGATTGAACACGGTCGAATTTTCCAGGCCAAGGGACGAAGCTACGGCCTAAGCACACTGCTCGGCGGCAGCCCTGAACACGCTGCTCCATTTATTAACGGCAGCTTCGCCACCGTGTACCTGTCACCGCGTGACTACCACCGCGTGCACATGCCGGTAACGGGCACCCTGCGAGAAACCGTTTATATCCCCGGCGACCTTTATTCAGTGAACCAGGTGACTGCAGCCGGTGTGGATAACCTCTTTGCACGTAACGAACGCCTGGTCGCCATCTTTGATACCGAATACGGCCCCATGGCCATGGTGCTGGTGGGCGCCATGATCGTTGCCGGTATTGAAACCGTCTGGAACGGTCAGGTTGCCCCGTCCAGCAAACGCCCTGTTGTGCTGGACCGCAGCTACGAACAGGCGCCTATCACTCTTGAGAAAGGTGCAGAGATGGGCCGTTTCAAGCTTGGTTCCACGGTTATTCTGCTGTTCGGCCCTGAAGCCATCAGCTGGCAGGAAACACTTAAAGCCGGCAGTAGCGTCACCATGGGCCGCACCCTTGGCAACGCCAAAAACGCAGAATAACCCTGTTAACTACCGGCTGATCAACCCCCGGTTCTGGTTTACACTGAATACTTCAGTGGTTAAGGAGATCAAGCAGTTATGCACGCAAGCTGGCAACAATGGCTCAACCGTCCCGGTGTAGAGGTAACAGCTGACCTGGTCACTGCTGTGACGGCCAGTGACAGCGCTAATCGCACCGTCGCACTGACCGACTACAGCATCATCAGCATCACCGGCCCTGATGCACATAAATTTTTGCAAGGTCAGCTGAGTTGTGACCTGGCAGGTGTAGACCGCGAAGGCCAGCTGCCCGGTGCCCACTGCAATATCAAAGGCCATATGCACAGTTTGTATCTGGTGATTGCTGCCGGTGCCGATCGTTACTGGCTGCGTACCCGCAGTGATATGGCTGAAGATGCGCTGACGCTCCTGAAGAAATACATCATTTTCTCCAAAGCCGAAGCCGTGCTGGAAACCGACCTGGTCGGCATTGGCCTGACAGGCCCTGACAGCACTCACTTGAGCCAGGCACATACCCCGGAAACCGGCGCCAGCGCCAAGCTAACCGAGCAACTGAGCGAGATCTGGCTGCCGGCAGAACAGCTGAGCGCCACTCTCGATGCCTTGCAAGCTGAGGCACCACTGGCTACACGCAACGACTGGGAACTTGCGACCGTCAAAGCGGCTATCCCTGAACTTTTCCCGGCGACCCGTGAAGCCTTTATCCCGCAGATGGTGAACTTGCAGGTATTCGAAGGCGTCAGCTTCACCAAAGGCTGTTATACCGGTCAAGAGATCGTGACACGTCTGCAGCATCGCGGACAGCTGAAACGTCCCATGTACCTGGCCGAAGTCGAGTCGACACAGCCAGTCGAGCCTGGCACTCCGCTGGCCAGTGCCGATAAGGACAGCGTGGGCCAGATCGTGCGCGCTGCTCGACTGGACGACAACCGCTATCAAGTACTGGCGGTGATCATCAAGGATCAGGCCGAACAGAGCAGCATTCATCTGGAAAATACAACTGGACCAGCTCTGACACTAGAGCAACTACCCTACGAGCTTGACCCACGCCTGTTTGAAAGCAAGCGCTAATCCGCTCGGGTTGTAGCCAAGGGTTTATAACGCAAAAAGCCGGCAATTAGCCGGCTTTTTCGTGTCTGGGTCAGGTATGTTTCAGCTGTCGCTGAGGATATCTGGCAACTGCCAATTGATCGCTTCACGACCCTGCTCCTGCAACCAGGCGTTGGCCTGACTGAAATGACGACACCCCAGAAATCCCCGATGTGCCGATAAGGGAGACGGATGTGGAGCCTTCAACACCAGATGGCGGCTCTGATCGATTCGCGCCCCCTTCTTCTGTGCATAACTGCCCCAGAGCATAAACACCACGTGCTCGCACTGCTCATTTACCAGCTGGATGACACGGTCGGTAAACTGCTCCCAGCCCTTGCCCTGATGTGCATTGGCATTACTTTGCTCAACGGTTAGTACCGCATTCAGCAGCAGCACACCCTGCTGAGCCCAACTCTCCAGAAAGCCGTGGCGGGCAGGCGTAATCCCAAGATCGGTATTCAACTCCTTGTAGATGTTTACCAATGAAGGGGGCACCCGCACACCAGGTTTAACCGAGAAGCATAAGCCATGCGCCTGGCCGGGCTGATGGTAAGGGTCCTGACCGATAATCACCACTTTCACCTGATCCAGCGGCGTGGCTTCCAACGCATGAAACCAGTTGGAGGAATGCGGAAAAATCACCTTTTGCGCGGCTTTTTCAGCCTGTAAAAACGCTTTAAGTGCCTGCATGTAGGGCTGATCAAACTCTGACTGCAACCAGGGCTGCCAGCTGGGCGCCTTATCCAGTGCCATTGTATGTTCTCCAGTACCTTGGATAGCAAAAGGGCCACATAAAGTGGCCCTTGTGGATAACTCAACTGTTCTGTGATCAGCCGCGCGGACGCATGGCCGGGAACAGCAGTACGTCGCGGATCGACGGAGAATCGGTGAACAGCATCACCAGACGGTCGATACCGATACCTTCACCGGCTGTCGGCGGCAGGCCGTATTCCAGGGCGTTCACGAAGTCGGCATCGTAGTGCATGGCTTCGTCATCGCCAGCATCCTTCTCTTCCACCTGCTTGCGGAAACGTTCAGCCTGGTCTTCGGCATCATTCAACTCCGAGAACCCGTTGGCCAGTTCGCGGCCCGCAACGAAGAACTCGAAACGGTCCGTCACGTGCGGGTTGTCATCGTTACGACGCGCCAGCGGGCTGACTTCGGTCGGGTACTCGGTAATGAAGGTCGGCTGCTGTAAACGATGCTCACAGGTTTCTTCGAAGATCTCGATCTGGATCTTGCCCAGCCCCCAACCGTCTTTAACATCGATATCCAGACGCTGAGCGATCTCACGAGCAGCATGCTCGTTGGCCAGCGCTTCGGCAGTGATATCCGGGTTGAAGTGCAGAATTGCATCGAATACGGACATGCGCGTGAACGGCTTGGACAAGTCATATTCGAAGGTTTCCAGCACTTCACCGTCTTCATTGCGTACGGTATTGACCAGAGTGGTGGTGCCAAGCACGTTCTGTGCAACGGTGCGCAGCATCTCCTCGGTCAGGTCCATCAGGTCGCGGTAATCTGCGTAAGCCTGATAGAACTCGATCATGGTGAATTCCGGGTTATGGCGAGTCGACAGACCTTCGTTACGGAAGTTACGGTTGATCTCGAACACACGCTCAAAGCCACCCACAACCAGACGCTTGAGGTACAGCTCAGGAGCGATACGCAGGTACATGTCGATGTCCAGCGCGTTATGGTGCGTGACGAACGGACGCGCAGATGCACCGCCCGGAATCGCTTGAAGCATCGGCGTTTCCACTTCCAAGAAGCGACGCTCAGCCAGGAACTGACGGATCGCAGCAATGATACGGAAACGGGTTTCAAATACGCTGCGAGACTGCTCATTGGTGATCAGGTCGACGTAGCGCTGACGGTAGCGCATCTCCATATCCTGCAGACCCTTGTGCTTGTCCGGCAGCGGGCGCAAGCTCTTGGTCAGCATTTCAAATTCGGCCATGTCGACATACAGGTCGCCCTTACCGGATTTGTGCAGCACACCACTGACGCCGATGATATCACCCAGGTCGACTGACTTGGCAAAGGCACGCGCTTCCTTGTTCACATACAGCTGAATACGACCACTCATATCCTGCAGTACCATGAAGGCACCACGGTTGAGCATCACGCGACCAGCGACAGAAACTCGGATACCGGCTTCTTCCAGCTCTTCCTTGCTCTTCTCACCGTGCGCCTGCTGCAGATCTCCCGCGTAGCTATCGCGACGGAACGTATTGGGGAAAGCGTTTCCTTCCTGGCGCAGGGCAGCGAGTTTTTCGCGACGCTCAGCGATCAGGCGGTTTTCATCTTGCTGCACGTTAGGCTGCAC
The DNA here is from genome assembly GCA_048260865.1 of Marinobacterium sp. Lineage (GTDB taxonomy): Bacteria > Pseudomonadota > Gammaproteobacteria > Pseudomonadales > Balneatricaceae > Marinobacterium. Next base: position 120,398 of record JBLXGN010000009.1, on the reverse strand, counting down.
ATTGTTGTCTGACATCGGGATTACCTTAAAACGAATTCTTAGAGACCAGCCTTGAGGCTGGCTTCGATAAACATGTCCAGATCGCCATCAAGCACACGATCACAGTTGGAAGTCTGTACGCTGGTACGCAGGTCCTTGATGCGCTGGTCATCCAGCACGTAGGAACGGATCTGACTGCCCCAGCCGATGTCGGCTTTGGTGTCTTCCACTTCCTGAGCTGCTTCACGTCGCTTCAGCATTTCCATTTCGTACAGTTTCGCACGCAACTGCTTCATACAGGTGTCACGGTTTTGATGCTGAGAACGTGCTGCCTGGCTCTGTACTACGATACCTGAAGGTTCGTGGGTGATACGTACGGCGGATTCGGTACGGTTTACGTGCTGACCACCGGCACCAGAGGCACGATATACATCGACACGCAGGTCGGCCGGATTGATCTCGATCTCGACATTATCGTCGATTTCCGGCGATACAAACACGGATGAGAAGGAGGTGTGACGACGACCACCGGAGTCAAACGGGGACTTACGCACCAGACGGTGAACACCGGTCTCGGTACGCAGCCAACCGAAGGCATACTCGCCTTCAAAGCGGATTGTCGCAGACTTGATACCGGCAACCTCACCGGCAGAAACTTCCAGCAGTTCGGTTTTAAAGCCCTTGCTTTCGCCCCAGCGCAGGTACATACGCAGCATCATATCAGCCCAATCCTGCGCCTCAGTACCACCAGAACCGGCCTGGATATCCAGGAAGGCATTGTTGGCGTCGGCTTCGCCGGAGAACATGCGGCGGAATTCGAGCTGCTCCAGCATGTTGCGAAGACGTGCCACATCCGCTTCAACTTCTACAACCGTGTCTTCGTCGTCTTCTTCAACGGCCATATCAAGCAGGTCACCGGCATCACTGATACCGCTTTCCAGTTCATCGATGGTCTTGACCACATTCTCCAGTCCGGCGCGCTCCTTGCCCAGCTGCTGGGCGTTGTCCGGATTATTCCAGACATTGGGATCTTCCAGTTCACGCTCCACCTCTTCCAGGCGCTCACGCTTGCCGTCGTAATCCAGGTAGGTGCGCAGCGCCAGGGTGCGCTCGCTGAACTCTTTCAGACTGTTGAGAATCGGGTTGATTTCCATCGTGGTACTTGGACACTCGTTGGCTAGAAAAAAAGAGGAGTATTTTAACTGATCAGGCGCCTTGTTTGAATGACTGTGCTGCCTCTATACGCTCGACTTGTCAAATAGCAGGGGTAAAATTCATTCAACCATCAGGAGATGTGCATGAAAAGGATGCTCAGACTGCTCTCTTTGCCCCTGCTGCTGAGCGCAACCCCGGGGAATGCCACGGGGATGGAAAGCCCTCAACTGCTTGACCTGACCACCAGTGTGTATGGCTACCTGTGCCTGATGATTTTCGCACTGGGGTATGCCTGCGTGGTACTGGAAGAGCGACTGGAGCTACGTAAATCCAAACCGGTTATTGTCGCCGCCGGACTTATATGGATCCTGGTCGCCCTGGCGTACCACCTGCATGATGATCCTTTCAGCGCTGGCATTGAGCTTAGGCGCTACATACTCGACTTCGCCGAACTGTTTCTATTTCTCCTCGCCGCCATGACGTTTGTAAACATGCTGGAGGAGCGGCGAGTCTTCGTAGCCTTGCGCACCTGGCTGGTGACACGGGCCTTTTCGCTGAGGCAGATTTACTGGGTCACCGGCGCGCTGACCTTTCTGATTTCTCCAATCGCTGACAACCTTTCCACCGCACTGCTGATGGGCGCTGTCGTTTTGGCTGTTGGCCAACATCATGTGAAATTCATCTCGGTTGGCTGCATCAACGTCGTTGTGGCGGCCAATGCCGGTGGAGCGTTCAGCCCGTTCGGTGACATAACGACCCTGATGGTATGGCAACAGGGAAACGTCCGCTTCTTTGAATTCACCCAACTGTTTGTGCCTTCACTGGTCAACTGGCTATTACCGGCATTGATCATGTCCCTGGTGGTTGAACGGGCCCAGCCCGGCGGCGAGCAACTCCATCAACGTATGAAAAAAGGTGGCATCACAATCATGATGTTGTTTTTAGCCACCATCATTCTCTCAGTACTGCTGCATAGCCAACTGCACTTGCCACCTGTCCTGGGCATGATGACCGGCTTGGGCGTACTCAAAATATATGGCTATTTCCTCAGCCAGCATGACCCTATTTACCGTGAACAGGGTCATATCACCCACCACCACGCCGAAAACAGCAGTCGCCACAGCCTGTTGAGAGGCGACCATACAGGTGTGGTACGTCGCTTCGATATTTTCAAAGTGGTTGAGCGCGAGTCCTGGGACACCCTCATGTTTTTCTATGGTGTCGTGTTATGCGTAGGCGGACTGGCAACATTGGGGTACTTGAGCGAGCTTTCAGCACTGCTATATGGCGCCCTGGGCATCAACCTGGCCAACAGCCTGATCGGTTTGATATCCGCACTGGTGGATAATATCCCCATCATGTTTGCCGTGCTAAACATGGACCCGGGCATGAACTTGCAACAATGGCTGCTCGCCACCCTTACCGTGGGCACTGGAGGCTCACTTTTATCAATTGGCTCAGCGGCGGGGGTTGCACTGATGGGGCAAGCCAAGGGAACCTATACTTTTTTGAGCCATCTTAGATGGAGCTGGGCCATTTTACTGGGCTACAGCGCCAGCATTTTTTGCCACCTCTGGTTGAACGGAACTTAAGCAACGGACTCTGACCATGACACAACAACCTGATTCCACTCTTTCCATTCGCGTTTGGGACCCCTACGTCCGCGTTTTTCATTGGTCACTGGCGGCCAGTGTGCTGTTTGCCTGGTGGAGTGGTGAGCAAGGTGGGAATTGGATGCAGTGGCACATGTATGCCGGTTACACCATCCTCGCACTGGTGCTGTTTCGGCTGTTTTGGGGCTTCGCCGGCACCCACTATGCACGTTTTGCGGAGTTTCTTCGCTGTCCCAAGGCCACGTTCAATTACGGTCTGAAAATGGCACGTCGTGAAGAACCCCATTATGCAGGCCATAACCCATTGGGCGGCTGGATGGTGATTACACTGATGCTGCTGAGTCTGGCACAGGCGGGCACTGGCCTCTTTGCCAACGATGAAATTTTTACCGAAGGACCGCTGGTACACCTTGTAAGCTATGACCTGAGTGTAGAATTGACGCGCTGGCACAAACTGATTTTTGACGGTTTGCTGATTGCTGTGGGTTTGCACCTGTTAGGCGTGGTGTGGCATCAGCGTATACGGGGTGAAAAGCTGGTCCAGGGAATGTTGCACGGACGCAAATCCGTGACTGCCGGCACACCGGATGCTGGCAAGACACCCTGGCTGCGAGGGCTGATTTTGGCTGGTGTCGCTGCCACAATCATCTGGAGCCTGCTTAACCTGACTTGATACACAAAAAAGGGCGCCGCAGTGGCGCCCTTCGTCAACATCGAAGACCTTGTATCAGTCCTTGAAATTATCGTGGCAGCCTTTACAGGTTTTGCCCACTTCACCAAATGCCGGGCGAATCTGATCCAGATCACCGGTCTTGGCGGCCTCAGCCAGTGCTGCAGTTTTCTCCATCAACATTTTGGAGCCGCCTTCAAACTTGTCCCAGTTCTCGGCAATCGCAGGCAGCGCAGCTGTGTCGCCTGTGTAAGAACCTTCAACAAAACCTTCCCAAGGCAGGTGGCTCAGCTGAGAAACGATCTCGGCACGACGCGCAAAATCTTCTGCATCATAATCCATCTGGCCCTTAACTACGGCGCCCATGGAACCGAAGTGCCATTTAATCGCTTGAAAAACACCCTGGCGATATTCAATCGCATCTTCCGGCTTTGCGGCGGCCGCAAACGTACTTGCTACGGCCAAAGCACCGGCCAACCCCATTGCTGCAACTTTTTTCATGACAGTGTCCCTTGTAATGGTCTGAAACAGCCATATTAGGCAAAACTAATCGACGAATTCAATCGTCACCCAAGCCTTTGAACGCAAAAACATCCTGCGCAGGTATAATATCCCAACGGCCCAAGTTCCTAAGTCACCGATCTGGACAAAAAGTTCAATGCCTATCCTGTTTCGCCTGATGTTGCCCTTTGCCCTGGGGTATTGGCTGTCTTATGTGTTCCGTGTAATCAATGCGGTTGTCGCACCCGACATCATGCACAGCCTGCAGCTGGATGCCGCTACTCTGGGTTTTGTCTCCAGTGCGTATTTCCTGACCTTCGCGGCCTGTCAGCTTCCGCTCGGCATTCTGCTGGACCGCTACCAGACCCGAACCATAGCCAGCGCACTCCTGTGTATTGCCGCATTGGGCAGCCTTATTTTTGGCCTGGCTGAATCAACGCTGATGCTCTGGATTGGGCGCGGATTGATCGGGATCGGCGTGTCAGCATGCCTGATGGCTGCGTTTAAAACCTATGCTATCTGGTTAAAGCCGGAGCAGCTGCCGATGACAAACGGTATTCAGCTGATGTTTGGCGGCCTGGGCGCTCTGTGCGCCACCGTACCAGTGGAGTGGGCGCTGACCCTGACCGACTGGCGAACACTGTTCCTGCTGCTCGCCGCAATTTGCATAGTGATTGCTCTTCTTACCCGTACACTGATCCCCCAAAGCACACTACCCACCCAGCACCAAAGCTTGCGTGAAGACTTGCAGCAGATCGTGCAGGTCATTCGGACGCCGGTGTTCTATCACCTTGCACCTGCCAGCATGCTATCTCAGGCCCTGTTTGTTGCGGTTCAATCGCTCTGGGCTGGCGAATGGCTGCGTCAGGTAAATGGGCTTTCGGCAGATGCCAGTGCCAACATGTTGATGCTGTCAGCAGCCAGTATGGCCGCAGGGTTTCTACTGCTTGGAAGCCTGGCCACTCAATTATTGAGATTCGGGATTACAGCGATGCAAGTCAGCTTTGCCGGCATGCTGATTTTTCTGGCCACCCTTATATGGATACAGGTTCAGCCCGACCAGACTCACTGGGCCGCCTGGATTTTATTCGGCTGCTTTGGTACGTCCGGCACGCTCATGTTCGCCGGGTTAAGTCAGGCCTTTCCCACATCCATCAGTGGCCGGGTAAGCACCACGCTAAACTTGGGAATCTTCCTGGTGGCGTTTGTGTTGCAGTGGGGAATGGGCGCCCTGGCTGGGCTTTGGCCTGCCAACACTGAGGGGCAGTACCCATCCGAGGCCTATCGTTTTGCACTCGCAATGGGTACCGGAATTCAGGCACTGGGCCTTTGCTGGTTCATCTACTGCCGTTACCGTCAGTCCAGCAGGGCCGTCAGTACCTGAGGCAACCACTGCTCGAGACGGGACTCGGTTTCACTGCGCTGGCAGTCTTCATCCAATGCCAGGCCAACAAAATGAGTGCCCTCTGGGGTCAGCGCTTTTGAGGCTTCAAAGTCATACCCCTCGATTGGCCAGGGCACCAGCACCTGGCCACCCGCTGCCAGAACTTGATCATTTACAGCCCCCATAGCATCAAGGAACCATTCGCCGTAGCCCAGCTGATCACCCAAACCAAAGAGGGCAACCCTTTTGCCGCTGAAATCGACGCCCGCGAACACCTGCCAGTACTCGTCCCAATCTTCCTGTAACTCACCGAAGTCCCAGGTCGGTATCCCCAGAATCAATACCGAGTAGTCGCTCATGGCTGATACGCCCTCAGCCGCTATATCGTGCAGCTGAATCTGTTCTGGCGCCATGGCCACTATCTGCTGCGCCACTGTTTCGGTATTTCCGGTAGTGCTGGCGTAAAACAGACCGATCGTACCCGACATGAAACGTCCTCTATAAACAAACAAGGCAAACAAAAAGCAGCCTTACGGCTGCTTTTCAGTTATTGAAATCAGGGGTCTACTTTACTTTTTGCCGGTCATCGCCTCAACCGACTGCTGCGTCAGTTGCTGCATTGCCTGTTGAGCAGTCGTCAGCGCTTTCAGATTTTGCTCGTTAGCCGCTCGCAATGTTGCTTCGAGCTCTTTGGCATAAGCCTGCTGCAGTTCGATCATGTCGTTGGGGGTCTTGCACTTTTGCAGCTCGCTGGTCTGCTGCATGGTCGCTTCGATGCAGGCCTTGGTGCACTCCATCTGCTGACGAGCCAGCTCTTCCAGCATTTTGGTCTGAATATTCACCAACTCACGGAACGGCGCCATGGATTCGGTCATCTGCTTGGTCATATCCTGGAACATTGTCTAGCCCCCTTGGCTGTTGTTATTCATGCTCTCAATTAACCATTGTAGGCTAAAAGCCGCAAGCGGATTTCGTTAAACTAGTGCCTTAGACCTGTCAAAAATCAACTTAGGGGTTTTCACCATGCGTATGCTGCATACCATGTACCGGGTTTCCGACCTGGACAAGTCACTGGCGTTCTACACCGATGTTCTGGGAATGCGCCTGCTGCGTCGCAAGGACTATCCGGAAGGCAAGTTCACTCTGGCGTTCGTGGGCTTTGGTGATGAGAGCGAAAATACGGTGCTCGAACTGACCCACAACTGGGATACCGATAGCTACGAGCTGGGCAATGGTTACGGCCATATAGCCATTGAAGTGGATGATGTGTATCAGGCCTGTGACGAGATCAAGGCCCGTGGTGGTGAGGTCGTGCGTGAAGCGGGCCCGATGAAGAACAGCAACTCAGGCACGATCCTGGCCTTCGTCAAAGACCCGGATGGTTACATGATCGAGCTGCTTAGCCCTAACCGTAAGGACTAAGCAGCCTAAGCTGGCCTGAATCGCTTTGATAGACGGCAAGGTCTCAGGTTTAGACCTGGAACCTTGCCGCGAGCTCTTGCAGGCTACTGGCCAGTCGTGACAGTTCATGACTGGCTTCTTCAGCCTGAGATGCTCCCGAAGCCGACTCCTGAGCGCCATCGTTTATGGTCACCAGCGAACGGTTGATCTCTTCAGCCACGCTGCTCTGCTCTTCCGAGGCACTGGCGATCTGGGTATTGAGGTCGCTGATACGCCGTACCGCATCCGCAATTTCCTGCAGCGCCACACCCGCTTCTTCGGCTTGTGAGCCGGTTTTTAACGCCTGCTCCTGACTTAACTTCATCGCCACTACTGTGTTGGAAGTGCCAGACTGCAAACGGGCAATCACCTGCTGAATTTCGGCCGTGGACTGCTGAGTTCGTTGCGCCAGTGAGCGCACTTCATCCGCCACAACTGCAAAGCCTCGCCCCTGCTCACCGGCACGAGCAGCTTCGATGGCAGCATTCAGTGCCAAGAGATTGGTCTGCTCGGCAATGCCATTGATCACATCGACCACGCTGCCAATGGCTTCACTGTCTTTTTCTACAACAGCAACCTCTTCAGCGACACGACTTACCTGCCCGACCAGATCAGAAGTGGCCGAGACGGCCTCGGTTACGACTTGACCGCCACGGTCAGACGCCTCCAGGGTTCGTTTGGCTTCCATATCCGCATTTTCGGCGCTGCCAGCCACATCACGCACCGTTGCGACCATCTCGTTCATGGCAGCGGCCACCTGCTCAACTTCAGCGCGCTGGCGATTGATTACCTGACTGGATTGGCTGCTGATACTGCTCATTTCTTCAGCAGCGGCAGCGAGCTGAGACGTGGCATTCGATATTTCACCGACCAGCAGCTGCATCTGGTTCAACATATGGTTGAAACCACCGGCGATCTGCGCCAACTCATGATTACCTTCAATCTCGGCACGAACACGCAGGTCAGAGTGATTAGCCACAATAGACATACAACGCTGAAGTTCATTCAAGGGTCGTCGGATAGAAAGGTAAATCCGCCACCCCAAAAGTCCCAGCAGAAAGATGGTCAGAGTAGCAAGCGCCCACTGCATATTGCGCTGCCGCTCATTACTCTTGGCCAATTCAACAATCATTTTGTCGGATTCATCCAACTGTAAGCTAACCAGTTCACCTATTTTTTCACCGATGGGATCAATGGTCGCGTACAAAGGGCCATTGAATGCACCCATATCACCACTGGACAAACCGCTCATTTTCGAAAGAGCGTCGATCAGTTCATCAACAGACTTGTTGGCGGGTACAAACAGTTGCTGCGCTTCCCGAACTAACGATGCTTCCCTATCGGTTAGCTTCGTAGCGGTGTATAGATCCCAGTATTTTTTGATATCGGCTTTGGCCATACGAATGCCTTCAAGGGCATCTTCGGCACTAAGCATGGCATGATCGACCTTATTTACCGCGTCAATCACGTTCACTGCATAAAGGTCAGAGACCTTTTTCAATTGTTCCAGCGGAACTATACGATCCATGTATAAACTATCAGCACTATGGTTGGCCTTATTTAGAGCCAACATCGCTGTTACTACCACAAGCAGCAAAACAACCAGCGGCAGCACTGATCCCAGGATCAGCTTTGATCGGATAGTCATACGGTTCAGCATGTTTGTTCATCTCGTACAGGCTAGGCTTGTCACCTGGCAGCAGGTGCCCTACGCAACCCCTTTGGGGTACAATCGCAACATTAGAAAGACTTTATACTCTATAAGAGCATTAGAGTTATCTTATAAGCTCTTTGGCAATTAGCGTTTGGTTTGAGTGTCTGCCAATTGGCGACATTTTCGGAGGGGGCCTATCCCAGTATAGCCTTCCTACGAGCAAATCATATTGCAGTAGATGATTTATCGGCGGGAGCCGTTTCAGACGACTTCCTGAATGCATCAAATCTGATGATGAAGGCATGGCTTTAATGAACAAATCCGCACTTCTCGCAGCGGCTGGTCTGCTGTTTTCCCTGCACACAACTACCGCCTCCGCAGCCAGCACCGACGCAGCCAAGCGCGCCATCGACGAAGGCAACTACAGCGAGGCACGCTCTGAGCTTGAGCCACTGGTGAAATCTCAGGACCCCGCAGCCATGAATTTGCTGGGCCAGATGTATGAAAATGGCTGGGGTGTCGAAGCTGACCCCCAGAGAGCTCAGCGTCTGTATGAACAGGGGGCACGCCAGGGCCACCTGGAAAGCGTGAACAGTCTGCGCGCCTTGAAAAACCGTGCCTACAAAATCGAGTTCGATAAACTGCTGCCACTGGCCGAAAACGGTGATGGCGACGCTCAGAACCGCATCGGTGAAATGTACGAATTCGGTTACGGCGTAGAGCGTGACAGCGATAAGGCAATCCAGTGGTACCGCAAAGCTGCCGACCAGAACGTTGTGGCAGCCTGGCACAACATCGGCCGCTGCTACAACTTTGGCACCGGCGTTGAACAGGATTACGCCCAGGCGGAAAGCTGGTACCGCAAAGCCGCAGAGCAGGGCCATATGGAAGCCATGTTCTTCATGGGCACCCTTTACTCGAATGCCCACGGCCAGGACAGCAGCGTTGATACTGATGTTGCCGCCTATGCCTGGATGCACAATGCCGCCGTACTGGGTAACAGCACCGCAGCGACTATCGAGAGCCGCCTGAAACTCAAACTGGACGCCTCCCAGCTGGAAGCTGCTGACAAGCTGGCCGAGCGTTACAAACAGGAATATGTCTTACCCTTTCAGAAGTAAGGCAAGAGCCCGCTTCTCACAGACCATATAACCTAATCGCATAACTGGTTCGATTATATTCTTGGATGCGCATATTAGCAGGCGTTAAAATGCGCATCCTTTAACCAGTTTTATGGCGATACCTCATGCCTGCGTCCACACTTTCAGCGACTACCACCACCTCTGTCGTTCGACAGCCTCTGGCGTTGTCGGCCTCAATTGCCGCTTTGGCTGCTTTCTTCATTTACTTGATGGATAGCTATAGCACGCACAATGGATTGGTGATGCTGCTGGGCGCCGCTTTGGGCGTGAGTCTCTATCATGCCTCCTTTGGTTTCACCACGGCCTGGCGTACGCTGGTCACCACTGGACGCGGCCGTGCCGTGCGTGCCCAGATGCTGATGCTGACCATCGCTGTCTGCCTGTTTTTCCCCGCCCTTGCCGCTGGTGAGCTATTTGGTCAGCAGGTATTTGGCTTTGTCCGCCCGTTAAGTATTTCTGTCGTTTTTGGCGCCTTCATTTTTGGTATTGGCATGCAGATCGCCAACGGCTGTGCGTCCGGCAACCTATATCATGCCGGTGGTGGCCAGATTCGTGCCATTCCCAGCATGATCGGCTTCTCCGCCGGCGCCCTCTGGGCCACTCGCGATTACGAATGGTGGACAACCCAGCCTTCGCTGGCGCCGGTGAACCTGATTGATAGCCTGGGTGTGGTCCCTGCCATTGCTTTGAACCTGCTGGTTTTTGCCGCTATTGCCCAGCTGACCCGCATCATTGAGAAACGTAAATTCGGCAATATCGAAGCCGATAACGCAGGGCGTGATCAGCCGCTGAGCCAACGCCTGCTGAGTGGTCCCTGGCCATTTATCTGGGGCGCTATTGCACTGGCCGTACTCAACTTCGCTACGCTGGCACTGATCGGCCGTCCCTGGGCCGTTGCGCTGGCATACCCACTGTGGGGCGCCAAGGCTGCTGAATTCCTGAATCTTGGCCTGGAAGTCGATTTCTGGGGTTATTGGATGATGCCCGGCCGTGATACTGCTCTAATGGGTGGACTGCTGGAAGACAGCGCCAGCCTGATGAATATCGGCGTTATTTTCGGCGCACTGGTTGCCGCTGCTCTGGCTGGACGCCTGTCACTTAGCTGGAAGATGCCACTGATGCAGTGGGTAGCCACGATTATTGGTGGCCTGATGCTCGGTTACGGCGCGACCATCGCCTTTGGCTGCAACATCGGCGCCTTCTTCGGCGGTATCGCCTCTGGCAGCCTGCACGGCTGGCTTTGGCTGCTGGCCGCCTTTGCCGGCAGCTTTGTTGGCACCTGGTTACGCCCGCTGTTCCGCCTGCCTCGCAACTAAGTACCCTGTATACCTGCTGACCGGGCCTTAGCCCGGCCAGCGCAAGGTGCTACAATCCGGCTCCAACATCCATCCCCTACGGATCGAGGAATCGACAGCATGCAGCGCCCGTTCAAACAGGAGTTCTCCAACACGACTCCAGCTTCTTTCATCAAACGCCTGATGGCGATGGTTTATGACAGCCTGCTGGTGATCGCACTCTGGATGGTGATTGCAGCCATTAGCGTTGCTCTGAATAACGGTGAAGCGATCAGCCTTCAAACCAGCCCGGGATACGCAGTAGCTCTGTTCAACTCGGCACTCTTCTGTGCCACCTTTCTGTTCTTTGGTTTTTTCTGGACCCGCAACGGCCAAACGTTGGGCATGCTTGCCTGGCGCCTGCGTGTGCAAAGCCTGACTGGTGACCGTATCAGCTGGACCCAGGCGCTGCTCAGATTTATGCTGGCCATTCCCTCATTGGGCATCTTTGGTATCGGCTTTCTTTGGATGCTGGTAACCGACGAGCGCCTGACACTGCATGATCGCTGGTCAGGCAGCTGCATGGTACAGCTGCCTAAACAGGAAAAAGAGAATAAAAAAGGAAAAGCCTAACCGGCCCGGCGCAAAAGCCAGAAACCGGCCAGTCCACAGATCAGAATCGGTATGACCACCGCAATAAAAGGTGGAAAGCCGAACACTGTACTGGCCGGTCCCAACAGATCCTGTGCGAACTTGAAGATCAGACCGAAGATCACCCCGGCAATCACTCGCTGCCCTACGGTCACGCTACGCAAAGGTCCGAAAATGAAGGACACACCTATGAGTACCAGCGCCAGAATGGCGAAGGGCTGAAGCACCTTACCCCAGAACGCGAGCAGGTAACTATCCGCCGTCACCCCCTGTTCCTGAAGATAGCGGGAATAGGACCAAAGACCACTGATGGACAAGTCCACCGGATCGACCACGATGACAGATAGCAAGTCTGGCGTCAGTCCACTTTTCCAGGCCTCAGACGGCAGCGACTGGATCTGGGTACCCTCTGGGGTAAAACGCGTCTTGCTGACGTTCTCCAGCTGCCACTGCTCATCAACAAATGTTCCCAGCTGGGCAAAACTGGATGACTCCAGTTCATTGTCTTCAGTGAAGCTATATCGGGTCACCCCGTGAATACGGCCGCCTGGCTCAACTGCGTTGATGTGGATAAAGAGGCGCCCTTCTCGGTGCCAGATACCATACTTGGAACTCAGCGCCCCGCCACCGGATTGCGCCAGCGCACGGAAGCTCTGTGCTTTCTGCTCGGTAAAGGGCGCAACATATTGACCCAGTACCAGAGCAAATGCCGCCAGTAACAGAACCGGCTTAAAAACCGCCATCAGAATACGCGCGGTAGAAAAGCCCGCAGCTCGCATCACCGTGAGTTCGCTGTGTGTCGCCAGCACGCCCAAACCGATCAAGCAGCCCACCAGACTGCTGAGCGGGATATATTCATACAGACGTCTTGGTACTGTCAGCCCCAGAAACAGCAATGCATCAGTGAAGCTGTAGAACTCATCCACATCTTCCAATTGCTCCAGCATGGCCGAAACCAGATCCAGACCCACAACGATCAACAGCACCGCCAGAATGGAGCTCAAAATGTGGCGGCCAATGTATATATCCAGTCGCAACATCATCAGATTCAAGCTCCCTTCTTGCGCAAACGCGGCAGTGATGGCAAACGGTTGCGCACCCTCATCCAGAAGTGCTCTGCCAGTATCAGGTTGGCGGCAAACACCAGGAAGGCTGCGTGAATCCCCCATAACAACCAAACAGACTGCTCACCTTCTTCTACCGCCGAGCGGGTACTGGTGAGCAGAGACAGGTAGAGCAGATACACCACAATCGAGGGAATCAGCTTGGCGAAACGCCCCTGGCGTGGATTGGTTTTACTCATGGGAACAGCGATCAGCGTGACGATGAATGCCAACACCGGCAACGACAGGCGCCAGTGTAAACGCGCCTGCTGAGCCGCTTCTTCTGATTGGAGCAGGGTCATCGTGGACAAGGCATCCAGCTCGGTTATTTCCCCTCCCAACTCAGCTTCCGGCAAACGAATGCCATAGCGGTCATAGCGGGTACGGCTGTAAGCAGCCTGTCCTGGCTCGCCGTCATAGCGATAGCCGTCTTCCAGCACCAAGAAGCGACCATCGTAGTTGGGAATATCCTGCCGCTGAGCACTGTTGGCAATCAGAACAACGGGCTGCCCCTTATCATCACGCTGGGCAATAAACACCTCGCGCAACTGATCACTCTCGGAATCATAGGACTCCGCATAGGTCACCTGACGGCCTCGGGTTTGCGACAGGAAGCGCCCGGGAGTCAACATTTCCAGTTCACTGCGTGATTCCTGAACCTGCCAAATCGCTTCGCTCTTGGCCGCCCCCAAAGGCGCGACCCATAGCGACAAAAGCGCCACTAGCCCCGCTACAAGAGAAGCGGGCCCCAGGGTATAAAGCACCAGACGACGCTGACTGATACCGCAAGCACGCAGCACCACCATTTCACTGTCGAGATACAGCCGCCCCAGCGCCAGCAGGATACCGAGGAACAGGCCCAACGGGAGCAACAGCTCAAGAAAACCGGGGATACGCCAGAACATGACCAGAAACACAAAGCTGGCGTCAAGTTTGCCCGTAGCTGCCTCCGCCAGGTATTTAATCAGGCGTGCACTGCTGATAATCAGCAGCAGAACCGCCGTTACGGCGGTAGTAGAGACCAGCACCTCGCGGGCCAGATATCGGAAGATGATCAAAACAGATTCCCTTTCGCCGCCATGGTTTCCAATCGGAGAAATGGTTTATAGTGCGCGGTACATATCGTGATTGGACGCGCCGGCCGTTACCTCACCACTCTATAATATAGTGGTCGGTCGACCTTGAGTCGGCGCATTATCGCGCAATCAGTTTGCAATGTCTTGGTCTTGTACGGAGTCGTCATGGATTTTGAGATTATTAATGGCAGTGTTACCGCACTGGAAACCGAATGCCTCGTAGTCGCCCTTGAAGCTGAGGGTAAGCTTTGCCCATCGGCCGTTGCCGTCGACCAGGCCTCTAATGGCTATCTGACCGAGCTGGTCAACAGCGGTGACATTTCCGGCAAGGCCGGTGAACAGCTGCTGCTGTTCAAGGTACCGGGTGTGGCCGCACGTCGCGTCCTGCTGGTTGGCCTGGGTACCGCCAAGGAGCGAAAGGACCGTAACTACCGCAAGCTGGTTAAAGGTATTACAACTGCACTCAAGAGCGCTAACGCCACATCCGTAGCCTTCGCCTTCGACGGTTGTGTCAGCTACCGTGACGACGTCTACCGCACCACGCGCCACCTGGTTGAGTGGGTTTCAGCGGAGTTTTACCAGTACGACGAAACCAAGAGCAAGAAAGCTGAGCCGATCAAACTGGAAAATGTTCAGATTCTGCTGAGCGAAGACGATACCGAGCTGGGCGAAGGCGCTCTGCTGGACGGTGTCGCCATCGCCAATGGTGTCAGCACTGCTCGCGAACTGGGCAACCTGCCGGGCAATATCTGCACACCGACTTATCTGGCTGAACGCGCTGAAGCACTGGCAGAAGAGTTCGACGACATCCACACAAAAATCCTCGACGAAGACCAGATGGCTGAGCTGGGTATGAACAGCCTGCTGGCTGTTGGCCGTGGCAGTGCCCAGCCCTCTCGCCTGATCGTGATGGAATACAACGGTGGTGAAACCGGTGAAAAGCCTCACGTACTGGTAGGTAAGGGCATCACCTTCGACACCGGCGGCATCAGCCTGAAACCGGGCGAAGGCATGGACGAAATGAAGTTCGACATGTGTGGTGCTGCCAGCGTATTCGGTGCCATGGAAGCCGTTGCCGAAATGCAGCTGCCGCTGAACGTGGTGGGCGTGGTTGCTGCAGCCGAGAACATGCCCGGCAGCCAGGCGACCAAACCGGGTGACGTGGTGACTACCATGTCTGGCAAGACGGTTGAAATCCTCAATACCGATGCTGAAGGCCGTCTGGTCCTGTGCGATGCGCTGACCTACGCCGGTCGTAACTACAACCCGGAAACCATGGTCGATATCGCCACCCTGACCGGTGCCTGCATCATCGCCCTGGGCCACCACGCCACCGGCATCCTGTCCAACGACAAGGAACTGGCCGGCGCGCTGATGGATTCCGGTGATTACGCCTCTGACCGTGGCTGGCCGCTGCCGTTGTGGGATGAATTCCAGGAGCAGCTGGATTCCAACTTCGCTGACATTGCCAACATCGGCGGTCGTCCGGGCGGCACCATCACCGCAGCCTGCTTCCTGTCGCGCTTCACAGAAGAGTACCGCTGGGCACATCTGGATATCGCTGGCGTTGCCTGGAAGAGCGGTAAGGAAAAAGGTGCTACCGGCCGCTGTGTTCCTCTGCTGAGCCAGTACCTGCTGGATCTGGCCGAACAGGTCGAAGTGGACGAACACGATCACGGCCACGAGCACTGATCCACGTGTCTCGCGCCGACTACTACATCCTGCCAGATAGCGACCCGGACAGCCGGGCCTCTTTTCTGTGCAGGCTGTGTGACAAGATCCTGGGGCTAGGCCTCAGGGTCTTTATCAGCACCGAACACGAAAGCGATGCTCGCCGGCTGGACCAACAGCTGTGGAGCGCGCGCCCGGACAGCTTTGTACCCCATGTGCTGCTGGGCAACACACCCGTGTCACCGATTGAAATCGGCTGGGGCGATCAGCTACCCGACCACCATCAGGTGTTCGTGAACCTGTCTGCCAACCTGCCCGACGCCGCGTTCAACTTCGAGCGCATCGTTGAAATCGTAGTCCAGACACCTGAGGTGTTGGCTGCCACACGAGATAACTATGCTCGCTGCCGTGACCGCGGCATCGAACTGCACCGCACGGATATGCGCCAACGCGGTTGAGCCTCATCAACTCGGCGTCAGGCGCCCTCGCCTATACTGCATCGGTAGAGCAAGGAGCGAAGCCGCATGAAGACGCTGTTCACAAGCCTGCTGGTACTGGCCCTGGTCGCAGCAGCCCTCTATTTTTTCAATCGCCCAGACCCTGTAAGCGTTCGCCTGATCGAGGTTTTTACGGGACCTGTCGAACAGATCGCCGCCAATAGCCGCGCCGGCACCATCAAGGCGTGTCGACGTTCGCGCCTGTCGATGCCTCAAGGCGGTCGAGTCGATCAGCTTTTGGTACAGGAAGGTGACCGCGTGGAAACGGGACAGGCCCTGCTTAAACTCTGGAGCGATGACCTCGAAGCCCGGCTGGAAGAAGCCGCCGCAACGTTGCAGGCTCGCGAGATCCAGGCCAGTGGTGCCTGCAACACCGCAGCCCTGGCTCAGCGTGAGGCTAGGCGTGCTGAAAGCCTGGCCAAGGATCACCTGGCCTCGGAAGAAATGCTGGACCAGCGCCAGACCGAAGCCCGCCGTACCGCCCTGGCCTGCAATGAAGCCAAAGCCCTGAGTGATCAAGCCAGAGCCACCCTGAAATTACATCAGGTGCTGCTGGAAGATCGCACACTCAGAGCTCCTTTCGCCGGTGTTGCGGCCGAAATAAACGGTGAAGTGGGTGAATATGTAACCCCCTCCCCGCCCGGTGTACCCACGCCCCCCGCCGTGGACCTGATCGATGACAGCTGCCTGTATGTAAGAGCCCCCATCGACGAAGTGGAAGCCGCACGCCTGAAAACAGGTCAGCCGGTCCGCGTCACTCTGGATGCATTCCGAGGCCAAAGTTTTAAGGGGGAGTTGCAACGCATAGCCCCCTTTGTATCTGAGGTGGAAAAGCAGGCCCGTACTGTCGATGTGGATGTACGCCTGACAACCGTTCCTGAAGAAGCCAGCCTGCTGGTGGGCTATAGCGCCGACATCGAGGTGATCATTGAGCGTCAGGACAAGGTGTTGCGTGTCCCAACCGAAACCCTGCTGCAGGGCAATCGGGTACTGCGTTACAACGAAGCGGACGGAACGCTTGAGTCGGTGACGGTGGAAACCGGTCTCAGCAACTGGACCTGGACCAAGATCACCTCGGGTCTGGCAGAAGGCGACCGCATCTTACAGTCGCTGGATACAGAAGGAGCCAAGGCCGGTGCCCGCGTGGTGCCCGCGTCATGATTCGACTGCAGCAACTGTGCAAGCGTTACCAGCTGGGTGATGAACCCGTACAGGCACTGGATCACGTCGACCTCAGCATTCAGGATGGTGAATACCTGTCCGTAATGGGGCCATCCGGTTCGGGCAAGTCCACTCTGCTCAATATGCTGGGGCTGCTGGACCAGCCCGACAGCGGCGAGTATTGGCTGGATGAACTGGAGATGACCGCCCTCAGCGAAGAAGCCCGTGCCGCTGAGCGTAACCGCCGTATCGGCTTTGTGTTTCAGGCCTATCACCTGATCGACCGTCTGAGCGCGCGTGAGAACATCGAGCTGCCGCTGGTCCTGAATGGCACTGCCCCTGCCGAGCGCAGGCCCCGGGTCGATGAACTTTTGCAACGACTGGGACTGGAGCGGCACGCAGAGCATCTACCCCACCAGCTTTCCGGGGGTCAGCGCCAACGAGTAGCGATAGCCCGCGCCGTTATTCGCAAGCCCAAGCTGCTGCTGGCCGACGAACCCACCGGCAACCTGGACAGCCACTCCGGCAATGATGTGATCGAACTGCTGGAAGAGCTGAATGCCGAAGACATTACTTTGATCATGGTGACCCACGACTCAGCCATGGGCCGCCGCGCTCGTCGTCGACTGTGGATGCAGGATGGCCAACTGCTGAAGGATGAGCAGGATGCGCACGCTTGATCTGCTGCGCTTCAATGGTCGCTTGCTGACCGGACAGTGGTTCCGCACCCTGATGACACTGCTGGCCACCGCTGTCGGTGTCGCCGCTGTATTGCTGCTGACCGGCATGGGCGAGGGCGCACGCCGCTTTGTACTGAACGAATTCAACCTGCTGGGTAATGACGTACTGATCATTCTGCCCGGTCGCAAGGAAACCAGCGGCGGCTTGCCACCCCTAACCGGTGAAGGCACCCGCGACCTGACACTGGGCGATGCCGAAGCCCTGCTGAAACTGCCCGGTGTGCAAGCAGTTGCACCTCTGATCGTAGGCCTCACTGAAGTAGAAGCCGGCGGGCGCAACCGGGAGTTACTGGTCGCTGGCACCAGCGCGGCTCTGTTTCAGATGCGCCAACTCAGTGCCGAGCAGGGACAGGTACTGCCTGCAATGCCACTGGACCGTGCTGAGCCCATTTGCGTCATCGGTCCCGAAGTACGCCGTACCCTGTTTGATCAGCAACCGGTTCTCGGACGCTGGCTCAGAACCGGCGACCGTCGCTGCCGCATAATAGGGGTACTGGAATCCCGTGGCGTATCACTGGGTACCGATTTGAGCGATACGGTACTGATTCCGGTCGCCAGCGCTCAGCAACTGTTCAACACTCAGGGGCTGTTTCGCTTATTTGTTCAGGTCCAACACCTTGATCTTATCGAAACAGCCAAACCCGCCATTCTCGATCTGATTCAGGCTCGTCATCAGGGTGAACGTGATGTCACCCTGATTACTCAGGACAGTCTGCTGGGAGTCTTTGATGAGGTATTACAGCTGCTGACATTGGCTGTAGGTGCCATTGCCGCCATCAGTCTGGTAGTCGCAGGCATACTCATCATGAATATCACACTGATCAGTGTGAGCCAACGCACCGCCGAAATCGGACTGCTGAAGGCGTTGGGCGCCAGCGAAGCTCAGGTGCATAAACTTTTTCTCAGCGAAGCACTGATGATGACGCTGATTGGCGCATCTCTGGGAATGGCGATCGGCTACGGACTGCTATGGACCGGCCACTGGCTCTGGCCGCAGTTCCCCGTCTCCGTTCCGCTCTGGGCTTTGGTGGGCGCCCTGTTGCTCGCAGTGGGCGTCGCGCTAATGTTTGCATGGTTACCCGCGCGCAAGGCCGCACGTCTGCCGCCAGTACTCGCATTAAAAGGACTGACCCATGCGCAGCGCTGATTACCTCCGTCTGACCCTGCGCACACTCGGCGCCAGTCGCATGCGCTCTGGTCTGACCGTGCTAGGTATCGCCATCGGTATCTGTGCTGTCGTCCTTCTGACGACCCTTGGCGAAGGGCTTCGCCTCTATGTACTGGAAAATTTCTCCCAGTTCGGTAGCCGTATCATTGCCATCAACCCCGGCAAATCTCAGACAGGTGGCACCGGTGGATTGCTGGCCAGCACACGCCCCCTGCTGGTCGACGATGCGGAAAGCCTGCGCAGCTTGCCCTACGCGGAATATGTGGTCCCCGTAGTGCAGGGCAGCGGTGCCATCGAGTTCGGCCGGCGGGTCCGCTATACCGATATCATTGGCACCGGCAGCGATATGGCCAATGCCTGGCGCTTTGAAGTGGCACGCGGCCGCTTTCTACCGGATAGCCGTGGCGGTTATCCACAGCCCTGGGCGGTACTTGGACACAAGGTCAAACAGGAGCTGTTCGGCGAGCAAAGCGCTCTGGGACAGTTCATTCGAGTCGGCGGCGAGCGCTATCGCGTGGTCGGCATCATGGCGGCCAAGGGTCAGATGCTGGGGTTTGATCTGGATGACATTGTCTATATTCCTGTTGAGCGTGCCCTGAGCCTGTTCAACCGCACCGGGCTGATGGAGATCGATGTCACCTACCGCCCAGGCATCAGTGCCCAGGCTATGGCTGAGCAGGTTAGAGAACGCCTTGTTGCTCGTCACGGCGGAGAAGATTTCTCCCTGATCACCCAGGATGAAATGCTCAAAAGCCTGGATCGTATTCTGGCCGTGCTGACACTGGCCATTGGTGGACTTGGTGGCATTTCACTTGTGGTCGGCGCCATCGGAATCATTACCATCATGGTCACCAGCGTGCAGGAGCGGCGTGCCGAAATCGGCCTGATGCGTGCGCTGGGTGCCACTCAACGTCAGGTGATGTGGCTGTTCCTGGGAGAAGCTACCCTGCTGGCAATGGTAGGGGGTAGCGTCGGGATTTTGGTCAGCGGGTTAGCGCTGGGAGGGCTGGCATTGGCGCTGCCGTCTTTGCCAATACAGCTGGACCCGTTTTATCTGCTGCTTGCACTGATACTGTCGGCTTTGGTCGGCTTGATATCAGGCGTATTACCGGCTCGTCGGGCGGCCAAACTGAATCCAGTGTTGGCACTCCAGAGCGAATAAACACGTGAACAGGCTAGCTAAAACGCTTAAACCGAACGGCCGTTGTCCAGAGTACTGTCGGATTGAGGCGGCTGTTGCGGCGGCTGTTCGGACTCCCAAGCCAGGAAAGCATTAATATCGCTTGAGATGGACTGGAAGGTCCAGGCCAGCAATGCCGCATCATCCAGATATCCCGCCAAGGGCAGCCAATCCAGCACTACGTCGACCGGCATCACAAAATATGCCACTGAAGCTATCAGCAACCCCATCGACGACCAGGGGATTTCTCGATATTCACCCTTGGCGTAGGCCTTGATGAGCCTGAAACCAGCCTGGAGCTGATCCCAGACTTCTCTCAGCTTACCACTCTTGGTTTGGGCCTTTCTCTGTGCGCTGTCCAACAGTGAACCAAGCTTCTCCGGGTCATCTTTGTACTCGTCAGCTTTGCGTCGAGACTTCCTGTACGCGTCACTGGCGGTTACTTTTTCTGCGTCTTCATTGCTCGACATCTTGCTCATCGCCCTCCCAGGGCCGCCAATTGCACAAGCGGCTCAGCAGCCTTTTAACCCTCTACTCAGCAGCTGTTATTAAAAACGCTTCTGGTAACGATGGCAGTACGGCACTTTGCCCGTGCGCACGTAATAATCCTGATGAAATTCTTCCGCACGCCAGAAATGCGCCATGGGCAATACACGTGTCACCACATCCAGCCCCTGATTTTCCAGCAGTGCGATCAGCTTTTCACTGATGCCACGTTCATCATCATTATGCACAAAGATAGCCGAACCATACTGAGGTCCCAGGTCCGGTCCCTGCCCATCTTCCTGAGTAGGATCGTGAATTTCGAAGAAGAGTTTGGCCAGGGTTTCGAAATCTACCTTCGCCGGATCGTACAGCACCTCCACCGCTTCCAGGTGACCGGTCTGCTTGCTGCACACCTGCTCATAGCTGGGGTTATCTACCTGTCCGCCCATATAGCCTGACACGACGGAGATCACACCGGGTTGCTGCTGCATCAGATGCTCCACACCCCAGAAGCAGCCACCGGCGAAGTAAGCAGTTTGCAGGCTACCACCGTGTTGCTGAGCCAATTCTTCAGCACTGATAAAGTCCATGGAGATGGAGTTCACACAGTGACGCACATTCTTGCGGGTCAGCATTTCCCCCTCAAACACATGGCCCAGATGCCCGTCGCAGTTGGCGCAGAGGATTTCGATACGGCGGCCATCGGCATCGATCTCACGACGCACTGCACCCTCGATCTCATCATCAAAACTGGGCCAGCCGCAGTGGGACGGGAACTTGTGTTCGGAGCGGTACAGATGAGCACCACATTGCTTACAGGCATAGACTCCGGTCTCGAAGTGCTCATTATATTTGCCGGTAAAAGGACGCTCTGTCCCCTTTTGCAGAATCACGTATTGCTCTTCCGGGGTCAGTGTCTTATTGCTCATCGGGGTACCTCTAGTCTTAAGTCAGTGCGCGTATTCGCGGCATGCTTCAGTTAGTCTGGGCTGATTGTGCAGTCGGTACTGCAGTTAATAGCCAGCTGCGAATGTCCTCACTTTGTTTGGACATCAGGCGTGAAAACGCCGCTACTACCTCTGACAACGACTCCCCCCGTACAGGTTCCCGAGAATTTATGGCGCGCTCTGCAAGAATCGCACGCGTATCCGCCTGCACCAGCTGCAGATAGCCACGTACGACAACCTCAGCACCCTCAGGCTGGTATTCGGTCTGGAAGCTTTCCATTCGGCTGATCAGCTCATATTGAGCCGCGACACGTACTTCGTCAGCACTCACCTGCGCAAAACGGCTGTCTCTCTGCATGGCATCCAACAGATAATCACGCCAGAGGTTGGGAATCGGTGCACTCCAGCGCGCATCGGCATAAACGCTTACCGGTTCGCCCTCGGGGACAACCAGAATAAAACGGCCGTTGATCAAATCCTGAGCCAGTGGGCGCAGTAACCTGATGCCAGTCAGAGTTGCTTCTGGCTGATCAGAAACAACCGTCGCTGCCTCCAGCTGCCAGGTTTGCACCGGCTCAGGCTTGGGAATAAGGCTGCAGCCGGAAGTCAGCAGCAACGCGAATGCCATCACGGCAGACAAACAAACTTTCATAGGCTGACTCCTCAAGGGGTGAACTCACGTGTGGGGGATTTGCCCGTCAGGTATCCGGCCGGATCATCTTCAAGGCGACTGAGTATGCGGTTCAGGGTTGCCAAACTACGCTGCATTTCCTGCACCATCGGGCCAATTTCACCCACGCCCTGCAAGCCTTTATCCAGCGCACCGCCATTGCGGCTCAACAGTTGTTCCAGCTGCTCACCAGCCTGCGCCAGCGATTGCATGGCTCGCTGGCCATCCTCAAGCATGGGGCCACCCTGACGGGTCAGCATGGCATCAGCATGAACCAGCAGGGTCTGTGCGCCCTGCATGACAGCCTTGGCCTCACGAGCAGCCTGGGTCAGCTCATCCAGCGTTTCGCCGACTCCTGAACGCGACTGGGCCAATTCAGCCGTCACTTGCTCGAGATTTTGGATTATGCGACCTATGCGGTCGATATTTTCAGCCGACATCAGTTCAGCGCCCCGCTCCACCAACGCATTCACATTGCTGAACAGGGTCTCGCTATTACCCAACAGGGTACCTATAGCTGAGGGCTCAGCCAGCAGTACAGGTTTGCCATCAGGCCCTTCAACAATTGGCGGCGCTTTGGGGTTATCCGTGCTTAACAAAATGTTAGCCGCGCCGGTAATATTGGCGATAGCCAGGCGCGCCTTGGTGCCCTGATTGATCGGGGTAGCCGCACTGACTTCAACATCAGCCAACACTCGGCGCGGGTCCTTGGGATCAAGCTGCAACTGTCGAACTTCCCCCACTCGCAGGCCGTTGTACTGCACCAGGCTGCCGACGACCAGTCCGGTCACGGCTTCCTGGAATACCACCTGATACTCACGGGTTTCCTGCTGCTTGCCGGATTTCACCAGCCAAATGCCAAACGCCAATGTGGCCAACAACCCCGCCAGGGTAAATAAACCGATAATTACGTGATGTGCGCGTGTTTCCATATCAACTCTCCTGCACTGCCTGGTAGGCAGCACGACCCCTCGGGCCGTTAAAGTAGTCCCTTATCCATTCATCATCGTGCTGAGCGACTTGCGCGGGTGCGTCCGCCACCAACACATGTTTCTGCGACAACACTGCGATTCGGTCACAGGCGGTCCAGAGTGAATCCAGATCGTGGGTGACCATAAAGACGGTCAGGCCCAATGCGTTTCTTAATGTCAGAATAAGCTGGTCAAAAGCAGCCGCACCTATGGGGTCCAGTCCTGCGGTAGGCTCGTCCAGAAACAGCACATCCGGGTCCAGCGCCAGCGCTCTCGCCAGCGCGGCACGCTTGACCATACCGCCTGACAAAGACGCCGGATATAAATCCCCGGCATGAGGCGCCAGCCCAGACAACGCCAGTTTCACTTCGGCCAGCTCTTCGGCATCGGATCGAGAAAGCCCGGCATGCTCAATCAGTGGCAAGGCCACATTTTCACGCACGGTCAGTGAGCTGAACAGGGCACCGCCCTGAAACAGAACCCCCAGGCGCTGCTCGAGCAGCGAGCGCTTGGCGGGAGGCAAAGCCAACAGGTTCTGACCAAACAACCGGATTTCTCCGGCAACCGGCCGGTTTAGACCAACAATAGTTCGCAGGAGCACCGACTTGCCCGTACCCGAGCCTCCCACTACACCCAGGATTTCACCCCGGTAGAGATCAAGATCCAGGTTCTCATGCACGGTGTTACGACCAAAGCGGTTACAAAGCCCGCGTACTTCAATGATGCTTGCCTTACTCACCAGCCCATCTCCATACAGAACATCGCCGCCATCGCGTCCAGCAGGATCACCATAAAGATTGATTGCACCACACTGGAAGTCGTATGCCGCCCGACAGACTCAGCGCTACCACTGACTTTGAAGCCTTCCAGACAGCCAATGGTGGCTATTACAAAGGCAAAAACAGGCGCCTTGGCCATACCGATCAAATAATGCTTCAGTTCTACGTCTGCCAGGATGCCCAAATATTGGTCAATGGGAATGCCCAGCGACACCAGTGACACCAGAGCGCCACCGATCAAACCCGACATGATCGCCACGAAGGTCAGCAATGGCAGCGTGATCATCAGCGCCAACACACGGGGAATGACCAGTAGCTCAATTGGATTGAGCCCCAAGGTTCGCAAGGCATCCAACTCCTCGTTGGCTTTCATGGAGCCAATTTGAGCGGTAAAGGCACTGGCTGTTCGACCTGCCAGCAAAATAGCGGTCAGCAAGACTCCAAACTCTCGTAGAAAAGAGTAAGCCACCAGATCAACGGTGTAGATTTCAGCACCAAACTCGCTCAGTACAGTCGCGCCCAAAAACGCCACCACAGCACCCACCAGAAAGGTCAGCAGCGCGACAATGGGGACTGCATTAAAGCCGGTTTGATGGACCTGATTGACCAGTGCGGTTACTCGCCAACGAGATGGGCGAAACATAATGCTGACCGAGGACTGCAGAATCAGCCCCACAAAGCCGCTCTGCAACCACCACTTTTGCCCCAGGCTTTTGGTATTGCTTCCCAAAAACTCCAGCGCCTGCATGACAAGGTTCGGCTGTGGATGTGGCTGAGCATGCGGACGCTCCATGGCATGCACCATCGTTTCCAGCAAGGCCCGGCGCTCGGGGGCCAGTTCCTGCTGCTCAACCAATGTGCCCAGGCGCCCAACACCCAGCCACTGTCCCAACAGAGTCGCGCCGGCTGTATCAAGGTCATCGATACCACATAGCAGCACATCCTCTTCAGGCGCAGGGGTCGATGCTATAAAGCGCTTCAAAGCCCCATGTTGAGCCAGCGTCCAGCTGCCTCTCAGTCGCACACCCGACTCTGCCTGCTCCAGCAGCGGTGCTGACGGTTTAACACCCTCGTTCATTGTGTCTCCCACTTCCTGAGAGAGTCATTGTCGCCTCAGCTCTCCACAGCTGCAAGCCACTTACAGCCCTGTCATCAGCCATGTCCAGACTGTATAATGTCCGGTTTTCGACCGAGTTGCCGGTGCCCCGTACCACAGCGTACGCAGCGAGCGCCCGCGGCAACCACCCGAGCGGCCACAAGATCAGAGATACGGACCCCAATGGATAAGACCTACCAGCCACACGAGATCGAGAAATCCTGGTATCAGACCTGGGAAGAGAAAGGTTACTTTGCCCCCTCCGGTGAAGGCGACGCCTACAGCATCATGATCCCGCCGCCCAACGTCACCGGTAGCCTGCACATGGGCCATGCGTTCCAGCACACCATCATGGATGCGCTGACGCGTTACCGCCGTATGCAGGGCCGCAATACCCTGTGGCAGGTCGGTACCGACCACGCCGGCATCGCTACTCAAATGGTGGTTGAGCGCAAGCTGGCCGCTGAGCAGGAACTGACTCGCCACGATCTGGGCCGCGACGCCTTCATCGAAAAGATCTGGGAATGGAAGGAAGAGTCTGGCGGCACCATCACCCGTCAGATGCGCCGTCTGGGTAACTCCGTGGACTGGCCGACAGAACGTTTCACCATGGACTCCGGTTTCTACCGCGCGGTACAGGAAGTGTTCATCCGCCTGTACGACGACAAGCTGATCTACCGTGGCAAGCGTTTGGTCAACTGGGATCCGAAACTGCACACCGCGATCTCCGATCTGGAAGTGGAGAACCGCGAAGTCAAAGGCAAGATGTGGTACCTGCGCTACCCGCTGGCTGATGGCGTTAAAACTGATGCCGGTGAAGATCACATCGTCGTGGGTACTACCCGTCCGGAAACCCTGCTGGGTGACACCGGTGTGGCGGTAAACCCGGAAGATGAGCGTTACCAGAGCCTGATCGGCAAGTTCATCGAACTGCCACTGGTGGGACGCCGTATCCCGATCGTAGCCGACGAACATGCCGATATGGAAAAGGGCACCGGCTGCGTAAAAATCACCCCGGCGCACGACTTCAACGATAACGAAGTTGGCAAGCGCTGTGGCCTGCCGATGATCAACGTGCTGACGCTGGATGGCCATATCCGTAAGGAAGCCCAGACGTTCAACACCGATGGCAGCGACAACAAGGAACTCGACCCCAGCCTGCCGGAAGCCTATCAGGGCCTGGAGCGCTTTGCGGCACGCAAGGCCGTGGTTGCTGATATGGAAGCGGCTGGCCTGCTGGTCAAGGTCGAAGAAAACAACATGACCATCCCCTACGGTGACCGTGGCGGCGTGGTAATCGAACCGATGCTGACCGACCAGTGGTTCTGCGATGCCAAAACCCTGGCCAAGCCGGCGATCGAAGCGGTCGAGAACGGCGACATCAAGTTCGTACCCAAGCAGTACGAAAACATGTACTTCGCCTGGATGCGTGACATTCAGGACTGGTGTATTTCCCGTCAGCTGTGGTGGGGTCACCGTATCCCTGCGTTCTACGACAACGATGGCAACGTCTATGTAGCGGCAGATAAAGAAGCGGCTCGTCAGAAGTACAACCTGGATCCGGAACTGGAACTGCGTCAGGACGACGACGTACTGGATACCTGGTTCAGCTCCGCGCTGTGGACCTTCGGCACTCTGGGCTGGCCGGAAGACACTGAGCGTCTGAAGACTTTCCACCCGACCGATACCCTGGTCACTGGTTTCGACATCATCTTCTTCTGGGTGGCGCGCATGATCATGATGACCATGCACTTCATGAAGGATGAAGATGGCAAGCCGCAGGTACCGTTCAAGAACGTTTACGTGACGGGCCTGATCCGTGATGAGAACGGCGACAAAATGTCCAAATCCAAGGGTAACGTTCTCGACCCGCTGGACATGATCGACGGCATCAGCCTGCCGGACCTGCTGGAAAAACGTACCGGCAACATGATGCAGCCGCAGCTGGCCGAGAAGATTGGCAAGCGTACCGAGAAGCAGTTCCCGGAAGGCATCGCAGCCCACGGCACTGATGCCCTGCGTTTCACCCTGACGGCGCTGGCCTCAACCGGCCGTGACATCAACTGGGATATGAAACGTCTGGAAGGTTACCGTAACTTCTGTAACAAGATCTGGAACGCTGCCCGTTACGTGCAGATGAACACCGAAGGTGAAGACTGCGGTCAGAACGGCGGTGAGGTTGAGCTGTCACTGGCCGATCGCTGGATCATCAGTGCCCTGCAGCGCACCGAAAGCACCGTCACCAAGCATCTGGACGAGTACCGCTTCGACCTGGCTGCGCAGACTCTGTACGATTTCATCTGGAACCAGTATTGCGACTGGTACCTGGAGCTGTCCAAGCCGGTTCTGTGGGATGAAAACGCCTCTGCTGAAGCCCTGCGCGGCACCCGTCGCACGCTGGTACGTGTGCTGGAAGCGATCCTGCGCCTGAGCCACCCGCTCATGCCGTTCATCACCGAAGAGATCTGGCAGTCAATCAAGGAACTGGCCGGTACTGAAGGCGATACCCTGATGCTGATGCCGTACCCGGTCGCAGATGAAGCCAAAATCGATGCTCAGGCAGAAACTGATATCGAGTGGCTGAAAGGCGTCATCACCGGTGTGCGTAACATCCGTGGCGAAATGACGATCCCGCCGTCTCGTGATCTGGATGTCCTGTTCCAGCATGGCAGCGCCGACGATAAGGCTCGCCTTGAAGCCAACGGTACTTTCCTGAAGAAGCTGGCCAAACTGAGCAGCCTGACTTGGCTGGAAGCTGATGAAGAAGCGCCCATGGCCGCTACTCAGCTGGTTGGCAAAATGGAAGTACTGGTGCCGATGGCTGGCCTGATCGACAAGGATGCCGAGCTGTCACGCCTGCAGAAAGAGCTGGACCGTCTGACTGGCGAGATCAAACGCGTCGAAGGCAAACTGTCCAACGCGAAATTCGTCGCCAATGCACCTGAAGCTGTCGTCGCTAAGGAACGCGAAAAGATCGCCGACTCCCAGGCCGCTTACGACAAGCTCAAGGAACAGTACGCCAAGATCGAAGCGCTCTAATCCCTGCCGGATTTAGACTCGCATACCCCAAGGGCCGGCATTTGCCGGCCCTTCTTTTTGCCTCCGACTTTCCTCTCGCCAATTTTGGTCAATACTTAATGATCGCAGGCAAGGCCTGCACATCACCTATCAAGCAAGAAATGGGGGAAAGTATATGCCAACATGGATTCTGGTTGCCGATGCCGCCAAGGCGCGCATCTTTCAGCACAACGGCCCCAAAGACCCGGCAGAAGAGGTTGAAACGCTCGTTCACCCCGAGGCGCGCATGCACAACGGGGATCTGATCAGTGACAGCCCCGGCTCTCAGGCCAACAGCAGCTCAGGCAGCCACGGCATGGAAGAAAAGGTATCACCACGCGAGGCCGAGGATATTCGTTTTGCCAAGGAGGTGATCGACCGGGTTCGGCAAGCGTTGAATGACAACCTGATTCGCCAGTTCTATGTAGCGGCCCCACCTCATTTTCTTGGCTTGCTGCGCAATGCCATGGATGATCGCGTCTCCAAGGCACTGGCCGGTGATCTGGCCAAAAATCTGTCGAGAGCGACACCGGAAGAAGCAAAAGCCGCCTTTAAACCCAAACTGACCTAATACTTCGCTCAATCCAGCCAGTCCTTGAATAGGCAACGTTCGGCCAAAGGACTGGCTTCTTAGTACATTCCTCAATTGAAAGTGATCCCTCGTGGCTCACCCCCTTTAAACGCTTCCACCTCTGGTCCATCATGGATCTACACTTTTTTCCAACGAGCCAACTGTATTTGCCCCATGAACAGACGCAAACGAACGTTGCTTCTATTGCCTACCCTAGCGCTATGCCTCTGTCTCACCTGGCTCTGGTACAGCCTGCTCAGTCCTTGGGGATATAAAGCCCCCCCTGGCCTACCGGACGTAATCCCCACAAATGAATACCGAGTCTTCGTGTATGGCACCCTGACAAAAGGCTGGGTGCGATGGCTGGTGACTGGCGAGCAGATCAACACTCAACCGGCTCAGTTGAAGGGCTACTACCGAGATGGTCTCAATCTGATTCCGCAAGCAGGTGCCCGTACGCCAGGCCAGTTAATGATCGTTACTGGAGAAAACTTGATCGACCTGGATCGCTATGAACGGCTTGGCATTCGCTATGAACGTACCGAAATGAGATTGGCCAACGGCCAAACTGCCTGGGTCTACACTCGATTGCCCCTGACCGCCCCCTGACTCAAGAGACAAATTTAAGCCCCACTAGCGAGCAGAGCAACATCGCCAAAAACAACAACCGTAATCCCCCCGCCGGATCTCCAAACCAGACGATGCCCACCAGTACCGTACCCACCGCACCGATTCCGGTCCAAATGGCATAGGCGGTGCCCAGAGGAATGCTCGTCATAGCCCGTGTCAGCAGGAAAAAGCTGCACGCCCCCAACACGACAAAGATCAACGAAGGCCAGAGTTTGCTCAGCCCCTCTGACTGCTTCAACGCCACTGCAAAGCCCACTTCAAAGAGACCTGCCAAGACAAGATATACCCACGACATTAGATTTATCTTCCCAGAAAGATAGCTTGACGTGATATTATCTTTCCGGAAAGACAAATACAAGAGCGACCCTGTCATGCCTAGAGAGCGCATCAGTTTTACCGAGCTGTTTGATACCAGCAAAAAGCACTGGCCAGAATCCATCGAGGGCGTCAGCTCCATTGCACCGGCGATCTACCGCTTACATGAACACCTGAACACCCTGGCAGAAGCCTTGTTTAAGCAGTACAAACTGCAAAGCGCAGAGTTCGAAACTCTGTGCGCACTGCGAAACAGCCCAGAGCCCTATCGCATCACGCCGACAGAGTTGTATCGAAAGCTACTGGTAAGCTCCGGCGGCATGACCAAGATTCTGGTGCGACTGGAAGATAAGGGGCTGATCGAAAGACCTGCCAACCCGGAAGATGCCCGCAGCCGCTTGGTTGGACTGACTGATGCAGGAAAAATGCTGATTGAGGAGGTCACAGAGAAACTGCTGGAGCAGGAAGCAGCTTTGGTTGCCAAAGCTTCCCAGTCCAAACAATTGGAGCAATTATTGATGGCCTGGCTGGAAAACCTGGAAGCATAAAGTAAGAACTCGGACTGCTTTCTTGGTTAAGAATGCTCCTGCATCAACTCCAACCAATGCCTGAGCACCGGATTGTCATTATCGCGTCGCCAGATACGGTTGATCTGGGTTTCATCCTGAAAATCCGCCAGTTCACGCCATACTATGCCCTGCCGCCGCATGGACGGATTTCCCTCAGGAAAGAGGCTTAACAGGTCGCTGGCGGCCACCACTCCCATTACGCTGGCGACATCGTCAGCCTCGTATTCAACACGAATATCCAGATTTTGCTGACCGCAGGCATCCAGAAAGCTGTCATACACATTGACCCACTTCTCGCGTTTGCCAAAGACGAAACCGAATGCTTCCAGATCAGCCAGTTTTAAATTGGGTTGGGTACTGAGCGGATGCCCTTCAGCCATAATCAACAGTAGAGGCTCACGGTGGCACAATTCCATCCTCAGCTCACTGTTGCGAGTACTGCCACTGAAGAAACCGATATCCAGCTCCCGCGCCAGCAACGCTTCCTCCTGTACGCTAATCGGCAGCAGGTTCAGATCAATACGCACCTGTGGATAAAAACGCCGAAATCGGCTCAGCATATCAGGTAGAAATGTCTCCATAGATGCGCCACCATAGCCAAGTTTCAGATGCCCGGAGATACCTTTGCCAATCTCCTGCCCGACCTGCATGGCTTGTTTTTGCTGCTTCAGTAACAACTCAGCCTGGACCAGAAAAGCCTGCCCCGCCACCGTTAAGCTCACTGAGCGGGTGGTGCGGTCAAACAGGCGTGTTCCCACCTTTTCCTCGACGCGGCTGATGATGCGGCTCAGGGTCGCGGCGGAAATATTCAACCGGTCTGCCGTGTCCTGAAAATGCAGTTGATGGGCCAGAGCCACGAAGGCTTCGAAGTCACGCAGGTTCAGCATTGTTTCACCCGATACAAAAATCCCGGAAAAATCCGTCATTAATTATCAAAAAACGGATTGCTAAGGTGAGGACGTCACTCAAGGTGACACGCGCATATAACAACAAGAAACCCACGAGGCGCAATGATGCTGCACTTCAGAGAAGATCTGATTCGCCTCGTGCCAGAGGTGAAATCATGCCGAAAACAATGACACGCACCGCGCTGTCGACCGCCATCCTGGCGGCCCTGCCCTTGTTCGCCGACGCTGGCGAGATCACCATCAAACGTGATACCTGGGGCGTGCCTCATGTCTATGCTGAAACTACGCACGATCTTTTCTACGGCTATGGCTACTCCGTTGCTCAGGACCGTCTCTATCAGATGGAGATCGCCAAGCGTTCCACACAGGGCCGCATGGCTGAAGTCCTGGGCACTGACTATGTTGAGTACGACAAGAAGATTCGCACCAACTATGACCCCACATCCATCCAGCGCCAGATCGATGCCTTGAGCACCGATGATCGAGCCATTCTGAATGGCTATGCCGCCGGTATGAATGCCTGGATTGAACAGGTCCTTGCTAAACAGGATAGCTTGCTGCCCAAGCAGTTCCACGATAATGGCTTTGTGCCCGAAGCCTGGACCGCCTTTGATGTGGCGATGATTTTTGTCGGCTCCATGGGCAACCGCTTCGGGGATTACAATACCGAAATCGAAAACCAGCAGTTACTGGATGCGCTGATCAAGGAACATGGCGAAACTGATGGCTGGGCCATCTTCAACCAGCTAAACCCACTGAATGACCCCAGCGCCCCCACCACCGTACCCAAGGGCGATTGGGCGGGTACGTTCGACAAACGCCATGTGGAACTGGCCCAGCGCCCATCCATTTCAGATAAGACTGAAGCCGATATTGCGCGCCTGGCAATTGGTCAGGATGGCGGCGTGCTGAATCTCACATTGGCAGAAGCTCAGCACTACAATGCCCAGCAGTTCCGTGACTTCGGCCTCACCGGAGTCGCCGGTTATCCCCAGACCTCCAATATGATTGTGGTCGGCAAAGACAAGGCCAAAGGCGCCAACAGTATCCTGCTGAACGGCCCTCAGTTCGGCTGGTACAACCCGGCCTATACCTACTCCATCGGGCTGCACGGTGCTGGGTTCGACCTGGTCGGTAACACGCCTTTCGCCTACCCCGGCATTCTGTTCGGCAACAATGCCGAGATCGCTTGGGGCAGCACTTGGGGCGCGGGCGATGTGGTGGATATCTACCGCGAAACGCTGAACCCCGAGAACCCGGATGAGTACCTGTTTGAAGGTCGCTATCGCCCAATGGAAGTGCGCACCGAAACCATTCAGGTAAAAGGTTCTGACCCAGTCGAGCTGAAGGTATACAAAACCGTGCACGGTCTGCTGATCAGCCGGGACGATGCGCAGAACCTTGCCTACGCCAAGAAACGTGCCTGGCAGGGGCGTGAAATTGAAACGCTGATGGCCTGGACCCGCCAAGGTCAGGCAACCAATCATGCAGACTGGTTGAAGCAGGCGGCTCGCAGCGCCTTCAACATCAATTTCTACTACGCCGATCAGCAGGGCAACATCGGTTATGCCTTTACCGGCAAATACCCTGAACGCAAGCCAGGCCATGACAACCGTCTGCCCGCCTCCGGCGAAGGTAACCAGGAATGGCTGGGTATCAAGCCATTCGAGCGTAATCCTCAGGTCTACAACCCCAGCTCCGGCTACATCGCCAACTGGAACAACAAACCGGCAGACGACTTTATCGCGCCGGACATGTTCTGGTATTCCTGGAGTGAAGCAGACCGCGTGGATACCATGCGCGCCATCATGGACTCGAAAGACAGGTTTACGGCTGAAGACGTGAAGCAGATGATGGAGGATGTGTCCTATGCCGACGTCAATGCTCGCTACTTCATCCCCTTCCTGGACCAGGCCACGCGTCAGCTGACTGCGGATGATGAGCGCCGCAAAGCCGTGCAGCTGCTGCTGGACTGGGCCATGACCAATCATGACAAGGATCGGGACGGTTTCTACGACGAAGCGGCCACCGCGCTGTTCCAGACCTGGTTGCCTGAAATGCTGGCAGCGACATTCAAGGACGATATTCCGGGTAGCTTCTTTAACTGGTATGCCTCCGCAGGATACCCCACTCCGGAGTCACCCTTACGCTCCAGCGTGAATATCCAGCCGGGTACCAAGGCACTGCTGCAGGCGTTGCGTGGCAAGGATGCGGGTGTGGAGCAGAACTACGATTTCCTCAACGGACGCTCAGCCAATGAATTGGTATTGGCCAGCCTTGACAGCGCGCTGAAGAAGGTTAAACAGAAACACGGTGATGATCCGTCCAACTGGAAATTACCGGTCGTGCCTATGCGCTTCTTCACCAATAACTTCCTGGGTATGCCTCAGGCAGGCAAGGATGAAGAAAAGCAGACCAATATCGCCATGAACCGAGGCACCGAAAACAATCTGGTGGTGTTTAACGGTCAGCAGGTGCAAACCCATGAGGTGGTAGCACCCGGACAGAGCGGGTTTATTGCGCCGGATGGCACGCCCTCACCGCACTACGATGATCAGCTGAAGTTGTATGAAGACTTTGACTACAAGCAGACCTGGCTGACACCAGAGCAGGTCGAAGCCAATACACAGTCAGTCACGCACCTGAACAGCGATCACTGACCTATCAAGCCCGTCAGACGACGGGCTTTTTTCATGCGCGAATCACATCATCCAATGCCCTGCGTGGCGAAGCAGTCAGCACCTCTTCCGGATAGCCCATACGCATCAGCATTTGCGGTTGGCCTTCAACACCACACAAAGCCTGCAATCGAGGCCTCAAGGCCTCTACTTGAATCGGCTGATTCAGATAGGACGCCTGAAGCCCTTCACTCTGTGCTTCCAGCAGCACACGTTGCAGGGCCTGCCCCGCATTGATCCAGTTATCGCGATCATCCCCGAGAGTCGACAGCAACAGTAACAAGGGGGACTCCGACGCCAGCAGATTGTCCTGAGAAGCTACGCTTCGCCCCATATCGAAACGACGAACCATGCCTCGCACAAGCGGCGCCACCAACCCTGGTAACGGCAGCCCATCGCCTTTACGACTGCCGTGCAACCAGTCAGCAAGCTCTTTACGCCAGTCTTCGTTTTGCCACTGAAGATTATCGCCTTCTCGGACCAGATCGATCAGCGGATCACGTTGAGTATCCAGCAGCGGACTCAGGACTGCGCCTTCCAGCGCGGCAGCCTTGCAGAGTCGGTCTACGATTTCGTCCGAAGGAGTATGTTTCTTGAAACGGTTGCGATAGGTTCGCCGCGAAAGGAGTGGATCAAACAGAGAAGACAGATCCAGTTGCAACTCATCTTCCACTAACTCAAAGCGAGCCAGGTAATCGGGCTGATCAGGATCAGGAAACAGCTGTATTCGGTAACTCCAGCCAGCATGTGCCGCAGACACCCTCAGATTCAGTAGCGCGCAGCCGCAACTCATTACCAACTCACGCCCCTGAGGGTCATTCACGCTCAAGGCGCGCTCCGTATCAGCATGCAGCTGAACGGCACGCGACTCAAGCTGAAACAGCCAGGGTTGAGTGTTGTGGCTGGACGGCGCTAACACCGCATGCTGCACCAGCATTCTCAGTGTTTGCTGATCGGGAAGCATCTCCATTCTGCAAGCTCCGATAAATCAGTCGAGGCTTGAGTGTATGCTAACCGGCTGTCGACGTCAGCCCTTGAATCAGATCTCACTCGGGTCAGATGAATAAACCGGTCAACCGGCAATAGGTGCAAATCGTGCGGAGGTAAGACGCGCAAGCTCGGCCGGTGCAAGCTCGATTTCAAGACCACGGCGCCCCGCACTCACATGCATGGTTTCCAACTGCTGGGCACTGTCATCAATGAACGTAGCCAGACGTTTTTTCTGACCGAGAGGACTGACGCCGCCCATCACGTAACCGGTGGCACGCTCCACTTCCGCAGGGTCCGCCATGGCAGCCTTTTTCGCACCTGCCGCCTTGGCAATCTGTTTGAGGTTGAGTTTGCCGATCACCGGCACGATTCCCACCGCCAGAGTTTTGCCGTCCAGGCTCACAACCAATGTTTTGAACACCTGCTCCGGCGGCAAGCCCAGTTTTTCAGCGGCCTCTGTACCATAGGACTCAGCGGACGCATCATGCTGATATTCATGAATCTGGTGTACGACCTTGGCTTTACGAGCAACGTTAATCGCGGGTGTCATCTCCCGGCTCTCCCTTAACTATGAACCTGACAGCTATTTGCAAACCGTCTAGTGTACACGCTCGCTCTTGTCCGGGGAGCTACTCTTACTCGTCACTGCATGAATGCTATAGCCGTTTTTACCCTGCTCCTTGGCAACATACATGGCCTGGTCGGCATGACGCAGCAGCGTCTCCGGGTCATTCCCGGCATCTGGATAGAGCGCAAGGCCAAGACTGGCAGAGACCTGGCAATTATCATTACCCACCAGGATCGGTTCCGAAACGGCTTCAAGCACACGCTCGACTACCGGTAAACAGGCTGTAACCGAATCCACATTGCTTAAAATCAGAACAAACTCGTCGCCCCCCATACGTGCGACCGTATCGACATCCCGCACAATCTGCTTCAATCGCTGCGCAATGACTTTCAGAATGACATCACCCGCATCATGACCCAGTGCATCATTGATCGGCTTAAAGCCGTCCAGGTCCATATAACAAATGACAAAGCCTGATTTGTAACGCTGTGCCTGAGCCTGTTCACGCTGCATGCGTTCGGCCAGAAGAGTACGATTGGGTAGCCCGGTCAAGCTGTCATAATGAGCCAGCAGCTCAAGCTTCTGCTGTTGCTCTTTCAAGAGAGTAATATCGCGTGTTACCGATAGCACTGACGTAATCTGTCCTGCACTGTCCCTCAGTGGCGCAACATGAGTCTCCAACCAGCGCACCCGACCATGTTGTCCCGTAATCGTGAACTCCAAGGACCCTGACTCACCCTTTTCCAATGCCAGGCCATTAAGCTGTGCAAAAGCCTCTCTATAGGGCTCGTCAACGAACTGAAGTAAGCCAATTCGGTTGATCTGTTCAACACTTTCAGCTTCAAGAATCGACAGTCCTGCCTTGTTCATTTGCACCAGCTTGCCATCGGGCGCAACAACTTTGACGCACTCTGGCTCAGTTTCAATGATTGTTTGCAACCAGGCCTCGCGTGCCCCCAGGGCCTCACGGTTCTGATTCAAGGTAATGACTGAGCCTATCCAGCGCGCCAACAGAAGCATGAATTCACGGTCCCCGTCATCGAATTCACGTTCATAGCGTCCCGCACTGGAGAAACTGACAGTGCCGTACAGCTCTTTTTCAACATGCACGGGAGCACCAATATAGGTCTCCAAGCCAAAGTTTTCATAACAGGGATGACCACGGTGCGTGGAATGGCCCATTTCACGTGTAGCAAATACATCGCCCAAACTGAGGGTAATATCACAGTAGGTGTGCCCCAAAAAGAACTGGTTACCTTCAACCAGGCTACCGGGTGGTGTTACCTGAGCCAGAACAGTGTAGCTGTCTTCCTCTACTCGGCTGACAATGGCATATTCCAGCCCGTAATACCGTCGCCCAATGCCAAGCGCTTCGCGCAGTTGCTCCTCCAACCCCAGGTGGGTGAGTGCCGCAACTTCATTGAGAGCAGCCAGCCCATCACGCTGTCGTTTGGCCCTGGCTTCCAAAGCCTTGCGGTCACTGATATCCCGGGCAGAACTGAAACAAAGCCACTCGCCGTTAAACTCATGTGCTCTGGCAGAAATTTCAACCGGTAACAGCGCTCCATTCTTGTGTTTATGCTCAGTTTCAAACGGCGGTATCCAGTCTAACTTGCAGCTTTCAATGACCGCCTGCATCTGAACTCTGGAAAAATTCGGATCAATATCCGGTACAGACATTTTGAGCAGTTCTTCCTGGCTATAGCCCAGAAACTCACAAGCCTGCCGATTGGCATAGCGAATCCGCGTCTGATCATCCAGCAGCATGTGCATATCGCTGGCGTTATCACTGAAGAACTTGAATTTATGCAGCTCTTGCTCGGCTTGCTTGCGATCCGTGATGTCCTCAACCAGAACAATCCCTCCCACAATGTTACCCAGAGCATCCACCACCGGCGCACAGCGCATGGAGATCCAAAGGGTTGTCTGGCCATAGGAGGTCGTATACTGCCCTTCATATAACGCTCTTTCTCCAGTCAGGGCTTTTTGAAGTGCAGGAATAACACTGGGGTCTTTCAGTTTTTTGCAATCCAGCCCTTCAAAATAGGCCTCGGGTGCACGCATGATTTCGGCAAAACGAGCGTTGATATAGGTCGCAACCAGATCGGGACCGTAATGCATAATGCCAACGGGAGAATTGCTCAATAATTGGCGGTAGCGCTCCTCGCTTTGCTGCAAAGCATATTTACTCTCCAAAAGCTGCCCCACCAGAATAGTGATCAAGACGGGGATGATCGTCGCCGTGACCATATAGCCCCAAAGCATGGCCAAATTGAAATGCACATCATCCGAGTGGAAAGGTCCTATCCCCTGAGATGTTGCCCAGACGGCCTGTGCTGACAATATGAGTGCTGCCGATGACGCGACTGCAATTCCCCCTCGAATGGCCAGCCAGGCCAACAACAGGAAAGGGATATAGAGCACAGGATGGTAGAGCGCTGCGTTATTCACAGGGCCATTGAAAATCAACACGCCCATGAGCACCACCAGACCCAGCGCTACGCTCAATTCAATGACGCGACGTACCTGCACCGCCTGCTTAAGGGCCTGCCAATGAAAGGTTAGGAGCGGAATACCACAGACCAAAACCCCCATAGCATCGCCCAGCCACCAGATAAGTCCGGCGCTAAACACCTGCTCGGAAGGCACTATGCCTGCCAGCCATAACTGAAATACCCCATTGCTTGAGGTGATCAGCATGCCACCGAGCACGGCCACGAAAAGATAGAGCAAGAGGTCCCGACGCCGTTTGAGATGCCGGTCAAAGCCGCAGACGCTGAGTAAAACAGCAGCAATCAAGGGGCCCAGAAGGTTGCCAATGGAGATACCCAAAGCTAACCAGCCTGGACCTCCTACTGTCAGATTGACCAGAAGAGCGCCCAGCCAGACAGCAGGCCAGTAGGAAAGTCCCCAGCGTAACAGGCAGGCAACAGCTATACCGGTAGGCGCCCATATCAGTGAGATATGGCTATCCATATAAGGGACGGACAATCCAATAATTCCGGCGACGAAGTAGGCCACTAAAAGAAGACAAAAGCGGCCGATCCATTTCCTGCTGGGTGAGCTGAACACTGTCATGGGCAGGCAACTAAGACTTTTTCCTACATCTTGCTACTGTCGCTCTGTGGATTCAACCTAAGTTAACTGCTTCCTTGGTCGAAACTTGCGCTCCAAACACCCATTTCTCGCTTATTTCAGCCCGAAAAAAGTGAACGTCGCCCTGCCGAACGCTTGGGTTTGGCGGGTTTGGGCTCAGTGTCCAATGGTTTGGTGACAGCTTTATGCCCCTTGTTGCCACGGGATTTGGAGCTTTTGGCAGCCCCGGTATTCACCACAGCACCACTTTCGACTAAACGACCATTTTCCAATATGGGTACAGGCTGAACCTGCAAGGACTTGCCGATCAGCTCGGATATCGCTTTCAGGAAGCGCCGCTCTTCAGGTGACACCAGCGAGACAGCCCATCCCTTCTGACCGGCACGACCGGTACGGCCAATGCGGTGCACATAGGCTTCGGGTTGATTGGGCAGGTCATAGTTCACCACCTGAGGCAATGCCTCGATATCCAGACCACGCGCCGCCACATCCGTTGCCACCAGCACTTCGGCCTCTCCCTGGGTAAAGGCTTCAAGAGCTGCCAGACGCTCACGCTGATGACGATCACCATGAATGGCCACCGCGCTGACGCCTTCCTGCAACAGCTCTTCAGCAACCTGGTCGGCACGCCGTTTGGTTCGCGTAAACACCAGCGTCTGGTGCCATTTACCGCCTTTAATGAGGTACAGCAGGACATCGGTTTTATCCGCGTTCGTAACTGCGTAGGCACTCTGTTTGACTTGCTGGCTGGCGGTGTTGCGACGCGCCACCTGAATCCGTTCAGGCTGTTTAAGTAGCGCTTCGGCCAAGGCCTCAACCGAACCATTGAGCGTGGCCGAGAACAATAGCGTCTGCTTCTGCGCAGGCATGTAGCTGAGCAGCTGACGAATATCGTTGATAAAGCCCAGATCCAGCATACGATCCGCTTCATCCAGTACCAAAACTTCGAGCTGCTTCAGCGAGAGCTTGTTCTGCTTGAGCATATCCAGCAGACGCCCTGGCGTGGCAACCAGAATATCGGCACCGCGCTTCATCTTGCGGATCTGGTTATCAAAGCGCACACCGCCAAAAATGGAGATCACGCGCATGCCCAGCAACTGCCCATAGGCAAGACCGTTATCGCCTACCTGCACAGCCAGCTCTCGTGTCGGCACCAACACCAATCCGCGAATAGGGTGATAATCCCCCTCTGCGGGTGTCCGGCTGAGCAGCTGGATCATCGGTAAGGCAAAGGCCGCCGTTTTGCCAGTCCCGGTCTGAGCCTCGGCAATCAGGTCTTTGCCTTCAAGAATGGTCGGAATTGCCTGTTCCTGAATTGGCGTGGGTTTGGAATACCCCTTCTCATTCAGGGTATGCACAAGTTCCGGGCAAAGATTCAGGTCGGCAAAAGTGGTCACGGCGGCGGGCTCGGTTTAAAAACGGCCATTATCGCACGCCGAACCGGCAGGCCCAACCAATTACAGGGGGGCAGCCGATCAGGACTCGCCCCAAGCCGATAAAAAAAGACCCGACATCAGCGTCAGGTCTTTTTGAGTAAACACACCTCTCAGGGAGCGTTATTCTTTGACCATATCGCGGTCATAGCTGAGTCGCTTGGCCGCATCCAGCGTCAACATCTGCATAAACGCCTTGGTTTCATAGTCGTTACCTACCGGCGCCCCGTTACCACTGCCACCACCGAAAACATTCGTCGGCACCTTGCGCTGAGCATAGGCTTCAGCCCAAAGTTGTTGAATCTTGATTTCAGCTTCCAGCTTCTGCGCCAAGGCGTTGTCCGCCTCCAGAATCACCTGTTTCTGGTAAGCCTCGGCATCTGCCAGAGTGCGCTGAGTTTCAGCTTCGATACGTGCCTTTTCCAAATTAATTTCAGCGGTTTCACGCTGGATTTCCGCTTCCGCTTTCAGTTTTTCAGCACGGGTAATGGCCAACTGTTTCTCGGTTTGAGCTTCGGTGGTTTTCTGGATCTGATCGACTTTAGCCTTGGCCTGACGTTCGGCAACTTCACGTTCACCGCGCGCAATCGCCAGCAGGCGCTGTTCTTCTTCCTGGACCCGTTGCTCACGCGCAATGGCACGGTCGGCAGAGGCCTTTTGCTTCAGCTGCATACGCTCAATGAACTTCTGGTTTGGCTTGATATCCGTTACCAAGGCCGAGACCACGGTAATGCCGTAGTCAGTGAAACGCTGCTGTTTGCGACGCGGCTGGCCTGTCGCATCCAATACCTTCTGCACCACAAAAATGGTTTTGGCATCTTCACCGTATTCTTCTTGATCTGTCCCCAGCGCCACATTCGCCGAACCAATGGCCGAGCGACCCGCTTTGACGCTGATCTCTTCACGTTTCACCAGATAGATGCCGCTGCGCATCTGGTTTTCAAACTCCGAGTTAAACTCGGTACGACCGCCCGCGTAGTACTCCTCTGCAGTCATCAGGGAGGCGTTGGCCTGAAGGGTTTCCTTGAACACGGGTAGCAGTGCTGTGCGCAGCAAATTCTCCGGTGAACGGTATTCGTGTGCCAACTTGAGGAAGGACTCCTCATCAGACGGGATAGAAAAACGTACCGTCGCCTGAGCATGGGCATCCACCTGATCCAGGAACATGATGCTTAGTGGCGGCA
This sequence comes from Marinobacterium sp., assembly GCA_048260865.1. Classification (GTDB taxonomy): domain Bacteria; phylum Pseudomonadota; class Gammaproteobacteria; order Pseudomonadales; family Balneatricaceae; genus Marinobacterium. The sequence continues at coordinate 79,391 of JBLXGN010000009.1, read as the reverse complement.
GGCTGGCGGAGGCATTATCGGCATCTTTTTCCGAGGTGATGGCATCCTGACTGGAGCCGGACACTGCCTGAACCGTCATTGCCCGCTTCCAGGAGTTGTAGCGACCAAAGGGATAGAACTTGTAACCAATTTCGGTGACAACGGCTTCGTTACCGGTCACGGTTCTAACGTGATAAATGTAACCGGGCTCAGCATAAAAAAAGGACTGGGACAGCACATAGCCCACAGCAAGTGCAGCCACAGCGCCCACCGCTATTTTGACCTTGTTAACCGTTGGGAATCTTACAGACGGTTTTTCATCCATGATGGGGTTATTCCTTGTTTACATTTGAGTTGAGTGCAAGCATCTGTTCGGTATCGACAGATGCGACGGGGCGAAGAATTGGCAGGAAGCGGGCAAAACTGGGAGAACATCCCAGGCGTGGGGGCAAGACTGTGCTTTAGCCTTGAGGCCTTGTTCTGAAGGGGTATTAAACAACATTGAGACGCTGACCTTTTCCTTGTCGGCCGTTCATGGGATACACCCTGTTCCGTGGGTGCCTGAAGCGCAGTCTGCAACGCGGACAAAGCGATGACAAGTCGGCCAAAGTCTATTTATGTCGAGCGCCACCAGATGTTCAAAAGTCCCCTGATCCAGGTCAGGGGACTACTTTCAAGCACGCTTATCAGGATGCCTGGGAACGCAGGTAATCTTCGTAGTTACCGTGGAAGTCTACGATGCCGGTCGGCGTCAGTTCGATAATGCGTGTTGCCAGTGAGGACACGAACTCGCGGTCATGGCTGACAAACAACAGAGTGCCCGGATAGTTTTCCAATGCCAGGTTAAGTGACTCGATGGACTCCATATCCAGGTGGTTAGTCGGCTCGTCCAGCAGCATGATATTCGGCTTTTGCAGAATCATTTTGCCGAACAGCATACGGCCTTGCTCACCACCGGAAATCACTTTGACCGACTTATCGATCTCCTTCTGCGAGAACAGCATGCGGCCCAAAGTGCCACGAATAACCTGCTCGTCGTCGCCTTCCTTGCCCCACTGGCTCATCCAGTCATAGAGGTTTTTATCTTCCTCAAACTCATGTGCATGGTCCTGAGCGTAGTAACCGATTTCGCTGTTTTCGGACCACTTCACCAGGCCTGAATTGGGCTCCAGGTCGCCAACCAGGCACTTCAGCAGGGTGGATTTACCGATACCGTTAGGACCGATAATGGCCACACGCTCACCCACATTCACCTGCAGATTCAAACCGGAGAACAGCTCCTCATCGAAAGACTTGGCCAGCCCTTCCACTTCCAGCGCAATTCGGTGCAGTTTCTTGTCCTGCTCGAAACGGATGAACGGGTTTTGACGGCTGGACGGTTTGATCTCATCCAGCTGAATCTTGTCGATCTGCTTCAGACGGGATGTAGCCTGGCGTGACTTGGAAGCGTTGGCCGAGAAGCGGCTGACAAATGCCTTGAGGTCAGCAATCTGAGCCTTCTTCTTGGCGTTGTCCGCCTGCATGCGCTCACGTGCCTGAGTGGACGCCATCATGTAGTCATCATAGGTGCCCGGATAGACCTTCAGCGTACCGTAGTCGATGTCGGCCATATGGGTGCAGACACTGTTCAGGAAGTGACGGTCATGCGAAATGATGATCATGGTACAGTTGCGCTGGTTAAGCACACCTTCAAGCCAGCGAATGGTGTTGATATCCAGGTTGTTGGTCGGCTCGTCGAGCAGCAGGATATCAGGATCGGAGAACAGTGCCTGCGCCAGCAGCACACGCAGCTTCCAGCCCGGTGCGACTTCGCTCATCAGGCCGAAGTGCTGTTCCACCGGAATTTCCAGACCCAGCAGCAGTTCACCCGCGCGAGATTCGGCGGTATAGCCGTCCATCTCGGCGAATTCTGCTTCCAGCTCACCGGCGCGGATGCCGTCTTCTTCGCTCATTTCAGTCTTGGCGTAAATCGCATCACGCTCAGACTTGATCGCCCAGAGTTCTTCGTGGCCCATAATCACGGTGTCCACTACCGTGAATTCCTCATAGGCGAACTGATCCTGGCGCAGCTTACCCAGACGCTCGTTCGGATCCTTGGATACATTACCGGAGGACGGCTCCAGGTCACCGCCGAGGATCTTCATGAAGGTGGACTTGCCGCAGCCGTTGGCACCGATCAGGCCGTAACGGTTGCCGTCGCCGAATTTAACGGAAATGTTCTCAAACAGTGGCTTGGCGCCAAACTGCATAGTGATATTCGCAGTGGTCAGCAATGGAGTAATCTCGTATTTTGGAAAAGACGTAATAGCCCAGAACTGGACAGCCCGCGCGAGGGTGGAGAAATCTGGATAGCTAAGACGACATTGATTGTCAGAAGATGGGCGAGTATGCCACAAAACTGCACGAATTTCAGTTATTCCCATTCCCTTTAGAGCAAAGGGTAATCGCCCCACAGCTATGGCAACGTAAGCCATCTTTGACCCGAAACAGCGGAAAGTCGATCGCCAGAAACATTAAAAACGCCCAGCGGCGACCGATTTGCTGGTACTCGGTATTTTGACTGCCACATACGGGACAAGCCTGGCGATCCTCACCTTCCTGTTCCAACAACGCCGTTTCTCGATCATCTTGCAGAATACTCCGTGCCCGATACACATCCTCTTCTGCAACCTGCAAGCGCACGCCACCCAAGGCATCCGAGTAGAGCCATTGCATATTGATGGTTTGCTCATCGGCAATGAAGGAGGAAACACCCTCACTTTCAAGTAAAGCCCGCGCGATTTGGGCTTCGTAGGGGAATGTATATCGGGCGATGGTCACAAGCATCATGCCTGCCTCGTTGGCTGCTTTGCCTATTAATCATGAGCCCTATGCTCAACTTGTCAAAGTGGCCTGTTCATTGATCTGCCAAAGGGTTCTAACCTTGCGCTACCTCAGGCCTGTGCCACGCTGTAGTCGAGTTATCAACGTCGAACCATCAAATATGGAGACTCGACATGAACAGATTAAAACTTCCAGGGTACGTTTTCGCCGCTCTTACAGCAGCATTACTCTCAGGCCCGATTAGCGCGCACGACCACATGATGGGCTCTGGCCCCGGCAATATGCCCGGACAGGGGGGAGTACCCGGCATGATGCAAGGTTATGGCACGATGATGGGGTATGGATATGGCCACATGACGGGGTATGGAATGGTCGGCCCGATGATGGGAGGCGCAATGGGTATGGGCATGATGCCCGGGGGCTATATGATGGGTAACATGCCCTGCCCCATGATGGGTGGCATGCCTTACGGGGCAGCTCCAGGCTTTCAGCTGAACGATGAGCAACAGCAAAAAATGCAGCAAATTCGTGAACAGCTCTGGCTGCATCAGCAGGAAAATATGCAACACATGTGGAGCCAGCAACAGTCTATGCATAAGCTTTGGCAGAACGGTATGCCGAGCAACGAGCAGATTCTGGACGCTTACAGGGACATGCAGAAAAATCAGCTCGACATGCTGAAGCTCCGCCTTGAAATGCATGAGGAAATGCAGAAAGTACTAACCGACGAACAGCGACAACAACTAAGAGAAATGCAGAAGCGGATGTATCAGGGCGGCCAGTAACCACCGCCCCATCGTTACAGTTCTATTTGAGGGGCTGATGCTTGCGACGGTGCAATTCATGCACCCGGTCAACCAGTTCAGGCACTGGCCCTTCAACGGGAATTCCCGGCGCTACCTCGCGTATCGAAAGCGTGCTGACGGGAGGTGCAGCTACACCCATTTCGTTCAGCCAGCGCGACAACTGACGCGAGGAGCTGGCATAGACGATACGTCCCAACCCTACCCAGGCATGAGCTGCCGCACACATGGGGCAGTGTTCACCCGAGGTGTAAACCGTCGCAGTCTGGCGTTGCTCGGGAGTCAGATGCTCTGCCGCCCAGCGCGCCAGCTCAAATTCAGGATGACGTGTACTATCACCCGTCGCTGCGATGCGATTACGATCCTCGGCCAGTACCTGGCCATCAGCATCTACCAGCACAGAACCGAAGGGTTCATCGCCTGAAACCAGCGCCTCTTCAGCCAATTCAAGGGCACGCTCAAGATACTTCAGTTCAGAGTTTGACCACATATAACCTCCTGTTTCTGGTCCGATTGGTGCAAATTGCACTCGTCGATCTAAACAGCTTAGCAGTACTGGTTTTGACTGCGCTGCATTTACTGCTAACCTCGGCGCTCACACTTATTGCCCTGCCACAGAGAGGCACCTTAATGTCTGAAATTTTCACTCTGGAGAGCCGTGATCCCGTCCAGTTTCGTCAGGACACGCGCAAGAGCAACTTGATCATCATGGTGACTTTTGCCGTTATTGCCATGACGCTGGCCACTCTGAGTGTTCAAATATTCGGCAGTCCCGAGGGCGGTAATTTTATCTGGAATTTTTCAGGTGTGATTGCCGGTGTACTGGTAACCACCGGCGTGTTCAAGCTTTATTTCTGGCAGCAGCCCTGGATGGAGTCCGCCCGCTATGGCTGGCAGTTAAAACGCAGCCTGATGAGTGTGACCAACATCTTGCATGAGGTTAAGGCCGGTGTGGAACGAAACAACCCTACCGCCATGCGCGTGATGCGTTTTTATCATCAGGGGCTGGAGCAGATGTACCGCCTGGAAAATAACGAAAGTGAGCTGCATGACCTGAAGCTGGAAAGCCAGAATCATCGCGAAAAAATGCTCGCGCAGGGCCTGGAACCAGACCAGCCGTCACTGGACCCGCGCTGGATTGAACAACTGAAACCAGCCAAGAAATCCAAACGCTGAACCAGCTTACTTTTCAGCCACCGGTCAGCGCCTGACAGCTGACCGGGTTACACCAAACGACCCGACTGATAGTCTTCAATCGCCTGCTCCACCTCAGCCATGGTATTCATAACGAAGGGCCCATATTGCGCTACGGGTTCGCCAATAGGTTTGGCAGCCAACAACAATATTGAGGCGCCTTCTGGGCCAGCACTGAAGGCCAGCTGATTGCCATTGCCGAGCTCCGCGGCTTCATTCAGATTCAACGTTTCTTCACCCAGCTGGGCAGCGCCTTCAAACAGATAAACAAAGCCGGCACGGTCATCAGCCAAAGGCAAGGTCAGTTTTGCACCTGCAGGCAGTCGCACATCCAACATCAATGGATTGCGGCTGATGCCTTTAACGGCACCCGCATGGGCCTGGCCGTTCAACTCAATTTCGCCGGCAATCAGCTTCAGACTGGCACCCGATTCAGGGTCTTCAATCAATGGAATCTGGTCAGCGCTGAAGTCACGATAGCGAGCCGGTGTCATCTTTTCAGCCGCTGGCAAATTAACCCACAACTGAAAGCCACGCATTAAGCCCTCTTCCTGCTCGGGCATCTCTTCGTGGATAACGCCACTGCCGGCCGTCATCCATTGAACGCCACCGCTTTCCAGCACAGCCTCATTGCCCAGGTGATCACGGTGACGCATGCGCCCATCCAGCATGTAGGTCACCGTTTCAAAACCACGATGAGGGTGAGCCGGGAATCCGGCAATATAATCATCCGGATTATCAGAAAAAAAGTTATCCAACATCAAAAAAGGATCGATCCGATGTTGAGCCGAACGCCCCAGACTGCGCAACAGACGCACACCTGCGCCATCACGACTTTCACGGGCGGAAATTCGACGGTTGATACTGCGTTCGGTCATGACTGGCCTCCTCTGCATTCACTTGCTAGTGATGTCACGTGCCCACAAAGGCGTACGTGTGAGTGATTGGGAATGCCTGTATTCTGGAATCAATTAAATAGATTATGAATGGCAAAATCCGACGGTATTTCATCGAATAAGATGATCTATACTTGCTCAATCGACTGTTTGAGCGCATCCGACAACCATTGAATAAAATGTTGTGCCCGCTGCGTTTCCCGACTGCGCGCCGGCAGCATCAGATAGTAGTCCATTCCCTTTACCACTGACGCCCACTCTCCGGGCGCAGGTGCCAACCAGCCTTTTGCCAGAGGCAGCTCAACCAGTAGCTGACTGCATACCGCAATTCCCTGACCGGCCAACGTGGCTTGTATCAACTGGTTTTCATCATCAAATGAGACGACTTTAATGGGCTTGTCGAATCTCTTGAGGCTATTCAACAAACTGGAGATATCCGGCTGATGCAGATGTGGGTTTTTCCATTGCGTTTGCAATATCACCAGCACAGGCTCATTGATAAGAGTCTGCCAATACTGAGGCGTCGCGCAAAGGCGTAACGACTCTCTCAACAACAGGGTCACCTCAGGCTGGTTCTCAGGGCAGTAACCATAGCGAATCACTAAATCCAGCCGTCGATCCTGCTCGATATTCCTCAGCGTATCTTCAGCCTGCACTTGCACATCAGTACCCGGATATTGACGGCGAAAATCCTCCAGCCGAGGTACAAGCCAAAACGCAGCAAATGCCGTTGTGGTGCCGATACTGAGAATCTGGGCCTGATCGCTCAGGAGATCTACAGATGCTTGAAGCTCGCTCAGAGCCTTGTTTGCAGCAGCTGCCAACTGCTCTCCTTCAGCCGTCAGTTCCACTGCCCGAACACGCCGCTCAAACAAACTGACTTGAAGCCGCTCTTCAAGCGCACGCACCTGATGCGATACTGCTGTGGGTGATACGTTCAGTTCCTGCGCGGCAGCCTTGAAGCTTTTCAAACGCGCAGCGGCCTCAAAGGTACGAAGACTGCTCAGGGAAGGCAAACGATTGAACATGCCACCGCCTTATAGATGAATTAATCTTTTCTATAAGTAAAAACATTCCTTTTGTCAAAAATTGGTATCTGAGCAAAATAAGACTCCTCATTCAAACGAGGAGTTTCAAACATGAAAACAATATTACACTTGGATTGCAGTGCACGCCGTACCGACAACCCAAACCCGGAGCACAACTCTGTATCGAAGCAGCTCGGGCAGCTTTTTATCGATAAATGGATGAATTCAAATCACCCTCATAATCTTATACACCGTGATCTGGGCTTGAATCCGCCTGACTTCATTAATCAGGACTGGATTGCAGCAGTATTTACACCCGCATCCTCACGCACACCCGAACAAAACAGTTTACTGTCTCTATCGGATACTTTGATCGCGGAGCTGGAGCAAGCGGACATCGTTTTGATCACAACCCCTATGTATAACTACGGTATGCCCGCCGTGCTCAAAGCCTGGTTTGATCAGGTAGTTCGGATCAACAAAACCTTCAGCTTTGATCTCAAACGTGGTGACTATCCTCTGCAGCCCACGATGTCCGGGAAGGCCCTGGTACTACTGACCTCGACAGGCGAGTTCGGATTTGAGATCGGCGGTATACGTGAGCAGATGAACCATCTGGGGCCACATATTCGAACGTTGGGGCATTATCTCGGGGTCGAGCACAGCCACGAAATTCGGGTTGAATATCAAGAGTTTGGTGATAAACGCTACGCAGACTCCCTTGCCAGTGCGAAAGAAGAAATAATTGCGCTGGCTCACGCCCTGACCGGTTGAGACCTGGGCTCCATCAGGCTGCGGTTCAGTGGTCGATTCGACCGCGCATGGATTTGATACTGCCGCGTTGTTTTTTCTTGTCCAGGCGTTTGCGCTGAGAACTTCGTGTGGGCTTGGTGGGACGACGGGCCTTCTCTACCTTGATGGCGCTTTTTATCAACTCTACCAGCCGGGCAAGCGCATCTTCGCGGTTCTGCTCCTGAGTACGGTACTGCTGTGCCTTGATAACGATAATGCCATCACTGGAGACACGGCTGTCCTTCAGCCCCAGCAAACGCTCCTTGTAAAACGGCGGCAGGGATGACGCCTGGATATCAAAACGCAGGTGAATCGCACTGGAGACCTTGTTCACGTTCTGACCACCCGCCCCCTGGGCACGGATGGCATTAAGTTCGATTTCATGATCAGGCAAGTCAACGGCGTTGGAAATTCTGGGCACAGTGTTCTCAGCGATTGGTCAGAGCAAGGGATACCTGCGCCTGGATGGGCGCTTCGGCGTTTTGAGCGGTTATCAGAGTCAATACCAGGCTGCGTGGAGCATGCTCGGAAGCCCATTGCCAGGACAAGCGGCCGGCCGGACCACTCAACGGGTAATCCAGCTGATCATCCGCCAGGGCCTCGGCCTTCAGAGGAGCAGGTGCCTGCTCCGCCATTTGCGCAAACCAGCGCCGGTTGGCCGATGAATCTCCCCCTCGCGCCATCACGCGACACTCGCTGTCCCCTTCTGGAAGAGCCATAACAAAACGACCAAACTGCCCTTTATAGGGGATCGGCCAGGCATCACCCGATTTATTATGCAAAAAAGCATGTGCCTGCTCTGCGGGAAGCTTCGGCAGCTCCTGCTGTTCCAGCTGAGTTCTGAGTCCCGCATAGTTTTCCAGGTGCTTCACACAAAACGACAGATAGATTTTTTGCAAAAAGGCTGCTTCCTCATCCGCATGAGCAAGTGCAGGTAACATCAGACAACTCAGTGCGAGTCCGTGCAGGGGCTTCAATGTCATTAATCGGGTCCTCATCAATCCGACCTCCAGTCTGAACGCAGATCAATAGACTGACAAGTCGACTGGCAAATCTGACAGCCTGGTCTAAGCTGCGAGGAATATAATAATAAACCTGCACTGAATAGGGATATCAGCAGATGTTCTGGATAAAGGCGCTACTCATTCTGGCCCTGCTGGGTGTAGGCACCCTTGCTGGCTGGGCCATCACCGACAAAACCCTTCACCTCACCTCCGGGCAGGAATTCTGTGGCAGCTGCCACAGCATGAAACCCATGCAGACCTCTTTCCTGCGCGATCCCCACGGTGGCCGATCCACGACCGGAATACAGGCTGAGTGTACCGACTGTCACCTTCCCCACGACAGCACAATCAATTACCTCTGGATCAAGGCCCGTAATGGTGCCTGGGACGTATGGAAGGAGTATGTACTGGGTGCGGAAGATGTCGATTGGCACGCCAAGCGAGCACGCGCCAATGAGTTCGTTTATGAGTCCGGTTGTCTGAAATGTCATAACAACCTGCAACAAGGGTCAGAGCTGGATAACGCACAGTTTGTGGCCCACAAGCCCTATTTCCTCGGCACTATTCAAGAAACCTGTATCGACTGTCATAGCGTCGGCCATACCAACCTGGAACGCGATCTGCCCGCGCCCCCTCTTGCGGCAAGTAATGGAAAAGGAGAACAACCATGAGGCTCCGTTTACCCCTGTTTTTAACCTGTTTGCTGAGCCTGCTGCTCACTCCGTCAGCGTTTGCCGCCACTGGCGGAGAAGGAATCGAGATCAACCCTGAAGTGCGCTCACTGGCGTTCAGCCGCAGTCTTACCGAACTGGATAAACAGTGCGTCAGCTGCCATCAGGAGGAACATCCCGGTGTAGTGGCCGACTGGAAAAACAGCCGCCACAGCCACGTAGGCGTTGGCTGCAATGACTGTCACGCTGCGGTAAAGGGCGAGCCGGACGCTCAGCTGCATAATCAGGAAGGGCTTCAAAATGTGTATATTTCGCCTCTGGTATCCCCTGATACCTGCGGTCGCTGCCACGCTCAAGAGCAAGCCGAGTTCAACCACAGCGGACACTTCCGGGCCTATCGCCAGATTATTCCCAAGGATAGCCTCCATGCTTTGGTGAAGTTCCATGAAGGACGCAACAACCCGGAGCTGGGCAACGCTCCCGATGAGACCGGTTGCATGCAATGTCACGGTACCGAGATCAAGCTGCTGGAAGGTGGCAAACCGGATCCCAGCACCTGGCCCAATTCAGGAATGGGTAATATCTATCCGGATGGCTCGACCGGTAATTGTGGTGCCTGTCATACCCGGCACCGTTTCTCCATCGCAGAAGCCCGCAAACCCCAGGCATGCGCCAGCTGCCACCTGGGACCGGACCACCCGGATATCGAGGTATTCGAGAACAGTAAACACGGCCAGGTATTTGCCGCAGAGGGTCATGAATGGAACTGGAATGCTCCTGCCGATGGCTGGGAGCCTGGCGACTATCGCGCACCAACCTGTGCCACCTGCCATATGAGCGGGGTGGGCAAACTTGCGCCGACCCATAATATCAGTCAGCGACTTTACTGGAATTTGTGGGCCAAGCGCTCTGAAGTGCGTAACTCCACCGATGTACTCAGTCCCCTGCTAGGCAACGGTCCTCAAGGCCGTGAAGAGATGAAGGCCGTGTGCAGCTCCTGCCATGGAGGCTCCCATACCGAAGGCTTTTTCGCCCAAGGCGACAAGGCGGTCAAACTCTACAATATCGAATACTACGACCCGGCCAAGAAAATGCTGGATGAGCTGGAGGCCAAGGGCCTGTTGAAGGAGAACCCCTGGACCGACGAGTTCCAGATTACCTTTTACCACCTCTGGCACCATGAAGGCCGTCGTGCCCGCCACGGTGCCATGATGGCTGGCCCTGACTATGCACACTGGCACGGCTTCTTCGAGTTGCAGCAGTCGCTGTACAAACTTCAGGCGATTCACCGCAAGCGTCTTGAAACCGGAGTCATTGAGGAGTGAAACACCTGTATACCGGCCCCTGCCCTAAGCAGGGGCCGGTTGAGATACGCTTGAGTTTGGAAATAAATACTGAGAAAGCCTAGTGACGAGAACCCGAAACAGAGTGCATGAGGGTCGCAACATCTTCCGCCGTGGTGGTCTCGAAGTTATGCCAGTCCAGATAATAGCTGCTCAGGTCAGGATTGGGTTTGTACTGCTCCCAGTCAGTGCCCGGCTCATGCAACGCAACCTGCATGGGCGATATGCTGAGTACACGCCCCTCCTCTTCCCAAAGCACGTTTTGCAAATCATAAAGCGCATTCATGATGATGAAATGCTTACGATACAGCGCCAATGCCCCTTCCGCTTCCATGTCATCAAACACGCCTTGTCGCTCCATCTGCTGCATCAAGTAGTACTCACTGACACCTTCCGGGTGCAGTCTGAGTTCTTGTAAAAGCTGGGGCAAAACCGGGTTTACCATAACGTCCCCCTCAGGGTTTTGTTTTTGGTATAGGGCCGAGTTTGAGTATAGTCTGCAGCATAGGGAGCGCCACCGGAGGTGGCTTTAGGATGGAGAATCTAAATGGATAGCCTTTGGCTGTTAGTGGTTGGGATACCGCTGTTTCTTTTGGTCGGTGCGATTATGGGCATACGTGCTCTAGGCGTCACCCGCGAGCTGCGAGTAGAAATCGACCGGCTGCAAGAGCGCGTACAACTCTTGGAAAACGAAAAAAGGGGCGTGCAAGCAAGCCCTTTTACAACTGAAACGCATACGCCTGCCAAACCAACTACTGAACCCGCACCACCTCAACAACAGCCTGCTCAGGTATGGAAGCCTTCCCAAAGATCCAAACGCCCGCTCATTCCGGTACAAAACAGCAATACTCCTCAGCAGCCCACACCCGCAGTTTCTGAGCCTGCTACCGCAAACAGATCGCCAGGCCTTTTCGACCGCCTCAGGAGCAGCTTTACCCAGCATTGGATGACATGGCTGGGTGGCCTCTGCGTTGGCCTGGCCGGTGTATTCATGGTCCGATACTCCATCGAACAAGGCTTGCTGGGTCCTGAAGCCAGGGTCATTCTTTCGCTTTTGGCCGGTGTTGGGCTGCACGCTGCAGCCGAGTGGCTAAGGCGTCGACAGGGACAAAATACCGTCTTTGCTTCGCTCGCCGGCGGTGCCAGCATCATCCTTTACTCTGCGCTCTTTGCCGCGTTCAAACTGCTACCTGACCTGTCGCCCGGCCTGCTCTTCTTCGCCATGGCGCTGGTCTCTTTTGCAACCATGGTACTGGCGCTCAGGCACGGCCCCATCCTGGCGGCACTGGGAATGCTGGGGGGCTATCTGGTGCCGATTCTGGTCAGTACCGGCTCAGGTAAAATCGAGCTGGCGCTGATCTACATCGCCATCCTGACCCTGTTTTCACTCTGGTTACTGGGCTATGTACAGCGACGCTGGCTATGGCTGGGCGTTATAGCGGGCAGCCTTCTCTGGTGGCTTTTGAGTCTGGGAACCAGCCCTGCAGATGGCGTGCGTTCACTGTACTTGCTGGCCTTGGCCTACCTCTTTCTGGCGGTGCCACGGCATGACTGGCTGCTCAGCCGTACCGAAGCCACTCAGGTCAGTTGGCTGGATAGACTGAAGTCGGTGCGTGATTCAAGCCACTGGCCCGTGATTCCAACCCTTGGACTGATCACACTGGCGCAAGGCTTCACTCTGGCGACCGAAGGCGTGCCCCAGGCTGGCTACCCGACCTTGCTGCTGTTTCCGGCGCTACTTCTCTTGGTTGCCAGCCGCCGCCCCTTGTTGAATCCCCTGCCAGCTCTGATGCTCACCCTTACAGCTCTGGCAGTCATCGTACCGATGTTGAGCTATATGGGCGACCAGCTGATTTTTACCGCGCCCAATCCTGAAACCCAGGCCGCGCTGGTATCCCGTTTTGTGATGCTGACGCTGCTATACACCGCGGCATCTGCCTGGCTGTTGCAACGCCGCATCGAGCACCCGGGCTTCTGGGCTGCACTTGGCTGCTTCACACCGCTGCTGATGCTGGCCATCGGCTATTACCTGTTTACTGCCTTCAGTGCCGATTGGGCCTGGGGGGGCGCTGCCTTGATTCTGGGGATGGTGTACCTGGCATTGGCTCGACTGGCGCTGGAACGCGGCAGTAACGACCTGATCAAAACAGTCCTGTTCAGCAGTGCCCACCTGGGGCTATCGCTGGCAGCCGTAATCTGGTTTACCAACGCAACGCTGACACTTGCACTGGCATTGCAGTTGATAAGCCTGGCTCTGCTGCAGCAGCGTTTCCAGCTCAAACTGCTGCCCTGGGTTATTCGGCTGCTGCTGGCCGTTGTGGTCTGCCGTTTGACCTTCAACCCCTGGCTACTCAGCTACGATATGGGCAGCCACTGGTCATTGTGGACCTACGGTGGTGCCACCGCCTGTGCCTTCACCGCGGCCTGGATTCTGCGTCAGGATGCCAAGATGACCGCCTGGCTCCAGGGTGCAGGAGCGCATTTGCTGGTGCTGACACTGGCCGCAGAAGTTCGCTACTGGCTCTATGACGGCGATATATTCCAGCACCAGTACAGTTTTATCGAAGCCAGCCTTAACACGCTGATCTGGGGTACCGCTGGCTGTGTATACCTGTGGCGCGCCCAGTTGAGCCAATACCTGAAACGGTTTTATCAGGTTGTCGCCAGCCTGCATCTACTGGCGGCAGGGGCCAACTACGCACTGATCGTATTGCTGCGTGACAATCCGCTCTGGAGCAGTACTGGCCTGAGCGATACACCGATCTGGAACCAGCTGTTGCTGAGTTATGGTCTGCCCTGCGTGCTCTTGCTGGTGCTCTGGCGACAATTGCCCGAAAAAATGGGACGCTGGATGGCCATGGCCGCTGGGCTTAATCTGCTGTTGTTTGTTTCGCTGGAAATTCGACACCTTTGGCAAGGCGGCACAATTCACCTCAGCCACTCGACACCAGATGGAGAGCTGTACACCTATTCTGTGGTCTGGCTATTTATGGCCTCGGTGGCCATGGTGGCGGGAAGCTGGCTCCAGCATCGAACCCTGTATCGAGGCGGTATGGGCTTGCTGCTGGTAGTTGTCGCCAAGCTGTTCCTGGTCGATATGTCAGACCTGACCGGCCTATGGCGTGTGGCGTCCTTTATGGGACTGGGTCTGGCCCTGCTGGGGCTGGCCTGGCTACACCAGCGCTTCACCCCGACAGGCACTCATGACAGCAGGGAAAGTGCCACTCAGTGAGTGGCCTTTTCGGAGGACTTGTGTTGACCTGACAGCCGCTGCATCAGGCGGCGCAGGTCTTCCAGCAGCATGAAGTTAACCGGCACCATAATCAGGGTCACCAGCGTCGCAAAGATGATGCCGAAGCCCAGAGATACTGCCATGGGAATCAGGAACTGAGCCTGCACCGCCTTTTCAAACAGCAGCGGCATCAAACCGATAAACGTGGTGAGCGAGGTCAACATTACCGGGCGGAATCGCGCTACACCGGCGACCAGCACGGCCTGCAACGTGGCCTCATAATGTGAGTGCTCACCTGCATCCTGTATCTCACGACGCCGACGGTTGGTGAAATCCACCAGTACCAGACTGTCATTCACCACTACGCCGATAAGCGCCATGAGCCCAAGCAAACTCATGATGGTAAGGTCCATCCCCATGATCCAGTGCCCGACAATCGCACCGATCGCGCCGAACGGGATCACCGACATCACGATCAACGGCTGCAGGTAGGAACCAAAGGGAATCGCCAACAGGCTGTAGATGGCAAAGAATACAAAGCCCAGACCAATGGCCAACGAGGTAAAGGATTCACGCTGCTCACGCGCCTCACCTTCCAGACTGTAAGAGGCGCCCGGATACTGCTGCACCAGCTCGGACAAAAATTCATCCAGATCGCGGTTCAATACGGTGGTGTTGGTACTCTGTTTTTCCATATCCGCCACCACGCTCACCGTCCGCTGCTGGTTGACGCGATAGATCGCCGAAGCTCCCTGTCCCGGCACCAGCCTTGCAACCGAATCCAACGGCACCTGGCCGGTCGACGTGGAGATCAGAACTTCACGCAAACCTGAAATGGCCTGGCGCTCCTCCAGTGGCAGTCGCACCATGACACGAACATCGTCGCGACCACGCTGAACACGCTGTACTTCAATACCGAAGAACTTCTGCCTCACCTGACGAATGATATCGTTGCGAGTGAGTCCCAGCAGATGCGCCTGTTCAGTCAGCTCAAGTTGCAACTCCTCCTTACCGTCAGACAGGTTGTCAGAAATATCGTAGAGCGTTGGGTAGGTTGCCAGACGCTCACGTACCTGCGCCGCCATCGCTTCCAGATCCTTGATACGACTGGAGCGCAACTGAATGTCCACAGGGTCACCGCCACGGCCGATTTCCGCCCTGAAGGTAACCGTTTCAGCGCCTGGAATCGGACCGATACGCTCACGCCATTCGCTGACGATTTGACGCGTACTGATAGCTACATCTCGCTCTTCGGACGGCACCAGCTCAAAACGCACCCGTCCCTGTTCGGCACTGCCGCCGGAACCGGTGGTGGAGTAGATATTCATGATCACGCTTTCGCCGGTGGACGGGTCTCGGTACTCATCCTGCAGCTCACGCGCTGCCTGCACCATGCGATAGATGTGGCTATCCGTCACTTCAAACGGCGTTCCACTTGGCATGGTCAGGGTGACACGGGCGGTATCACCCTGGATGCGCGGGAAGAATACAAAACGCGTCCAGCCGGAGGTTACCATCGCCAGAATCAGTAACAGCACGCCCACAAACAGCATCAGGGTGGTCAAACGATTCCGCAGGGCAATGCCCAGCAGAGGCTTGTAGTAACGCACGATCATGGTTTCAAAACCATCCGCAAACGACTGCTGCAGCTTGGCCAGCCGCCCCTGGCTTTCGACATTCTCGTGACGCAGTTTCAGGTGTTTGAGGTGCGCAGGAAGTACAAATTTGGACTCGATCAATGAGAACAGCAGAACCGGAATCACCACCACCGGGATCTGTGCAAAGAAGGCACCGCGATGCCCCTCGATAAAGGCGATCGGCAGGAAGGCAGCAATGGTGGTCAACACCCCGAAGGTCACGGGAACCGCCACCTCCTGGGTGCCTCGCACCGCAGCCTGCAGACCGGACTCGGCACCACGCAAGTGACTGTAAATGTTCTCGCCGGTCACGATGGCATCATCCACCACGATGCCGAGTACCAGAATAAAGCCAAACAGGGACAGCACGTTCAGGGTCACACCGAACACCGGCATAACCAGAAAGGCGCCCATAAAGCTGACCGGGATACCGATGAATACCCAAAAGGCGATGGATGGACGCAAAAACAGGGTGAGCAACAACAGGACCAGAATACCGCCCTGAATAGCGTTGGACGTCAGGGTATGAATACGGCTTTTAACAATTTCAGAGTCGTCATCCCAGTACCCCAGGTTCAACCCTTGCGGCAGCAGGGATTGCTGCGCCTCCACATACTGTTTCACCGCATCAGCCACAGCGATGGCACTCTGGTTACCTACACGGTAAACCTCGATCATCGCCGCCGGCTGGCCATTGAAGCGGGTTTTCAGCGAGGTTTCTTCAAAGCCATCGCTGACACGAGCCAGATCCCCCAGTCGCAACAGGCTGCCATCGGGATGGGTTTTGATAATGACTGATTCAAACTCATCACGGCTATAAGCCTGGCCTTTGGAGCGGATCAGAATATCGCCGCCATCGGTCCGAATGTTACCGGCTGACAAGTCCAGCGAGCTGGCGGAAATACGCTCAGCCACTTCAGCCAGCGTCAGGTCATAGGCGCGCAGCTGATCCTGTGAAATTTCGATGCCGATTTCATAGCTGCGAACACCGTCCAGCTCAGCCTGGGTCACACCATCGAGACGCAAGATATCGTCGCGAACCTGCTCGGCATAGCCGCGCAGTTCCTGTTCGCTCAGATCACCGGCCACCGACACCGTGATCACTTCACGCTTGAACGTCGCCAACGCAATTACCGGCTCTTCCGCCTCGCTGGGGAAGGTGCCGATTTCATCGACACGGGACTTCACATCAGCCAGCAGTTCACGAGGATCGTACCCTTTGTCGACCTCAATGGTCACCGTGGTACTGCCCTCCACCGAGCGACTGCGAATCTCTTCTACACCCTCAAGGTCGCTGACCGCCTCTTCCACCCGGGTCGCAAGACTCAGCTCGGCATCCTCAGGCGTGGCACCGCGCAAACTGATCCGCACGCTGATGGAGTCCGGCTCAAAGCTGGGGAAAATCTCCAGCGGGATGTTCAGTTTCAGTGACATCAGGCCCGCAAACAGGATGCTGACCATCAGCAGGTTGGCGGCAACGTGGTTACGTGCAAACCAGGCGATCATGAGCGATCTCCAGCAGCCTTACCTGTGCCTGTGCTTGAGGGTTTTGCCAGCTCGGCACCCTCTCCCTGTATCCGAACCGGCGTACCGGATACCACCTGACCCAAGGGGGTCAGTACCAGACGCTCGCCCGGGTTAAGGCCCGAAGCAATCAGAGCCTGATCGGTATCCTGCCAAGCGATCTCAATATCACGTCGCTGCAGGACACCCTTCTCCACCACATAGACATAGCTGCCCTGATAGATAGCTCGGTTGGGAATCACCAGCGCTTCCTGCAGCTCAACGCCCTGGATGGCCGCCGTGACATATTGCCCAACCTTCAGCGGAATGCGGTCAACTGCCTTTTCACCGTAGGGATCTTCGATCTGTGCCAACACATGCAACTGACGGCTGTTCTCATCAATTGCACCTTCAGTCTGAACCACTTTACCCTGCCAGGTTTCCGGTCGGATAAGATCAGAATGAATAGCGACGGCGGGCTCTTTGTGAGCACCGCCTTTCACCCGGTACTCCTCAGGCAGTTCCAGATAACCCAGGTCCCGGTTCTGCAATGGCAGTCGCACCTGAAGTACATCCACAGCATAGATGCTGCCGAGCGTAGTGCCGCTGGACACGACCTGCCCCAGGTCGACCGATTTTTCCAGGACGCGACCGGCATAAGGGGCACGAATATGCGTACGCTCCAGATTCAGCTTGGCTTGCTCCAGTGATGCCTGCGCCGAGGCCAACGTCGCCTTGGCCGCACTCAACTGAGGTTTACGCAACACCAGCGGTGGTGCATCTCCAGCATTACCGAGTCGCTTCCAGTCTGCCGCCGCCTGATTACTGCGAGCTTCTTCTTCTGCCAGCGCCTGACGGGCATCCATGGTCGCCGCTTCTGCCTGCGCCAGATCAGCCTTGTAGTCACGATCATCCAGACGGATCAACTCTTCGCCCGTTTCAAAAAATCCGCCAGCACGAAAGTCGGGGTTCATCCAGACGATTTCACCGGATACCTGAGGCAGCAGTGTACTTTGAGTACGCGGCTCCACACGTCCGTAGCTACGCACCTGCACCTGAAAGGCTTGCAACTCAAGCGGCATCACTTCAACACTGATACGCTTGGCTTCTGGCGGTGCTCCGCGCTGAGCCTGGGGCGGGTTCTGATAAATCATCCAGCTGGCCAGCCCCAGCAGGCCGATCACGACAAAGGGCAGTAGGCGTTTGATCATGAGGTGTGCGGCTCCGGTTTCACGGTCGTGTCGGCACTGAAGCGTCCGCCCAGTGCACGATAGAGTTCGATACGATTTTGCAGCAGCTGCAGACGTAAATTGATGACATTTGTCTGAGCATCCACCGAGCGACGCTCAGCTTCCAATACGGTAGTCAGGTCTTCAAGACCATGGCGATATTGCTCAAACGAAAGCCTTTCTGCATTCACGGCGTTCTCTTCAGCTCTGAGGTAAAGCTGATAACGACGCTGCAGACTCTGGCGGGCGGACAGGGCATTTTCCACTTCCGTCAGGGCGGCATAAACGGCTTCCAGCCATAATTGCTCCTGCTCTGCCCGTGCAGCCAATGCCTTGGCTTGAGCATTTTCCTTACGACCGGCATCAAACAGGGTTTGCGTTAATGAGGCACCAAGGCTCCAGGCCAGATTGCCGGAGCGCAGCAGATCGCTGAGGGCATCGCTGCTGCCACCTTCACCGGCACTCAGCGTCAGACTGGGAAAACGATCACGATGGGCCGCCGCCAGTGCTGCATCACTCGCCAGCAGCTGAAGCCAGGCCTGCTGCAGATCAGGCCTGCGACGCAGAATATCCGCCGGCATTCCGGCTGGAGCCTCGGTTTCAATCAGCGGCAGGGACCCGGCAGTCATTAGCTCGGCGCTTGGGTAACGCCCCAACTTTTGCTCAAGTGCACGCTGAAGCTCTGCCAATGATTGGCGTTGCTCTTCCAGCTTGGCCGCTTCGGCGTGCACATTATTCCGCGCCAAATAAAGATCCAGTGCCTCACTCAGGCCCTGACGATAATTGGATTCAATGATTTCGAGGCTTTGCTGCAGGATATCGCGACGGCGGGTGTAGAGCTCAAGCAACAGGCGGGCTTCCTGAATTTCAAACCAGTTGCGCGTGATGTCGGCCACTAGCGCTTCCTGCTGCTCTTCCAGATCGGCTTCCGCTGCGGCGTAGTTGAATGCGGCCTGGCGTGTGCGGGCATCCAGTTCTCCCCAAAGATCCGGGGTCCAACTCAGATTGAAATTCAGGGAATCGGTCCGCGCCCCGCCCTCCTCACGTCGAGCACCGATCTGCAGCGAGACCTCAGGATAGGCATCCGCACCGGTGATCTGCCACTCCAGTCTTGCCGCAGCCAATGAATGACGGGCAGCAGCCAGACCCGGGTTTTGTTTGATGGCTTCCTGAACCAGGCTCTCCAGCATTGGATCATTCAATGTCTCAAGCCAGGCCGGAGCTGGCACACCGGCATCCGCTTCGGTTTGCCATTGTTCCGGCATGGCTGGGCTGGGCGGCTGCAACGAAGGTGGTGTGCTGCAGGCACTTAACAACATGGCTAGGGGCAACATCAAATAGACGCGCACATCTGCTCCCTGATCTGGTTGGAATATTCGGAACCCTTTGGTCGCCTATATTAGACAAATGTTCCAACTGACACAGCGTCTTTTACATTTCTTTACGGGAACAAAGTCGTAGTCTCAAACACCACGCAGAAATTCATACGCACGCCGGACTTCGATAAAGGCGTTGCTGTCTCCCCCCTTGTCGGGGTGCAGCTGGGCTGCCAGCTGGCGGTAGCGAAGTCTTACCTCTTCGCCACTGGCTCCTTCTGTCAGCCCCAAGGTTTCATACGCGCGACTGCGGATATCTGGATCGGCACACTGCAAGGCAAAGCCCTGCATCAATCTGCGCACATCCTCGGCGCTGGTTTGCTCCAGCTGCGTCCAATCCAGATAGTAGGCACGCAGTTTGTTTTCCTGGTCAGGAAGTTCGGTCTGATCCTTGGACTCGGCCAACGGCTCCATATAAAGCCGAACACTCAGGGGGGATATTTCCAGCCTCAAGTGCTCTTCGTACCACAGCCGAGTCTGCAAGCTATAGAGGCCATGCATAATCATGAAATGCTTTTGAAACAGGCGCAGCTGGTAATCTTCTGCCAATTCAGCGAACGCAGGATGCTCCTCCAGCCCCTTCATCAAACTGAACTCACTGATTCCCTCCGGTGCCGTGCGCAACAAGCTCAGCAGTTCGGGGATCAATGGATTGGGACTCAGAACTTCGGTCATCAGGCCTCCCGGCTGTATTGCTGCACTGTCATGCCTGCCCTCCCTCTGGCAGAATGAGGCTCAGGCTCACTGCAGGACAGACGATCATGTTGCTTCGCTTTATAATACTCCTGATACTCGCCCCGCTTGTCCACGCCAGCGACTGGAAAAGCCTGATAGATCAGGCACCGGAAGGCAGCCAAGTTGCTTTAATCGTTGAGCCTCTGAGCGCCAGCGCACCTCTGCAGATCCATTACCGTGATGACCGTTTTCTGCCACCGGCCAGCACCCTCAAGTTGTTTACCGCCAGTGCGGCCGAACTGGCTCTTGGCAAGGATTACCGTTTTCCCACCCGGTTCTGGCATCAGGGCACTCAGAAAGGCGGTCAATGGCAAGGGGATTGGCTGCTGGAATTTACCGGTGCGCCGGACTTGACGCGCAGCCAACTGGCCAGCTTGCTGGACCATCTGCGCCAGCGCAAAATTCGCGAAATCAAAGGTGACCTGATTCTCGATACCAGCCACTTCAGCGGTTATGACCGTGCCAATGGCTGGCCCTGGAACAATTTGGGTGTGTGCTACAGTGCGCCCGCTTCTGCGTTGACGCTTGAAGGCAACTGTATCGCCGCCAGCCTGACTAGCCGGGGGGAAAACCAGCCGGCACGTTTTTTTGTTCCAGCCCATCAGCCGGTTGAAGTGACCTCGGAAGTACAAGGCTTGTTGCCGGAGGATATTCGTGACTCACTTTGCAGCCTGGAAGCCCGCCTGGGTCCTGGCAATCGTTACCATCTAAGCGGCTGCATCAACAGCAAACGCGAAGTATTGCCGCTGAATTTTGCAGTCAATGACCCCTTCGCCTATGGCAAGGCGGTTGTCCAACAGGAACTCAGTAAGCTGGGCATCGTCCTGCGTGGCGAAATACGTGCAGGTAAGCGTGATGAGAACTGGAAGCTAGAAGCCGAAGTCACCTCTGCCCCGCTTGGCCAGTTACTGGCGACCATGCTGCAGGACTCCGACAACCTGATTGCCGACCTGATCTTCAAAAATCTGGGCAACCTGGAGGGACGAGCAGGAAGTTTTGCTCTGGGTGAGCGCAGCCTGAAAGCGATTATCAACCAGCATACCGGCATCGACTTAACTCTCGCTCGCCTTGAAGACGGCTCGGGCTTATCGAGAGACAACCTCTTACAGGCCCGCCAACTGGCGCAACTGTTACGCTGGCTGGCTCAGCATCCGGATATGGTAAGTTATTCATCCCTGCCAATCACAGGTGAAAACGGCACCCTCAAATATCGCCGCAGCACACGCCAGCCCCCTTTGCAGGGCGCTATCCAGGCCAAGAGCGGAACCGTAAATGGCTCACGCAATCTGGCAGGTTATATGGATACGGCCTCGGGCGAGCGCTATGTCTTTGTGCTAATGATCAGCGGACTTAGCCTGCCCGAGAAAATGCCAAGACCGACACCATTAACTGTATTTGAACGCTCACTGCTGGAGTGGATCCACGCCAACGGCTAAACACTGTCATCCAGACGCTTGAAACTGGCTTCGCCGTGCAAAAGCTCCGAGGCTTCAGTTTCAAATTCGCCACAGCGGCCCAGGTCCAGTGAGCAGGCCAACTGGACCTGCTCGGTAAACTGCTGCTCTCTCACCTGAGCTTCAAACCGGTTCAGCAGGCCCTCTACAGCGCCGGTCAAACCATATCCATACCTCAGCAAGTATTGAGCCTGAGGCTCACAGTGCTGAAATTGAGCTTCCGCCACGACCGCGCGCACAGCCTGCGAATAGGCTCGAACCAGCCCGCCAGTACCCAGCTTGGTACCACCAAAGAAGCGCGTAACCACTACACACACCTGCCCGATGGCTGCGCCGGTCAGTACCGCCAACATGGGGCGCCCTGCAGTGCCCGAGGGTTCACCATCATCGCTACTGCCCAGACCAGTCAAGGCATGGGGCTCTGCTGACACAAAGGCGGAACAGTGATGATTGGCACCCGGAAAACGGCTGCGCTGATACTCAATAAAAGCCTTGGCCTCCTGTTCCGACTGCACCGGTTTCAGGCTGGCAATAAAACGACTTTTCTTGATTTCGATCTCGGCCTCGGCTTCAGCCAAGGGGACCTGATAGGCTTGAGGGCGGGACACAACAGCTCCGACAGCAGGGATACAAGCAACTATGGTATCAAAGTCCTTCCCTGCGAGCAGAAACAAAAACCCCCGCTTGAAGCGGGGGCTTGTAGACAGATCTGCAAAGCTTATTTACCGTGGTGGTGTGCGTCTTCAGACATGAGTTTACGCACTTTCAGAAAGCCCCAGATCATGGCAGCCGACATTCCGGCAACACCCAGTAGGCTGGGCCAAAGAGTGCTGAAGCTGTAAGCATCGATACCGAACATAGCAATCACCTTTCTCGTTCTGTCTAAGTGTTAGGGCTAGATTACTCCCATAAAGACTGGGGGTTATTGACTTGGCTCAACCAATATTGATCATTTTTTAAACACCCCATTTACACCTGACTTCGCTTGCAAATCTGACGCTCTTGAACCATATCTGAAGTAGACCCAATCGCAGAAGGAGCGACGACATGTACCAGCGAAAACAGTGGACGGCCGAACAGTTGAGCAAGATGAACGAAGAAAGCTTCCTGGTCGAAATGCTCGATATGTTCGCATATTCACCCTCCAATGCAGACGCCAGCTCCACTGAACAGATGCAGTCCAAACTTGAAGCGGTCGAGGCTGCACTCAAGGCCCGACTGGAAAGCACACGCGGCAGTTAATATCCCGTTTCCCGGCAGGCCGGCAGGCCGGCAGGCCGGCAGGCCGGCACTGGCCGCCTGCCATGCCTCGCTCTATTTCTCCCTCACTGTGTCGGCAACTCAGACGCAGGCACTCAGATTAATCCCCTATTCACCGACCTGGAACCGCCTTTGATTGCTGGAACGCACCTGTTCCTGTTTATTTCCGCTCTGCTGGGCGACTCACTCTGTCCACTTCATGTCTAAACACCATCCGTTTCACCCTGCCTTTGCTCCTGCCTCAATGCACCGCTCCCCCCGAAGGACAAACAGTTTTCACCGTTAAGCAACACACTAAATCTACTATCGATTCATCTAAACAATATATTGATTAATCAAAAATACTTAAAAACTTATCTTAAATACTTTTTGATATGCCATAAGTCATTTTTAAATAACAATTTATTCTAAAAAGTCTTCATTTATTTATTCTTTAAATTCAACAGGTTACAAACCAACCACCCGTCAGCGAACCCGCCAGGAGAAATTCACAAAAACACCTTTATTTTCAGATGGTTACAGACCATAGCGCGGAGGGTGTTTTTTGCTTTAAATCACTATCTGAAATAGACTTATCAAAGTTAATTTAAGACTAATCAAAAAAGAAAAAAGACAATGCAAGAGAAGGAAATCAAGTTGCTTTTCAAGGCGGGGGTTTTCGATTCCTGCCAGGCGATTCCGATCTCAATGTCACGCGGCTGGACATTGAAATTCATCACTCGGGATCAGGACGTGGTGACATTGAACTTGCAACGCTCCAAGCATGAGCGCGAGTTCAAAAGCCTGGATGGCGCCTCAGCCGTGGCGAGACGAATCGGTTTCGACTGGTTGAATGTGCAGATTGGTGACTTGCAGTGGCGGGAAAAGGTGTCCCGAACCGGAAGCTAGTCCGTTCGGGACAGTCCAGAGGCAGCTGAAGTCTTAAGCCTCGGGCAGCAGAGCCAGTTCGTCATCGGTGGCGTTGCGCACAGCGATAACTTCCACATCGAACATCAGATTCTGGCCGGCGAAGGGGTGGTTGGTATCCACACTCACTTCTCGTGTGTCCAGGGCAACAACCTTGCCCAGACGCATTTCGCCCGCTTCATCTTCGATCTGGCAGTAGAGCCCGATTTTCAGGCCCGGCATATCGGCGAAGGCTTCACGGTCCAATACCAGCACTTTGTCTTCGTCACGCTCGCCATAGCCCAGCTCAGGGGAAACCTGCTGGCGAAAGCTGTCGCCTGCTTCACGACCTTCCAGTGCCTGCTCCAGACCTTTAACAATCTGGCTGTGGCCATGAATATAGGTCAGCGGCTCGCCATCGCGGGAACCGTCAAGTACTTCACCATCGGTGCCTTCAAGGGCGTAATGAAAGCTGACGTGGGTGTCGCGGGTAATTTTCACGGGTAATCCTCAGGGTTGCAGACGCTCCAGGCGCCATTGATCAGCCGCCAGAGTATAACGGAAACGGTCATGCAGACGGTTTTCGCGCCCCTGCCAAAATTCAAAATGCTCGGGAATCAGGCAGTAACCGCCCCAGGTTTCCGGACAAGGCACCACCGCATCCTTGAATTGAGCATCCAGGGCTTCAACACGCTGTTCCAGTGTCACGCGGTGATCAATGGGCTGGGTCTGATCGGATACAGCCGCACTTAATTGACTGCCGCGCGGGCGCTGATGGAAATAGGTTTCACCATCAGTGAAAGGCAGCTTTTCAACCCGGCCACGAATACGCACCTGACGCTCCAATCCGCGCCAGTAGAACAGCAGCTCAGCCTTGGGGTTCTGCTCCAGGTGCTGTCCCTTTTCACTGCGAAAATCAGTGAACCAACAGAAGCCGCGTTCGTCATAACGTTTTAGCAGTACGATACGAGCAGCAGGCCAACCATCGGCATCGGCCGTGGCCAGAGTCATGGAAGTGGCATCATCAGGATGCGCCTTTAGCGCCGCCTGCATCCACTGCTCAAACTGCTGTAGCGGGTCCTGCTGCATCTGTTCGCGTTGCAGACCCGCTGCAACATACTCCCGACGCAGGGCACTGATTTCAGAGGGTTCACTCATCGCTATCTCCAGTCATTTGTTACAGGCCGATACTATAAACCATGACTCCAGGGGTATACTGCCTGGGATCATGCATGACGCATTTTCAATGATTCTATGGAGCAGGAGAACCGATACATGAAAGTGAAACAGGCTCGCATCTCCTTCTTCCTGATTTTATGCACCAGTCTGGTTTTAAGTGGCTGCATGAATTCCGGTAAACCGCGGCCGTTCCAGATCAAGAATCTGGCCAAATCCGAGATCGATATGGTCACGGACTTGCATATTGAAACCGTCAATCAACTGGCCCGCGAATTAACCATCAAGCTGTACAAGCGCAACCCACGTGAGCTGGCCAAGGTACCAGGCATGACCGTGGAGCGCAGATTGGAACTGTTACTGGGCTCACCGCGCCCAATTCGACATGCGGAGCTGAACAATCTCTACGCCGAGAACGCAGTGCCTCTGGCATTTGACCCCGGTTACCGCGGCGACCGCGTTTTTGCCTTGATGATCGGCATTACCGGAATGTTGCATGCGTCCTACAGCTACCGTGACGAGTTTTACATGCTGAATGAAATCGATCAGCAGAAGCTTTACAACTCAGCACGCAATCTGGAAGCCATCGCCTGGCGACTGAATACTTACCGCCAGCCCGATGGCACGCCCTTTTTGCTCACCAACAGTCCGTCAAACCTCAGCTTTGAGCGCTTGATCGGCAAGATGATTGCTCATCAGGATATGATGGCGCGCATAGTGTCAGACTCCACCAATCGCGCCATCAACACGGTTGTTCACGGCATCGCTTCAACGACACTACTGCCGATCTGATCTCAGCAATCACGCAGAGGCTTGAGGACTCGAATGTCAGCTATCTTGTGGTTTTCATTCAGAAATAGTGTCACGTCAGCCTGATCCGGCATCTGCTCCAGCATGGCGCGGGTCAGGCGCTCATAGTGCTGAATAAAGCGCTGGATTTCATCTTCGTTCATGATACGCAGATGATCAGTAGGCTGCTGAGTGTCATAGATATAGCGCACCCGTTCAGCCAGCTTCTTCTCCTGCAAAGAGCGCCATTCATAGACCGCATCCATGCTTGGCACACAGAGCATCAACAACACATCCAGACGTTCGAATAATGCCTTGTACGGGCCTTTCAGTTGCTCATTCACATAGTTGCGCCAGACACCGTCGGCATCTTCTTCAGACTCAAGCGTATTCACTGGCTCGGCCAGTGATGCTTCAGACTGAGGTACAGCACCCACACACCAGCCTTCAAAGACGATCAGGTCGGCACCACCCACCCACTCCTGCCACACGGAATCAGGGCAGCGATCATCGATGGATTTATCGAACACCGGAATCTTGGTAATACGATCAGGGTCGGCCGTACACAGACTGTCGATGATCTCGATGCCCAGTTCTACATCGTGCGTACCCGGCACACCTCGCGTAACCAACAGAGGGTGAACCGATTGCGCCAGCGCTTCACGATCGGCCCGCGTCTTATAAAGATCATCGATAGAAAACCCCACCACACGCAGGCCAAACCCTTCACCCAATATCACTTCCAACAGGTTGAACAGGGTGGACTTGCCTGCGCCCTGAGCACCATTAATGCCCAGTACCAGCGGTCCTTCCTGACGTCGCTTGCGAGCCAGAATCCAGGCGGCCAGGGGCACATAGATCTCCTCAAACATCTCCTTGAGACCTATATCCACTTTGAGCGATTCAAGCGTTGCCGCGAACGCCTGCTCCACGGCATTAACGGCATGACGGCGCTCTTCAGACGTCAGGCAGAGCTGATTGCGGGGCCAGCGAGTGAGTATGCTCATGGAGTTTCCTTGGCGTTCGTGAGATCTAAACAGGGCCTGTGAGTCTACACCAAGTGCCCGTTGCCGCGATAACTGACGGGGCTGCTGCAGAGCTGTGGATAAGCCTAGGTGATTGCCATAACATAGATTGAAAGTATCGGTGGTAAGCTGATTGACCGCCTATTCGCCTACGCGACACAAGGATGCCTCATGCGTGAACCTGCCACGACGCCTCGTTTGTTCAAGCGTCTGCTGCCTGTTTTGATTCTGGCCGTTGCGGTCCTTATCACTTTCACTCTGATTAAGACCCGTCAAAGTCCGGCCGCTCAAGAGCCCAGCACCAAACGCTGGAACGTTACCGCCATTGCGCTTGAAGCCACACGAGCCTCACCCGAGCTAATCCTGTATGGCCAGTTTGAGCCGCCCCAAACCACTCACCTGAGCAGCGCGCTGAGTGCCGATGTCAGCCAGATTCTTGCTTCTGAAGGCGATACCCTGAGCAAGGGCAGCTTACTGCTGAAGCTGGATGACCGCGAAGTCAGCCTGCAACTGCGCCAGCGCCGGGCAGATCTGGCCGCAGTCAATGCACGCATCAATGCCGAGAATATCCGTTACCAGCATGACCGCACCTCGCTGAAGCTGGAGCAGGATGTTCAAGCGCTCAATCAAGACCGGGTAGCGCGTTCCGAAAGCCTGCAACAGCGTAACCTGTTGAGTCAGGAGCAACTGGACAGCAACCGCCAGACCCTGCGCCAGCAAGCACTGGCCATCGAAGCACGACGCCAGGCCATTGCTGATCACCCCAACCGGTTGGCACAGCTGGAAGCGGAACGTGAGCGCCTGCAAAGCCAGATCGAGTTGACCGAACTGGATCTGGAGCGTACCCGCATCCTGGCTCCCTTCAATGCCAGTATTCTCAGTATCGAAACCGCCGTCGGTAACCGGGTTCGCCCCGGCGATCGCCTGATCAGCCTCTACGATGTTGATCGACTTCAACTCAGGGCTCAGGTGCCAGACCACTGGAGAGAGCAACTGAGTCAGGCCCTGGTGCAAGATTCACTGAAAGCTCAGGCCGAACTGAACGGTCAAACCGTGCAGCTTGAACTGCAGCGCCTGGCCGCTCGCATTAACCCGGGCCAGGCAGGGGTAGATGCTCTGTTTTCCCTGCCCGAATCCAGCCTGCCACCACTGCCCGGGCAGACCCTTTCAATTCGCCTGCAGCTTCCGGAACAGGACAATTTATTCGCCCTGCCACCGGAAGCGCTTTACGGCACTGACAGGGTATACCGTTTGGCTGAAGACGATCGACTAGAATCCGTCCCTGTCGAGCTGACCGGACAACGCCGCCTGGCTGCAGGCCAGCAACAGGTACTGATCAGTGCAAACGCCCTGAAAACCGGCGACCGGATTATTACCACCCAGCTGCCCAACGCTATTGGTGGCCTGCCTGTGAAAGTGGTGGACTAAATCATGCAGCAGGGAATGATCGCGCTTTTTGCCAGCCATCGAGTTGCTGCAAACCTGTTAATGCTGCTGCTGGTCTTGAGTGGCCTGTATGGCCTGCGCCAGCTCAATACCCAATTCTTCCCCACTTTCGATATCGACATTGTCACCGTAGAAGTAACCTGGAGCGGTGCCAGTGCCGAAGATGTTGAACGCTCGATCCTGTTACCGGTGGAACAGGAACTGCGCTCGGTGAACGGCGTGGATACGCTCTACGCTACTGCCAATCAGGGCCGTGCCTCTTTCAGGGTCGAACTGGAAGAAGGCACCGATGTGGATTACGCCCTCACTGAAGTGCGCCAGAAGGTGGACGCCATCCGTGCCGACCTGCCCAGCGACAGTGAAGAGCCCCTGATCCAGAAGGTGATCAACTACGAGGGGATCTCAGACGTTATCCTCACCTCCGACCGCGCCTCATTAGATGAGCTGCGCCCTCTTGCCTACCAGCTGGAACAGCAATTGCTGGACCGGGGCGTGCGCAAGATCGACTTTATCGGCCTGCCCGAGCAGGAGATCGCCATTCAGGTACCACCGGAACAGCTTCAACAATTGGGCCTGACCCTGGATCAGATCGCAGCGCGTATCCGTGAACAAAGCCTCGACCTGCCCGCCGGCACCGCCGCTCGCAGTGAAGGTGCGCGCCAGATTCGAAGCCTGGGACAGCAGCGCGACACAGAGGGCTTTCGCCAACTACCTTTGCTGACGGATGCCCAGGGCCGGTTGATTCGAGTAGGTGATGTCGCCGAGGTAGAACAGCGGCCCCGGGACCGTTCCGTGCTCCTGTCCTGGCACGGTCAGCCTGCGGTGTTGATGCAGCTGAAGCGCACATCGGCGGATGATACCCTGGAAGCGGCAGCCATCCTGTCTGACTGGCTGGATGAGGCACGTCCGACCTTGCCGGAAGGTGTACAGATGGTCGCTTTTAACGAAAGCTGGCAACTGATACGCGACCGTATTCAGTTGCTGATCAAAAACGGCATCAGCGGCCTGATTCTGGTCATTTTGATCCTGTTCCTGTTTTTGAATGCCCGCGTCGCCTTCTGGGTGTGTATCGGTATTCCAGTCTCCTTCATGACCGCTCTGGCCGTGCTCTGGGGCATTGGTGGCTCCATTAACATGATGTCCCTGTTCGCCTTTATCATGGCACTGGGGATCATCGTCGATGATGCCATTGTGGTGGGTGAGGATACCCTGACCCATGTCCAGAAAGGGGAACCGGGGCTGCAGGCAGCCATCGGCGGCGCCAAGCGAATGGCTGCACCGGTCATTGCTTCCTCGCTGACCACCATCGCTGCCTTCCTGCCACTGCTGATGGTCGGCGGTATTATCGGCAGTATTCTGATCGATATTCCCACCGTCGTGATCTGCGTAATCCTGGCGTCACTGCTGGAATGTCTGTTGATTCTGCCGGGGCATTTGAGCCACAGTTTGCGCAGCATTCATGACCTGCGCCCATCCAGAGTACGCTTGAAACTGGATGCCGGGTTCAACCATTTCCGCGAACATCAATTCCGGCGTTTTATCACTCTGGCGCTGCATTATCGTGGTGCCACCCTGGCGCTGGCACTGGGCCTTCTGGTCACGGGCGTAGGTCTGATCGCGGGCGGTCGCCTCGCCTTCACCTTTTTCCCCAGCGTGGATGCCAACACCCTGACCGCCAACGTCAAGTTTGTTGCCGGCACCGATCGCGTGCATGTGGACCGCTTCCTGGCTCATTTGGACGAGACACTGGCCAGTACGGATGAAGCGCTGGGCGGTGAGCTGGTCAAAATACGTCTGCGCGAGTCCGGCATGGCCAATTTCCCACGCAGCACCGCTAACGCCTTTACCGGTGATACCTACGGCTCACTTTACGTGGAGCTGGTGCCGGCCGATGACCGCAGCGTCACCAATCAACGGCTGATCAGCCACTGGCGCGAGCTTATCCAACTGCCCGCCGGGGTCGAAAAATTCAGCATTGATATGGCGCAGGCAGGACCACCAGGCAAACCCATCGAGGTCAAACTGACCGGCCCCGATGTAGCAACGCTTAAGCAGGCCTCACTGGCATTGCAGGATAGTCTGGCCCGTTACAGCGGCCTGTCCAACGTGGACGACGATCTGCCCTGGGGCAGCACCCAGCTGATCTACAGCCTCACGCCCTCGGCGCAGGCTGCAGGTCTGACCCTGAACGCTCTGGGCGGGCAACTTAGAGCGGCCTTTGATGGCCAGAAAGTACAAGCCTTCTATGCCGGACGTGACGAAATTGAAGTGCGTGTCATGCTGCCCGATCAACAGCGAGACCAGCTCGGCACGCTGGCATCCCTGCCCATCGTCCTGCCCAATGGCCAGATCACGCCCATTGGCAATGTGGTCAACTTTGAAGCCCGTCCGGGACTGGATAGCCTGCAGCGCATTGATGGTCAGCTGGCATTGAATGTATCGGCAGATCTGGACGAGGTCGTCACCAATGCCGACGAAGTCATCGCTAAATTGCAGGAAGAGGTACTCCCAGAGCTCACCAGTGAATTTGGCGTGCGAGCCAGCTTTGAGGGCAAGAATCGTGACCAGCGCGAAACCCTGGCCGATATGAAAGCAGGCCTGCTGCTGGCACTGGCGCTGATTTATATCATCCTCGCCTGGGTGTTCGGCTCCTGGAGCTGGCCGGTGGTGGTGATGCTGGCGATTCCTCTGGGCTTGACCGGCGCCATCTACGGTCATTTCCTCACCGGACAGGATCTGACGGTGCTGTCCCTGTTCGGCCTCTTCGGTCTGTCCGGCATCGTCATTAACGATTCCATCGTACTGGTCACCTTCTACAAGCAACTGAAGGAGCAGGGAGTGGCGGTACGCGAGGCGATCATTGAAGCCGCCTGCCAGCGTTTGAGAGCCGTGCTGCTGACCTCACTGACCACCATTGGCGGCCTGATGCCCATTCTGTTTGAAACCTCACTGCAGGCGCGCTTCCTGATTCCCATGGCCACCTCTATCGTATTTGGCCTGGCCTACGGAACCCTGCTAATACTTGTTGTCATACCCGCTATGCTGAGTCTATTGGAAGAGACAAAGGCGTTGGCATCCAGGACGGCAAACACGCCGTCTTGAAGTCACAAGGAGATCCAAATGGCGAACGACACACGAATCGAGCATGACAGCCTGGGCGAAATAGAAGTGCCCACCGAAGCACTCTATGGCGCTCAAACCCAACGTGCGGTCAACAATTTCCAACTGAGTGAACTGAAACTGCCGGATCATTTCATTGCGACTCTGGCACGTATCAAGGCCGCGTGTGCTCAGGCCAATGCCGAACTGGGGCTGCTGGAAAAAGAACAGGCGGATGCCATTCTGGCAGCGGCGGATTCGATTATTGCAGGCGAACACAGAGATCAGTTCCCGGTGGATGTGTTCCAGACCGGGTCGGGCACCAGCACCAACATGAATATGAATGAGGTGTTGGCAGCGCTGGTCAAGCAGCAATCCGGCCTGGAGCTGCACCCCAACGACCACATCAATATGAGTCAAAGCTCTAATGATGTGATCCCCACCTGCATCCATGTCAGCAATCTGTTGATGCTGGAAAATCGCCTCTTGCCGGCCCTGCGCCACCTGGTCGGCCGCCTGACTCGCAAGCGCTATGAAGTAGCCGAGGTGGTCAAGACGGGCCGTACTCACCTGATGGATGCCATGCCGATCCGCATGGACCAGGAACTGTCTGCCTGGCAGCAGCAGATCGAAGACAACATCACCCGGCTTGAGAATATTCGTCCGCGTTTGACTCAGCTGGCGCAGGGCGGCACGGCGGTCGGAACCGGCGTTAATGCGCCACCCACCTTTGCACGTCTGTTCTGCCGCTATCTCAGCACACGCAGTGGCCTGACGGTTAAACCCGCAGCCAGTCATTTCATGGCTCAGGCAACACAGGACACGGCACTGGAGCTGTCCGGCCAGCTGAAAACCTGTGCCACCAGCCTGATGAAGATTGCCAACGACTTGCGCTGGATGAACTCCGGCCCCTTGGCTGGCCTGGGCGAAATTGCCCTGCCAACCTTGCAACCGGGCTCATCGATCATGCCCGGCAAGGTGAACCCGGTGATCCCGGAAGCAGTGATGATGGCGGCGGCGCAGATCTGTGGCAACGACACCAGCATCAGCATCTGCGCCCAGCACGGTAACTTCCAGCTCAATGCCATGTTGCCGCTGATCGCCTACAACCTGCTGCAGAGCCAGACCCTGCTGGCCAATGCGGCCGAGCACCTGGCGGATAAAGCGGTTCAGGGCTTTACCGTCAATGAGGAGCACATAGAAGCCACCCTGTCCCGCAACCCGGTGTTGGTCACAGCGCTGAACCCGATTCTGGGCTATGAACGCGCCGCGGCTCTGGCCAAACAGGCCTATGCGGAATGTCGTCCAATTATCGATGTGGTGGCCGAACAAACCGATCTGAGTCGCGAAGAACTGGAGCATCTGCTCAATCCCCGGCATCTCACTGGCGCCTGACAGGCGCCATCCGCTATACTTTCCGGCCCCGAACTTGAGCGAAAACCCTGCTTTTTTGTGAGTAGCAGGGTCTGACAGGAAAAGCGCATGAATCCAGATCTCGACAGACTCCAGCCCTATCCGTTTGAAAAGCTGGCCGTGCTCAAGGCCGGCGTACAGCCTCCAACCAGCCTTGAACATATTTCGCTCGGTATCGGTGAGCCCAAACACCCGGCACCTCCCTTTGTACTGGAGGTGATGGCGGATAACCTGAACTGTCTGTCGAACTACCCGACCACCAAGGGTCTGCCTGAACTGCGTCAGGCGATTGCGGGCTGGTGCGAACGCCGCTTTGAACTCAACAGCGGCACCCTGGATCCCGAGCGCCATGTACTGCCGGTGAACGGTACCCGTGAAGCGATCTTCGCGTTCACCCAGGCCGCCGTGGCCCGCAAGCCCGATGCACTGGTACTGAGTCCCAACCCCTTCTACCAGATTTACGAAGGGGCCGCTTACCTGGCCGGTGCCGAGCCTTACTACCTGAACTGCCTGCCGGAAAACGGTTTTATCCCTGATTATGATGCCGTGCCGGCCGATGTATGGCAGCGCTGCCAGCTGCTGTTTGTCTGCTCACCAGGCAACCCCACCGGGGCCGTACACAGCATAGAAACACTGAAGAAGCTGATTGCGCTGGCCGATGAGCACGACTTCATCGTCTGCTCCGACGAGTGTTACTCTGAGCTGTACCCGGACGAAAACAACAAGCCTGCCGGTTTGTTGCAGGCCTGTGCAGAACTGGGCCGTGACGACTACGCTCGCTGCATCGTAATGCACAGCCTGTCCAAGCGCTCCAATCTTCCGGGCATGCGCTCCGGCTTCATCGCCGGTGATGCCAGCCTGCTGGAGCCGTTCCTGCTGTACCGCACTTATCACGGTTGCTCCATGCCGATTCAGCACCAGCTGGCGTCCATCGCGGCCTGGAACGATGAAGGCCACGTACTGGAAAACCGCAGCCAGTACCGTCACAAGTTTGATGCCGTACTGCGCGTGCTTCAGCCTGTCATGGACGTGAAACAGTCCGATGCCAGTTTCTATCTGTGGGCACCGACACCGATTGCCGATGACGCCTTCACCAAGGGCCTGTTCGAGCAGCAGAACCTGACCGTACTGCCGGGTCGTTACCTGTCTCGCGAAATCGATGGCGTCGTACCCGGTGCCGGTTTTGTGCGTATGGCGCTGGTAGCTACGGTTTCTGAATGTGTCGAAGCGGCCGAGCGTATCCGCCGTTACATCGAATCACTTTGACGGGAGCAGGCATGACAACCCTTTACGGTATCAGCAACTGCGACACGGTAAGTAAAGCACGCAAGTGGTTGGGCGCAGAATCGCTCGAATTTGAATTTCACGACTTCCGCAAGCAGGGCCTGAGCGCTGAACAGGTCGCCCGCTGGTGCGAAGCCGCAGGTCTGGACAAGGTTCTGAACAAGCGCGGTACCACCTGGCGCCAGTTGCCAGCTGAAATCAAGGCGACCACCGATGAAGCCGCGTTGCAGGCACTGATGGTTGAACAGCCCACGCTGATCAAACGCCCTGTGCTGGAACTGGACGATGGACGCATTGAAGTTGGCTTCAAGGCGGACACTTATGCCGCCCTGTTCGGCAAGTAAGCCGGGCCAACACATACCGATTACTGAATACATTTAATTTTTGAACGACGGAGTTAACGATGGCGAATTTCGCACTGGGTCTGGGTGTAGGTACCAAGTCTTCTGCTGGTGACTGGCTGGAAGTCTATTACAACGCACCGCTGCTGAACGCAGACGATGCCCTGGTCGCAGCCGTAGCGGCCAAAGTCGGCTACGAAGGTGGCAACCAGGCGATCGAACTGGACGCGGCTCAGCTGAAGTCCCTGGAAGCGGCATTCCTGTCCGTTGATGCTGAAGATCAGGCCGAAGTGGTTGAGATTCTGGAAGGCACGTCTCAGCCGGTTGTGCTCTGCATTCTGGAAACCGATGCTGCACCTCAGACCACCGCTGAGGTGTATCTGAAGCTGTCTCTGCTGTCCAACCGTCTGGTTAAGCCGCACGGACTGGACCTGAGCGGCATGTTCCCGCTGCTGCCGAACGTTGCCTGGACCAACGAAGGCGCAGTGGCACTGGAAGACCTGCCGCGTCGCCAGTTGTCTGCTCGTGCTCAGGGCCGTGTACTGGATGTTCAGTCTGTGGATAAGTTCCCGAAAATGGCTAACTACGCAGTACCGGCCGGTATCCGTATCGGTGATGCTGCACGTATCCGCCTGGGTGCTCACGTGGGTGAAGGCACTACCGTCATGCACGAAGGCTTCATCAACTTCAATGCCGGTACCCTGGGTGTCAGCATGGTTGAAGGCCGTATCTCTGCCGGCGTGGTTGTGGGCAACGGTTCCGACATCGGCGGTGGCGCATCCACCATGGGTACCCTGTCCGGCGGCAACAACGTGGTGATCTCTGTGGGCGAAAACTGCCTGCTGGGCGCCAACTCCGGTATCGGCCTGCCGCTGGGCGACCGCTGCACCGTTGAAGCGGGCCTGTATGTCACCGGCGGCTCCAAAGTGACCCTGCTGGACGCTCAGAACAACTCTGTTGGCGTGGTTAAGGCCGGTGAACTGTCCGGTCATGACGACCTGCTGTTCCGCCGCAACTCTCAGAGCGGTCGCATCGAGGTGAAAACCAACAAGAGCGCGATCGAACTGAACTCTGAGCTGCACTCGCACAACTAAGCCGACAAGGCAGCCCATTCGACCCCGCACGCCGGCTCGGCCTGCGGGGTTTTCATCTTTTGCAACGCAGGACACCCGCCATGACACAGCTTTCGCCCACACTCGAACTGGCTAAAGACCTGATCAGCCGCCCCTCGGTCACACCGGAAGACGCCGGTTGTCAGGAACTGATGATCAGCCGACTGGAAGCGCTGGGCTTCAAAATCGAGCGTCTGCCGTTCGAAGAAGTCACCAACTTCTGGGCCCGCCGTGGCGATAGCGGTCCGCTGTTCTGCTTTGCCGGCCATACCGATGTGGTGCCCTCCGGTCCTGAAGAGCGCTGGGATCACCCTCCGTTCGAACCACGTATCGAAGAAGGCTATCTCTGCGGTCGTGGTGCAGCCGACATGAAAGGCAGCCTGGCAGCCTTTATCACTGCTGTAGAGCGCTTTATTGACAACCACCCGGATCACAACGGCTCCATTTCCCTGCTGATCACCAGCGACGAAGAAGGTCCTTTCGTGAACGGCACCACCCGCGTGATTGATCATCTGGAAGCCCGTAACGAAAAGATCGACTGGTGCATCGTTGGCGAGCCGTCCAGCACCAACAAACTGGGCGATATCATCAAGAACGGTCGTCGCGGCTCACTCAGCGGTAGCCTCAAGGTACGCGGCATTCAGGGCCACGTGGCCTATCCGCACCTGGTGCGCAACCCGATCCATGAAGCGGCCCCCGCACTGGCCGAACTCGCTGCCACCGTTTGGGATGAAGGCAATGAGTTCTTCCCGCCGACCAGCTTCCAGATCTCAAATATCAATGCCGGCACCGGCGCGACCAACGTGGTGCCGGGCGAAGTGGATGTGGCGTTCAACTTCCGCTTTTCCACCGAAGTGACCGCAGATGAACTGAAAGTGCGCGTGCGCGACATCCTCGACAAGCACAACCTGGAATGGGACATCGACTGGATTCTGTCCGGCAACCCCTTCCTCACCTCTGCAGGCGACCTGGTTGACGCCAGCCGTGAAGCGATCAAGGCGATCATGGGCTATGACACCGAACTGTCCACGTCCGGTGGCACATCCGACGGTCGCTTCATCGCGCCGACCGGTGCGCAGGTGGTAGAACTGGGCCCCTGCAACGCAACCATCCACAAGATCAACGAGCGTGTACGTGCTCAGGATCTGGATGACCTCTCGTCCCTGTACGAGAACATTCTGGCCCGCCTGCTGGTTGCCAAGGCATGATACAGCCCGCTCTGGCCTGCCCTGTCTGCCGCGAGCCTTTGACGCAAGCGCAGAACCAGCTGCGCTGCAGCAACAACCACAGCTTCGACCGCGCGCGTCAGGGCTACTGGAACCTGCTGCTGCCACAGAAAAAACGTAGCAAGGCGCCCGGTGACAATGCCGAGATGGTGATGGCCCGTCAGCGTTTTCTCGACGCGGGTTACTACAGCCCACTGGTTGAACGCATCGGCGCCCTGCTGCAAGCAGAACTGCACCCGACCGAGCTGACACAGCTGCTGGACCTGGGCTGCGGTGAAGGCTGGTATACCGACCGCCTGTCACGTCAGCTGGGCTGCTGCACTACCGGACTGGATATCTCCAAGGAGGCGGTAAAGGCCGCCTGTAAGCGCAACAAGGATATCCACTGGCTGGTCGCCACCGGAGCTGATATTCCGTTGGAAGATGCTTCCATCGATGCCGCCACGCTGGTGTTCAGCCGACTGATGCCGGAACCGACAGCCCGGGCACTGAAACCCGGCGGTTTGCTGCTGGTGGTCACCCCTGGTCCCGACCACCTGCTGGCACTACGCCGCCTGATCTACACTGAAGTGCGAGCGACATCCGGCTTTGATCCTGCGTCACAACTGGCTGAGCTTTTTGAACCGGTGGCGCAGGAAACCCTGAGCTTTGAGTTCAAGTTGCCCGACGCCGAGGCGATTCAGAACCTGCTGGCCATGACACCACATGGGCAGCGCCTCAAGCCTGAAGCCCGCTCTCGCATCGGCGAATGTATGGAGCTGCAGGAGCAAGCTGAATTTGTTCTGCACCTGTTCCGCAAGCGATGAACATTGAACGCCTGAAAACCCGCCTGCGTCAGCAGGCTGAAGACAGCCGAGGCAACCTGCGCAATCTCATGAGCGGTGCCTTTCTGTTTTTCATGGGATTAGGCGCAATCATGATGGCGCAGTATGGCTTGCCGCAGAGCCTGAAGGCCGAGATGCTGGCACTGGCAGGCTTGATCCTGCTGGTACTCGGCAGCATACTCGCCCTGTACGGCTACCTGAGCCTCAGCCTGCTGCGTATTTGGCACTTTCTGGACGATGATGATGAGCGACGAGACAACACGCCACCCCGACATTGAGATCTACATCAAGAGCCGTTCTCTGGATGAAATTCTGGTTTGGCTGGAGCAGCTGAGCGAGTCACTGCAGGCCGTACAAACCGGTGGCAGCACCCACCACCTGTCCTGCGTAATCAAAGGCCAGACCATCCCAGTGATGATCCACGAACGCGCACTGGGCAAAGCCTGGACCAGTCTCTGGTTCCGCTCCGACGCCACCCCCTGGGAACGCGATCTGGACTGTGCCGAGGAAGCCGCAAAGGCACTGGATACCCAGGTCCGCTGCATCGTATCCGGCTGGGAAGACGGTGATGATCCGGATGAATGGTGGCGCATCGAGAACGGCACGACCGAAAAGATCACCTGGCGCTCTGAATAAGGCTTATTACATAGGGAAGGAAAGCCGCAATGACCCTCGAATCGCCCCCGCTACACGCACTATTACTCGACGGTCAGGGCGGTGCCCAAAGCCTGACACCCGAACAACTGGACGCCTGGACACCCGAGCAAGGGTTGCTCTGGTTGCATCTGGACTACACCGACGCCCCCTCCAGAGACTGGCTTGAGCAGGAAAGCGACCTGCCGGCATTAGCGGTGGAGTCTCTGCTGGCTGAAAATACCCGCCCCCGTGCCGCCATGCTCGGGGAGCATTTGCTGCTGGCTTTGCGCGGCGTCAACACCAACCCGGGCGCTGACCCTGAGGACATGGTATCCATCCGCCTGTGCGTATCCCCAGACCGCATTATTTCTACCCGTAAACGTCGCTTGCTTTCAGTGGTTAAACTGGTTGAGCAACTACACGCCGGCAGCGGCCCACGCAACCACGCGGAGTTGATTGTCCAGTTGAACGAGGGTCTGGTTGAACGTATGGGCCTGACTGTTGAAGCGCTGGACGATGAACTTTCGGATCTGGAGCTTAACCTGCTGACCGATGCCGACAGTGAGATGCGCCACACGGTGCGAAACCTGCGCCGCCAATGCATTAGCCTGCGTCGTTACTACTCACCCCAGCGTGATGCCTTCAACCAGTTACAGGGCGAGCGCCTGGAATGGCTGAATACGGATCATCGCCTGGCACTGCGTGAAATCAGTGATCGCCTGCTGCGCCATATTGAAGATCTGGACATGCTGCGCGAGCGCGCCGCCATGGCGCAGGAAGAGCTGGCCAGCCAGCAAAGCGAAGAGCTCAACCAGCGCATGTACGTGCTGTCGATCATCTCGGCCATCTTCCTGCCACTGGGCTTCCTGACCGGCCTGCTGGGCATCAACGTGGGGGGTATACCCGGCGCTGACAACCAGCATGCCTTCCTGTGGTTCCTTGGCAGCCTGGTGGCTATGGTCGGCGGTCTGTTCTGGCTATTCCGCCGCTGGCGCTGGCTCTGAGGCCTTAAATTTTTGCTGCAAGACAACGGCGCCCACAATCAGTGCCAGCCCAATAAACGTGGCTGGCACTATGGGCTCATTCAAGAACAGGCGAATGAATACCAGCGACAGGAACGGCGACAGGAAAATCAGGTTGGAGATCCTGCTGACGTGCGTCGCTGAACGCATGGCACCCAGCCATAGCAGAAAGGTCACTCCCATCTCGAATAGCCCTACGTAGGCTGCCCCCAGCAATCCCTGCAACGAGGGCACGATCAGCTCACCCTCCCAGACCATCAGGCCCCAGACCATTAGTGTTCCCAACAGGAAGCAAAGCAACAAGGTAACCGCCGGCGAACCCTCTGCTCGCGTGTTCAAGATCCAGTACAGCGCCCAGATCAGCGTGCTGCCCAGTGCCAGTACTACGCCCGGCACACTATCAAACTCGAGTGCCAGCAAATTCCCCCGTGTAGCGATCACCAGTGCACCCATGTATCCCAACAGCATGGCTATCACATCTATCCGATGGAGCTTCTGCTTAAGCAACGGCACCGCCAACAGCGCCAGCGTGAGTGCCCAGGTGTAGTTAAGTGCTTGCGCCTGCTGTGCTGGCAAGAGGTCATAAGCCCGAAAAAGCACCAGGTAATACAGAAAAGGATTGAGCGCACCCAGCGCCAGATAATAACCCGGTCTTTGGCGCAGCTGCTGCACCAATTCTCCCCACTGCCTCTTCCAACTGACCGCCACAGCCAGCACCAGAGTCGAAAACAGCCCGGACCAGCCCAACAGCTGCAAGGGACTCATAGCCTGCAAGGACAATTTGAATGCCGTGGCCACTGTGGACCAAAGCAACACCGCGCTCAAACCGAGCAGCATCGCGCGTGACTGGGATTTTTCCAACATCCGCTTCTCACCTAAGATGGGGGCAAAACGCGATAGGAGAACATATTTGGAGTCCTGTGTCAGGCCTCAACGTGAATAGAGCTACGTGCCTGCTCAATTTGACCGGCAAGATTGCTCGCGGCATAGAGGGCAACCTGTTCGAAGCGGTCGGAACGGAGTGATTGAGCACGAGGCGTGCGTGACTGCACCTCCAATCGCGCAACCTGAAAAGCGTAGTCGCCCGGATTGGGATCATTAATGGAATGATTGAGTCGATCCACAACGCTTGGCGTATGCAGTTCGATAGGATCAGGGTAGTTCAGAGCATCAGTCGCAGGCAGCGCAAAACCCTCGCCGACAGGTGCCGCCACTTGCTGAGGCTGGTAGATTTCCTGATTGGAGGCAATAAGACTGAGCAGAAAGGCGAATTGGGCACCATTGGGCGACTGCACTGCCTGTGGCAGTGAGGCCGTGTAGGTCTCAATTCGATTTTGAATTTGCTCTGTTTGCATCATCCCTCCGTAGTGACTGGTATTATCGGCAAACAGCTGTAATCCTTTACTTTTTTCTTACGGAGACCTGTCGATGGGACGCTGGCGCCCCCCTCAGGCGAAGAGTTCGCCCTATATCACTCAGGAAGGCTACAACCAGCTCACAGAGGAGCTGAAATACCTGTGGAAGGTAAAACGCCCGGAAGTCACTCAGGCCGTCAAGGAAGCCGCAGCTCAGGGCGACCGCTCGGAGAATGCTGAATATATCTACGGCAAGAAGCAGTTGCGTGAAATCGACCGGCGCGTGCGCTACCTGTCCAAACGACTGGAGCACATCAAGGTGGTCGACCGTGCACCGGATGACCAAAGCCGTGTTTTCTTTGGCGCCTGGGTCACGCTGGTGGACGAAGAGGATCAGGAACGGCGTTATCGCATCGTCGGTGCCGACGAGATCGACCCCGCCAAGGGTTACATCAGCATAGACGCACCATTGTCACGGCAGCTGTTGAAAAAACAGGTGGGCGATGAAGTGGTCATTGAGCGTCCCGAGCAGGACGAGCTCTGGCTGGAAGTGCTGGCCATCGAATACTGATGGTCGGCGCAAACACCAGACAGCAACGCAGGTATTAAATCGCAAGGATAGCGCTGACAAAGTGCAGCAACGAAATTAAAAACCGGAGAAAAAATCAGAAGTAAAACAGAGAGAAAACCGGAAGTGGTGGGTCGTATAGGACTCGAACCTATGACCAATTGGTTAAAAGCCAACTGCTCTACCAACTGAGCTAACGACCCATCGACACAGGCAAACGGCCTGCTGAAAGGAAGTGGTGGGTCGTATAGGACTCGAACCTATGACCAATTGGTTAAAAGCCAACTGCTCTACCAACTGAGCTAACGACCCGCTCTTGATGCTCTTCGCATCGACCATGCCAGACAGGCAAGGTCTTCATGATTTGGCTCCTCGACCTGGACTCGAACCAGGGACCAATAGATTAACAGTCTACTGCTCTACCAACTGAGCTATCGAGGAACTGCTCAAATCATCATCCTTTAATGGCGGAGGGGCAGGGATTCGAACCCTGGGAGCCTCTCGACTCGTCGGTTTTCAAGACCGGTGCTTTCGACCACTCAGCCACCCCTCCAAAGGATGGGCGCAGATTTTATAGAGTTCAGATTTTCTGTCAACACCCTTTTCGAAAAAAATTACATAATTATCTGAAATGGTTAAATTTTTACCTGTTGTTCACCCAGTTCCGACAAGGGACGCGGTGCCGAAAAAAGGTAGCCCTGAAGCTCGTCACAGCCGCGCTCACTGAGGAAATCCGCCTGCGCTCGGGTCTCTACCCCTTCAGCCACAACCTGAAGACCCAGTGAATGTGCCAACACGATAATGGTTTCAACAATCACGCGATCATCCGCGTCGGTTTCGATATCTCGCACAAACGAACGATCAATTTTAAGATAGTCGATCGGCAGCCGCTTCAGATATTCCAGCGACGAATAGCCGGTACCGAAATCATCCACCGCGACTTCAACCCCCAGCGCCTGAACGGCTGCCAACTGCTCTGCAGCCATGGCAAAGTTCTCGACCAGTGCGCCTTCGGTCACTTCGATACACAGCTGCTCAGGGCGCAGATCGTTGGACTCAATGGTGTTCTTAAGGCTCTCAGCCCAGTTCCCGCCCTGGAACTGACGTGGCGACAGGTTGATGGCTATCTGTTTACCCGCCAGTTTCGGGTCCCGCAAATCGGTCACAACCTGCTGCAGAAGCCAATCGGTCATCTGCTCCAGTGCATCACTGGCTTCCGCTAACGGAATAAACTCTACCGGCGACACAGCCCCCAACTCAGCACTGTGCCAGCGCATCAATGCTTCATATCCGGTGACCTGACCATTCGGCTTCTGCTTCGGCTGGTACACCAAACTGAACTCCTGACGCTCAAGCCCTTTCGGCAGCTCAGCCTTAACCCGCATGGCGCGCTGATTACGCTCATTGATTTGGGGATCGAAGAAGGCATAGCGACCGCGCCCCAGCTCCTTGGCGAAATACATGGCCGCATCCGCATGCCCCAGAAGGATATCGGACTCATGACCATCCCGGGGGTAACTGACCACACCCACACTGCAGCCGACACGCACTTCCTGACCATCAAACACAAAGGGCGTTTTCAGTGCTTGAATAACCTTCTCTGCGACAACGGAAAGCTCTGTATCCTCATGTATCTGCGGCAGCAATAGCGTAAATTCATCTCCACCCAGCCTGAATACACGGTCGGTATCACGCACACAGTTGCGCAGCCGCTGGGCAACTTCGCACAACAGCCGGTCGCCAATGGCGTGCCCCAGGGAGTCGTTTACCTCTTTGAACAGGTCGAGGTCTATGAACAACAAGCCAAAGGCCTCGCCGTAGCGCTCGCCTCGGTGAACAGCATCGGTCAGCACCCGCTGAAACTCGGTACGGTTGAAAAGCCCGGTAAGCGAATCATGGAAAGCCAAACGGTGAAGATCAGCTTCTGCCTGCTTCTCGTGGGTAATGTCCTGGAAAATACCAAAGTAACCATCCAGCGCCCCGGTTCGGTCGTAGATGGCACTGACCGACAACCGTACCGGGTACAAGCTGCCATCGGCGCGGCGATTTTCCAGCTCTCCGGTCCAGTTACCCTTTTGTTTCAGGGCTTTCCAAAAGCCTGTGTAGAAGTCTTCACCCTGGCGCCCCGAGCGCTGAATACCGGGTGGCTGGCCGATCAACTCATCACGGCTATAGCCACTCATCCGCACAAGTGATTCATTCACATCTACGATACGGTTGTTAGCATCGGTAATCATGATGCCCTCGGTGGTATGTTCGAACACTCGCTGAGCGATACGCGCCAGATTCTCGTTTCGTTCCTGCTCGGTTACATCTGTCGCAACGGTTGCAACCGCGTAGCTTTTACCCTGCTCGTCGACCAGGGGGAATTTGACCATGAACCAGCGATGCATCTCGCCATCAACCGGAAACTCTGTCTGAAACTGTACGGGAGCCGCCGTCTTGATCACCTCCTGATCATATTCCGTCATACGACTGGCATAAGGCTCTTCCAACATATCGAAAACGGTTTCGCCTTTGTTCTCTGAGCGTTTAAACACTTGGTCAAAGCGCTCATTTGCCAACTGATATACCCCGTTCAGGTCCTTGATGAAGACCATTGAAGGGATAAATTTGAGGATATTTTCCATCTGCTTATTGAAGGTGAGGATCTGTGCTCGATTCTGCTCAAGCCGATCAGCCATCTGATCCAGAACTTCCCCAACCTGACCAAGCTCATCAGCCCCCTTCAGCCCGGTTCGTTGACTGAAATCATCCACCGAAAACCCCTGTGCGGCCTGTGTGATTCGCTGCAGTCGCTTGGTAATACTGTCTTCGAGCAACCACCAGAGCAGAAATGCAAACAGGACCACTCCCAGGGTTACTGCAGAGAAAAGCACATTCAACTGGTGGCTGACGGGCGCCAGAACCTGCTGCACATCCAGCTCCATGATGATCAGCCCGGTAAGAAGCTTGAGACTATTCTGAGGGTCTGGATACCTGAAGGCGGCGATGCCGTATATGGTATTCTCTCCCTCTTGCTGTCGGAGATATAGCGGTCCTACTATGCGGCGCGCCTGGTCAAGCAAGGACAGGTCCAGATGTAATGGCAGCTCATGTACAAGACGATTGACCACTGCCAAATGACTGGATGCAATAATTCTTTCTTCAGCATCGACAACCACCAGCGTTTTCACCTGCCCTCGCGCACTGGCAACGGCAATCTCTCGCTTGAGCCCTGCCAAATCACCACGACTCAGCATGAACTCGGCAGTACCCTGAATACGATTCAGAGTAGAGCGCAGCCCTTCCTCTGTGTTGGTGTAAACAATATCGCTGACCAGAGGCTTTACCACACCCAACGCCAGCAGCAGCATTAACAATGCCAGCATCACGATAGAGCCGGGTAACAAGCGGCGAAGCGGTATCCGGTTTAGCTT
Organism: Marinobacterium sp.; assembly: GCA_048260865.1. Lineage (GTDB taxonomy): Bacteria > Pseudomonadota > Gammaproteobacteria > Pseudomonadales > Balneatricaceae > Marinobacterium. The sequence goes on along the minus strand of JBLXGN010000009.1, from coordinate 34,812 downwards.
TGTCATGACTCAGGGTACTGGCTGTATATCAGCCCCTCCAGGTCGGGCACACGATCAATCAGACCGCTGGCTTTCATACTTGCAGCCAATCGCTCTGCCTGCTTATACAAGGGTGCTGGCTCCCCTTTAAACAAGCGCAGGCTTGCTTCCTGGTCCGGCAGGACGAGCCCTTCCAGACTTTGCTGAACCTCTTCCGGGCTCACTTTGAGGCGCTCAGACATCATTTTTGCACTCATCTCGGGCTCTTGCTCAATAAACGCCAGCTCTTGATGCCAGGCCTTAATCAACAGCTTGACCTCTTCTTCGCGCTCCTTGAGCAGGCGCTCTCGAATCACCAATACATCTACAATCTCGCCCGGAAGGCTTGTGGAGTCCAACAGACGCACGGCATGTTCACCACCGATCTGTTGAGGAACGGGATCAAAGGTCACCAAAGCATCCACACGCCCATCCTTGAAAGCGGCTGCATGCTCGTTCACTTCCAGATGAATCACTTCGATTTCATCCAACGTCATCTGATTCATTTCCAACGCCCGCGAGAGTACATACGCCCCCAGCGCTGTCGCCTCAACGCCAATGCGTTTGCCTTTCAGCTGAGCGAAATCGGTAATATCAGGCCGAGCGAGAATGACATCAGCGCCCATGGAAATGTTAGTCACCTGAAACACCACTGGCTTAAGCCCCGCCAGCCTCAGGTTAATAACTTCATCGAGCGTCAGTGCAGCAGCATCAATAACCCCGTTGCGAAAAGCTCGCATCACTTCGCTGGCCGAAAGCAGTTCGACCAGAATCACCTTCTCGCTGGGCAGCCGTCCCTGTGCACGAGACATATACAAGGGTTCATATCCTGGCCACAGATTAGTACCCAGGCGAAGAGGCTTGGACGTGGCAGACAAAAAGGACAGGGCCAACATTCCGCTGGCTACGAGAATCAGGGCAAGCGCCACTACACGAAAGCTGATACGCATCCGGCGACTCCATTCGAACATTAGAATTGATATTACCTCATGCGTTTGCAGGCATCACCCGGCTCGCTGAAATACCTGTCAATACTGCCCTAAATCAAGGTAATTCCCAGACAACTAACAGAATTACCCACAAAACGCAGAAAGTACTCCAACTGTTGAAAAGAATGATTTTTTGCTCACACTTTCTGTGTAAAACCTTAAGGATAAGTTTTGGAAATCCAACAAAGCCATACCGTAAGGCATTGTAATATATGACTTTTAAAAAACAGTATATTTATTGAACGCTGCCGGGATAGTTGTCCTCAAGCGGAGATTGTCAACCCCGACCGCCTGATTATTTACTAACCAATTTAACTTAAACCACAATAATCAATATATTTTATTCACATGCCGCCAAAATTTTTAACGCCCCTCATCAGCCTGTGTATAACTGGCTTGCAAGGCAGTCAGGGACGTCGAGCCATCCACCACACATCAAGCCAATACGGGTTATCAAGACGAGAAACCATCACGCCACGACGCGTGGACGCATGCATGAACTCTCCGTTGCCGAGATAAATTCCAGCGTGCCTTTGCTTGAATCCGGTTTTAAAAAAGACCAGATCACCAGGCTGCAATGCGTCACGAGCAATTTTATGGCCCAGTTTGGCTTGCTCAGCAGTCGTTCTGGGGAGTTTGCGCTGATCCAGCCCAAGATAGACCTGTTGAATAAAACCAGAGCAATCCACGCCCTGAGGAGAGTGTCCACCGAGGCGATAAGGCGTTCCAGCCCAGTCAGAATATTCAGCCAGCAACGCCTGGCGCATGGGATGATCAAAAGCGGTGGGAGGAGGCATCTGTGGACGATTGCTACAGCCCACCAAGCCAAGGGCAAGCAGCAGAAAAAGGGGGATTAATCTCAGTCTCATATGCTCACCCTTTGGTCTGAGTCCTAATGGCCAGTGAACAAAAACGCATCTGTTCAGTGTCCATGGGTTTGAGTCTATATCATCCGAGTCTGCAAAGGGGGTCAGAAAAGATGATCAAACCCCAGCGCTGCCAAACGCAGAAAAGCCTCTTCTTTTAGCGGTGGCGATAACAGGAAGCCCTGCACTTGATCACATCCCATCTGGCGCAACATGTCCAGCTGCTCAATTTGATCAACTCCTTCGGCAACGGTTTTACACTCAAAGTGACGCGCCATATCGATCACGGTTTCTGCCAGACGCTGATCCTGTTTACTCAGATGAAGCTCGCGAATAAAAGCACGATCAATCTTCAATACCGTCACGGGCAAGCTTTTCAGATAGGACAGTGACGAGTAGCCGGTACCAAAGTCATCAATGGCAATCCCCACCCCGGCATCTGCCAAGGTCTTAAGCTGAGCGCGAGCCAGATCAACGTTCTCCAGCAAGCCCGATTCGGTGACCTCGACCTCCACCATGCCCGGGGGCAACTGAAGTGCCATAATTCTGTGTACCAGGTTGTCCGCAAAGTCTGGCTGCATCAGTTGCACGCTGGAGACATTAAACGCCAGCGTAAAGGTCTGATCGACCCTGTCCTGCTGGTACCAGTCCTTCAGTCGGGACAACGCCTCCTGCTGTACCCAGTCACCGATATCAACGATTTCCCCGCCGGCTTCAGCCAGAGGGATAAACTCAACCGGTGAAATGCTCCCCAGCCGTTTGTTGTGCCAGCGCAGCAGGGCCTCGGCTCCACTTAAATGTCCCGACAGCAGATCCACTTTAGGCTGGTACACCAGCTGGAACTCATCATGTTTCAGCGCCTCAACCAGCTCATCCTGCATGATCTGACGATGTTGCAAGCGCTGCTCAAGCTGGGCGTCGTAGCATTGCCATTGCCCAGCGGCCTCGGGTAACGCCAGTGCCGACATGCGGATCAGCTGCTCGGCGTCACTGCCCGCCTCACTGGTACTGACACCCACGCGAACCCCTAACTTAAGCTTAAGCCCATCCACCAGAAACGGCTTGCGAAACTGCGCCAATACCTTATCCAGACATACTTCTGCCTGGTCTTGACCTGACCATCGGGGAATAAGCATCAACCACTCATGGCTGTTCCATACCCCCGTTATCATTGCACCCGGCCGAGCTTCCTCTCGAAAACGGGCGGCCAGCGCCTGAGCAAGTCGATCCGCAACCCCATAACCGTGTAATCGGGCACAGCTTTCAAGCCCCTCCAGTGCCAGGAACAGCACGCCGACCGGGCCTGAATGCTGCAACTGGCGCTCCAGTATCTCGATCAGAGCCCTGCGATTGGGCAACCCCGTTACCGGTTCCTCCCGCGCCTGACGATGCAGTTCAGCCGTGCGCTGGGCGACCAGCTGCTCCATTAGATCGGCTTTTTCACTGCGTTCACGCAGTAGCAGGCGCTGCTGCAGTACATTGCCCATCCTCTGCAGCACTTCCGTGTGATCAAAAGGCTTGGTAATAAAGTCCTGCGCTCCCAGAGACAGCGCCTGGTAACGCGTTCGCTCATCGATCTGGGCAGTCAAGAAAATGACCGCAGGCATCGCTTCTCCCAGATGCGCCTTCACTCGCTCCATGAGTTCAAGACCGTTCATGCCCGGCATGCGGATATCCAGCAGAATCAGATCCGGGCAACGCTGCTGAATACGGGTCTCGGCATGAAAAGGGTCCGAGATACCTTCCAGCTGGTCATAGCCGGCATCTTCCAGCAGGTTTTCCAGCAGCTCAACATTCACCACATTGTCATCGACAATCAGGATATCGGCGCTCATCAACCTGCTCATCAATGCTGCTCCTGGTTAAGAATCTGTCCAACCCTGTCCATGAACAGCATCAGGTCCAAAGGCTTGGTCATATAGTCTACGAAGCCTGCTTCACGGGCACGGCGAATATCCCGCGTCGACGCAGATGCAGATACCGCCAATACCGGTATTTGTGCCGTCAGAGGGTTACGCTGCAACAGCTGCTGAGCTTGAAACCCGCTCATGCCAGGCAGGTCTATGTCCATCAAAATCAGGCTGGGTGGCTCTGAGCAGGCACGTTCTATACCTTCTTCGGCACTGTTTACACAAACCAGATCACAACTGCCCATTTCTTCGAACAGCTCTATCATCAGGCGCTGGTTTGCCGGATTATCTTCAATATAAAGCACCTGTTGTTCCGGCATCGGCAGCTGTCCACTCAGCTCCTCTGTTTCAGCTGTGTTAGACGGATCGTTTTGACTATTCTCCAACGGCAGATCAAACCAGAACTCACTGCCTTGGCCTTCAACGCTTTCAACGCCAATGTCACCGTGCAGCAGGTGAACCAGCTTACGGGTCAGAGCTAATCCAACACCCGAACCCTCGATACTGCCATGGTCAGCATCCAGTCGGTTGAACGGCTGAAACAGCTCAGACATGCGATGAGCCGGAATCCCCTTCCCGGTGTCCTTAACTATGACGCGAATACGTCCCTCTTCCCGCAGCTGGCAAAGGAGCTCCACCCTACCTCCGGGACGGTTGTACTTGATCGCATTACTGAGCAGGTTAATCAGAATCTGATGCAGGCGGGTGTAATCAGCGCGCACCTGGTAGCGGCAGCTATCCGACCTCTGCCATTTCATCCCGATACCCGCCTCGTTCGCCTGAGGACTCAATGTTTCCAAAGCTTCTTGAATTACATCGCCCAGGCATACCGGCTCAATAGAGACTTGCATCTTGCCCGCTTCAATCCGCGCCAGATCGAGCACTTCGTTAATCAGGCTAAGCAGATGCCTGCCACTGCGGATAATCTGGTCGGTCTGGCGCTGCTGGCGTTCGCTCAGTGGCGTGCGACTGTTTTGCAGCAGCTGGGCAAAGCCCAAAATGGAATTGAGCGGCGTACGCAGCTCATGACTCATGGAGGAGAGAAACTCGGTTTTAGCCTGACTGGCGCGCTCAGCACGATCGTGCTCGGCTTTCAGCGCCTCATTAAGCCGTTGCTGCTCATTCATTTGTCGGTAGAGATTGATCAGCAGCACACAGGTTGACGTGAAAGGCTCCAGCCAGCGCACCAGTTCAGGATCATAGTCCTGCTGAGCATTGGCGATGGCATACATGCCGATGACCTTGCCATTATCCAGTATGGGAACACCCAGATAGCGGTGCAAAGTCGGATGACCCGGCGGCAGACCACCGCCACGCGGGTCTTTCGTCATGTCATTGCTCAACAGTACCTGGCCGCCAGCAAAGACCTGCCCCAGCATGCTGTTGGGGTTGGTCAGGCGCATATCACCATTGACCAACTGACGCATCAACTCGCGCGAGTCCTCGCTCCAGGACAGGTCGGTGATAGCGTGAATTTTCAGTGCCGGTCGATCATTCTCACTGACCACTTCACCGATAAGCGCATACTCGCTGCCGGTCAGGGTCCGCAACGCCTCTTTCAGGAATGTCCACAGGGTATTACCGGATACCAATGCCTTGTAGTCCGTCAGCCCTGTATGGAGCACTTCAAGCAACGCACGTTGACGCTCCTGTGAATGCCGTACTGCATGCACATCACTGAGGTTCGAGAGTATGCCAATGAACTCACGATTGCCGGTTGTGTTACCCTCGGTCATCACTTCACTAACCGCCAGGTGTACCGGAATGTGATGACCATCGCGGTGCAAGGCTTCCACTTCTCGCCCAGTGCCTATGACACGGGCGGCACCGGTTTGCTGATAAGACTCAAGATAATTGTCGTGATTTTGACTCCAGCGCTGAGGCATCAGCATTTTCACGTTTTGCCCAATCAGTTCGGCTTCCTGGTAGCCCAGCATTTCCTGCACAAAGCGGTTAACTTCCAGCATACGCCCACGGCCATCGATGCGGACAATCCCCGCAGCCGCCCCCTGGATAATCGCCTTGTAACGCGCTTCACCGGCACCGTCCGAAACAGATGCTCCGCGGGATTGCTGACGGTAAACCAAAAGTGCCAAAAGCTGCTCGGCCTGTAGCCCCAACTGCTGCACCTGCTCCATCTGTGCCACGCTCAACTGGCGCGCACGACGATCCAGCAATGCCAGCGTACCCACCGGTTGTTGCTCGAAAAAAAGCGGGACCGAGACATGAAAAACAAGCCCGTGCTGATTAACCAAACGGGAGTCGGCCCACTCCGGAATCCGGGTCATATCCTCCAGCTGCACCACCGACTGTCCTTCCAGTACACGGTGACAGGGCAATTGCTCCTTAGGCCAGGCTTCAGGAACCCCTCCCAGGCGGGCCTTACACCACTGCTGCTGTGCATCAATCAACGAGATAAACGCAACCGGGACATCGAGCAGCTTGGCCGCCAGAGCCAACAGACTATCGAACGCAGGTTCTGGTGCGCTGTTGAGAATACCCATCTCATGCAATGTCTCGAGTCGCTTGATCTCTTGTGGGGGTACAGCAGGGGACCGGGTCATGTGAATACACACCTAAACAGCAGGAGTTTAGACTCCATAGTCAGACATTTAAGTAAGTACCGCAATTAATAATCCGTCTATACGCACACATTGAGTGCGCTGATCAGCCAGCGCCGGGTTATCCACATTTTTTGTGGAAAACCCCTTGAACAACCTCCGCACACTCTTGGCTGAACGAATAATGACGCGGCCTGCTGAATCACGCTCATTTCGCATCCTCAAATGCCCCGTAATTTGCTAGGATTCCCAGTCTAATGATCATGCGAGATTTCACCGTGTTTGCAGAATTGATGCTACATGAGCGCCTCCTCAAGGCGATCGACAAACTGGGGTTTACCCAGCCGACTCCCGTCCAGCTTGAAACTCTGCCGGAAGCACTGGCCGGGCATGACCTGATCGTGGGCGCAGAGACCGGCAGTGGCAAAACGCTGGCGTTCGTAGCACCCATGCTGCAACACTTTCTGGATACCCCCTCGCCCAATACGGGCACACGTGGGCTTATCCTGACGCCAACCCGTGAACTGGCCGAGCAGGTGTGTCAGTCCGTGAAGGATCTGGGCGCGTTCACGCGTGTCAATGTGATGACCGTCTGCGGGGGTACAGGTTTCAAGGAACAGGCCGCGGAAATCCGAAAGAACCCGGAAGTACTGGTCGCTACCCCCGGTCGTCTGGCCGAACACCTGGAGCGCCAGACACTGGATCTGGATGATCTGGAGTTTCTGGTGCTGGATGAAGCCGACCGCATGCTCGACATGGGCTTCCGCGATGAGGTGATGGCGATCGTCAACATCTGCCGTCCGCAACGTCAATCCATGGTGTTCTCCGCTACTCTGACTCACCGTGGCGTACGTGAGCTGCTGCCGCAGGTACTGAATGAGCCTAAAGAACTGCTGCTGCATACACCGCAGGATGTTCAGGCCTCAATCCGTCAGCAGATCATTCTGGCTGACGATGACAAGCACAAAGAGCGCCTGATGGAGTGGCTGCTGGCCAACGAGCAGTATGAAAAGGCCATTATCTTCACCAATACCCGTGACAAGGCACAGTGGCTGGCCAAAAGCCTGCAGCGTCAAAACCGTCGTTCCGGCGTACTGCACGGCGAAATGACCCAGGACGAGCGCAAGCACGTTATGGGTCTCATGCGCAGCGGCAAGATCAACATCATGGTTGCCACGGATGTCGCCGCGCGTGGTCTGGATATTGACGGCCTGGATCTGGTCATCAACTTCGATATGGCACGCAAGGGTGACGAGCACGTCCACCGCGTGGGCCGTACCGGCCGACAGTCCCGCGAAGGCCTGGCCGTGTGTCTGATTGCGCACACCGAGTGGAACCTGATGGCCAGCATCGAACGCTACCTGAAGCAGACCTTCGAGCGCCGCACGCTCAAGGGTCTGGAAGGCAGCTATAAGGGGCCCAAAAAGCTCAAGGCTTCCGGCAAGGCTGCGGGTACCAAGAAGAAGAAAGTTGATAGCAAAACCGGCAAGAAAACGGCCACCAAGTCTCGCCTGCGTGATCGCAAGCAGGTTGGCAAACGTCGCAGCAGCAGTGAAGCCAGCGCGGCACCGAAACGCACCAGTCTGGGCGATGGGTCCATGCCAATGATGAAGCGAAAGCCAAAGCCAGAAGGCGAATAATGGATTAGCGATAGATCGGTGAAGAACGGGCCTCTGAGCCCGTTTTTTATGCCCGGTATTCAACAGTGCCACAGCTGAATTCGCACTGAAAAAGAGGCGCATGCAACGGGCAGATGTTGCGCAGATTGCAATTCAGTTTCCACGATCCAGCAACAATGTCAACAATTTAAACTAAAAACTAGACTAAAGGACTAGAGCCTCTTAGATTACCTTTCGTACAATACGCCTCAACCATTGATTAAATGGACTCTCGAAACACTCCGCACAAAATCCTGCGTTCGAGCCATAAATATAATTGTCAACAATTTGGCGTGAGACCTCTATGTCTGATCACTCAAGAATCCTCTGTCCTGTTCTGAAACAACGCATCATGAGTGCCGCCGATGCTGCCGAACTTATTCCGGCCGGTGCCAACGTGGGCATGAGCGGTTTTACCGGTGCAGGCTACCCTAAAGCAGTACCCGGCGCCCTGGCTGAACGTATCCGCCACCTGAACGCTCAGCCCAATGCCAAACCCTTCCGCATCAATGTATGGACCGGCGCTTCCACTGCGCCTGAACTGGATGGTGTACTGGCCGAAGTCGACGGCATCGAAATGCGCCTGCCGTTCCAGAGCGATCCAATCTGCCGCAATCGCATCAACAACGGCACCATGGATTATGTCGATTACCACCTTTCCGAGGTGTCCCAGTACGCCTGGTCCGGCTTCCTCGGCAAGATGGATATCGCCCTGATCGAAGTGGCTGGCATCCGTGAAGACGGCAGCCTTATTCCATCTTCCTCGATTGGCAACAACAAGACCTGGATCGAGCAGGCCGACAAGATCATCCTTGAAGTCAATTCCAGGCAGAACGCCAAGCTGGAAGGGATGCACGACATCTACTACGGCACCGCCCTGCCGCCCAACCGCAAGCCGATCATGCTGACCGACCCCGCAGACCGTATTGGCGAACAGTACCTGGCCTGTCCTGTCGATAAAGTGATTGCCGTGGTGGAAACCGCCGCCCCGGATCGCAACTCACCATTCAAACCCAGCGATGAGGTTTCCAGAAAGATTGCAGGACATATCCTCGACTTCTTCAACCAGGAGATCGAACTTGGACGCTTGCCGAAGGAGCTGCTGCCACTCCAGTCTGGCGTCGGCAACATTCCCAACGCAGTACTGGAAGGGCTGGATGCCGGTCCCTACAAGAACCTGACGGCCTTCACCGAAGTAATTCAGGACGGCATGTTGAAGATGCTCAAATCCGGCACGCTGAAGGTGGCATCCGCAACTGCATTCTCGCTCAGCCCGGACGGCATCAAGGAGTTTGATGAGAACATCGACTTCTACCGCGACAAGATCGTGCTGCGCCAGCAGGATATTTCCAATCATCCGGAACTTGCGCGACGCCTGGGCGTCATAGCCATGAACGGTCTGATCGAGTGTGATCTATATGGCAACGTTAATTCCACTCACATCATGGGAACTCGCATGATGAACGGAATTGGCGGTTCAGGTGACTTTGCCCGAAACGGCTATCTGTCGATCTTCGTTTCACCGTCCACAGCCAAAGACGGGGCCATCTCATCCATAGTGCCGATGGTGTCTCACGTGGATCACACCGAACATGATGTGAAGATCATTGTGACAGAACAAGGTCTGGCAGACTTACGCGGACTCTCACCGCGCCAGCGTGCTCATGAAATCATCAACAACTGTGCGCACCCTGACTTCCGCCCGGCCCTGATCGACTACTACGAACGCGCCCTGCACTCAGGCCGCGGCATGCACACACCGCATCTGCTGGAAGAAGCACTGAGCTGGCATCAGCGCTATGAAGAAACCGGGCAGATGTAAGCGGTACCCTATGCTCTAAACCCTTAAGGCGCCCTTCAAAGGCGCCTTTTTTTATGCCGCTGCAAATACGGATTTTTCTGTTAGTCTCAATGATAAGGACGCAGGTTGCAGGAGGCACCCGTGGCGCAAGAAACACTGCTTCAACACTCCCTATTTCTGGTACTTGTCGCGTTGGCATTAGGCATGCTGATCGGACTCCAACGTGGCTGGCATGAGCGCAATACCCGCGCTGGCGGTCGTATCGGTGGCATTCGCACCTTTGGCCTGCTGGCACTCAGTGGCGCCATGGCGGCATTGCTGAGTGATTCACTGGGACCAGGCATCACCATCGGTATGGGCATCGCGATCACCCTGCTATTGGGATTGGCTCACTGGCTCGACTCCCGAGACGATCAGGACTTCGGCATCACTACAGTGGTTGCAGGCATTGTCACCTATCTACTGGGGGCCATGTGCGTTCTGACCGATCTAAGCCTGCCAGTCGCCATCGCCGTGCTCACCACCATCGTGCTGCACTTCAAGCAGACCCTGCACAATGGCCTGGAACACCTTAGTGACCATGAGATACGTGGCATTCTGCAACTGGCGCTGATCTCTGCGGTACTCTTGCCCGTCCTGCCCAACCAGACCTATGGTCCCTGGGACGCACTGAACCCCTATGAGATCTGGCTACTTGTCGTTCTGATTGCCGGTATCAGCCTTGCGGCCTACTTTGCCATGCGCCTGACCGGTCCGGACAAGGGTATTATCATCACCAGCCTGTTGGGCGGACTGGCATCAAGCACGGCCCTCACCCTGAGTCTGGCACGCATGATTACCCGCCTGCCCCTGCCTCGCCTGCTGGCCTGCGGCATCCTGCTGGCCGCCACCATCATGTATCCCCGCATCCTGCTTGAAGTCGCAGTGGTAAACGCAGCCTTGCTGGATGCCCTCTGGCTGCCCATGGGCGCCATGGCTTTAGGCTGTGCACTTGGCGCCATCTGGCTTTGGCGCACCCGCGAGCCTTTTGGACACCTGGACACACGCCAGCTCACTACTGAACCTTTTCAGCTCCTGCCGGCATTGCAGTTTGGCTTATTGCTGGCCCTGATCATGCTGATATCACACGGAATCAAAGCGCATATGGGCGAGCAGGGACTTTGGCTGGTCGCCATCGTCGCCGGCCTCACCGATGTGGATGCGATAACCCTGACTTTGGCGCGCATGGCACGCGATACCATCAGCCAGGAAACAGCTGTTACCGGCATTACCCTGGCCGCCATCACCAACACACTGGTTAAAGGAGGTCTGGCCTACTTTGCCGGTCATTGGACATTGTGCAAACGGCTATGGCCAGCCCTGATACTGGCGGTCATTCTGGCCTTGCTAACCTTACTGCTGAACTGACAAGAGGAAATGGACAATGACAACCCTGCTGAGCCCCAAGCAGCTGCGCCATGCCTGTGACCTGAGCGATCTAAGCATTCACTCCTCGGCCGAAATCACGCCGGACTATTCTGCCCTGGGACAGGAGCGAGCGCTGGATGCTATACAGTTCGCCATCGGCATGGATCATTGCGGCTATAACCTCTTTGTCAGCGGCTCGACCGGTCTGGGCAAACGCGAGCTGGTCTCACGAATTATCAGTGCCGAGGCCGCGTCCGGTGAAACACCTTCAGACTGCTGTTATATCTACAACTTTGATAATCCGGGCCATCCCAAGACGCTTATCCTGCCTCGCGGGGCCGGTCAGAAACTGCATCAAGACCTGCGTCGTCTGATCGAGGTCCTGCTGGTGCGTATCCCGGCCGAGTTCAAAAGCGAGGAATACCACAGTCAGCTTCAGGCACTGAATGACGAGTTTCAATATCTGGAGGAAGCAGGGTTCAAAGCTCTTGGACAAAAAGCTCGGGAGCGTGGCATTACGCTCATGCGAACCCCTGGCGGCTACACTCTTGGACCATTCAAAGACGACAAGTTGATGACTCCGGATCAATTCAGCCAACTCCCCGAAGAGGAGCAAACCCGCATCAAGCAGGATGTGGACGCACTCAATGAGGAATTGACTGAACTGGTGCATGAAGTGCCACGAATGCATCAACAACATCAGGCACGCATCCGCGAACTGGAGCAGGAAACAACCCGCGGTATTATTGACCCGGCCTTAAACAACTTACGCCAGAGCTATGGCGACCACAGCGCCACTCTCAGCTTCCTCGACAGCATGCATCAGGACCTGATCGAGAATGTGGATGACTTTTTCCCCAACGAGGAAGAAGCACGCGCCCCCTTACGCAAGCGGGCTCGCTCTCCCAAGTTTCGTCGCTATCAGGTCAACGTTCTGGTCGGCCATGAGGACAAGGATGGCGCACCCGTTATCCACGAGGACATTCCGAGCTATCAGAACCTGGTAGGACGAGTGGAATACGAAGCACACTTTGGCACTCTGACGACCGACTTCAGCCTGATCCAGCCCGGCGCCCTGCACCGTGCCAACGGTGGGTATCTAATCGTGGATGCCCAAAAGCTGCTCAGCTTTCCCTTTGCCTGGGAAGGTCTTAAACGCGCCTTGCGCAACCGCGAAGTACGCCTGGATCCACTGGAGAAAATCTACGGTATCAGTGGTACCCGCTCACTGGAGCCTGAGCCCGTTCCTCTGAGTACCCGCGTCATTCTGATCGGTGACCGCAGGCTCTATTACCTGCTGAAGCAGTACGATCCCGAGTTCACCTCTCTGTTCAAAGTCTACGCCGACTTTGCCGAGGGCTTTGATCGAGCCCGTGAAAACCTCAGCGCCTACCTGGGCCTGGTCAGTATGCTGGTGCGAGAGGAGGGCCTGACCCATTTTGATCGTTCCGGGCTGGAAGCCCTGGTCGAGCACAGTTCGCGCCGAATGGATGACAGCGAAAAACTGTCTCTCAACCGAGGCCAGCTGATTGACCTGCTGCGCGAAGCCAGTTTCTGGGCCCTGCGCCAGGGCGCCTCCGAAGCCGGGCGTGAGCATGTGGATAAAGCGATCACCCAGCAACGTTATCGTAGTAGCCAACTGTCTGAGCTGATGCAGGAACAGATCGAGCGCGGCGTCATGATGGTGGATACGGAAGGAACTGCGGTGGGTTGTGCCAATGGTCTGTCAGTCTTTCAACTGGGTGATCAACGCTTTGGCAAACCCAGTCGGATATCCGCAACCGCCCGTATCGGTCATGGCCGCATGCTGGATATCGAACGAGAAACCAAACTGGGCGGAGCCATTCACTCCAAAGGCGTACTTATTCTCGGTGCCTGCATCGGGGCGCGCTACGCCCGCAACCGTCCCCTATCATTGAATGCCAGTCTGGTGTTCGAGCAATCCTACGGACCGGTGGATGGTGACAGTGCTTCAGCACTGGAGTTCTGCACCCTGATCTCGGCGATTGCTCAACTGCCCATCAAGCAAAGCCTGGCGGTGACCGGCTCGGTGAACCAGCAAGGTGAGATTCAGGCCATTGGTGGTGTAAATGAAAAAATCGAAGGCTTCTTCGAGCTTTGTCAGAGTCGTGGACTAACAGGAGATCAGGGCGTGGTGATTCCGCAAGCCAACGTTGCACACCTGATTTTGAATGAAGCCGTGGTCGACGCCTGCCGTCAGGGACAATTCCAGATTCATGCCGTCAGCACTCTGGACGAGCTGATCGAACTGCTATTTGACCGTCCTGCCGGCCGCGCCGACAAGGACGGACGCTACTCTCCCAGCACCGTCAATGGACTGGTACAGCAACAACTCGTTGACTGGGCCGAACTGGCGCAAAAAATGGGTCGAGACAAGGACTAGGTCCTTGTCCCTCCTCGCTGAAAGTCCGCCTCAGGCCGCAACCTGAGTAAGCGCTTTCAGCCAGCTGCAGATCGCCTCCAGCCCTTCCATCACTGGAGCGGCAACCGACTCTAGCTCTTCGGGGGAAGCGGTCAAGGCAGCTGCGCCGTCAAAATTCACATAGGACAGACGCACCACCAATTCATCCGCAGGCATGCCAAAGGCTGTGCCCGGCAACAGGGCAACGCCCGCTTCATCCAACAGACGCGCACACAACTGATCAGATGTATGGATACCACTCTCGGCGAGCGTTTCGCGCCAGTCGGCAAAGTCCGGGAACAGGTAGAAACCGCCCTCAGGCGCTGCTGTCGCAATGCCTGCTGAGTTCAACCGCTTCGCTGCATTCAGGCCGATGTGCTTCAATACTCGGCGCTCCGACTCTACATAAGCCTGTACTTCAGGCCCAAAGGCATAGGCCTTGGCTGCAGCATGCTGCACCGGAGAAGTCACACAGGACCAGGTCTCTGATGCCACACCCAACAGACGTGGCATCAGACTGCCCGCCAACGCCTCAGGTACATGCATGACCCCCAGGCGCCAGCCACCAGCACCGCACCACTTGGACAGGCCACCAGTGACCAGGGTGCCTTCCGGGTAATAACGCGCCAGGGAACGGTGCTGCCCCTCATGATTCAACATCCCGTAAATCTCATCACTGATCACCAGCACCTGATGGCGGCGCATCACCTCAGCCAGCGCCTGCAGCTGAGCTTCACTGTAGGTGGTTCCACTGGGGTTGCCCGGATAGTTCAGGACCAGAATCAATGGACGTTCAGGCTGCTCACGCTTGGCACAGAAAGCCTCCAGCTGCTCGGCCGTCAGACGCCAGTCAGTTGCCGCCGAGGTCTGAATGCGGTGCACAGCATGCCCGGCCAAACGAGCCTGAGGCTCATAGGAAACCCAACTTGGCGACACCAGCAACACATCCGCCTCTGTGAATGCCGCCATAACAGCATAGATCAGCAGCTTACTGCCCGGCCCAACCAGCACACGCTCAGGCTGCCAATCGACGCCGTCGCCAGCACGATGGAAGCTAGCCGCCGCTTCGCGCAGCTGACGCCAGCCCTGCACTGGCATATAACCTTTTTCAGCCGCATGCGCTGACAACTCTGCCGTGACTGACGCCGGAACCGGAAACGGCGACTGCCCGAAACCGAATCGGAATACACGACGGGTCTGCTCCAGAGAGTCGGAACGTTCGTTAATCAACAATGTTTCAGAGTGGTTGATCGGGCGTAAGTAAGCGTCAACAGACATGTTTCGAGTCCTGCTTGATAGGGTTACCAGCTTGCTGAAAGCGCTGGCGTTGGGCGTACTATCGCTCGAATAAAAATCTTTTCAATCAAGCAATCCAAAATGAAAAGAAATTTTCAAAATATCAGATACACTTCTAACAACAGATTAAAAACTCGATTCAATACAAACAGTTGCAAACACCTAGCCAGCATCTGTTGAAAACGATGGAAATGCCCGATGCAAGCCCTGATCAGCTTCCCACCCAAGTCTCTGGCCCAGCTGCGCAAGCTGCCCTCACTCCTCAAACGGGGCGAGCTCAGTCTGCCCATGGGAAAACGCCTTCTGGTCGCACTGTGCCTGATGCTGGACGATCCACACCTGGTCGCGACCCATAGTATCACCGAGCTGGCACAAGCAACCGGCGTCAGCCCTGCATCGCTGACCCGGCTGGCCAAGCTGCTCGGTTTCACCGGTTTCGTTCAGTTTCAAGGACTTTTTCGCCAGGCCGTAAGTGAGCCCGGTCGCTATTACAGTGAACAGGCGTCGGCACTGGTCAGTACCGACCTGGACACCAGTTTGAACGCACGCATCAATAAGCACTGCCAGGGGCAGATTGAGAATCTGCAGCACACAGCGCAAATGCTCAACGAAACAGAGCTGCAAAAAGCGGCTGAACTGCTGGTCAAGGCACGGCGGATTCGCGTTGCCGGACGGCGCCAATCCTATGGCCTGGCGACCATGTTCAGCTATATGCTGGGGCTTATTCGGGGGGATGTAGCAGTAGTGGGTGCCGCCGGTGAAGGCCAGGCACAGGCACTGGCAGAGCTGGGCTCGCGAGACCTGCTGGTCATGTTCGGATCTGAACCCTATAGTCGAGACTCGGTGACTCTGGCACAGCTGGCCTGCGAGCTGAAGCTGCCGCTCCTGTCCATGACAGACAGTCACCACTCCCCACTGGCACAGTTATCCAATACCAGCCTGTTAACCACCAATGGCAGCCCACTTTATACCAACAGCATGGTGGCCACTGTATTCTTGATGGAAACAGTACTACTTCACACGGCACGCATGCTGGGCGATCGAGCAATTGAACAGCTAAGCCGGAGGGAAGAGTTGATCAGCCGCCTGAACGATGAGTTCTAGTGCAGGTTAGGGTCTACAGATGACGCTGGATTACGGTCATTCGTAACCGGCAACGAGTTAGCGTCAATCACAAATCGATTGCGGCCCTCTTCCTTGGCTTGATACAGAGCAGCGTCGGCTCGATGCAAGGCTTCTTCAGGGTCTGCGGTACGAGCCAGGCTAGCGCCGATACTGAAGGTCATCGTGATTCTGGCACCACTTCGGCTTTCCAAAACCTGACCGCGAATCACCCTCAGTAAACGTTCACAGATTGATTTCAGCATCAAGGGCTCCGCATCACGCAGCATGATCAGGAATTCATCCCCTCCCCAACGCGCTGCAGCATCATATTCGCGCAGAACCGAACGCAATACCTGAGAGACCAGAATCAGGGCATCATCCCCTATGGCATGGCCATAGATATCGTTGATTTCCTTGAAGTAATCCAAATCGATCCAGATGATGCCCAGCGCACGTGACTCGCGCTCACAACGCTTGAGTTCCTCCAGAATTTTCTGATCCATGCCACGGCGATTCAACAATCCGGTCAAAGCATCTGTCTGGCTAAGACGGTTCAGTGCTTCGGTACGTTCCTGAACCTTGGATTCCAGGTTGGCACGAGTTTCATATACTTCGCGCGTCATCAACTCGAATTCATTCACCAGTCGTCCAACTTCACCACTGGCCTGAATGTTCAAAGGTTCACCTCGATACTCACCACGCCGGATTGAACGTATCGCCCTATCCAGTGCGGAAAGCGGCTCCACAACCCAACGCCCCAGCACCAGCTGGAACAGCGAAATGGTTACCAGCAAGCACACCGAGAACACCAGCAGAATGGTATTAAAGCGACTCATCGGCAGCAGCTGCTCAAGGTCCATCAGGGTAATTTCGTACCAGTCCACCTCGGGCAGATAGGCCATACCCGCAAGGTAACGCTTGCCATCGATTTGTACGAATCGACTCATCACCTGATGCGGCGACGCCTGTACTTGCGACATGACCTGTCTCAGACTCTGCTGATCCTTGGGCCCCATCATTTTGCCCAAGTGATTTCCTTCACCCGCATCCTTGGTATAGCTGGCAAAGTCGATCATGCTCTGGTCACGGTACAACTGAATGGCGCCATCGTGATTGACGAACAGGGTTGTAATACCGTCTTCGCCGGTCTCGACAAAGTCATTGAGAAAGCCGCTCAGGTTAATACCCGTACCAGCTACACCCAAAGCCGTGCCATCGGGCGCTCGCAGAATAATATCGATCCATAACTTGGTAACACCGAGGTGCATGTCCGGGTTGACGTTAATGACCAGGTCCCGGTTTTGATCCAGAAACTCATAAAACCAACGATCGCCGGGCTCGCGGCGATTAAGAATGTAGCGCAACTGGTCGGAGCCAAACTCGTTTTCGGCGTTGTTGTAGTAGTAGTGGCCGTTAGAGGCTACGGCGAGGAAGTAGTTACCGTTACGAAATGCCTGGCGGTAACGTTCAAGCTCCCTAAGGGCTTGATATTCAAGCACTATATCATCAGGATCCTGCAACCAATCAAGCACTACAGGGGCACTTGCAAGCTGGCGAGCGAGCACAATCTCACGAAGTAGCGGCTGCAGCACCCGCTCCTTGTCGTAGAGCACCTGCTTCTCCACATAACGTTGCGCCCATTCAGAGATGATGCGCTCTGCCAGGGTTTGAACTGCTACCCAAACTGCGGAGGCCGATGCCAATATGAGGGCCAATGCCAGAAAACTCAGCCTGGCTTTAAGATTCAACCGCCACCTCGTGGTGAAATTGTCTTCTGTATGAAACAGTTACAAACTAATTATCCAAACCCCAACTATAGATCATCTTTTATAAACTAAGTAACCTCGAGAAGCAGAAATCTTCACCTGAATAGTGAAATATTTCGCTGTCCGAACCAAAAGGTTGATCTCCCTGCCTGAAAAGGCTCAAGGCCGCCAGAGGTCCAGCGTATTGAGATAGTTGGCCCGCTCCCAGGCAGAGGGGTCTTCCGCCCTGGCGTGACTGATGCTGCCCCTGAGTTGATCAAGCGATGCGTATTCATGCTCCTCAAGCCAACGGCAGATATCAGACTTCATTTTGTCCAACACACCGACTCCCTGATGCAGGAGCACACTGGCCATCTGCGCAACCTCAGCACCCACCAATTGCATTTTGATGACATCCGGCGCTGAATGCACACCACCGGTGACCGCAATATCGATATCAACCTGCGCACGAATGATGGCGGCCCAACGCAGGCGCTCATTCAACTCTTCTGGCGTGGACAGGCGCAGCTCAGGCACTATCTGCAACCGCTCAAGGTCCACCGTGGGTTCCATAAAGCGATTGAACAGCACCACCGCATCGGCTCCCGCACCCTTGAGCTGCGCGACCATATGCACAGGACTGGAAAACCGAGAAGACAACTTGAGTGCTACAGGCAGGTCAGGAAGCACCGCTCTAACCGACTGGAGAATATCCAGATAGCGCTGCTCGACAGCCTGGCCACTCTCTTTTGCCGAAGCTGCCACATGGTAGATATTCAGCTCAAGCGCATCAGCACCGGCTTGTGCCAGCTGAATCGCATGCTCTGCCCAGCCTCTTGGGGTAACACCGTTGAGGCTTGCAATGACGGGTATCTGCAGTCGCTGCTTCATCTGCTGCAACCGCTCCAGATAATGCTCTTCCGCAGTTTTAAAGCCATCAGGTACTGGCAGGTAATCATCAGCTTCAAAGTTGCCAATCTCCTGCTCGTACAGAAATTGATGGAGCAACTCGTGATCCTGAGTGCACTCCTCCTCAAACAGGCTGTGCATTACAATCGCCGCCGCTCCTGCCTCCTCAAGCGCGCAGGCGCCTTCAACAGTCGCTGTCAGGGGGGATGCCGATGGAACCAGAGGACTTTCCAGGTCCATCCCAAGATAACGTGTGTGCAGTGGCTTACTCATCACCCGCCTCCTCAGCCTCAGCCGGTCCATCGACCGCCTCCCAACTCAACCCCGCAAGCTGCTCATATCGATGATAACGCTCAGTCACGTCCCGTTGTGCCTGCTGTAAGAATTGCTTCGCCGCCTCAGGGTTAGATCGCGCCAGCATACTGAAGCGCGCTTCAGTGCGTGCAAAGACTTCGTAGGGAATGGACGGAGCCTTTGAGTCCAGACGAAGAGGATTCAACCCCTGCTCGGCGCGGCGCGGGTCATAGCGCAACAACGGCCAGTGGCCAGACTCGACGGCCAGCCGTTGGTGTTCATGGTTGTCGGCCAGATCAAAGCCGTGCGCAATACAGGGCGAATAGGCAATGATGAGTGAAGGCCCATCCCAGCTTTCCGCTTCCTGGAACGCATGCAGGGTCTGAACATCCTTGGCCGCGTAGGACACATGCGCCACATAGACATGCTCATAGTCCATGGCAATACGTGCCAGATCCTTCTTCGCCACCGGCTTGCCACCGGCCGAGAACTTGGCCACGGCCCCTCTCGGCGTCGCCTTGGATGTCTGGCCGCCGGTGTTGGAGTACACCTCCGTATCCAGCACCAAAATATTCACGTTGCGCCCGGAGGCCAGCACATGGTCCAGACCGCCGTAGCCGATATCATAGGCCCAGCCATCACCACCGACTATCCAGACACTATGACGGCAGAGTTTGTCAGCCAAACGCCCTAATTCGTGCGCACGGGGATCATCCAGGCATTCCAGCCTGTCTCTCAGACGGGCGACCCGCTCACGCTGTGCCTGCACACCCGCCTCATCACTCTCATCTGCATTAATCAGTGATTCAACCAGCTCAGGTTCCAGCTGGTCACTCAACGCATTGAGCAATTCAAAGGCAAACTCGGTCTGCTTATCCAGCGCAACCCTCATGCCCATACCGAACTCGGCATTGTCTTCAAACAGGGAGTTGTTCCAGGCCGGACCTCGTCCATCCACATTATGGGTCCAGGGCGTGGTAGGCAGGTTACCGCCATAGATGGAAGAACAGCCTGTTGCATTGGCGACCAGCATTCGGTCCCCAAACAGTTGGCTGAGCAGGCGAATATAGGGTGTTTCACCACAGCCGGAACAGGCACCACTGAATTCGAATAGCGGCTGCATCAACATGGAGCCCTTGAGCGTATTGGCTTTCAGCTCGGTTCGATCGAATTCAGGCAGCTCACTGAAGAAACGCCAGTTATCCCGTTCACGCTCGATGATTTCCTCTTTAGGGACCATATTCAGTGCTTTGCGGCTCTGATTGGACTTGTCATGAATCGGACAGATTTCGACACAGAGCGTACAACCGGTGCAGTCATCCGGAGAGATCTGGTAACTGATCAGCGTGTTCTCGGGGAAGTCTTTGGCGCCCTTGATCGGAACCGCCTTGAATCCCTCAGGCGCCAACGACATGCGGTCAGCATCAAAGGCTTTGGATCGCATCACGGAGTGCGGGCAGACAAACACGCACTTGCCGCAATGCGTACAAAGATCTTCCTCCCACTGAGGCAACTCTCGCGCCAGATCACGCTTTTCATAAGCCGCCGTACCCACCGGCCAGGTACCATCTGTCGGTACGCGACTGACCGGAATACGATTTCCACGTCCTGCAATCAGTTCAGTCGTCACACGCTTCACAAAGGGACTGGCATCGCCGGCATCCACTTCATACAAGGGAATCTGGCTATTGGCTTGCGCGGGCACTTCGAACTCAACCAGATGCGTCAGCGCATTATCAATTGCGGCCAGATTCATATCGGCAATACGGCGACTGCGCTTGCCATAGCTGGTCTCGACGGCCGCCTTGATCTGAGCAATCGCATCGTCATGCGGCAGAATATCGGTCAGGGCAAAGAACGCTGTCTGCATGATGGTGTTGATGCGTCGCCCCAGGCCAGCGTCTTCTGCCACACGATAGGCATCCAACAGCCAGACCTTGAGAGACTTGTCGATCATGGCACGTTGTACATCACCGGGAAGGCGCTGCCAGAAGTCATCGCCTTGCAGTGGCGTGTTAATCAGGACGGTGGCGCCCTGAGCCGCCTTGTCCAGCATGGGATAACGCTGCAGAAACTGGGGCTGATGGCAGCCGATAAAGCCTGCTTCACCGTCCTGAATTTCATAGGTTGAACGTATGGGCTCAGGCCCAAACCTGAGATGTGAAACCGTTACCGCACCCGATTTTTTGGAATCGTATACAAAGTGCCCCTGTGCATATCGCTGCTCACTGGCACCGATGATTTTGATGCTGTTCTTGTTCGCTGAAACGGTGCCATCGGCACCCAGGCCATAGAAGATCGCCTGCGTCTGTTGCTGTGCATCATGGGTTCTGAGGCGCTCATTCCAGCGCAGGCTAAGCCGTGTGACATCGTCCTCTATGCCAACGGTAAAACGCGCCTGACTGCCCGGTCGCTGCAAATGATCAAACACCGCCTTGACCATGCCCGGCGTAAATTCCTTGGATGAGAGTCCAAAACGGCCACCGAGCACTCGCGGCATACTTTCTCCAGCCCAGCGACCTTCACTGCATGCCTCAAATATGGCCGTTGCCACATCCTTGAACAGTGGCTCGCCATCGGCACCAGGTTCCTTGGTTCGGTCCAGTACCGCCAGAGCTTTAACCGTTTCAGGCAAGGCGGCCAACAGCACATCAGCCGCAAAGGGCCGATAAAGGTGCACCGTCAGCACCCCCACTTTGGCTCCTTCACGATTCAGGTGATCAACCGTTTCCTGCACACACAACGCGGCCGAGCCCATCACCAGAATGACGCGCTCGGCATCTTCAGCCCCATGGTAGGAATACAGTTGATATTGACGCCCTGTTACGACCGCAAAGCGATTCATCGCATTCTGCATGATGACCGGAAAGGCATCGTAGTAGGGATTCACCGCCTCACGCGATTGAAAGAACAGGTCAGGATTCTGTGAAGTCCCTCTGATGACCGGATGGACAGGGGACAAACCTCGATCACGGTTGATTTTCAGCAAGGTTGGATCGATCAGCTGCTGGAGCTGCTCAGTAGACAGCGTTTCTACCCGGGTAATTTCATGACTGGTGCGAAAGCCATCAAAGAAATGCAGTACCGGCACACGCCCTTCCAACGTTGCCATCTCGGCAATACAGGCCAGATCCATCACTTGCTGAGCATTGCAGGACGCCAACATGGCAAAGCCGGTTGTGCGTGCAGCCATCACATCGCTGTGATCGCAGAAAATCGAAAGGGCATGGGTAGCGACAGAACGCGCCGCAACATGAGAAACCGTCGGCGTCAGTTCCCCGGCGATTTTGAACATGTTGGGAATTTTCAGCAACAACCCTTGGGAAGCGGTAAAGGTGGTGGTTTTCGCCCCAGCCTGCAATGCACCATGCACAGCACCGGCGGCACCGGCCTCGCTTTGCAATTCGATCACCTGAGGTACCGTCCCCCAGAGATTAGGTTGTCCGCGATTGCTCCAGCTGTCAGCAAGCTCACCCATTACCGACGCAGGGGTGATGGGATAAATGGCGATAACATCATTGAGCTGATGAGCAACGCGAGCAGCTGCCTCGTTGCCGTCCATCATCCGTATTTCCGGCCTGGTCATGCTCATCTCCAATTGCGGCAGGACATGGCATCAGTATGGCAAAGATATGTGCCCCTGGGGTTGATCCAGACCAACCCGGGCATCAAAGAAGACAGGATATTCAGAAGAGTTGAATAGCGCCCGGGCGACTCAAACGAGTGCCAGGGCGAAGCATTGAATCAGGCAGCGTCACCACGGCCAAACAGGTTATCCACCAGAGCCTTGAAGCTGGTCGCCTGCAGGTTGATCTCAACCGGTACCTTAAGCTGACGCGCAATCTCACT
The DNA here is from genome assembly GCA_048260865.1 of Marinobacterium sp. Classification (GTDB taxonomy): domain Bacteria; phylum Pseudomonadota; class Gammaproteobacteria; order Pseudomonadales; family Balneatricaceae; genus Marinobacterium. Next base: position 11,983 of record JBLXGN010000009.1, on the reverse strand, counting down.
GGCCGAGATAATGCCGCAGATCTCTTCGCTGTCGGGATTCACTACCAGCATATGCTGAGTGCCTTCATGCTGCAGCGTTTTCAGCAGATCACCGATACTGCCATGTTGCAGCACAGCCAACGGGATACCTCTCAGCTTTTCACGTGGCACCATCACATCCTTGATGCTCAGGTCTTCACGTTTGAGACCCAGACTGGTGGCCTGGCTCAATACCTTGCGGCTTTCCAGATCAATCACCGTGAGGATTCCGCGAAAGTTATCACTGCTGTCGGTCACGATCACGGAGCGCACATGCACCTTGCGCATGGCCAGAGTGGCATCGTTCACACTTTCATTCAGGCTCATGGTCAAAGGATGAGTATGACGAAAGTCCGTCATCACGGCTTCAGCTGGTGAGTTAAGGTCGATGCCCTGAGCGTTTTCACTGCTGGCGAGACTCTGGTAGTGCTCGAGGCTCAGGGTTTTGAGTTCATGATACTTATGCATGGCAATACTCCACACGCCAACTCGGCGTAGTTGTTCAACAATAGCTAGGGCTAAAAAAATCGAATGACTGAAATCAAACCGCGGAAGGCGGGGCCCTGGCACGAGATGTGGAGAAAGCAACAAGAGGAATAAAACGCTGATGGTAGCCCGAAGGCTCGACGCTCTGGCGACGCTGCTCGACGGTAACTACCGAAGGATGGGTATGACAGGGGTAGTCGAAAGCATCATTGAGCTGCACCTGGTCACAGCTGAGGTGACTGCTGACAACCGATATCGTACTTTCGGCTTGGGTCGGTGCCATTGACCAAAGCAGTACCCAAGCCAACAGACCTGTAAGTACAAGCTTGAGCATTTGATTGTCTGCCTGCGGCTCAATATGCAGCTTTTCGCGCAGGCAACTGATCAACAATGGATACACCCGAAAACCTCATCGCACCAGCCGGTGCTCTGCAATGAGCATAGACCTATTCGATCAAGGTTTAAAGTGAACCGGAAATCACGCGGCCTCGATACACCCTCAAGGTGTTTGAACGTGGAGCCTCTTCCAAAACCTCGGGCTCAGCGGCTTCGACCGGCACGTCAGACTCAGCCTGTTTCGGTTGGTAACCTATGCCTCTCATTAACGTCTGCGCCTGCTCTGGCAACAGCGTATCGGCCAGGGGATAAACCAGTTCAGGGGTAAAAGAAAACTTCAGTCCCGGTAAATCCTGAAGCGCAGCAAGAGCATCGGCATTACTCAGACCGGCATAGGCCAAACCCAATAACTGCCCCTTGAACAGGACAATTTGAGCGGCGTGATTATCGTCTGTGGCGACGAAGAGCGTTCCTGTTTCCTGAGCATCCAGGCGAGAAAAGAGTGCTTGTTTCAGGGTTTTGAAATTCGCAGAGCCGACATCCATAGAGGCCTCCGTTGATCCGTCTTTGCCATTGCGAAACCGATACGCAATCCCTAGGTATCCAGTAAGCAAAAATCGTGCAAAAGTCGAATCAACGAAGGAAAAAGCGGATTCAGGAGGCTTGAAACGCAGAATGAAGCACTTCAAGCCCCTCTTTGGTGCAATGCATTACCCAATCTGGGGCGCATCGAAATCTTCCGGCTCGTCTGTATAGACACACACATTCCAGTCTTCTGCCAGGCCATCGTCTGCCTGACAGTAACGCTCGAAGAACTCAACGATCTCCTTACGCTGGCAATGCGCTTCAAAACTCTCCATATCACTCCAGATCTCCTGGAATACGATGGGAAAGCTTGTGCCCTCTGCAAAAGGACTGCTGATATGACGGGTAACCGTGTACTGAACGCAGCCATCTTCACGATGAGCATTGGGCTCCAGCGATTGGAGCACACGAAACAGCTCGCGCTCCTTGCCGGGTTTAGGTTTGAACTGGGCTGTGCAATAGACCAGAGAAGACATGCAATACTCCTTATTAGTAACCGTAGTTACCGAAATTACTGTTGATAGGCCTGATCAAGACGAGCGATATAAGGACGAACCATGTCACGGTCTGCCACTGGTACTTGAGCAATCGCCTTGGCCATCATGATGGCCTGCTCCATCTGCACACGTATTTCAGGACTTAACATTTGCAGCATGGCTGGATCCAGGCCGGCACCTGACTGTGCCAGCGCCAATATTTCGGGGCTCTCGGCTTCCACTTTTACGGCACCATAGGCCAGTACTACCCGGTCACCGGTCTGGGCCCAGCTATCCACACTGGTAAAACCTTTTTCAGTGACGATCCCCTGCAGGCGCCCATAGGCTTCAGGCTCTTTTTCCTGCAGCACGCGAGCCCCTCGCTGATGAGGGTCAAAGGTTTCGGTACCCGGCATCACTTCTTTCATCAGAAGATCGCCCTTGCCACTGGCTTCAAGCTCATCCGCAAGTACACGAACCTGAGGCAGTGTTTCCAGATAGGCTTCTACGGACTGGGCCGTCAGCCCTGCCGCCTGCAATGGCAGTGCCAGCAGAGCAAGCAACATAATGCCGCTACACTTGATTGAAGTCGTAAGGGGAGACATATCAGGGGCTCCTTGGGGTTTCATTGACCTGAGAGTCTATCAGAAGCGGATTTTCATCGCTTAAGCATCTACGCACTCGGGTATTAACTGTGTAATATCCCTAGCGTTAACAACAATCATAATAATCAGCGAACCAGGTGTCGCTGAGCTCAGCATCAACCCATGAGGGGGAATGTATGACGAAGAAAGCTACCTTCGGCAAAACTCTGATTGCCGCTGGAACCTTGATGGCCGCCATGACAGCCGCACATGCGGAAACTCTGAAGATCGGTATTGCCGGTCCGGTTACCGGCCCCGTTGCCCAGTACGGCGACATGCAGAAAATTGGCGCCATGATGGCGATCGACAAGATCAACGAAGCCGGCGGCGTCAACGGTATGACTCTGGAAGGCGTGATTTATGACGATGCCTGTGACCCCAAACAGGCGGTGGCAGTTGCCAACCGAATCGTCAACGACGAAATCTTCCACGTAATTGGTCACCTCTGCTCCAGCTCAACTGAGCCTGCTTCCGATATTTATGAAGAAGAAGGCGTGATGATGATCACCGCCGCTTCTACCTCCCCCAGCATCACCGAAAAAGGCTACCAGCTGATTTTCCGTACCATCGGTCTGGACAGTCTGCAGGGTACGCTGGCCGCTGACTACATCAAGGACAACATCAAGCCGCAGCGCCTGGCCGTTATCCATGACAAGCAGCAGTACGGTGAAGGTCTGGCGACAACCGTAAAAGAGATGCTGGGTGATGCCGGTATCGCGTCCGTGATGTTTGAAGGTGTAACTCCGGGCGACAAGGACTTCTCTGCGCTGATCGCCAAGCTGAAGCGTAACAACGTCGATTTCGTATACTACGGTGGTTACCACCCGGAGCTGGGCCTGATTCTGCGTCAGTCGCGTGAGAAAGGCTTTGATGCGCCGTTCATGGGTCCTGAGGGCGTTGTAAACTCCGACCTGGCCGCCATCGCTGGCGAAGCCATGGAAGGTGTTCTGGCAACTGCACCGAAGAGCTTTGACCAGAGCCCGGAAAACGCCGCCCTGGTAGAAGCCTTCAAGGCACGTAACGAAGACCCGTCCGGTCCGTTCGTGTTCCCGGCCTACTCTGCAATCCAGGTTATGACCAAAGCGATGGAAGCGACCGGCAAAACCGATCCCGTCGAGCTGGCTGAATACCTGCGCGCTAACCGTTTCGATACCACCATCGGTGAAATCGGCTTCGACGCCAAAGGCGACCTGACCGAACCGACCTTCGAAATCTATACCCTCCACGCTGACGGCAGCAAAACTCCTGTCAGCAAGTAAACACTGCATCCAAAGGGCTCTCCCCACAAGGGAGGGCCCTCTGTTTGAGGGCGAGTGATGACTGAAACTAGTCTCTATGTACTTCAACAGCTGATCAACGGATTGACCATCGGCTCTACCTACGCCTTGATCGCCATCGGCTACACGATGGTGTATGGCATTATCGGCATGATTAACTTCGCCCATGGCGAGGTGTATATGATCGGTACCTATACCGCATTCATTACCATCATTGGACTGCTGACTATGGGTGTCGGCTCCTTGCCGATTATTCTGTTACTGGCCCTGATGACTGCGGTCATAATTTCGTCGACCTATGGTTATGCCATAGAGCGTGTGGCCTATCGGCCATTACGTGGTGGCCCCCGATTGATTCCGCTGATTACTGCTATCGGCATGTCCATTTTCCTGCAGAACTACATTCGTCTGGCTCAGGGTTCCCGTGACCTGGCCATGCCAGCGCTGATTACCGGCGGCATCGAATTCGGTGATCCTGCAGTGTTTGAAGTCAGCATCTCCTGGATGCAGTTGATTATCTGGGTTGTCACGCTGATATCCATGACCGCGTTGGCCATGTTCATTTCCCGCTCCCGACTGGGTCGCGCCTGTCGCGCTTGCGCTCAGGATCAGGGCATGACCAATCTGCTGGGTATCGACACCAACCGTATCATTGCACTGACCTTTATCATCGGCGCCGCACTGGCTGCCGTTGCTGGTCTTTTGCTGGGTCTTTACTACGGCACGATCAACCCCTACATCGGCTTCATGGCCGGCTTGAAGGCCTTTACCGCGGCAGTATTGGGCGGTATCGGGTCGATTCCAGGCGCCATGCTGGGTGGTTTGATTCTGGGTGTGACCGAGGCTTTGACGGCGGCGTTCTTCCCATCCGAATACAAGGATGTGGTGGCGTTCAGCCTGCTGGTTCTGATCTTGTTGTTCCGCCCGACCGGTCTGCTTGGCAAGCCGGAAGTGGAGAAGGTGTAAAAGGAGTCAATGATGCAACGTGCACTCTTTCCCGCGCTCTTTGCCGCGGGCGTTACCTTCCTGCTGACCTGTCTGGTAATCGGCGTTCGTCTGGAACAGGAAGGTGCCAACCTCACGGTTATTGGCGCTGATGCAGAAACCTGGACCTGGATCGCGTTTGCGGTCGTGGTGGTGTTTCTGTTTCAGCTGTTCAAGGAACCACTGAGCAACCTCAAGCAGCGTATACCCACGGCAGATGTCACCGGACTGCTGCCGGATGAGCAGATGCAAAAACGCCTCAAGCCATGGCTGATCTCTCTGGTGGTCGTTGGTCTGTTTGTCTGGCCGTTCATGGTATCCCGTGGTGCAGTAGACCTGGCAACACTGACACTGATCTACGTGATGCTGGGCCTGGGCCTGAACATCGTAGTGGGCTTCGCCGGTCTGCTCGACCTGGGCTATGTTGCCTTCTACGCGGTCGGTGCCTATACCTACGCGCTGCTGTCGGAATACTTTGGTCTGTCCTTCTGGGTCTGCCTGCCGCTTGCGGGTCTGCTGGCAGCAACCTTCGGCTGCCTTCTGGGCTTCCCGGTATTGCGTCTGCGCGGTGACTATCTGGCGATTGTGACCCTGGGTTTCGGTGAGATCATCCGTATCCTGCTGAACAACTGGACCAGTGTGACCGGTGGCCCCAATGGTATTGGTGGTATTGAGAAGCCCAGCCTGTTCGGGCTGGAATTCAACCGTCGCGCCAGTGAAGGCGGCCAAACCTTCCATGAGTTCTTCGGCATTGATTACAGCAGCAGCCACAAGGTCATCTTCCTGTACCTGGTTGCCGTCTTGTTGGTACTGCTGACCATCTACGTAATCAATCGGGTTCAGCGCATGCCGATCGGGCGTGCCTGGGAAGCACTGCGTGAAGATGAGATCGCCTGTCGCTCACTGGGCCTTAACCCGACCGTGATCAAGCTTTCCGCATTCACCATGGGTGCATCCTTCGCCGGTTTTGCGGGCTGTTTCTTCGCCGCACGCCAGGGCTTTATCAGCCCCGAATCCTTCACCTTCATCGAGTCGGCCATCATCCTGGCTATCGTGGTGTTGGGCGGCATGGGTTCACAGATGGGTGTCATTCTTGCGGCAATCGCCATGACTATCCTGCCGGAGCTGGCACGCGAATTTCAGGAGTATCGCATGCTGATGTTCGGCGGCGTAATGGTCCTGATGATGCTGTGGCGCCCGCAGGGTCTGCTGCCGATGAAACGTCCTCACCTGGAGCTGAAAACCTCATGAGCGAGAATCTGTTAGACGTCTCGGGTCTGATGATGCGCTTCGGCGGGCTGCTGGCGGTGAATAACGTCGGTCTGCAGGTGAAGCCGCGTCAGATCCACTCCGTAATCGGCCCCAACGGGGCCGGTAAAACCACGGTATTCAACTGTATCAGTGGCTTCTACACGCCTACCGGCGGTGAAGTCCTCTATCGTGGCAAACCCATTCAAGGCATGAGCAGTGATCATATTTCACTGCAGGGTCTGGTGCGAACCTTTCAGCACGTGCGCCTGTTCCCGACCATGACCGTGATCGAAAACCTGTTGGTGGCTCAGCACAGGCACCTGAACACCAACTACTTTGCCGGTTTGCTGAAAACGCCGTCTTACCGTCGGCGTGAACGTGAAGCAATGGACCGTGCAGAGCACTGGTTGCGTCAGGTCAACCTGCTGGAGTTCGCCAACCGAGAAGCCGGTAACCTCTCCTACGGCCAGCAGCGCCGACTGGAAATCGCCCGCTGCATGGTGGTTGAACCCGGCCTGTTGATGCTGGATGAGCCAGCTGCCGGCCTTAACCCCAAGGAAACCTCGGAGCTGGATCAGCTGATCCTGCGCTTGCGCGATGAGCAGGACATCTCCGTGATTCTGATTGAGCACGATATGGGACTGGTGATGGGGATTTCCGACCACATCACCGTGATCAACCAGGGCGCCCCGCTGGCCGACGGCACCCCGGAACAGATCCGCGAGAACCCGGACGTAATCAAAGCCTACCTGGGGGAAAGCTGATGCTTCGACTGGATAACGTTTCGACCTTTTACGGCAAAATTCAGGCGCTGCACAACGTCTCGCTGGAGGTTAATCAGGGTGAGATCCTCACTCTGATCGGTGCCAACGGTGCGGGTAAATCCACCCTGATGATGACCATCTGCGGTGATCCTCGCGCCCACGGCGGCCATATCGAGTTCGACGGTCAGCAAATCCAGAACATGAAAACGGCGGATATCATGCGCCGTGGTCTGGCGGTAGTACCGGAAGGACGCCGCATTTTTTCCGCCATGACGGTGGAAGAAAACCTGGCCATGGGCAGCTTTTTCCAGAACAAGGAGGATTCTGAAAAACAGCTGGAGCATGTACTGGAGTTGTTTCCACGTCTGAAGGAGCGTTTCAACCAGCGCGGTGGCACCATGTCCGGCGGCGAGCAGCAGATGCTGGCCATTGGGCGTGCGCTGATGAGCAAGCCACGCCTGCTGCTGTTGGACGAGCCATCGCTGGGCCTTGCCCCCATCATCATTCAACAGATTTTTGAGATCATCGAAAAGCTGCGTGAAGAAGGTGTGACCATCTTTCTGGTGGAACAGAACGCCCATCAGGCACTGAAAATTGCCGACCGTGGGTATGTACTGGAAAATGGCCGTATCGTGATGAATGGCACGGGTGAAGCCCTGCTGAATGACGATAGTGTTCGTAAGGCCTATCTAGGCGGTTAATGGTTGTTGACGGAAGGGCCCCCACATGCGCTTGCTGGTCATATCACTCCTGGCTCTCTTTGCCAGTCTTTCACTGCTGATTGTCGGCAACTCCTTCCTGATCACCCTGCTGGGCCTGCGCTTCAGTATCTTGGGGATCGAGCCCTCCACCATCGGTATGGTGATGGTGTGCTACTCAGCCGGCTTTGTGCTGGGATCCCTCTATGCCGACCGCGTCGTGAGACGGGTCGGCCATATTCGTGCTTTCGCCGTGTTCGCAGCCATTGCTGCCATGGCGGCCCTGATCTACCCCATGACCTACAACGTTTGGCATTGGGGTATTCTGCGTGGCCTCGGCGGTCTGAGTATCGCCGCCCTGTTCGTCACCATTGAGAGCTGGTTCAGTGCAGTTGCCACTAATGCCAACCGCTCCAAGATTTTTTCCATCTACCAGATCGCCGCCTATACGGCATCCGCCAGTGGCCAGCTGCTGGTTGGCCTGGGCAGTCCGATCAACTATGCATTGTTTTCACTGGCAGCACTGTTTGTCATTGCCGCCATTATTCCCCTGTCGTTGTCTCGCATGCATTCGCCTGATATTGGAGAAAGTGCCCAGGGCATGTCTCTTTTCAGACTGATCAAACTTGCCCCTATCGGCGTTTGTGCAGCCTTTGGCAGTGGCATATTTCTGGGGTCGTTCTACTCGTTGACCCCTTTGTTCGCCAGCCAAACAGGGCTGGATAACACCCAGATCTCCTATTACATGTTTGGCGCCATCCTGACAGCCATGCTGTTTGCCTGGCCAGTTGGCTGGATCTGCGACCGTTTTCATCGCAGCTCGGTACTGATGATCGTCTGCGTACTGGCCGCTATTGCGAGCCTGGGCAACACCTTCCTGGTTGGCCATGACTTCGTGCCGCGTCTGGTACTGGTGTGCTTCTACATGGGACTTGCGTCCACCGTGTATTCCATTGCGGTCGCCATTACCAATGACATGATGGACAGCTCCCAGATCATGGCCGCCAGCTCAGGCCTGTTGCTCAGTTACGGTCTGGGCAGTGTGGCTGGACCGCTGATCAGCTCTGCATTAATGGAAGCGTTCAACCCTGCGGCCCTGTTCCAGCTACAGGCCCTGGTACTGGCAGCGCTGGCCGGCTTTACCCTGTATCGACGTCAGCAGGTAGCTCCCCTGCCGGTTGAAGCTCAGGAGCACTTTATTCCGGCGATTCCCGACACCCATGTTATTCACGATATGGACCCCCGTAACGATGGTTTTGTCGATACCCCGCTGGAAGAGCTTTTTCCCCCTCAAGACAACGCGCAAGAGGAAGGAAATGAAGGCGAGTTAATGTCAGACACCAAGGCTGAGCCTGAATTAGCTCAGGTTAACGCCGGGGAAGCGGTGCCTGAAGATCAGTCCCCTCCTGAGGGAGAGCCAAAACCAGAGCATACGGCTCCAGCCGCCCATGAGTCTGGAGCTCAAGGCGCGTCACAGAAGGATCTTCAACAAGAGCCCCAGGCTGATCAGTCCGATACGCCTCCCAAGGGCAATTGAACCTGCTCAGCCACAGCAAAGGTGCCTGAGGACAGATCAAAGTCCCAGCGACTCAGTTGCAGCTTACCCTGGGCACTATCCGACTCAATCAGGTTAAACGAGTTGGGTTTGCCATCTCGTGTTCGACTGGAGATGGCGGTACCTGCCTGTAAGGTCCAGGCGTGATCCGACAGTTTCGGGTAGCGCCTGTTCAACGGTGCAAAGAAGGGGTAATGAATATGGCCCGCCAGATAGAGCTGCATCCCGGCCTCACTCCAACGCTGCATGGCGAACTCGGCACCCTGCGCAATGTTGGTTTCATCTGAAGCCAGCACCGCATCCACAGGATGGTGACCAACGACCAACTTCAAAGGCGCTCGGCTTGAAGACAGGCGCTCGGCAACCTGCTCAACCGTATCAACCTCAAACACACCATCGACATGGCGCTTGGGGTGGGTCGTATTAATGCCCAACACCAATGCCTCAGAGCACTCATGAACAGGCTCCAGCTCCCAACCAAAGGCGCGTCTGAACCCGGCATAGGGTGCGCGAAAGCGATGCCACACATTAAACAGTGGTAAATCATGATTTCCCGGCACCGCCAGCACAGGTACAGGCGCCAGATCATTGACCAGCTGGCGACAGGATTTGAACTCGGTGCGCCTTGCCCGTTGTGTCAGGTCTCCGCTGAGCAGTACCAGGTCAGGCATCAGTTGCTCCACCGCAACCATCAAGGCCTCCTTGACCAACGCGACCTCTGTTCCGAAATGCAGATCTGATAGCTGAATTATTCGCACGGCACCTCTTCCTTCTGTGTACCCTCATTTGGAGCAGGCACAAGACAGGTTACACCCTGAGCATTGAAGGTGAAGTTGAGAGGTGTAGATAAACGATGAAGCTCGCCATCAATTGCCAGAGTAACTTTCTTGCGCCTTGTCGAAACACTTAGCGAACGTGTCAAAAAGTAGTCCAGCTTTTCCAGTGTGCGCAGCTGACCTTTAAGGCTGGCCCAGAGATAATGCAGCAACATCCAGGGCGAATCCGATCGCATCACGAATACCAACATGCCGGAGTCCGGCAGCTGTTTAATCTCCGGCAGATCAAAATTGGCAAGCTGACCGGGGCTGACACTGACCAGCAGCATAGGGGCTGTTTCCGTATGCCGATCGCCATCATGTTCCAGTGCCAGACGTCGACCTCTGGCCCGGGTCAAAAATACCCAAACACCACTCAGCAAGGACACTACACGATTACGCCCGGTCACGGCACTGACCTGCTCTCGAGCAGCAATGATTTTGGGATAGACCCCAAGACTCGCGCTGACACAGAAAGGATGGCCGTTAACGCTGGCCAGAGGCAATTGAGCTTCGACACCGTGTAAAAGCACATCGATCGCCTCATGCACTTCGACCGGAATACGGTGGTCGCGGGCGAAAAAATTAAAGGTGCCACGGGGAATCAACCCCAGTGTCACAGGTTGGTTCTGCAACAGATTCAAGGCAGCATTCAGGGTACCATCGCCGCCCGCCACCACCAGAACAGCGCCGGTTTCGGCACATCTGCTGGCCAGCGCACTCAGCTGATGCTCAAGGCCGGGTTTGCCACGCTTGAGCCGCACCAATTGATCCAGCTGCGACGCAGGAATACGTTCACGCAAGAGCGCTTCCAGTGCGTCATTCGCCTTATCCCCGGCACCGGGATTAATGGCGATAAGAAAATGTCGTGTATACTGATCCTTGCACATTTCCCTCTCCCTTTTATGGAACCCGGATGTTGTCATCCGGTCACAGAGCAGACACTAGGCAAGGAGACCCCCACATGATCCGTTCTCACTCAGGTTACCTGACCTCAATGCTGGCGGCCACAATGCTGCTGTCTGGCTGTTCTTCACTGGATAATCTTATGGATAGCGTGCCAACTGCCGATGTAACAGTCTCCGGTGAAGCCCTCTACCGCGAGCGCATCATGCTGCCACCAGGCAGTACTCTGGAAATTCGACTGGAAGACGTATCACGTGCAGATGCACCGGCCGAGCTACTGGCGCAGACACGTCAGGAAAACCCTGGCACACCGCCATACGCATTCGAGTTCAATCTGGATGATGATCAGTTCAAGCCAGGACACCGTTACAACCTGCGTGCCAGTATTCGTCAGGGTGAGCAGCTGCTGTTTACCACCGATACAGCCAATGCGGTTGATCCTGCCAAACAGGAGCCTTATCAGCTGATCATGCGCAAGGTCGCACCTGCACCTGAAAAAGCGCCGGATGCCACCTTGATCAACACCTATTGGAAGCTGGTGCGCCTGAATGACATGCCGGTATCCACGGCTCAAGGCGAACGTGAAGCACACCTGATCTTCAAGACCAATCAACGTCTTCAGGGTTTCTCGGGCTGCAATCAGTTCATGGGCCAATACACCCAGACTGATGACCGCATTGCGCTCGGTCCCATTGCAGGCACCATGAGAGCCTGTGTACCGGCATCCATGTACGAACAGCCGTTCCTGAAGCTGCTTCAGGGTGAACTTGGATGGTCAGTCCAGGGAGATCTTCTGATTCTGAAAAATGCGGACAGCGGAGAGGAAGCACGCTTCAAAGCCGTATACCTGCAATAAGCGTATCGGGAACATATCGGCAGCGCTATTCAGCTGCGGGTACAGCCAGGGATGGCGTGCCAGCCAGACTCAAGTGCAAAACGTGGGTGAGACGCCATGGAGTGAGGTGAGAGTCGGCTGGCACATAGTGCTGACAGCAGCGCGACGCCGCTGTCAGTGATGATTACATGTTCGGCTTTTTACATATTGGGCTTTTACATATTTGGATAGTTGGGCCCACCCATGCCTTCCGGTGTGACCCAGGTAATGTTCTGAGCCGGGTCCTTGATGTCACAGGTCTTGCAGTGCAGGCAGTTCTGGCCGTTGATCTGGAACCGCTGCCCCGCCTCATC
>JBLXGN010000008.1:0-279718 GCA_048260865.1 Marinobacterium sp. | reverse complement strand
GCTGGACCATATCCAGATCAGCTTCCAGGCCTCGGACGAGACGGTCAACAACATGCTGGCCGGCTCCGACAAGGCGTTCCAGCAGAAGCTGAAGATGGCCCGCGAAGTGAAAGCCCAGGGCTATCCCATGGTGCTCAACTTCGTCACCCACAAGCACAACATCGACCGGATCGACCGCATCATTGAGCTGTGTGTGGAACTGGAGGCGGATTTTGTCGAACTGGCCACCTGCCAGTATTACGGCTGGGCCTACGAGAACAAGGAAGCCCTGCTGCCTACGAAAGCGCAGCTGGAGCGGGCCGAGCGCATCACCAACGAATACCGTGAAAAACTGGCAGCCGAAGGCAACCCGATCAAGCTGATCTTTGTGACGCCGGATTACTATGAAGAGCGGCCGAAGAAATGCATGAACGGCTGGGGCGAGATCTTCCTGACCGTGACACCCGATGGCACCGCCTTGCCATGCCACAGTGCCCGCATGCTGCCGATCGAGTTCCCCAACGTGAAGGATCACAGCCTGCAGCATATCTGGCACGAATCGTTCGGGTTTAATCACTTCCGTGGCGATGACTGGATGCAGGAGCCTTGCCGGTCCTGTGACGAAAAGGAAAACGATCTGGGCGGCTGTCGCTGCCAGGCCTACATGCTGGCCGGTGACATGAACGCAGCGGATCCGGTGTGCAGCAAGTCACCGCATCACCAGAAGATCCTTGACGCCCGAGCGGCAGCTGAGCAGATGGATGCGGATGCGCCTATTACCTTCCGAAACGACCGTAACTCCCGCATTTTCGCCAAGGGGTAAGCGGAACTCAGACTGCTTCAGCTTGTAAATTCAAGGGAACAGCGGCAGTCTGAGCTTTCCCTCAAACGACCAGTATGGCAACAACCAAGGAGTCGAAATGATTGCAGCTCAGGCCCGGGATATGGCCGCCTACAACCGCTGGATGAATGAGCGACTCTATGACATCTGCGCGGAGCTGTCCGATGAGGAACGCAAACAGGACAGAGGCGCCTTTTTCAGCTCCATTCATGGCACCCTGAATCATTTGTTGGTTGGCGATAAAATATGGCTGGGGCGCTTTACCGATTCACCCTTTGCACTCTCAAGTCTCGACCAGGAACTGCACACGGATTTCGATGCATTACGACGGGACAGAAAAGCCACCGATGCTCGCATTGAGGATTGGGCAAGTTCCCTGACGGATGAGTCACTGCAAGGCGTGCTCGAGTACACCAGTGTGGTCAACCCTCAGCCACGCCGGTATGAAATGTGGCTGGCGGTGGCGCACTTTTTCAACCATCAGACCCACCATCGTGGCCAGCTCACTACCCTGCTGAGCCAGTCTGGACAGGACTGCGGTGTCACGGACCTTATCTGGTTGCCTGAGGCCGTCGAGCGAAACGGGATGTAACCGGCGACGGCAATCGATAGACTGCGTACCTTGAAACAAGAACTACCGCCTTAGGCTAGACCCGTTCACTGGACATCAAGCCTAAGGCGGAGCCCCCACGAGGTATCCATGCACAACTATTTCGAGAGCCCTTTCAAAGGTATTCTGCTGACCGAGCAGGTCACTAACCCGAACATTCAGGTTGGACGCTACAGTTACTACTCAGGCTATTACCACGGCCACTCCTTCGACGACTGTGCGCGTTACCTGATGCCGGATCGCGATGATGTGGACAAACTCATTATCGGAAGTTTCTGTTCAATAGGAACCGGCGCTTCTTTCGTGATGGCAGGCAACCAGGGCCACCGTCATGACTGGGTCACTTCCTTTCCATTCTTCTTCATGAATGAAGAGCCTGCCTTTGCAGATGCCAGCAACGCGTATGAACCGGCGGGTGATACAGTGATAGGCAACGATGTCTGGATCGGTGCCGAAGCGATGATCATGCCCGGTATCAAGGTTGGTCACGGTGCCGTTATCGGCAGCCGCGCCCTGATTACCAAAGACGTTGAGCCCTACACCATCGTCGGCGGCAACCCCGCTAAAGTAATCAAAAAGCGCTTTTCTGATGAGCAAATCGCATTATTGCTGGAGATGCAGTGGTGGGACTGGCCGCTGGATACGCTCAAAGGCGCTATGCCCTTGCTGTGTTCAGCGAATATCGAAGAACTCTATCGCTACTGGCAGGACGCCAAGTGCTGAGACTGTATAAGGGGAGCCCTGCAACAGGGTATCCCCTTAGTCTCTCTACCCGCTTATACAACGATTATTGCCTGTCCCCAATGGGCACCATGATGTGCGCATAGGGTGTCCCCTTCCACATCACATAGGGCCCTCCGGAATGAGGGTCATCCGTTATGTCCTGGGCCATATCCCCTGGAACAATGATCATAAGGTGCGGCCCTTCCCTGATAAAATCCTTCGCGTTCAGATGATCGGCATGATAAGGGTCTGAATTACTCACCCCGCCCTGGGGCCCATCCCCCTGCAACATATAAGAAAACCCCATCTGCTTAGCTTCATAGGGCGCCTTGCTCCCGACGGCCTGCATCATCTCCATCCAGACGACATCGTTACACATGGGAGAGCCATCATCCGGCAGGGTTTCGGGTAAGCAAACCCAGCCATTACTGCCTTCAACCAGTACTTCACCTCTATACATTATTGTGGCATCTGCACTCACCATTGCGGGTGCAGCAGAGCGAGCACGTTCAATCAGGGCTCCATGATCTTCGGCCTGTGCAGTAAACGCACAGAGGGTCAGTCCTGCCATGACCAGCCCCTTACCTATCAAGATTTTCATGTTTCCAGCCTGCATTCTGATTATTCGAATGGCATGTACGAGTCTTGCCGCACAACCGCTTAAACTGGCAAGTCGCAGTATGCAGTGTAGTTCAAGCAGGCTTGGCTATAGCGTTATTCTGGACTGGCTGGCGTAGATGGGCACTGGCTCAGCGGGAAAGGGAGGAGAAGAAATGCTGAAGGGATAGCGTTCTAGTCAAAATCAAGTGCGGCTCTTTTGTAAACTCTTCTGCGTTCTTTGACCAGACTCTCAACTTTGGCTCCCGACTCCAGCAGAATCCCGTTGGTGTCAATTCGAGACTCTATTGCTCTGAATCGGGCAGTATCGGCATACAAGCTTAAAGCTGCAACGGTCTCGCCTTGATAACGTATAGGAATGGCTTTTGCGGCAATTACGAACGGAGGGGGAAAGCAGTACTCCCAGGTATTTTCCACTCGCGTATAAACCCCGTGACACCGCTCACGTTCGAGTGAAGCCAAGCCCCCTGAAAGCGTCAAACCTGGCTCTTGCGGCACAGCAACATCGGCGCGTTCTGCGAAAAGCGCTCTTCCCGCTGCAGATACCACTGGGCTTGGTCGGGAGCCTATTATCTGACCTGCAGTTGCTCTGATGTTGGACAGACTGAAGTTACTTTCGATGATGACCGGCGTGCCATCCCGGACCAATACCAGATCGGACAACAGCCCGGTTTTTGTATACAGCTCTCTCAGCACGGGCGACATGTCTCGCGCCAACAGGTAGGCAGGATCAAAGTAATCACTGTCCACACTCATGACAACATAACGCTTGTCAGCAAGACGACGATAGACCACCCCCAACTCCTGGAGATCCTCCATGATGCGGGTGATAGTTGGCTTCGGGTACCCAGACAATATATGCAATGTCTCGAGACCTGCCGCCCCCACTTCGGATGAAGAGAGTAAATCTATCAGTACTTTGGCTTTTTCCGTTGACTTGGTGGCCATGATATTTAAAGCCGAAAGAATTTCAGTATAGCACCGCAAGTGTAACCGTTTGTAAATAATATTATTAATTTGTAACCGCCTGCCCATATATGTCTAGAAAAATCAGGTTCCACATTGTGGAACCAAACCTTGTTTACTCATCAAAAAGATTTCACATAGGATCAGAACACCCCCTCCTTAGCTGACGTACCAATTAAAATTAAAAAAGCAGACATATATGAAGAAGAATAAACAACTAGGAATAGGGGCGTTGGCATTAATGCTCCCTGTACTGGCCACAGCAAGTGATTTTTTCAATGAAGCCAATACATCTATTCGTTACGCGCAGTATTATTGGGATGAAGACCCCGATAATGGATTTGGGCCAACACGCAATGAGTGGGTCCATGCCATTCAAGCCACCTTCAATTCCGGCTATTACGCCGATCGGGTAGGACTGGACTTGAGCGGCGCCCTGGCAGGTGATCTGAATGTAGGCGGGAAGGCCAACAGCATTACCAACCTTAGCCCCGACAGCAGCATTCAGGACCCTCACGGAATTGGTAAGCTGACAGAAGCCTACCTGCGCTTTCAACCACTTGGCGCTGTAAATCCTGGTTTTAAGATAGGTTTAGGCAAGAAAGTCAGATCACGATCACAATACGCCGATAACACCACTCGAATCCTTCCCGCCAGCACTACCGGCCTCGATCTTGATTTTTCCTTTGACCAGGGCTCTGTATATTTCACTCAGATCGAAGGTTTCAGCCCGCGTAATACATCATCCTTTTCAAATACACTCACCAATTTTAACGGCGAAAAAATCGATAACCTGAGAATATTGGGTGCTAAATTAAATCTTCCCATGAGTTTTAAAATGGGAATGGAATATGCCGAGTCAAAAGATTATTTAAAATCTACTTATGTCGATTTATCACGCACTTTCGCTCTCAGTGAAAAAGATAAAATATCCCTGACTTTAAAATACGGCAACCAGCAGGATGCCGGAGACCTATTTGAATTTTCAGGCGCAGGCCCCTACGCGGCTGAAGACAAGCACGATGCTTCTTTCTACGAGGTTGGTGCGAAATACGCACACGGCCACTATTACCTGGGCGCAAATCTGACGAAAGCCCGTGGTGATGACTACGACCGGGTTTTCTTTGCCGAAGACTATGGCCACTGGAACAGCTCTGCCAAGAATTTCTACTGGTTCGGCCTTGAAGACGAACAGATGCTCAAAATCAGTGGTGGTATGAGCTTTGCTGATCTGGGCATTCCTCAGCTGCGCTGGGATGCACATTACGCCTGGTCTGATGAAGCCGCTGGCTTTGACGACTTCGAACGCACAGAGCTGCAAAGTGTTGTGCAGTACCGCTTTGACGGTGCTCTCAAAGGCCTCCATTTGGCCTGGCTGCATGTTGAACACGACACCGAGGGAACACCGGATGGCATTCATCGCACCGGCCTGACCTTCTCCCCTGCCGGCATCATCACGCATCACGCGGATCGGCTCTATCTGAACTACACCGTAAAATTTTAATGCGAGGCACTCCCATGGACTCTTCCAACAAGTTTTCCCGTCGTAGCCTGCTCAAAGCAGGTGGCAGCCTGGGCCTGCTGGCTGCAGCGGCTCATATCACCCCGTCTTGGGCAGCTGGTAGCTCAACAAAAATCAGCGTCAACTCACCAGAGCAGTTGATGTCTCTGTCGGCGGTTCAGCTCTCCAATGCCATTCGAAATGGCCAGGTCAGCTGCGTTGAGGTCATGAACAGCTACATGGACCAGATCGCTGCGTACAACCCGACCTACAATGCGATCGTGTCTTTGCGTGATCGAGAAGAACTACTGAGTGAAGCGGCTCAAGCTGATGCTGACCTTAAAGCGGGCCGCTATCGTGGCTGGATGCACGGTTTCCCTCATGCTGTTAAAGATTTGGCCGCCACCAAAGGTCTTAGAACCACTTCAGGCTCCCCGATCCTGAAAGATAACATTCCCAAACATGATGCCATTTTCGTTGAGCGACTGCGCGAAGCAGGTGCCATCATTATCGGCAAAACCAACACGCCAGAGTTTGGTCTGGGCTCCCAGACCTATAACACCGTGTTTGGTGTCACCCGCAACGCATACAACCCGGACCTCTGCGCCGGCGGCAGCAGCGGCGGTGCAGCGGTGGCCATCGCTACAGGCATGGTTCCAGTAGCAGACGGCAGTGACATGATGGGCTCACTGCGCAACCCTGCCGGTTACAACAACATTATCGGTTTCCGTCCGTCTCAGGGTTTGGTGCCCTTCGGTCCGAACAAAGAAGTGTTCTATCAGCAGCTGGGCTATGAGGGCCCCATGGGGCGCACCGTGCAGGACACAGCCATGTTGCTCTCCACCATGGCCGGATATGACTCTCGCGTGCCTTTGTCCCAGAAGTCGAACCCCAGCGCATTTGCCGGTTCTCTGGAAACCGACACCAAGGGTCTGAAGGTGGCCTGGCTGGGCGACTTCAATGGCTATCTTTCTACTGAGCCGGGTGTCCTCAGCCTGTGTGAAAACGCCCTGAAGACGTTCGAAACCATCGGCGGCAGCGTTGAGGCGGTGGATATGAAATATCCAATGGAAGAAGTATGGCAGACCTGGCTGACTCTTCGACACTTCCTCATTGCAGGTATAGCCGGCGGCCTTTATACGAACGAAAGCACCCGCGCGATGATGAAGCCGGAAGCGATCTGGGAAATTGAAGGCGGCATGAAACTGTCTGCAGTTGATGTGTATAAGGCATCCAAGGATCGCACCAGCTGGTATCACGCACTGGACAAGCTGTTCGATACCTATGATGTGGTCGCGCTGCCTTCAGCACAGATCTTCCCGTTCTCCGCCGATACCCACTGGCCGAAAGAGATCAACGGCCGCACCATGGATACCTACCACCGTTGGATGGAAGTGGTGACGCCTGGCACCCTGAGCGGCTGCCCAGTGGTGAACGTGCCGGCCGGTTTTGATAACCAGGGTCGTCCGATGGGGATTCAGCTTATCGGTCGCAACAAGGAAGACCTCAAAGTGCTGAAGATCGCCCACGCCTATGAGCAGGCGTCCAAGCTGACTCAAACCAACCCCACACTGGTTAAGGCATAACAGCGGATGAGAGGGCTTCGGCCCTCTCGTTACACGCGACAACAAAGGTGAACACTATGCTCGCAGGTATCAGTATGTGGCAGCTTCTGATTGTATTCGCAATCATCCTGCTGCTGTTCGGCACTCACAAACTGCGCTCGGCCGGTACCGATCTGGGCAGCGCTTTGAGCTCATTCCGGAAGGCGGTCAATCACGACGACTGACGGCTTTCGTAAAGCATGTTCCGGCGCTGGTGCTTTCCCCTTCCACCAGTGCCGATTCCCTCGAATACTCTTATTTCCAGACACATAGAAAACCGTAGTGCTACATAGGCTATGGCCTGAGAGCGAAGCTGATTCTCCTTCACGCTTCAACATGCGTACGAAGCAATGATCCGGATACAATTCAGAAGAGCCGACACTCTGCCGGCTCATATTGATGAGCGCATCCATTTCAGGAGAACATAAAATCGGTCTCAGTCAGCTCCATTACCCCGGTCAAGACGACATACTCATTCACATCCAGCTGCATCATTACACCGCCTGCTTCGGCATCATATTCCCAGATAACATCATCGTAACTTTCATAGAATGCCGATACATCGAGCTTATCGCCTGTCTCAATATCTGAAGTAAAGTCCGTGATCGTTTTGGTTTGAACAGCATCCTCATCACTCAGCACCAACAGCAAGATTAGTGCAGCAATAGCCGCAGAAGAGAGCCCTCCCTCGATTTCAAAATTTTCAAGGTCAAAATTCAACGGTGGGGTATCATCAACCTCATCGAATACAAACAGATCTGAACCTTTTCCACCTGTAAGCATATCCTCACCAAGACCGGAATAGATCACATCATCACCGCGCCCACCATCTATCTGGTCGTCGCCATCACCACCCATGATGAGATCATCACCGTTCTCTCCAAAGAGAACATCCTTGCCCAAACCTCCCTGTAATTCGTCACTGCCGTTGCCACCGTAAATTTCATCAGCATGGCGACCTCCAATCAGGAGATCCTTCCCATTGCCACCCCAGATTTTATCTGCGCCAAAGTTGCCACGAATAACATCCTGGCCATTCTCACCATAGAGTTCGTCTTTGCCTTGGCGACCATAGATTTCATCATTGCCATTGCCGCCGTTAATAACGTCAACGTCATTAGTGCCTTCAATAATCTCTGATGCATTATTACCTTTCTTCTTAGCCATTACTTTCTCCCTAAAACCCGCAACACTAATCGGTTTGAGGCCCCTGAGGAGCCTGTCTAATGCTTCCCTGATGACAGGAAACAGCCAACAGAAGGAGGCTAGCAAAGACCTTACGCATAGCCAGTGTGATCAGAGGGCAACGGTTATTGATGAAAGAGATAGGTTTCAGGCGGTTAGAGGTTTTAGATAGTAGCCGATCTCACTTTCCTGCGAGAGTAGATGAGAAAAAAACAACTTCAGCACCAGATAAGTGTAAAAACAGAAAAGAAAACGCCCCGCAGCAGGCGGGGCGTTGAGCGATGATTTCTGGGTATCTATTACTTGTTCAGCAGCAGCTGAGTACCGGTATTGGAGATCGGTGCGACCTAGTTGCGGTGAACTTCTTCCACGTCGCCCAGCATGCAGCCGCGCATGGCTATTCTGGTGTTCAGCTCTACGAAAGCCATTATGATGCCCGCTAGCAACAACTGAACAAGCAGATATAACTGCACTACCGCGAACAGACCTGATAAACATTCTGTAACTCAGGAGTAAGCGCACTCTGCTAAACCTTTTACTTAAAAAGCTTTTTCATAAGGAGTCTGCATGCTTAGCGTGCTGTCGATAACGGGCCCCATCTTTATCCTGATCGGATTGGGCTACCTGGCCGTCAAAAGCGGCATCCTGCCCGCGCCTGCGGCACCGGGAATGGGTCGTTTTGTGCTCTACTTCAGTTTGCCGGCATTGATCTTCGGCACGCTATCCCGGATGGAATTCAATGAAGTTATAGAACCTAGCTACCTGCTGATCTATGCCACTGCTTCACTGCTGGCTTTGCTTCTCGGTGTGACGTTACATCGCAAGCTCGTGGGCGATACGCTATCGGTCAGTGGCGTTAAAGGGATGGGCATGGCGGTTTCGAACAGCGCTTTTATCGGCTACCCGGTATTGTTGCAGGTGTTTGGCGAGCCTCCGGCACAGGCCTTTGCCATGTCGCTGATGGTGGAAAACCTGATGATTATTCCCCTAGCACTGATCATCATAGAATCCGGGGGACGTCAGGCGGAAACCAGTCACTGGCAACACTATCGAGCCGTTTTTGGCCGGGTTTTAAGAAATCCGCTGGTACTGGCCATCGCTGCAGGCATGCTGGTGTCACTGCTGCAGCTGGAAATGCCTGCCATGATCGACAAGACCCTGAGCATGCTGGCACAAAGCTCGGCGGCCGTTGCCCTGTTCAGTATCGGTGGCGTATTGGTCGGCACTTCGATTCGCGGCAATCTGTCGGCCATTCCGGCGGTCGTCGCAGGCAAGTTGCTGCTGCACCCGCTGTTGGTATTTTTGCTACTGATGCTGGTGCCTGGAATGGATCCGGATTTGCGACTGTCGATGCTCCTACTCGCTTCCATGCCGATGTTTAGCGTATTTCCGATTGTGGCGGGCAACTACGGTATGGGGCAGACCAGCGCAAGCATTTTGATCATTACAACCTTGATGTCTTTCTTTACTTTGACGGTAATGATCGGCCTGCTGACTTGAGCCTGTGGGTAAGAAAACAGGAAAGAATCAGACAGCTGTCCTCATACTCGATCGCGACTTGCACTGTACCTGGCCATTGTTGTGCGGGGCCTGCATTCCATCGTCCTTCCGCTGGGATGCAGACCCGGTGCACATCGGAATCGTGTTAATCTTTAACCTGATGATTGGCCTGATAACGCCGCCCATGGGGATATGCCTGTTTGGTTACTAATTTGGAGATCGGATTTTGAGCAAACTGATTTATGTGTTGAACGGCCCGAACCTGAACCTGCTGGGCAAGCGCCAGCCGGAAATCTACGGCGATGAAACTCTGGCCGACGTACAGGCACGCATGGAAGCCAAGGCCGCGACCCTGGGTCTGAAAATTGCGTTTTTCCAGAGCAACCACGAAGGCGAACTGGTGGACATTATTCACCAGGCGCGTGAGCAAGCCGCTGGCATCGTGATCAATCCGGCGGCCTATAGCCACACCTCGGTCGCCATTCTGGATGCCTTGAACACCTTTGAAGGTCCTGTGGTTGAAGTGCATATCTCCAATATCCACAAGCGTGAAGCCTTCCGTCACCACTCCTATGTATCCAGCCGTGCAGAGGGTGTGATCGCGGGGTTGGGTACCCTCGGCTATGTGCTGGCGCTGGATTATTTCGCTCAGTAACTCCACAGAACCAACTCTACCAAGCCCCACTGGCACCAGCTGCCACGGGGCTTTTTCATTTCTGCACCAGTTGTAAACGGCATGTGAACCCGCATCGACCTAAAAGAACTTACCGGCGATGATGTGATGGTCTGCTACGGTCAGGTAGAAATTACTCATGATCTGGTGAATGCACGTCAGATCGGTGATCAGCGAGCTGATGTGTCAGCTGGATCGTGATATGCCCTCCTACGGGCTGTCGCTTTAGCCGAGTTGCCTCCTGACTGTCGCATAAAGATAAGTATCTCAGGCCTAAGCTGTGCGATTCTCTAGCCTGCTTCAATTCGTACTCGCTGATGCTAAAGGACATTTGTATGATGCTCACACTCAAGGACTTCCCTCTGCAGGCTTATGACAAACTGCGTTTTGCCGATACCGACAGTCAGGGGCATGTAAACAGCGCGGTGTTTTCCACCTTTTTGGAAACAGGTCGTGCGGAGATGCTGTATGACGCCCAATCCCCCTTGGTGGACGAAGGTGCTGTCTATGTGGTCGCCAAACTGGATATCCAACTATTGGGTGAAGTGCTCTGGCCGGGGCAAGTGGATATAGGTACTGCTGTCCTGAAAGTCGGAAACAGTTCAGTGAATCTCTACCAGCAGCTGTATCAGAATGGCAAGTGTGTGGCTAAAGCCGATACAGTTATCGTGCAGATGAATGAAGTTACCCGCAAGTCTCAGCCTCTTTCCGCTGAGATCATTGCAACGCTGAACCGCTTCCTGCTGCCTCAGGAATAAAGCCTGGCTCACAGTATTCCAATAAAAACGCCGGCCCCTCAGGACCGGCGTTTTGCTTTTCTCTGACGATAATTTCAGGACCTTATTTCAGATCAAAGCGATCCGCATTCATCACCTTGGTCCAGGCCGCAACAAAGTCTTTCACGAACTTCTCTTTGTTGTCGTCCTGAGCGTAGACCTCAGCGTAGGCACGCAGGATTGAGTTGGAACCAAACACCAAATCGGCACGTGATGCAGTCCACTTAACCGCACCGCTGGCACGGTCAACGATGTCGTAGGAGTTTTTGCCAGTCGGTTTCCAGGTGTACTGCATATCGGTCAGGTTGACGAAGAAGTCATTGCTCAACACGCCTTCCTGATCAGTAAATACACCCTGCTTGCTGCCACCGTGGTTGGTACCCAGAACACGCATACCACCGACCAGTACGGTCATTTCCGGTGCAGTCAGACCCATCAACTGGGTACGGTCCAGCATCATCTCTTCAGGGCTGACCACGTAGTCACCTTTCACCCAGTTGCGGAAACCATCGTGCAGCGGCTCCAGATACTGGAAGGAATCGGCATCGGTCATCTCGTCTGTGGCATCACCGCGGCCCGGTGCGAATGGCACCTTGATGCTGACACCCGCATCCTTGGCCGCTTTTTCAACCGCTGCAGTACCACCCAGTACAATCAGGTCAGCCATGCTGACCGGTTTGCTGAGGCCAGACTGCACAGTTTCCAGCGCAGTAAGCACCTTGGCCAGACGAGCAGGCTCATTAGCTTCCCAGTCTTTCTGCGGTGCCAGGCGGATACGACCACCGTTGGCGCCGCCGCGGAAGTCGGAACCGCGGAAGGTACGCGCGCTGTCCCAGGCGGTGGCAACCAGTTCACCCACACTCAAACCTGTGGCCAGAATCTTGGCCTTGATGTCGTCAACTTCAGCATCACTCAGGGTGTAACTTACCGCCGGGATCGGATCCTGCCAGATCAGATCCTCGCTGGGCACATCGGCACCCAGGTAGCGCGATTTCGGTCCCATATCACGGTGAGTGAGCTTGAACCAGGCTCGGGCGAAGACATCATCGAAGTACGCCGGGTCCGCATGAAAACGCTCAGAAATCTTGCGATATTCCGGATCCATCTTCAGCGCCATATCGGCATCGGTCATCACCGGCATGCAGCGGATAGACGGGTCTTCCACATCGACCGGCATATCCTCTTCCTTGATATCCACAGGCTTCCACTGGTTTGCACCTGCCGGACTCTTGGTCAGTTCCCACTCATGGTTGAGCAGCATGTCGAAGTAGCCGTAGTCCCACTTGGTCGGCTCTGTGGTCCAGGCACCCTCAACACCACTAGTAACGGTGTTACGGCCAATACCACGCCCAACCTTGTTGTTCCAGCCCAGGCCCTGCTCTTCGATACCGGCCGCTTCAGGCTCAGGACCCAAATCATCCGCATTGCCGTTACCGTGCGCCTTACCCACGGTGTGTCCACCGGCAGTCAGAGCAACGGTTTCTTCGTCATTCATCGCCATGCGCTCGAAGGTGACACGCATGTCTGCAGCGGTTTTCAACGGATCAGGATTGCCATCAACACCTTCAGGGTTCACGTAGATCAGACCCATCATTACCGCTGCCAGCGGATTTTCCAGATCACGCTGACCGGAATAGCGGGAACCTTCACTGCCGGTCGGCGCCAGCCATTCTTTCTCGGAGCCCCAATAAGTGTCTTTTTCAGGGTGCCAGATATCTGGACGACCACCGGCAAAGCCGAAGGTTTTGAAACCCATGGACTCATAAGCCATGTTGCCAGCCAGGATGATCAGGTCGGCCCAGGACAGTTTGTTGCCGTATTTTTTCTTGATCGGCCAAAGCAGACGGCGAGCCTTATCCAGGTTGCCGTTATCCGGCCAGCTGTTCAGCGGAGCAAAGCGCTGGTTGCCGGTACCGGCACCACCACGACCATCGGCCACACGGTAGGAACCCGCTGCATGCCAGGCCATACGGATCATCAAGCCACCGTAGTGACCCCAGTCAGCCGGCCACCAATCCTGGCTATCGATCATCAGGGCCTTGAGGTCGTTTTTAACCGCTTCCAGGTCCAGCTTTTTGAATTCTTCAGCGTAGTCGAAATCTTCGCCCAGCGGATTAGTCTTGGTGTCGTGCTGGTGCAAGATGTCCAGATTGAGGGTATTCGGCCACCATTCCATGACGTCGCTGCTGTTGGCAGTGTTAGCGCCATGCATGAAAGGGCATTTACCTGAGGTATTGTTCTGGCTCATATCCGTTGTCCTTCTGCTCTGATTTGAATTGTGCCGCACTTTGTCCGCTTCTAAGACAGTCCACTGAGAAATGCGGCATCTCCATTGCTCTGCTATAGGCTTACTTGTCGCCGTTTTGTAGCTTCAAGACTAGACCTACCGTTGACTTAAGCCCAAGTGACATTGCCAATATGCTTGATAGGGAAACCCTATTATGTGCATGAATCACTGATAGCACTCAGGTATTCGGGGTACGTCCATGCAGCCCCAGTCGATCACGACCGGCACTTTTTGCGCTGTAGAGTGCTAAATCAGAAGCGGCAAGCAAGGTATCTACCTGCACCGGTTGCGCCATATCTGCGCTGTGGGAAAGCCCAATGCTGACAGTCACATAAATGTTCTGTTCCGGTTGAACTTTGATAGGCAGGGAGCGGACTTTATCTAACAGTCGCTGCGCGAGCCCCTCCGCATCCACCGGGTGTGTATTGGGCAAAATCACCGTAAATTCTTCACCGCCATAGCGGCCAATGCTGTCCACCTTGCGCAATTCCTGCTTCAAAGCTTGTGCAACATCCACCAAAACCTGATCCCCCTTGGCGTGGCCGTATCGATCATTCATTCGTTTGAAATGATCGATATCGATCATCAAAACGGCCAGAGGAGTACCAAAACGTTGCACCCGATCAACTTCCTGTTTTAAACGCCGCATAAGCTCTCGCCGGCTTAGTACTCCCGTCAGATAGTCCGTATCCACTAACGTCTTCAATCGTTGTTGAATGGACTGGCTGCCCAGTAGTCGGACCCAGAAGCGCAATGCGAGACTAGACAGGGTACAGGCGCTCAGTACCAGAACCGCCCAAACCCATAAGTGCATTTGATCGACCCGTTTAAGCATGGGGGCGATCACGCGCTTCATATGCTCGGTGTCACGACTGAAACTGATACCACCGCGTAAATCACCAACCTTATACCCATACTTCTCATGGCAGGGTAAGCAGCTATGGACGATGTTCAGCCCAGCCATATACCGATAGCGATCGCCTACAAGTTCCACCCGCTCCATCTCACCGGTTTGCTCCATCCAGACCAAAGCTTCACGCTCCCAGTCATCAGGCATGTTTTTTGGATTTAAGGGGTTGAGGCTGATAATACGCATGCCCACATCGCTATCGGCCAAGACTTCCGATAGTTGCCGGGTCATGTAGGCAGGATTAATACGCGTAAGTTGCCGTCCGAGGTTATCGGTAATCTCACGATGGGGAACATCAAGGTAAGGGTTCGGTTGAATGTCGGGCGTGATGGGAACATAAACACCTTCGGTGGCGGCATTCCAGTGGCGCGCAGCCCGAATCACGGCAAACGAAGATCTGCCCTGTGCCTGAAACACAGACAGCGCCGTGCTCCCCAGCGCATTTCTGTTGATCAGCCATGAAAAACCCACCATTAGCGTACAGAGCAAAATGACGATCAAATTAATCAACAACAGCTGGCGTAGTCGCATCCATCTCCAACCCGGTTGTAGTCCCTACACACTATAGGTGTTTCTAAAGACTTTATGCTGATTTAGCACACTTTCAGTTAAAAACACTGTTGTTTATTAAATAGGCAATTGATCCGCAATGCGACTCACAGTATACTACTAAGGTCTAACACACATTTTGGGGAGTGTTGTTATGCAAGTTAAGCACTACACCGGTCTTGCCAATGAAGATCGTCGTATCCACCAGGAGCTGGTGGCAATGGGTTACACCGATGCAGATGCATCACGTACACCCGGTGCTGTTGCCAAGATGTTCAACCAACTGACTGAACTGCTGACGTGGATGCGTTGGAAAGCTGAAGTCGGTGTTTACGGTTATCGTATTGGCGCACCGCGTCACGCCAACCAGGCGTAACGCACGATCTTCACTTCATGGTGTTGATTCCTTATCTGTTGTTTGTTGTTTGATGCCCACTGGTTATGCCAGTGGGCATTTTTTTATCCCGTCACCCGTCCAATCCAACTTAACTCCACCCGCGTAAAGAGTCGTAAAATCCGTGGAGTAGACCCTTGTCACACCCGACTCTCCGATTGATTCTTGGTGATCAACTCAGTCTGAACATCTCCAGCCTGCGCGATATAGATCCAGAACAGGACCTGGTCCTGATGTGTGAGCTGAATGCGGAAGCCACCTATGTCGCCCATCATAAAAAGAAACTGGTGCTGGTACTCTCAGCCATGCGTCATTTTGCCAAAATCCTGAAGGCCAAGGGTTTTCGCGTCTGCTATCGGCGCCTGGAGGAGACGGATCGTGAAAGCAGTTTTATCACGGAAGTCGACCAGATACTTCAAGCATCCGGTTGCAGCCACTGTGTCATTACTCAACCAGCCGAATATCGATTGTTGTCTCAGTTCCAGCAATGGCAACAGACATCCGAAGCACACATTGAGTTGCGAGAGGATGATCGCTTTCTATCCTCGCCAACAGACTTCTTGCAATGGGCCAGTGGCAAGCGCCAGCTGCGAATGGAGTACTTTTATCGCACCCTGCGTAAACGCCACAATATTTTGATGCAGGATGGAAAACCCGTCGGTGGGCAGTGGAATTTTGACCAATCCAATCGCAAGCCTCTACCCACAGATCTACAACCACCTGCACCGGCTCGATTTAAGCCCGACGCCATTACCCAAACCGTTATCGACTTGGTGCAAGCACGTTTTCCAGATCACTTTGGTGATCTGGAGGACTTTCATTATGCGGTCACGCGTGAGCAGGCACTTGAGGTGCTGCACAGGTTTATTGATGAGCGCCTGCCACTTTTCGGCGATTTTCAGGATGCCATGCGCCAGCAAGATCCCTGGTTATTCCATTCACACCTCAGCTTTTACATAAACCTGGGGCTACTGGAACCAATGGAAGTCATCACCGCTGCTGAAGCGGCGTTTAATGAAGACAAAGCTCCCTTGAATGCGACCGAGGGCTTCATTCGCCAGATTCTGGGATGGCGCGAATACGTGCGCGGCCTGTACTGGATGCAAATGCCGAGCTACGGTGAAACCAACCACCTCGGCGCCAATCGCCCGCTCCCCAAGCTGTACTGGGGAGAGTCCACGCAAATGAACTGCCTGAGACAATGCGTTGAGGACACACAGCGTCATGCCTATGCGCATCATATTCAACGTTTAATGGTACTGGGTAACTTTGCCTTGCTGATCGGCGCCAAGCCAAGTGAAGTCAATGAATGGTACCTGCTGGTTTATGCCGATGCCTATGAATGGGTCGAAATGCCCAATGTGCAGGGGATGATTCTGTTTGCGGATGCAGGCCTGATGGCCAGTAAACCTTACGCAGCCAGTGGTGCGTATATCAATCGGATGTCAGATTACTGCCGCAGGTGTCATTATGATGTAAAGCAGAAAACCGGCCCCAAGGCCTGCCCCTTCAATTATCTGTATTGGGACTTTCTTAGCCGCAACCGCGACAAACTGGAGCAAAATCCACGCCTTGCCCTGACCTATCGAAATCTTGAGAAAATGCCCTCCGAGGCACAGTCAGCCATTCAGGATAGTGCCCGTATCTTTCTTGAACAGCTGGAATAACTCAGCGCAACAAACTGCCTAAAGAGCCGGGCGGAAGTGTTTCCAGAGGCTGCTGGCGATACTGCAGTAATTGGTTCTGACGCACCTTTTCAGCTGGCTCCAGTGGTAAGCGATCAGTCAGGCGCAAATAACGATCCACCATACGGTAACGCTCTTCTCGCTTGGCGCGATTATCACGGGCCGCCTCGAGAAACAGCTGCGCCAGATTCAGCAAGGCTGGCACGTTGCCTGGATCATACTCGATCGCCAGGCCAAAATAGCGGATAGCCTGGGAAACCTTACCCGCCAGATAGTGCTTCACACCAAGTCGGTTAACCTTGTCGCTCATGGCCGGATCTCGACGGACTCCGCCCTTGCCCCTGTTCTCCTGCACAGCTTCAGGTTCCAGCATAGGCACCTTATCGCCAGACAGAATCAACTGCTCCCGATCCAGCTGCATAGGCTCATCCAAAGCACGATTGCGTTCATCCGCCATGGAACGAAACTGCTGGGCCTGCTGGATCTCACCCAGATCCTCACACATTTTAGCCTTGAGCAAGCTGGATTTAACCTTGAGTCGATTATCCTTGGGGAAGGCAAATTCAGCGTTGTTCAGCACTGTGTCAAAATCATTGCGCAGATCAATCTGACGCCGAGGGTCTGCGTCCTGCATCTCCAGGCGACGTATATTCGCCAGGCGCAGATAAGGTTCGGGTGAGCGATAGCAACTGCGTTTGCCCAGCTGAATCGATCGGCGGTAAGCACCTTCAGCCATATCCAGTACCCGTGTCTGGGTCGCCACACGCCCCAGCTCCATTTGCCGAGGAATCCCCAGGGGTGCTTTGGATGTGGCCAGCTTAAGTGTTTCCCGCGCCTCGTGCAGATCGCCATTCTTCTCGTGCACCTTGGCTAACAAGTCATAGGCTGAAATCAGCAACGGATAATGTTCTATCAGACTATTGAGAAGTTCACGGGCATCGTTGAGACGGTGCATGGCAGTTAAAGCCTCAGCCATCACCAGGCCGATATCCTTGTCCTGAGTTTGCCAAAACAAAGGCTCCAGGACTTCGTAAGCTTCATCTGGACGCTTGAGATCAATCAGCAGACTCGACTTAAGACGGCAGGCATACTCATAGTTGCTGTCCTGACGCGGGATATCATCACAGGCAATAACACCACCTTCCAGATCCCCCACTTCGATTGCCTGCTCAACCGGACGCAGCACTTGTTTGCGCAATACCAGTTGATCGAGTCGACTCTTGAGTTCATCAATGGTGAAGGGGCGAGTCAGCAAGTCATCGGGACGGCTATCGATAGCGTGCAGTACAACTTCCTGGGAGGCATCACTGGTCATGAAGATCCAGCCAGCTGTCGGGCGGATATAGCCGCGATAACGCGCTTCTTCCAGCAACTGCATACCGGTTACGGCATCACTGCTGTTGTGACCCAACAGAATAATGTCGTAGGAGGATTCCTGAATCAGGTTCAGTACCTTGTCGTTAACGGTCGTCGCCAGCAGGTTCTTTACCCCCAGTTGGCGCAGCATATAGTAGATGGTCGATCGCAGGTTACCGCTGCTATCGATCAAAAGTACGCTTTTATCAGAATAGTCGACAGATCTGGACGCCACTGTGGCTGTTTACCTATTAACAAACGCTTGGAGCCCTCGTGGGCAGGTCTGTGACAGTATACAGAGGCAGGTGGGGTGGAAGAAGACTGGAACTCGTTCAAACAAAAAAACACCGAGCACGAATTAACATGCTCGGTATCAAAGACAGTTCTATGCTGTGGGTTCACTATAGAGACTTAGAGACTAGAACTTCATGATGACGGTCAATTTTTGTGCGGCAAGCACATGACCCTCATCAATTAATACCAACGCCTAACACGCGCAGACGCCGTTTTCCTCTAGAATGTCGACAATACGAGGAGAAGAATAAGCACAATGACTACGGCCTTGATTTCACATAAGGACTGCCAGCTGCATAATCTGGGCCCGGAACATCCGGACAGTCCTATCCGCCTGGCAGCGATCCATAAGGTTCTGGAGCGAACCGGACTGATCGATCAGCTCGATCAGATCACTGCGGTGCCCGTTACAGAAGAACAGATTTCTCTGGCGCATCACCAGTTGCACAGCAAGCGTCTCGACACACAGCAGCCCAGTTCAGGCATTGTCTACACCGATGATGATACGGCCATGTGCCCTGACAGCATGAACGCTGCCCGATTGGCAGCCGGTGGTGTTGTGATGGCAGTAAACCGGGTGCTCAGCGGCAAAGCCGATAATGCCTTCTGTGCGGTACGCCCACCGGGCCACCATGCGGAGTACAATATCGCGATGGGCTTCTGCCTGCTGAACAATGTTGCGATCGGTGCGGCACATGCCCTGCAGCACCCTGAAATCAAGCGCGTTGCCATCCTCGACTTCGATGTTCACCACTGTAATGGCACTGTGGATATCTTCAAGGATCGCCCGGAGGTACTGGTCTGCTCCACCTTCCAGCACCCCTATTACCCGGAACGCTATCACCAGATCGAACGCCCCAATATCATCAATTGCCCGATTGCTGCTCATACTGAGCCGCATATTTTCCACCGCGCAGTTGAAGAACACTGGCTGCCAGCACTGGATGCACACAAACCGGACATGATTTTCATCTCGGCCGGTTTCGATGCCCACAAAGAAGACCCCATGGCAGACCTTAACCTGACTGAAGAGGATTACCGTCAGGTTACCCAGGTCATTAAGCAGGTTGCAGAGCGCCACTGTCAGGGACGTATAGTCTCAGTACTTGAAGGTGGCTATAACCCAGTCGTGCTGGCGTTCAGTGTGCAGGCGCATCTGGAAGTGCTGGCTGGTTTTTAGTAACGGGCTCCAGCCCCCCCCCAGGCATTGCCGGGAAGCAGACATAAAAAAACGGAGCCTGATGGCTCCGTTTTCTATTTGTTTTCTATTTCATTTGCGAGCGCTTTATTAGCCCACAAACTTGATCATTACACCTGCAGCAACTGCCGAGCCGATTACACCGGCCACGTTCGGACCCATTGCATGCATCAGCAGGAAGTTCTGCGGGTTAGCTTCCAGGCCCAGCTTGTTGGACACACGTGCAGCCATGGGGACCGCAGATACACCAGCGGAACCGATTAGCGGGTTGATCGCATTACCACCCTGCAGCTTATTCAGCAGCTTGGCCATCAAGACGCCTGCCGCGGTACCGATACCGAAAGCAACGATACCCAGCACCAGAATACCCAGTGTCTGAACATCCAGGAACTTGTCAGCAGACAGTTTGGAACCGACTGACAGACCCAGGAAGATGGTCACGATGTTGATCAGCGCGTTCTGAGCCGTGTCGCTCAGACGATCAACCACACCACACTCGCGCATCAGGTTACCGAAGCAGAACATACCCAACAACGGCGCCGCATCCGGCAGCAGCATGGCTACCAGGATCAACAGCAGGATCGGGAACATGATCTTCTCGATCTTGGACACGTGGCGCAGCTGAGTCATGGCAATCTTGCGCTCGGCCTCAGTGGTCAGCGCACGCATGATCGGTGGCTGAATCAGCGGTACCAGTGCCATATAGGAGTAGGCTGCTACTGCAATCGCCCCCAGCAGGTGCGGCGCCAGCATGCTGGCCACATAGATTGCGGTTGGACCATCCGCGCCACCAATGATGCCGATGGCCGCCGCATCCTGAATACTGAAGTCCAGAATACCAAAGCTGCTCAGAGCAACGGCACCCAAAACGGTCGCGAAGATACCAAACTGTGCTGCAGCACCCAGGAACAGGGTTTTGGGGTTGGCCAGCAGAGGACCAAAGTCAGTCATCGCCCCTACACCCATGAAGATCAACAACGGAGCAGCGCCCGAGGCAATCGCGATGGTGTAGAAGTTATACAACATGCCGTTACTGTATCCGGCATCCTGAGCAACCAGGCTAGCCGCGGCATGGGTGCTGGCATTGGAGCTGTGGTACACGTGCGCCAATTCATGCACATCCGTGCTATTAACACCCAGTACATTCGCCAGAGTTTGCAATACTTCCGGCTTGGCAAAATGGATCGCATTTTCCACCGCCGACATAGCCAGACCCGCTTCCGGGATATTAGCCAGGATACCGCCAAAACCGATCGGAACCAGCAGAAGCGGCTCAAAATTCTTGCGGATAGCAAGATAGAGCAGCACCAGACCAATCACCATCATGGTGAGCTGGCCAAAGGTGATATTGTATATCCCCGATGCCATCCAAAGATTAAGTAGCTTTTCCATGTAGCGTTACCTTAGGCCAGGGTCACCAGGGAATCACCGACCTGTACGGCGTCGCCTTCTTTAACGTCAACCGATACGATCGTGCCGGCGCGAGCCGCACGCACTTCGGTTTCCATCTTCATCGCTTCCAGGATCACCAGCACATCGCCTT
Organism: Marinobacterium sp.; assembly: GCA_048260865.1. Classification (GTDB taxonomy): domain Bacteria; phylum Pseudomonadota; class Gammaproteobacteria; order Pseudomonadales; family Balneatricaceae; genus Marinobacterium. Next base: position 258,526 of record JBLXGN010000008.1, on the reverse strand, counting down.
CCTGAACGGCCTGACCTGCAGCCACCTGAACCTTCCAGATGTTGCCTGCCAGAGGTGCACCAACCGGCTCACCGGAGCCTGCTGCGGGAGCAGAAGCTGCAGGTGCGGCCGCCGGAGCAGACTGAATAGCAGAGATATCACCGCCTTCGGTTACCTGAACAACGTAGTTCTGGCCGTTAACATTGATGGTGTAGACTTCCGGTCCGTTGTTTTTCGGGGCTGCCATGGTTTTTGCGTCCTCAAGAGTCGGTACAGGTTCAAAGGCGTCAGGGTTACCGCGGTTTTCCAGGAATTTCAGGCCAATCTGCGGGAAGAGAGCGTAAGTGAGAACGTCATCGATCTCTTTGTCACTCTGTTCCAGCTTGATGCCTTTTTCGCTGGCGATCTGCTTCAGTTCAGCGGTCAGTTTTTCAACTTCCGGCGTCAACTGATCAGCAGGACGACAGGTCAGCGGCTGCTGGCCATCCAGTACACGGGCCTGAAGCTCGGCATTGTAAGGAGCCGGTGCTGCACCGTATTCACCTTTGAGAATGCCCTGAACTTCTTTTGAAATGGTTTTGTAGCGCTCGCCCATCAGGACGTTGATGACTGCCTGAGTACCAACGATCTGAGAGGTCGGCGTTACCAACGGGATGTAACCCAAGTCTTCACGTACACGCGGAATTTCCGCCAGTACTTCGTCAAACTTGTCGGCTGCACCCTGCTCTTTCAGCTGGCTTTCCATGTTGGTCAGCATGCCACCCGGCACCTGAGCAACCAGGATGCGAGAGTCGGTACCGCGCAGAGAACCTTCAAACTTGGCGTACTTCTTACGCACTTCGCGGAAGTAAGCCGCAATTTCTTCCAGCGCAAGCAAGTCCAGGCCGGTGTCACGATCAGTGCCGGCCAGAGCCGCTACAACAGACTCGGTCGCCGTGTGACCGTAGGTCATGGACATGGAGGAGATGGCAGTGTCGACACGATCCACACCGGCTTCAACCGCTTTCAGGATAGTCATGTCGGACAGGCCTGCAGTAGCGTGGGCGTGGAATTGAACTTCCAGACCAGTCTGCGCCTTCAGGCGAGAGATCAGGTCAAAGGCATTGTACGGCGTCAGGATGCCGGACATGTCCTTGATCGCAATGGAGTCAGCCCCCAGATCCTCAAGGGTTTTGGCATAATCAACCCATGTTTCGATCGTATGCACCGGGCTGGTAGTGTAGGAGATAGTCCCCTGCGCATGCTTGCCGCAGTTCTTAACCGCCTTGATGGCACGATCCAGGTTACGGGGATCGTTCATGGCGTCGAAGATACGGAAAACATCAACACCGTTGGTAGCCGCACGCTCAACGAACTTGTCGACAACGTCATCAGCATAATGACGGTAACCCAGCAGGTTCTGACCTCGCAGCAGCATCTGCTGCTTGGTGTTCGGCATTACTGCTTTCAGTTCGCGGATACGTGTCCAGGGGTCTTCACCCAGATAGCGAATGCATGAGTCAAAGGTAGCACCGCCCCAACTCTCCAGGGACCAGTAACCTACCTTATCTAACTTCTCGGCGATCGGAAGCATGTCATCGAGTCGCAGACGTGTGGCAAACAGAGACTGATGCGCATCACGCAGGACGACGTCGGTAATGCCTAGCGGTTTTTTTACGTCGGACATGAGTTAGCCTTTATCTAGCAAAAATGTTCTTGTTATTCAGCGGGATTACTTGGAACGGTACTTGTGTACCGCCGCAGTAATCGCGGCAACAACTTCATCGTTGTTACTGGCTCCAGCACCACCGGCAGCGGCCGGCTGAGGACGCGGCTTGGGGGCTTTGACCGGTTCTGGCAGGTACCGGGCAGCCAATCGCGACATGATGCCAGTTGCAAACACCAGCAACGTCAAGAAGACGAAGACAAAACCCATGCCGAAGACCATGAGTGTGAGGCCTTCCGAGAACAGATTATCCATCTGTGGGTGCTCCTGTTTAGTTCGAAACCCTTTGGCCTGCCGACGGCTTTTGGCCGCACTCCTCTCCTCTGCTTTCAGAGACGGACGACAGGCTGATGTTCTGATCTTTGCGAAGCCTCGTGAAGATAACTATCGACCAGGCTCACATAATCGATCCAATCTATTCTAACGCAAACTCAGGGGCCTAATGCAAGATTGTCGACAATCTGTAATTTTTTTACAGAAAACGACTGCATTTTCAGGAACTGCGACAATACTTGGTATACAGCTGCTAGTAATGCCGTTTTAAACAACAATTAGACATTAGCCTTTCGGCTAATTTACAAGGAAGGGAGACAAAAAAGCCACTCATTGAGTGGCTGGACGGAAAACTTTCACATTATTGAAGCCAAGTTCGTGCAAATGCTGTGCATGCATCTGTGACATCACGCCCTTGTCGCAGTAGAGCAGGTATTCACGCTCCTGCGGTAGAGCGGAAAAATCAGCTTCGAGCTGATAAAAAGGTATCACTCGCACATCGCAACCCGGCATATTCAGGGGCTTGCGCTCCTGTTCACGGGGCGGACGAATGTCGATCAAAGTTTGGTTATCCGCAACCTTGGTCATGGCTTCAATCTCAGAATTGATATTCTGATTTTCCACTATGTCATCAATGCGGATCATTTCGGTCTGCTCAAGCGCACGCTCAAGCACGTCGAAATCGAAATTACTCTCTTCCTCTTCAACACGCTCGCGACGTGCATGCGTGGTCGGCTTGTCTGAGATAACACCGCAGAACTCAGGCATGGCACTGGCAAACTCAAAGGCACCAATCTTGCGCGAGATATCAATGATGTCCGGCTTATCCATGGTGATCAGAGGACGCAGAACCAGGTGATCACAGCTTTCATCGATCAGACGCAGGTTGGGCAGGGTCTGGCTGGACACCTGAGCCACACTCTCACCGGTCACCAATGCATTCAACTGCATGCGATCGGCCACTTTATCAGCCGCACGCATCATCATCCGCTTGAGTACAACACCCATATGCGAATGATGAACGGACTGCAGGATTTCACCCACCACCTCTTCAAAGGGTACGGTGATGAATTTGACACGTGCAGAAGAGCCGTATCGGTTCCACAGATAGAGCGCGACCTGCTTTACACCAATCTCATGAGCGTGGCCGCCCAGATTAAAGAACAGGAAGTGGGTTTTGCTGCCGCGACGCATGGTCATGTAGGACGCCACAACGGAGTCGAATCCACCGGAGATGAGCGATAGCACATCTTCTTGGGTACCCAGCGGATAACCGCCCAGGCCCTCATGAATCGCAGTAACAACAAACAGCTTGCTGTCCTTCACTTCCAGGTCGACCCAGACTTCCGGGTTACGAACATCAACACCAGCCGCTTCCGTATGCTGGCGCAGGCCACCACCTACATAGCGCTCCAGCTCCACAGAGGTAAAGTCATGCTTGCCACTGCGCTTGACCCGGACCTTGAACGTTTTGCCCTTCAAGCGCTCTGCATAGGCCTCACGTGTGAGTTCATAGACATTATCAAAGTCACCCAGCGGGTACTCTTTAACTTCCAGAAAGTTCTGTATGCCCGGAACGCGCGACATGGCATCAATGATCTGCTCACCCAGCGCTTCGTTCTGGCCTTTGTAATTCACTTCGACCTTATCCCAGAAGCTACTGACCCTGATATCTTCATCCAGACGCTTGAGAACGATCTGCAGATTACCTTGCAGACGCTGAATCAGACGACGACGAACAGGACGACTCTTAATCGTGATTTCGGGAAACAGCTTGGCAATAAATTTCATGATCGTTCCGGAATAAAGCGTTCGGATCAGGCATCAGGCCTGGAAGGATAAAGCTTAATATAAGAGGGGATGGCGCGCCCGAGAGGATTCGAACCTCTGACCGCCTGGTTCGTAGCCAGGTACTCTATCCAGCTGAGCTACGGGCGCATACCGATGGGGTTGAAAAGATGGCGCGCCCGAGAGGATTCGAACCTCTGACCGCCTGGTTCGTAGCCAGGTACTCTATCCAGCTGAGCTACGGGCGCATACCGATGGGGTTGAAAAGATGGCGCGCCCGAGAGGATTCGAACCTCTGACCGCCTGGTTCGTAGCCAGGTACTCTATCCAGCTGAGCTACGGGCGCACATCGTGATGGCGGTGAGTGAGGGATTCGAACCCTCGATACCTTGCGGTATACGCCCTTAGCAGGGGCGCGCCTTCAGCCACTCGGCCAACTCACCTCGTCAACAACGGCGCAAATAGTACAAGACTGATTTTAAAAAGAAAAGAGAAAATTTAAAAAAATTATTCCTGATCTTCGTCTTGCTGCTTTTCGCGCTGAATACGCTGGTAGATCTCTTCACGATGAACAGATACATCCTTGGGCGCATTCACACCGATGCGGACTTGGTTGCCCTTAACACCGAGCACTGTCACAGTAACGTCGTCACCGACCATCAGAGTTTCGCCGACACGGCGGGTTAGAATCAGCATTTGTGGCTCTCCTTAATTTGTCCTGGGGCGCTGAGTTCTCTTTATGAAAGCGGTCGCACTTTCTCCTATCGTCCTTCGACCATACAAGCAGTACAGCGGCGACCGTCTCAAGCCGATCGTGGGGGCATACGAGCAATGATAGAACACTTGCATACCCCCGTCATCTGATACCGTCGTTATTCACGGACTGTATCAGATTCATCCAGGTCAAACGCGGAATGCAATCCGCGAACGGCCAATTCAAGATACTTCTCAGCTATCACAACTGATACTTTAATTTCAGACGTTGAGATCATCTGAATATTGATATTCTCAGTTGCCAAGGCATCGAACATCTTGCTGGCGACCCCTGCATGGGAACGCATACCCACGCCTACAATGGACACTTTAGCGATCTTATTGTTTCCAACGACTTCGCGAGCACCCAGTTCATGTTTGACCTGCTGTAGAACCTGCTCAGCTTTATCATAGTCGTTTCTATGGACTGTGAAAGTAAAGTCAGTGGTTTTATCGGCAGCGATGTTCTGCACGATCATATCGACTTCAATGTTCGCCTGACTGATCGGGCCCAGAATACGGGAGGCTACACCGGGAATGTCCGGCACGCCCTGCACGGTCAATTTGGCCTCATCACGGTTGAACGCGATTCCCGAGATAATCGGTTTTTCCACAGCGGCATCATCCTCTATCGTAATCAGTGTGCCCGGACCATCCTCAAAACTGGATAGTACGCGTAGCGGCACCTTGTACTTGCCGGCAAACTCAACGGCACGAATCTGCAAAACCTTTGAACCAAGGCTGGCCATTTCCAGCATTTCTTCAAAGGTGATCTTTTCCAGCCGACGCGCGCCTTCTACAACACGAGGGTCGGTCGTATAAACGCCATCCACATCAGTATAGATCTGACATTCATCGGCCTTCAGAGCGGCTGCCAGCGCCACACCCGTGGTATCTGAGCCGCCACGCCCCAAAGTCGTAATATTGCCGTCTTCATCAACGCCCTGAAAACCTGCAACCACCACCACACGACCACGGTCAAGATCAGCCCGCATACGGCTGGTTTCTATGTCCTGGATACGTGCTTTGGTATGTACTCGGTCCGTCAGGATACGCACCTGCGCCCCAGTGTAGGAACAGGCATCCACGCCTTTGGCCTTGAGCGCCATGCTGAGCAGCGCAATAGTGACCTGCTCTCCGGTCGAGATCAGGGTATCCAGCTCACGTGGATCTGGACGCGCTTGCATTTCATTGGCCAGGGCAATCAGCCGGTTGGTCTCGCCACTCATGGCAGAAACCACTACCACGACGTCGTGCCCTTGCTCACGAAAGCCTTTAACTTTTTCGGCGACGGCCTGAATACGCTCTACAGAGCCAACCGACGTGCCGCCAAATTTCTGCACATATAATGCCATTTCACAGCTTCCATTCGGCTGCCGACACAGAGCCTGCGCCGACAGCGCCTGTCATTACAGGCTTGCCGCTACCAGTTCGGGCACCGCGCTCAGCGCAGCCGGCATGGCACCGACATCGGTACCACCACCCTGTGCCATATCCGGGCGACCGCCCCCTTTACCGCCCAGGCGTGCAGCCAGCTCACGCACCAGATCACCCGCCTTGACCTGACTGGTCAAGTCCTTGGTAACACCGGCAACAACGCTGACCTTGTCATCCTGGGCTGTCATCAACACTACAATACCGCTGCCCAGCTTGTTCTTGAGCTGGTCCAACATATCGCGCAACGATTTGGGATCGACGCCATCCAGTTGGGCAGCCAGAACCTTAAGGCCACTCACTTCCTGTACCTGACTGAGCAGATCACCGCTCTGCGCGCTGGCCAGTTTGGCACTCAGGCGCTCGATCTCTTTTTCCAGCTGACGGCTGCGCTCGTTCAGTCCACGCACTTTTTCCAGCGTCGTCTCACGATTGCCTTTCACCAGCGCAGCAATTTCGCTCAGCACCTGCTCGCCACTGTTGATCCACTGCAGCGCCTGCATGCCGGTCACCGCTTCAATACGGCGCACGCCGGCGGCAATACCGCTTTCAGCAACAATTTTCAGCAGGCCAATATCACCAGTGCGTTTGGCGTGCGTTCCACCACAAAGTTCAACAGAGAAGTCACCACCCATGCTGAGCACGCGCACTTCATCATCGTACTTCTCACCGAACAGTGCCATGGCACCTTTTTCTTTGGCTGCATCCAGCTGCATCAGCTCAGTCTCAACCGCGGAATTGGCACGAATCTCGTCGTTAACCATACGCTCAACCTGAGCCAACTCATCAGCGGTCATCGCTTCGAAATGGGCAAAGTCGAAACGCAGGCGCTCAGCATCCACCAGGGAGCCTTTCTGCTGCACGTGATCACCCAGTACTGTGCGCAGAGCGGCATGCAGCAAGTGAGTCGCAGAGTGGTTCAGCGCCGTTGCCTGACGCTTGGCCAGGTTCACCTCGGTAACAACCTGATCACCCACTTTCAGGACGCCTTCGCTCAGGCTGCCATGATGCAGGTGATGGCCGCTTTCCTTGGTGCAATCACTGACGTCGAACTGTCCACGATCCCAACGCAGTACACCCTGGTCACCCACCTGGCCACCGGATTCAGCATAGAAGGCAGTATTCTTCAGTACCACTACACCGGTTTCACCCGCAGACAGCTGTTTAACTTCTTCACCGTCACGGAAGAGTGCAACCACTTCTGAGCGGTCTTCCAGGCTGTCATAGCCATTGAATGCAGTTTTGCCATCCAGCTTGATCTGATCGTTGTAATCGACACTGAATTGACCAGAGGCTCGTGCACGCTGACGCTGAGCGTCCATGCAAGACTCAAAGCCTTCCATATCCAGACTCAGCTCATGCTCACGTGCAACGTCTGCTGTGAGGTCAACAGGGAAACCGTAAGTGTCATACAGGCGGAAAACGGTTTCACCCGGAATCACCTTGCCATCCAAATCCGCAATCGCCTGCTCCAGCAACTGCATGCCGTTATCCAGCGTTTTCGCGAATTGCTGTTCTTCTTTCAGCAGAATACGTTCGACCTGCTCCTGCATTTTGGCCAGTTCAGGGTAGGCTTCACCCATCTCTTTGACCAGTGGTGCAACCAGCTTGTGGAAGAACGGCTCTTTGGCACCCAGCTTGTTACCATGACGGATGGCACGACGCATGATGCGGCGCAGTACGTAACCACGGCCTTCATTGGACGGCATGACACCATCGGTAATCAGGAAAGAGCAGGAACGGATATGGTCGGCAATCACTCGCAGTGACTTGCTGTCGATGTTATCCAGACCCAGTACAGCTGCAGTCGCCTTCAGCAGGTTCTGGAACAGGTCGATTTCATAGTTGCTGTGTACACCCTGCAGCACAGCAGCAACACGCTCAAGGCCCATACCGGTATCAATGCTTGGACGCGCCAGCGGCTCCATAGTGCCGTCGGCAGAGCGGTTGTACTGCATGAATACCAGGTTCCAGATCTCGATGTAGCGATCACCGTCCTCATCCGGGCTACCTGGAGGGCCACCCGCCACATCAGGACCGTGGTCGAAGAAGATCTCGGTACAGGGACCGCAAGGACCGGTATCACCCATAGCCCAGAAATTATCTTCGTCCAGTTTGGAGAAACGATCCGGGTTGATACCCATCTCTTCTTTCCAGATTTTCTCCGCTTCGTCGTCAGTGTAGTGAACCGTTACCCACAGACGCTCTTCCGGCAACCCCATACGCTTGGTCAGGAACTCCCAGGCAAATTTGATCGCTTCACGCTTGAAGTAATCGCCAAAGCTGAAGTTGCCCAGCATTTCAAAGAAAGTATGGTGACGTGCGGTATAACCCACGTTCTCCAGGTCGTTATGCTTGCCACCGGCACGTACGCAACGCTGAGAAGTCGTTGCACGGTTATAAGCGCGCTTGTCAGATCCCAGGAATACATCCTTGAACTGCACCATGCCTGCGTTGGTGAACAGAAGGGTCGGGTCATTACCCGGAATCAACGGGCTGGAGGCAACAATTTCATGCCCCTGCTGGTTAAAGTATTCGAGGAATGCCTGGCGGATTTCCGCGCTTGTCATGTATTTCATATCAGGTCCGTTGCGTCTGTACTGATTGGCACGACTGTCCCGCACGCCCCGACTGGGCAGCGGCGATCTGTACGCAAAAAATTAGCGGGATAGTATATAACGCGGGTAAAAAATGTACGATAGTCTGGCGTTCGGCGAAGACCGAGAATTCAGTCTTCGGCAGGAGTATTGATGGCTTTTTTCGCCTCGTCAAAGCTAAAACCGCGATTGACCAGAAACCGCATACGACGGGCATATTCCTTGGGATTATTCGGTGGCGTTTCACCAAAACGCCGACGGCATGCATCCAGTGCCTGTGTATAACCGTAAGCCTCTTCAACCTCCAAAGCCTGCTCAACCAGCTCTGATGTGATACCTTTCTGGCGCAACTCCTGGCGCACTCGCATGGCTCCATAGCCAGAGCTTAACCGGCTACGCGTGAAGACTTCAGCGAAGCGTTCATCACTTTGATAACCCGCGTCCTGGAGAGAGTTCAACACAGCTTCAAGCATTGCTGGCTCCTCCACTCGAGCGTTCAGTTTTCGCCAAATTTCAGCTCGGCTGTATTCGCGCCGGGCAAGCAGGTTGATTGCCGCTGCCCGGATATCTGCTTCGGTTTCCAGCGCCTTCGCCATGCCAGTTCATCTGCCTTTCAGTGTATTAAGACGTTATAGTAACGCGCCAACAGCTAATCTTCGATGTTCCACTGGCAAGGCAACTCTTTTGACCTGGCTTTACTTTTGCCAGAACCACTTTTCTCCCTCCTGCAAGGCTTCGCAGCGCGTTAGCCCTATATCTTTCAGTTGCTCACGACTCATTGTCAGCAATTCCTTGCGAGACTGATTTTGCCGATAAAGTTTCAACAATCGCTTCAATGATTCCAATGGTTTCATGGTGTGCCCTCTGACCTGGTTTTGGAACAACCAGAATACGAACAGGGCAATATTGATTACAGATCCAGAAATATCTAAATTCAAATATACAGATTTCGATACTTCCATCTGTGATGCTTATTTTTTCTCAATCTGTACCGCTTTGATTTAAGGATTTACCGTGAAATTGTACGAAGCCTTGACCGAACAACTGCGTGGACAGATCAATCAGGGCTTTTTTGCACCCGGTGATCGCTTACCATCCATACGTTCCCTTACCCGTGAACACAGCGTCAGTATTACTACCGCACAACAGGCTTATCGCCAACTGGAACAACTTGGGCTGGTCGAAGCACGCCCCAAGTCCGGCTATTTTGTGCGCGGGCGTACACTAACTCATGCCTTACCGACAACCGGCCGAACCGCCAAACGCCCTTTGGAAATTTCACCTTGGGAAAGCATTCTTCAAATGCTGGGAGCGGACAAGAGCGCACCTGTATTTTCGCTGGGGCACGCAATGCCGGACTTGACCAGCGACACCTTGAGCCCACTGCTAAAGCTGTGGTCAAAAATTGCCCGTCGTGGTGACCCTAGTCTTCTTGAATATGACAGCCTGCGAGGCAAACAGGAACTGCGTGTGCAAGTTGCGCGTCTTGCCGAGCATGGCGGTGCTCACCTGGATGCTGATGACATTGTCATCACAACCGGCTGCCAGGAAGCCCTGTTTTGCGCACTCAAGGCAACCACGGAACCCGGTGATGTCGTTGCAGTCGACTCCCCCTGCTTCTACGGTGCCATGCAAGCGATTAAAGCAAACGGCCTGAAGGTCATGGAGATCCCCACTCATGCCGAACTTGGCATTAGCCTGGAGGCACTGGAGCTTGCTCTGGAGCAATGGCCGATCAAGGCGATTCTGGTTACACCAACCTGCAACAACCCGCTTGGCTATACCGCCAGTGATGAACGTAAAAAGGGGCTATACCGACTGGCACAACGGTTTGATATTGCCATCATCGAAGACGATATCTATGGCGACCTTTCCTATACCTGGCCTCGGCCAGCGACCATCAAGTCTCTGGATACCGATGATCGTGTCATCCTGTGCAGTTCTTTTTCCAAAACCCTCGCACCTGGCCTTCGTCTGGGGTGGATCGCCCCGGGCCGTTATCGAAATCCCGTGATGCACCACAAGTTTGTCGCCACTGCTGCTTCCAGCACCTTGCCTCAACAAGCCGTCGCCGAGTTTATTGCACAGGGTGGTTACGAGCGGCACCTGCGTAAGATGCGCGGCCAGTACCAACGCCATCGAGATCAGATGCTGCCTTGGCTGGAACGTCACTTTCCCAAGGGTACGCGTATCAGTCACCCGACGGGGGGCTATATTTTTTGGCTGGAGTTACCGGAAGAGATTGACTGTGTAGAGCTAAACAGAAGCCTGGAAGAGCTTCCTTTTTGTATCGCGGCCGGTGCTCTTTTTTCGGCATCCGGCAAGTACCGCAACTGTATGCGTCTGAATTACGCGGAGGGGCTCACTGATAAAGTCGAACAGGCGTTGATGTCACTGTTGCAGATCATGGCTCAGCAACAGCAGGAATATAAAAGCCTATAAACTCTGCAGACAAGTCTGATTGCAAACGAAAACAGGGGCCTAAGGCCCCTGTTCAAAGCATTGCAGGCAACTTAATTAGAGGTCAAGCTGCCCCGCCTCTTCTGCTTTTTCAGGCTGTTCTTTTGCCTTAGGTACATTCAGCAACTGAGAGCGAATTTCGTTTTCGATCTCTTCAGCCACTTCCGGGTGATCCTCCAGGAACTTGGCCGCATTTGCTTTACCCTGACCGATCTTGTCACCCTTGTAGGCATACCAGGCACCGGACTTGTCGACCAGTCCCTGCTGCACACCCAAATCCACTACCTCACCCATGTGGTAGATACCCTGGCCGTACAGAATCTGGAACTCAGCCTGACGGAATGGCGGAGAAACCTTGTTCTTGACCACTTTCACACGGGTCTCGTTACCCACAACTTCGTCACCCTGCTTCACTGCACCGGTACGACGAATGTCCAGACGCACTGAGGCATAGAATTTGAGTGCGTTACCGCCGGTTGTGGTCTCCGGGTTACCGAACATTACACCGATCTTCATACGGATCTGGTTAATGAACACCAGCAGACAGTTGGACTGCTTCACACTACCGGTCAGCTTACGCAATGCCTGAGACATCAGACGCGCCTGCAGACCAACGTGCGAGTCACCCATTTCACCTTCTATCTCGGCCTTGGGTACCAGAGCCGCTACGGAGTCGACGATAATCACATCAACAGCACCTGAGCGGGTCAGCATATCAGTGATTTCAAGTGCCTGCTCACCGGTATCCGGCTGGGAAACCAAAAGCGAATCTACATCAACACCCAGCTTTTCGGCATAGATGGGGTCCAGTGCATGCTCAGCATCCACAAAGGCACAGGTTTTGCCCTGCTTTTGCGCTTGCGCAATAACCTGCAGCGTTAGCGTGGTTTTACCGGAGGATTCAGGACCGTAGATTTCGACCACTCGACCAAAAGGCAGGCCGCCAATGCCCAAGGCAATATCCAGGCCCAAAGAACCGGTAGATACGGACGGAATGGCTTCGCGGGGCTGATCCCCCATGCGCATGACAGCGCCTTTGCCGAACTGGCGCTCAATCTGTGACAGGGCGGCATCAAGTGCTTTCTTTCTGTTTGCGTCCATCGGGAAACCTTTCATTAGCCGAGTGGTTAAGTACTGTATGTCTGAACAGTATTATTCCACAACCTGATCAGATTGCAACCATATCTGAATCACTGAGGCAGGTAAGCCATGATGCCTTCCAGCGCCTGCTCAACCGCCTGCTGACGAATGTCATCACGGTCACCGTTGAAGAAGCTCAAGCAGCTTACCGTTGGATGCCCCTCAATCGCCCAGGCCAACCATACAGTGCCAACCGGCTTGTCTTCAGTACCACCATCAGGTCCTGCAATACCACTAATAGCAACCGCAATGTTGGCATCGCTGTTACGCAGAGCCCCCTCGGCCATCTGCGCCACAACCTTTTCACTGACGGCACCGCTGTTCTCCAACACCTCAGCATCAACCCCGAGCATTTTCTGCTTGGCGGTATTGGAATAGGACACAAAGCCACAATCAAACCAGCCCGAGCTTCCCGGAACCGCCGTAACGGCCTGAGCCACCCAGCCACCGGTGCAGGATTCCGCCGTGGCCATCTTAAGTCCCTTTTCCAACAGCACCTGTCCTACTTTATGTGCCAGGTTTTTCATTGTGCTACTCCCAAGCCGCGACTACGCAGACTGCCGTGTTTAACGTACAATTCCTCCCCATTAAAACCCCGAGCCAAATCCGATTCAATCCCCGCAACAGAATGACGGTTTCAGCTATCCTTCCTGCGTGCGAATCTAACCACTACATCAAGACGCCAACCCACAGGATTTGCAACACATGACGCTATCATGGTGACGCACACCTTCACCATTGACTTATTCTATAGTGATAAAACCAATAGCTTATATGATTTTTAATATCTAAAAAGTCCACAAAGGAGACAGTATTAACCAAGTAGCATGACAGCATTAAGGTTGAGAAACTTAAATAATAGCCAAACACGAATTACAAGCTGTTCTATCGAATTTTAAATTAAAAAAAACCATTGAAAATTAAAAGCCTTATAGCTATAAGGCTCATATTGATATCAACCTAGCCAGGAAGTAGTTTTATAAGATCATTGCAGCACGATTGCCTGCGCGCCTGAAGAACCTTTTTTTCTTTCTCGCCTTTCCCAATGACAGTCTTATCCAACTCCTGTATCTCAACAATTAATTCCAATGCAGCTTGAGGCAGCGTATGAAGCTCATAGGGCTTATTATCTAGACGTATTTCCCGCATCTTAGCTTCGACGATAAACGGCCTCACAGCCTCTAAAGGAAAAATATAAAACGGGTATTCAACAACCCCAAAATTTTTTAATTTATTTAGCCGACGGCGACCATCGATAAGCCGAAAAGGCTTGCCAGCAGGATTTTGCATACCCTCTACAACTATACCCGGATAGCTTGGGTCTGCCTTTTGGTAACGTATCGACTCTGGATCAAAATCATCAATACCAAACCAGTCACCAGGCTTACTCCACACATCAGCAAGCTGAATTTTGGCCAATCTTGGCTTCGGCGTACCAGGGTCATTAAGGAGAGACTTAACTGCCACATAGCTATACTCCAACCCCTCGAAAGCAGTATCGCCGTACATACTATGACCGGGTATCAAGCGGGGATGATTGAAAGTTTCGTATTTCATATTGGCTGCTTAAGATTAAAGAGGCAATTCGTGCAACTCAGCATCATGGAATGATGCCATCCTAATCAAATCATCATCTATAGTCTTTAGCTGAAGTTAGAGATCAAAGATTCCTGCCCATTTTTCCCTCCTGTGCACAGCTCTCATCTTATTCGATCCAAGTGCTGAACACTTGTAGATGTTGTGTTACTGCAGGTAGTCTTGCAAGCATCCTGCTACCTATTCTATCCAGCACAACATTGTGATCAGCAGTGTAAAAAGTCCCTTCGGCCATCGTGGCACCCTATTCTTCCTCATCATCACAGTTCTAATGTTTCATTCGTATCAACATTGGCCCAGAGAACCTTCTGGTCTATTGCAACGAGCAATCGCTCTGCCTGCATTCCAAGCTTTTCCTGCTGTAACGCCTTCAGGCACAGGTACGCATACAGCCGTGTTTGACGTACAATTCCACATCACAAATACCCCGAGCCAAATCCGATTCAATCCCCGCAACAGGATGACAGCCCCAACTATGTCTTCAGCAAGCAAGAGCACCCAGCACACCCCCATGATGCAGCAGTACCTGCGAATCAAGGCGCAGCATCCGGATCAACTGCTGTTTTACCGCATGGGTGATTTCTATGAGCTGTTCTACGACGACGCCAAGAAGGCGGCTGCACTACTGGATATTTCGCTAACGGCACGCGGAAAGTCCGCCGGTGAACCCATTCCTATGGCGGGGATCCCCTATCATGCTGCTGAAGGTTATATCGCGCGCATCGTGAAAGCTGGAGAATCCGTGGTGATCTGCGAGCAGGTTGGTGACCCTGCGACCAGCAAAGGGCCGGTTGCGCGTGAGGTTGCTCGCATCGTCACCCCGGGGACACTGAGTGATGAAGCGCTGCTGGATGAGCATCAGGATAATCTGTTGATGGGCATCGCCCGTCATCAGGACCGCTTTGGCGTGGCACTGATTGATATCAGCTCGGGTCGTTTCAGCCTGTTCGAAGTCGAAAATGAGGGTGCATTGCTGGCTGAGCTGGAGCGACTGCGTCCTGCAGAGCTACTGTATCCCGACGATGTTGAAGTCCCTGCTGCTGTAAGCAAACGTCCTGGCTCACATGCCCGTCCCCCCTGGGAATTTGAAGACGATACCGCCCGTCGTCTGCTGTGCGATCAGTTCAAGACCCGTGACCTGAGCGGTTTCGGCTGCGATCACCTGAGCCTGGCCATCTGCGCGGCAGGTTGCCTGTTGCAATATGCTCGAGACACTCAGCGCAGCAGCCTGCCTCATATCCGCCGTCTGCAGGTTGAACAGCACGATGAAGCTGTAATTCTGGACGCATCCACACGCCGTAACCTCGAACTGGACATCAACCTGTCCGGCGGTCGCAGCAACACTCTCGCATCGGTATTGGATAAGTGCTGCACCCCTATGGGTAGTCGACTGCTGCGTCGCTGGCTGCACCGACCGCTGCGCGACCGTGCCACGCTGGAAGCACGTCAAGATGCGATTCGATGGCTGATGCGCCCTGATTGCAGTGACAACATCGCCGAGCAGCTGAAGCCCATTGGCGATATGGAGCGCATTTTGTCCCGTGTGGCTCTGCGTTCTGCCCGACCACGCGACTTGGAGCGACTGCGTAATGCCCTGGCGGCACTGCCTGAGCTTCAAAACGCGCTGGGTAAAACAGACTCCCCCCGCATCAAGGCACTGGCTCAACTGATTGCCTGCTTCCCGACCGAAGCTGACCTGCTGGCTCGCGCTATCATCGACGGACCACCGGTCGTAATTCGTGACGGTGGCGTGATCGCAACCGGTTATGACAGTGAATTGGACGAGTTGCGCGGACTGAGTGAAAACGCCGGTGAATTCCTGCTTCAGCTGGAAGCTCGTGAACGTGCCCGCACCGACATTTCCACTCTCAAGGTTGGCTATAACCGTGTACACGGCTATTACATTGAGGTCAGCAAGTCACAGGCTGTCGATATGCCGGCCGAGTATATCCGCCGTCAGACGCTCAAGAACGCCGAGCGTTTCATTACACCTGAACTGAAAGAGTTTGAAGACAAGGCATTAAGTGCCAAAAGCAAAGCACTGGCACGCGAGAAGCACCTCTACGACGAATTGCTTGAGCAGCTGGCAGCACAGCTCGCGCCCTTGCAGGAAAGTGCCGCCGGCCTGTCCGAACTGGACGTGTTATGCAACCTGGCCGAGCGCGCCATCAGCCTGGACTATCAACGTCCACAACTCTTGGATGAGCGCTGCCTGCAGATCGAAGGTGGCCGTCACCCGGTAGTGGAAGCCGTATTGGAAACCCCCTTTGTTGCCAACGATCTGCGCCTGGATGACCAACGCCATATGCTGGTGATCACCGGCCCGAACATGGGTGGTAAGTCCACCTACATGCGCCAGGCGGCCTTGATCACCCTGCTGGCCCATATCGGCAGCTATGTCCCGGCTCAAAGCGCCCGCATCGGTATCGTTGATCGCATATTTACCCGCATGGGATCTTCGGATGACTTGGCGGGTGGTCGTTCTACCTTCATGGTAGAAATGACCGAGACCGCCAATATCCTTCACAACGCCAGTGAGCACAGTTTGGTACTGATGGATGAGGTAGGCCGCGGTACCAGCACTTTCGATGGTCTGTCACTGGCCTGGTCCTGTGCGGAGTTCTTGGCCCGCGAAGTGAAAGCCTTCACCCTGTTCGCGACTCATTATTTCGAGCTGACCAGCCTTCCGGAACGCGAAAGCGGGGTTGTGAATGTACACCTGACCGCTGTAGAACATAACGATCACATTGTGTTCATGCATGAAGTGCAGGAAGGCCCTGCCAACCAAAGCTATGGCCTCCAGGTCGCTCAGCTGGCCGGTATTCCCGACCGCGTCATTCGCAATGCACGGGATAAACTGGTGATTCTGGAGCAGGACAGCCGCAGCCCCACAGAAACGGTGCCGCGCAATCCCGAACCGGCATCAGCCCAGATAAGCGAAGCGCCCATGCAGGCAGACCTGTTTGTCAGCCAGCCCTCAGCCGTGGAGCGTCAGCTGAAACAGATGGACCTGGACGAGCTCACACCGCGCCAGGCTCTGGAGCAGCTGTATGCGCTCAAGGAACTGATGGCTTGAAACGTCAATTGAAGATATTCGAGGTAAGCGCCGTTGGCTGGAACGCAGGGGCGCACTATACTGCAGTCAGACCCGAGCCAAGGAGCGCTGGAAGATGACTTACATCGTCACTGAGAACTGTATCCGCTGCAAGTACACCGATTGCGTTGAGGTCTGCCCTGTGGATTGTTTCTACGAGGGTCCCAACTTTCTGGTGATACACCCGGACGAATGTATCGACTGCGGTCTTTGCGAGCCCGAGTGCCCTGCAGAAGCCATACTGCACGAGGATGATTTGAGTCCAGATCAGGACAAGTTCTATCAGCTCAATGCCGAGTTGGCAGAGGTCTGGCCCAATATCAGTGAACGCAAGCCTCCGCTGGAAGAGGCTGAAAAATGGAATGGCACTCCAGATAAGCTCAAATATCTGGAGCGCTAGGCTTCACATACATCAGCCTACAAGGAAAGACCTGCGCTATTGCAGCAGGTCTTCACCGCTGAGGCCGTTTTTCTCCACGATTTCACGCAGCTTGCGCAACGCTTCCACCTGAATTTGACGGACTCGCTCGCGGGTCAGGCCTATCTCCTTACCCACCTGCTCCAGTGTACTCATCTCGTGACCACGCAGACCAAAACGACGTGAAAGCACATCCGCATGCTTCTCGGGAAGCATATCCAGCCAGCGATTCAGGTTGCCACTGATGTTGTTGCTCTGCAGCAGGGTTTCCGGATCCATCGCATCATGGTCTGCTATCGTTTCCAGCAGCGGCTTGTCGGCCCCTTGCCCTGCCGGCACATCAACAGAACTGACACGCTCATTCAGCCCCAACATGCGTTCCACATTGGCAACCGGCTTGTCCACCAGGGATGCGATTTCTTCAGCGGTCGGCTCGTGATCCAGCTTCTGAGCAAGTTCACGTGACGCACGCAGGTAAACATTGAGCTCTTTGACCACATGAATCGGCAGACGAATGGTTCGCGTCTGGTTCATGATGGCGCGCTCGATGGTCTGACGAATCCACCAGGTCGCGTAAGTCGAGAAGCGGAAACCTCGCTCGGGGTCGAACTTTTCCACCGCTCGAATCAACCCCAGATTACCCTCCTCGATCAGGTCAAGCAAAGTCAAACCACGATTGATATAGCGACGGGCAATTTTCACCACCAGGCGCAGATTACTTTCGATCATGCGCTTGCGAGAAGCTTCGTCTCCCTTAAGCGCACGGCGAGAGAAATAAACCTCTTCCTCTGCTGTCAGCAGGGGCGAGAAACCGATTTCGTTGAGATAAAGCTGAGTGGCATCCAGCGAACGTGCGTTCACCAGATCCTTGTGTGCCATGGAACCACGCCCACGGCCACTGTTCATGAAGGCAGGAAGCTCTTCTTCTTCGCTCTCAAAGTCGGCATCATCAACCGCATCATCTTCCTCACGCTCCAGTGTCTCGACATCCTGATCATAGTCACTGTCACCAACCGGAACCTTGGCCCCGTGTTCCTTATCCACGCTCACCATGTGTTACCCCCAGATTGGATGATGGTCTGAGCCATCAATGTGTGGGTAGCTCTAAAACGACTAAGCGAATCTTAGGCTATGTTGCATGGTACAGGCACAGCGAGCAGATAAGCCTGCCTGGCTTCTGTCTGCTCAATGCCTTGCCTTCGAATCAACTTTCACGTTTTCGAGGCTCCCCTGTTGTTATTTTTATTGTCAGCGCTTAGGCAAGTAGCGCATAGGGTTTACGGGATTACCGTCCCGCCGGATCTCAAAGTGCAGCATCATACGCGCAGCACCCGTATTACCTATTTCGGCTATTTTCTCGCCTGCTTTAACCTTATCACCCTCTCGTACAAAAATGCGACTGTTATGGGCATAGGCACTGAGGTATTGACTGTTATGATTCAGAATAACCATATTCCCATATCCAAGCAGTCCATTACCTGAATACACCACAACACCCGCTGCAGCCGCTTTCACGGGATCGCCTTCCTTGCCGATAATATCGATGCCTTTGTTAGCGGGCTGACCACCACCAAAACCGGACAGGATACGGCCATTGTGCGGCCATTGCCACTTGATCGGGCCCGCAGTTGAGGGTTCCGGTTTGCTCGTTTTTTTTGTGGCCGCTGGGCTGCTATTGGAGCTGGCCGAGGTCGATTTCTGCGTTTTGGAAGCAGTAGAGGAAGGCGCTGGCGCTTTTTTTGCTCCTGCAGAAGACGAAGATGACGACGTTAGGCGCAGGCGCTGCCCTGGGTAGATGAAGTCGCGGCTGCCGATGCCATTCCAGCGCGCAACCTGGCGATAATCGAGACCATAACGGAAGGCGATTGAGTAAAGGGTATCCCCTTTTTGTACACGATAGCTGGCGGGGGCAGGCCCCTTTCGTGCAGAGGTTGCCCCCAGCGACTGATCCGTGACCGGTGCATAGCCGGTTGAGCAACCTCCCAGCAGCACAATCAACCATCCTGTCAAAACCAGCCGCCAGGGCACTCCTGCCTCCTCAGCCCTGCTGCCGGTCCATCAGTACCCCCAACAGGGCGCCCAGGATAATCAAGGCAAGCGCAGGCCAAAGCTGAGCATCCAGTCCTGTCAGCATCTGAAAACTACCGGGCAACACGTTATCCTGCATCAGAGGGATCTCTCCTCCCTTTTCATCGATACTGTAGGCCAGTGTATATTTCCAGGGCCAAACCTTATTCAGCGAGCCCAACATGAAGCCACCCAACAGCGCCAATGTAGGCATGCGGTGGTGATGAAAGGCCCAACTCAGTACCCGTGAGAAACTGAGCAGCCCCAGGACACAACCGCCAATAAAAACGCTCAGCATGCCCCACTCCAACCCTTTGACCGCTTCCATCACCGGGGTATACATTCCCATCAGCAGCAGGATAAAGCTACCGGAGATACCGGGCAGAATCATTGCACAAATGGCAATCATACCGGCCAAAAAGGTCATCAGCACCGAAGGCTCAATCAGCGTCGGCGCCCGTGTAGTAATAAAATAGGCGAGCACCCCACCCAGCACAAAGATGGAAAACAGATTGGTACTCCAGCCCCTGATGTGACGCAACACACTCCAGGTGGAAGCCAGGATTAAGCCGAAGAAAAAGGCCCAAATTAAAATCGGGTGATGCTCCAACAGATAGAGAGTCAGATGAGCAACACTGACCAGACTCAACAGGATACCGGCCATCAGTGCCAACAGAAAATTGCCATTCACATGGCGCCAGCAGGCCCCGATTCCCTCTGAAAACAGCAAACGAAGAGCTTCAACATTAAAGCTCTTCAGCGTATCGATCAGCTCTTCATAGATCCCTGTAATGAAAGCAATGGTACCGCCCGATACACCCGGCACGGCGTCAGCAACTCCCATCATCATGCCCTTGGCGGACAACACCAGATAATCGCGTAGGTTACGCACACTCACTCCTGTTGTTAGCGAACCGTGCCACTCAAAAGGGGCACGAAACGTACTTTTTCCATCACTTCCGTTGTGTATGCGTCTTCTGCGGTACGCGTAATACGTTTAAGTGTCTGCTCTTCATCTCCTACCGGAATGACCAGACAGCCGCCAATGGCCAGCTGTGACAACAACTCTTTGGGTACTTCACGTGGCGCTGCCGTAACCAGAATGCCGTCGAAAGGAGCCTTGTCAGGCCAGCCCATACCACCATCGGTATGACGAAGCATGACATTGATCAGTTTCAATCGCTGCAAGCGCTGGCGTGCCTTTTCCTGCAAAGGCCGAATACGCTCCACACTGAACACCTGATCCACCAGCTCGCCCAGAATAGCGGTCTGATAGCCTGACCCCGTACCAACTTCCAAGACCTTGTCGCGAGGGCCATTTTCCAACAGCAGCTCCGTCATTCTCGCCACAATATAGGGCTGAGAGATAGTCTGGTTATAGCTGATCGGCAGGGCCGTATCTTCATAGGCACGATGCGATAAGGCTTCATCGATAAAGATATGGCGTGGCATGTCCAGAACTGCATTCAGCACACGCTCATCAGAAATACCCTGATCACGCAGACGTTGTACCAGACGCTCTCGCGTACGCCGGGACGTCATCCCAATACCCTGAAGATCGCGGTCGATCACATCAAGCCCTCCAACCACTCACCCAGATTATCCATGCCAGAATAGTGTGTCATGTCGATCTGCAGTGGTGTGATGGAAACAAAGCCGTTTTCGACCGCATAGAAATCAGTACCGGGTTCTGAGTCAGCCGCAGCACCAGCACCGGCAATCCAATAACGTGTGCGACCGCGCGGGTCTTCCATCGCCACTGGCGGTTCAGCGCAGTGCCGATGCCCCAGACGGGTTACATGAATGCCCTTGATTTGATCCAGCGGCAGATCCGGCACATTCACGTTCAGTACAGTACGTGGAGCCACCACCAGTGATTCCAGCCGTTTCACCAACGCGGCCACGATTTCGGCACCGGTTTCATAATGCTGTGGGTGAAAGCTATGCATGGAAACCGCGATAGGCGGCAAACGGCAATGGCGGCCTTCGGTCGCTGCAGCAACGGTACCGGAATAGAGCACATCGTCACCCAGATTGGCACCGGCGTTTATCCCCGATACCACGATATCAGGACGTCGCTCATCGGTGAACAGGCCTGAGATGCCCAAGTGTACACAGTCGGTGGGTGTACCATTAATACCGTAAAAACCACTGGAATGATGGTGAGCTTCCAGAGGGCGGTCCAGCGTCAGCGAGTTACTGGCGCCGCTGCGATTACGGTCGGGTGCCACAACAAAGGTCTCAACATCCTGAGCCAGACGCTCTGCCAGAGCAGCCAGTCCCGGCGCGTACACACCATCATCGTTGGAAATCAAGGTCAGCATTTTTTCCCGATTACTCCTGCTGCAAAGTTGCGTTATGCCACTGACAGAGTTCGCGCAGAACACTGGTGGCAAAGGCACCGGAGGGCAATTCAAACTCCAGTCGCCATTGCTGTTCCTGTTCTCGCTCAGCCTTGAGGCCCAGCGGTATCAGCCGCATGCTGCGGCGCTCCTGATTAAGACCCAGCCCTTCCAGGCCGGCACACAGGTCCTGCCAGGGCTGAAGGGTCTGCTGTTCAAAATCCCGTGCTGCATCCTGAGTCATCAATTCGCCACGACCCCACATGGGAGCGGTCAGATGAACATCAGCCTCAGCCAGGCGCTGCTCCAGATCATCGGCGTCTGGCTCAGCCCGAAAGCAACTCTGGGAGCCATTTAACATCAGCACATCGCCCGGCAGAATACGATCCCAATATCCCTGCTGGATGCGTTGACTCAGGATCTGGTTGAACAACCAGGATCGCAGTGCAGAGATATACAACCCTTTCTTGTGACGCTGGCGTTCGCGCAGACGGCCTTCAAGCATGGCGATACCCTTTTCAAGGTTGCCACCGTCATTACCAAACCGTTGCTCACCAAAGTAGTTGGGCACACCCGCACGCACCTGCTCCACTCGCTCGGCAAAAGCCTGTTCATCCGTCACACCACGCAGGCGCAGAACAAAGCGGTTGCCCTCAAGAGCACCCAAGCGCAGTTTACGGCTGTGACGAACAGCTTCAAGGACTTCGATACTGTCGCCGCCAAACAAGGACCAGGTCAGCGTACGACCGATCGGCAGGCGTACACTGAACCACTGTTCGGTCACAGCGTGACGATCTTTCTTGCCGGCGTACCCAACATCGCGCGGACTAACCTGACAGAAGTTCGCCAGCTGACGCGCCACCCAATCGGTGTTTTCACCGGTTTTGCGAATATACAGGAAGACATGCTCCCCTTCCCCGTCCGGGGTAAACGGCAAGCGCTCAAATACCTGGAAGTCTTCGGGCTGGGATCGCAGCTGGGCCTGGGATGAGGGTTCGCCATACAGCCATTCAGTGGCGAGTGAAAGGTTCAACGTCGCGGGTTCTCCGGCTCGGGCTCAATGAGCTGAAAAAAGGTTTCCCCCTTGCGGACCATACCCATTTCACTGCGGGCACGTTCCTCCAGGGCAGTTAATCCCTGTTTGAGATCCTGCACTTCGGCTTCAAGACGCTTGTTGCGCTCGGCAAGCTGCTGATTGACATCCCGCTGTTCCAGTATTTTCTGTTCCAGCTGCCATACCTGCCTCAGATTGGCTTCGCCAAACCAGAGCCGATACTGCAATCCAATCAACATCACCAGTAATATCAACAACAACCAGCGATACACGCACTATCCTCTTGCCTGCAGGTCCCAGGGTCAAAAAAAGGGGGCCTAGAGCCCCCTTTTTATCATATTTTCAGAGACACCTCGAAAACTACTGCACAACTCATTGATCAGGCTGCACATTAGGCTTTCAAGGCATCATCAGTATCAAGCCTGACCTTTGATCTCTTTCAGGCCGTTATAGACCGCACCTGCACCCAGCTCTTCAGCGATGCGCAGCAGACGGTTGTACTTGGCAACACGGTCAGAACGGCACAGGGAACCGGTCTTGATCTGACCCGCAGCAGTACCGACAGCCAGGTCAGCAATAGTCGTGTCTTCGGTTTCACCAGAGCGGTGAGAGATCACAACCGTGTAACCGGCGTCTTTCGCCATCTTGATCGCATCCAGAGTTTCGGACAAAGAACCGATCTGGTTGAACTTGATCAGAATAGAGTTACCGATAGACTTCTCGATACCTTCTTTCAGGATCTTGGTGTTGGTTACGAACAGGTCGTCACCGACCAGCTGTACCTTGTCACCGATCTTACGCGTCAGGCTGGCCCAACCATCCCAATCGGACTCATCCATACCGTCTTCGATGGACACGATCGGGTAGTTTTCGCACAGCTGCGCCAGGTAGTCACCGAAACCTTCAGAGTCGAAGACTTTGCCTTCACCCGCCAGGTCGTACTTGCCATCTTTGTAGAACTCGGAAGATGCGCAGTCCAGTGCCAGAGTCACGTCGGTACCCAGCTTGTAACCAGCATTGTCGATCGCTTCCTGGATCACAACCAGCGCTTCTTCGTTAGAGCCCAGGTTAGGAGCGAAACCACCTTCATCACCCACCGCAGTGTTCAGGCCACGAGCCTTGAGTACTGATTTCAGTGCGTGGAAGATTTCCGCGCCACAACGCAGAGCGTCCTGGAAGTTGTCAAAGCTGACCGGCTGAACCATGAACTCCTGGATGTCGACGTTGTTGTCGGCATGCTCACCACCGTTCAGGATGTTCATCATCGGAACCGGCATGGAGTACTGACCCGCAGTGCCATTGATCTCAGCAATGTGCGCGTACAACGGAATACCTTTCTCGGTTGCTGCCGCTTTTGCAGCCGCCAGAGAAACAGCCAGGATAGCGTTGGCACCCAGGTTGGACTTGTTTTCAGTACCGTCCAGCGCCAGCATTTTGTCGTCCAATGCGCGCTGATCAGTTACGTCCATGCCAACCAGAGCTTCACGAATAGCGCCGTTGATTGCCGCTACGGCTTTCTGCACGCCCTTACCCAGGTAGCGAGACTTGTCGCCGTCACGCAGTTCCAGTGCTTCGCGGGAACCAGTGGAAGCGCCTGAAGGCGCACAAGCAGTACCCATCACGCCAGAAGCCAGAATAACGTCTGCTTCTACAGTCGGGTTACCACGGGAATCCAGGACTTCGCGTGCCTTGATATTCGCAATCTGAGCCATTGTATCTGTGTCTCCAGTTAACTCGTAAAAAGGTTACTGCTGCGCCTGACGTTCCAGCGCGGCCTTGATAAATCCGGTAAACAGGCCGTGCCCGTCACGCGGGGTAGAAGTGAATTCCGGGTGGAACTGACAGGCCACGAACCAGGGATGGTCCGGCGCTTCTACCACCTCAACCAGTTCACCATCCACAGAGCGGCCAGTGATCTTCAGACCAGCCTCTTCCAGCAGGGGAACGTAGTTGTTGTTCACTTCGAAACGGTGACGGTGACGCTCGCGCACCTCTGTGTTGCCGTAAGCTTCAGCAACTTTGGAACCCTCAGCCAGGTGGCAGGTTTGCGCACCCAGACGCATGGTGCCGCCCAGGTCGGAGTTTTCACCACGCACTTCCACTTCACCGCTGCGATCAGTCCATTCGGTAATCAAGCCAATCACAGGGTGTTTGCACTGCTGATCGAACTCCGTAGAGTTGGCGCCTTCAAGGTTAGCCACGTGACGGGCATATTCGATAACCGCCACCTGCATGCCCAGACAGATCCCCAGATAGGGAACCTTGTTCTCGCGCGCAAAGCGAACGGCCTGAATCTTGCCTTCTACACCACGTTCACCGAAGCCACCAGGCACCAGAATGGCGCTGAAGCCTTCCAGGATTTTGCTGCCTTCACGCTCAACACGTTCGGAGTCGATGTACTCAATGCGTACTTTCTTGCGCAGCGCGATACCGGCGTGCGTAATCGCCTCGATCAGAGACTTGTAGGCATCAAGCAGCTCCATGTACTTGCCAACCATGGCGATGGTCACTTCACCCTCAGGGTGCAGGAAAGCATCAGCCACACGGCTCCACTCGCTCAGATCTGCCGGTTTGCAGTTGATGCGGAAGCGTTCAGTGACGATCTCATCCAGGTGCTGCTCCCACAGCATGGCCGGGATGTTGTAGATGGTATCCGCATCCGGCAGAGAGATAACCGCACGCTCTTCCACGTTGGTGAACATGGCCACCTTGCGACGGGAAGACTCATCCAGCGGTTGCTCGGAGCGGCATACCAGGATATCCGGCTGGATACCGATGGAGCGCAGCTCTTTCACTGAGTGCTGGGTCGGTTTGGTTTTGGTCTCGCCCGCAGTTGCGATGTAAGGAACCAGCGTCAAATGCATGAACATGGCACGGGACGCACCCACTTCCACTTTCAGCTGACGTACCGCTTCCAAAAACGGCAAGGATTCGATATCACCCACGGTGCCACCGATCTCGACCAAAGCAACATCCGCATCACCGGCACCTTCGATCACGCGACGCTTGATCTCGTTGGTGATGTGCGGGATCACCTGCACAGTACCGCCCAGGTAGTCGCCGCGGCGCTCCTTGCTCAGCACGTGCTGGTATACACGACCAGTGGTGAAGTTGTTGCGCTTGCTCATGGTGGTGCGAATGAAGCGCTCGTAGTGGCCCAGGTCCAGGTCCGTTTCGGCACCATCATCGGTGACGAAAACTTCGCCGTGCTGGAAGGGGCTCATAGTGCCCGGATCCACGTTTATATACGGGTCCAGCTTCAGCATTGTTACCTTGAGGCCACGGGCCTCTAGAATAGCCGCCAAAGAAGCTGATGCGATGCCTTTGCCCAATGAGGACACAACACCGCCTGTGACGAAAATATAACGCGTCATGCGGAACCTGTCAGATCGTAGAAGTGGGAGGAGAAAACGTACTCAAGATGGGGTTGCAGGATAGCAAAAAGCGCCCCTCAGGACAAACCAAAAGCGTCCCATTGCGGCAGCAATCCATTTTCAACCATTGGAAACTCGCACAGGCAGATTCCGGGCAACGCCAGAATTTCATCATCGGCCCAGAGAATTGGCTGAATCGAGCGCATCCAGGGCGGCACTCCGGCCTCCTGCAGCAACTGTTTCAGACTCACGGAGCCCCCTCGCCCCTGCGGACGCAAGCGCTCGCCACCCTGTCGATACGCCAAGCGAAGGACCTCACCAACCGGAAACCCTTTTGCAGCTGGGACCCAACGCAAATGTCCGGCGGGCAGGTCCAGATTCTGCCCCACTTCTAGCGGAACACTTGTGTCCGGTACTACCACTGGTAAGGAATAAGGCAACAGAAAAAGCTGGTCACGATAGCGGCGCAACTGAAAGTCTGCTAACCGCTCCTGAGGGTCCGCATCCTCACGCTCAACCAGCATCGAGTATTGCAGATTAAGCAGTCGCTGGCGGCTCAAACGCAGTCCCGTCCGTTCAGTAATCCAGTGATGCAACACATTGCGCTGTCGCGCTTCAGACAAGCGGCGCAATGCATTGATATTCAATCGGCCTGCGACTGACTCGATCTGCTGCAAATCGTCCTCGGCACACTCACGTAACACCTGCTCGGTATCCGTCATCAAGGCCGAAGTTTCGTTCGCTCGCTTGAGCACATCCGGCCAACGCTGTTTCAGCTTTGGGATAATATTCAGCCGGAGCCAGTTACGGTCGTAGTGATCCTGCTGATTGGTCGGATCTTCGATATGCGTCAGTGCCAGTTCGTCAGCGGCTTGTTCCAACTCATCACGAGATCGATCAAGCAAGGGGCGCATCAGGCGCGCTTCACCCAAGGAACGTCGTTGTGGCATGGCCGACAAGCCAGCAACACCTGCTCCGCGAAGCAAACGCAACAGCAAGGTTTCAGCCTGATCATCCGCATGTTGCGCCAGCAACAGGCAATCACCTGACTGCAGCAGGGTCTCAAACGCCTGATAACGTGCGCTACGGGCACTGGCTTCAGAGTTCGACTCGGGGCTCACGCGAATAATATCGAGGGAAATATTCAATCGTTCACAGTGAAGACGGCAATGCTCTCCCCAGTCGGCAGAAGGTGCCTGCAACTGGTGGTCAATGTAGATGGCATGAAGGGGCTGAGGAAGATCCAGTCGTGCGCAGAGTTCAAGCAAAAGGGAGGAGTCGAGGCCGCCGCTCAAGGCAATTACCCAGCGGCGGACATCAGGTTCGGCGGCCAGTTTAGCCGCCAGCACCTCAAGTAGAACAGGCAGCACCGAGGCTGCCTGAGCAGGATCAGTCTTCGAAGACACCGTAAGACATCAGGC
Organism: Marinobacterium sp.; assembly: GCA_048260865.1. Taxonomy (GTDB): domain Bacteria; phylum Pseudomonadota; class Gammaproteobacteria; order Pseudomonadales; family Balneatricaceae; genus Marinobacterium. The sequence continues at coordinate 231,031 of JBLXGN010000008.1, read as the reverse complement.
GCTCGTAGCGACGCTCCAGCAGCTCTTCAGATTCGAACTCGCTGAGACGATCCAGAGTTTCAACCAGGTGCTTCTTCAGGTTAGCCGCCATAAGCTCTACATTGCGGTGCGCACCGCCCAGAGGCTCGCTGACAACCTGATCCACCAAACCAAGTTCATGCAGGCGTTCTGAGGTGATGCCCATCGCCTTGGCTGCATCAGATGCACGCTCGGCACTTTTCCACAGGATAGACGCACAGCCTTCCGGGGAAATTACGGAGTAGGTGCCGTACTGAAGCATCAACAGCTCATCGCAGACGCCAATTGCCAGCGCACCACCGGAACCACCCTCACCGATAACAGTCGAGATGATCGGAGTGTTCAGCTGAGACATTTTGGCCAGGTTAAACGCGATTGCTTCAGACTGGCCACGCTCTTCAGCGTCAATGCCCGGATAAGCTCCCGGGGTATCAATGAAGGTCAACACCGGCATTTTGAAACGCTCTGCCATTTCCATCATGCGCAGGGCTTTACGGTAGCCTTCAGGACGCGGCATGCCGAAGTTACGGCGCACCTTTTCCTTCACTTCACGGCCTTTCTGGTGACCAATCACCATCACTGGACGACCATCCAGACGGGCCAGACCACCTACGATCGCCTGATCGTCGGAGAAATGACGGTCGCCATGGATCTCATCAAAGTCATCAAAGATGTGTTTGACGTAGTCCAGGGTGTAAGGACGCTGAGGATGACGCGCGATCTGGGAGATCTGCCAGGCAGACAGATCCTTGAAGATCGACTCGGTCAAGCTACGGCTTTTTTCCTGCAACTTTTCCAGTTCATCACTCAGGTTAAGCCCCGCCGTGTCCTCGTTGACATGGCGCAGCTCACTGATTTTGGCTTCCAGCTCGGCAATCGGCTGTTCAAAATCCAGATAGTTCGGATTCATGCGTGTCTGCTTCTACTCAGTAACTTGGGGCCCGGTAAACAGGGCACGGATTAATCAACCAATTCTAACGGCTGAGCGGCTTGATCTCCACCCTGTCAGTCATAACAAAGACTGACATTGTCGTTGCCAAATTGAGACTTCAACTGCAACAAAAGATCATCACCGGGATCAACAGCCCAGCTTTCGTCCAGCCAGAGTCGCGCGGCGGCGTCCTCTCGCTGATAATTCAACGCGACAGGCAATTTGAGCAATACACTGCGATGCTGCTTCAAGGTATCACCCAGTTGCTTCATCTGCTGACGGCCCAGCTGGTTGCGATCACAGCGGATTTCTACACAGCGAGCTGCACTAACACGCACCTGCGCCATACTCATCACCTTGCTGGCACGTACCTTCAGGCCACCATTGTAGTCGTCCTGAGCCACTTCGCCTTCAACGACCAGCACGGCATCCTTGTTGATCAGGGGGCGAGCGGCATCAAAAACATCCCCAAACAGAGTGATATCCATGCGCGCACTGCGATCATCCAGAGTCAGGAAGCAGAGGGTATCGCCCTTCTTGGTCTTCTTCAGGCGCATGTCCACAACCAGACCCGCCATTTTCTGGGTCGCGCCGCGGTTGGGTTGCAACTCGACCAGCTTGCGACTGACCAAGCGCTTGAGCTCTGATTCATACTCATCGATGGGGTGGCCGGTAACGTAGAGACCCAGGGTATCTTTCTCACCCTGCAATCGCTCCTTGTCGGTCCAGTCACGGGCCTTGCCGAATTCGGCGTAGGGGTCGCCGGGACTCTCGGCCTCCACTTCACCAAACATATCCATCATGCCGGCATCGGCATTACGGGCACTTTGATCCGCCGCTTTCAAAGCTGATGGAATGGCCTCCCACAGGATGGCACGGGACGGACCCAGGCTATCCAGTGCACCACAGCGCACCAGTGCTTCCAGAACACGCTTGTTTAAACGCCCCGCACCGACCCGCTCACAGAAGTCGAACAGATCCTTGAATGGACCGCCTTCCTGACGTGCCTGCATGATGGCACCTACCGGGCCTTCACCGACACCCTTGACCGCACCCAGACCGTAGACCACCTCATCCGCATCATTCACAGTGAACATGTAGTCACTGTCATTGACGTTGGGCAGACGCACGGTCAAGCCGATCTGACGGCACTCTTCAATGAAGATCACCACCTTGTCGGTGTTTTGCATATCTGAAGACAATACCGCGGCCATAAAGGCTGCCGGGTAATGCTGTTTCAGCCAGGCGGTCTGGTAGGACACCAGTGCGTAGGCAGCCGAGTGCGACTTGTTGAAGCCGTAGCCGGCGAACTTCTCTACCAAGTCGAAGATGTTACCGGCAAGATCCTTATCGATACCCTGGCCGGCACAACCTTCAAGGAAGACGGCACGCTGCTTGGCCATCTCCTCGGGTTTCTTTTTACCCATGGCACGACGCAGCATGTCCGCGCCACCCAGCGTGTAGCCCGCCATTACCTGGGCGATCTGCATAACTTGTTCCTGATACAGGATGATGCCGTAGGTAGGCTCAAGTACCGGTTGCAGACTGTCGAGCTGATAATCTGGATGCGGCCAGGCCAGAGGCGCGCGACCATGCTTACGGTTGATGAAGTCATCCACCATGCCCGACTGCAGCGGACCCGGTCGGAACAGTGCTACCAGTGCGACGATATCTTCAAAGCGGTTAGGCAGCAGGCGGCGTATCAGATCCTTCATACCGCTGGATTCCAGCTGGAATACCGCGGTGGTCTGCGCACTTTGCAACAGTTTGAAGGTCGGCTCGTCCTCCAGACTGATCGACTCAATCTGCAACGGCTCTTCGCCCTGCAGTTCCCGCTTGCGGTTGATGGTTTTTAACGCCCAGTCGATGATGGTCAGGGTCCTCAGACCCAGGAAGTCGAACTTAACCAGTCCGGCCTCTTCAACATCGTTCTTGTCAAACTGGGTCACCAGACCCTGACCTTCCTCGTCACAGTATGTCGCCGCAAAATCGGTCAGTTTGGTCGGTGCGATTACCACACCACCGGCGTGCTTGCCGACGTTACGGGTCACACCCTCCAGCTTATAGGCCATTTCCATGATTTCTTCGGCTTCTTCATTGCCGTTGACGAAATCACGAAGCGCTTCTTCCTGCTCCCAGGCCTTGCTCAGGGTCATACCCACTTCGAACGGAATCAGCTTTGACAGACGATCCGCCAAACCGAATGCCTTGCCCTGCACACGCGCCACATCGCGCACTACCGCCTTGGCCGCCATGGTACCGTAGGTGATGATCTGCGATACCGCATCACGACCATAGGTACGCGCTACGTAGTCAATCACCTGATCACGGTTTTCCATGCAGAAGTCGATATCGAAGTCAGGCATGGAAACACGTTCAGGGTTCAGGAATCGTTCGAACAGCAGATCGTATTCAAGTGGATCAAGGTCGGTGATCTTGAGTACGTAGGCCACCAGTGAACCGGCACCGGAGCCTCGTCCTGGCCCTACAGGAATACCGTTTTCCTTACCCCACTTGATGAAGTCCATTACGATCAGGAAGTAGCCCGGGAAACCCATCTGGATGATGATATCCAGCTCGAACTCCAGCCGTTCTTCGTAGGGTTTACGCCTCTCCTGATAGTCTGGAGCATCCTTGTCGAGCAAGAAGTCCAGACGCTCCTCAAGGCCTTCCCAGGATACCTGACGGAAGAAGTCATCCATCAGCATGCCTTCGGGGACCGGGAATCGTGGCAGGTAGTAGGTGCCCAGTTCAATTTCGATATTGCAGCGCTTGGCTATTTCAACGGTATTTTCCAGAGCACTGGGAATATCACTGAACACCTCAGACATTTCCTCGGCAGTACGGAAATACTGCTGGTCGGAATAATTACGCGGGCGCTGAGGATCTTCCAGAGTGCGACCAAGGTTGATACAGACACGCGCCTCGTGCGCTTCAAAGTCTTCCTGCTTGAGGAACATCACCTCGTTGGTAGCCACCAGCGGACAGCCCTTGCGTGCCGCCAGTTCCACACTGGTATGCACCAGGGACTCATCGCCAGAACGACCGGTGCGCTGGATCTCCAGATAATAGTTATCCGGGAAGATCGTCTGCCACTCGGCCAGCAGCGCCTCGGCCTGATCATAGTTACCAGCCAGCAGTGCCTGCCCTACATCACCCAGTCGCGCACCAGACAGAGCAATCAGGCCTTCCGCCTTTTCTGCAATCCATTCCTTACGCACCAACGCACGCTCGGGCACGATGTTCTGGCCTTCGGAGTAGGCACGAGACACCAGCTCCATCAGGTTACGGTAGCCTTGCCCCGTACGCACGATCAGGGTGATACGGAAAGGCTCACCCTCAGGCTCATCAGGGTTTACAACCCAGAGATCTACGCCACAGATCGGCTTTACACCAGCACCCAGTGCCGCCTTGTAAAATTTGACCAACGCGAAGAGGTTGGTTTGGTCCGTAATTGCCACAGCCGGCATGTTTTGCGCGGCCGCGGTGCTCACCAGCGGTTTTATACGGACCAGACCATCAAACAGCGAGTACTCGGAATGGACACGCAGATGAACAAATGCAGGTTCAGACATCAGATGACTGCTCCAGACGTAAACGGACCGGACGGAAACTGCGACGGTGCTCAGGCAAGGCACCCAATCGCTCTAAAGCGTCCAGATGTTGCGGGGTTGGATACCCCTTATGACGATCAAAGCCGTAATCAGGGTACTGTTGATGCAATGCCAGCATCTGTCGATCCCGATCCACTTTTGCCAGAATAGAGGCAGCACTGATTTCGGCTACCTTGGCATCGCCCTTGATCACCGGTTCCGAAGGACAGGCCAGTGCAGGACAGCGATTACCATCGATCAGGGCATAATCAGGTGCGATGGAAAGACCTTCCACCGCACGCTGCATCGCCAACATGCTGGCATGGAGGATGTTCAGCTCGTCAATCTCGGTCGGGCTGGCAGAGGCGACACACCAGGCCAGCGCTTTTTCCTTGATCTCTTCGTACAGGCGCTCACGTTTTTTTTCACTCAGCGCCTTGGAATCAGCCAGCCCCTCGATAGGATTGGACGGATCAAGGATCACCGCAGCGGCCACCACATCACCGACCAAAGGCCCGCGACCGACCTCATCCACACCCGCGGTATGGCCTTGAGGACGAAAATCAAACTCAGCGCTCTGCACGACGACTCTCCAACAGTTCAATCACGGCATCGGCCGCTCGTTCACTGGCATCCTGACGCAGCTGTTCGCCGATGACCCCAAAGACACGATCCAAACGGCGACGATAGGGCTCATCCTCCAGTGCACGCAGTACCAGTGGCCCAAGCACTTCTGGCTCGACGCCATCCTGCAGCACTTCAGGCACCATCTCTTCACCGGCCAGTACGTTAGGCAGTGACACCCAAGGACTTTTGATCAGACGCGAATAGATGCGATACGTCAGACCCGCCATGCGGTACGCGACCACCATCGGCTTCTGCAGCAAACAGGCTTCCAGTGTTGCGGTGCCCGACGCGATCAGAATGGCATCCGATACCGCCATCACCTCTCGTGAGCCTTGCAAAACCAGCGCCAGATTCAAGTCCGAGAACTCTTCCCGAACCAGCCCTTCCAGCTGCTCATAGCGATACTGGTTGGCAGCCGGCAAAACAAAATGAAGCTCCGGGCGCTGGGACTGAAGCCAGCGAGCCGTTTCCAGGAAGGGACGTGCCAGATATTTAATCTCGCTGCCACGACTGCCCGGTAACAGCGCCACCATGGGACGCTCCTCACCTGCAAGACTCCGATAGCGTGCTCGGGCAGCATCCAGGTCAATCTCAGCGGGTATTTCATCCGCCAACGGATGTCCTACAAATCTGAGGTTTTGCTGGGTAGGCTGGTAAATTTCGGCTTCAAACGGAAACAGCGACAACAGCAGGTCGGTGCTCTGTTTGATTTTGTAGATACGTTTGCGCTTCCACGCCCAGACAGAGGGACTGACGTAATGCACCGTCGGAATACCCGCCGCTTTCAGCTTGCGCTCCATCCCCAACGTAAAATCAGGCGCATCGATACCGATAAACAGGTCGGGGGGATTGTCGATGAAATAACGCACCAGACGACGGCGTTCGCGCAGCAGCTCTGGCAGACGGCCTAAAACTTCGACCAGGCCCATCACAGACAGGCGTTCAAGCGGATACAGAGATTCACAGCCCTGCTCCAGCATCAGCTCACCGCCGATGCCCTCAAAGCGAGCCTGTGGATAACGTTGACGCAGGGCACGGATAAGTCCGGCACCGAGAATATCTCCCGATGCCTCACCCGCCACTATACCGATTCGCAAAGGCCGCATAACAGCCTCAGCGGATGATGCCACGGGTAGAAGATTCCAGAGAATCGATCAGAAGCCCAACTTCAGGACAGCCAGGCAACAGGTCAGCCAATGCTTCCAGCGCCTGCTCAACGGTCAATCCCTTGCGATAGATCAGCTTGTAGGCCTGACGCAGTGTATTCAGTGCATCTGGTTGGAAACCACGACGCTTCAAACCTTCCAGGTTGATACCATGAGGTTTAGCACTGTTGCCACTTGCCATGACATAGGCCGGAATATCCTTGAGGACCACAGTACCGGCACCACACATCACATGTGCGCCGATACGGCAGAACTGGTGCACGGCGGTAAAGCCGCCCAGAATAGCGTTATCGCCCACATGAACATGACCGGCCAGGGCCGCATTATTGGCCAGGATAATGTTATTACCCACCCGGCAATCATGTGCCACATGGGCATAAGCCATCAGCAGGTTATTGCTGCCAATGCTGGTCAGACCTTCATCCTGGACGGTGCCACGATGGATGGTGCAGCCTTCACGGATAACATTGTTATCGCCAATTTCCAGACGCGTAGGTTCACCGGCATATTTCTTGTCCTGACACTCTTCACCGATTGTCGCGAACTGAAAAATTCGGTTGCCTTCGCCAATGCGAGTCGGCCCCTTGATGACGACATGAGACTCGATACGGGTACCGGCTCCAATCTCGACATCAGGACCAATCAGACTCCAGGGTCCGATCTCAACACCCTCGGCAATACGCGCCGAGGGGTCAACAATTGCTTGCGGGTGAATCAATGTCACACCTTTCTATCTGCACAGAGGATGGTTGCACTGCTTACGGTGTCACCGTCCACGCTGGCACGCACATCAAATTTCCAGATACCGCGACGCTCGGAGATTACCTTGGCTTCCAGCATCAACTGGTCTCCCGGCACAACCGGACGCTTGAAGCGCAGGTTATCCGCACCTACAAAATAGTAGATGGAACCATCTTCCGGGCCCTTGTTCATGGTTTTGAAGCCCAGTACGCCTGCTGCCTGCGCCATGGCTTCAACAATCAGCACACCCGGCATTACCGGATGGTCAGGAAAGTGGCCGTTAAAGAAAGGCTCGTTCACAGTCACATTTTTAATCGCGGTGATTGATTCACCCGGTTCCAGAGCCAAGACCCGATCCACCAGCAAAAAAGGATAACGATGAGGCAGGTATTTACGGATCTCTTTAACATCCATCATGTGTTTGACCTTCAGTAGAATACTGTTCTTGAGCCTGTTCCAATTTTCGGACCCGGCGAGCCAACTCATCCAGCTGACGAAAGCGCACAACATTGCGCTTCCATTGACGATGGGGCTCCATTCCGGTTCCGGATGAGTACACACCAGGCTTGGTAATGGATCGACTGACCAGAGACATGGCCGTCACATGCGTACCATCCGCGATCTGCAGGTGTCCGGTAATACCGGAATGCCCTGCAATTGTGCAGCGTTCGCCAATTTTAGTGCTTCCGGCCACTGCGGTACAGCCCGCAATAGCAGTGTAACGCCCAACGACCACGTTATGAGCGATCAAAACCTGGTCATCCAGCTTGACCCCATCCTCAATTACAGTGTCATCGAGGGCCCCACGATCGATAGTGGTACAAGCTCCCACTTCGACATTATCCCCAATGCGTACACCACCGAGCTGGCAAATTTTTTCCCAGCCCTGGGGCGTAGGTGCAAAACCAAAACCATCAGCACCAATTACGGCACCGCTGTGGATAAGTGAGTTACGCCCTATACTCACATTGGGATACAGGGTGACACGTGCTTCCAGGCGCGTATTTTCCCCCACCCGGCAATCACGCCCAACAACCGAGCCAGCACCGATAACCGCTCCGGCCGCAATAACCGCACCGGCCTCAACCACAGCCTGAGGTCCAACTTCAGCGGTTGGGTCGATCTGAGCTGCATCGGAAATGACTGCGCTGGGGTGAATACCCGCCGTTGCGTCCAGGCGCCAATCAAACAACTGACTGGCCTGCGCAAAGGCAAGATAGGGGTTTTCGACCAGAATCGCATCGACCGGGCACTCATCTTTCATTGATGGCGTGATCAACACGGCACCAGCCTGGGTGCTCTTGAGCTGATTCAAATAGCGCGCATTGGCAAAAAAAGACAGCGCTTCTGCATCAGCTGATTGCAGAGTGCCAAGGTGGGTAATACGCGTATCAGGGTTACCGGTCAGAGTGCCCCCCAAGCGGGAAGCCAGCTCTGACAGCAGAAAGGATTTTTGCGCGGTCATGATTACTGCTTGTTCAGCAGTTCGATAACACGCGGCGTCAGGTCAGAAGTCTTGTTGGCATAGACGGTCGCCTGCTTTGACAGGATGATGTCATAACCATCAGCGTCCAGCAGTTCACGAATAGCCTTATCCAGACGTGGACGCATTTCGGCAATAAACGCCTGCTCACGCTCTGCGCGCTGCTGCTGCATTGCCTGACCACGGCGCTGGTACTCGCCAAAGGCTTTCTGGAACTGCATGCGCATCTGTTTCAGATCTTCTTCAGAGGCCAAACCGGCATTTTTCTGCAGCTTGTCACGCAACTCACGTGCCTGTTTTTCCAGAGCGACCAGCTGTTTTTCTTCGTCTTCAAACTCAGCCTTGAGCTCTTCACGGAATGATTTCGCCGCATTGGAGTTGAGCAGTGCTTCCTCAACACCCAGAACTGCCACTTTTTCGGCCATTACCTGAGCGCTAAACATCACCATGACCAGCGCGGCAATTCGAATTACAAACTTCATACAATCTCCTTAAAACGTCTGACCCAGCGCAAACTGGAACACTTCTGTATCGTCGCCACTTTTATCGTTAAGCGGCACACCCAGCGACATGGACAGAGGACCAATCGGAGTCAACCAGCTGATACCCAGACCAGCGGAATAACGCAATTCGGACAGATCGATATCCTCCGAACACTCCTGCTGGCTACTCAGACAGTTAGTGGTGTACACGTTACCGGCATCCAGGAAGAACAGACTACGCCAAGCGCTTTTGTCTTCCATAATAGGCATTGGGAATACAAGTTCAGCAGAACCGGTGATCATCAGGTTGCCACCAAAGGGGTCGCCGTTGGAATCCTGAGGTCCCAGTGAGTTGTTCGAGAAACCACGCACGGTTTTCAAACCACCCGCATAGAAATGCTTGAAGAAGGGATAAGCATTGTCACCGAAGCTGTCACCGTAGCCGATGCGACCTCTCAGTCCCATTACCCAGGTTTCATCGGTATTCAGCGGGCGATACCATTTGTTACGGTAATTGGCACGCATGTAAGCCAGGTCACTGCCGGGAACTGCAAACTCAACGGTAGCACTTTGTGCATAACCCCGCGTCGGGAAAAGTCCCTTGTTCAGACGGTTATCACTCCAGCCACCAGAAAGTTTCCAGTTATAAAACTCTTCGCCCTCATCAGCGATGAACTCCACCACTTCATCCGCAGTTTCTTCATAGGTGTTCAGGCGGATATATTCGAAATCAGCACCAAAGTTGAGACGCTGATAATCATCGATCGGGTAACCAAAAGTCACACCGGCACCGGCTTCATCAGCGGTGTAGGAGCTGATGTCGTCTTCTTCGTAGTCACGCTCACGATAAAAGACATTAAAACCACGGCTCACGCCATCCACGGTGTGGAAGGGATCCAGATAGTTGAAGCTATATTCGGTATTGGTCGAGCTGTTGGTGATATTGAAGCCCACCTTGCTGCCACTACCCAGGAAGTTATCCTGCTGCACGCCCAGATCAAGGATGATGCCGTCGTTCTGAGAGAAACCGACACTGGCGGTAAACTGGCCTGATTGCTGTTCCTCTACGGAGTACTCCAGGTCGATCTGATCATCAGTGCCCGGAACAGCACGGGTCTCCACGTTCACACTTCTGAAGTAACCGGTTTTGTCGAGGCGGCTCTTGGAGCGTTCGATATCCTTGGTTGATGCCAAGCCGGCTTCCATCTGCTCCAGCTCGCGACGAATCACTTCGTCAGCGGTACGGGTATTACCCTTGATAGCGATGCGGCGGACATAGGTACGCTTACCCGGTTCAACGAAGAAGCGAATGGATACAGTGTTGTCGTCTTGCAGCTCAGGTACCGGGCTGACATTGGCAAACATGTAGCCTTCATCACCCAGCAAACGTACCAGACGCTCCTGGCTGAAAGTCATTTTTTCACGCGAGAAAACTTCGTCCGGTGACAATGTCACCGCGGCATTCATCACATCCTGCGGCAGCACCATTTCGCCAGCTACCGTTACGTCACGTACACGGAACTGCTCACCTTCTGTTACTGCGATGGTGATGTAAATGTGTTTCTTGTCAGGGGTAATGGAGACCTGGGCCGAGTCGATATTGAAGTTGGCGTAGCCGTGGTCGAAATACCAGGAGCGCAAACGCTCAAGGTCACCCGTCATCTTCTCACGCGCATAGCGGCCATCCTGAGTGTAGAACGACCAGAAATCAGGCAGATCCAGCGTAAACAGCTCTTTCAGCTCTTCATCGGTAAAAACCGTGTTGCCCACGATATTGATGTGCTGAATCGAAGACTCTTCGCCCTCATCGATATTGATGTTCAACTGAACACGGTTGCCCGACAGAGGCTCCACTTCAGTGGCAATATCGGCTCCGTAGCGCCCCTGGGACGTATAAACACGCAGCAGATCCAGACGAATCTGGTCAAGCGCAGCACGACGGAAGACATCACCCTCCTGCACGCCTGATTGCTCCAGGCCGCGTTTCAGGTCTTCATCCTTGATGACGTTGTTACCCTCTAGATTGATCAGCGCAACCGAAGGACGCTCCTTGAGCTTGAGCAGCAGAACCTCACCATCCCGCTCGGCCTGGATATCGGCAAAGTAACCGGATCTGAATAATTGACGGATGGCGTCAGACAACTGTTCACGATTCAGCTGGTCGCCTGCCGTCACAGGGAAGTGTCGAAACACAACCCCGGGCTCAACCCGCTGCAAGCCTTCCAGCTTGATATCACTGACTTCGAACAAGGGTGTCGCAGCTTGCGCCTGCGCCATCCATAGCATTGATACAAAAAACAGACCCAGCTTGCGATTCATGCTGTACTTCTTACTTTTATGACTAACTGATGGGAAAACTGGCTCACTCAGAATAACCGGACCAGATCATTGACGATGGCAAGTGCCATCAGGCTGAACAACAACGCCATACCAATTCTCAACCCCAGCATCTGCACCTGCTCACTGACCGGGCGACCCCGCACCAGCTCAACTACGTAATACAACAGGTGACCTCCATCCAGCATTGGAATCGGCAGCAGGTTCAACACACCGAGACTTACACTGAGATAGGCCAGAAAACTGACAAAAGACTCCAGCCCCGAGGCAGCCGAAGTCCCCGCCACTTTAGCAATGGTTATCGGGCCACTCAAGTTTTTTACCGAGATCACACCGGCGATCATTTTGCCAATGGATTCAAGTGTCAGACTGATCATCTGTCCAGTCTTTTCGAAGCCCGCCACCAATGCATCCAGTGGACCGTAGCTCAGCATTCGCTGCATTTCAGGGGGATATTCGAAAGGTGCAACACCTGCGCCTATGTAACCCTGCACGGCACCGTCTTCAAGCTGGCGGCGAGCAGGCGTCAATGTCAGACGCTGCTCATGACCCTGACGCTCAACCAGAACAGAGAGTTCACGCTCGGGCGACGCCTGGATAATTTTCACCAATGCTACCCAGTCATGCACATCTGTGCCGTTGACTTCCAGCACCCGGTCGCCGCTTTGGATACCTGCAGCACTGGCAGCCCCCTCAGGCAGCAACTGGCCAATCACAGGCGGGATTTCAGGGCGCCAGGGTGTAATTCCGACCGCGGTGAGCGGAGATTCACGCTCAAGGTCTACATCCCACTGCTCAATCGGCAGATTGTAGGTACGCGCCAGACCTCGGGCAGGCTCTCCTACTGTCAGCTCAATCGTACCGCTCTCACCCACTCGAGAAGCCAGGCTCAAGTTGACCTCATTCCAGGATTGAACCTCGCGCCCATCCACTGCCAGCACTTCCTGCTCAACAGGAACCGATGCACGTGCGGCGGGTGATCCAGGGGCAATTTCACCAATAACAGGAACGACAACACTAATACCGGAAAGAAACAGGAATGCATATGCCAGAACGGCAAAAGCAAGGTTTACCAGAGGACCAGCCGCGACAATGGCAATACGCTGATACACCGATTTGTTATTGAACGCCTGCTCTCGTAGCGCCTCAGGAACATCGCCTTCGCGCTCATCCAGCATGCGCACATAACCACCCAAAGGGATGGCTGCAATTGCATACTCAGTGCCATCGCGCCCCTTGCGCATCCACAATGGGCGACCAAAGCCCACTGAGAAACGCAATACCTTCACGCCACAGCGGCGCGCCACCCAAAAGTGACCCCATTCATGAATGGTAACAAGAACACCCAGTGCGACCAGAGTCGCCAGTAACGTCTGCAGCAAATCCATCAGTGTGTCACTAACCTCAAACCAGTGTCAGGCCCAACGCGAAAACAGGTGCCGCAGCCGTCAGGCTATCAATGCGATCCAGCACACCGCCATGACCAGGCAACAGACGCCCACTGTCCTTGATACCACGCTCGCGCTTGAGCATGCTTTCCAGTAGATCGCCCAGTACCGAAGCCATGCCGGTCAACAGCGCCAGCACCGTGAGTTTGATGCCACCGGACAGGGAGAGTTCCAACCAAAACGAGAAGCCTGCCCCAATTAGCGCACAGGTCAGCAATCCACCCCAGAGTCCTTCACGGGTTTTACCAGGACTGACAGCGGGCAGAAGCTTGTTGCGACCAAAGCTTTTACCGGCAGCGTAGGCCCCAACATCCGCCCCCCAAACCAGCATCAGCAACATCAGCAACATGACCAGACCCGCTTCATCAGAACGGATCGCAAGCATGGCATACCAGGCCGGGACCAGTACCAGAAAGCCAAACAGTATCCGCTGAGGCTTTTGACACCAATCCGCGGTTTTGGGGTATCCAAGCACCATCAGCAAGGCGAAAAACCAGAACACAACCGCCAGCCAAACCGATAGTTGAGCCAGCTGCGGAAAAGCGCCCAGCCCCCACATCAGCCCGGCAATTGCTGACAACAACAGTGCCGTACCTGGCACAGAAAGGCGACAAAGGTTGGCCCATTCGAGGCCACCATATATGAAAACTGCCGCCAGAACCCAGGTAAACCAGGTCTGCGGCAGTACAAAGAGTGCCAACAACGCCAGAGGCGCCAGCACTAGAGCTGTAAGGATACGCTGTTTTAACACGACTTATCGGCCTCCAGCTGCTCGCTGGTTCGGCCAAATCGGCGCTCCCGCGTCAAGAAGGATTGCAACGCCGCAATCATTTCCTGCTTGCCAAACTCGGGCCAGAAGCAGTCGGTGAAGTAGAACTCGGTGTAGGCCATCTGCCAGATCAGGAAATTGCTGATACGCTGCTCGCCACCGGTACGGATACACAGATCCGGTGCCGGCAGGTCGGCCAAGGCCATGCAACTGCCCAGCAGTTCTTCATCGATCTGTTCAGGCCGCAGTTCACCATCAAGACAACGCTGCGCAAGATGACGGCTGGCCTGGGTAATATCCCAGCGCCCACCATAGTTTGCTGCAATATTCAGTGTCAGACCCGTGTTGGTAGCCGTCAAAGCCTCCGCCTCACGAATCTTGGCTTGCAAATCCGAACTGAAACGAGAAATGTCACCAATGATGCGCAGGCGAATATTGTGTCGTGCCAGCTTTCGCACTTCATGGCTCAATGCACGCATAAACAGCTGCATCAGCCCCTTTACTTCCAGCGCTGGACGCTTCCAGTTTTCACTACTGAAAGCAAACAGTGTCAGGGCTTCTATCCCCTGCTCAACACAACACTCGATGACAGCACGCACACTGTCCACGCCCGCCTTGTGTCCCGCCAGACCTGGCAAGCGCTGCGCTTTGGCCCAACGGTTGTTGCCATCCATAATAATGGCGATATGACGGGGCATACTTCGCCCCGGCGGTATGGTCAATTGCTGTTCAGAAGCCATGCAATTCCGTAGCGGGGCAGCGCCCCGCCTGTCCGTTTAGATTTCCATCAGGTCCTTTTCTTTCTGAGCCAGCAGGTTATCCACCTCGGCCACATACTTGTCAGTCAATTTCTGGACCTGATCTTCACCACGACGGCTATCATCTTCCGTGATCTCTTTCTCTTTCAAAAGATCCTTGATATCACCGTTGGCATCACGACGGATATTACGGATCGCAACACGTGCGTGTTCAGCATCGTTGCGCGCCTGACGAATGTAACCCTTACGCGTCTCTTCGGTCAGCGGTGGCATGGGCACACGAATCACATCGCCGTTAGAACTGGGATTCAAGCCCAGATCAGACTTCATGATTGCTTTTTCGACAGCACTGACAATCGGCTTTTCCCAAGGAATGATCGTCAGGGTACGCGCATCTTCCACGGTCACGTTGGCAACCTGCTGAATCGGCACATCAGAACCGTAATAGGATACGGTGATGGAATCCAGCAGACTCGGGTGAGCACGCCCGGTACGGATTTTCTTGAAATTCTCTACCAGGGATTCGACACTTTTCTGCATGCGGCTGCCCGCATCACTCGCAATCTCATTAATCATCGGTTTCTCCAGCAGTCGAGCCGCTATCAATCAGTGTTCCTTCATCTCCACCCATCACCAGATTGACCAGAGCTCCGGGCTTGTTCATGTTGAACACGCGTACCGGCATATTGTGGTCACGGGTCAGACAGATGGCCGTCATATCCATCACGCCGAGCTGCTTTTCAAGCACTTCATCAAAGCTCAGGCGTGAGTAGCGCTTGGCTTCAGGGTCTTTCATCGGATCAGCCGTGTAGACACCATCCACCTTGGTCGCCTTGAGAACCGCATCCGCTTCAATCTCGATGCCGCGCAAACAGGCAGCAGAGTCAGTCGTGAAGAACGGGTTACCGGTTCCGGCAGAAAAAATTACCACATCGCCCTGACTAAGATAACGCAGTGCGTTGCGGCGGTCATACTGATCAACTACCCCACTCATGGGAATAGCTGACATTACACGAGTCGCAATATTACAGCGTTCCAGAGCATCGCGCATGGCCAATGCATTCATCACGGTTGCAAGCATACCCATGTGGTCGCCTGTTACGCGATCAAGACCAGCGGCACTCAGTGCAGCACCACGGAAGAGATTACCCCCTCCGATCACCATACCCACCTGTACCCCAATGCCAACCAACTGCCCGATTTCGAGCGCCATACGGTTGAGCACCTTGGGATCAATCCCGAAATTTTCATCACCCATGAGCGCTTCACCGCTCAATTTCAGCAGCAGACGTTTGTATCTGGAGGATTGTTTATCTGTGGCAGGCATGTTCAAGTCTCCGCGCGGATGAAATGGCAAAAGTGTAGCAGGAAAGCAAACGGCCAGACGCAGGAACGCCCGGCCGAAGGGAGATTACTGATTAGCCTTTCAGCTGTTCAGCAACTTCAGCTGCGAAGTCTTTAACTTCAACTTCGATACCTTCACCCACTTCTACGCGGATAAAGGAAACCAGCTCGGCGCCAGCACCCTTAACCAGCTGACCAACGGTCTGCTCAGGGTTCTTAACGAACGGCTGTTCAACCAGGCTGTTTTCAGCCAGGAACTTCTTGATACGACCGCCAGCCATCTTCTCTTTGATTTCCTGCGGCTTACCTTCCATGTCCGGCTGAGACATGATGATTTCTTTTTCACGCGCCAGCTCTTCTTCCGGCATATCTTCCGGACGCGCAACACGCGGATTAACCGCAGTTACGTGCATAGCTACATCACGCGCTACTTCAGAGTTACCACCAGTCAGAGCGACCAGAGAAGCGATACGGTTGTTGCTGTGAACGTACGCATCAACAACAGCAGCTTCTACCAGCATGATGCGACGCACGCCGATGTTTTCGCCGATTTTCTGTACCAGCGCTTCACGCGCAGATTCCAGCTCACCTGCCATCAGTGCAGCAACATCTTCCTGCTTATCAGCGAACGCTTTTTCGACAACGGTGTTAACGAAGTTCAGGAAGTTATCGTCACGTGCAACGAAGTCAGTTTCAGAGTTCACTTCAACAACGACAGCGTAGCTGTTGTCGTCAGCCACTTTAACGGCAACAACACCGTCAGCAGCAGTACGGCCAGCTTTCTTAGCAGCCTTCATACCAGACGACTTGCGCAGGTCGTCGATCGCTTTTTCGATGTCACCTTCGGCTTCAACCAGTGCGTTTTTGCACTCCATCATGCCCAGGCCGGTACGCTCACGCAGTTCCTTAACCATCGATGCAGAGATATTTGCCATGTCGCATTCCTCTCTAAAATTCGCTTATATTTAAATCCAAAAAAGGGGAGCCAGGGCTCCCCTTTCAATATCCAGTCACACTAGCGACTCAAGTTGTCAACTCGATTACTGAGCAGCTTCTTCAGTATCGACTTCGACGAACTCGCCTTTTTCGCCAGCGTTAGCAGACGCGCCTTCAGCACAGGCATCAGCAACAGACTTAACGTAGATCTGGATAGCACGCAGAGCGTCGTCGTTACCCGGGATTACGTAGTCAACGCCGTCAGGGTTGCTGTTGGTATCAACAACACCGATTACCGGGATACCCAGCTTGTTGGCTTCGTTGATTGCGATGCGCTCGTGCTCAACGTCGATGACGAACAGAGCGTCAGGCAGACCACCCATTTCCTTGATACCACCGATGGACAGCTCCAGCTTTTCCATTTCGCGAGTGCGCATCAGGGCTTCTTTCTTGGTCAGCTTCTCGAAAGTGCCGTCCTGAGCCTGGGCTTCCAGATCACGCAGACGACGGATAGACTGACGGATAGTCTTGTAGTTGGTCAGCATACCACCCAACCAGCGGTGGTTAACGTAAGGCATGCCTGCACGAGAGGCTTCCTCTTTGATCACTTTTGCTGCAGCACGCTTGGTACCAACAAACAGGATCTTGTTTTTGTTGCTAGCCATACCCTGGATTACGTCCAGCGCGTTATTCAGCGCAGGCAGAGTGTGCTCCAGGTTGATGATATGAATCTTGTTACGCGCACCGAAGATGAACTTGGACATTTTCGGGTTCCAGTAACGAGTCTGGTGACCGAAATGTACACCTGCCTTCAGCAGGTCGCGCATAGAAACTTTAGCCATTGTGGTAAATCCTCTAACGGGTTATAACCTCCACATACCCCATCGCCCCACCGCAATGCGGCACCCAGGACGGATGTGTCGATATGTGTGTGTTGTGTTGATTAAATTTCAGAGACGCCGGAGCACCTCTTTCGGGAGCGCGATTTATAGCATAGACGGCCCTGCATTTGAAGTACTCTTTGGCGCAACGCCCAGGGTTTGGGTACAATGTTGGCCAATATCACGTAAAAGCCGCCCTGCACGGCTGTGTACCCATTTCTCTGCCAACACGCGAGACGTTATGACTATCAAGATCAAGACCCCCGAAGAGATCGAAAAAATGCGCATCGCCGGCCGTCTGGCCGCCGAAGTTCTGGAAATGATCGAGCCTTACGTTAAACCGGGTGTCACCACAAACGAACTCAATCAGATCTGCCATGACTATATCGTTAATGAGCAGGGCTGCATCCCGGCACCACTGAATTACCATGGTTTTCCCAAGTCGATCTGCACATCTGTCAACCACACGGTGTGCCACGGCATCCCCAATGACAAAAAGCTGAAGAACGGCGATATCATCAACATCGATATCACAGTGATTAAAGACGGCTACCACGGCGATACCAGCAAAATGTTCTACGTTGGTGAAGTCGCCCCCCACGCCAAGCGCCTGTGTGAAGTGACTCGAGAGTGCATGTTCAAAGGTATTGAACAGGTACGTCCGGGTGCACGCCTTGGTGACATCGGCGCTGTCATTCAGCAGCATGCAGAGAGCCATCATTACTCTGTTGTACGTGAATACTGCGGGCACGGCATCGGCGCAGAATTCCATGAAGACCCCCAGGTCCTTCACTACGGCAAGGCCGGTACCGGTGAAGAACTCAAGGAGGGCATGATTTTCACCATCGAGCCGATGATCAACGCCGGCAAGCGTCAGGTCAAACTGAACAAGCGCGACGGCTGGACCGTAGATACCGCTGACCGCCGCCTGTCCGCCCAGTGGGAGCACGAAGTACTGGTTACCGCTGATGGCTATGAAATTCTGACCCTGCGCAACGAAGAAAAAACCGCCTGATACCTGCGAGTATTTATATAATGACCCGTCCCGCTCACCCGCTTGTCGCCATCCCTGAAATGTTCGACCCCGGACAACTGGAAACCCGACTCAAGTCCGGTGAGCAACCGGTCATTCAGATACTCAAGCAAGCACTGCAAGAAGCCCAGGATCGCCTGGATGAGGCTTTCAAGGCAGGCGAAGACATCCGAGCACTGGTTTATGGCCGTGCCTGGGTTCTGGACTGCATTCTTAATCAGGCGTGGAACGAGTTCGATTGGCCAGAAGAACACCAGGCAGCCCTAGTTGCCGTGGGCGGTTATGGCCGTGGCGAACTCCATCCATTTTCGGATGTGGATATCCTGCTGCTGTTTAATGAAGTCGACCCTCAGGATTGGCACGACAGCATTAGCGGCTTCCTAACTTTGCTGTGGGATATAAACCTTGATTTGGGATCCAGCGTTCGCACCCTGAGCGAGTGCTACGACGAGGCCCGCAATGACATCACCATTGCGACCAACCTGATCGAATCCCGCACCCTGGCAGGGGATCCTGCGCTTCAAGCCGAGATGTACGAGCGCGTAACCTCTGAAGGCGCCTGGACCGACAAGGAGTTCTTCAAGGCCAAGCTGGCCGAGCAGAAAGAGCGTCACGAAAAGACTAACAACACCGAATACAATCTTGAACCCAACCTCAAGACCTCCCCCGGTGGCCTGAGAGATATCCAGACCGTTGGCTGGGTGGCCAAACGCCATTTTGGTGCGACCTATATTCGCGACCTGGTCGATCACGGTTTTGTGACCGAATCAGAACTGGACACCCTGAACAAGGGCGAGCTCTATCTGTGGACCGTGCGTTACGCCATGCACATGCTGTGCGGACGCCGTGAAGACCGTCTGCTGTTTGATCATCAGCGCACCCTTGCCGCCTACTTCGGTTACGAAGATCAGGAAGGCTCACTGGCGGTCGAACAGTTCATGAGCAAGTACTATCGTGTGGCCATGGCCATGTCCGAGTTCAACGACATGCTACTGCAGCACTTCGACGAGGCGATTCTCCGCATCGACGATGAGCAGAGTATCCGCCCGCTGAACAACCGCTTCCAGGTGCGCAACGATTTTCTCGAAGCCGTCTACGACAAGGTTTTCGAGCACCACCCGTTCGCCATCATGGAACTCTTTGTACTCATGGCCCAACACCCTGAAATAAAGGGTGTACGCGCATCGACCATCCGCCTGGTACGTGACCATCGTCACCTGATCGATGACGATTTCCGTAACGACATCCGCAACACTTCCTTGTTTATGGAGCTGTTGCGATCGCCCGAAGGTGTATCAACCGAGCTGAAACGGATGACCCGCTACGGCATTCTGGGTCGCTACTTACCGGAATTCGGCAAAATTGTAGGCCAGATGCAGCACGATCTTTTCCACATCTACACGGTGGATGCGCACACCATGAAGGTGATTCAGAAGATGCGCCAATTCCGCCACCGCGAGTACCGCGAGCAATTTTCCATTGCCCACCGGATCGTTAATCAGCTGCCCAAGATCGAACTGCTCTACATCGCCGGCCTGTACCATGACATCGCCAAGGGGCGTGGCGGCGACCACTCGGAGCTGGGTGCTGAAGATGTGGTCAGTTTCTGCCGTCGTCATCACCTGGGCAAATGGGATACGCACCTGGTGTCCTGGCTGGTACGCAACCACCTGAAAATGTCCATGACCGCTCAGCGCCGCGACATCTCCGACCCTGAAGTGATCCATGAGTTTGCCATGGATGTGCGTGACCTGGTGCACCTGGATTACCTCTATGTGCTCACCGTGGCCGACATCAACGCCACCAACAACACGCTCTGGAACAACTGGCGCGCCACCCTGCTGCGCCAGCTGTACATGGACACCAAGCGGGCTCTCAGACGCGGTTTGGAAAACCCGGTCAATAAGGAAGACCGTATCGAGCAGGTACAGCACGAAGCCATGCTGCACCTGTCGCGCAAGGGCGTTCCAGAACAGGAAGTGCTGGATTACTGGAAGCTGCTGGGCGATGACTACTTCCTGCGCGAAGATGCCCACAACATTGCCTGGCACACCCGCGCCATCATCGAACATGGTGACAACCCGCTGCCGCTGGTTTTGATCCGTAAAACCTCATATCGCGTGTTTGAAGGTGCTACCGAGATCTTTATCTACAGCGAAGATCTGCCGACCCTGTTCCCGGCGACAGTAGCGGCAATGGATCAACTGAACCTGAACATTCAGGATGCTCGCATCATCCTGACCGACCACGGCCGTACCCTGAACACCTATACGGTACTGACCGATGACAACCTGCCATTGTCGGAAAATCCCGAGTACCTGGCCCACATTCAGAAACACCTCACCGAAGAACTGGACGACCCCGAGGACTATCCTGATATCATCCAGCGCCGCGTGCCACGCCAACTGAAGCTGTTTACTACGCCTACGCGCATGACGATCAGCAACGACCCTGTTGCTCAGCAAACGGTTCTTGAAGTCATCACGCCTGACCGTCCCGGACTACTGGCACGTATCGGCCGTATTTTTGTCGAATTCGGCATCTCCGTGCGCAAGGCGAAAATCTCCAGTATTGGCGAGCGCGTAGAGGACTTTTTCTTTATTACTGATGCCAACAACCAGCCGATCAGTGACCCTGACCTCTGCCGTCAATTGCAGCAGGCGATTTGTCAGCAACTGGACCAGCATATTCATTGATCCGGCAGGCGGCGGGCTTTTTTGCTAAAGTTCCGCCCCCAATGACCGATAATCCCTTAGGGCCTTCACGGGCATGGCTGTCTAAGATGTCGATAAGGAAAGTGTGGCTTATGAATAACCTCTTGAAATTCTCCATCGCTGCAGGTGCTGCCCTGCTGATCAGTGGCTGTGCCCCACATAACTACCAGTCCGGCCCCTCATCTTATTCAGATGCTCCACTGAGTGACATTCAAGTGATCAATGTCACCGGCTACGGTGCCCCAAAAAGCACCTTTGACAATCTGGCGCAGCGTCGCTTGATGGCCTTGCGTGCATCTGAAGTCGATGCCTATCGCAAAATCGCTGAACAGATCGCGGGCCTGCAGATTATTGGTGATACTCGTACCGATGATTTTATTGCCGACCGTGACCGCCTGCGCACCTACCTGAACAGTTTTGTTCAGGGCGCTACCATTACCGATCAGGAGTTTGAATCTGACGGCATGGCGGTTACCACCATGTCACTGAAGATCAGCCGTAGCGAAATGCGCCGCATGCTTGAAGAAGAGCGCTACCGCAAAGCCCGTGGCGACAGCCTGCCCCAGGGCGGCGCTTACAGCCAGCCGAGCGCTTTTGCACCTCGTTACTGATCCCATCGGATCAGCTCCCAAGGAATCGGTATGCACACGTTTCGCTCTGCTCTGATCTTGTTGCTTCTGTCAGGCTGTGCCTGGCAGAGTGCTTCGGCCTCCACCTATGAGGTACGTCGTGGCGACAGTCTGACATCTATCGCGGCCACGCAACTCGGTTCCGCCAATCGCTGGCGTGAAATCTGGGCTCTCAATCCCGATATACGCAAACCTGAACAGCTGAACGTTGGCATGCGCTTGCGTATTCCAGAAACAGGTGAACACGTCAGAGCAGGCACACCAGCGCCAGTGATACCTGGCACTCAGCTGCAGAAGTCTGATACCCCCAGCGCAGAGCAACTATTGGCGGAAGAGATAATCGCCAGCGGCAAAGCCAATAGCGTGAGAGCGCGTTTCAGAGTACTCGATGCCAATAATTCCGCTATTGGTGTGCATGCCGTTCGCTCTGAGCAGGATGGCGTTTATGTATATTCAACCCCACTGGGGAACAGAGTTCTGCAAGGCAACCTGTTTGATGTCTATCAACGCAGCGCCGATCCTGCCAACGAAGGCGCCGTTGAGCTGACCCGCATCGGTCAGGCTCAACTGGCCATGCAGGGTGACGGACTGGCCGGCTTTCGCATGACCGCAAGCCAGGAGCGCCCCCTTGAGACCGCTCTTCTACTGCCACATGAAAATCGCAACCTGCATTTCAGCCCAGGCACCCCACACCGGGATGCCAACGCACGGATTACCAAAGCCCTATACGAACAACCTGAGGGCTTTGTACTCATGCTGGACAAAGGCTCTTCAGATGGTCTTCAGCCCGGCCACTTGCTGCGCTTGCATCAACGCAACCCGGTCGAATCCAACGGTACCGCGATTGAGTACCCCGGCCAGAAAACCGGCTGGGTCATGATCGTAGATACCAGCTCTTCCGCCAGCATCGCCTTGGTGCTCAGTGCACATCGCGTTCCCGCCATAGGCGATCGACTTCACTAAGCCATCCCTCACCGGACAGGCCGGCCATCGCTCCATACATAAGGTTGTGGAGTGCCGCGTTCAAAACGCGCACAGAGCAAGGTTCGCTCCATCCTGTATCCAGAGGGTAAGCGCAGGTTGCCGGTTTCCCCTTCAAAGTAACCTGACACCCCTGCTCCCATCTGTGGCAAGGCTCGATGCACCGATCCTGCATCCATTCCCAGTGCAAAAAACATGCTGGGCGATTCAGGCCCATCTCTGAGCCGCAAACGCCAGGGCATATCACAGAAGCGTACCCTGTTAAGATCCGCATCAAGTCTGGCATCCGGAGTTCCACTGTATAGATGCGAGCTTGCATAAACGGGCAAATCCGATGCCTGCTGATAATCGATCATCGGTTTGATCAAACGGGCCTGTTCAGGACGGGCTATTAACAAAATCGCGTCCAGATCCTGGCGTCTGCGTGCCAGGAACAAGGGCTCCTGACCCAGCGTGCGTGCCAGACGATCCGCTCTCTGCTGGCTGGCAGCAACGCCCAACCACTTGGCAAGCTGATGCTCGAGCTGCGATATTTCTCGTCCGTACCTCAGCACGCCCAGGGTTTTAAGCCCCGCAAGATGCAACTGCTGTTCCAGCCAGAGCATTAAGGGCTTAACCCAATCTTCTGCTGCAGGCGCCAACACCAAAACTCTTGCCCTGCCTTCTCGTCGCATCAGTTGTACCAACTGGCGCAGCTCCTGATCAGAAGCCAAATCCAGCTGATAACCATTAAACCCGGTGCCACCGGTCCTGTTGAGTGCCAGCACAGGCACATCCAACGGCTTCGTCAATTGGGTCGTTTGCTCAAGCTGCAAAGGTCCCAGCATTAAGTCCAGGCTTTGACTTCGGGCAACCTGTTCAATGAAGACGCCCGGATCTTCTAACTCATTGCTATCAATCACCTGCAGCTCAGGCACCGGAAAACCTCTCTGCCGATCCCAGTTAATGGCTGTTTTGATGCCGTTCAAAACCTCACGCCCCTGTGCAGCAAATCGCCCACTTAACGGCAAAAGCACCCCCATACGCTGCACTTGATCAGGTACCGGTTTTTGCACCGTATCCGGTGCATTCAGACGATCCAGCCAGGCAACCGCGGGGTGATGGAACCAGTCAGCCTTCCAGGCTGACAGACTGCTGCTTTGTTCGCGCTTTTCAGCGAGACGATAGCTCCTCGCCAGCTCAAACCACCCCTGTTCAAAGTAGTTATTGTTTTCATCACGACTCAAGCGAATAAGCTCGGTACTGGAGAGCGCCTGCACCTGACGCCAAACCTGTTCAAAATCAGCGGCGGACACCTGGCTTCCAAGCGAATTGATCCGGGCTCGCAGTCGATCCTCTGTCGATGCCCATAGATGGCTCGACCAGACCAGCAGAGTCAAACACAGCAGCTGCCGCCAATATGTCAGCATTTCAACCAAGTCTCCCCATACCTGTTACTACCCTGTCTTCCTCGCTACAATCAGGTAAACCATCGTTGTCGAAGAGCGCTATCGCATGACCCCGTCTATCAAGACTCTGTCCTACCGCCTGCTGCTTTTGATTCTGCTTATACCTGGCTTGGCGAGTGCAGTCACGATTGAAGCCACGGGTCAGGCACCCTACTCAAAAGTCGATCCAGGGGTTTCACGACAACAGGCACTACAACGCGCCATGGAACAAGCCTCCATGCAAGCTTCCTCCTGGCTCAGCTCTACCCGGCAGGCACGTGATGGCGTGCTTCAAGTCGACAACATTCGCATCCGCAGCCAGGGCCAAGTCACCAATGTACGCGTGATCAATGAGCAGGTCGACGATGACCAGATTAGTGTCACCATCATTGCTGATGTCGACATCGCGCAGGGCTGTAGTGACAACCGCGCGGCAACGGCGTACCGCAAGTCCCTGGCGATCACACATTTTCCTCTGGAGCGCCCCCAGGACGCCAGCAATGGTAACCTGCAGGGCATACAACAGGGGCTCGCCACACTGTTGTCGTTTGACTTGCGTAACAACAGCACCTTCAACGCTCTGGACGCAGGGGAACTCAACATCATCGGTGACCCTCAACAGGCCCCGGTGCGGCTCTTGCCAGAAGGTACTCTCTCAACCCTGCTCGACCACTCCGAGCAGTTTAATGTGCAGTACCTGGTCAGTGGCGTCATTCGCAGCCTGGCCCCCCATTATGAAAGCGGGCCACGTCCTCCCAATGTGCTGACTGATCTGTACCGTCGCATTGATTACCATGAGGAGGGCTATGAGCAGCGTGACCTGGTACTGGACCTCTTCATCCATGATGCTTTTACAGGCGCGCTGCAACATCAACAGCGTTACCACCTGACAGCCGATTGGACGTCCGACAGTCACAGCAAAGTTGGCTTCGATACCCCTGAGTTCTGGAACCAGCCGTTTGGACAGCAGGTACGCTCGCTCATTCGCACCCTCAGCAACGATATCCAACTGCAGCTGACCTGCGAGCCGTTCAAGGCCCGTATCACCCAAACCCGTGACCGTCAGGTTTGGATCAATGCCGGCCGTCTGGATGGTCTTCGGTCAGGCGATCGCCTCAGCGTTTACCGTCGTTTTACCCATTACGGTCTGGATGGTGAGACACGCTCAGAACTGGAAAATACCGGTTACAGCCTGACTCTGGAGACACTTCAGCCCCACTTGGCTCAGGGCCTGCTGGAAATACCCGCCGCCGGGCTTAACATTCAGCGTGACGATATTGTAATTGCTCATTAGGCCGCTTAGGCTTGCCCTTTTGTCCAATACGAAAGGAGCATTGAGTAGATCATGCAGAGCGAACTCTTTAAGGAACTGGAAGGGAAAATTGAAGGATTGATCGAAGAGATCGAACTGCTGCGACTGGAAGTCAGTGAACTGCGTCAGACCAAATCCACTCTGGAAGACGAGCAGTCACAAACCGAACAGCAGCTGAAACGCATGCTGGGCAAGTTCGACCGCCTTCAGGACAGCGCCGACCTTTAAATGGCAAATGGGCACCCGCCTGCGCCGGTGCCCCATTTCAAAACGCTAACAGCCCGTCACTCAGGAACGACTACCTCTGATCTTGATCTCGACACGACGGTTCTGCGCCCGTCCGGCCTGAGTGTCATTGCTGGCTATGGGATAGCGCTCGCCGTATCCGCGCACTTCCAGTCGAAGACCATTCACGCCCACCGAGTTAATGTACCGTGCAACGCTATTGGCACGACGCTCAGACAGATCCTGATTGTGCTCAAATGAGCCGGTAGAATCGGTAAAGCCTTCCACCGCGATCTGGGTCTGATCAAACTTCATCAACACTTTGCCTACAGAATCCAATACCGGGTAGAAACCCGTATCAACACGATCGCTATCAGTAGCGAACGTGATATTGCCCGGCATGATCAGACGAATGCTGTCACCGGTACGCTCAACGCGCACTCCCGTGCCTTCCAGCTCCTGGCGCAGCAGCATCTCCTGCTGGTCCATGTAGTAACCGATGCCACCGCCCACAGCACCGCCAATCGCAGCGCCGGCCAGAGCACCACGGCCACGATCATCATCGTTTGCCGCTGCCCCAAGCACAGCCCCCGCAAGAGCACCGATACCAGCGCCTGCAGTGGCATTAGAGGTTTTTGATTGCTGGGTATAGGGATCAAGCGTCGTACAGCCACTCAATACGAGGGTAGCCATAGCCGTTGTAATCATAAGCTTTTTCATGTGAACTCCTTAATCCATGAGGGCTCCAGCCGTCGGAGCTTCGTGCCCGACTGTGTACCCCAGCATAGCTGAATCCAGGATTAAAAGCCGAACAGATTTATGTCGCCAAGCCCGTCCGCAATACTGGCCACTGATGACCTCAGGCGATAAAATGCGCTGTTATTCTTTTTCGTCATCGCGTCACCACTCCGAGGAGTTTCTTTTGTCACAACTGCCTGTCATTGTCGGTTTTGGTGGTATCAGCCCCGCTGGTCGTACATCCTCTCATCAAGGTTACCGCCGTCTGGTTCTGGATCGGCTCGATTCTGCCAGCCGCCAGGAAACTCTGGTCGATCTAGCCACGCTGACCGGTACTGCCAGTCGTGACGAGAGCGGCCGCTTCCTGCTGGGCGAAGCCCTTCTGGAGAAAGACGCTTTGGCTGCCGCTGTTGAGCAGCAGGTATGCAGCCAGACCCTGATCCGCCGTATTCATCCTGACTGGTTTGATGTAAACGATGTGTTGTTCAACCGCCCCGCGACGATTAAACCCGCCGCTCAGGCGCTGAGCTTCCGTTTGCGCAACCGTCAACTTCCTCAGGTGATCCCCTCCAATTGGCAGGTTCAGGACATAGGTTCCGGCCAATCGGAAGTGACCATCGATGGTGATTGCGAGCTGATTTTCCCGGATTCCAAAACAGCACTGGTACAAAGTGCCGGCATGCTGCCGACTGGCTTTGAACCCGGCAAACTGTACCAGTCCCGCAACCACCCACGTGGCTTGCAGATGGCCGTTTACGCAGCCTCCGATGCATTGCGCTCAACAGGCATCGACTACGACACCCTGATCAACCGACTAGCTCCTGACCAGATCGGCGTGTTCGCCAGCAACTCCATCGGCCAGCTGGACGACCTGGGCTTCGGTGGCTTGACCAAATTCCCGGCGCTGGGGAAACGCACCTCCTCCAAGCAGATGCCTTTGGGTTACGCACAGATGCCGGCGGACTTTATCAATGCCTATCTGCTCGGCAACGTGGGTACCACCGGCGGGGCTCTGGGCGCCTGTGCAACCTTCTTGTACAACCTGAAAAACGGGGTTGAAGCGATTCGCAGCGGTCAGTGCCAGCTGGTACTGGTGGGCGGCAGCGACGCACCGGTCACACCTGAAATTATAGAAGGCTTCCGCGCCATGGGCGCTCTGGCTGAAGACAAGCAGCTGGCCGCCCTGGACAACCTGGCTGAGTTGGCGGAAGAGCATTACCGCCAGGCATGTCGCCCATTCGGCAATAACTGTGGCTTCACCATCGGCGAATCCAGCCAGTTCCTGGTGCTGATGAGCGACAGCCTCGCGCTGGAAATGGGTGCCGATATTCATGGCGCTGTTGCTGATGTATTCGTACATGCCGATGGCCACAAGAAATCCATTTCAGCTCCGGGTGTCGGCAACTACATGACTCTGGGCAAAGCCGCATCTCTGGTCAGCACCCTGTTGGGTGAAGAGTCCCTGCGCCAGCGCAGTTTTGTGCAGGCGCACGGCACCAGCACACCGCAGAACCGCGTGACTGAATCACATGTAATCAATGAAACTGCCAAGGCGTTCAACATTCCTTCCTGGACCACCAGCGCGGTTAAAGCGTATCTGGGCCATTCCCAGGGTACTGCCGGTGGCGACCAGCTGTTCGCATCACTGGGTGTCTGGAAGTACGGTATTCTGCCGGGCCTGGTAACGACGCCGGAGATCGCGGATGACGTTCACACATCCAACCTGAACTTGCCTCTTCAGCATCAGGAAGTGGGTGCAGAGGGTATGGACTCCGTATTGATCAACGCCAAGGGGTTTGGCGGCAACAACGCCAGTGCTGCCGTACTGGCACCGCACGTGGTCGAGCAGATGCTGACCCGTCGTCATGGTGAAACCACGATGAACGCCTGGCGCCAGCGTCGCGAACAGGTACGCGAACAGGCCGAAGCCTATAACCAGAATGCCGTTAACGGCCTGGCGCGCCCCATCTATCGTTATGATTACAACGTGCTCACTGGCGAAGATCTGCAGATCACCGCTGATGAAATTCGTCTGCCGGGCTATGCCAAGTCGATCTCCCTCAAGGTAAACAATCCTTACAAGGATTTCTGCTAAGACAGACTTCAGGGGCTCAAGCCTGGTTTGGGCCCCGAAGAGTTCTGCTAAACTCGCATGCTATACACTGATTGAACAGGATGTTGCCATGAAGCGTTTGAGTCTGCTGATCGCCGCAGTTTTACTGGGCGGCTGCACAAGTATGAGCGGCGGTTCTCCGCGAGAAACGGCCCATGAATTTTACTCTCTGGACACCCGTGACTTTCGTCTGTGCAGAGGCACCAGCAAGGACTGTGTCAAACTGACGTATATCGCCTCCATGCAAGAGCAACTGGGGCCAATGGAAGAGCTTTACGGCGCCAACCTGCAGGGGCCCAACTATCCACTGAGCCTGACCCGCATGATGATCAGCCCGCCCAACCAGTCGTACACTACTCAGCGTCTGGATGACGAGGGCCGCTACCGCCGCTTGCCGATCAACAAACAAACCACTTGGGTGTGGACGTTGTTGAAGAAGGAAACCACCGAGATGTATCACTGATACATCTCCTCAGAGCTTATAAGCCTCCCGGCGTTACACACTCAGAATCGCGCGGGCATTGGTGCAGGTCTGCTGAGCAACCTGCGCCAGACTGATTCCTCTCAGTTCCGCCAGTGTCTGCGCCACCTCTGCCACACGCGCAGGCTCATTTCTCTGCCCTTGATAACCCTCCAGGGGCATATCCGGCGCATCCGTTTCAAGCACCAGCCATTCCAGCGGTAGCTCCAGCGCCAGTCGTTGCAGCTTGCGCGCCCGCTGATGTGTAAAGGCACCACCAAATCCAAGCTTGAAGCCAAGCTTTGCATATTCGCGCGCCTGCTGTTCACTGCCGGAAAAGGCGTGAACAATGCCACCTCGAGCCAAACGATACTGCCGTAGCAGTTTCAACACCTCATCATGGGCTTTGACAGCATGCAACAACACCGGCAACCCGTGCTTAACAGCCAGTTTCAGTTGTTGCTCAAACAATGCCAGTTGTATTTCAACCTCAGCCTGACCAGGCCTGAAATCCAATCCGATTTCACCAATTGCCACAACCGAGTGGCGCTCCAGCATTATCGACAAGCAGCGCACAGCCGAAACCGGCTCGTGCTGAAAACAGGGATGCAAACCTAAGGCGGGGAAGAAGGATGCTGAAGTGCTGCAGAGTTCCAGCACTGACTCAAAGTTATCCACATTGATGGCAGGAACCACTATCTGCTCGACGCCAGCCAATCGAGCACGCTTAATCACCTCGGCGCGATCAGCCGCAAAATCCGGGAAATCGAGATGGCAGTGGGTATCAATCAGCATGCAGGGAGTATGGCACAAGAGGCGGCAGTGCAGCGCCCTCCATGGCGCCAGACGGTCAGAGAGCAGACATCATACTGCCGCCCTCTGATCTGTGAATGTCTTAGTGCTCGCGTGTGGCGCGGAAGCGAACATCCGGCCAACGTTCTTCGGTCAGAGACAGGTTTACACGCGTCGGAGCCAAATAGGTCAAGAGACCTGCGCCATCGTACGCCAGGTTTTCATAGGCCTTGCGCTCAAAGTCACCCAGCATTTTGTTGTCGTCGCATTCAACCCAACGCGCCGTCTGAACGCTGATCGGCTCGTAGATACAATCAACCTTGTATTCGTCTTTAAGACGGAACACGACCACATCAAACTGCAGCTGACCAACGGCACCCAGAATCAGGTCATTGTTCTTCATCGGCTGGAACAGCTGTACTGCGCCCTCTTCTGACAACTGCTGCAGACCTTTCTGTAACTGCTTCATCTTCAGCGGGTCAGTCGGACGAACGCGACGGAACATCTCCGGCGCAAAGTGTGGAATACCGGTGAACTTGAGAACCTCACCCGCGGTGAAGGTATCACCAATCTGGATGGTACCGTGGTTGTGCAGACCGATGATGTCGCCAGACCAGGCTTCTTCAACGTTTTCACGGTCACCGGCAATGAAGGTCACCGCATCGGCGATGCGCACATCCTTGCCGATACGCACATGCTTCATCTTCATGCCACGGGTATAGGAGCCAGAGCAGATACGCATGAAGGCGATGCGGTCACGGTGTTTCGGATCCATGTTCGCCTGAATCTTGAACACGAAGCCGCTGAAGGCCTCTTCTCCAGAATCGACTTCACGGGTTTCGGTCGCACGTGCTGGCGGAGCTGGTGCCCATTCAACAAAGTCGTCCAGCATCTCCTTGACGCCAAAGTTACCCAATGCGGTACCGAAGAATACCGGTGTCATTTTACCGGCCAGATAATCGTCCTGGTTCCATTCGTGACAAGCACCTTTTACCAGTTCAATTTCGTCCACGAAATCATCGTATTCATCTTCCAGCAACGCCCGTGCTTCATCAGAGTCCAGACCCTGAATGCGCTTGTCTTCCGGCAATGCATGTCCCTGCCCAGGGGTAAACAGGTGAATGGTATCGTTGTAGAGGTTGTACACCCCCTTGAACCACTTGCCCGAGCCAATCGGCCAGTTGATCGGCGCTGCCTGAATCTTCAAAACTTCTTCAATTTCGTCCAGCAGCTCGATGGGGTCACGAATATCGCGGTCCAGCTTGTTGACGAAGGAGAAGATCGGCGTGTCACGCAGACGACAGACGTCCATCAACTTGATGGTACGTTCCTCGACACCCTTGGCGCCGTCGACCACCATCAAGGCAGAGTCCACAGCGGTCAGAGTACGATAGGTATCCTCGGAGAAGTCTTCGTGTCCAGGCGTATCCAACAGGTTTACGATACGCTCGTTATAGGGGAACTGCATCACAGATGAAGTGATGGAGATACCACGCTCCTGCTCCATGCTCATCCAGTCAGACGTAGCGTGACGATCACTGCCACGGCCCTTGACGGTACCCGCCACCTGAATCAACTGACCCAGCAACAACAGCTTCTCGGTGATCGTTGTTTTACCGGCGTCCGGGTGGGATATGATGGCAAAAGTGCGGCGTTTGGATACTTCCTGGGCTATGGACATGAATTCGGGTCTTATGCTCTGAACAGGGACAGGGGCTTGAGCCCCCTGTGTGCGGTTAGTCGTAAATTAGGCGATATTTTCGCCGATCAGGGCTACTTAAACAACGCCCTTGCGGATAACTTTCACGCGGAAGCCGCTCGTGACATGACCCGAGCCGCATGGTTATCCACAAATTCAGGTATCTCTGCACTGCGCAGCGATTTGCTGTAAAACCAGCCCTGCACTGAGGCGTGATCAGCCTGAAGCACATATTCCAGCTGCTGACCCGTCTCTACGCCTTCAACAATTACACCGAGCTCAAGCGCTTCGGCAAAACTCAAAATGCCATTAAAGACCTTACGCCCCTTATCTGAATCCAGCGCACTGACAAAACAGCGATCGATCTTGATGACATCAATCGGATACTGACTCAGATAGCCCAGCGACGAAAAGCCGGTACCGAAATCATCAATATGCACGGGCACATCCAGGCTGCGAATACGTTCAATGTGCTGACGCACCAATTCAGGACTGGCGGATAAAGCTTCTTCCGTTATTTCTATCGCCATATGACCATGACACTCAGCCAGCCTGTTGGTCAGAACATCAATCACCTCGGGCGAGCAAAGCCCCTCTGATGACAGATTGATGCTTACCTGAAAACTGAAACCCATATCGACCCACTCATCAGCCTGACGACAGGCCTCTTCGGCAACCCAAATATCGAGTGTTTTAATCACGCCACCATTTTCCAGGTGCGGCAAAAATTGTGCAGGAGACAACACCCTGCCCTCTGAGTTCTCTGCACGCACCAACGCTTCAACGCCTGTCACTCGACCTGTGGCCGGTTCCACCTGAGGCTGGTATTCGAGTAGAAACTCAAAGTCTCCCAGCTCTCCCAAGTCTCGCTGCAGCTGGAGTTTACTGTGGCGCTCCCGGATACCCTCAGTTACCGGGTCCTGTGAGTGGTACTGGGCTTCTTCAAAACGGCGAGAGAACAGGGTTTCAATTGAACGAAGCATCGTATCCTGGCCTTCGCCAAAACGTGCTTCCAGGCCTTTCACGAAAGGACGATAGATCAACAGACACAACAGAATACTGGCCAGCTGCAATAGAACAGCCGCGCCCTCCCCCCCCGTTGCCAAATAGGCATTCAGGATGATGGGGCTATTGAAAGGCACATCCATAAAAGGCGCCTGCACCCAACCGGCATGGATTACCGATAAACCCAACAGCACATTGGCAGCCGGTGCCAGCACAAAGGGTATAAGCAGGCGGGGATTGAATATGATCGGCAACCCGAACAGCAGCAGCTCATTCACGTTCATCACCGCGAAAGGCAAGCTGGCCAATGCCAATACACGCAAGGGTTTAACACGGGTAGAGACTAAAAGGGCCAGCGCCAGTCCCAGAGTTGAGCCACTGCCGCCGATAAAAACAAAAGCGCCAAGGAAAGAGGTATTCATGGGGTATTCCAGCCCGGAGCCACCGGCCATGACCGTGGAATGGTTCAACTGCAGCGTCTGATTCAAGCCCTCCAGCACGGGCAAAAGCGCGTGATAGCCATGCACACCGAAGAACCAAAGTAGTGAGTTAAGGATGCTGTAGGTCAAACCCACTTCATAGGGGTCGTTGGCTGCATCCAGAAACAGGTAATAGTTGATCCACTTGGGGTCCGGCAAAGCCAGAATGACACCTAACATCACTAGCATCACCAGACCGGCTACCAACATACCAGGAATGATAAAGTTCAAGGCATCGCGAACCTGGCTGCCCGCTCCTTCAGCTCGCGTCAGTTGGCACCAGGGCATAGTATGCAGACGGGCCAAGGCCCGAGTTGCCCAGATGGGTATCAGCACGGCACTGAGGAGAAATACCATCCGTGCCGCGCCGTTGAATTGCTCCATCAACTGACCGACACAAATCAGATAGGTCACATTCAAAAACAGGACAGGCAGACGCGGCAAATGCAGCTGGATCGCGATCATATACGCGATAGAGGCGGTCACCAGATAGGGAATAACCGAGGTGATACGAGTATGCAGCAGAGCGAATACCTCCACCAGCTCGGCTTCGGCTCCGGCCATCTGCAGGCACACGGAGATCAGCAACAGGGTTGCCGACAGAATAAGGCAAGGTACTACACCCAAAAGGCCATCACGAATCGCCCTGAGCGTAGGCCGACTCGACAGCCGTTCCACCTGTCGATCCAGGCTACGGATTGCAGAGCGCAAGGACGCCAACATGCCGGTCACTTCACGTCCCCTTCACAGTCATACAGGATGAGGTGAAACGCTTCCAAGCCTATTTTTTCAAGAGCACCTCTATCATTCCGGATACAGGTACCAAGTTTATTAAAACTCTTGAATACATACTGGCACAGCTTCAGGAAGAGCCCAAGAGAACAGACTCACAAGATTGGTAAAACAGTAATCTACTGGCGCCAAATCAATAGCCCCATGCCATAATGATTTTAAAATAACAATTTACTCTAAGTAGTAGTGTCAACTAGAGGCCTGTCCCATGTTCAAGAAATTGGGTTTTCGTACCAAGGTTGCTCTTCCTTTTCTGATCACAGCGCTTGCATTGGTTGTGACGGGTATTCTGAGTGCTTTGACTGAACGTAGTTTGATCAATAACAGCAAGATTTTGGCCGATAATTATTTACCCGCCGTAAGTGCCATTCTCAATGGCGACAGGGACCTCTACCAGGCACTGGTTGCCCAAACAGCGTACATCGACGCCAGCTTTAGAGGCGAAGATGCCAAAGCCTTCATGGATAGCTTTGAAGAAAACCAGCAACAGGCCTATGACCGTTTTTTGCTGGCTGCGGAACAACTTACAGCTGAGAAAAAAACCAGCGCCTTACAGGCATTCAGGCAGGAATTTGACCCTTGGCTCGCCTCTGCACGCAAGGCATTGCAACTGGCACAAAGTGGACAACCTGGAGAAGCCCTGGCTATATCCAGTACTGAAACATCTACCCTGTTTGGCCAGCTGCGCGATCAGTTCGATGTCGTGGGTTCAGAGCTGGAAACCATCGCTAACGCGCGTGCCAAGCAGGCCGAGGTTGATGGTACACAGACTACGATCATCACCTCGACTATAATGGCTCTGGCCATTGTGTTGAGCCTTGTCCTGTTCATTTTCTTTATGCGATTGATCGTGCAATCCATCGATCAACTGCGTGATCAGCTGGATAACATCGCTCAGGGCGAAGGTGACCTGAGCCAACGTATCCCGGTGGAGTCGCAGGATGACCTTGGTCGCTTGGCCAACAGTTTCAACCAGGTACTGGCCAACCTGCAGCAGATGATCGCCAGCGTACAAAAACTGAGTACTGATCTAAGCCAGGAATCCAGCCACCTGGCGCGCGCAGCGCATGAAAATGATCAGGGCGTCAGCCGCCAGAGCGATGCCATTGCGATGGTTGCAACGGCCATCAATGAAATGCACAGCGCCATTGAAGAGGTGGCCGGCAATGCGACCCGCGCGGCACAACTGACGCATGATGCCAATGAAACCGGACAACGAGGCGCTGAAATCATTCACAACTCTTCCAGTCAGGTTCGTCTGCTGGCAGACCAGACCGGTCAGGCGGTGGAAGCCATTCGTGTACTTGCCAAGGACTCGGACAATATTTCGACCGTCCTGGATGTGATCCGCGATATTGCGGACCAGACCAACCTGCTGGCCTTGAACGCAGCCATTGAGGCTGCACGGGCCGGCGAGCAGGGTCGCGGCTTTGCCGTGGTTGCAGACGAAGTACGCACCCTGGCACGCAGGACTCAGGAATCCACCGAGAACATCCAGAAGATGATCTCCTCCCTGCAGTCAGGTGTGGGGAGCGTTGTTGGCTTGATGGAAACCGGCAGCAAACAGGCCAGTGAGACCGAAGCGCTGGCTGAACAAGCTGACAATGAACTACAGTCCATTTTGCAGGGTTTGGGCCACATCAGCGATGTGAACACCACCGTTGCCTCAGCGACGGAAGAGCAGACTCAGGTGGTCGATGAAATTAACCGCAATATCACCGAGATTAATGACCTGGCAGCTCAGGGCGCTCAGCGCTCTCAGGAAATCGGCAATATCAGCCGCTCCCTGGATGGGTATGCCCAGTCACTGCAGCAACAGGCCGGGCGGTTTAAAGTTTAATTTCACACCAACCAGTCGAACCTGAATCCTGAGGTTCGACTGGCCTTCCCCTCTCAGCTCTAAGGCACACCGCCCCGATCAATTAACGCCAGACGTCAGAAACAGGTGTTTGTGGATCAAACCGATCTGCAACCTGTGCCATCAGCAACTCGCCGCAGGCAATTGCATCGGTTAAGGCATGATGTGGACGGTAGAACGGCAGGTTGTATCGATCACGGCTTTGCGCCAAGCGAATGGATACGGGCTTGTGTCCCCAAAGGCGAGCCCAAAATCCGGGGCGCTTGCTGCGATGCAGGCGCGCCTCCAGATCCATGGTATCAATGACCGGAAACTCGATTCCTTCGCCAATACGCACCTTGAGCGCTGCATTGAGGAAGGCACGTTCTATGCCTCGGTGATGTACCACCACGACCTTACCACGCAGCTGCTCCAGCAGCTCGTCGAGTATGCGAATGAGGTCTGGTGCGGCGGCTATTTCAGAATGGGTTATTCCATGCACCACCACTGACTCGCTGCTCAGCCGCGCTCTGGGTTTGAGCACCCAATGCCGTGCCTCAGATGCTCGGATGCGGTGAATATCCATGGGGACAAGGCCGATACTGACAATACCGCCCTGCTGTGGATTGAGGCTGGTCGTTTCAAAGTCCAGTGCCACCAAAGGCACCTGTTCCAGAGGTGTTTCCGCCGCCACCATTCCAGCCGCATAGTAAGCTTTAAGAGCTGGATATACAGCAGCCTTCGACAGGGAATCAAACCGCGTACGCCAGTCAGATACGGCCACATCCTGTGCCGCCATTGAAGGCTCGTCCTGCAGTTTTTCCTTGTTCAGATACAGCATCAGCCTACCCGCCCTGGCTGGTAGCGAAACTTCAGAAACTTCTGTGCATTAGACAGAATCTGGAAAGCATCCTTGAGATTTTTACGCTCAAAATCTGACAGATTTTCCGGCTCGATATTGTTGTCAGGCTCATTACCGGCTTCCACATCCAATGCCTGGTGACGGATGCGAACCATGGAAATCAACTCCAGTGCATCACGCAAGTCAGGACCGCGGCCAGGTGGCAGCAGGTCGGTTTCAATAATATCCTTGAGCCGATCAAAGGTATTGTGCTCACGGGAACCAATAGCCAAGGCATGAACCCTGACCAAATCCGCCAAAGGCGCCGTGCCTCTGCGCTTCATATTGATTGAGTTTGTGTGGCGCCCGTCGGTTTCCATTACGAAATCCTTGAAGAACCCCAGCGGCGGTGTGCGTTGTAACGCGTTACGCGCCATACAGGCCAGAAATCGCGGGTTCTTGCGAGCCTTGCGCAGAATAAGATCATTGAGCATCACCGCCCAACCGGTTTCACCCCAGACACCTTCAATATCAAAGAAGATTGAGCTGTTGAGCAAAAATTCGGGGGTCGGTTTCTCGATCCAGTCCGTGAAGTACTGCTCCCAGACTTTAAGCGGCTGACGCCAACGTGAGTTGGTCGCCATGATGTCACCGTTGCAGTAGGTATAACCGCAGGCATCCAGTCCATCACAGACATATTGAGCCAGTGCCTTGAAATAATCATCATGGAGAGCGGGGTCAAAGCGGTTATCCAGAATCATGGCATTATCCTGGTCCGTGACGATCAACTGCTCTTCCCGGGCCATAGAACCCAGCGCCAGAAAACAGTAAGGCACCGGTGGTGGACCGAGCTTCTCTTCGCCCAATTCCAGCAACCGCTGCTTGAAGCTGCGCCCGATCACCGACATGGCTGTGCCGATCATTTGCGAGTTGGCATCCTCATTCACCATGCGCATGAAACAGGCACTTACATCGGTGCGTAAGGCTGCCAGCTCATCGACACTTTGCGCCCGGAAAATACTGCTGACCACGAACAGGCTGTTTTGCGACTCGTAACGGATGATGTCAGAGATGGCCACCACCCCCATAGGGCGCTGACGCTTGATGACCGGCAAATGATGAACATTGTGTCTGAGCATCAACAACATGGCTTCAAATACAAACTGCCCATGTTCCACTGTGATCAGCTCGGACGTCATAATCTCACTGACCGGGGTATCAAAACTGAGCCCAGGTGTAATCAAACGATTCCGAAGATCTCGGTCGGTGATGATGCCCACCAGCGGGTGTTTGTCGGCCTGCTCATCCATTACCAGTAAAGATGAAACACCCTCCTCACTCATACGGATGGCGGCATCGCGAGCACTGGCATTGGGTGGCAAGGTCACCGCTTCACGTCCCACCAACGTCTCAATTTTTGCGGTCATCAGCTCATTGGCATCTTCTCGGCGCCGAGCAACGGCCTGACGCAGCCGAGTGCGGTCCTCCACCTCAACAATATCGGCAAAGGCTTCATTATTCTCGAACAGGTCACTGAAAACCTCTTCGGGGATCAAATAGACCAGAGTGTCCTCCAGCGCTTTTACCGGAAAACGAACCCGCCCATTACGCAGCAGTCCAAATTCACCAAAGAACCCGCCTTCACTGAGGCGGTTATAGAGATCACCGTTGCGGCGATACACCTCTACTGCCCCACTTCGAATCACATACCAGTCATGAATTTCATCGCCAAAATTCCAGATCTGGGTTCCGGCCTTGAAATAGGACACATCCACCTGACCCGCCAGTTGCTCCAGTCGCTCTTGAGGCAGAAGGTTGAAGGGTTGGTGACGGGCAAAGAACTCTGCCACTTCTATCTGTTCGGCATGCATGACGACATACTCACGGTCAGAAAACGAAAACAGGCGGAGCCGCTGAGCGTACTCCACCTGTTACCTGGCTTAACTACCTAATCCGGATCTAGCCGCGCGGCTCTGAGGCCAGGCCTTTGATCATGGAGAAAGCAGCCATCAGCAGCACCAGTGTAAACGGCAAACCGGTAGATACTGCCATCGCCTGCAGTGCAGCCAAACCGCCCCCCAGAATCAGGGCAATGGCAACCAGACCCTCAAAGGTGCACCAGAACACACGCTGGGGTGTGGGTGCATCCACCTTACCGCCTGCGGCTATAACATCGATAACCAGCGAACCGGAGTCAGAGGAGGTCACAAAGAACACCACTACCAGAATAATGGCAATAAAAGAGGTGATCTCGGCCAACGGCAGCGCATCAAGCATGGTAAACAGCTGCAGAGGCAGTGCGGCTTCCTTCAGTGCGGTGTAGCCTTCATTGAAGTAAAGGTCGATCGCTGTACCGCCAAACACACTCATCCAAAGCACACACGCAGTGGACGGAACCAGCAGCACCGCAATGATGAACTCACGCACACTGCGACCACGGGAAACACGCGCGATGAACATGCCGACGAACGGGCTCCAGGAGATCCACCAGGCCCAGTAGAATGCAGTCCAGCCAGAGGCAAAGTTACTGTCTTCACGACCAACCGGATTAGATAGGGCCGGCAGGTTGGTCAGATAGGCCCAAAGGCTCTCGAAGAAACCGGTAAAAATCAGCAGGGTTGGTCCAACCAGAATCACGAACAGCAACAGCAGTACCGCCAGAATCATATTGATTTCAGACAGTCGCTTCACACCCGCATCAAGCC
This sequence comes from Marinobacterium sp., assembly GCA_048260865.1. Classification (GTDB taxonomy): domain Bacteria; phylum Pseudomonadota; class Gammaproteobacteria; order Pseudomonadales; family Balneatricaceae; genus Marinobacterium. The sequence goes on along the minus strand of JBLXGN010000008.1, from coordinate 191,735 downwards.
CCGCCAGTACTGACACCAGCGCGATTGCCGTAATCCCGATTACCAGCAGAATCTGGGTTGTATCCCCCAGAGGAACATCAAACAGGTAATTCAGACCGGATGCCGCCTGAGAGGCACCAAAGCCCAGAGAGGTTGCCAGACCAAAGAGTGTTGCCAGTACCGCCAGAATATCAATGATATGACCCGGCCACCCCCAGACACGCTCACCCAGAAGCGGGTAGAACACGGAGCGAATGGTCAGCGGCAGGCCCTTATTGAACGAAAACAGTGCCAAACCCAGCGCCATCACGGCATAAATTGCCCAGGGGTGCAGTGCCCAATGGAAAATGGTTGCAGCCATACCCAATTGACGAGCGGCATCGGGATCACCACCTGCTGCACCCAGGGGAGCCCAGTCAGTACGCAGACCGTTTTCGCCCAGGCTGGTACCACCAAAGGAGCTCAGCGCATGTGACATGGGCTCTGACACACCAAAGAACATCAGACCGATACCCATACCGGCAGCAAACAGCATGGAGAACCAGCCGAGATAACCATAATCAGGCTGGGCTTCGGTCCCCCCAAGGCGTACACGCCCCAAGGGAGTAAAAATGAGCACCAGGCAGATGACGACAAAAATATTCGCAGATCCGATAAAGAACCAGTCAAGGTTACCGGTCAGCCAGTTGCGTAGCCCGGTAAACAGGGGTTCAACCTGGGTTTGAAAGGCAAGTGTTAAAATTACGAACGCCACTACGGCAAGGCCGGAGATAGCAAACACGCGGTTGTGGATATCGAGCCCGAACGGACCCACGTTGACAACAATGTTATCCTGCCCGATCTGATAATCAGTATCGATAGGATTGACATCACCATCGGGGATCATAGGATCTTTAGCATCAGTCATTACGGACTGTCTCCCTCAGGTTATTCATTTTGTACACATACAGATTAGACGAAAGAATCGGCTTTCGCGTCGTTCCCTCGAACAATAGTATGTAAAATCCACAACTTAGGTCGCAACCCCGAATTTTGTATGGGTATTCATTGGCAGTGACTTGCGACACTTGGTCGCACCCCGACATTCGGCCTGCTCAGGTATACTGGATCGCCTGAATCCATTGGGCTCTGGAGGCTCGTGCTGAACGGTTTTCACTCTGCTCTGTTGCAACTGACCTATGTACGCACCCTGGTGTTGTTTCTGCTCAGCTGCGCGCTGGTTTTCGCTGTCTATGGGCTGTACCTGCCGCTGAATGTCTGGCTGATCGGATCAGCGCTGGCAGGCTTGGCGGTGCTCAATCTGGTCACCTTTGCACGCCTGCACTCGCCCTGGCCTGTCACCGAAATCGAGTTGTTCAGCCACCTCTGCGCCGATGCAGTTATCTTCGGCTTTTTACTGTTCCAGTCCGGGGGGGCCACCAACCCGTTTATTTTTTTGCTGCTGATTCCTCTGCTCAGTGCCGCTGCCACGTTGTCACGGCGATTTGTCATCCTGATGGCGCTAATCGTCATTCTGCTCTATAGCACTCTGTTACAGGTCTATCATCCCTTGCTGGCACCACAGAACTCACATCAGCACAGTGTTCTCAACCTGCTGGATCTCCATGTCACCGGCATGTGGATAAACTTTGTGTTTACCGCCACCCTGGTGACCTGGAGCTTCAGTCAGATGCAGCAGGCATTAAAGCAGCGTGAAACCAAACTGCAGCGGGAGCGGGAAAAACGCATTCAGGATCAGCAGCTTCTGGGGCTAGCCACCATGGCAGCAGGCACAGCTCATGAGCTGGGCACACCACTGTCCACCCTGCGAATCACGCTAGGTGAGATGGCACAGACCCACCCTGATGACCCGGAATTACAAGACGACATTGCCCTGATGCAGGAACAGGTAGAACGTTGCAGTCAGCGATTGAAACAACTGGCGGATCAGGTGCGCGATGATCAGCCACGTGATGAAGCTCTGGGAACCCTTATGGACCGCGTTTTGGAAGAATGGAGTCTGATGCGTCCCGAAGTCGAGTTTCAACTGATGCCCCTGCCCCAAGCACTCAAGCACGCACGCCTGCTGACCTCGATCTCACTGCAACAGGCGCTGCTGAACCTGCTCAACAATGCCGCCGATGCCTCTCCTGAAAATATCAACATCAGCGCCAGCCTTGAGCTCAATACACTCCTTCTTCAGATACACGATCAAGGACCCGGTTTGCCACTGGAACAGGCTGATCAGCTGGGCAAACCCTTTGTGACAACCAAAGGACGCGGCCTCGGCATCGGCCTGTTTTTAACCGCCACAACCCTGTCGCAGCATCAGGGCGAAGTCCGTTTGTACAATCATCCCAAAGGCGGCACCCTGACCGAAGTACGCTTACCTCTGCTGAATCAGGAGCATGCAGATGGCTGAACATTTTCTGATTGTTGATGATGACCCCGCGTTCACTCGCGTCCTGTCCCGTGCCATGACCCGACGTGGCTTTGAAACTCAGGTTGCACGAAACGTGGAACAGGCACTGGAACTGGCTCAGCAGCAGGTGCCGGATTACGCCAGCGTGGACTTGAAGATGGAAGGCCCCTCCGGGCTGACGTTGATTCCTCAGCTGCGGGCTCTGAATCCGAATATGCGTCTGCTGGTACTCACCGGTTATGCCAGCATCGCCACCACGGTGGATGCCATCAAGGCCGGTGCGGACAACTACCTGCCAAAGCCCGCCGATGCGGATCAGATTCTGAAAGCGCTGCAAACGGATTCCGAACACGAGCCGGTCGAGAGTGAAATTCCGGATACGCCCTTATCGGTTAACCGTCTTGAGTGGGAACATATTCAGAAAGTACTGCATGAACATGAGGGGAATATCTCGGCTACAGCGCGGGCATTGGGCATGCACCGGCGCACTCTGCAACGCAAGCTGGCCAAGCACCCTGTACGCCGCTGAAATGCCAGATGCTATTTACTGCTCGTCGATATAACGACGGGCATCAAAGGTGCGAATCCAGTCCGGGTGGAACACCATCATGCCGGTCATCAAAATGCCGTTAAGGAGCCCTTCCGGGAACATGATCAACGGCAGGAAGCGCACATACTCCAGATAGATTTTCATCCAGGGATAGACGCCATCCATCCACAGTAACAGTGCCATCACCATCCCGCCGAGCGCGGTCGCAATACCTGCACCAAAGAAGGCGCAGCAGAAGAGATAGACAAAGAAGTTGGGCGGCAGCTTGGCCTCAACCAATCGAAGCACACCCCAGGTCGCCATCACCGGCACTACTACCGAGCAGAGAATATTAACGCTCAGGGTATCCCAGCTTTCCTGCTCAATGAGTGTCATGCCCACCAACGCCAGACAGCCTGAAAGGATGGCCAGATCCCAACCGAACATTAGCGTCAGAACGGTCATGCCCAGAAAGTGAATACTCAGACCCGGCGACAGTCCGGCGCGCATGGTCCACATCAGCATCAGTATCACGGTCGCGCCAAACAGCAGATGCTGAAGTCGGCGCTCACCGGCCAATACTCCCCAGGGGGCGCGAACCAATGCAAACAGAACCACCAGCGCAGCCAGCACGCCAGTGCCCCAAAGCCAGCCTGAGCTGAATAGTCCTTGAGTCAGACTCATCGCCTAGTCCACACGCCCCTGGCACAAACTGAACAGCAGCGCATCTTCTCGATCCGCTCCCAATGGATAGTAGCCCGCTCGTCGACCCGAGGGCTGCCAGCCCTGCGACTGATACAGCGCCTGAGCCGCCGTATTTGAAGCGCGGACCTCAAGGTGCATCTGCACGATGCCCGACGCCAGCAATGCCTGCTCGGCATGCTGCAACAGACGTGCAGCCAAACCCTGCTGGCGCTGTTCAGGCACTACAGCAATTCGTAACAGCTCCGCCTCATCCAGCACACGACTGAACAGACAATACGCCACCAGTTGACCTTGCAGGCTCATCACCCAGGCATTGGCACCACGCTGTTGTGCCGCCTTGAGCCACCAGCTGGAAGCAAAGGGTTCTCCCGGGAAACAGGCCTCATCCAGAATGGCTAAAGCCTTCAGATCATCTTCGTTTAATAACCGGGGTTGAAGGTCCATTAGAGAGTTCCGCGTAAGGGCTGAATATCCTGCCACAGTTCCGCTTTACGTTCGGGAAGGCGCAGGAGTTCACTCAAACTGATCGAGGCCGCACAGCGACAGCCTGACAAGGATGGCAACTCGCCCTGCTTGAATGGCTCGCCGGTCACCCAGTGCATGGCGGCATCACCCAATAGCAGAATGCGGGTGATACCGGGTCGGAACTCCAGCGTACGCTTGAGCTTGTGCTCTACCGCCAGCCGCGCTTCGGTTGGCCCCTGATCCAGCGTTTTACTAGCCAACATGGGCCAGGGCAACATGGCGGGATCTGAAAGCTCCTGCTCGGCCGTAAGCCCAAGCGCAGAGGTGATACCGTACAAAAGCCGTTTATGCTGGCGGCTGAAGCCTTCGCGATGATGCGGTGGCAGAGAGTCCACAATCAGCAGGTCACCCCGCACCAGATAAGCCAGCTTGAAGTGCGGCGCAGGCTCAACCGGCTTCTGCTCCGCAGCAGCCGACACCGAAGCGGAATCCGTAACGTCAGCCACGGGTGCCGGTTTGGGTACAGGCTTCGGCTTGCCTTTGGCATCGAGATCACCCAGCAGGGCTTCGGTGTCGATGCCTCCAGATCTGGGCGCACGCGCAGCACCTGCAGCGTCTGGTTTAGCCCTGGATGGCGCTACCTGCTCGGTGCTGGCTTCATACTCGGCGTAGTCTGCCGCTGTATCGTCTTGCGGGTAGCAAAAGTCGGCAACCCAGTCAGCGGGTGGCGCAGCACCTGGCAGCGGCTGACGCGGCAACCAGCTGTCGATACCGATCGCCTCCAGCCACTGATGGCGCAGTTGCTCCTGAGCCTGTACCGACATCAAAACCTCTTATACCTGCGGGTGAGCTTTCTGGATGTTGGCATCCAGCATGTTCAACGCATGAATGTAGGCCTTGGCAGACGCGATGATGATATCGGTATCCGCACCCAGGCCGTTGACGATACGACCGGCTTTTTCCAGACGCACGGTTACTTCGCCCTGAGAATCGGTACCGCTGGTGATCGCATTCACCGAGTACAACTGCAGGTTGGCACCAGAGTTGGCCAACTGCTCCAGTGCCTTGAAGGCGGCATCCACAGGGCCGCTGCCCGAGGCTTCCACCGCATGCTCGGCACCATCAACAGATACCACCAGACTGGCAACAGGTATTTCACCCGTCTGGGAGGTCACATTCAGACTGCTCAGGCGGTATTTTTCATGGTCCGCAGAGGCGCGTGCATCGCTGACCAGTGCCACCAGATCGTCATCAAAGATTTCGCTCTTCTTGTCCGCCAGCTCCTTGAAGCGGGAGAACGCCGTATTCAGTTCGGCATCGGACGCGAAAGTCGTGCCCAGTTCTTCCATACGAGTGCGGAAGGCGTTACGACCAGACAACTTGCCCAGTACCATGCGGTTGGTGTTCCAGCCCACATCTTCAGCCGTCATGATTTCGTAGGTTTCACGGTGCTTGAGCACGCCGTCCTGGTGGATACCGGACTCATGCGCGAAAGCGTTGGCACCGACAATCGCCTTGTTCGGCTGTACCGGGAAACCGGTGACGCTGGAGACCAGACGTGACGCAGGAACGATCTGCGTGGTATCGATGCCGGTTTCCAGACCCAGCATATCCTTGCGCGTACGCAGCGCCATGACGATCTCTTCCAGCGAAGCGTTACCGGCACGCTCGCCCAGACCATTGATGGTACATTCCACCTGACGTGCGCCCGCACTGACTGCGGCCAGAGAGTTGGCAACTGCCAGACCCAGGTCGTTATGACAGTGAACGGAGAACACAGCCTTGTGCGCGTTGGGGATACGTTCGATCAACTGGGCGATGGTGTTGCCGTATTCCTGAGGTACCGCGTAACCCACAGTATCCGGAATGTTGATGGTGCGGGCACCGGCGTCAATCACCTGTTCGATGATGCGGCACATGAAGTCCAGTTCAGAGCGACTGGCGTCTTCCAGAGAGAATTCCACATCGTCGATCAGGTTGCGGGCACGCTTAACGGCACGTACGGCGTTTTCCACCACCTGATCCGGTTCCATCTGCAGCTTGTACTGCATGTGGATCGGTGAGGTGGCAATGAAGGTATGGATACGACCGGAGTTGGCACCACGCAGGGCTTCACCGGCACGGTCGATATCCGCATCCAGTGCACGGGACAGAGAACAGATGGTGCTGTCCTTGATGGTATCGGCAATGGCTTTTACCGACTCGAAATCACCGGGACTGGCGATGGCAAAGCCGGCTTCGATAACGTCAACACGCAGCTTTTCCAGCTGCTTGGCAATGCGCAATTTTTCGTCACGCGTCATGGACGCGCCGGGGCTCTGCTCCCCGTCACGCAGGGTGGTATCGAAAATAATTACGCGATCATCAGTGCGGCTCATGCTCACTACTCCCGTCAGCTGCGGACGATGCCTGTCCGGCGAAATTAGAGCTGCCTTGAACGAAGCGATTGGAAGGCAGTCGAAGATAGGCTTATTGTATCATCAAGCAGCTACGCCAAACACGCTATCGCCGTTAAGGAGCAAGGACATGAATGCGACCCGCTTTGATGCACAGATCGACCGCCGCGCCACCTCCAGCCAGAAATGGGAGAAGTACGCCGACAGCGAGATCCTGCCCATGTGGGTTGCCGATACCGACTTTATGGCGCCACAACCGGTGATTGATGCCTTGCACCAGCGCATCGATCACGGTGTGTTTGGCTATACCTGTACTCCGCCGGAGCTGAATCAGCTGGTCATCGAGCGCATGCGGTCGTTGTACGACTGGCAGATCGAGGCCAACGATCTGGTCTGGCTGCCTGGGCTGGTATGCGGCCTCAATCTGGCATGCCGCAGTGTGGGCGAAAGCGGCTCAGCCGTGATCAGCCCCGCAACCATCTATCCTCCATTCATGTCGGCTCCGCGCCTCTCTGACCGCAGCCTGATCAAGGTGCCTTTGAAGCGAGGTGATGACGGACGCACCCTGCTGGATCTGGAGGCGCTGGAAGCGGCGATCACACCAGAATCCAAGCTGCTGCTGTTCTGCAATCCGCACAATCCAGGAGGTACGCTCTATCGCCGTGAAGAGCTGGAAGCCCTGGCCGACATCATCATTCGTCATGACATGATCATCTGCTCGGACGAAATTCATTGCGACCTCATTCTGGAAGCAGGGCTGACGCATACACCGATCGCCTCACTGGGCGAGGAGATTGCTGCCCGTACCATCACCCTGATGGCACCCAGCAAGACCTATAACATTGCAGGCCTGGGCTGCTCTTTTGCCGTGATTCAGAATCCTGAGCTGCGCCAGCGATTCCAGAAAACACGCAAGGGCATAGTGCCGGATGTGAACCTGCTCGGCCTCACCGCTGCGCTCGCGGCCTACCGTGACGGTGATGAATGGAACCGTGCACAGCTCGACTACCTGCGTGGCAACCGCGACTATCTGGTGGAAGCGATCAACGCTCTGCCTGGCCTGAAACTGGACCCGATTGAGGCGACCTATCTGGCCTGGATTGATGTATCGGCTGCCTGCCTGGAAAATCCGCCCCATTTCTTCGAAAAGGCGGGTGTGGGTATGTCACCGGGACGAGACTTTGGCGATGACCGCTTCATGCGCCTTAACTTCGGCTGCCCACGCGCCTTGCTGGAGCAAGCCGTTGAGAGGATGCGTCGAGCACTGCTGACCGAGCTGCCGGCCTGACTAGCAAGTTGCAAGTGCGCGACCAAGCCCCCAAAGGTCTCTACAGGGGGCTTGTTGATATCACCAGCTATCGTTTCAGGAACGGCAGGTCGCCAGCACTCTCAAACCTTTCACCACTTCAGGATGGAGCATGCTGTCATCTTCATTGGCAACAAGCTCAGCGCGACTGAGGACAAAGCTGCGCCCGGTAATACGATTCTCGACCACCGTCTGACCATCCTGTTGAGCCAGGCCGGTGTAAGTACCAACAAAGCGAGTATCACGCAGGGAGACCGTTTCCAGGGAGTCACCGGGGTCAATCAGGCCTTCGTGTTGCATTAGCGCCAGCCGAGCAGAGGTGCCTGTCCCGGTGGTGCTCCGACAGATGACGTCAGGGTGGACATAGGTCGCAGAACGTGAACGATAGGCTGTTTCACTGAGCTGCAGCACCGGCCCCATAAAGTGCAGAAAGGGCAAAGGCCCCACATCCCCAAGCGAATAATGCTCGAATGCGGCCTCAGCCCTGATCGCCTCCACAACAGCATGAGCGACTTTGGCCAGCGCACGCTCTTCGGAAGCCGCCAGCACAAACCCCAGCCCAGCAGCCTCAACAAGAGCATAGAAGCCTCCGCTATAGGCGATGCTGTAGGTGACGGGCCCGATACCCGGTACCTCGATACTGGCGTTATAGGTATGGATGTAACTGGGTAATCCCTCGCAAGTGATGGCTTCCACCACACCATTCCTGACCAGGGCTTCAATCTGCACCAGCCCGGCAGGTGCTTCCAGGGTAAAGGTCTGCCGGCCCTCCTGCTTTTTGATCATTCCGCTTTCCAGCAGTGCCGTAGCAGTACAAATAGTATTTGAGCCTGAGTAGATGGGGTACCCCATCACCTCCATGATGATATACCCCCATTCAGCTTCGGGATGACTGGCGGGAACAATCAGGTCCACAGACATTTCCGGAATGCCGTAAGGTTCTTCCAGCAGTAATCGACGCAAGCCATCAGCCTGATCGCGCAAGAACTCCATCTGCTGTCGCACGCTGCTGCCCGGCAGGCGCATGATGCCGCCGGTAACAATACGGCTGACATCGCCTCCGGCATGGGTATCCATTAATTCCAGCTTTATCTGATGCGACATGGCATCCTCCCGCTGATCAAAGCGACTCTGAGGATTTATTGGGACTGGAACCTATCACCCCAAGGCGAAGGCCTGGCCGTGAGCATCCCATTGGCTATCCGGTACGATGACTATTTTGCCCAGGTAATTTTTCCCTCTGTGAACAAAATACTCCTCAGCTTCACGCAAGCGGGACAGCGGGAATGCCGCATGCAGCACGGGCTTCAAGGCTCCATCACGAATCCAGGCGATCAGTTGCTCCGCTTCTTGACGAGTACCGTGAGATACACCGAACACCTGCACCTGATACAGGTAAATACGGGTCCACATAATTTCCGACAGATTGCCGCCACTGGCCCCTGCGATGCTCAAACGGGGATAGCTAGTGCGCTGGTTCATATCGAAAATCATGGTGTCGATGAAAGCATCCGTCATCTCGCCGCCCACCAGGTCCATCACAGCATCAATCGGCTTTCCACCCGTTGCCGTTTTGACCTGTTCAGTGAACCGGCTCATATCCGAACGGTCCAGTACCGCTTCAGCACCCAGTGCCAAAAGAGCCTGCGTTTTATCTTGCTGGCTCAGGGCATAGGGGATGGCTCCAATAATGCGGCACAACTGAATCAACGCAGTGCCTACGCCCCCACTGGCGCCGCTGACCAATACTCGTTCACCCGCGGAGACACCCGCTACTGTTAGCATGTGAAAGGCCGTTTGATAGGAACACATGCCCATGGAAGCCAGTTCGGCATCGGCCAGCTCGGGATTATCGACGGTATGGAATTGATCAGAAGGCAGCGCCACATATTCGGCAAAGCCACCATCAGCGCCATGGCCGTAATAGTCCGGAGTCAGATTGATATCGCGACGGGCATCAGGGTAGAGGTTGAAATCCAGCAGACCGCGCTCGCCCAAACGGGACTCACTGACCCCACTGCCTACCGCGACAACGCGTCCTACAATGTCAGCGCCCTGAATGCGCGGAAAGGTCAGCGTGGCTTCACCTCCCATCTGAAAGGAGGTGACATCAGCCTTGTCTCGGGTGGGATAAAGTCCTTCGCGCGCCTTGCGGTCGGTATTGTTCTTGGCGGTGGCCGTTACCTGAACCAGCACCTGGTTTTCCCCGGGGTTCGGAACTGGCACGTCAGTACGATACACCAACTTATCCAGGCCACCGTGCGCTGTCAGTTGAACAGCTGACATAGCGGGAGGTATTTGGAAATTTAAAGACACCTTGTCGCTCCTTGCTTTGCAGACGCAACATCCCGAAAAGAAGCTACTCCTTTCAGTAAATTCACTACTGCAAGCTAGTGGAGAGACTCGGTACTGGCAAATATGAGCGTAAAGTTTGCTGGTATGGCTATAGCAACCCTCATGCTGGCATCAACGTTTTTCCGATTGAAGCAGGGATGGTCAGGCCCGCTCATGCATAAAGGACACGACCTGATCCAAACTATCCACACCCAGCGCCAGCATCACCAGACGGTCGACACCCAAAGCAACACCGGCACAATCGGGCATGCCTGCTTCCAGCGCTTCCACCAGGCGCTGCTCCAATGGACGCTGAGGCAGGCCCAACGTAGCACGCTGCTGTTGATCGGCCTCCAGTCGGCGTGCCTGTTCAGCCGCATCGGTCAGTTCGTGGTAGCCATTGGCCAGCTCAACACCGTCGACAAAGAGTTCAAAGCGCGCTGCCACCTTGCGTCCCTGTTCATCGTCACGCACCTGCGCCAGCGCTGCCATGGACGCCGGGTAGCTGTGGATAAACACGGCGCCTTTCAGGCGTGGCTCCAATACATGGGACATCAAGAGATTGAGCCAGGTATCGCGGTCATCATCCTCAAAAGGCGCATCCACATGCTCTCGGCAAACCTGCTGCAGCTGCTCCAGGGATGCCTGATGAGGATCAAGACCCAGCTCCCGCTCAAAAAGCTCGGCATAGCTGAGGTATTGCACCGATAGCGCAGGCACAACGGTCCTGACCAGCGTCGCTACTTCTTCCATTAGCTGGTGATCGTCGAAGCCCAGGCGGTACCACTCCAGCATGGTGAATTCCGGGTTATGGCGACGGCCAAATTCGCCGTTGCGAAATACCTTGGCCATGGAATAGATGTCGCCACTGCCCGCGGCCAACAGACGCTTCATGGCATATTCGGGGGATGTTTGCAGGTAGAGACGCTCTTCTTCTATGCCCGGCTGAAAGCCAAAGCTGACCTCAAGGCTGTCGAGAAAAGGATCACTGACGGCACACTTGGACAACACCGGCGTTTCCATTTCCATCACCTCTCGTTCGGCGAAGAAAGAGCGAATCTGTGCCAATACACGCGCACGGGCACGCAGATTTTCAATGGAGGCGTTGGGACGCCAGGCTTCTTGATGCATGTCACATCACCAATTTAAAGGCAGGTACGAAACAAAAAACGGCAGCCGAAGCTGCCGTCGTGTCTATCAAGGAGAGGTCTGATACCTCTCGACGTCTTAGCTGCTTGCGCGGCTGACGTATTCACCGGTACGGGTATCGATACGCAGTACTTCACCCTGCTCGATGAACAGAGGCACACGTACCACAGCACCGGTGCTCAGGGTTGCAGGCTTGGAGCCGCCCTGTGCCGTATCACCTTTCAGGCCCGGATCGGTTTCGGTTACTTCCAGCTCAACGAAGTTCGGCGGGGTAACACTGATCGGGTTGTCGTTCCACAGCGTGATAATGGACTTGTCCTGCTCCTTCAGCCACTTCTCGGCATCGCCTACGGCGTTCTTGTCAGCCGCAACCTGCTCGAAGGTGTTCGGGTCCATGAAGTGCCACATTTCGCCGTCGTTGTAGAGGTACTCCATATCGATGTCCATAACGTCGGCGCTTTCAGCCGTTTCGTTGGACTTGAAAGTACGCTCCCAGATACGGCCGGTCAGCAGGTTACGCAGACGTACGCGGGTGAATGCCTGACCCTTACCCGGCTTCACGAACTCCACGTCGACCATGGAACAAGGGTCGCCGTCGATCATTACTTTCATGCCGTTTTTGAACTGGTTGCTGGAGTAGTTAGCCATAGATAAAGGTTCCGCGATCTATAATTCGAAGGAGACCGCGGTAAGGGCGCGGTCCGAAAATTGACAGCCATTCTACTGCAAAGGAGAATGCTGGCAAATCCATCCTGCACAACCTGTCTCGAGCACACCGTCCCGATGAACCTGCTGCACCCTGCCGACGTTGATTGGCAGACCGAATTGCGCCACCTGATTACCGACCCGGTCGAGCTGTTGCGCCTGCTGGAACTGCCCGAACAGCTGCTGGAGGGGGCACTGAACGCGGAGCGTCAGTTCAGTCTGCGCGTCCCACGCCCCTACCTGAGCCGCATTCGCAAGGCAGACCCTGAAGACCCGCTTTTGAAGCAAGTTCTACCGCTACAGCAGGAGTTGTTGGAGGTCCCCGGCTTTGGGCCTGACCCTCTGGCCGAGGCAGCTGCCAACAAATCCAGCGGGCTTATACACAAGTACAAGGACCGCGTCCTGCTGGTACTTTCGGGAGCCTGTGCCATCAACTGCCGCTACTGTTTCCGCAGGCACTTTCCTTATGGCGATAACCAACTGGGGCGCGAAGCCTGGCAGGAGGCGCTGGAATACATACACCAGCACCCCCAAGTCAGCGAAATCATCTTCTCAGGTGGCGACCCTCTGGCAACACCAGATGCTCGACTGATGCGTATGCTGGCAGACCTGGAGCAGATACCGCACCTGAAACGCCTGCGGATACATTCACGTCTGCCCGTGGTCATTCCGCAGCGCGTGACTCAGCAACTGATCGATATGCTGGCGAATAGCCGTCTGAACACAACATTGGTACTGCATATCAACCACCCTCAGGAGGTCGACGAATCCGTGCGTGTGGCATTGCGTCCCTTACGCCAGGCGGGTGTGACCCTGTTGAATCAGGCGGTGCTTTTAAAGGGCGTAAATGACAGCCTGAGTGTACAAAAATCACTCAGTGAATCCCTGTTCAGCGAAGGCATACTGCCCTATTATCTATTTGTCCTTGATGCAGTGGCCGGAGCTGCGCATTTTGATGTCGATGATGACGCCGCACGCCGTTTAGTCGGGCGTTTGCAGGCTGAGTTGCCGGGTTATCTGGTGCCCCGACTGGCACGCGAAATACCAGGGCGGCCGTCAAAGACCTTGCTATTGCCGATCACGCCAGAGGACTAAAGTCAGCTCAGGTTCAGCTTAGTGGAACCAGTCTGGCGGTCCGAATTCAACCAAGCCGTAACGGATCAGGAGCTCCATGAATACTCAGACCCCCTCTTCTCGCAACCTCCTCAAGCTGGGGGGACTGATAGCCGCCACCCTGTTGCTGGCGGCTTGTGCCAACAAGCCCAAACAGGAACCCGTTGCCGAAAAGCCTGTAGAGCCTCCCAAACCCAAACCGGTTTTGCTGATCAGCTCTCACGGACCCCAGAATAACAGCGCCGCTCAAATCAGTTTTACCAACGGCACCAGCCGAACGCTGCAATACGTGATGTTCAAAACCACGGCTTACACGGACACTGGTGTACTGGTCCCGTCCAAGAAAAGTGGCCGCCCCAACGCCTGGTTGAGAATTGCGGGCCCCTTTGGCCCTAATGAAGTGGTGAGCAACAAGGTATGGCCCAAGGTTTGGCAGCATCCGCATTTGAGCTGCTTCCGTATTGAGGGAGCCGAGTTGATCTTTGACGATCAGAGCGTGGAATACCACGGCGTGGATCGCATGGCGCTGCTCAACCAGAGTGCTTTGGGTAACAGCGCCTGCGGCGGCAACGGCCTGAGTACCGCTGCCCAGTAAAGCCAGCCTCGTCAAGGCGTGGTGATTTACTTCTTGGGTGGAGCCAGGGGAAAAGCTGTAATATTTCCCTTGGCATCACTGATCTTGGCTACGCCTTCGCGCTTTACCTCATCAATACGGATAATCGCCTGCATGGGTACATAGCAGGTATTCACATCGGCAAACTCCTGCTTCAACTTGTCTTCACTGGGATCTACCAACAGATCCGAGCGGTTACCGAAGACAAATTCCTCCAGCTGGATAAACCCCCACATGTCGCTCTGGTACACGTGGCGCACATACACTTCGTACACTTTGTCCTGATTTACAAAATTGACGCGATACAAGCGCTCGTCATTTGCCATGGCTAGACTCACTTTCAACAACTCTTGTTGCTGGCGATATGGGGGCTGTTTCGCAGGAAAACAAGACTGGGCACTTTTTAACCAGTTTCTGGCCTAAGCTCCAGTGCTTGGGTATAATTTTGCACCTTTAAAATTTCCGCACTCTTTTAAACCTCCTCAGTACACAGGTGATTCATGGCGAAAAAGTTGTTTATCAAGACACATGGCTGTCAGATGAACGAATACGACTCCTCCCGCATGGCGGATCTGCTGGGCGAAAGCCACGCACTGGAGTTGACGGATAATCCCGATGACGCGGATGTCCTGCTGCTGAATACCTGTTCCATTCGTGAGAAGGCTCAGGAAAAGGTATTCCATCAACTTGGCCGCTGGCGCAAGCTGAAAGAACAGAAACCCGATCTGATGATTGGTGTTGGTGGCTGCGTTGCGTCCCAGGAAGGTGAAGCGATCCGTGATAGAGCGCCCTACGTGGACATGATCTTCGGCCCTCAGACGCTGCACCGCTTGCCGGAAATGATCAACGAAAGCCGCAACGGCGGTGTCGGCATCGTCGATGTCAGCTTCCCTGAAATCGAGAAGTTCGACCACTTGCCGGCGCCCAAGGTAGAAGGTGCGGAAGCCTTCGTATCGGTAATGGAAGGCTGCAGCAAGTACTGCACGTTCTGTGTCGTGCCTTACACCCGTGGTGAAGAGGTCAGCCGCCCGCTGGACGATGTGCTTGCCGAATGTGTCGAACTGGCCGAACAGGGTGTACGTGAGGTAAACCTGCTGGGTCAGAACGTGAACGCTTACCGCGGGGCCACCCATGATGGTGACCATGCTGACCTGGCCGAACTGATCCGCTGTGTTGCCGCCATCGATGGTATTGACCGTATCCGTTTCACCACCTCTCACCCGGTGGAGTTCAGTGACAGTCTGATCGATGTATATGCCGAAGTACCTGAGTTGGTCAGCCACCTGCACCTGCCGGTACAGAGCGGTTCCGACCGCATCCTGATGGCGATGAAGCGTGGCCACACCGTGCTGGAGTACAAGTCCAAGCTGCGCCGCATCAAGAAACTGCGTCCGGACATCAGCTTCTCCTCCGACTTCATCATCGGCTTCCCGAATGAAACCGATGCCGACTTCGAAGCGACCATGAACCTGATCGCCGATATCGGTTTTGACGCGTCTTTCAGCTTTATCTATAGCCGTCGCCCGGGCACCCCGGCAGCAGACCTGCCGGATAACGTGGACGAAGAGACCAAGAAACAGCGCCTGAAAATCCTGCAGGACCGTATCACCGCGCAGGCACTCCAGATCAGCCGTCGCATGGTTGGCAGCACTCAGCGCATTCTAGTCAACGGTTACTCCAAGAAGGACCCGGGCCAGCTGTCCGGTCGTACCGAGAATAACCGAGTCGTCAACTTCCGCTGCGATAATCCGGACCTGATCGGCCACTTTGCCGATGTGCGTATTGAGCAAGCCTATGCCAACTCACTGCTCGGCGAGCTGATCAGCTCCGAACTTGACGCCTGATTACACTGGAGAGTCTTTTTTGACCGCACAAGAATCCACCACGATCCTGCTGGAACCCAACAACCCGACCGCACTGCTTAACCTGTGCGGTCAGTTCGACGCTCACCTGAAACTGCTGGAAGAGCGTACCGGCGTCGAAATCCGCAACCGCGGCAACCGTTTTCAGCTGGTTGGCCAGGACACGGCCACTCGCGCTCTGAGCCGCCTGTTGGAGCAACTGTACCGACAGGCACTGCAGGGTGAGGATCTTACGCCTGAAGCCCTGCATCTGGTGTTGCAGGACTCCGGCATTGAACAGCCGGCCAAGCGCAAGGACAAGGCCGAAAACGAAGACGATAAGCGCTTCGGCATTCGTACCCGCAAGGTGCTGATCAAGCCACGTCCGGGCAAACAGCAAGACTATGTGCAGCAGATTCGTACCCACGATATCAACTTTGGCATCGGCCCTGCCGGTACCGGCAAGACTTATCTGGCGGTTGCCTGCGCAGTAGAAGCTCTGGAGCGCGAAGAAGTCAGCCGCATCCTGCTGGTACGCCCGGCAGTAGAAGCTGGCGAGAAACTGGGCTTCCTGCCTGGCGACCTTAGCCAGAAGGTTGACCCCTATCTGCGCCCGCTATACGACGCCCTGTACGAAATGATGGGCTTTGAACGCGTAGCCAAGCTGATTGAGCGCAACGTCATTGAAGTCGCCCCGCTGGCCTACATGCGTGGTCGTACACTGAACGGTTCTTTCGTGATTCTGGATGAAAGCCAGAACACCACACGGGAGCAGATGAAAATGTTCCTGACCCGTATCGGCTTTGGCTCAACCGCAGTCATTACCGGCGACAAAACCCAGATCGACCTGCCCAAGGGCGTCAAGTCCGGTCTGGTACACGCCATTGAAGTTCTGGACGGCGTAAAAGAGATCGGCTTTACCTATTTCGGTTCCAAGGACGTGGTGCGCCATCCGCTGGTTCAACATATTGTTGAAGCCTACGAGCGCTATGAAGAGGCTCATGCCACTGGAGATGAACGATGAGCATTGCCGTAGACGTTCAATACGCCGCTGAAGCCCCCAACCTTCCGCCACAAGCCGATTTCATCCGCTGGGTTGAAATCGTGCTCAAGGATCAAAAAGTTGAAGGCGAGGTGTGTATTCGCATTGTAGATGCGGAGGAAAGCCAGGCGCTCAATTCTGAATACCGTGGCAAGGACAAACCGACCAATGTGCTGTCCTTCCCATTTGAAGTGCCGCCAGGTGTTCCGGTCACCCTGTTGGGTGATCTGGTGATCTGCGCCGAAGTTGTCACGCAGGAAGCTGAAGAGCAGCAAAAAGCCCCGGCTGACCATTGGGCACATATGGTGGTACACGGGACCTTGCATCTGCTCGGATTCGATCATATAAATGACGACGACGCCGAGGAAATGGAGGCACTGGAACGTACCCTCCTGGCTCGGTTAAACATAGCCGATCCCTATTCCGTTTAGAGGAACAATATGAGCGAAGACCGATCGGGCGGCACGTCCAAGGGCTGGCTTGAGAAACTGACCCAAGCCTTCTCGGACGAACCCCGCAGTCTTGAAGACGTACGCGAGATTCTGTACCAGGCCAGCGACTCGGGCATTCTGGACAATGATGCGCACAGCATCATTGAGGGCGCCATGCAGGTCACGGAAATGCAGGTCCGCGACGCGATGATTCCACGCTCGCAGATGACCATGGTGCAGGTTCACCAGACTCCTCGTGAGTTCCTGCCTGTCATCATTTCCAGTGCCCACTCCCGCTTCCCTGTATGCGGCGAAAATCCGGACGAAGTGCTGGGCATTTTGTTGGCAAAGGACCTGCTGCCCTACATGCTGGAAGGCACGCTGGACCAATTCGATATTCGCCAGTGCCTGCGCAAGGCCACGTTTATTCCTGAAAGCAAACGCCTCAACGTTTTGCTGAACGAGTTTCGAGGTACGCGCAACCACATGGCGATCGTGGTAGATGAATACGGTGGTATTGCGGGTCTGATCACCATCGAGGATGTGCTGGAGCAGATCGTTGGTGAAATCGAAGACGAGCACGATGCCGACGACGACGACGGCAATATTCGCCCATTTGACGACAACGGTTTCCTGGTCAAGGCGCTGACACCGATCGAAGACTTCAATGCCTACTTTGACGTGGGTTTCTCCGACGAGGAGTTCGACACCATCGGCGGCATCGTGACCCAGCATTTCGGCCACCTGCCAGCCAAGGACGAGCAGATCGATATCGACGGATTCAGTTTCAAGGTACTGGCCGCCGATAACCGCCGTCTTCGACTGCTGCAGGTGACTCGACGCTAAGCCGTGAACACACAATCCAAACGCCTTCCCGTTGGCGTTAACGCCCTGCTGGCACTCGCCGGCGGGGCCAGTATCACCCTTTCTCTGGCACCCTTTGATGTGTGGCCGCTGGTACTGCTGGGGCCTGCCCTCTTGTACCTGCTTCAGCGCCATCAAAGCCCCCGTAAAGCCGCCTGGACCGGTTGGCTCTTCGGTCTGGGATTCTGGGGCGCCGGCGTGTCCTGGGTCTTCGTCAGCATTGATCGCTATGGGGGGGCACCGCCCTGGCTGGCTGGCAGCCTGACGTTTCTGTTTGTAGCGGCTCTGGCTGTGTTGTTTGCCATTCAGGGCGCAATCTTTGCACGCATGGCTGCCAACGCCCGCCATCGCTGGCTGATGTTTATCCTCGCCTGGCTGGGGTTTGAATGGTTGCGCAGCTGGTTTCTGACCGGCTTCCCCTGGCTCTATCTGGGCTACGCCTGGCTGGATACACCCTTCAAAAGCTGGGCACCTCTGGGGGGCGTTTGGGCACTGTCGCTACTCAGTCTTCTGTTATCCATGGGATTGGCACGATTGCTGGCGGATCGTCACCTACCAACCTTGATTCCCGGACTGGTACTGGCCGCAGCCGCCTGGCTACTGCCCGCGCAATGGACTCAACCCAAGCCGGATGCCAGTCTGGATGTGGTGCTGATTCAGCCCAACATTCCTCAATTGGCCAAATGGCAGCCGGATCAGCTGGACGGTATCTTACGCAGCCAGATTGCCCAGAGTATCGAATACCCGGACGCAGACTTGATTGTCTGGCCGGAAACCGCCATTCCGGCGACCTTTAGCCGCGCAAGTCAGATACTGACCCCCTTTCTCAACCTGCTCGAGCAGGAAGGTACAACGCTGATAAGCGGCTTCCCCTACGTCGAAGCCGATCCCGAGCGCCCTCAGGGCGTTCGTTTCCACAACAGTCTTGGCATGTTCGGTGCGGGACAAGACCTCTACCACAAACAACGTCTGGTCCCCTTCGGTGAATACGTGCCCTTTGAAGCTCAGCTGAGAGGGCTGATCGCCTTCTTTGATCTGCCAATGTCCAGCTTCACCCTGCCTGAGCGCGACACGGATAACCTGCAACTTGCCGAACATCAGATTGCCCCAGCCATCTGCTATGAGATTGCCTATCCACAGCTGGTAGCTGAACTGGGACGTGATTCCGAGGTGATTCTGACCGTCTCCAACGACACCTGGTTTGGCCGTTCCATCGCGCCGGATCAGCATCTGCAGATTGCCCGCATGCGGGCACTGGAAAACGGTCGCTGGGTAATTCGAGCAACCAATAACGGCTTGACCGCGTTTATCCGCCCAGATGGGTCATTGGCCTCGGTAGCCAAGGTAGACGAACGGACCAGCCTGCGCCATCAGGTTGATATGATGAATGGCCAGACACCCTGGCAACGCTTTGGGGTCTGGCCGCTGGCAATAGCACTGGTTGTGATGGGCCTATTCGCAGCTCGGCGACCAGGGTAGCGAAACACGCTCGAACACGACGGCGGAACATTTGCCGCAGGGCTGAATACGGTCGGTGGCGCGCAGCTGCTGGGTGTGACCACACTGCAGGCAACGCAAGGTGCCCGGTGCGCTCACCTCACCTGCCAGATACTGGTCTTCATCGTGAGCGAGCTGCTCACGCAACAGCTCGTGCTGAATGCGGGTCTTGTCCGCCAGGTCGAGCAGGCTTTGTTTCACCTTCTGCTCCAGGTAATCCAGATCGAAATGCAGCCAAGCCGCCAGGCCATCGCCTGTACCCTGAGCGTAATACCCCAGCTGTTTCAGGTCTCGCCGCAGATACGCCTTGAGCAACTCCACTTCATCACGAGTCATCTCTTCGGCGGCCAGCTCAATCTCCGCCGCTTCTTCTATCTGTTGCTGCAGAAAGTCCCAGCTGACTTCACCGGCGTTATCCAGTCGCGTGCGCAGTTGCTCCAGCACGCGGTCATAGGCGGCAGGCGCTTTCGGCGAGTGTTGCGGGGTATTCGGATCTTGCTTGCTCATGAGCGAACTCCTGTTGGCACCGGCAGCGTAACTTCGCTGCCTTTGCCTTCAGTATATCGCTGATTTCCGGAAAGTAATGGGCGCAGATCAAGGCCCGCCTTACTGGGCCACCGCAACCCCTCGCGTACCCGCATCTCGAATCCAGACTTCAACACGGCGATTGCGCTCACGCCCGGCCGGTGTTGCATTGGACGCCACCGGGGCCAGAGAACCCAACCCGTGTACATCGGCCACATTGATACCCCGTGACAAAAGCTGGTCGCGCACAACCTCTGCTCGCTTCAGTGAAAGGTTGCGATTGTGAGCATCATTGCCGGTACTGTCAGAGAAACCAATCAGGAAAGCGCGCTGCCCCGGATGTTGCTCAAAGAAGCGAATTACACGCTGCAGGTCGCGCTGGGCCTTGTTATCCAGTTCAAAAGTGCCGCTGTTAAAACGGAAGTTCAGAGACAAGCGACTGCCTCCCTGTACCAGCTCAAGGTACTCTTCCGGCAGCTCATTGCTGAGCACCGGTTGAATACGCTGGATATTCTGCGAGATAAAACCGGTCTTGCGCACAATTTCCTGCCCCTCTTCCGAGGTGACGAAGTCGACGAAACCATGTGCAGGACTATTCAGCGCCAGGGTCATCGGCTCATACATGTACAAGCGACGGGTGAGCGGATAATCCTCGGTGGAGATGGTGAAGGTGGTCGGAAACACTGGCAGCGCGCCCGCCTCATCCGCTACCGCCAGTGCCTTGGCACGCAAGACATACGGCAAGCCGATAAAACCTATGGCACCGGGCTCCTGACTGACACGATCCGACAGTTCCATACTGGACTCATAACGACGTGCCTTGGGCGACAGCTTCACGCCATGCTTTTTCAGCACCATGCTGCGAAAGGAGTCCCAGGTACCCGAGTTTTCATCACGGCTGTAGATACTGACCGACAGGTCTTCCCCGCCCAGCTGTTTCCAGTTACTGATTTCACCGGAGAAAAGCTTGGCCAGCTGCTCGGTATTCAAACTACTGATTGGATTGCGAGGATTAACAATAATTGCCAGACCGTCCATGCCGACAATATGCTCGGTGCGGACACTGCTCAGGTCACCATAAATGGGTGCCAGGTGTTCAATTTCCTTCGCCTTGATTCGGCGTGAAGCCATGGCCAGGTCTGCCTCACGGGCGTGTAACCCCTTGAAGCCAGTGCTCGAACCATGGGCCTTAAGCTCAATCCGCTGTAGCCCCTGCTCGCCGGGCAGTGTGAAGAGCACGTCATGCTCCACCTCAGAAGCTTTTTGCTCGACACGAATGTCCTGAGCCCCCTGCTGTAGCCAGTATGCCTTCAGTAACGCTGGAGCCAGGGCTTCGCCAATCGTGTTGGAGCCATGCAGACGGAACAGAGTCTCGGACGTCTGAGCCCCGGTCGCAGCGACGACAGCCAGAGCGTCGCCGGACGACTGGGCAGAAGGCGATGCTGAGGGAGATATCTGGGCGCTGCTCTGACCCGTTGTCGTTTGAACAGCAGTGTTCTGGACGCTATTGGCCTGTTTAAGACCTGCACTGGCGATCAAATCCGACACCATTGAATCACTGGTCAACTCAACAATGGCTACCGCAAGTGCCAGCAAAATCAGGACCAGAATCCCGCCACTGAACAGCCCGGGTCCCTTGCGGCCAGTTTCAACACTGTGAATCTGACGTGGTTCCTTAGGTTCCCGCGTTCGTGGCACTGCAGCTACCTGACGGGTAATCTCCAACGGATTTCCAGACAGAAGCTCAGGCAAAATCTGACGAAAGGCGGGGTTCAACGCTTTGGCATTCACTGCCTTGAGCAACTGCCTGCGATACTCAACATCCTCAATAAAGGTGGGCATGTCGATCTTGTCAGCGCCCTGGCGCTCCAGTTCGTGCTTCAGCTGCCACAGCAGATCAAAAAGAGTGGTATTCACGTTCGGTCTTATCCCTGAGCCGGATTTTGCAGGCACCTGCCTCTAACTCCGGACAGGTTCGATGTCGCCGCAGGATAAAGCCATCAGGTTGCATTCCTGTGACGTTAAGACAAGCGCCCGCTAACTCTGTTGACAGCTGGGCGAATATTGTATGCTATGCGCCATTCGTCTTTTTTTACGGCGAGGCTCAAGCAGCCCTCCTTACCGCGGAGTTAGACGCCGTTTTTCAGCTACCAAGAGTTGCAACCAACCACAATGAACGAACAATACAATCCCCAGGATATCGAACCCCAGGTACAGAAACATTGGGAAGCCCAGGACAGCTTCAAGGCAGATGAAAACGCCGCTGGCGAGCCCTTCTACTGCCTGTCCATGTTCCCCTACCCCAGCGGTCGACTACACATGGGCCATGTTCGTAACTACACCATCGGTGATGTGGTTTCACGCTACCAGCGCATGAAAGGCCGCAACGTTCTCCAGCCCATGGGCTGGGACGCCTTCGGCCTGCCGGCTGAAAACGCAGCGATGAAAAACAACGTGCCGCCGGCCAAGTGGACCTACGAAAACATCGATTACATGCGCAACCAGCTCAAACAGATGGGCTTCGGTTATGACTGGGATCGCGAACTGGCGACCTGCCACCCGGAATACTACCGTTGGGAGCAGTGGTTCTTTACCCGCCTGATGGAAAAGGGCCTGGTCTACAAGAAAGAAGCCGAAGTGAACTGGGACCCGGTCGACCAGACTGTTCTGGCCAACGAGCAGGTTATCGACGGACGCGGCTGGCGTTCCGGCGCGCTTGTTGAGCGCAAAAAAATTCCGCAGTGGTTCCTGAAAATCACCGACTATGCTGACCAGCTGCTGGACGATCTGGACAAGCTGGATGGCTGGCCGGAACAGGTTAAAACCATGCAGCGCAACTGGATCGGCCGCTCCGAAGGCGTTGAGCTGAGCTTCCACGTTGATGGCTACGGTGAACTGGAAGTGTTCACCACCCGCCCGGACACTCTGATGGGCGTGACCTATGTCGCCGTGGCTGCACAGCACCCGCTGGCACTGAAAGCTGCCGAGAACAACCCTGAACTGGCTGCATTCATCGAAGAGTGCCGCCACACCAAGGTTGCCGAAGCCGATATGGCCACCATGGAAAAGAAAGGTATGGCACTGGGTATTGAAGCGGTACATCCGCTGACCGGTGAAACCGTACCCGTCTGGACCGCCAACTTTGTGCTGATGGACTACGGCTCGGGTGCTGTCATGTCCGTACCGGGTCACGACCAGCGCGACTGGGAATTTGCCCGCAAATATGGTCTGACCATCAAGCAGGTTATCGCGCCGACCAACCCGGACCTGATTGTAGATCTGGAGAAAGAGGCCTTCACCGAGAAAGGCACTTTGATTAACTCCGGCGATTACGATGATCTGGAATTTGAGGTCGCCTTCAAGGCGATCGCCAAGGCACTGGAAGCCAAGAACAAGGGCCGTACCACCATCAACTATCGTCTGCGCGACTGGGGTGTTTCCCGTCAGCGTTACTGGGGTGCGCCGATCCCGGTCATCAATTGTCAAAGCTGTGGTGCCGTGCCTGTGCCGGAAGACCAGCTGCCGGTAGTGCTGCCGACGGACGTTGAATTCGA
This sequence comes from Marinobacterium sp., assembly GCA_048260865.1. Taxonomy (GTDB): domain Bacteria; phylum Pseudomonadota; class Gammaproteobacteria; order Pseudomonadales; family Balneatricaceae; genus Marinobacterium. The sequence continues at coordinate 168,286 of JBLXGN010000008.1, read as the reverse complement.
CGGCTCCGGCTCACCGATCAAGAAGATGCGCGAATTCATCGATACCACCTGCCCGAAATGCGGTGGTGCCGCCGAACGTGAAACCGACACCTTCGATACCTTCATGGAATCCAGCTGGTACTACGCCCGCTACGCCAGCATGAACCCGAACGCCATGCTGGACCCGAAACAGGCCAACCACTGGCTGCCGGTGGATCAGTATATCGGCGGTATCGAGCACGCAATCCTGCACCTGCTCTACTCACGCTTCTTCCACAAGCTGATGCGCGACGAAGGCCTGGTCGACTCTGACGAGCCGTTCAAGCGTCTGCTGTGTCAGGGCATGGTTCTGGCCGACAGCTTCTACTACGAAGACGAGAAAGGCGGTCAGGTCTGGATCTCTCCGGCTGACGTCACCACCGAAAAAGACGACAAGGGCCGTGTAATCCGTGCCACCGATGCCGAAGGTCGTGAGCTGAACCACGATGGCATGTCCAAAATGTCCAAGTCCAAGAACAACGGCATCGATCCGCAGATCATGATCGATCGTTACGGCGCCGACACCGTGCGCCTGTTCATGATGTTCGCCGCTCCGCCGGAGCAGTCTCTGGAATGGCTGGACTCGGGTGTTGAGGGTGCGCATCGCTTCATGCGCCGCCTGTGGAAGCAGGTACATGACCACCTGCAGACCGGTTCCGACTGCCCGGCGCTTGACGCTGATGCACTGAACGACGAGCAACGTGACCTGCGCCGCAAGGTGCACGAAACGATCGCCAAAGTGAGCGACGACATGGAGCGCCGCCAGACCTTCAACACGGCTATTGCTGCGGTAATGGAACTGTCCAACGCCATCGGCCGCTTTGTCGATGTCAGCGAACAGGGCCGCGCGGTAACACGTGAAGCACTGGAAGCGGCCATCCGCCTGCTGGCACCGATCGTGCCGCATATGACCCATCAGCTCTGGCACGAACTGGGTCACACTGATGATCTGCTGCACACTGCCTGGCCGCAGGTAGACGAGACCGCCCTGGCACGCGCCAGCGTTGAGCTGGTCGTACAGGTCAACGGCAAGGTGCGCGCCAAGATCACCGTACCGGCAGACGCTGACGAGGATGTGGTACTGCACACGGCACTGGCTAACGAAAACGTTCAGAAGCACATGGAAGGCAAGGCGATTCGCAAGAAGATCCTGGTACCGAACAAGCTGCTGAACCTGGTTGTAGGCTAAGGAGAAAGCCATGCAAAAGCGCCTGACGCTGACCGTCGCCCTGCTGGGTATTAGCCTGCTGCTGTCCGCCTGCGGTTTCAAACTGCGTGGTGTGCAGGATGTGCCGGTCGCCCTGCGTCAGGCACAGCTGGTGGTTGAGTCCAACACCAGCCAGCTTAAAGATGTGCTGCAAAACACCCTGACCATCAATGGCATTCAACTGGGTGACGACGCCCGCTTCCGTATCGAACTGCTTCGCGAGCGTCACAGCCGCCGCGCCGCCACCCTGACCGGTAACGCGGATGTAGCCGAATACGAGCTGCGTTCTGAAGCCTGGTTCCGAGTGCTGGACCGTCAAGACGAGATGCGCCCCCTGCTTCCCGAGCAGAGGGTCATGATCGAACGGGTGTATTCAAACAATCCGGACAACATCACGGCTAGCGACTCTCAGGAACACCTGATCCGCCAGCAGATGCAGCAGGAACTGGCACAACAGATCCTGCGCCTCTACATCAACCTTCGGCCGGACGCATGAAAACCAATGCCGATCAGCTGGCCAACCAGCTGAAACGGCTCTCGCCGCCTCCGCCCGTTTTTCTGGTCACCGGTGACGAGCCCTTACAGCACGCCGAAAGCTGTGACAGTATTCGGCGCTATCTGCGCGAGGATGGTTTCACTGAGCGAGACGTGATGCACGTGGACGCTCATTTTTCCTGGGAAACCTTGCTTGAAAGTGCCAATGCGCTGTCTTTATTTGCCGAGCGCAAAATCATCGAACTACGCCTGGGCAGTCAAAAGCTGGACAAGAAAGCCAGCGGCTTGCTGCAACGCTATCTCGATAACCCCGCCCCGGACAATGTACTGTTGATTCTGGCGGACCGTCTGGATGCCAGCGCCAAGAAAAGCGCCTGGTTCAAAGAGGTCGAGAAAACAGGCCTGGTGGTGGAAATCTGGCCGATCGATATCGACCAGCTGCCGGGCTGGGTAAGCCAGCGCGCCAAGCGCCAGGGACTTCAACTGACCCCGGATGCTGTGCAGCTGCTGACCGGCCGCATCGAAGGCAACCTGCTGGCAGCACGCCAGGAGCTCGACAAACTGAGTCTGTTGTACGCAAACCAGACCATCGATGCAGAACAGGTGATTGAAGCGGTAGCGGATAGCTCCCGCTTTGATATTTTCGCGCTCTCCGATGCTGTTCTGCTTCGCGACCCGGCCCGCTGCCAGAAAATTCTGCTGGTCCTGCATCAGGAAGGGGTAGAAGCGACGCTGGTTCTCTGGGCTCTGAGCCGCGAGATTCGGACCCTGCTGAATGTGCAGCGTGGTCTGGCCAGCGGGGTCAATTTCGATACCCTGTGCCAAAGGGAAAAGATTTGGGGCAAACGCAAGCCTTTGGTTCGCAAGGCCAGCCAACAGATCAGCGCCAGCCAGTTGGAATCTCTGCTAAGCCTGTGTCAGGATGTGGATCAGGCCATTAAGGGACAGCTCAAGAGCGACCCTTGGCTGTTACTCTCAGTGCTGACGCTGGAGCTGTCCGGCTGTCACCTGAACCTGCCCCGTCCCGTACATGGATGATACTTATGCCCCTTCGTACCCTGCTGCTCGGTTTCATCCTGCTGCCACTGCTCAGTGGCTGCGGCGAAACACCACCGGAGAGAATGAAAGCAGGCGATGAACTCTATGGCTATTATTGCCTCGACTGCCACCAGCAGAAAGGCATGGGGCCTTATCTGGAAAACGCTCCCGCAGGAGCCGATGCGCCCGCCATTTATGAAATCGTACTCATGGTGAAACACGGTTATGATTTGGGACACAAGGGGATGCCGAGTTTTCCACAACTCAGCGATGAGCAGGCAGACGCCGTCGCCAGTTTTATTCACGCTCGCCGTCCTCGCGCACCTCAAACAGGCACGCAGTAAAACCGCCAGCCAATCACACTAACTGGTTACGTACCTGGTCAAGCAACACCTGCTCTCGCCCGGACCGAATCAAGGCTTCGATTTCGGAGGCTGGCAAGGGAATAGGACTGACCAACGCCTGAGCCGGTAGCTCATAATCGGCTTCACTGGATGCCTGCAAACGATCACTGAGAATGACCAGCGGTAGCCGCTGATGCTGCAGCAAGGCTACATTCACTCGCTGCGTCTCATCACTGCGTATCAACAGGCTCTTGCCTTCACTGGTCACTCCGATCAATTCGGAGGTCAACCCGGCACAGGTGTCATGGCTGCTCAGCCGGGTCAAAATCAGGGCGTGGGTCATACGCAAAGGCGAATCTGCCGCCATTACACCGCCCCCTGGAAATCCAGCTGACGCCAGGCCTCATAGACGACCACAGCACAGGCATTAGACAGATTTAGGCTACGGCTGTCAGGCAGCATCGGCAGGCGAAGACCGTCAAAGCGCGCCCTCACCTCTGCCGGGAGGCCCCGGGTCTCAGGCCCGAACAGCAACATGTCGCCGACCTGAAAATCCACATCGCTGTGGGCACGCTGCGCCTTGGTTGTCAGGGCCCAGACGCGTTTTGGCTGCACGGCCTCAAGACAGGCATCCAGATCAGCATGCCTGCTTACGCGTGCCCATTCATGGTAATCCAAACCGGCACGACGCAAACGTTTGTCATCCAATTCAAACCCCAGCGGTTCGATCAAATGCAGACGAAAACCGGTGTTGGCACACAGGCGAATGATGTTGCCGGTATTCGGCGGAATTTCAGGCTGATAAAGCACCAGGTCCAGCATCAAGGCCTCCAATTAGCAGGGCCGCCATTATACCGGGACTAGCCTATTCGTCACCTTCATCGTCTGCAAGGGTTGCGGTATCCATCTGCAACTCCTTGATTTTGCGGGTCAGAGTATTACGACCCCAGCCAAGTAGTTGAGCAGCATCACGGCGACGGCCATGGGTCGCCTTGAGAGCGGCACTGATCATCACACGCTCGAATGCCGGTACAGCTTCGTTGAGAATTCCCTCAACACCAAAACTGATCTGCTGCTCGGCCCAGGCCTTGAGGCTATCCTGCCAACTGCCATTCACCGGCGTTACCGGCTGCGATAACAATTCAGGCGGCAAATCGGAAATCAGCACCTCTCGCCCAGATGCCATCACTGTCAGCCAGCGACAGGTGTTTTCAAGCTGACGCACGTTACCGGGCCAGGGCAGATCACACATGAAAGCCGCCGTCTCGGGTTTCAGTACCTTGGGCTCCACCGCCAACTCCTTGGCCGAGCTGGCCAGAAAGTGGCGCGCCAGACGTGGAATATCTTCGCGACGTTCGGACAGGCGCGGGATATGAATTCGGATGACATTGAGGCGGTGGAACAAGTCCTCACGGAAGCGCCCTTCCTGCACCAGCTGCTCAAGATCCTGATGAGTGGCGGCAATGATGCGAACGTCCACGCGCACCGGCGTATGACCACCGACACGATAGAACTCGCCATCCGCCAGCACGCGCAGCAGACGGGTCTGAGTGTCGGCCGGCATATCACCGATCTCATCCAGAAACAGGGTGCCACCATCCGCCTGCTCAAAGCGACCACGGCGACTGGCCGCAGCACCGGTAAAAGCCCCCTTTTCATGGCCAAACAGTTCCGACTCAATCAAATCCTTGGGAATTGCCGCCATGTTCAACGGAATGAATGGGCTCTTGGCACGAGGGCTGTGCTTGTGCAGCGCATGTGCCACCAGCTCCTTACCGGTACCGGACTCACCGTTTATCAGCACCGTAATATTGGAATGGGCCAGTCGACCGATGGCACGAAAGACCTCCTGCATCGCCGGCGCCTCACCGATAATCTCGGTGGCGCGCTCAGGTACTGGCTCGGCCCTCTCTTCCCGCTGCTCACGTGCATGCTCAACTGCACGCTTGACCAGCGCCAGCGCTTCATCCACATCAAAAGGCTTGGGCAGATATTCAAAAGCACCTCCCTGATAGGAGGCGACAGCACTTTCCAGGTCCGAATGTGCCGTCATGATAATGATCGGCAGATCCGGGTGTTCCTCATGCAGTCGATCCAGCAACTGCAGGCCATCCATGCCCGGCATGCGCACATCACTCAGCACCGCATCAGGAACTTCATGCTCCAGCCGGTCCAGCAAGGCATCAGCACGATCGAAACACTGGGTGTTCAATCCAGCCGATGTCAGTGCCTTATCCAAAACCCAACGGATGGAACGGTCGTCATCGACGATCCAGACATTAGCAACTTCAGTCATGACCTGACTCCAGCGGTATAAACAGGTTGAACCGGGTTTCGCCCGGTACCGAGGTGAACTCAATCAATCCTCGGTGTTGATTTACGATGGACTGGGCTATCGACAGACCCAATCCCGACCCTTGCGCACGGCTGCTAACCATCGGATAGAATAGGGTATCGCTCAGCTCCTCAGGTATACCGGGGCCGTTATCAATAATTTCAAGCGCACATACCAATCGATGGCGTTCGGTTCCAAGCGTGATTTGACGCAAGGCTCGAGTTCGCAGGGTTATTCTGGGCGTGGGTGTAACCGCTTCCTCCATGGCCTGAACAGCGTTGCGTATAATGTTCAGAACCGCCTGAATCAGCTGACCTTTAGCACCCTCGAATTCGGGAATACTGGGATCGTAATCGCGTACGATATCGACACGACCTTCGGTTTCGGCCGAAACCAGACGGCAGACATGCTCCAGCACCGCATGAATGTTGAGCTGTTCAATCACCGGCAACTTGTGCGGCCCCAGCAAGCGATCAACCAGATGACGCAGTCGATCCGCCTCCTCAATGATGATCTGGGTATATTCGTGCAGTTCTTCTCGATCCAGTTCACGATCGAGCAGCTGAGCAGCACCACGAATCCCGCCCAGTGGATTCTTGATCTCATGTGCCAGGCCACGCACCAGCACTCGAGCACTGGCATGACGGGTCAACAACTCTTCTTCACGTTCAATACGTATAAGGCGATCTCGGGCCTGAATCTCCAGCAAGATGCCAGCCTTGGGTACGGGATTGACGCTATAGTCCACCGTCAAAACATGCCCCGTCTGAGTGACCAGCCGCGCCTCACGCTTGCTGTAAGGGTGTCCACTGGACAGCGACTGCCTCAGCACGGCCAATTCATCCTCACTGGACGACAACCAATCCTCAATGGGACGGTCCTTGAGCCTGCGTACTGATGCTTCCAGAAGCATTTCCGCTGCAGGGTTCATGTACTGAATGCACAGATTGTCATCCAGCACCAAAACAGCGCCAGTGAGGTTTTCAAGAATCTGTTTATGCGTACTTGCGTTGACCATAGGTTTTCCATTCATGCGTCATATCAGTGCAAGCAAGAAAGACGCCAACTTTTGATTTTTTCAAGCGCCCCTATGTTCAAGCCTGCACTGGTTGAGCCTAAACGCGCATGCACCAATATAGTGCACATGAAACAAATGCGTCACCCTTGCCCCATAAAAGAGCAATACGGAAATAAAAAAGGCTTCCCGAGGGAAGCCTTTTTTCAATTCACAACTCTGAATTAAACAGAGTAGTACAGGTCGAATTCGACCGGGTGAGTGGTCATGTTCACACGCGCAACTTCTTCACGCTTCAGCTTGATGTAAGCATCCAGCATGTCGTCGGTAAATACGCCACCCTGAGTCAGGAACTCACGGTCAGCTTCCAGAGCGTCCAGAGCTTCAGTCAGAGAGCCAACAACAGTCGGGATCTCTTTAGCTTCTTCAGCCGGCAGGTCGTACAAGTCCTTGTCAGCCGGATCGCCCGGGTGGATCTTGTTCTTGATGCCGTCCAGGCCAGCCATCAGCAGCGCCGCGAAGCACAGGTACGGGTTGGCAGCCGGATCCGGGAAGCGCGCTTCTACACGACGAGCTTTCGGGCTGGTGGTGTAAGGAATACGCAGGGAAGCAGAACGGTTACGGGCAGAGTAAGCCAGCATAACAGGCGCTTCGAAGCCCGGTACCAGACGCTTGTAAGAGTTGGTAGACGGGTTGCACAGCGCGTTCAGTGCTTTAGCGTGCTTAACGATACCACCGATGTAGTACAGAGCGATGTCGCTCAGGCCACCGTAGCCGTCACCTGCGAAGATGTTCTGGCCATCTTTGCTCATGGACAGGTGAACGTGCATACCAGAACCGTTGTCGCCTACCAGCGGCTTCGGCATGAAGGTAGCAGTCTTACCGTATGCGTGAGCAACGTTGTGAACACAGTACTTCAGGATCTGAACTTCGTCAGCCTTGGCTACCAGGGTGTTACCACGAACACCGATCTCACACTGGCCAGCAGTTGCCACTTCGTGGTGGTGAACTTCGATGGTCAGGCCCATGGCTTCCATGGCATCACACATGGCCGCACGCAGGTCGTGCAGGGAGTCAATCGGCGGAACCGGGAAGTAACCACCTTTCACGCGCGGACGGTGACCAGTGTTACCGCCTTCGATCTTGTGGCTAGATGCCCATGCAGCTTCTTCAGACTGGATGCTGTAACCGCAACCGCTGATGTCAGCGTGCCATTCAACACCGTCAAATACGAAGAATTCAGGTTCCGGGCCCAGCATCGCAGAGTCAGCTATACCGGTAGATTTCAGGTACTCTTCAGCGCGCTTGGCAACAGAACGCGGGTCACGCTCGTAACCCTGGCCAGTAGCCGGCTCGATGATGTCACAACGAACGATAACGGTCGCATCTTCAGCAAAGGGGTCCAGCACAGAAGCGCTGTCGTCCGGGCGCAGGATCATGTCGGATTCCTGAATGCCCTTCCAGCCTGCGATGGAAGAACCATCGAACATTTTACCGTCTTCAAAGAAGTCATCACCCATATCAGTAACCGGGATGGTGACGTGCTGTTCCTTACCTTTGAAATCGGTGAAGCGCATGTCGATCCACTTTGCGCCACTTTCTTTGATCAGATTCAGAGTCTTCTCTGACATTTGGCTATCCCCACTCGTTATCAGTTTGCCAAGGCAAAACATCTTTACACAAGATCCGGTAAACCGGTTTGTGCTTAATAAAGCAAAGGCTGTGCCAGTTTTTAAGGCGAGCTAAACCATTGATTTTACGTATAGCACACCCAAAGCACCCACCATAAAGCACCACATAGGTGCATAAATAGAGGTAAGCGCACCAAATAAGGGCATTGCCGCACCATTCAGTGGCAGCACATCTTCGCTGGGAACCTATCATAGTGCATAGTCAGAAGAATTTCTCTCGCTCCTTCGCTTCATTGACTAGCGGTTTGCGCGTATGCTGGGTTCGCCTCCTCCAGACGGGATTCAGGACTATGAGGGCATCTCAAGCAGTTCGATTCGGACTGTCTCTATTTATTTTTTTTCAGCTGCTTGGCATCTCCGGCACGGCTGCTGCCGAAGACTACGCCAAACGGTTCCCGGCGCAGTGGCTTGAGGATAATGGCCACATTCGCATTGACACCATCTGTTACAACTACCCCCGACAGAGCCACATGTACTCACTGTGCAGGCTTCAGGCCCTGACGCGACTGGAAGAAAGTTGCGATCGCTATCAAAGCCTGGCAAATGAAAGTCGCGACCAGGCCCTGCGTCAGCATTTCAGCAGCCTGACCGACAAGTACTGCATTGCGAGCAAGAAGTACCGTCAACTGCTCAATGAGCAAGGTTTTCTGCAAGAATGATCAGCAAATGATCGAATGTTTAACTTCCCTTCCGTATAATGGCGCGCTTTACAACATCACAAGGTACTTCGCGTGATCGATAACCTCCGTAATATTGCCATTATCGCCCACGTTGACCACGGTAAAACCACTCTGGTCGACAAGCTGCTGCAACAGTCAGGAACACTGGGCCGCCGCGATGAAGGTGCTGAGCGCATCATGGACTCCAATGACCAGGAGCGTGAGCGCGGTATTACCATTCTGGCCAAGAACACGGCCATCAAGTGGAACGACTACCGCATCAACATCGTCGACACCCCTGGGCACGCAGACTTCGGTGGTGAGGTTGAGCGCGTACTGTCCATGGTTGACTCTGTACTTCTGCTGGTCGACGCAGTTGACGGCCCGATGCCGCAGACACGTTTCGTAACGCAGAAAGCATTTGCTCGCGGCCTGCGTCCAATCGTTGTTATCAACAAGATCGACCGCCCTGGCGCGCGTCCTGACTGGGTTATGGATCAGGTATTCGACCTTTTCGACAACCTGGGCGCGACCGATGAACAGCTGGACTTCCCGATTGTTTACGCTTCAGCTCTCAACGGCATTGCCGGTAACGAGCCTGAAGAGATGGCTGAGGACATGACTCCGCTGTTCGAAGCTATCGTCAAGCACGTTGACGCACCGCACGTCGATACAGAAGGTCCTTTCCAGATGCAGATCTCTGCACTGGACTACAACAGCTACACCGGTGTTATCGGTGTTGGCCGCGTATCTCGCGGCAGCGTCAAGACCAACACTCAGGTTAAAGTTATCGACAGCCACGCCAAAGTGCGTAACGGTCGTGTACTGAAGATCATGGGTTACCACGGTCTTGAGCGTGTGGAAGTTGATTCTGCACAGGCAGGCGACATCATCTGCGTAACCGGTCTGGATGAACTGAACATCTCCGATACGCTGTGTGATCCGGAAGTTGTTGAAGCACTGCCGGCACTGTCTGTAGACGAGCCGACCGTATCCATGACCTTCCAGGTAAACGACTCTCCGTTCGCTGGCCAGGAAGGCAAGTTCATCACCAGCCGTAACATCAAGGACCGTCTGGAACGTGAACTGATCCACAACGTGGCCCTGCGTGTCGAGCCGGGCGAGACTCCTGAAAAATTCCGCGTCTCCGGCCGTGGTGAGCTGCACCTGTCTGTACTGATCGAATCCATGCGTCGTGAAGGTTACGAGCTGGGTGTTTCCCGTCCGGAAGTTATCCAGAAAGTCGTTGACGGTGAAGTTCACGAGCCGTACGAAATCGTCATGATCGACGTGGAAGAAGAGCACCAGGGTTCCGTCATCGAGGAACTGGGCAAGCGTCGTGCCGACATGACCAACATGGAAGTGGACGGCAAGGGCCGCGTACGTCTGACCTTCATGATGCCGTCTCGCGGCCTGATCGGCTTCCGCAGCCAGTTCATGACCATGACCTCCGGCACCGGTATCATGACCTCCATCTTCGACCACTACGGTCCGGTCAAACAGGGCGAAGTGATCTCCCGTCACAACGGCGTACTGGTGTCCATGGTCACCGGCAAGGCACTGGGTTATGCCCTGTTCAACCTGCAGGAACGTGGACGCCTGTTCATCGACCCGAACATCGAAGTCTACGAAGGCATGGTGCTGGGTATCCACAGCCGTAACAACGATCTGGTCATCAACCCGACCAAGGGCAAGCAGCTGACCAACGTTCGTGCTTCCGGCACCGACGAGAACATCGTGCTGACTCCGCCGATCAAGTTCTCTCTGGAACAGGCTCTGGACTTCATCGAAGATGACGAACTGGTTGAAGTAACACCGGAAAGCATCCGTATCCGCAAAAAACTGCTGAAAGAAAACGAGCGTAAGCGCTCCAAGAAGTAAGCACTGAGCTGTGGACAAAAAAACCGATGGTGCTGCCATCGGTTTTTTTATGCGCGCTTCAGCAATCCCGAAAGGATATCAACGATCAGTCAGCTCTTGCTCAACCACCGGCTCTACAGGCATGGGGTGCCCGATACCAAAGCCCTGCGCATACATAACCCCCATCTCACTGAGTAGCGGCAACAGCTGCTCCGATTCAACAAACTCGGCGATCAGGGGAATATTCAGGCTTACAGCAAACTGGCAGATTGCGCTGACCAGAGCATGCGCCTTCTCATCAGTGTCGATACAGCGAATCAGTGAGCCATCAATCTTCAGAAAGTCAGGTTCGATCTTGAGAATCTGGTCAAAGTTTGAATAACCACTACCGAAATCATCAATCGCTATTTTCACACCCGCTGCCCGGCAGCAGGTCAACACATCGACCACATTGTCCTGATACTCAATGGATTCGGACTCCAACACCTCAATCAGTACTCGCCCCTCCACATTATTTTTCTGGATAGCTGCGAACAGACACTCCATCGTCTGCTGATCAAGCAAATCATGCTTGGTCATATTGATTGAAACCATGGCTCCCAGGTCACGGACAGTACTTACGCTTTGTTCGATAATCGTGCGTGTCAGCAGGGGGTAGAGATGACTACAACGGATGGCAGGGAGAAATTGGCCCGGCAGATATACCTCGGCGTCACGTCCAATCAGACGTGCCAAGGCTTCATAGTGCTTGATCTCCCCTGTATGGATGTTACGAATCGGCTGAAACCAGGGCTGGAGTCGGCCTTCATCCAGCGCCAGTCCCACTTCATTCAGCCAGTGCAGGTTGCGTTCATAATACTCATCCGGTGGTGCCGTATCGGTGTAGGCTCTGTAGGGCACCCCTTGGCTGACCGCCTGCTTCATCGCTTCCTGAGCCCGGCTCATCACTCGCTCCACAGACTCACTGCTGGTGGCAACACCTGCGCGAGCCGAGACCGAAAGCCCGCTTTCGCCACCGCCCTCGCCAGGCTCAAAAATCACATTCAGTAATTGCCGAGTCAGGCAGATCAGCTGTTCCAGATCTGCCGACTCACTCAGCACGAAGAATTCATCTACACGCACATGAATCAGGCTCGTCCCCTCGGGTAGACAGTTGCCAAGCCTCTGGGCAATACGCTGAATAAGCTGATCGCCCACATCCTGCCCAAACAGCATATTGATGGCGTGGAAGTTGTTCAGATTGATCAGGACACCGCCCTTTCGGGTACTCAGCGGACCAGCTTCATGCGCCGCCAGCCAAGCGGGATTAGGCAGGCCTGACAGAGGGTTATAATAAAGTTGACGCTCCAGGTCACGCTGATGCTTGCGTTGCAGACGACGATACAGTACCAACAGCGGGTAAACCGGAAGCAGGGCAATCAGTGTCACGAGTGAAGTGGAGGCAAGACTCTGCAGAAACACCTCATGAGGGCTATCCAGTTTAATGTCGGCCGACATGATGTAATAGCTGTCGTCATAACGCTTGGTCGGTACAAACGCGGAACGAAAGGTCCCCCACTCATTACTGTAGACCGGAGTAAAAACAGGCTTGCGCAGGCGGTATGCTTCAAACAGCTCGTCAGGTGCTGATTGGTAAGGATTGTAAAAACGGCTGGGTGTCCCACGTTCCAGGTCTTCTTCGGTCTCATTACTGATAACGAAATAGGCCTCGCCATCGATAATGTCCATCGAGTAGACATATTCAACGCCCGGCAGATCCTCTACAAGACTGTCCAGAGACTCAACCAGCAGACGATAGTGCACCTCCCCCGGCGGATGCTCCGGGCGATAGGTATCATGGAAATATTTGCCAACGATATGGCCTCCCGCTCGCGCAGCCGTCAGCAGCATGGAACGAGTCGTCGACAACTGCTCTGCCTGGCTGGCGTTGAAGCTGATGACGGTAAGGACTGATGTTGCGAGGATATACAGTGCAAACAAAGACAGGATGAGCCCTTTTTCGCTCAATAGCGGGCTTGGTGACTTGTACATCCTGTCATCCTGCATGGCACATCCTGTTGAGTAATTCTGACCAAATCTGTGTGACTAACCGGTAAACACAAACACTGTTTTGACTTTAAGATCTACCAACACTCTATGACCGGACGATTGCACACTCAAGGTCCGAGCCTGAAAAGGTCCAATCACCTGAAGATTATGGGGGAAGTATAGGCCTGCAACTCAAGGCTTGCGAGCACAGGCTGTTTAAACGGCCAATTTCTTCCGGCTCTGCCAGCCCGCCAACAAGGAGCCTGCCACAATCGCCGCACTGGACCACCAAAGCTCGGGGCTGGACTGAGACAGCCCCGTAGCCACCAGCAGAATGACCGAAATCAAGGGCGCAGCATAGGCCAAAACACCCAGCAGCTGCAGATCACCACGCTTGATACCGTAATCCCAGGTAAAAAAGGCGATACCCACCGGCCCCAACCCAAGACCCAGAACACCCAGCCACTGCCCGGCCGTGTCCGGCCATACGGTTTGTTCAAATTGCCAGTGACACAGCAAGCCCAGCACAGCCGTTACACCACAGAACCAGCCTGCGGCATCAGTGGGCACCTGACTGACCAGACGACTGGCAACGGAGTAGGTTGACCAGATCAATGCGCAGGCCAAAGCCAGCAGGTATCCATCCCGGTACTCCCAGGCAAAACCGGCACCACCCTGCCCAACCAGTAACCAACACCCCAACAGCGCCAGCAAGGCACCGGCAAGGTGTCGAATTCTCAGTTGATGTCCCGGTAACAAAGCGGAGAAGATCACGATTAGCAGGGGCCAGAGATAGGCCAGCAAGCTGACGTCGACCGCCGGTGCCTGTGCCATCGCCTCAAAATAGCAGAAGTGATAACCGAAGTAGCCTCCCACGCCCAACACCCAAGCCAGCGGCGGCTGACGCAAGTGTTTCAATCCAAGATGGCCCTGACGCCACCATTTCAGGCACATCAGAAGAAAAGCCAAACCAAAGGTCATGGCCAACATTTGAAAAGGCGGTATACGCCCCTCGGTCAGACGGGTCAGAAGGGCCAAAGCGCCCCATAACCAGATCGATAGGCTGCCGATCAAGGTAGCCTTGAGAGTGTCAGACATCTGCAGGGTCTCCGTTGCATAAAGGCCAGCAGTCTGCCTGATCCTGGCAACCAAAGGTTGCTCAGTCTGGCGTTATTACTGCGCATTCCGGCGATAATAGCCGGGACTTATCCCCAACTGTTCGCGAAAACGATGACTGAACGCCGATACACTGGCATAACCAACCGCATCGCTGACCTGCTGCAGGCTCATGTCGGTCTGCTGCAGTAGTGCCTGGGCACGCTGCATACGTAATTGAATCAAATATTGCTGTGGCGACTGCCCTGTCGCCTGACGGAAGCGTGCACTAAACTGGCGCACACTGAGACAGGATAAGGATGCCAACTGCAATAACGTCACGGGCTCAGCAAAATGCTGGCTCATCCAGTCCCTGACGTGTTCGATTCGGCTATCCGTTAACGTCTGTGTTTTGGGCGTAATCAGCAATTCGGCCAACACCCGGTCACATCCAGGTACAGCCGCCGAGTGGCCGGCGCCGAGCCAGCTCTGCAGAAAGCCTATGTACTGTCGCAAAGGCTGAGACAAAGGCACAAAAGCTGGTAACTGCGCCCAGGCATCCGCCATCATCAATGGCAGATCCGCTACCAGAAAGCGATTATCACCCTGCGCTGCAAATGCATGGGTTTCACCGGCTGGCACGACAGCAAGGCAGCTGGGCCCAACACGCCCTTCCCTATGCCCCACCTGCATCTCCAGCGTACCTTCACAGGGCAGCACCAGCTGATGATAGTGATCGTGCTGGTGCGCGTTCACTTCACCGGGGTAACTGCGCAGCTCAAGTTGTGCTTCCTGAATATTCATGGACGGATTCTAGCATGCACAGTGGGCATCGGTTCACCTGCCGGAAGGGTGCCGATATACTGGCGGTTTGAACCCGCGTCAGGAGAGCCGCATGCGTACACTCTATCCGGAGATTGGCCATAACCATGAATACTTTCTGGAGGTAGGTCAGGGGCATACCCTGTATGTTGAGGAGTGCGGCAACCCCAATGGTATTCCGGTCCTATTTGTTCACGGCGGACCCGGCGGTGGTTGCGGCCCAGTGCATCGGCGTTTTTTCAACCCTGAACTGTACCGCATTATCCTGTTCGATCAGCGCGGCTGTGGCCGCTCTACGCCCCACGCAGCTCTGGAGCACAACACCACCCAAAACCTGGTGGCGGATATGGAACGTATCCGCGAATTTTTCAGTATTGAGCAGTGGCTGCTCTTTGGGGGCAGCTGGGGTTCAACCCTGAGCCTTCTGTATGCCGAAGCTCACCCCGAGCGTATGTTGGGTTTGATTCTTCGCGGTATTTTCCTGTGCCGTGACGAAGATGTGCACTGGTTTTATCAACAGGGCGCCAGCGCGCTCTTCCCGGATTATTGGCAGGACTATTTGGAACCCATCCCTGAGGATGAGCAGGATGACTTGCTGAAGGCTTACTATCAACGCCTCACGTCAGACAATCAGCTGGCCCAAATGCAGGCGGCCAAGGCCTGGTCCATCTGGGAAGGTCGTTGTTCAACACTCACGCCCAACCCCAGCGTGGTGGATCATTTCGGTGACCCTCATTTTGCCCTCGCCATGGCGCGTATAGAGGCACACTACTTTATCAACAAAGCCTTTTTGCAGCCGAACCAGATCCTTCAGGATGCCGACAAGCTGAGTGATATTCCGATCACCATCGTCCATGGTCGCTATGATGTCGTTTGTCCACTGGAACAGGCCTGGGCCTTACAACAGGCAGCCCCGCACGCCGAGCTGCATATCGTTCGCGAAGCCGGCCACTCCGCCATGGAACCCGGTATTATCGACAACCTGGTCCATGCCACCGACCGCTTTGCGCAAAGGAGCGCCTGAACATGAAAGGACTGATACAACGGGTACGCCACGCAAGTGTTACCGTGAATGGCGAGATTACCGGGGCCATCGATAACGGCATCCTGTTGCTGCTGGGTGTGGAGAAAGAGGACGACGAGGCCAGTGCTGACAAGCTGCTGAAAAAGGTACTCAACTACCGCATCTTCGGAGATGCCGAGGACAAGATGAACCTGAGCCTGACCGATACCGGAGGTGGTCTTTTGGTCGTCTCTCAGTTCACACTGGTAGCGGACACTCGCAAGGGACTTCGCCCCAGCTTTTCTTCAGGCGCGACACCCGCTGAAGGTGAACGCCTGTATAACTATTTTGTTGAGCAGGCTCAACTTATCCACAACCCTGTCGGCACGGGACGCTTTGGCGCAGACATGAAAGTTGAGTTGCTCAACGACGGGCCGGTGACCTTCCTGCTGGAGGTTTAACCAACCCATCGAGCTCAGCCGTCAGACAACGCAGCTGGGCTCCATCAGATGATGCAACACCTGAGTTTCCAGCTTGATGTTGGCATGCAGAGGGCAACGCTCACACACAGCGTCCAGAAACACCTGCTTCTCTTCATCGGTCATATCGGCATCGATCTCGGCGGCAACTGAAATCTGCTTGAATCCAACCGGATCATCGGTGGGTTTGCCCAGCAGGCCTGCCGGGTTGTAATCGCCTTCAACGCTCACTTTCATACCACGCAGATTGATTTTCTGCTGCATCGCCGCAATTCGCCCGATCGTGCAGATACAACCACCGAGGGAGAACAGGAAGTATTCCAGCGGCGTAGGTCCCTGATCAGTGCCACGCGCCGCTTCAGGCTGGTCGATTTTGATCTGGTGACCGCGAATATCGGCACTCACCAGAAAACCCTCTTCCATAGATGTTTGCACTGCGACGCGCTTATCCGTACTCATCGGCTCACCTTCAATATTAATTAAGAAAAAACTAATATTATGAGTTCAGTCGCAGCTCCGCAATAGAGCAGCAGACACAAAAAAAGCGCCCTGAGGCGCTTTTCATGAACGTTTGACCGTTATCAACTGACCTTTTCACCTTTTGCCTGAAGGTCTGCATGGTACGAAGAGCGTACCAGCGGACCGCTGGCGACATGACTGAAGCCCAGCTCATGGGCGATACGTTCAAACTCGGCAAACTCATCAGGGGTTACATAACGATCCAGCGCCAGATGGTTACGACTCGGCTGGAGGTACTGACCGATGGTGATCATATCAACATCGTGTGCGCGCAGATCACGCATGACTTCGATGATCTCTTCATTGGTCTCACCACAGCCCACCATCAAACCGGACTTGGTGCGTACATTCGGCTGCAAGGCCTTGTAGCGCTTGAGCAGGTCCAGTGACCACTGGTAATCCGCACCCGGACGCACCTTACGGTACAGACGGGGTACCGTTTCCAGGTTGTGGTTGAACACATCTGGCGGGGTCTGGTTCAGAATCTCGAGTGCCACATCCATGCGACCACGGAAGTCGGGCACCAGAGTTTCGATCTGAATGCTCGGAATACGCTCACGGGTCTCACGGATACACTCGGCAAAATGCTGAGCACCACCATCACGCAGATCGTCGCGGTCTACCGATGTGATTACCACATACTTCAGCTGCATGTCCGCAATGGCTTCGGCCAGTTCACGCGGCTCATCTTCCGCCAGCGCATTGGGACGGCCATGCGCAACATCGCAGAACGGGCAACGACGGGTGCAGATATCACCCATGATCATGAAGGTGGCCGTACCATGGCTGAAGCACTCACCCAGGTTCGGGCAGCTGGCTTCTTCGCATACTGAGGCCAGTTTGTGTTTACGCAGCTTTTCCTTAATCCGCTTCACTTCCGCATTGGAGCCCATGCGCACACGCAGCCAGTCGGGCTTGCGCAGCATTTCGTCCTTTTCCGTCGGAATGACCTTGACCGGGATGCGGGCGACCTTGTCAGCACCACGCAGTTTGACGCCCTGCTCGACTCGGCCAGCTTTATTTTCGGAGGAGGATTCAGCCATACTTAATCAGTTATCCCATGTATGTGTGCGTGTCAGTGAAGTATACCCCAACTTCTTAACCAAGTGCTTTACTAGGTTATCCGGCACAGCTGCCAGATCAGCCTGGGGTGACTGAGTACGAAGCTGGGTCATCTGCAAACCGGCATAGCCGCAAGGGTTGATGCGCAGGAAAGGCTCCAGGTCCATATCCAGATTCAACGCCAGCCCATGGAAAGAACAACCACGACGGATTCTGAGACCCAGCGAACAGATTTTCTGCTCATTCACATAGACACCCGGTGCATCAGGCTTGGGGTAGGCCTGAATACCGTATTCGGCCAACAGATCTACGATCGACTGCTCGATGATATCCACCAGATCACGCACACCCAGCTTGCGCCGACGCAGATCCAGCATCAGATAAACGATCAGCTGACCCGGCCCGTGATAGGTCACCTGTCCACCACGATCAACCTGCACCACCGGGATATCACCGGTGTTCAGCAGATGCTCGGCCTTGCCTGCCTGGCCCTGGGTAAACACAGGCTCATGCTGGAGCAGCCAGATTTCATCGGTTGTCTGCTCACCACGCTCTGCGGTCAGCGTTTGCATCGCCTGCCAAGCAGGTTCGTAGGGCTGCAGCTCTGTAAACTGACGTACGATCAGCTCATCGGCAACGGCCATTAAAGAACCATTTTTACACGGCCGGTGGCTTTGAGATCTTCATGCAGATTCACCAGCTGTTCCTTGCTGGTAGCCGTAATTTTCAGCCGCACCGAGCTGTAGTTGCCCTTGCCGCTTTCCTGCACGATGACTTGCTCCACATCCAGGTCAGGAGCATGTATCTGCACGATTTCGACAACCAATCCCTTGAAATCATCCTGATTGTCACCGATTACCTTGATCGGATACTCGGGATGCGGAAATTCAATTTTGGGTGCTTCGGGTTCAGTACTCATTACGCCTCTCCGGTCATTAGCCGGTGTTGAAAACAGGTAAACAGGTCAAACATCTGGTGCCACAGAGGGCCTTTCTGGCCGTCGGCTACCGGGATGCCATCAACCTCCAACACGGGAATCACTCCCCGTGTGGAACTGGAGATCCAGACCTCATCAGCATTGGCCAGCGCCTCCGGGCGCAAATCCACTTCCTGGAAGGGAATGCCTGCTTCGGCGGCCAATTCAAGAATCAATTCACGGGTAGTGCCACCCAGAATCTCTGTACTTCGCTTGGGCGTATAAATCACACCCTGACGAACAATAAACAGGTTACAGGAGGTCCCTTCACTGAGCAGCCCATCTCGAACCAGCAGGGCCTCATCGGCGCCCGCCTCACGGGCCTGCTGCAAGACCAGGATATTGGGCAGCAAGCCAGTCGACTTGATATCGCAACGGTGCCAGCGCAGATCGGCTGTTACGATCACAGTATAGCCTTTGACCTCATCGGCCCCCAGTGCATAGATATCCTTGATCGGCGAACAGCAGGCAAACACGGTTGGTGCCATGTCCTGATCATAGGCATGGGTACGGCTACCCGCACAGCCACGACTCACCTGCAGATAGACCGACAGATTACCACCACCGTTACGCTGGACCAGCGTATCCAGTATGTCGCTCCAATCTTCATCTGCCTTGATTCGGATAGCACGCAGGCTGTACGCCAGACGTTCCAGGTGCTGCTGCAAGCGGAAGCCAACGCCCTGATAGTAGGGAATCACCTCATAGACGCTATCAGCAAACAGGAAACCGCGATCGAACACCGATACCTGTGCTTCATTCGAGGGAAGGTAACGGCCGTTCAGGTAGACAATATCAGTATTCATAAACGCAACTGCCCACATCCTTAGATGTGGGCAGCATATACCGATTTCAAGGGAAAAGCGCGATCAGCTGATCAGGCCGATGAAGAACAGCATGATGGCATGCCAGATACGCTTGAACAGACCACCTTCCTGAACTGATTCCAGCGCAACCAGCGGGACACTGGTGACGGTTTCGCCATCCATGGTGACACGTACACGGCCTAGCTCCTGCCCTACTTCAACCGGCGCCTTGATCACCTTATCCAGTTCCAGAGAGGCTTCCAGCAGATCGGTTTTGCCGCGCGGAACCGTTACCGCGAGGTTTTCGGTCAAACCCAAACGAACCTGGTCACGGGTACCCGCCCACACCTTGGTATCTTTCAAGACCTGACCCGCTTCGTACAGCTGATGGGTACGATAGTAGCGGAAACCGTAGGACAGCAACTTCTGACTCTCGCGGGCACGGGCTTCTTCGCTGTCAGTACCCATGACAACCGAAATCAGGCGCATACCGTCACGCTGTGCCGAAGCTACGAGGCAAAAACCCGCTTCATCGGTATGACCGGTCTTGATGCCGTCGACACTGTCGTCACGCCACAGCAGCTTGTTACGGTTGGGCTGACGGATATTGTTGTAGGTAAAATACTTCTGAGCGTAGATGGCGTAATGCTCAGGGAAACGTGTAATTAGCGCCTTGGCCAGCTTGGCCAGGTCCTCTGCAGACGAGTAGTGATCATCTGCCGGCAGACCGGTAGCGTTGACGAAATGTGAGTTGTCCATGCCCAGCAGACCTGCATGCTGGTTCATCAAGTCAGCAAAGGCACGTTCACTGCCGGCGATATGCTCAGCCAGTGCAACGGAGGCGTCGTTACCGGACTGAATAATGACGCCACGCAGCAGGTCTCCCACTTTTACCTGAGTCCCTTCCTGGATGAACATGCGTGAACCACCGGTGCGCCAGGCATTTTCACTGACCAGCACCAGATCATCTTCTGAGATATTGCCCTTGCTGATCTCGTACTCAACGATGTAGCTGGTCATCATTTTGGTCAGACTGGCTGGCGGAAAGCGTTCGCCTTCACGATCAGCGGCAATCAAGTGACCCGTATCAGCATCCATGACCAGATAGGCGCGAGCGGAAACCTGGGGCGGTGCCGGTATCAGGGCAGAATTCGCCTGTGCCGTTGCTGATACCAGCAATGCGAGCATCAGAGCCAGGTAGAGAAATACGTGAGTGAGTGTTTGTCGTTGCGCCATAGTCGGTCAGTTACATCTTTTTTGGGTGACTGTTTAGGGTGACGAAGTGCCTCGCGGCACGGTAAAAAATTAGACTCTACCCGCCGTATCAGGGCAAGTCCACCAGGTGGGCACCGGGGTACCCTGCCTGTGACAGCTGCAGCAGCAGCCAGTTCAATGTATGTCGTCCTGTCAGCGGACTCAGTTGCACGCGGTGCAGCGTACGATCGCCTCGTACCACCGGCACCACCATCGCTGGCTCCTCCAGCTGGGCACTCAGGTCGGCGGCCAATCGCTTCGCACTCGCTTCATTAGACAAGGCCGCAACTTGCAGCGTACGCCCAGTGATGGCCGCCTGGTCGCTCGGTACTGCACTCAGCTTCTGGGTTGCCAGCAGGCGGGTATCCGTCGCACTGCCCGGTGTAATGGCTTCCACCTCAACTCGAGCAGTACCATGCTGCAGCACTCCCAAACGGTAGGCTGCCGCATAGGACAGATCGATCAGGCGCTCATCATGGAAAGGACCTCGGTCGTTAACCCTGACCACCACCTGGCGGTTATTGTCCAGGTTGGTCACACGCACAAAAGTGGGCAGCGGTAATGACTTGTGCGCTGCGCTCATCTCGTACATGTCATACACCTCACCATTGGAGGTCGTGTGGCCATGAAACTTCTTGCCATACCAGGACGCAATACCGCGCTCCCGGTAGCCTTCGGCACTGGGCAGCACATAGTAGCGCTTGCCCAGTACCTGATAGGGGCTTTTGTTGCCCCAACGGCTCTGTGGCTCATGTCGCGGCACCGCATCGGGTACCTTGGACATGTCTACTGCCTGATCGGGGCCCCGATCCTGCTTGATACTGTAGCGACTGCTTTCCTTGGAGGCACAGCCGGACAGCAGGAGCAGAGACGCGATAAGGGGAAGCAGAAGCCGTTTCATAGCATCATTTCTCCAGGCTAGCCTCACGGGCCTGCTTGATCTCCTGACTCAACTCATACACAGCCATGGCATAGAGACGACTATGGTTATAGCGGGTAATGACATAGAAGTTGTGCAGTCCGAACCAGTAGTGCTCACCATCTTCCATGGTCAACTCCATCAGCGTCGCCGGTTGCTCCAGTGCCAGATCCTTGCGTGTCGCAATGCCACGCTCGGCCCACTCGGCGAGGCTTACCTCGGGCTTAAGGCCGGCATTAAACCAGGACTCATCAGCCACCTTATTCATCACAACGTTTGAACGTACCGGTTCACCCGCCTTCCAGCCGTGTGCCTGGAAATAATGCGCGACACTGCCGATGGCATCGACCTTGTTGGTCCAGATATTGCGTTTACCGTCTTCATCAAAATCCACCGCAAAATCACGGAAGCTGGACGGGATGAACTGGCCATAGCCCATGGCACCGGCATAAGAACCGATAGGATCAGTCGGATTCAGAGATTCTTCACGAGTCATTCGCAGGAAATCGATCAGCTGGCCTCGGAAAAAATCGGCCCGCTTTGGATAGTCAAAGCCCAGCGTTGCCAGGGCATCCAGCACACGATAGCGCCCCATGATACGGCCGTAGCGAGTCTCAACCCCGATGATCGCGACAATAATCTCTGCCGGAACACCATAGGTTTCTTCGGCACGCGCCAGCGTTTCCGCCTGCTCATTCCAGAACTCGACACCCTGACTAATACGTTTGGGCTCAATAAAAATCTTGCGATACTCGCCCCAGGTCAGACGACGCTCGGCCGGGCGTGAAATCGCTTCCAGAATTGAATCCTTGCGTTCGGCCTGAGCCAGCACCTTACGAACTTCCGCGGCATCAAAGCCTTCCGCTTCAAGGGTACTGACCACCTCGTCTGCCAGCGGATGCTCATCGTAACCGCTGCCAGCCATGGCGCCGGTTGCTCCCGTCAGCAATGTGCCAGCCAGCAGCCAGCCTCCCAGTGTGTTGCGCATTGTTATCTCCCTATCGGGTCAGCATCTGTCTGTGAGTGCGGATCGACATCAGGATGCCGAATCCAGCCATAAGTGTCACGATTGATGTTCCGCCATAGCTCACCATGGGCAGAGGAACCCCCACCACCGGCAGCAATCCGGACACCATACCGATATTCACGAATACGTAGACAAAGAAAGTCAGCGTAATACTCCCCGCCAACAGGCGAGAAAAACTGTCCTGGGCCTGAACGGCAATAATCAAACCGCGCGCGATAATCAGCAGATAGATCGCCAGCAGGATTAACACCCCGGTCATGCCGAGCTCCTCACCAATCACCGCAATGATGAAGTCGGTGTGAGACTCGGGCAAAAAATCGAGCTGGGATTGAGTACCTGACAGCCAACCTTTACCCGATAAGCCGCCTGATCCGATCGCGGTTTTCGACTGGATGATGTTCCAGCCCGAGCCCAGAGGGTCGCTTTCCGGGTCCAGGAAGGTGAGTACTCGCTGACGCTGATAATCCTTCATCACCGACCAGAGCGCAGGCAAGGCCGCCGCCGCAAGTCCTGCCGCGATGAAGATCCAGCGCCAGTACACACCCGACAGCAGAATAACAAACACACCTGACGCAGCGATTAACAGCGAGGTCCCCAAGTCAGGCTGTTTCATAATCAGCGCCGTCGGTACCGCCAATAACACCAAAGCAACGATCAGGTGACGGAAGGTGGGGGGTAATTGTTGCCGAGTCAGCCAGGCCGCTACCATCATCGGCAGCACCAGCTTCATTATTTCCGAGGGCTGAAAGCGGAAACCCGGCAGCTCCAGCCAACGCTGAGCCCCCTTGGCCCCGACGCCAACCAGCAAAACCGCCACCAGTAGCCCCACACCGGCAACATAGCCCCAGGGGGCCAAGCGCTGATAGGTCCTGGGCTGTAGCTGTGCCAACACGATCACCACAAAAAAACCGGCTCCCATGCGCACAGCCTGGCGCATGACATAGTCCATATCCTGTCCGGAAGCGCTGTACAAAACAAAGAGGCCGAAGCTGCACAACGTCAGCAGCAATACCATCAGCCAGGCATCAAGATGAGTGTAGGACCAAAGGCCATTGGGACGCTGCAAGTGGACGTTGCTACCCGGCATGGTGCGTTGAAAGTCGCGCGGCACCATTATTTGTTCTCCATATCGTTGACGTAGTCACCCAACAGCCAGGCATCCAATATTTCTCGTGCGACCGGCGCTGCAGCACTGGAGCCACCGCCACCGCGCTCACCGCCATTTTCAACCACTACGGCCAGTGCGATTTTGGGGTCATCAACCGGCGCAAAGGCCACAAAGAGGGCATGGTCACGGTGGCGCTCGGCCAGTGACTCAGCGTCATACTCGGCATCCTGGGCAATACCCACCACCTGTGCGGTCCCGGTTTTGCCTGCAATGGTGTAGGACGTACCTACTGCTGAGCGACGAGCTGATCCCTTAGGGCCGTGCATCACAGATACCATGCCATCAATAACTTGTTGCCAGTGTTGCGGGTTTTTAAGCTCTACATCCGCCGGTTTTTCCTTACGATTGAGCATGGGGGCATAAGGTTGAGGCTCGGCACCCGGGTGATCCACTAGCCCCTGCAACATTCGCGGCTGCACCCAACGGCCTCGATTCGCCATTACGGCAGTCGCGGTTGCCATCTGCAGAGGCGTCATCACAAGAAAGCCCTGACCAATGCTCAGGTTGATCGAGTCACCGGGGTACCAGGGCAGGCTTCGGCTGCCCTGTTTCCATTCTTTGGATGGCAGGAAGTTGGCCAGCGCCTCGGGCTGATCCAGACTGGTATCCTGGCCCACACCAAACTTACTCAGCATATCGGACATGGGGTCTACTCCCATTTTGTGTCCGGCTTCGTAGAACCAGACATCACAGGACTCAGCTATTGCAGCTTCGAGATCAACCCAACCATGCCCCCAACGTCTCCAGTCACGATAACGACGGCCGTTCTTGTTAATCTGATAGAACCCCGGATCCCAGACACGATCTTCGGCCGTGAACGTATTGGTCTCCAGTGCTGCCAAAGCAATCACGGGTTTAATGGTTGAAGCCGGTGGGTAACTGCCGCGCAAGGAACGGTTGAACAGCGGCAAATCCGGCGAGTTGCGCAGGGCGTTGTAATCCTTACTGGAAATACCGGTCACAAATAGATTGGGGTCATAAGTCGGACTACTGACCAACGCCAGAATTTCACCGGTTTTCGGATCCAGCGCTACCACCGATGCTCGCTGCCCTTTGAGCAGGGTCTCGATAAAGGTTTGCAGACGCAGATCCAGACTCAGCTGCAGGTCCTGTCCGGGCACCGGGTCCTGACGCTCAAGCACGCGCAGCACACGACCACGGGCATTAGTTTCCACTTTCTGGAAGCCCACTTGGCCGTGCAGAATATCCTCGTAGAATTTTTCGATGCCCAACTTGCCGATATAGTGCGTCGCGGCATAGTTTTTTTCATCCACTCGGCCCAGTTCTCGCTCGTTGATACGGCCAACATAGCCCAATGCATGCACAAGAGAGGCCCCGTGGGGGTAGTGACGGATCAGGTCCGCTTCAACCTGAACACCCGGTAACCGATGGTAGTTGAGCGAAATACGCGCGATCTCGTCTTCGGTCAAACGAAAACGCAGAGGCACGGTTTCATAGGGACGGCGACGCTGCTTCAACAGCTTGTGGAAGCGCTCGATATCACGAGGAGTGAGCTCAATCAGTTCACCTAACCGTGACAGCGTCAGATCAAGATCTTTGACCTCTTCCTTAAGCAGGGTAACGCTGAAATGGGGGCGGTTATCCGCCAGTAATACACCATTACGGTCGTAGATCAGCCCACGCCGAGGGGCCACCGGCTGCAGTTGCACCCGGTTTTCTTCCGAGATTGCGGCATAGCGATCATGTTCTATTACCTGCAGGTAATAGATTCGCCAGATCAGCACCAGCATCATCAACACCACCACGACAAAGGCCACTATGGCGCGGTTGGTGAAGGTAATGCTCTCGCGGGTGTAATCCTTTAAGCGTTCGAAAGGTGCCATGCCTGCCCACTATTTATGGTAAGGATGGCCCTGGAGAATACTCCAGGCGCGATAGAGCTGCTCGGCAAGCACCACACGCACCAGCGGATGGGGCAGAGTCAACGCCGACAGCGACCATTTCTGATCGGCCAGGGCCAGGCAGCGGGGGTCCAAGCCATCAGGACCACCCACCAGCAGACTGATATTGCGCCCATCCATGCGCCAGTTTTCAGCCTGCTCAGCCAGTTGTTCAGTCGACCAGGGGCGGCCTTTAACATCCAGCGCCACTACCCGGTCACCCTTGCCAATCGCAGCAAGCATGGCGTCGCCTTCGCTGCGAATGGCACGAGCCAGATCGGCATTCTTGCCGCGATGTCCGGGAGACAGCTCAACCAGTTCAAGTTGAAAGTCGGATGGCAAACGACGGGCATATTCCTCATACCCGGTCGTTACCCAATCCGGCATGCGGTTCCCCACCGCGAGCAAACGGATACGCATGAGTTGCTGTTACTCCGCCGCTGCTTCGTCTTCAGCATCAAACTGCCACAGACGCTCCAGATCATAGAAACTGCGTGCATCAGGCATCATCACATGCACCACGATGTCACCCAGGTCTACCAGGATCCAGTCACCTACGCTTTGACCTTCAGTACCGACCGGCAACATGCCAGCCTCTTTTACTTTTTCCAGCACATCCTGCGCTACCGACATCACGTGTCGTTTGGACGTACCACTGGCGATCACCATGTAATCGGTGACGCTGGACTTGCCACGCACGTCCAGTTCAGTGATGTCACGTGCTTTCATATCTTCCAGTGCAGAGTGCACCAGTTCACGCAGCTGTTCGATCTCCATTACGAGAAAGTACCTTTTTTAGTGAAAACCATAGAGAGAGTTCTGTTGAATATAGTGCCATACAGGCTCAGGCATCAGATAACGCGGCGACTGCCCCTGAGCAACCAGGTGCCGGATCTGAGTGGCCGAAATCCCCAACGGGGTCAGTTCCTGAATGAAGACCCGACCAGAGGGCATGTCGAGCAGCTCATTCACAGCCGATGCCTGGTGGCGACGGGTGAAATCCAACAGCTCCTCCGTTGCGTCCTGACCTTCATAGCCCGGCCGCGCCAGTACCAGAATATGGGCATAGTCCAGAAAGGACTGCCATTGATACCAGCTGGGCAGGGTTTGATAGGCATCCATACCCATCGTCATAACAATCGGACAGGCTTCTCCCCGCTCCGCCCGCAGGGCCTGCAGGGTCAGCAAGGAATAAGAAGGCTCATCCGATTCTATTTCGCGAGCGTCGGCCGTCAGTGCGGGTTCATCCTGCACCGCCAGCCGCACCATTTCCAGCCGCTGACGCGGCGTGCAACCGGGTTCGTCGCGGTGCACAGGTGCACCGGACGGGATCAGGCATACCTGATCGACACCCAGCCATTGTTTGAGTTCCAGTGCCGTTCGCAGATGTCCGTTGTGGACGGGGTCGAAGGTCCCACCCATGAAAACCAGCGGTTGCATCAAACGCGGACCTGACCATCACCCAAAACGACGTATTTCTGAGAAGTCAGTCCTTCCAGACCCACCGGGCCACGGGCATGAATCTTATCCGTGGAGATACCGATCTCGGCACCCAATCCGTATTCAAAGCCGTCCGCAAAACGGGTGGACGCGTTCACCATCACCGAGCTGGAATCCACCTCACGCAGAAACGCCCGCGCCTTGGTGTAATTCTCGGTCACGATCGCATCGGTGTGATGAGACCCGTAGGTGTTGATGTGCGCAATGGCCTCATCCATACCTTCTACCAGCTTGATCGAAAGGATCGGTGCCAGATACTCGGTGCTCCAGTCTTCTTCGCTCGCTGCATTGATGCCTGGGAGAACGTCCAGAGTACGAGCACAGCCGCGCAATTCCACACCCAATTGAGCATAGTGGTCGGCCAGTTCCGGCAATATTTCCTTGGCCACTGCAGCATCAACCAGCAGGGTTTCCATGGTATTGCAGGTGCCATAACGATGCGTTTTGGCATTGATGGCAATATTCAACGCCTTGGTTTTATCCGCTTCAACATCGATATAGACGTGGCAGATACCGTCCAGGTGTTTGATCACGGGTACGCGGGCATCATTGGCGATTCGTTCAATCAGCCCCTTGCCACCACGCGGAACAATCACGTCCACATAGTCAGGCATGGTGATCAGTTTGCCCACCGCTTCACGGTCTGTGGTCGCCACTACCTGAACGGCGCTTTGAGGCAGACCTGCAGCTTCCAGACCCTGGCGGATGCACGCAGCAATCGCCTGGTTGGAATGAATGGCTTCAGAGCCGCCACGCAGAATGGTGGCGTTGCCGGATTTAAGGCACAAGCTGGCCGCTTCACAGGTCACGTTGGGGCGTGATTCATAGATAATGCCGATCACACCCAGAGGCACCCGCATCTTGCCCAGCTGAATGCCGGATGGGCGATAGTTCATATCAGTGATGCCGCCAACCGGGTCTGGCAATGCAGCAACCTGACGCAGACCTTCAATCATGCCGTCGATGCGCGCCGGAGTCAGCTCCAGACGGTCCAGCATGGCAGCATCCAGCCCCTTGTCACGGCCGTTCTGCATATCCTTTTGGTTGGCTTCAACCAGCGCCTCACGACTGGCATCAATGGCTTCAGCCATGGCCAGCAGGGCACGGTTTTTGTCACCGGTGTCGGCACGCGCGATTTCGCGAGATGCGGCGCGGGCCTGAGCACCCAGTTCGGTCATATATTCAGCAACATTCATCTTATATATCCGCGGCGATCACTTTAACGGCACAGTATAACCCGAGCAGGGTGCAAAGGTCTCCGCCTCTGGCACGGATAGCGTGCATTTAGACGCCGAAACATCGCCGTCAGGCACTGTGCCCTGCATTGGAATGTTGTTATCATCGAGGCGACTATTCCGTCATCAGTCAGACTCGGACCCCTACCGGATGGAGCCTAAGGACACCCCTCAGCACAGCACTTCGACCCTGTCTCTGCGCGCCCTGCTTTCTGCAGCCCTGATTCTGTTGCTTAGTCTTGCCCTGAGCGGCACATTTGAATACCTGCGCAGTAAGGATCACGCCGCCCAGCAGGCCTCAGAACTCAGCCTGATGTTTGGTCGCAGCAGTGCCATCCTGATTCAGCCCCTGGTACTGTCCGATGACCGTATCAGCCTGAACTACCTGTTCAATGAACTGGCTTCCCAGCCTCTGATCAACGGACTGCGTTTAACTGCACCTGACCAGACCCTGATCGCACTGGCTGGACAGCCACAGGGGCGCGGCCATACGCTGGAACTGGCTCAGGGCAATGAAATTATTGGACACCTGACGCTTTGGAGTAACGCTCAACCTTTTGCCGCCTCGCTACAGCAGCAGCTACAGGAAATTGCCCTGCTACTGGCCGGAAGCCTGGGCATAACGGCACTGCTAATTGCTTTCAGCCTGAAACAGCGTGCACGCCTTGATGCACCTGAAGCACCGAGTTTTGGCGAAGTTGCACGTCAGGTAGTCAGTCGTGACAGCCGCGACAGCATTCCCGACTTCGATTTCAGTCAGCCCGCCGAACCGGATGAGCAACCAAAGGCGGCACGCACCCAGGCCAAAGAGTCTCCCCCCCCTGTTCAGCAAGCGGTTTCAGAGTCTGACCAGATACCCGAGCCTTTGATTGCAACCCAGGCCGCGCCCCCTGAAGCCAGCGCCGAACCTGTTGTGCATGCCAAGCCTGCGGGCGAGCCAGAGCGGTCTGAGGCGCGTCAACAAACGCAACCTCAAGCCTCTACAGACGCGGTGAAGAAACCATCCCTGCAGGCAACTGTTGAGCAAGAGGATGTAATACCGGAAGCCCCCGGCAAGCCCAATACAGACACGGTGCCAGCTTCCGAAAGCGCGACAGTGGCGCACATTAAAGCGTTTGACGCCCTTCCCGATTCAGATGCCATCCCTGCGTTTCTGCCACTGGAAGCAGAACCCAAACAGGCTCCAGAGCCCGAGCGCGCTCCTGAGAACAAACCCGAACAAGAATCCTCGGAGCGACGCGAACCCTCTTTCGACACTGACGATCTGGTATCCCTGCTGAAACCCGAGCAGGCCGAAACTCGGATGCCACGCTTCACGCCCAAGCCTTCCAACTATTTTGAGGAGGACAACAGCGACGAAGCTATGGTGCCGGATATGGAACTGACTGAAACCGACACTGCACTGGAAAGTGAATCTGATCAGGAGCGTGAAGAGCGTGATAACCCTCTTCGACTGAGCAGTGAGGAGCAGCTAGGGCTGTATACCTTCGAGCAGGAACTGGAGATGCTGCTGACACCCGAGAATGCCGGCTACCTGTTCCTGATCGATACTCGCAGTGCGCATTCCGAAAATCTGGACGGCCCTGAGCGCGACGCCTTACTGAAAAACTACCGCACCCTGGCCAACTCAGTTGCGCGCATCTATAGCGGCAGTCTGGAAGCACTCAAGGATGGCAACCTGCGCATTCTGTTCACTCAGTCCGACGACAAGGACAGCCACGGCGTGAATGCCATCTGTTGTGCCATGCTGTTCACCTACCTTTATCAACAATACAACCAGCGGCAGATTCGCGCCTTCCAGCCGGTAATGAACCTGCACATGTCATTGGTGCGCGGCGCACTGGACAAGGTAGAACGCATGCAGGAGGAAGCTCACTTCCTCAGCCGCACCACCCAAAGCAACGCACTGATCAGCCATACGGCCCTGACGGAAGCGCCGCTGCTGAAAGACTCCCTGTTGAGCCAGGCAGATATCCGCCGGGAAGATGAAGACAAGGTGTTACTGCTGGCCGTCAATGCCTCCTACCAGAATCTGCTGGAGAAACAGGCGCGTCACCTGTTGTCCAAGCTGGCCGAACGGCAAAAAGCAGACCCGGCCTGAAGTCATTAACACAGCCTAAAAGGAAGGGGCCAGTTACTCAGTAATTGGCCCCTTTTCGTATTCACGCTCGCATCAATGAACGCTTATTCGTTGGTGATCACATCCAGACTGTCAACACGCTGGTAACCGCGCGGCAGTTTAGCGCCTCGACGACCTCGCTCACCACGATAGCGCTCAAGCTCGGCACCCTTGAGCTTCAGATGCTGGCGACCGGCATTGACCACCAGCGTATCCTCAGGCCCCATCAGGGTTATCTGGCTCATCAACTCTTCGCCGGTGGCGGCTCGCGCACTGGGGATGTTGATAACCTTATTGCCCTTGCCACGCGCCAGCTCCGGCAGTTCGCTGACCGGGAACACCAGCAGTCGACCTTCAGTGCTGACCGCAGCCAGCAACGCATCCGGATTCGGCACCAGCACCGGAGGCAACACCTTGGCGCCCTTGGGCAGTGTCAGTGCCGCCTTACCATTCTTGGTCTTACTGGTAAGCTGATCGATTCGGGTGACAAATCCGTAGCCGGCATCCGACGCCAGCAGCAGCGCATCCGAATCACGGCCGCACACCAAACCATCGATCACAGCCCCCTTGGGCAGACTGATATGCCCGGTAACCGGCTCCCCCTGACCACGTGCCGAGGGCAACTTGTGGGTTTCCAGGGTATAGCTTCGCCCAGTGGAATCCAGCAGGATACAAGGCTGATTCATCCGCCCCGGACTGGCCAGTTTGAAGCCATCGCCAGACTTGTAGCTTAATCCCTCGGCATCAATATCATGCCCCTTGGCTGCACGTACCCAACCTTGTTTGGACAGTACTACGGTAACCGGATCAGCACTGAGCAGATCTTTTTCACTGAAGGCCTGAGCTTCAGCGCGTTCAGCCAGTGGCGAGCGGCGCTCATCACCAAACTCTTCAGCGGTGGCTTCGATCTCTTCACGCACCAGGTTACGCATCAACTCGTCAGAGCCCAGTGTTTCCTGCAGTGATTTACGCTCTTCGTTCAGCTCATCCTGCTCACCACGGATCTTGAACTCTTCCAGCTTGGCCAGGTGGCGCAGTTTCAAGTCGAGAATCGCATCGGCCTGGATATCGGTCAGCTCAAAACGACGCATCAGCTCGTCTTTAGGCTTATCCTCTTCGCGGATAATGGCGATCACCTCATCGATATTGAGGTAGGCCACCATCAAGCCTTCAAGGATATGCAGACGGTCCAGCACTTTCTGCAGGCGATACTCAAGGCGACGGCGAACCACACTGGTCCGCCAGCTGAGCCACTCCACCAGAATCTGGCGCAGATCCTTCACCTGAGGGCGGCCATCAATACCGATCATGTTCAGGTTGACGCGGTAACTGCGTTCCAGATCGGTGGTCGCAAACAGGTGTGCCATCAACTGATCACAGTCGATACGATTGGAGCGAGGTACGATCACCAGTCGTGTCGGATTCTCATGGTCGGACTCATCACGCAGGTCGCTGACCATCGGCAGTTTTTTCTGCTGCATCTGGGCGGCGATCTGCTCCAGCACCTTGGCACCGGAGACCTGTGCCGGCAGCGCCGTTACCACGACCTCGCCATCTTCCTTTTCCCAGATGGCACGCATACGGAAGCTGCCGCGCCCCTTGCTGTAGATTTCCCGCAGATCTTTCGCGGGTGTAATGATCTCGGCTTCGGTCGGCATATCCGGGCCGGGAATCAGGTCACAGACATCTTCCAGCGATGCTTGCGGATAATCCAGCAAGTGACAGCATGCCTTGGCAACTTCACGCAGGTTATGCGGCGGAATATCCGTCGCCATACCCACGGCAATACCCGTGCCGCCGTTCAGCAGCACATTGGGAAGGCGAGCGGGCAGTACTTCGGGCTCATTCATGGTGCCGTCGAAGTTGGGCACCCAGTCAACCGTTCCCTGCCCCAGCTCCTTCAACAGCACTTCGGCGTAAGGCGCCAGTCGTGATTCGGTATAACGCATGGCGGCAAAGGACTTGGGATCATCCGGTGACCCCCAGTTGCCCTGACCATCGATCAGCGGGTAACGATAGCTGAACGACTGCGCCATCAGCACCATGGCCTCATAACAGGCGGAGTCGCCATGAGGGTGGAACTTACCCAACACATCACCGACTGTACGCGCGGATTTTTTGTGTTTGGCGGTCGCCTTGAGCCCCAGTTCGGACATGGCATACACAATTCGGCGCTGTACGGGTTTCATACCATCGCCCAAGTGTGGCAAGGCACGATCCAGAATCACGTACATCGAATAATCGAGATAGGCTTTCTCGGTAAAGTCTCGCAGCGACAGCGTTTCCGTTTCGCCGTCAAAGGTGGTTTCTACACTCATCAACTGATCCCTGCACAGGTGTGCCCGCAGACTGGCGTGGCAAACAATTGTGATTAGCGCTGCAGTATGCCAGCTCAGTGCAAAGAGCGCATCTGAACAAGCTTCAAATAATACTGAATATCATTTGCATATTTTAAAGATGAGTATTATTCTCATTCGCAAACATGGATTCACTCATCAGGACAGGTCTCATGCTCAACGAGTCAACCCGGCCCAACACTAGCCTGCCCACCAATTGGGTGCGCAGTGACGAACTGGTCAAGAACCCCTCAGGATTGATCATTCTGCACAACAACGAGTTATACCGGTTGCGTGTGACCCGTAATGGCAAGCTGATTCTGACCAAGTAACCATGTAACCCTTATTAACCGACCGCGACTAGCCAGCATGCTCTGCACTGCCAGCCAAAGCACTACTTCGGCGTCGGCTTTGATGCCACGCAAGGAGAGCGACAGGTATGCATCAACTGTTTGATTACACCTCACCTTTTGCCGAACTGCAGCGCGCTTATGCTTCTTTGGTAGATAGCGGACGCCGTCTACGTCGCCGCGAATTGGCTGCCGAACTGAACCTGACCGAGGCGGAGTTGACCGACGCCCAGCTGGGCTGCAAGCGACTGCGCCTGGATACCAACTTCCCTCAATTGATGGGGGAGCTGCACCGTCTGGGAACAGTTTTAAGTCTCACACGCAACGAAGCCGCTGTGCATGAGCGCAAGGGGCGCTTCCCCCGTGTACATATTCAACGTCCGGTAGGATTAGTCATTGGCACTGATCGCAAAATTGATCTGCGCCAACTGTTTAACCACTGGTATCAGGGCTTTGCTGTTGCCGAAATGCTGACCAGCGGTATGCGCTACAGCCTGCAGTTCTTTGATCGTTACGGCGTGGCGGTGCAGAAAATCTTCCTGCAACCTGATAGCCACTTTGAGGCCTATTTCCAGCTACTGGAACGTTTCGGTGCATCCAATCAGCAGCAGCCTCTGGCCTTTGAACCCCAACAGCCCGCCGTCGCCGAACTGGCCGATCATCAGGTTGATACGCTGGCCCTGACCCGCAACTGGGCCTCACTCAATGATGAACGCAGCTGTTTCGGCTTTCTCAGGGATCATCGCGTCAGTCGCCAGCAGGCGTTCCGACTGGTGGGCGCCCCCTGGGCCGAACCCGTTGCACCGGGTCGACTCAGGCCTCTGCTGGAGCAGGCCGCTAACACATCGGTACCTTTGAGTTGCCAGGTCGGCAGCCGTGGCAACATTCAAATCCACTCGGGCGAGATCAAAACAGTCAAATCCGTCGGTAACTGGCTCAATGTCTTGGACCCCGAGTTCAACCTGCACCTGGATATGGAGCGCATTGCCAGTGCCTGGCTGGTAAGAAAACCATCCAAAGTCGGGACCCTCACTTCATTAGAGCTTTACACCGACAACGGAACCAGAGCCGCACAGTTTTTTGGAGCACTCCAGCCAGGTAAGCCAGAGCCTGACCGTTGGCGCCAGCTGGCAGAATCAACTCTCAAACCAGAGCGAGCCTGCGCATGAAGTTTCATTGGTCTCTTATCGTGTTCGCGGCACTGCTGATGTTCATGCTCAGTGATCAGAAGCAGGATGCAGCATCCCCTCTGGCCGACGCCAACTCCGAGCAACTGGCTTTACTGTATTCACCGGAACAGGAATGGCTTGATAGTCGTCCCTGAGTGATTCGATATGCTAGATTCAAGGTAGAGGCGTCTTAAACATCTACTGCTATTCAACTGTTCGGCGCCTCAGCCTCATGCCAAGGAGAATCGCATGTCTACCGATAACAACCGTCTGCTATTGGAGCTGGAAAAGCACCGGCGTGATATCAACCGCCAAGTGATCAATCCGCTGCTGCCCGAGCTGGCACTGGCCGATCTTAAGCCGGTCCTCGCCATGGTGGCCCACGCCCGTGCCGATTACATCAAAACGCTACTCGCACTGGCCGAAGGTAACGAAGGTGAAGCCCCGGCCCCCGAGTCGATCAAAGAGTTGAAGCAGCGCCGCGAAACGTTCCAGGAGCTGGTGGATGCCGTGAACGCTTTGGAAAGCGTGATTTCCCGCGACTACCTCGACGTAAAAGGCGGTCGACATCCATGATGCGAGGTGTGGCGCTGGCCCTCCTACTCCTGAGTCCATTGGCTTGGGCAGAGGCCTTGGAGGGTAAGATCTGGGATCTCAAGCAGGAGCAGTTTCTGACTACAGAAATGCTGTTCGAGCGCCTGCCAACTGGTGGCTGGTTACTGCTGGGAGAACAGCATGATCATCCTCAGCACCATGAAATTCAGGCTCAATGGCTAAAACAGCTGGCACAGCGCCAACAACTGGGTGCCGTCGCTCTGGAGATGGCGGATCACAGCCAGCAGCCTGCACTGGATGCCGCTCGAGGTCGGGGACAGACCATAACGCCCGAAGCTATCCAGTGGAAACAGGGCTGGGATTGGGCTTTGTATGAAAGCGTCGTCCGCACAGCGCTGGACGTATCCATGCAAGTCGTTGCCACAGACCTGACCCGCGACGCCCAACGCCAGGCCTATCGGGAAGGCGCCCCCAAGGGTGAACTGGAAACTGTACACGCCGACTTCATGCGCGATCTCCTGCATGAAAGCCACTGTGGACAGATGCCAACTTCAGGCCTGGACGGCATGCGTCAGGTTCAACTGGCGCGAGACCAGGCCATGGCCGAGCAACTGGATCAGCACGCCATAGCAGGTCGTATCGGCGTGATGCTTACCGGGGGAATACATGCGCGCCGAGACCTGGGTATTCCTCGCTGGCAACAAAGCCCGTTGGTCAGCGTGCTCATGATCTCGGTCGAGGATGGTAAGGAACAGCCCGAAGACTATATTCCAGTAGGCTTGAGCGGTTATACACCGGTCGACTACCTGCTGTTCACCGATGCTATTCCGGAACGGGACTACTGTGCCGAGCTGACCGCCCGGCACCCTTCAAAGTCAGGGACGCAGTGATAGCTTACCCTCTCGCTCCACATTGATCGGCCAGCTGATACCCCCGCTGTCGAGCTTTACTTCCACTCGATAATTCAGCTCTTGCAACCCCGGCGTACTGGCCAGCTCCTGTAACAGGCGCACACTGCCAAACAGCGCCGGTGTTGCGCCCACTTCCAGTGTTGCCTCTTCGTAGCCGGGAATCTGAGGCAAGTTGTTGCTTACGCCACTGAGTATGCGCTGATCCTGCAAATACAGATGATAGCTCATCCCTGACAATGCCAGCGTCTGGCGATTGGGATTGAGTACCCTCAAACTGATCAAAAACCTGGGCACAGTGCCCTGACTTTGTGGATCGATGCGCACGCCGACCACATCCACGGTAGGCGCTTCCTGATTCGGCTGAATGCCAGCACAACCTGCCAACACCAACGTTATCCACAGCAGAGTTAATGCTTGCAGTTGTCGTCCCACGTCTCACCTCCGAGCTTGATATGCTTGCCATTGAAGGCATCATTGCATGAAGCTTAGCTGAACCCTAGTCCAACATCGGGGTCATAGATGCACTCATCTGCGCCTTCGACCAGAATGGCGATTCGACCAAGGAGATATTCATGCAATCGCTGGCCCTCGGCCCCTTCGCCCTGTCTGTAGATAACCTGCTGCTATTGATCGCATTGCTGATTGCCCTCTTTGCCGGATGGGTCAGCAGTCGCAAGTCTGGCAAAAACCCTGAAAGCGCTTTGCTGCTGGTTGTACTGGTTGCCCTCCTGGGAGCTCGTCTGGGCTTTGTACTGCGTTACAGCAGCGACTACCTCGCCGATCCGCTGCAGATCATCGATATTCGTGATGGAGGTTTCTGGTGGGTAAGTGGTCTGGTATGCGGCGTTTTGGCAACCCTTTTCTGCTTCTGGCGCCAGCCTGCTGTTCGGCGCCCATTGAGCGTCGCACTGCTCAGTGGCGGTATCGTCTGGGGCGCAACAGCGGTGCCGCTGGCGCTGATTCACAACAGTCAGCAAAGCCTGCCCAACCTGACCCTGATGACTCAACAGGGTGAGCAGGTGAACCTGCAGGACTATGCCGGCAAACCCATCGTACTCAACGTATGGGCAACCTGGTGTCCGCCCTGTGTACGTGAGATGCCAGTGTTACAGTCGGCTCAGCAATCCACTCCGGAGGTTCACTTCCTGTTTGCAAACCTGGGTGAGAATGCCGTCAGCATTGAAGCATTTTTGATGGAGTGGAATATGGAGCTGGATAATGTACTGCTTGATCAGCAGAACGCCATTGGTCAGCACTATGGCTCCCGGGCGCTGCCTACGACTCTGTTTATTGATGCCCAAGGCCAGCTGCGGGACTCACACTTGGGTGAGCTGTCCGCCGCCAGCCTGAAAGACAAACTGAATCGATTGCTGGAGGATCAGCTGCCCCAGTAACGTACACTGCCTGTGTCGATGTGGAGAAAGTTGGAGCTGGTGTAAAGCCCCACCCCACCCACTTTGGCATCGCAGGCGATCTGGTGCAGGGCTTTCAGCGAGGTGCCGGGCAGGCGAATATCCAGCGCCTTGCCCTGCATATGCAGGCTTTTCTTGGCCACTCCGTTGCTGGAAGCCCTTAGCTGGGCATTAGTCTTGGGAGAACGGTAGCCCGAGATGATCTGGAAGGGATTGGGATTACCCGTTTCCAGTTGCAGGTGATGCAGCAAATCCAGCAACCGCGGATCTATGGGGTGTACCTCACCGGTCCGGAAGTCACGCAAAAGATGGTTGATATCGGACAGGCTATGTTGAATATAGCTGCCTTCAGACCAGTAGGTGGTATCCAGACGCTCACCGGTGTGCAGGTGATCAAACTTCAGGTTACGACCGTGCAGTGGGCGGATATTGGCTCTGGCAGCGGGAATGTGCAAAGCGGCAGCGGTTGCAGCGACAGTCCCCAGAATTCGGCGCCGTTGACGGCAGTTTGGTTGAGCATCAGGATCCACGTTGAATCGGCGCGGGGTCAACAGCATCAGTCACCTCGGTACAGCTGGAAAAAACACAATTGATTGAATTTTAACCAATCTCATAACGCCTGACTACTTTTTAATCACGTTCCGTGCCAACTCGACCAATTCCGTATCCGGCATGGCCGGCACAGGGCCCAACGCCTGCTGTAACTGATGATCCCGACCATAAAGATCGGGGAATAAATAGGATGCCCCCGTCTCGTCAACCCAGGCCGTCAAATACACCAGATACACGGGGATTGAGTCCTGTACCGAGAGAAACTTGCGACCTGACTGCGCCAGCCCCTGCTCAATCACCTCTTCACCTGCCAATAACCGTCCCAGTTCAGCTATATCTTGCACCCGCACACATCCCGAGCTGAATGCACGCGGAGAGTCCTCAAACAGGCTTTGCTGGGGCGTATCATGCAGGTAAATGCTATAGGGGTTCGGCATATCCATCCGCATCCGTCCCAGGCTATTGGAAGGACCGGGACGCTGTTTCAGCAAATAGTTAAAATTGCGCCGAGACAGTGAAGACCAGTCAATTTCCGCCGCCTCCACCGGCTGCCACTGACCATTCTCGCTACGTTGCAAAACATCGATCTGGTGGTCCGTCAGATAGTTGTCGTCTGCCTGTTGCTTGGGCAGGATATCCTGCACTGCAATTCGAAAAGGAACGGTCCAATAAGGGTTTAGGGTCAGCCGGCTCACCCGCGCCGCAAAAGATGGAGTCGGCCGAGAAGGCCTGCCTGCGATTACACGATGACGGCGAACCAGCTCATCGTTCTCAATCAGATCCAGATTGAACGCCCCTGTTCTGACCAGAAGGTAACGCTCGCCCAAGTCATGCGGCAACGCACGCCAGCGAAACAGATTTGCTCTGACTTGCTGCAACCGGTCCTGTACTGAACGCTGCATGGCAGTTCGAGTATCCGGCCCCAGGATACCATCCGGCTTCAAGCCGTTACGCTGCTGCAGCTGACGCACCGCTTCAACCAGTTCTTGGGCATAGAGTTCGGAATCAGACACTTCTGATGAAGGCAGCAGCCATTGCTGCCACTCCAGCCACTGGCGCAGCTGGGGGATTACCTCATGCCTGTCACCCGGTCGAATCAGCCGATTTGGCAATATCAACTCCGGCACATAAGTATCTTGCTGTCGCAGAAGATCACGATAGAGGGTTTGTAAACGACCATATTCCGCTGATTGCGGCAGCAGGGCATTCAGCACTTCCGTTACTGAGTCCCCTTGGGACAGGCGACGGGCGAGCTGCCCCGGGTCAAACTCGGGTTTTGCAAAGTGCCATTGCGTATCCGTATCAGCGACTCGTCCCGTTCCACTCAAGTCTTGAGCCAAGCGTAAAAACTGTTGGCTCAACCAAGGCTCCCGCTGATGCCCCAATCCTGCCAACTGGCCCTGTGCCAGCAAATCTGCGCCATAATCCAGCGGGTTAAGTCCCTGCTCATAGGACAGGGTGATCCAGGCTTCCAGCTGCTGCTGGCGAAGCAAATAGGGCTCTCCTTCAGCATCAAACCATACACCTTGTCCTTCGATGGCATCGTAGAACGCTTGCAGCTGAGCATCTTGTGTCTGCTGGATAGTTTGAGCAGGCAAAAAACTGCCCGGCGGAGTCATTGGCTGCACTTCCGCCTGAGTGGTCAAAGCCGCCAGCAGCATCCCTCCCGCCAACAGAACAGGGGTCAATATCTGCGTCCTTTTCATCGCCTTCCTCATCTTCGGCGTGGCTTATTTACTATAGCCTGTTCCGCGAAAATGCTATGCTCGCAATACGTTTTGATGGCCCTTTTCAGGCCGTCGTCGTTCCACTACACAACCCGAAGTAAAGGAGTTTCTGATGAATAAATGGATAGGGGCGGGTGTGCTTGTTGCTGCCGCAGGAGCAGGACTTGCATGGCAACAGGGATGGTTCGACAAGACATCGGCAGGCGCGGGTCAGCTGACGGATTTTGTACCGGCCGATACGGTTCTGTACATGGGTGGTCAGGCTGAAGCAAAGCAGGTTGAACAACTGAGCCAAATGCCGTTGATGGCCCAGTCCCAGTTCCAGATTCAGCAGCTGCTCAAGGAAATGGACAATTGGGGCCGAGAAGAAACACCGCAGGCCCGTTTTGCTGTATCCATGATGCGTGAGTTCCTGACCAGCGCCAGCACCTATGGCGCTTTCATGGATCACTTTGGCCTCGATCTGGCTCAGCCGCAGGCAGTCTACATGGACGGCCTGGTGCCGGTACTGCGCTTTGGAATCAAGGACGAGCAGACCTTCTGGCAGGTATTCGAGCGTGCGTCTAAGGACAGCGGCCTGCAGCCAAGCGAAATCACACTTAAAGACACCACCGTTAAACTGTGGCGCCTGACCAAGGAAGGTGACAAGTCCCTTGATCTGGCCGTCAATGTGCGCGATGGCATTGCGACGCTGACCGCCTTCCACTTCCTGGATCAGGAAGCCGACCAGCTGCTGCGCCTTGCTCTGGTAGCGCCGGAGCAATCACTGGCTGACAGCGGTGAACTGGAGCAGCTTCAGAAGACCTACAGCTTCGACAGCAGCATGCTGGCTTTGGTGCATTTTGAACGCCTTGCCCAGGGTATGCTTGATCCTACCAATAACGGTCTGGGACAGGACCTTAAAGCACTGCTGGATGCTGCAGGCGAGCCCATGCCTACAGACAAGCTGGATGCATCCTGCCGTACCGACCTGACTGCACTGGCTGCCAGTATGCCGCGTCTGGTCGCAGGTAACACACGTGTCGCAGCCGGTAACAGCCTGGAAGTCGACAGCCTGTCCGTACTGGAACTGACCAACCAGGAAGTGTTGAGCTCATTGCAGGGACTGCGTGGCCACCTGCCGGGTCACACCAGTACTTCTGATCAGATTTTCGGAATGGGCTTTGGCCTCAATGTGGACAACCTGATCCCAACCGCTACCAGCCTGATGCAGCGTTTCCAGAACTACAAAACCGAATGTGCCGAGCTTCAGCAGGCCCAGCGACAGCTGAGCGCAGCCAATCCGGCAATGATGGGCATGTTCACCGGTATGGTACAGGGCACCAAAGGCTTCGGTTTCTCGCTGTATGACCTCGGTATCGACCCGAACACCCTGCAGCCGACTAACATGGATGTTCTGGTCAGCGTCGCAACCGAAAATCCCAACTCGCTGCTCGGCCTGCTGGCCATGTCACCGATGGGACGCCAGATCCAGATTCCGACCGATGGCAGCCTGACCGATGTTGACCTCTCCTTCGTTGCGCCTGGCCTGAGTATCAAAGCCGGTATGCAGGGACAGCACCTGGTCGCCTTTACCGGTGAGCAGGCAAGCAAAGCTGCTGCCAGCCTCAAGGATGAAACCCTGGATGCCAACGGACTGACTCGTTTCAGTGCCGATTACGGCCGACTGGCGGATCTGATCGACAGCATCCCGTCACAGTTTGCCGGTGAACTGGAAACGGGTACAGCCAGTGGCTGTGTCGCTCAGGCACAGGTTTCCAACATGCTGCGTCTTCAGGGTGCCAATATCGGTTACACCATGGACTTCAATACTCAGGGCCTGAGTACTGACATGCAGTTCACCATGGATCCGAAGGCATTGGCGACCGTAAACCCTGTGGGCAGCTATGAAATTCTGGATCAGAGCTATGACTGCCAGGGCGGTGAACCCATGGGAACCGAGGAGATCCGTCAGGATGGTACCGGTGAGTATCGATACAACGACGGCCAGTGTGATCTTTACCACACCAAGTACAGCTGGACTCAGGAGGGTAACCTGCTGAACATGACGGCTCAGGAAAGCCTCCGTCGTGATAGCTGTGACCAGGAGTGGAGCAAGGACGATCTGGTTACCAGCCAGTGTGTTCTGGTTCCGATGGAGCAGGGCTTCCGTTGCCTGTACAGTGATGAAGACAGCGAGAGCCTGTTCCACTACGTACCTCGCTCCTGATCGAGCGAACGGGGTATAAAAGCAAAACGCCGGGTTTAGCCCGGCGTTTTTCGTTCAGCCATCCGTGATCACATCACTTCAGCCAGATTGCCCTTCTGTTCCAGCCATTTCTTTCGATCACCGGAACGCTTCTTGGCAAGCAACATATCCATGATTTCCAGGGTGTCATCACCCGCATCCAGCGTCAGCTGAACCAGGCGGCGGGTATCCGGCGACATGGTGGTCTCACGCAGCTGCAACGGGTTCATCTCGCCCAAGCCCTTGAAGCGCTGCACGCCAATCTTGGCATTTTTACGCTCGGCACGAATGCGCTCAATGATGCCATCTTTCTCGGCGTCATCCAGGGCGTAATAGACCTCTTTTCCGAAATCGATACGGTACAGCGGAGGCATGGCCACATAGATATGACCCGCCGACACCAATGGCTTGAAGTGACGCACAAAGAGTGCACACAACAGGGTCGCGATATGCAAGCCGTCCGAATCCGCATCCGCCAGAATGCAGACGCGGTTGTATCTCAAGCCATCCAGATTATCAGAACCTGGGTCAACGCCTACAGCAACGGAAATGTCATGAATTTCCTGAGACGCCAGCACCTCGCTAGGGTCCACTTCCCAGGAGTTAAGAATTTTGCCGCGCAACGGCATGATCGCCTGAAACTCACGGTTTCGCGCCTGCTTGGCAGAACCACCTGCTGAGTCCCCCTCTACCAGAAACAGTTCGGACTGACTGGCATCCGCACCCGAACAGTCCGCCAGTTTGCCCGGCAAGGCAGGCCCCTGGGTGACCTTTTTACGGACTACCTTACGTCCGGCACGCATGCGACGCTGGGCACTGGCGATCACCAGCTCAGCCAGTTTTTCGCCCTCTTCCACATGGCGGTTCAACCAGAGCGAGAAAGCGTCTTTAATGGCACCCGAGATAAAGGCTGCAACCTGACGTGATGACAGGCGCTCCTTGGTCTGACCGGCAAACTGGGGGTCACGCATCTTGGCCGACAGGATATAGCAGCAGCGATCCCAGATATCATCAGGGCTCAGCTTAACGCCACGGGGCAGCAAGTTGCGGAACTCACAGAACTCGCGCATCGCTTCCAAAAGGCCTGTGCGCATACCGTTTACATGGGTTCCCCCCTGTGCCGTGGGGATCAGGTTGACGTAACTTTCAGCCGTTACTTCACCGCCATCGGCCAACCACTGGACCGCCCACTCAACAGCATCCTCTTCACCTTGCAAGCTGCCGGTAAAAGGCTCTGCCGGCAGGGTTTCGTACACCTGAGTCGTACCCCGCAGATAGGCCTCCAGACCCTCTTCGTAATACCACTCTTCCTGCTCTTTCTTGCCACCGCTGAGATCCGTAAAGATCACTCGAAGCCCCGGGCAAAGGACCGCCTTGGCACGCAGGTTATGTTTCAGACGTGTGGTGTTGAACTTGGGCGTATCAAAGTACTTGGGGTCCGGCAAAAAGCGCAGGCTGGTACCCGTATTACGTTGTCCACAGGTTCCGGTTACTTCCAGTTCGGATACCTTTTCACCATCGGCGAAACCGATACGGTAAACCTGACCACCGCGCTTGATCTCCACATTCAACAGCTTCGACAGTGCGTTCACCACCGACACACCTACACCATGCAAACCACCGGAGTAGCTGTAGTTGTCGTTGTTGAACTTGCCACCTGCATGCAACTTGGTGAGGATCAGCTCAACCCCGCTGACACCCTCTTCAGGGTGGATATCCACTGGCATGCCTCGGCCATCATCCGCCACGCTGAGGGAACCATCATCATGCAGGGTGACCTCGATCTGACTGGCATGACCGGCCAGGGCTTCATCGACCGAGTTGTCGATCACTTCCTGCGCCAGGTGGTTGGGACGATCGGTCTCGGTGTACATGCCAGGACGACGGCGCACCGGATCCAGGCCACTGAGAACTTCTATCGCATCGGCGTTATATTGCTTCGACATCACGTCTTCCTGTTCAGAGGGAGGCCACTACCGGCAAGGGCGTGGGTTCAGGCAGTTCTACTCTGCCCTCCGCAAACGCCTGTACCGCCGGAATCAATGCCTCGAACTGTTCAAATCCATGGCTGCCACCGGGCTGTACAAACTGGTGGCTGCCAACAAACTTATCCACAGACTCGCGGTAATCAATGGTGTCATCCGCTGTCTGCACCAGCAGCAGATAACGGGAAGGGTCCTGCAGCTGAGGACAATAGATGGCTTTAAGCTGCTCCAGATGGGTTTCGGTCAGCTCATAATTGTCATCGGTGTAGAGATTGGTCTTGGTCCCGAGCCACTCTTCCAGCAGCTCGTAGGGGCGCACTGCCGGGTTGATAAGTGCGGCTCGAACACCAGGATTATGCTCCACCAGCCAGGTACTGTAATACCCGCCCAGCGAGCTGCCCACGAGCAAAACCGGGCCTTCAGCCGCATCAATCTCCGCCTGCAGCTGCTCAATCGCCT
Source organism: Marinobacterium sp. (assembly GCA_048260865.1). Classification (GTDB taxonomy): domain Bacteria; phylum Pseudomonadota; class Gammaproteobacteria; order Pseudomonadales; family Balneatricaceae; genus Marinobacterium. The sequence continues at coordinate 124,028 of JBLXGN010000008.1, read as the reverse complement.
CCTGCGGCCAGTGTGACAGTGCGGGCACGCGCAACTGGTGCTCACGTCCCTGCTCACGCATTACTGCCTGCAACAGGCGCGCTTTGGCTGACTGTGGCGAACTGTTAAAGCCATGTGCATAAATAATCAAAGGCTCAGCCATGCGTCAGCGTCTCTTCGGTTGTGGATAAACGAAACAGATGGGCATCGATGCGCCCATCATCCTGTAATTCATACCAGCGACAGCCGGGTGTGGACAACCCCGGGCGCATATCCACCTCAAGCGTCTCGACGCCCGGAAGAAATTGAACCACCGTGGAGGGCGCTGACCAGAGTGGACGGTCTGCACAGTTCAACTCCCACGCCTGGTGCACGTGACCACACATCAGCCCACGCACCTGGGGCGCCGTCTCCAGAATGGCTTGCAGAGCCTCGGAGTTACCCAGTCGTATTTGATCCTGCCACGCAGTACCTGTTGGTACAGGATTATGATGAAGCGCAAGGAGTACAAACCGGTCTTTCAGGTCAGCCAGTGTAGCCTCTAGCCATGCCAGTTCGTCCTGACTCAGGTCACCACTGCCGCACCCATCGGGATTGGACGTCGAGTTGAGCATCAACAGGGTCCAACGCCCCATATCTACCCGTTTCGCGCCCAGCAAAGTACCAGCCTCTACCACGGCCATGATCGAAGGATCATCGTGATTACCCGGCAACCAGTGGCAAGGGCTTTGCAGCGGCTCAACCAGTCGCAACAGACGCTGGTAAGCTTCGGGTCCGCCATGATGAACCAGGTCACCGGTCAACAGTACACGATCGAAGGTGGGCAGCGCGGTCAGTTTTTGCACCAATTGCGCCAAATTGAGATCCGCATCCTGACCTCGATACAGCTGGCCCGGTTGATCAGGAAGGTGGCAGTCACTCAGTTGCAGCAGGCGCTGACTCACTCGGCGAACACCTCTTCCAGCAACTGACCGTGTGCCAGACAATGACTGAGCCATTCACCCAGAAAGACGTTCAGCTGCGCCTTTTCATCCGGATAGCGCATCTGTTGATTGGGATAGACATAAACACCAGACAGTTGACGTCGCTGGCGAGTGCAGATCACCTCGGCCACGCGGGCATCATGGTAGAGGCGCACCACCAGTCGTGGCGACTCCAGCCAGGCAGAAGCATTTTCATATTGCTGAGATACCACCACACTGGTGGTATAGGTGAAGCGCTCGTCGATTTCGAGTCGCACCCGCACGCGCTGACCGTCCAGCTCAACCAGAAACTCACGCTGGTCACAGCTGTCCAGATCCGGCAGCAGTTTCAGCAGACGGAGATAGTTGGCTTCGCCCTGCGCCATCTGGCGCTTGAGATCGGGTACATACTTACGTTTCATCGGACATCCGCATCTGTTGCAGCCGTCCATGGTTGAGTTCCAGCCATTGCAGGCCCATGATGGCCGCTGCATTCATAAGCCGGTTTTCACGTACCAAAGCAAAGGCATCCGCCGCACTGATCACGTGCACGCGTATGTCTTCACCCTCGTGTTCAAGACCGTGTACACCACCAACGCCACGCGAGTCGACCAGCGCACAGACCAGATCGATCCATTCATCACAGCCACCCGGGCTAGGCAGATAACCGGTAATGGGAAAAACAGGGCCCAGCTCGACACCCGCCTCTTCCACGCTTTCACGACGCGCGACATCTTCAGCCGTTTCGCCAGGCTCGACGATACCGGCGACCAGTTCGAGCAACCAGGGACTGTTCGTTTTACCCAGTGCTCCGGCACGAAACTGCTCCACCATCACCACCGCATCGGCGACAGGATCATACAACAGTACACAGACAGCATCGCCGCGATCCAGTATCTCACGCTCAATACGTACCCGTCCGCCCTCAAAGCGAGGATGGCTCAGCGTCAGTTTGTGCAGGCGGAAAAAGCCCTGATACAGGGGCTCATCCTGCTCCAACCGAACATCACGCTCGTCGAAGGCTGGCGTCCAGGTTTCAGACATGGAGATACTCGCGTCACGTTATCGAAAACGCGACTATACCATTACAACCTCGGGGCTAAAAACCGAACCGCCCTCGAGACGAAAGCATAGAGTATAGGTGACTGCGGGCGCGTTGCTGACAACGCGCAAAGAATGGCGGACGAATCCGCTCAGAACTCAGAAGCACACGGGGGTCGACTTCAGGGCGCCCCAGCAAATACCCCTGCCCCAGCTTAACCCCGAGGGTTTGCAAGGTGCGCATTTCGGCCAATTCCTCGATCCCCTCCGCCAGCACCTGGCAGCCCAGATTTCGACCAATTCGGCAGATTGAGTGAACGAACTCGCGCTTTACAGGGTCCCGATCAAGGCTGCGCACAAAATGTTGGTCAATTTTGACGTATTCAGGCTGCAGCTCGGACCAGAGTTTCAAGCCGGAATAACCGGTGCCCAGATCATCAATGGCGATACTGAATCCCATGTTGCGATAGTGTTCAACAGCGGCTCGACTCACTCCCTGTTGATCAAAGGGGTGCTGCTCTGACAGCTCGATGACGATGGACTCGATGGGAATGCCCAGCTCACGCAGAAGTTCAACGGTGAAACCCTGCTGATGCTCAGGAGACCCCAGCAAAGAAGCCGTGACATTCAAAAACAGTTTCTGGCCGGGCTCAAAGCGGGAAAATGCCCGTAAGGAGCAGGACCGGCTGAGCAGTTCAAGCTCATGCTGACGCCCCTGCTCAATGGCACAGCGAAACAGCTCCGAGGGCATCTGCAGGGGGCTTTTCACAGGACCACGAATCAGCGCTTCATAGCCGATCAAGGTGCCCGTACGAAGGTTCAAGATTGGCTGAAAGTGGGGGCGCAGCAATGCCTGCGAGAGTATGCGTTCCAGCTCTTCACGCTCAATACGATCGCGTAATTCAGCGGACTGGGTGTGAATCAATCTCAGGCAACTTCCTGCAAGCAGAAGTTGCGACTCCTTCACACCCTCATGTTTAGCCAACTGTCGTGCCAGTCGCTGTGAACGGGCTAACTGCATGCCTGCCACCACCGTTAAGAATCAAGGAGCGGCATAATATTGATTTTTTATGACAGGAGCATGAACTTAAGCCGCCGCCAATGCCCGCAGTTGCTGAATTTCATCGGCCCAGATTTCAGGCTCAATGGTTTCCAGCACCAGCGGAATCCCCTCAAAACGGCTGTCCTGCATAATGAATTCAAACGGCGCCCAACCGATTTCACCCTGCCCCAGGCTGTGGTGACGATCAATGCGGCTTTCCAGCGCACCTTTGGAGTCGTTCAGATGCATGCCTCGGAGATACTCGAAGCCGACAATGCGTTCAAACTCGGCAAACGTCTGTGCACAGGCCTCAGGGGTACGCAGGTCATAACCCGCAGCAAAGGTATGACAAGTGTCCAGACAGACACCCACACGGGATTTGTCTTCGACCCCATCGATAATCGCCGCCAGCTGCTCGAAGCGAAAGCCCAGGTTGGAGCCCTGACCAGCGGTATTTTCAATCACGGCAACGACTTCTTCTGTCTGCGCCAGCGCCAGATTGATCGATTCGGCAATGGTGCTGAGACAGGTGGCTTCATCCACTTTTTTGAGATGGCTGCCGGGATGGAAGTTCAGCAGCTTGAGACCCAGCTGCTCACAGCGCTGCATCTCATCCAGAAAGGCGGCACGCGACTTTTCCAGCGGCTCGGACTCAGGGTGGCCCAGGTTAATCAAATAGCTGTCATGGGGCAGAATCTGATCGGCACTGAAGCCCAAACGATCACAGTTTGCCTTGAACGACTTGATGCTCTTGCTGGTAAGCGGCTTGGCATCCCAGCGACGCTGGTTCTTGGTAAACAGGGCAAAGGCATTGGCCCCGATTTTGGCCGCATTCAGTGGGGCATTCTCCACCCCTCCGGCAGCACTGACGTGGGCACCTATGTAGTACATCCAACTTTCCTGAACTTCAGAATGGCTTTAAAAAACGGGGAGCTTCAGTAGCGCGTTCAACAGGCGTGAGCGGCATCCGGTCGATGGCCGCTCAACCGATCCGGCTTACAGCTTGCAGGCACCGCCCAGGCAATCATCAAAGTCCATCGACGCCAACTCTTCTTTTTCCGCATGATGCTCCTTCAGGCGCGTCAGCAGATCGGATTCAACAGCATCCTGAATAGCGCCAGCACGGTTAAATACGTTCAACAGTGCGGTAAGTTCATCCAGTGTCAGTTCGTGCATGGGAGTGCTCCTGGCAATTCGTTATCGGTCAAAAAACAGGGCGCGTATCCTAGCCTAAGCAGTCGGATAACAACACCCTAAAGTCAGTTGTGGATATTAGTCCACGCCTATCCAATCCACCATCAATTGCAGTGTCCGCTGGCCACGGAACTCGTTCACATCCAAACGGTAGACCAGACGCACTTTCTGCACGGACTCATCCGGCCAGACAAGGGTATCCACATTGAATGCGATGGCATCGATCGCCAAAGTGCCACCTTCAGGCATTACCACCATTTTCAGATGACGCTGGCCGACAATACGTTGTTGCAGCAGATGAAAGCGCCCCTCAAACAAAGGCTCAGGGAACTGGTGTCCCCAGGGCCCGGCGTTGCGCAATTCTTCCGCCAGCATCATGCTGAACTCGGCCTCTGCCAGCTCACCATCGGTCAGGATACGCTGAGTCAAATCCTCAGCCTTGAGCTGACGACGCACTTCGGCATCAAAGGCTTCACGGAAAGCCGGCAGGTCATCTGCAGCCAGGGTCATGCCGGCCGCCATGGCGTGACCGCCGAATTTCTTCAGCAAACCAGGATGCTTGGCAGCAACAGCGTCCAGACCATCACGGATATGGAAGCCGTTAATGGAACGTGCTGAGCCCTTGATTTCACCATCATCACCGGGGGCAAAAGCGATCACCGGACGATGCACCCTTTCCTTGATACGGGAGGCCAGAATACCGATGACGCCCTGATGCCAGTATTCGTCATACAGGCACAAGCCAAACGGCAGTTCCTGATCGTTCAGACTGAGTTGTCCCAGCAGCTCCAACGCTTGCTGCTGCATCTCCTGCTCGATACCACGGCGCTCTCGGTTCAGCTCATCCAGCTCACGCGCCATGGTCAGGGCACGGTCATAGTTTTCTTCCAGCAGACATTCGATTCCGATCGACATGTCTTCCAGGCGGCCCGCGGCATTCAATCGCGGCGCAATGGCAAAGCCCAGATCGCTGGCCACCAGGCGGCTGCGATTTCGTCCCGCCACTTCGATCAGCGCCAGCAAGCCCGGTCGCGCCTGACCGGCACGAATCCGCTGCAGGCCTTGCCAGACCAAGGCCCGGTTGTTTCGTTCCAGCGGCACCACATCGGCAACGGTACCCAGGGCGACCAGATCCAACAGGCTGGCCAGATTGGGGGGCTGCCCATTGAACCAGCCACGTTCATCGAGGGCGCGACGAAGCGCGATCAAAACATAGAAAATCACGCCGACACCGCAGGTCGATTTGGCGATGAAATCACAACCGGGCTGATTCGGATTAACGATGGCACAGGCTTGAGGCAGTTCGGCGCCCGCCAGATGGTGATCGGTTACGATCACATCGATGCCCAATGACTGGGCACGGGCAACCCCTTCAATGCTGGAGATGCCATTGTCGACGGTAATGATCAGATCCGGCTGGTTCTGTGCCGCTACATCAACGATCTCGGGGCTGAGTCCATAGCCGTATTCAAAACGGTTGGGCACCAGGTAACCGACTTCCGAAGCACCCAGCATGCGCAGCCCCAGTACACCGACCGAGGTACTGGTAGCACCGTCACAGTCAAAGTCACCGACGATCAGGATCTTTTCCTGCTGTTCGAACGCCTTGATCAGACGCTCAACTGCCGCAGGGATGCCTTTCATCTGACTGTCCGGCAGCAGCTCCTGCAGCCTGCGCCCCAGTAACTGAGGGTCTTCGATACCTCGGGCAGCATAGACACGGGCCAGCACCGGATCCAGACCGGTCAAGCCGGGATGGCTGGGATCGACCTGAAATGGCCGCTGTTCAATGATCGGATCGGTTACACTCATGCACGCAGGTCCAGCAGCAGGGGCTTACAGAAAGAAAAAACCGGGCTCTGGGCCCGGCATTGCATGACCAGGCGAACACCCGGTCATGCGAAGGTCTTGGCAGGCAAATTAAGCGCGGTGAACGTGACTCGCGATGAACGCCTGTACCTTGGACAGATCATTGGCCAGGACTTCGTAACGCTCTTCGCGCTCGAACAGGTCCGCCATGTGCGCCGGCAGCTGAGGTGATTCCAGACCCGCCTTAACCACAGGCTCAGGGAATTTCACCGGGTGCGCCGTCGCCAGAGTGATCATCGGCACAGACTTGTCACGCCAGCATTCACGCGCGGCCTTAACACCAATCGCCGTATGCGGATCCAGCAGGTAGCCGGTCTCGGCATGTACGTCCTTGATTACGTCACAGGTGCTGTCGTCGTTCACCGCGTAGCTGTCGAACAGTTCACGTACCTTGTCCCACTGCGCCGGGTTCAGTTGCACAGACTCGGTCTTGAAGCGTGCCATCAGGTCGTTGATTGCAGCGCCGTCACGGTCATACACATCGAACAACAGACGCTCGAAGTTGGAGCTGACCATGATGTCCATGGACGGAGACAGGGTGTGTACCAGGTCACCTTTGGACATGTCGTTACCGCTGATGACGCGGTGCAAAATGTCGTTACGGTTGGTCGCAACCACCAGCTGCTGGATCGGCAGACCCATCTGCTTGGCCAGGTAACCGGCAAAGATGTCACCGAAGTTACCGGTCGGTACAGAGAAAGACACCGGACGGTGCGGTCCACCCACCGCCAGAGAGGCGGAGAAGTAGTAGACGATCTGAGCCATGATGCGTGCCCAGTTGATCGAGTTCACCGCGCCCAGTTTCAGCCCCTTGAGGAAGTCCTGATTGGCGAAGCTGTCCTTGACCATCTCCTGACAGTCATCGAAGTTGCCTTCCAGTGCGATGTTGAAGACATTGTCTTCCAGGATGCTGGTCATCTGGCGACGCTGTACTTCGGATACACGCTGGTACGGGTGCAGGATGAAAATATCCAGGTGCTCGGAGTGACGGCAGCCTTCGATAGCAGCAGAACCGGTATCACCGGAGGTCGCCCCCATGATCACCAGACGCTCGCCGCGCTCGGCCAACACGTGATCCATCAGACGGCCCAGCAGCTGCAGCGCAAAGTCCTTGAACGCCAGCGTCGGGCCATGGAACAACTCCAGTACCCATTCATTGGTGCCCAGTTCTTTCAGCGGTGCTACGGCGCTGTGATTGAAAGCGGCATAGGTCTCGTCGACCATACGTTTCAGGTCGGCATCGCTGATGCAGTCGTCCACGAACGGCTTGATTACCTTGAACGCCAAATCGGCATAGGACAGGCCTGCCCAGGAGGCAATTTCATCCTGGCTGAAGGTCGGCAGCTCTTCCGGCACATACAGACCACCGTCGCTGGCGAGGCCAGCCAGCAGCACGTCGGCAAACTTCAGTTTCGGTGCCTGACCGCGAGTAGAGATGTAGTTCATGTCTTATCTTCCTAAAACCTGTCTCAGTCCGCCAGCAGTTCGACACGGATACGGACGATTTCGCCCAGGATATCCGGCAGTGCTTCGATTTCGCGGATTGCTTCGTTCATCATGCGCTCTTCAACACGCTGGGTCAGCATGATCACCGGCACCTGAGCTTCAGTGGTCTGCTTCTGGATGATCGCTTCGATGTTGATGCCTTTTTCACCCAGAATACGGGTTACGTGTGCCAGTACACCCGGACGCTCTACAGCCTGCATACGCAGGTAGTATGCGCTGGTGGTTTCTTCGACCGGCAACACCGGCGCATCAGACAGGGCCGAAGGCTGGAATGCCAGGTGCGGCACACGGTTATCACGATCGGCTGTCAGCGTACGAACCACATCCACCACGTCGGCAACCACGGCAGAAGCAGTCGCTTCAGAACCGGCACCCGGACCGTAGTACATGGTCTGACCAACAGCGTCGCCATCTGCCAGAACAGCGTTCATCACACCGTTCACATTGGCCAGCAGCGCTTCACGCGGGATCAGTGTCGGATGTACACGCAGCTCAATACCCTTGTCGGTACGGCGAGTGATACCCAGATGCTTGACGCGGTAACCCAGTTCTTCTGCATACTGGATATCCTGCGGCGTGATCTTGCTGATGCCTTCGGTATAGGCCTTGCTGAACTGCAGCGGGATACCGAATGCGAGTGAAGACAGGATGGTCAGTTTGTGGGCAGCGTCGATACCTTCAACGTCAAACGTAGGATCGGCCTCAGCATAACCCAGCGCCTGAGCTTCCTGCAGCACGTCGGCGAACTCACGGCCCTTCTCACGCATTTCGGTCATGATGAAGTTGCCGGTGCCGTTGATGATACCGGCCAGCCAGTTGATCTGGTTCGCAGCCAGGCCTTCACGGATCGCCTTGATTATCGGAATACCGCCGGCAACCGATGCTTCAAACGCAACCATCACGTTCTTTTCCTGCGCGGCTTCGAAGATCTCGTTGCCGTGCACAGCGATCAATGCTTTGTTGGCGGTCACGACATGTTTGCCGTTTTCGATCGCAGTCATCACCAGGTCACGTGCGGTGTCGTAACCGCCGATCAGTTCGATGACGATATCAATTTCCGGATTGGTGGCAACCTCGAAAATATCAGCAGTAATCTGCATACCAGTGGTGTCACAGGCCGGGTTTTCATGACGCGTACCGATCTGTTCAATCACGATATGACGTCCAGCACGACGGGAAATTTCCTCCGCATTTCGTGTCAGGACATTGAATGTACCGCCACCGACGGTACCCAAACCACAGATCCCTACTTTTACAGGTTTCAAGCCACACCTCGCAGAATGTTCGGTCAGAGAGTGTCACCGCCAGCTGGCGGTTAAAAAATGGGCTCCAGTATAGCGAAAAGGCGGGTCATGCACTACGCATGCCCGCCTCGGATAACGTCTGGTTTACGCTTAATTCAGTTTCAGTGTCTGTTTCAGACGTTCGGCAGGGAGGTAGCCTGGCAGGAGTCGTCCATCTTCCAGCACCAGCGCAGGTGTACCGGTCACGCCCAATTTCTGTCCCAGGTTATATTGCTCCAGCACTGGAGTCTCGCAGGTTTCTTCATCCACCTTGCCACCACGCTTGGCCGTATCCATACGCTCACGGCGTTCTTCAGCAGTACCACACCAGATGCTGTTCATGGTGTTAAAGGCTTTGGAGCCCTGCCCTGCGCGCGGGAATGCCAGGTAGTTCACCTGTATGCCCATTTCATTCAACGCAGGAACCTCTTGATGCAGCTTGCGACAGTAGGTGCAATCCACATCCGTAAACACATGGATGGTCGCTTTTACTTCGCCCTTGGGCTTGTACACCACCTTGTCTTCTTCGGCCAAGGCGTTAATGGCGGCCACACGCTGCTCAGTACGCTTTTCTTCGGTCAGGTTGACCATCCCTTGCTCACCGATCTGATACAGCTGACCGGCTAACAGGTACTGACCTTGACCATCCGCATAGAGGGTTTCACCACTGTTCAGCGTGACCGCATAGAGTCCAGCCAAAGGCGCAGGCTCAACGCTTTCAACCTTGAGGCGACTGTCCACGCGGCTCAGCTGCTGTTTGATCTTTTCTTCAGCGGTATCAACCGCCCAGGCCGAGCCGGTCATGGCCAGCATCAGCGCGGATGTCAGAGTAAGGGATCGCATGAATGCCTCTAGTTTTCCGTATAAATGTGTTGATTGGATCGCAGCGCGCCCGGATAGTTCCTAACCACGCGGATGATGTTCACGGTGCAGGGATTGCAGACGATGGTTAGCCACATGGGTGTAGATCTGTGTCGTCGACAGATCACTGTGTCCCAGCAGCATTTGTACCACACGCAGATCGGCACCATGGTTGATTAAATGTGTTGCAAAGGCATGCCTGAGCACATGTGGAGACAGTGGTTTGTCGATGCCACTTTCCAGCGCATACCGGTGTACCCGATACCAGAATGCCTGCCGGGTCATTGCCTGCCCCCGCTGACTCAGAAACAAGGCTTCCTCTCGACCATCGCGCAGCAGCTCAGGGCGTGAGTGCCGCAGATACTTTTCCAGCCAGCTCAGCGCCTCATCACCTACCGGCACCAGGCGCTCCTTATTGCCCTTGCCGACCACCCGAATAACCCCAAGCCGCTGATTTACCTGCTCCAGCTGAAGCCCCACCAGCTCGCTGATACGCAAGCCGGAAGCATACAGCATCTCCAACATGGCTCGATCACGCAGCCCCAGCACATCCTGACAGTCAGGTGCCGCCAACAACTGCTCCACATCGCTCTCGCTCAGTGTTTTGGGAAGAGGACGCGCCAGGCGGGGGTTATCCAGATTCAGAGTTGGATCCTGATCCAGATAGCGCTCACGCAGCAGGAAACGATAAAAGCCACGCAGACAGGACAACAACCGAGATGTAGAGCTGCTTTTGAGCTGCTGCTCCAGACGCCAGTGTAGATAGGATTGAAGCTCTGAACGACCTGCATTAAGCAGGCCTGTGTTACGACCGTTCAGCCAGACCGCGTATTGCCAAAGATCACGCTGGTAGGAAGCACGCGAGTTGTCACTCAGCCCTTTTTCCATCCAGAGGCTGTTAAGCCATACCTCAACCAGTTGCTGATCTGCGGCAGCGGGTGGCTGACGGGTTTTGCGCCCGTCAGTGCTCAACGATAAACCTCAACCTGCTCAATCCGCTCGTACTCAAGCGGGTATTCGGCCATACCTTGCGCCAAGCGTTGAGACACGCGAATGCCGCTACTGTCGACCGCTACCAACTGGCCGGACACATCGCGGCCGAAGTAGGTAAAGATGCGCACCTGGGCTCCCAAATGATCACCCAGCTGATCCTTGGGCGTCTGTTTGAAGCTTTTACCCTGGGGTTTGTCGCGAGTGCGTGAGGGCTTGGCCGCCGCTACAGCTTCCTCAGTGGTCTCCGAAACCGCAGGCTCTTCAATCTCAGCCTCAGTTGACTCGATAACCGTTGTTTCAAGCTCTTGCATTGCAGACTTTTGCGCAGAACCGGCACGCGCGACTGCAGCACCACTACCGGCCTGAGATACCTGAGTAATCAACTGCATCCAGTCGACACCATCAAGTGACAGGTTTTTGCCGTTAACCTCAATGGCCGGGTTTACTTTCTCAATCAGATAGACCGGATCCTGAGCCATCATCATCTCACCGGCGCCAAAGCCACCGATAGGGTTCAGGGAGACGGTCAGGCGTGCACCACTGCCCTGCAGTTCAGAATATGCCTGCAGCCAGCTTTCAGGAATGTCGATACCGTTGGTGTTAAGCCAGGCTTCGTACAAACGCATATGCTCGGCACGGTACTCAGGCGCAGGCAAGCCGCTTTCCTGTGAGCAATATCGAGACAATCGGGCATTGTAGCCATTATCGGTGTATTTCAGCTCGAACTTCTCCAGACGCGCGGTGCCGGTCGCCTGCATGGGGTTACGCAATTGGTCCGGGTCAGCACTCAGGCGCATATCGAAGCTGAGTTTAGCCAGATTATCGATATCAGTATCGATGGTGAATGCCAATTTGCGCGTCTGCTGATCGCCACTGTAGTGAAGATCCAGATCCATCACCAATGAGCGATATCCCATGCCTCTCATGGCATTGATATCCAGCTGACGCACATCACCACAGCCTAAAGCAGAGGGGCTTACATACAAGGGGTCTGCCTCACGCTGAAGATCCATCTGCTGCTGCATCGACTTGAGCAGACCACCATCCAGCCCCTGCTCAAGCTGCTGCAGGTGTACACTCAAGGCCTCCGGTGGCTCATCACCGCCGGTCAGCCAGTACATGGGACTATTGGGACGCACCCGAACGGCAACGGCGGTTATAGGCTCGTCACCTCCCATCGGAGTGACTTGCAGCTGATCGACCCCTACGGTGCCATCAGGGTGAGCGTAAATGGCGCCGTAGCTCACCTGTGCAAAGGGTGCTACCTGCTCCACCAGATCATCAATACTGGTTTTTACCTTGTACCAGTAAAGTCCGTAGGCGGCGCCAACCAGTAACACCAGCACCAAAAGCAGTGTGCCGATCCTGCGCATGCAACACCTCGTTCCATTCAGTTGCTAAAAAACTCATTCTAGATAGAGCTTATGTTAATTGCGAGAGGCCAAGGTCAACAAGAATGCAAATTACAGGCAACAAAAAAGGCAGCCCTGAGGCTGCCTTTTTTCGCTAACACATACGAGTATGTGCTTAGCCCAGTTTTTCCTTGATGCGCGCAGACTTACCGCTACGCTCACGCAGGTAGTACAGTTTAGCCTGGCGCACGTCACCGCGACGCTTAACTTCGATCTGTTCTACAGTCGGGCTGTAAGTCTGGAAAGTACGCTCAACGCCAACACCGTGAGAGATTTTACGTACGGTGAAAGCAGAGTTCAGGCCGCGGTTACGCTTGCCCAGTACAACGCCTTCGAACGCCTGCAGACGGCTGCGAGAGCCCTCAACAACACGTACCTGTACGACAACGGTGTCACCCGGTGCAAACGCCGGGATTTCTTTGCTCATCTGTTCAGCTTCGATCTGCTGAATAATAGCGCTCTTGTTGCTCATTGCTTGCTCCTAAATTTTGCCCCCGCTGGCCCCTTGGGCCTCGCGGATATATTCGCTTAACAACGTCTGCTGTTCCGGGTTCAAATCGATCTTTTCAAGCAGGTCCGGTCTGCGCTCCCACGTACGTCCCAACTGCTGCTGCAGGCGCCAGCGGCGTATATCCGCATGGTTGCCACTGAGCAGAACCGGCGGCACCGTTTGGCCATCCAGCTCTTCAGGGCGGGTATAGTGGGGACAATCCAGCAGACCCTCAAAGAAGGAATCCTCGACCGCCGAGTCCTGATGCCCCAATACTTCAGGGATCATACGAGACACGGCATCCACCATTACCATCGCCGGCAGCTCGCCACCGCTGAGGACAAAGTCACCAAGGGACCATTCCTCATCCACTTCACTCTGTATCAGGCGTTCATCAATACCTTCATAACGCCCGGCCACGAGTATCAGCTTGTCGCTGGCAGCCAGTTCACACACCCCTGCCTGATCGAGTCGGCGCCCCTGAGGTGATAAATAAATCACCCGAGCACCCTCGCCGGCAGCGGCTTTGGCAGCGTGAATTGCATCACGTAAGGGCTGAACCTTCATCAGCATTCCGGGACCTCCGCCATAAGGGCGGTCATCCACGGTGCGATGGCGATCATGGGTGAAGTCGCGGGGATTCCAGCACTCCACACTGATCAAGCCATTACGTACTGCTCGTCCGGTGACGCCGTAACGGGTAACCGCTTCGAACATCTCCGGGAACAGACTGACAATTCCGAACCACATAACTCAGAAATCAGGGTCCCAATCGACCCTCATGGTTCCCGAGTTCAGATCTACTTCTTTAACCACCTGATCAGGCAACCAGGGGATCAACCGTTGCTCACGATCAATACTCTCAGCGGTGCCTTTAACCACCAGCACATCATTGGCGCCGGTTTCCATCAGATGGCTTACCCGTCCCAGCAATACGCCGGATTCGGTGTATACCAACAGGTTTTCCAGCTGGCTCCAGTAATACTCACCGGTCTCCAGTTGCGGCAGTTCGGAGGCGGAAACCTTGATTTCGCGCCCATTCCAGAGACGTGCCTCTTCCGGAGTATTCACACCGGCCAATTTGGCGATCAGACCTTTGCCATGGCGCTTGCCAGCTTCCAGTTTGACCGGCGTCAGACGCCCGTCACACTCCACTTGCCATGAACTGTAATTCAGTATGTTCTCCATAGGGTCAGTGAAAGAGTAGACCTTGATCCACCCTTTTACGCCATACGGAGCGGTGAAACGACCCAGTACGACCAGATCTTCGGTATTTTCACTTGCTACTGACACGGCCTGAATCCGACCTTACTCTGCTGCTTTGCGTGCGTCTTTGAGCAGCTGAGCAACACGCTCAGAAGTCTGAGCACCCTTGCCAACCCAGTACTCAACACGTTCCAGGTTAACGCGCAGGCGTTCTTCCTGACCACGAGCCAGCGGGTTGAAGAAACCAACACGCTCAATAAAGCGGCCGTCACGCGCATTACGCGAATCAGCTACTGTGATGTGATAGAAAGGACGCTTTTTAGCGCCACCGCGAGACAAACGAATAGTGACCATGCGCTGGACCCCTTTATTTCGCCGGATGGGTTTTAAGATCGCCCATCATTAGAATTCTCCGTTTCCCCAGCCATACTGCCCAGGTAAACGAAGGCCAAATTAAACAGGGCGGCAATTCTACGTGAAAGCGCCGCCCTTGGAAAGCAAAAAGCTCAGTTTTTGAACACCCTTCAGGGTTGTTACATGCGAGGGAAACCGCCGCCTCCGCCCATGCCCGGCGGCATCATGCCTTTCATGCCGCGCGCCAGCTTGGCCATGCCGGATTTGGAACCGAACTTCTTCATCATTTTTGCCATCTGCTTGTGCTGTTTGAGCAGACGGTTAACGTCCTGAATCTGGGTACCCGAGCCCATGGCAATTCGACGCTTGCGCGAGCCACTGATGACATCCGGGTTACGACGCTCATGGGGTGTCATCGAATTGATAATGGTGCACATCTGCTGAATGCCTTTTTCAGCCTGTGCCGCCTGTGCCGCCTGTGCCATCTGCCCCATACCCGGCAGTTTTTCCAGCATGGACATCATGCCGCCCATGTTCTGCATCTGCTGGATCTGCTCGCGGAAGTCTTCCAGGTCAAAGCCTTTGCCCTTGGTGATCTTCTTGGCAAATTTCTCGGCTTTTTCCTTATCGATCTTGTGCTCGGCTTCTTCGATCAGCGACAGCACGTCACCCATGCCGAGGATGCGCGACGCCACACGATCCGGATGGAAAGGCTCAAGGGCATCGGTTTTTTCACCCACACCCAGGAACTTGATCGGTTTGCCGGTGATATGACGCACAGACAGCGCTGCACCACCACGGGCATCGCCATCGGTCTTGGTCAGGATCACACCGGTCAGCGGCAGCACTTCGTTGAAGGCCTTGGCGGTATTGGCCGCGTCCTGACCGGTCATGGAGTCAACCACGAACAGGGTTTCAACCGGCTTCACGGACGCATGCAGACGCTTGATCTCATCCATCATGTCGCCATCGACATGCAAACGACCAGCGGTATCGATGATCAGTACATCGAAGGCCTTGATACGCGCATGCTGAATCGCAGCTTCCGCAATATCAACCGGGTCCTGCTCAGCCGTAGACGGGAAAAACTCAACGCCGACTTCACCAGCCAGCGTTTCCAGCTGACGGATCGCGGCCGGACGGTAAATGTCCGCCGATACCACCAGCACTTTCTTTTTCTTGCGCTCTTTCAGGAAGCGAGACAGCTTGGCAACAGAGGTGGTTTTACCCGCACCCTGGAGACCAGCCATCATCAGCACAGCAGGCGGCTGAGTGGCCAGATCCAGCTCGGCATTCGCCTCGCCCATGACCTTAATCAGCTCTTCATTGACGATCTTGACGAACACCTGTCCGGGACTGAGGCTCTTGCTAACCTCCTGACCAACAGCCCTTTCCTTGACGCTGTTGATGAATTCCTTGACTACCGGCAGCGCCACGTCGGCTTCCAGCAGTGCCATCCGGACCTCACGCAGAGTGCCCTTGATGTTGTCTTCGGTCAGCTTCGCCTGACCGGTCACACTGCGCAGCGTCTGCGTTAACCGTTCTGTCAGATTATCAAACATCGAATACCTCTATCCTGGCCGCAGCTGCCGCTCGGGCACCTGCCTTAAAAGCTTTGGCGACAGATTATACAGGACCCCCCGCCGCTGCGGCACCTCATATTTCCTCCTCCCTGCATTTGTGCCACACTTAGCCGCCATTAAGGAGGATAGGAATGCTGATCGTTACAACTCTAGTCGCTGCACTGTGTTACGCCCTTGCGACCTGGATACAATGGCAACGCCTGTCCACCAGCCTCAACGACGGCCGCGGTCCCACTCTTCGTATGCTGGGTGCAGCGGGTTTCGCGCTGCACGGATACTCTGTCTACCAGGTTCTGCACCAGCCAGGCGGTATCGACCTGGGCTTTTTTGCTGTCGGTTCACTGATTGCCTGGGTAGTGGCCGGACTGGTATTGATCAGTAGCCTGCGGCAAAAACTGGACAATCTGTTTATCGGCGTCTTTCCGCTGGCCGCCATCACGGCCCTTCTTTCCATTGCCGGTTTTGAAGACACCCAGGCCAAACCCTATGCTGGTGGCCTGATCGCACACATATTGCTATCCCTGCTGGCCTATAGTCTGTTCACCATCGCCGCAGTACAAGCGGTGCTGCTGTCACGTCAGGAAAGCGCACTCAAACACCATCATACCCGCGGTCTGGTCGCGTCCCTGCCACCACTGCAAATGATGGAGCGACTGCTGTTCGACACTCTCTGGGCAGGCTTCATTCTGCTGACAGCTTCGCTGATTTCCGGCGTTGTATTCGTCGAGAACCTGTTCGCACAGCACCTGGCCCACAAAACCGCGCTCTCGATAATCGCCTGGATCGTGTATGCCATTCTGCTGAGTGGTCGTTACTTCCTTGGCTGGCGTGGCCGTACGGCGGTACGCTGGACGCTGGGCGGGTTTATCCTGCTGATGCTGGCATTTTTCGGCTCCAAACTGGTGCTGGAATTGCTACTAAACACCTAGTCAGATGCCTTGACACCCGAGGGGCCTGACCAGAAAATGAACGCCCCGAATTTATATAAGGTTTTGTCCCTTGGACGATGCGTCGATAGGCACACTGACGATTATTCTTGTTGTGCTGATTTTTTGTTCAGCTTTTTTCTCCAGCTCCGAAACCGGCATGATGTCGTTGAACCGCTACCGGTTACGCCATCTGGTTAAAAGCGGACACCGCTCCGCGCGCAGAGCAAGCAGCCTGTTGGAGCGCCCCGACCGCCTGATTGGTTTGATCCTGATCGGCAACAACTTCGTCAACATCCTGGCCTCCGCCATCGCGACCGTGATCGCTGTGCGACTCTGGGGTGATGCCGGTATTGCCATCGCCACCGCAGGCCTGACCCTGGTCATCTTGATTTTTGCAGAGGTCTCGCCCAAAACCATGGCGGCCCTGCACCCGGAAAAAATCGCCTTCCCGGCTTCTTATATCCTGCAGCCGATGCTGAAAATCGCATACCCGCTGGTATGGATCATTAACGGCATTACCAATGGCTTCCTGCGCCTGTTTGGCGTCAATGTGAACGATGCTGGCAACGAACATCTGAGTACGGAAGAGCTGCGCACCATCGTGCATGAAGCGGGCTCACTGCTGCCACACCGCAACCAGTCCATGCTGCTGGGCGTACTGGAACTCAATGAAGTCACCGTGAATGACATCATGATTCCGCGCAACGAGGTGGAAGGGATCGACCTGGATCTGGAGATGGACGAAATTCTGGAGCTGCTCTCCAAGACGCGCCATACCCGCCTGCCGGTCTACAGTGGCGATATCAACAATATCGTCGGCATCCTGCACATGCGTAACCTGGCGCAGCTGATCCAGCAGGGTAAAGTGACCAAGCCAGCCATCATGCAGGTCGTGCATGAGGCCTACTTTGTGCCGGAAAGCACGCCGCTACAGACCCAGCTGCTGAACTTTCAGAAGCACAGCCGCCGCATTGCCGTGGTGGTTGATGAATACGGTGATATCGAAGGTGTGGTTACGCTGGAAGATATTCTGGAAGAGATCGTAGGCGAATTGTCCAACGAGAAGGATGATACCAACCAGGATATCCATCCGCAGGAAGACGGCAGTTACTTTATTGATGGCAGCGCTTATGTGCGTGAAATCAACAAGGCGCTGAAATGGCAGCTGCCTACGGATGGTCCCAAGACATTGAACGGCCTGATCACCGAGATATTGGAGTCTATTCCCGATGCCAACGTGTGCCTGGAAGTGAATGGCTACCGTATGGAAACTCTGCAGATCTGCGACAACCTGGTGAAGACCGTGCGCGTCAGCAAAACAGCCAAGGCGCGGGAGACACTATAAGTCCCAGGTCCGGGTTACTAGCAGGCCTCACCCTGCTCACGGCGACGCACCAACGCCCAGACCGCGCGCTTTTCTTCGTTTGTCATACGTCCCCAGTGGCTGATTTCCATGCCACTGCGGTGACAGGCGATGCAAACATCACCTTCTCCCAGGGCACACACACCAATACAAGGACTGGGTACCGGGCGGGTATCTATTTCATTGCTCATCAGTGTCCAGTCTCCAGATGTTCAGGCCGAGGTTTCATCGGTATATCGGCATCGAAACCCACATTCAACAGTTCGGCCAACACATACGCCGTTAAACCCCAGATCACCTCACCGTCCCAATGCCAGGCCGGTACATAGCGGGTTTGACCGGCAAATTGGAGCTTATCCATACGCCGATTCTCCGGTGCCAGCAGGAAGCGAAGCGGTACGCGCAGTATACGCTCAATTTCGCCGGGATTGGCTTTCAAGGGCTGGTGTGCTGCCACCACACCCACCCAGGGCATCACCTGAAGATGGTGCTTGGATACAACCTGCCCAAGAGAGCCAATGATTTCCACATCGCGGCTGTGCAGCCCCACTTCTTCCTGAGCTTCACGTAACGCCGTTTCCAGCAGATCCGCATCTTCAGGATCACGCTTACCCCCGGGGAACGAAACCTCCCCGCTGTGCGTCGACAAGGTCGATGCTCTCAATGTGAGGATCACTTCAGGGTCATCGGAATCTGTAATAGCCACCAACACACCGGCCTCCCGACCACGCGTTCTCAGCCGCCAGGGACGATGATGGTGTAAACGTTTGCGTAATTGATCGAGCATGCGGGCAGGCAAAGGTTCCAAAAGGGACAATCATAATACCTGTGTAACCGGACTGTCGCGACCCCGAACAACATGCCACAATCGGAATTCAACTTGGCAGAGCAGCAACCAAAGGTCTGAGATGAAGTATTGCAGCCAGTGTAGCCACCCGGTCAGTAAGAAAGTCCCGTCCGGCGATAACAGGGAACGTCATGTGTGTGACCACTGTGGCGCTATTCACTACCAGAACCCAAGAATCATTGCCGGTTGTCTGCCGGTGCATGGTGACCAAATACTTTTGTGCAAGCGCGCCATAGAACCCCGTTACGGATACTGGACCTTGCCAGCGGGCTTTATGGAAAACGGAGAGTCCACGGAAGAAGCGGCGCTCAGAGAAACGCGAGAAGAAGCACAGGCAGAGGTGGTGCTGCGCAAGCTCTATACCCTGACATCAATTTTACACGTCAACCAGGTCCAGATGATCTACCTGGCGGACCTGCCGGAAGCCCGCTTCGGTATCAGTGAAGAAACGCTGGAAACACGACTGTTCCGAGAAGATGAAATCCCCTGGGACGAGCTGGCCTTCCCAACCATCGGCAACGCCTTGCGCTACTACTTTGCTGATCGGGCACAATCAGAACCGTCATTTCCCTTGCGCCATCTGGCTATCGAGCCTGGCCAGCATGAGCTGCTACTGGAGACCTGAGAAATCAGGCCTCAACGTGACGAATCATGCCCTTGATCTCGGTGAGATAACGTCGGTAATCCGGGCTATCGTGGCGACTGTAGTTCAGATTTCGGAACAGACCCGCCAATTTGACGAAATGGGTACGCACCGCATCTTTCTCCGTCATGCTGGGCGGATTGTCCAGACAGTCTACCAGCAGGCCAAACAGCTCCTGCTGACGGCTGATCGGCGTTGAGGCATCCACATCATCAAAGGCATCCTGCTGCAGGTAGACCTGATCCAGACACTGCGCCTTCTGCCACACCAGATAATCGCCCAGGGTAACGCCCTCCTCACCGGTTACCTGCATCATCTGCTGAACCTGTTCGCCCTCGCGAATCAGGCTTAGCATACGCTTCACCTGTGTCACCCACTGGGGGGAAAGCTCATCGCTGTACCAGTTTTCCAGCTGATCCAGATAGCGCGACCAGGAGATCAACGGGTCCACCGCCGGATAGGCGCGCTTATAGGCACGCTCCGCACTGAGACCCAGAAAGGTTTTCACGGTTCTCAGCGTTGACTGGGTGACCGGCTCTTCGAAGTTACCCCCAGCGGGAGATACCGTACCGATCAGGGTAAGACTGCCCTGTTCTCGATCATTGGTTTCCACCAGTCCCGCCCGCTCATAGAGAGCACGAACTGCGGAGTCCAGATATGCCGGGAAGGCTTCTTCACCTGGAATCTCCTCCAAACGACCCGAGGTTTCACGCATGGCTTGTGCCCAGCGAGAAGTCGAGTCGGCAATCAGAAGCACGTTGTAGCCCATCTGGCGGTAGTACTCACTGATGGTAATACCGGTGTAAATCGAGGCCTCACGTGCGGCTACCGGCATGGAAGAGGTGTTACAGATAATGACGGTACGGTCCATCAACGTGCCGCCACGGGGGTCGGGCATATTGGGAAATTCAGTGATGGTTTCCACCACTTCACCGGCACGTTCACCACAAGCCACAATGACCACGATATCCACATTGGAATAACGTGAAATCAACCCTTGCAACACGGTTTTACCGGCACCGAAAGGCCCGGGAATACAGGCGGTGCCTCCCAATGCCACCGGAAAAAAGGTATCAATCAGACGAATACTGGTAAGCATCGGCTGCTGAGGATACAAACGTTGGTTGTAGCCTTCGCGCAGCAGGTCACGATTCACCGGCACACGTACCGGCCAGCGCTGCTGCATGGAGACTTCCCGCTCGTCTCCGCTATCCAGTCGTAAACGCACCACTGGCGTAGACACCGTGAAACTGCCTTCCTGAACCCAGGTGACTTCTGCCTCGCCTCTCAGATTGAACGGCACCATAATCTTATGACTGAAGCGGCTTTCAGGCACCCTTCCAAGCAGATCCCCGGCTTTTACCCTGGTCCCCACTTTTACACTGGGCTGAAACGACCATTTCTGCTGCTGGTCGATTCCATCAACTTCCAGACCGCGTGGCAGGAAGAAACCATGCTGACCGGCGATCACTTCAAGTGGATTCTGCAGGCCGTCATACACTTGCCCCAGCAAGCCAGGCCCCAGAGATACCGACAGCATCTGCCCGGTTTGCTCCACACCGTCGCCGACCGATACACCGCGCGTGGTTTCAAACACCTGCACATCAGCTTCACCATGGCGAACTCGCAAGACTTCGGCCTGCAACTTCTCGGCTCGCTCACCATCGCGTCGCTGCGGGCAGATCATTACCACTTCGTTTTTGGTAATAGGGAAAAACTCGCCCTCGTCATCCTTCAGCATGCGGATTCTGACGATGTCATCATGGACACCTACTACCCGTGCACTGGGGGTCTGGCTCATGTTCATCAACCTGCCTCTGTCACAGTGTCGACCGGCTTATCCTGCTCCAGCCCCGACAGGGCTCGGTCGACCAATTGCGAAAAATGGGTCTTGGCCGCATCCGCCTGCCAACGCAGCCGATACTCGGCCAGTGACCAACGCAGCCGGTAGGCCACTATGGCAATCAAGGTAAAGGGGTGGCTTTGTTCCAGCAGACGCAACTTGCGCCACAGACGTTCCAGAATTTGCTGTTCCAGTTCCAGGCATTGTCCGTTCTTCAGCTGTGCCAGGGACTCAACCAGCCAGGGGTAGCGCCGCCCCAAACCGAAATCAGGCTGCTGCCAGTCCCGTTTAATAATCCAGGTACGCGGACCATAACCCTGGAAGCCTGCACCCTCAGATTGGCCTGCCAGACGATAGCGCTGGGCAGCAATCAGGCTACGCCACTCAAGATTTTCTTCCAGTACGCGCCGCAGCGGCTTATCGGGAATCGATTCCAACTCCTGCTGCCAATGCAGTACCTCATCTCGATCGGAAAAACCTTCATCGCCGCTACGTTCCCGCAGAAACAGTCTCAACGCACGAGCAGTCAGAGCCCGGTCGTCTTCACTCAGCATGCTCAGCCGCTGCTCCAGTTGAAGCACCGAAATCGGCAACTCTTTCAACTGACTCATGGACGACGGCAAGGCCGGCAGGGCCGGAACCAAGGTGTAGTAGAGGGACACTAGCGAATCACCCCTTCCAGAATGGCACGGAAGCGTGGCTGCAAATGACGTAGCAAGAGCTCAGCTAATGCACGGTCGCTTAGGTCAACCTCGGCATCTTCGCCATTACAGCGAATGCGCACGCCACGCCCATCATGCACATCCAGCGTCACCCCCTCACGCAGTTGCAGATTCAATTGTTCCTGCACGAACTGGCTCAGCTTGCCTTCGCGATAGGCATGGGGATTACGCCTCAGCTCTTCCAGCCCCACCACACCGGCAGGCAGCAGGAGCTCAACCTTGGGCATGCTGCAGATGCTGGTATCCTGGCAGGCCTGAACAACGACCTCTTGGATAACCTCACGGATAAACGCGTCACTATCCAGCTGCTCGCTGATCTGCATGCGGACACGGTCCGAGAAGGTGCGCGCCAGCTGTTCACGCAGTTGCAGCTGCATGTCACGGGCGGCCATTTTCAGGGCATCCTCACCGGCACGGCGCAAACGATCGGCATCCTCACGTGCCTTGCGGCGCAGCTGCTCTGCTTCCTGTTGTGCCTGCTCGACCAGCCAGTTGGCACGGCGTTCAGCTTCTTCCACCAGCTCGGATGCTTTCTGCTGCCCTTGCTCAACGCCCTGCTCGCGCAGCTGCTGAATCAGTTTTTCGACACCGGACGCCGCCTGCTGTTGTTGCTCACTCATGGTGCCTCCTTACGCCGGAATACCGGCACTGATCACCAGAGCAAAAATAAAGGCAAATACGGCGAAACCTTCTACGATCGCCGCTGGGGCCACCGACATGCCGAAGATCTCCGGCTTGATTTTGGATACGTTGATCGCGCTGGCACAGCACTGCCCCTGACGGATTGCACTGAACATCAGCGCCAGCCCCGCCAGAATACCCACCGCGAACAAGCCCGGTGCGTTATCGATTGTCACTACCCGGTTCAAAGAGAACATCACCACGATGCCGTAAATGGTCTGCGAGGACGGCATGGCAGCGATACCCACGTAGCGCCCATGCCCGGTTTCCGTTTCCAGCAGTGCGCCACAGGCCGCCTGCCCCGCAAGCGCACAGCCGATGATGCTGCCAATCGCGCCCAATGCCATGGGGCCGTACAGCCCCGCCCATCCCAGTGCCAATATCAGGTTATCCAAGGGTCGACCTCCCGCTTGGTGAACGGTTGAAAAGCGTAGCCTTCATCAGCAAGGCTCCAGTTATAAAACTCGATCAGATTCAGACGCAGGCCGTGGATCACTCCACTGACCACGGCCAGTACAAAATTGAGCAGATGTCCCGCCAACAGAATCAGCACCTCGAAGAACAGTCCGATACCGGGCACGGCGGCCGCCACATCGGTGGCCAGCTGGTTAAAAGTGACGGCCAGCGAAGCGCTGGCAAGCCCAAGCGCAAACAGACGCAGATAACTGAGTACATCACCGAACATCTTGGAAATGCCGGTCAGTGCCAATAGGCCATCCACCAGGCGCCAGGCCACCGACGAAGCTCCCTCGATGGGGCGAGTACTGGAGCACAGCAATATCATTAGCAGTCCCAGCCCCATCAATCCCCATTCAAGCCCCATCTGCTGCCTTAACCAGGCACTCAGGCCTGCAAGGATAATCAGAGTCCATCCCAAAGGAGCCAACGCATTCATGCGATGACGCGAGCGCCAGGCAGTGATCAGGTTCGCCAGAATAAGATGACTGGCACCCATGACCACAGAGATGCGCATCATGCTGTCAAAGTCGTTCATATCCACCACTTTGAGCGCCGCCAACGGACCGGGCGGTGCAGCACCAAAATAGCTGCCTACCATGACACCCCAGGCGGCGGAGAGCAGGGCCAGCGTCGCACCCAGCACACGCAGGCGGCAACCGGTTTCACTGTGTCCCATCCGATGCCAATAGAACATCAACACCAGCCCCAACAACAGGGCGTAACCGGCATCGGATAAAATCAGCGCAAAGAAGGCCGCAAAGGAGAAAAACACCACTCGAGAAGGGTCCCAGGCACGGTAGCCCGGCATCTGATAAAAACGTACCACTTCCTCCCCACCTCCTAATTGGCGGGGATTATCCAGCAGGGTCGGTGGCAACTCGTCATCCGCAACCTCTTCCAGCAGCAACACCAGTCCTTCGCTCTCGGCAAAAGCCTGTAGCTCGTCACTGCGACTGAGCGGAATCCAGCCCTGAAGTGCAAAGATCTGCTCATCATCCAGGGTCTGGCGCGATACCTGCTCCCGCTCGGCCAGGTCTTCACTGCCAGCCATGGAGCGCTGAAGCAGGTAAAGCCAGCGGGTAAGCGCCTCACGATCGGCAGCCAGAGTTTCAATCTGGATTTCCAGATCTTCCAGCTCGCGCTTCAGCTGGTTGAGCGGGACCGAACCGGTATGCGTGCGCGGCACTGGCATCTGATTTGTACGTGGTTCATCCTTGGCAATCACCGCAACGTAGGCATGACGGTTATCACGATGAACCAGCGACCAGGGCAATTCCGTGTCATTTAATTCATGCAAACGGTAGTTGGGCACCAGATAGAACCAGAGACGATAGCCCAGCAATCCATGCTCGCCCGGCAGCTCGAAGTTGCCCCAGGGCTCAAGATCACGGATACGCTTGCGCAGAAAATCCCGATGCTCACTTAACTGCAGGTTCTGACGGCGATTTTTAAGTACCGCAGCGACCACTTCCGACAGATTGAAATGACGTTCTGCCGTCACCTGACGGCGCTTTTGCGGGCAGCTCAGTAGATAGCGGATCGCCTGCTGCAGCTGATCCGGCGGCACCGCTTCGTCACTGCCGGCGCTGCCTTCCAGATCCATTGGCCGATAGTCACGCAGGGGAATAATGTGCATCAGGCCCAGGGCCTGCAACCGGTCCAGCACCTGCTCCTTGTCGGCGGTCAATCCTACCAGAGTGGCTTTTTGTAATGCCTGAATGCTCATGACATCGACATCCTTGCACGCTTGTTCTTGGCAATCTTGGCGCGTACCACTCCGGCACGCTCTGCATCAGATAGCGCGATACGAATACGGCGGATATTGCGTTCAGCCTGAGGGATTAGCACCTTATCGAACAGGTTCAAACGCTGAGTGGTTTTCTGTAATCCTGCTTCCAGGCGCTCAAGCCGTGTCTGTTCATTTTGCAGCTGCAGCCTTAGCTCAATGACCTGACCCAGGTGATGCACGAGCACATCCACCCACTGCGGCAGTGCCAAACGCGAATATTCGGAGCGATCTATATCCACAGCATCGATAATCGGCAGCTCTATACCCACCAGGTTCTCGGTCCGGCGTTGTACACCTTTGAGCTTGACCAGATCACCCAGAGCAAGCGTGGTACCGGCCAGCATAGGCAGCTGTTCCTGCACGGCAGCGTCAATATCGTCCACACGTTGCTGTAACTGCTGCTGTGCTTGTCGTGCCTTGAGGCGCGCCGCCAGAATCTGCTTACGCTTCAAATCCAGCGCAGGCACGAACTGGCGAAACGACTTGAGTCGCTGCTGTTCGTGGTTAAGGGTGCTTTTGTTGAGCGCCAGCTTGCCCATCAGCGATCATCCTGCCTGCACCTGAGGGAAATACTTGTCCACAAGCTGTTGTTTCATCAACAGTTCTGCTGGCTGGAAACATTCCGCCAGCGTTTGCCAGCAGAGATCCAGTGCATCTTCCAGCGGCAAGGACACGCTAATATCCATAAAACGGTCACGGAAAAGATCGCCGAACCTGAGCAGGCGTTCATCATACTCAGTCAGATCAAAGGACATTGCCTGTTTCTGCTGAGCATCTCGGGCTTCAGCGTAGAAGCGCACCATGGTGTTCATGATCTGACCATGATCTTCCCGCGTGACCTTACCGATCACATGCTGTTTGAGACGGGAAAGAGAGCCAAAAGGATCCAGCACGCCGTTGTGCAGATAAAACTGACCTTCGGTGATATAGCCTGTGTTATCCGGCACCGGATGGGTTACATCGTCGCCCGGCATGGTGGTAACCGAAAGAATGGTGACCGAACCCGCACCTTTGTAATCACAGGCCTTCTCATAGCGGCGTGCCAGCTGGGAATAAAGGTCACCGATATAACCACGGTTAGAGGGCACGTGTTCCATGGAGATACCGACTTCCTTAAGCGCATCCGCATAGGCGGTCATATCCGTGAGCAACACCAGAACACGTTTGCCTTCTTCCACTGCAAAACGCTCGGCCACCGCCAGCGCCATATCCGGCACCAGCAAACCTTCCACTACCGGGTCTGAGCCAAGATGAGCAAAGGTCACGGTACGCGCACTGACACCCGCTTCTTCAAAGGCACGGCGGAAGAAGTGGTAGTCATCAAAGATCAGACCTATGCCGCCAAACACCACTACATCAGCGTCGGCATTGGCCCCGATCTGAGCCAGCAGACGGTTATAAGGCTCGCCGGCCACGGAAAAAATGGGGATTTTCTGGCTTTCAACCAGAGAGTTGAACACATCGATCATCGGCACGTTGGTGCGAATCATTCGAGATGCCAGGATACGGCGCACCGGGTTTACGGTGGGACCATCAATATCGATACGAGCCTCTTCACTCAGCGCAGGGCCTCCATCAATGGGACGACCTGAGCCGGAGAAGGCGCGACCAAGAATATTCGGGGAGAAGGTCACCTGCATAGGATGACCGAGAAAACGCACACCGGCCTTGGTAGACAGGCCTTTGGTACCGGAAAACACCTGCAAGGAGACACTGTCATCATCCAGCTGGATGACCTGGGCACTGTAGGGTGGCTGATTCGGATCGAGAATATTCTCGATTAACGCCAGATCGCCAAAACCGATCGCACTGACTTCGCCTTCGGACGGTGCAGGAACATGCACCCGGACGATATCGCCAACAATCTCGAGAATTCGTGAGTAACGCACCAACAGCTGTGTCACAGCGACCTCCCTTTGCTGCCAGCAAGCCTAGATGTCTGCCAGCTTGTAGACCTCGTAGGCCACTTCCTCATAAGGATGAGCCTGTTTGAGTGCAGCCACCGCCCTGTGGATAAGTTCGTCGTGGCATACCATTTCCACTTTCAGCTCGGCAAGCCGTTCCAGCTGGTTGTGCTGACCAATATGCGGATTGGCCCCTGCCAGCGGACGGAATTGACCTGTGCCCCGGGTTTGCCAGCAGCACTGATCATAATCACCGATTTTGCCGACCCCGATCTCGAACAGGGCCGCCTTGACGGACTCCGCATCAGCTTCGGGCACGAAAAAACACAACTTGTACATGCCGTCTCCATTTTGCATCGCGTCAGAAACAACCATATCCCTGTTAACACAACAGCAGCAAGCATATTTATACTTTGCAGGTAGTAAGTGACAGAAATATTGTCGCAGCGCACAAATAAAAGAGCCCGCACAAGGCGGGCAGAGGGAACAACAACAACGTTGAAAACGTTTGGCAATTAAGCCTGAAGGTCAGTGTAGACCCAAAACATCCTGCATGTCATACAAACCGCTGGATTTTCCTTCCAGCCAGCCCGCTGCACGGACCGCACCTTTGGCAAAGGTCATACGGCTGGATGCCTTGTGGGTAATTTCGATACGTTCACCTTCAGTGGCAAACAAAACCGTATGGTCACCCACCACATCACCGGCACGGATGGTCTCAAAACCGATCTGCTTGGCCGGGCGAGCACCGGTAATGCCCTCACGACCATAAACAGCACATTCTTTCAGATCACGCCCCAGCGCATCAGCAACGACTTCACCCATACGCAGTGCGGTACCTGAAGGCGCGTCCACCTTGTGGCGGTGATGCGCTTCAATCACTTCAATATCGTAACCACTGTCATCGCCCAAAGCCTTGGCAGCGATTTCCAGCAGCTTGAAGCACAAATTCACACCCACACTCATATTGGGTGCAAACACGATCGCGGTTTTAGCCGCAGCCTGCTTCAACTCTTCTTTCTGACCATCGTTCAGGCCGGTAGTTCCGATCACGACTTTTTTACCGTGCTCAGCACAGAAGGCAACATTCTGCATGGTGACTTCAGGCGCAGTGAAATCGATCAACAGATCAAAATCCTTCACCACGTCTGCCAGGCTACCCGCCAGAGCAACACCCAGCTTGCCAACACCTGCCAGCTCACCGGCATCAGCGCCTATCAGGGAGCTATCAGGCTCCACAATGGCTGCACTCAGCGCAACGGCATCATTCTGCTGCAACGCTTCAATAATGGTTTTGCCCATACGGCCGGCTGCGCCGGTCACCGCTACTTTGATCATGCTGTTTTCCTGTTTCCATCTGCCCGCGCAGGCCCCGAAGGGCCTGCTTTTAGGTCATATCTTCAAAAAACTTCTTCACTGAGTCAAAGAAACCGTGCTTTTTAGGGCTGTGTTTGCTGTTACCTTCTTCGGTAGTTTCAGCAAATTCACGCAGTAACTCTTTCTGGCGACTATTCAGGTTGACCGGCGTTTCCACCGCAACTTTAACCATCAAATCACCTACACTGCCGCCACGTACCGGGGTCACACCCTTGCCACGCAAACGGAACAGCTTGCCAGTCTGAGTCTCGGCCGGGATCTTCAACTTGACGCGACCATCCAGTGTTGGCACGTCCAGCTCACCGCCTAACGCTGCATCGACAAAGCTGATCGGCACTTCGCAGTACAGATGCTTGCCATCACGCTGGAAGATCGGGTGTTCGCGTACATGCACCTGGACATAAAGATCGCCGGACGGCCCACCATGGGTGCCCGCCTCGCCCTCGCCTGCCAGACGAATGCGATCGCCCGTATCCACACCAGACGGAATTTTGACCTGCAGTGTTTTGGTCTTCTCAACACGACCCTGACCATGACAATCACCACAAGGATCAGAGATCACCTTGCCTTCGCCACGACAGGTTGGGCAGGTTTGCTGCACGGAGAAGAAGCCCTGCTGCATACGCACCTGCCCCACACCGCCACAGGTGCCACAGGTCTTGGCGCTGGTACCCGGTTTGGCACCACTGCCATCACAGGTTTCACAGCCGACCAGTGTCGGAATTTCCAGTGTTTTTTCGCAACCGCGAACCGCATCTTCCAGGCCCAGTTCCAGGTTGTAACGCAGATCGGCACCGCGCTGTACGCTGGAACGACGACGGCCACCGCCGCCACCTCCGCCGAAGATGTCACCGAAGACATCACCGAAAATATCGGAGAAGTTGCCCTCGAAGCCGCCGCCACCAAAGCCGCCGCCCTGGCCATCGACACCAGCATGGCCGAACTGGTCGTAGGCTGCTTTTTTCTGGGAATCAGACAAAACCTCGTAGGCTTCGCTGATTTCCTTGAATTTGTCTTCAGCCTCTTTGTTATCCGGATTACGGTCCGGATGGTACTTCATAGCCAAACGGCGGTAGGCTTTTTTGATATCCCGATCAGATGCATCACGGGGTACATCCAAAAGTTCGTAGTAGTCCTGCTTTGACATGATCCGAATCTGACTCGTCAGGGTTTGGCTCACATGAGCCGGACATGACAACGCGGGCCTGGGCCCGCGCTGTCACACTGCAAAGATCGACAAACGCGAAGGCTTACTTCTTGTCGTCCTTCACTTCTTCGAACTCAGCGTCTACCACATCGTCCGCAGCATCCTTTGCACCGGCGCCAGCGCCAGCCGCTTCTTCAGCCTGAGCCGCTTCCGCGTACATCTTCTGCGCCACCGCAGACAACGCTTCGGTCAGTACTTCAGTCTTACTTTCGATCGCTTCCTTGTCAGAACCTTTCAGAACTTCTTCCAGATCCTTGATGGCCGCTTCGATCTTGCCTTTTTCTTCTTCGGTCGCTTTATCGCCTGCATCCTTCAGCGTTTTGTGCGCTGTGTGGATCATGGCATCGCCCTGGTTACGCGCACCGGTCAGTTCTTCGAACTTCTTGTCTTCTTCGGCGTGCGCTTCCGCGTCGCGAACCATCTGCTCGATTTCATCATCGTTAAGACCAGAAGAAGCCTTGATCACGATAGACTGCTCTTTACCGGTCGCCTTGTCCTTGGCAGACACGTTCAGGATACCGTTGGCATCGATGTCGAAGGTTACTTCGATCTGGGGCATGCCACGCGGAGCCGGCGGGATGTCAGCCAGATCAAAACGACCCAGAGACTTGTTCTGCGCCGCCTGCTTACGCTCACCCTGTACCACGTGAATGGTTACAGCCGTCTGGTTGTCATCAGCAGTCGAGAACACCTGCGACTTTTTGGTCGGGATTGTGGTGTTCTTCTCGATCAGCGGAGTTGCAACGCCACCCATGGTTTCGATACCCAGGGTCAGCGGAGTTACGTCCAGCAGCAGTACGTCTTTCACGTCGCCAGACAGAACCGCACCCTGAATAGCCGCACCGATCGCAACAGCTTCGTCCGGGTTAACATCCTTACGCGGCTCTTTGCCGAAGAATTCAGCAACTTTCTGCTGTACCAGCGGCATACGGGTCTGGCCACCGACCAGGATCACTTCGTCGATTTCGGACACGGATACACCAGAGTCCTGAATCGCGATGCGGCAAGGCTCGATGGAACGAACCACCAGCTCTTCAACCAGAGATTCCAGCTTGGCACGAGACAGTTTTACGTTCAGGTGCTTAGGACCGGTCGCATCTGCTGTGATGTACGGCAGGTTCACGTCGGTTGCCTGAGCGGAAGACAGCTCAACTTTTGCTTTCTCACCGGCTTCTTTCAAACGCTGCAGCGCCAGCGGATCGTTATGCAGATCGATGCCGCTTTCTTTCTTGAACTCGTCGGCCAGGTAGTTGATCACTGCCAGGTCAAAGTCTTCACCACCCAGGAAGGTATCACCGTTGGTAGCCAGTACTTCGAACTGGTGCTCGCCGTCAACGTCTGCAATCTCGATGATGGAGATATCGAAGGTACCACCACCCAAGTCATATACGGCAACAGTCTTGTCACCCTTGGACTTGTCCATGCCGTACGCAAGCGCAGCCGCGGTCGGCTCGTTGATGATACGTTTAACTTCCAGACCGGCAATTTTACCCGCGTCCTTGGTAGCCTGACGCTGAGAGTCGTTGAAGTAGGCCGGTACGGTGATAACCGCTTCGGTTACTTTCTCGCCCAGATAATCCTCGGCGGTCTTCTTCATCTTTTTCAGGATTTCGGCAGACACCTGCGGCGGTGCCATTTTCTGACCTTTCACATCTACCCAGGCATCGCCATTGTCGGCAGAGGTGATTTTGTAAGGCACCATCTTGATGTCTTTCTGCACAACCTTGTCATCGAAACGACGACCGATCAGTCGCTTGATCGCAAACAGAGTATTGTTCGGGTTAGTAACCGCCTGACGTTTGGCTGGCTGACCCACCAGAGTTTCGCCATCATCGGTGTACGCGATGATGGAAGGAGTGGTGCGATCGCCTTCAGCGTTCTCGATTACTTTAGTCTTGTCACCGTCCAGGATAGCCACACAAGAGTTGGTAGTACCCAGGTCAATACCGATAATTTTGCCCATGTTCTGCTCCGATATTGCTGTCGCCCCTCGGGGCGAGAATTCAAGTCTTAAAAATTGGTTGATACTTATATGGGTGCGTGTTGCTGAAATTCAACGCCCCGATCAGCTTTTAGCGACCATCACCATCGCCGGACGCATCAGTCGGCCATTCAACAGATAGCCTTTCTGCACCACAGCTACCACTGTGTTAGGCGCCACGCCCTCAGCCGGCACCATAGACATCGCCTGATGGTGCTCCGGGTTGAACGGCTGGCCTTCCGGGTTTACCTGTTCAACACTGAATTTTTCCATGCTGGACAGGAACAGACCCAACGTCATCTCGACCCCTTCACGGATCGCTTTGGTTTGCTCATCTTCACCCTGACTTGCCTCAATGGCACGTTCCAGGCTGTCGACAACGGGCAACAGCTCGTTGGCGAACTTCTCCAGACCAAACTTGTGCGCCTTTTCCACATCCTGTTCCGCACGGCGACGGATGTTTTGAATCTCGGCCTGAGCGCGCGGCTGCAACTCGGCCAGTTCCTTTTTCAGCGCCTCAACTTCGGCACGGGACTCTTCCAGCTGCTGCAGTAGATCCGCCTGAGCCTCATCGGCAGTCAGCACTTCAGCTGCCTCTACCTCAACCGCAGCATCTGCCGCGTCCTGGACTGTATCCATAGGTTCCTGGGTGTTCTGCTGCTCATTCGCCATCAGGTCTCTCCAACTGAAATCTCGGGTTTCACCTCGTTGCTCATCTATATGGGGCTGGTTTAGCCCGCTTCAAGCGTCAAACAGAATATTTTTCCACCAAATATTGCAGCCTTTTGGAAAATGGCCTATATAGTAAATACTGTATAAATAACCACTGTATATAAACCCAATACTCAAGCGCAGGTATTCACCATGCTGACGCAAATTACGATCCGCAACTTCGCGATTGTCGATGCTTTGGAAGTCGAATTGGATAACGGTATGACCGTCATCAGCGGTGAAACCGGTGCCGGCAAGTCCATCATGCTGGACGCGCTTGGCCTGTGCCTGGGTAACCGGGCTGACAGTGACAGCCTGTACAAAGATGCGGATCGCGCCGAGCTCACGGCCAGCTTTGATATCCGTGAACTGGCAGCCGCTCAGCTTTGGCTCCAGGAACACGAACTTGAATGTGACCCACGCGAGTGCCTTATGCGCCGCGTGATCACACGTGAAGGCCGCAGTCGCAGCTATATTAACGGGCGCCCTGTCCCTCTCACGCTGATGCGAGAGTTCGGCCAGTTCCTAGTCGATATTCATGGTCAGCACGAACACCAGCGCCTGCTGAAAAAGGATCATCACCGGGTATTACTTGATGCTTTCGGTGGCCAGGGCGAAATCGCTGATCAGGTGCGTCGACACTTCCATAAATGGCGCCGCCTGTATTCCGAGCTACGTGCATTGACCGAAGTGTCTGATGAACGCAATGCCCGTGTTCAATTGCTCAGCTATCAAGTGGAAGAACTGGATCAGCTGGCCCTCGAATCAGGCGAGCTGGAGGTTTTGGAGCAGGAACAACAACGACTGGAGAACGCCGACACACTTCTGGCCAACGGACATCGCCTGCTGCAGATCAGCAGTGAAGGGGATGACACTCACTGTCTGTCGTTGCTGCATCACTGCCTGCAGCTGCTGGGACAACTGGACACCCAGGACGAACGCCTGCGACAAGCCGACGAGATGCTTAACAGCGCTTTGATCCAAGTGGAAGAAGCAAGTCGTGAAGTACGCCATTTCGTGGACAGTGTTGAGCAAAACCCAGAACGCCAGCAGGAAGTAGAAGAGCGCTTGAGCGCCATTTACGACGTCGCGCGCAAACACCGTGTGCTACCGGAGGAGCTGCCGGCATTTCATCAGTCTCTGCAACATGAGCTCTCAGGCCTGACACAAAGCGATGAAGCGCTGGTCGAGCTTGAAGCGGCAGTGATTTCCGCGCGCGATGACTACTTAAGCAGTGCGGCAGAGCTCAGTAATGCTCGCCAGAAAGCGGCTGAAACTCTGAGCACGCGCGTTGATGAACAACTGCACGCCCTGGGCATGCCTGCCGCTCATTTCAGCGCCTGCCTGACTCCGCTCGATGAAGAGCGATACAACGCCAACGGACTTGAAGAAGTCGAATTTCTGATCAGTACCAACGAAGGCCAACCCGCTCGTGCCTTGGCAAAAGTCGCTTCGGGTGGCGAGCTTTCACGCATCAGCCTGGCCATTCAGGTGATTACTGCGCAGAGCAGCAGCACTCCAACCCTGGTCTTTGACGAAGTGGATGTAGGTATTGGCGGTGGTATTGCCGAAGTTGTCGGCCGTATGCTGCACGCACTGGGCAAACGCGTACAGATTCTCTGCGTTACACACCAGCCACAGGTTGCCGCTCAGGGCGATCAGCATCTGTTCGTGAGCAAAAATGGTCAAACCACCGGTAGGCATACTCGCGTCAGTCGCTTGAGTGACAAGCAGCGAGTTGAAGAAGTGGCGCGCATGCTGGGCGGAGTCGACATTACTCGTACTACCCTGACACACGCGCAAGAGATGCTGTCGGCCTGATACCGACAGCCAATCTCAATAAGACAGCCCCTTATTTGGAGCTGTCTTCCTCACAGCCGCCTTTGCAGACGCCGTAGAGGTACAAAGTACGGTCGGTGATGCTGAAGCCAAGCTCATCAGCCACCTTGTCCAAAATGCCTGAAACCTTGGGCTCAGTAAACTCACGCACACGTCCACATTTGACACAAACCACGTGGTCATGATGCTCATCACGCGCCAGTTCAAATACTGAGTGACCGCCATCAAAGTGATGACGAGATACCAGACCAGCGGCTTCAAACTGAGTCAGCACACGGTAAACCGTTGCCAGGCCCACATCTTCACCCTGCTCCATCAGCAGCTTGTAAATGTCCTCAGCACTGAAGTGGTCGCCTTCACCGGCACGCTCCAGAATTTGATAAATTTTTACCCGCGGCAGTGTGACCTTCAATCCGGCCTTCCGCAGTTCCTGATTTTCCAGTGCCATATTAGGCCTCAATCACTATGCTGTTCGGGATTTGCAATGTTAGACTCCATTATCTTTGTTTAGGCTGAAAAACGGAAGTCATTGTCCGATGCAAAAGGTTTTTATCAGCGCCATCCTCGCAGTTCTCATTACTGGCTGCACGGAATTTCCCGGCGTGTACAAGATTGATATTCCTCAGGGAAATCTCGTCACTCAGGAAATGGTGGACCAGCTTCGCCCTGGGATGACCCCCTCTCAAGTACGCTACGTACTCGGTACGCCCCTGGTTAACGATAGCTTCAGCGAAAACCGTTGGGACTATGTTTACACCATCAAAAACGGTGATGGCGAACGCTACCGTGAACGCCTGACTGTCTTTTTCGAAGACGGCAAACTTGCCCGCCTGAGCGGTGATTTCAAGCCCAACTCAGAACAGGCCCAATAATACTGACTATTAATGCCTGAACCAGTTCTAAACTGTTTCAGGCGTTTTTAGCAGCGTCAGTCTGCTCAGCTTCTTTCTGCGCCTTCATTTTTGCGGCCCGCTTGGCGCGCACTTCTTTCGGGTCAGCGATCAGCGGACGATAAAGCTCCACACGATCTCCCTCACGAAGCACTGTTGCAGCAGGATCTTTAATCGCCTTGCCAAAGATCCCCATGGGAATACTTTCCGGGTCAATTTCCGGAAACTGCTCAGCAATACAGGAGCGCACTACCGCATCCTTTGCCGTAGCCCCCTCTTCCACCTGAAGTGCAATAATTTTCTGCTCATGTGGCAATGCGTATGCAACTTCAACCTTAATCATGCTTACCCTCAACCGTAGACTTCATCGGCGCGCGTTACAAAAGCATCTACCAGTGTAGTCGCGACCGAGCTGAACACCTTGGACATGGCCATACCGGTCAACTTGCCCTTGAACTCAAACTCCATTGTCAGCTCTACCTTGCATGCCTCTTCACTGAGCGGGGTAAAAACCCAGATGCCATGCAGCGAAGAGAAAGGGCCTTCAACCAAGGCAATATCCATCTGACGTGGACGCTCAAGCTTGTTGCGCGTGGTAAAGCTGTACTTCAGTCCGCCCTTGGCCAGAAACAGCGTCGCTTCCAGCACCTGATCGGACTCGGCGACCACTTCGGTCGCCGAGCACCAGGGCAGGAACCGCGGGTATTCACGCACATCGTTCACCAAGTCGAACATTTGCTCGGCCGTATGTAAAACCAGTGCGCTGCGTTTAACCTGCGTCATAACGTTCCTATTAGGTTAAGCCTTACCCAGCCAGCTTATCGTACAAATTGACCACAAAGATAATCATCACTGCGACAGGCGCGATAAAGCGGATCACGAACAACCACAGGGAATAAACCTTGTTGCAGCCAAGTGCCAGTTCATCACGTGTCATATTACTGGTCAGAACCCAACCGGCATACAGCGCGATCAGCAAGCCGCCCAGCGGCAGCATGATATTTGCAGTCAAGAAGTCGAGGAAGTCGAACACACCCATGCTGAAGATGGTAAAACCAGACCAGTGGTTGAACGACAGCAAGGATGCGATACCCATCAACCAGACCACAACCCCCAGCACGACCGCGGCCATGGGGCGACGCATACCAAAGCGTTCGACAACCCAAGCAGTTGCGGGCTCCAGCAGGGAGATTGCTGATGTCCAGGCAGCAACGCCCACAAGGGTAAAGAACAGGAAGCCAAATACCTGGCCACCCGGCATCTGACCAAAGGCCACCGGCAACGTAATGAACAGCAAACCTGGGCCAGCGCCCGGATCCATCTGGTTGGCAAATACGATCGGGAAGATACACAGGCCTGCAACCAGCGCTACCAGCGTATCCAGTACACCGATGGTGATCACGGTAGAACCGATCGAGTCCTTCTTACCCATATATGAGCCATAGGCCATGATCGCACCCATACCCAATGACAGCGTAAAGAAGGAATGGCCCAGTGCAACCAGAACCGCATCCCAAGTCAGCGCTTCGGGGTTGAAGCTAAACAGGAAAGACCAGCCCTCGGCAAAACTGCCGCTATTGACGGAGTAGCCCAGCAGCAACAGCAACAGAAGGAACAGTGCCGGCATCATGACCTTGGTCGCACGCTCCAGGCCTTTGTTCACGCCCCCGGCCACCACAACCACAACCATCAGTACAAATACTGTATGCCACATCAGCATCTGGTCAGGGCTGGCCAACAAGTCCGTAAAGCGCTGCCCCGCCTGGTCACTGCCGATATCCACAAACTGCCCTGTACCCATGCCAGCGATATAGTGCAGAACCCAGCCGGCAACCACAGAGTAGAACGAGAATATAATGTAGCCTGACAGCACGCCCAACCAGCCAATCAGCCCCCAGCGTTTGCTGCGGCCTGCTTCTACTGCTGTTTCGCGTACCGCATTGATAGGACTCTGCCGAGCACGACGCCCCACCAGAATCTCTGCCATCATGATCGGAATACCGACCAACAATATGCATAGCAGATAAACCAGAACAAAGGCGCCCCCGCCATTTTCACCGGTGATGTACGGGAACTTCCAAATGTTACCCAGTCCGACAGCCGACCCTGTCGCGGCGAGGATGAAGATCCATCGGTTCGCCCAGGAGCCGTGAATAGACTGTTTAGATTCCATAGTGCTCTCAAGTCAAATTTTCGGAAACCAGCAATTGTTCATATTTAGGACAGCCGTTACAACCTTATTCGAGGATTTATGCCCCTTATCGGCCCACTTTCACAACTCGGGCCGCTTTTCTTGCATCATGCCCCTCTATATAATCCGGCCATGGCAAAGAAAAAGAAGGCTCCAGGCGGAAACACCATCTGCCTGAACAAACGTGCTAAGCACGAATACATCATCGACACCCGCTTCGAGGCTGGCCTGTCCCTGCAGGGATGGGAAGTGAAAAGTTTGCGCGAAGGCCGTGGTCAGTTGGTGGACTCCTACGTCATTTTCAAGAACGATGAAGCCTGGCTGGTCGGCGCTCATATCACACCGCTGATTTCGGCATCAACGCACTACGTCACAGACCCTCGTCGTGACCGTAAGCTTCTGCTCAATCGTCGCGAACTCGACAAACTTATCACTGCAGTGGAAGCCAAGGGATACACTTGCGTAGCACTTGCCATGTACTGGAAGAACGGCATGGTGAAGTGTGAAATCGCACTGGTAAAAGGTAAGAAACTGCACGACAAGCGCGCTGACGAAAAAGAAAAGGACTGGAATCGTCAGAAGCAACGCGAGCTCTCCGTAGCCGCACGATGAACTGAACCCCTTTCGTAAGGTCTATAAAGACTGTACAATTGCTCGTTCATATCTGGGGGTGACTTGGCTTCGACGCTGATTACGAACCCTTAGGTGCATGCCGAGAACGTGATGATTCTCGTAAATCCCTCATCACACAGTTATAGTTGCAAACGACGATAACTACGCTCTAGCTGCATAAGTCAGCTAGCGCCGCGCTCTAAGGTGTCTGTAACTCAGAGATTTTGCGGTGTCATTCGAGACAGAATCGCCCGGAAGCTTTGCTCTAAGCTGAACGGTTAAAACTAAAAGAGCTCGCCCATAACACCCTGGCTCTCGGGTCGTGACGGGTTAATTGAATAGAGATGCCTAAGCATGTAGATCTTGAGGCAGAGGATTGGCGGACGCGGGTTCGAAACCCGCCACCTCCACCAAATTGCTAAAGTTAAAAGCCTGTTTTTACAGGCTTTTTTCGTTTCTGGGCCTCACTCCTTCCCCGAAGTGTCGAAAAAGTGTCGAAACCGGCTTTACGGGAGCGACTCTCACCAGCTATACAACTCCTTCAATGCTGAAATGGAGTTGAGCAAAGATGGACCCTAGATTCCCAATCTCTACCGATAACATCGCGAAATTCGCGGCTACCTTTGGCCTTCTACTTATATTTATAAGCTCAGTATTGTTCGTACTAAACAACCAGCACGCGAACCAGGTCATCATTGAAAACTACGAGAAGATGCTATTAATCGAAGGCACGGACGAGCAGGCTCAGAATCAAACAAAGGTCTACGAACGACAAATCGAAGTAG
Source organism: Marinobacterium sp. (assembly GCA_048260865.1). Classification (GTDB taxonomy): domain Bacteria; phylum Pseudomonadota; class Gammaproteobacteria; order Pseudomonadales; family Balneatricaceae; genus Marinobacterium. The sequence goes on along the minus strand of JBLXGN010000008.1, from coordinate 85,480 downwards.
CAATCGAAAACCGGTCATTCTATAACGCAATCATCGGCCTGATTATGGGTTTCGGAGCAGTACTGTCATGGACAGGGTTCGGAAAATGGATCAAACAAGTTCAACCGGCATACGATGCCATTCTCAAGTTAGAAAAAGAAAAGCTTGAGCTAGAAGTTGCCATTCTAAAACGTCAGGCAGGCTCTGATAGCCCCGAGACAGGCGAGAACAGCACCGCATCCTGAAGGTGATCTGCTGACAGGTGTGCATACCGCATCGTCACTGTTACGGCGGAGTGTCCGAGTATCTTCTGTAGTGTCAGGATATTGCCGCCGTTCATCATGAAATGACTGGCGAACGTATGCCTTAGCACATGAGCTGCCTGGCCTTTGGGTAGCTCTATCGTGGTTCTCTCCAATGCCCTGCGGAATGCACCGATAGCACTGGTGAAAGGTCCGTACAGTTTCCAATGCTCTCTTAGCCGTTGCTCCAGTTCCTTAGAGATGGGCACGGTTCTCACCTTACCGTTTTTCGTGTTGCTGAAGGTCACTGCACTATTTCTAACCGAAGACGGTTTCAGGTTCTGGGCTTCAGACCAACGGGCACCCGTGGCCAAACACACCAGCACTATCAGTTCCAAGTGAGGGTTAGCCCCTGCCGATCGGGAGCGAATAGCGTCCAACAGTTCCTGAATCTGGTCCTGAGTTAACCAGGACAATTCCTTCTGTTGAAGCCGCAAGGGTTTCACTTTGGCGAGTGGGTTCTCGTAGGTAATTTGGTCCAGTGCATAGAGTTCGTTATATACCGCACGGATATAGGTCAGCTCGTTGTTGAGTGTCTTATCTGTAATACCCGACTCAGACCGCTTCCGTCGGTCCTTCATATATATAGTCGGAGTAAGGTTCACCGCTGCAGGGTTTCGCAGTCGAGCGGCCATATTCAGCAGGGCTGTTTTCCTGCGCACACCGTCTCGCAAGGTGTGACCGTGTAAGTCATACCAGAGATCAACCAACTCGCTCAGCTTACGAAGGTCCTTGGTTTTGGGCGACCATTCAGGGTCCTGAAGTACCTTTTGCTTACACACCAGCTCGAAGCGTTTTGCATCCGCTTTGGTTTTGAGCGTACGGCGAAACCGACGACCCTTCACAGGCTCGATATCAACCTTCCAACGCCCATCCGGTAAGGAAAAAATCGCCACTATGCCGCCACCTTACTCGTCAGCCGTCGTTCCAATAGCCCCCGCTCTATCAGGTCGAATAGATCAGACTTGGTCAGGTCCCTGGCCTTTATATACCCCATCAGATCACGCCATAGACCGGACTTTTTTAGGCAGCTCCATGCCTTACGGGCTGGCACATTATTACGCGCATAAATCGACAGCAGGTTTCCCAAGGCCAGCGCTACGTTTCGTTCATTCCCCACCCCTGCCGTCTTGTACTTACGTTTGGGGATGAAGTCAGACGCCGGTTTGATCCAATCAGTATCTTCATTAAGTACAGTCCAAAACGGGTCCACATAACGTCGAGTCAGGTCCAGTCGGAACCGATCCAGACCATAGGCCCAGAGATTAGCCAGGTACTCAGACGCGGCTTCATAGGTGCTCAGGTTGCACTTCTTCTCTTGGGTGGTGTTGTAGTCAGCAAACTGGCGAAGCACGGTTTGAGAGAAGCGGAACTCCAAACGCCATACGTCCTGATCCGGCTGCCAAAGCGGGGTTGTCAGGTCATGGTCTACCTTCCGACTCCAAATGCCGTGGAAGTAGTCGATCTTGTCATGGGCAACGATCTCCCTGGACTTGTTATACAGCGCAGCCTGAAGACTTGAGACGGTGCCGAAGGTGTAGGACTGGCCACGGCCATAGATACTGGCGACTTCGCCGGTCGTCACTTCCAGCGACTGAAAGCCGTTGCGGTCGTTGACTCGCTGGGATCGACACGTCAGACGGTCCACAAAGTCAGAGGGTGGTATCCAGCCTTGCCAATCAGTTGCCAGGTGAATTGCCACACCACAGGGGGACGGAGGTGCAACGAACCAGCCTGCAGCCAGTTCATCCATCTGGTATTGGAGAACATCAGGGCTTTGATCACGGATCAGCTTGGGTGAAACTTCAATCTTGCAATGACTCCCCGCGCGATCTGCCGTTGTATGGTTGTTCTTAACCATGAGGACAACACCGAACTCGGTATTTTGCAGCAGGAATTTGAAGCCTGCCTTCCCTCCCCTTTTAAGCCGCCATAGATGCCCCTGGTACTCAACAACGGGCCTATGCTCTGCTTCCAACCTGTCTTCCAGATCATCCAATAGATCATGGTTCAACATGCCGTTATACAACTGACGAACGGTATCAACGGAACAATCCAGAATCCGTACACCTGTAAGGTCAACGGTTTCCAATGAAGGGGTTACGAAGAAACGACCAGCTTCACAAGCTTCAAAATTCTGGTCTCTACGAGTCAAAGATTCTTTATTCATCATCTGCACCTGATGTAACAAGGGTGTATTGCGGTCTAACAAGACACTTCGTGTATTCATTTGAGACGTGCTACAGGGCCGTCCGCGGGCGCGCGCCGAGGGGCAACGCCTATCCTCGCGCACGCGCCCACCGGCTACATGACCTGACCTTGGGCGTTATAGGTAGCCGAGGTAACGGGAGCGGGGTCCCAGAGTCCGTTATTCACCACATATACGCATTGGTCATATTCCATCTCGACCGGTGTCATCTGCTGCGTCACACACCGACACTGATACTCACCATCGCGCATGAAGCCGAAGCAGCGCGTTTTAGGGGCAACAGTGGGTTTAACGAGTTCATCGTAGATCGGGGCCGACGATGGAATCCCATCAATACGTGGGGTGAACATCTGCGCGTACTTGGTCGGGTCGAGGGGGTAAAACGGCTGAAACCCCTTTTCCTCAGCCTTGGCGCTTGCAGCCGGTTTAACAAAGCCGGTAATGCTGTCAGTAATCGAGGCTTCGCTGGTAGCAGTCTGCGGCTGGGTCGGACTGGGGTCATTCATGCCGAGGTAGAAGTTAATGGCCAACGCAATGAAGCCAACAAGCGCGGCAGCAAAGAAGTAGAGTTTCTTGGGTGGCCTGGCTTTGTGCGTATTCAGGACAGTACTTTTATAGAGGGTGAAAACCTCTTTAGGCACGGAGCCTGAAACCGACGAAGCCTCTTTCTTCATGTGGTAATCATTCGGATCATCCACACAACGTTCCCATACCTGCGCTGACGACTTCAGGCCGAATGGCTTTTTATAGTGCCGGTGCTGCTGTACCTGACGACGCACATCGGCATTGATCAGCATGGGGTGCTGAGTCGTCATCAGGATGTCATAGCCCTTATGACGGTGCTTTTCTAGTCGGGTAACCGTTTCGGATTTGGCCTTGTCCCACTTCTGAGGGCGAAAGAGTTCCTGACCCTCATCAATCAGGATGACCGAGCCTTCAGGCAGTTCATACCAGCGCTCGACCTCCTCCAGTGATAGCTCGACCCAGTTGGGAACGGTGCACGCGTTGATATTGAAAAAGAAGACCGGTCGCCCCTGAAACTGGCTGTCGGTCATCACGAAGTGAATCATGTTTGCGGTTTTCTGGGCACCCGGCTGACCCGTGAATAAATAGAACATGGGTCACCTCAGGTAATGTAATCGGCATCACGCTTCATGCGCACGGCAGCCTGAGCAGACCGGTACGCCATGATGGCGGACATGGCCCCGACATACATGCCGATCGCATCGTATACACCGACCATATCGAAGAAGGAAATCACCACGGCAGGCAAGCCACTGTACTTCGATAACAGCCAGCCTGAGATTTCGGAAAGTAAGGTTGAGACCCCGATATAGGTGACGAACCCAATACCGAGATACTTGAGCACGTTGCGGACGACGAAAGGGATCATCCGAGCAACAAACGCAGTGATCGCCGCCCAAGCGCCGGCCACAATTAGAGGAGCAGGCATAAGACCTCCTAGGATTTACGGGCCCCGAACAGGCCTGATGAATACATGAAGTAAATATGGAAGGCCGCAGCAAACAGAATCAGGGGCCTAAGACTGGTGGCAACATCACACATGGGGCCGTAACTGAACTCCCCATAACGCAGTGGAACATTGCCAGGACAGGAACCGGAGCGACTGCCCCCGTTTTCGGGAACCAGCGACAGGTCATCGGATATATCGATGACTTCATGAATATCAGCCAGGGTGCCATCTTCATTAAAGTCATTGGAGCCGAAGCCGTGCTTGTTCAGTTCAGCGGCAACCGCATCATCCATGTTATCGACGTTATAAAACGCCACGGAATTGCAGTAGTTTTCACGCTCAATACGCAGAGCAGCACAGTCGATGGGAGAGCCTTTGCAGACGAACTCCTTATCACACTCCTCGGTACCGGCACCCGTAGCCGTTTCATCCAAGCCGCACTGGTCTTTCCATGTCTGCTTGATTTGATAGCAGGTTAACGGCGGACCGGTGCAAACGGGTGGCTTCTCTGGGTCGCACTCTTTGCCGCCCTCTACACCCTCACCATTGGGGCACTCTTCTTTCTCGGGGTCACAGTCAGCCCCATCATTGGGACAGGTTTCAGTCTCAGGATCACATTCACCCTCATCACCATCGCCGCCATCACCACCGTCAGTACAGTCAGGATCATTGGGATCACATTCGCCGCCATTACCTTCACAATCTGGATCAGCTTCTACATCACACTGATCAGGGTCGGGCGGTTCATCCGATGAGCCTTCAGGGCAAGGGGCGTCAAAATCAATTAACTCAGTGGTAGAACCATCAGGGCGATAACAGCGTCGCTGGGGTTTATCACCTGGATCATTAGGGTCCCAATTGCCGGGACCCACTGAACTAGTCTCGCCCGTATAATCACCATCAATAAAGCACTGTCTTAACTGAGTCGCTGTATTGGTTTCCTGGCACTCATACTCAACAACTACGAACTGGCAACCATCGACGGTGTAATACTCAGGGGGGATCTGACCATGATACAAGGTGACCTCAAGGCCACCAGCAGTACCAGATTCAGGGCACTGATTAGCAGGCTCATAACATGGATGCCCCTGAGTCTCCTTCAAAGCTGCGGAACAACCATTTGGCCATGTCTCGATAGACGCTATAACAGTTGTTGTGCCATCAACATACTGACCACAGCCGTACCGATCGTACGGACGAGTAATAAAGAAATCATATGAGCCAAAACGCTTTTGACAGACCTCTTCGGGTGTTGCAGAGGGGTATTGATTACCACAACTCGCTTGCCAAGAACTACAGGTCCAGTACTGATCAGCAGCAAACGCCGAAGTCGACAGAAACCCCAACATAAACGCCAACAGTGGAGCTAACAGCCAGTTGCCCCAGTGACGTGAGAAATTGGGGAATAACCACTCACGACGTGGCAATGAAGAGCGCAACCACACCCACCACGAGCATGAATGAGAGCGGGTCGATAACCATTGGGAAAGCCTCATATCTACACCTGCACCTGGAATAAAAAAGGCGGGGCAGTTTTCACTCACCCCGCCCCCATGCACTGGACTGTCGACTTAGAAGAAAGCCGCTTTCAGCCAACGCCAACCCATGGCAACAACCGCGAGACCGACCAGAAGTGCACCGGCTTCATTAAGGTTGCCGGTGGTTTCACCGACTTGTGTGTTCACAGCCTCCGGAAGTGCTGCGTATGCAGAACCCACGGAAGCCATAATCATGCCGGTACCGATACCGACTTTTTTCATCATTGATTTCATGGCATGGATCTCCTGTAATCAGCCACGTTTCTCAAACTGACCGCGTAGTGTTCGCCAACCGAACGCCATAACGATCAACAACATCGCCCAGCCCCAAAGCTGGTCGAAATCTTCTACAGACAAGGGCTCTTGGTGGAATGCCGCTGAATCCACGGAAAGCCAGCCCGTGGTACATTCCGGCAACCCTTCAGGGGTCAGCGTGATTGCGTTATCACATGCCAGCACCTGCATCTAAGAACCCTCCAGTTAATTCACCGCGTTACGTGCCCTAGTGCGCCCTCTGCCTCTTGCGCCGTTCGGTCATGAGACGCTGCGCGTCTCCCGCCGAACCGAGGGCGCTGCTGGATCACGCTGCCGCTTTGGTGCCTGCCGGTTTGATGGACAGGACCTTGAAGGCCATCTTCTGTCCCGCACCCTGAGTGGGCTGGGCGACGATTTCGCATTTGCAGGGCAGGTGCTCACGCAGCAGATCGACGGTGGCGTAGTCACACGCCAGTTTCATCAGCTCAAGGCCGACACGGTCAGGGTTGCTGCCGTCGGATTTCTGGGTGGCGATGATGGAACCGCCCTTGTTGCCGTCCATGTCGTAACGGCTTGCCTGGATAACGTCAGCAGTCATGGTGATGTTCATGGTGTATTCCTCAGTTCAGTTCGCCGCAGTCAGGGCATTTAACGGGGTAAGCATTTGGCACCGCGATCAGGGCGCCACATTTACAAACGGACCAGCGAGCCACGCGACCACCAAAGGTCCAGAGGGGGCGCGGTTGTCGGGTCATGTGTTCCGGTACCGGCGGGCAGTTGCACTGCTTCTGGCCACAGACCAAGCACAGGCCCATGGCTGCTGCCGGTTTAACGGTTTCTCGAAGCCGCTTATTCATAAGACGTTCCGAGAGTAAGTACCCGAGGCACTCCAAACGGCCTCGGGGGCGATCACGTCGCCAGTCGAATTGTCGTCAGTACTCTCAGCACTGACGCCCCCTTCAGGCGTGCAGGCCTGAGTGATGGGAGACGGTTTGTAATACTCATTGAGTGCCTTCACCTCTCGAGGTGACAGGTAGAAAATCTGAATAGCGATCATGCCTAGCAGAAGCCAAGTTTGATGCGTCATGGCTGCACCTCCCGCTGTTCACGCTTCCACTGGTGGTAGGCAAGGCGATTCATGCCAAAGCTGATCAGTTCAAGCAGGAGGAAGGCGATAGCCGAGCCGATCCAAGAGACAACCATCAATTCAAAGGGCTGGGCGGTATCGCTGATAAAGCGGAGGTATACCGATGCGGCCAGTGCGTAGAGCAGCCAGAAAATTAGATGTTTCATCCTGCCACCCCCGTGACTCGACAGGCGTCTATGTTGCGATCCATCAGGGCAAAGCGACGCAGGAGGGTTTCGATGACGGGCTCAACTTCAGACAACGGCGCATCAAAGCGGATGGTGCAACGGTCTGTGACGCATACATCAGAACCAAAGGGCCGATTACTGGAAAGGGTGTGGCCTCTTCCAACACGATGAGAAGCGCTAGAAGCACCAACGTGGTAGTTACGAGCGCACAAAGGGCCATCAGGCACAGGGGCGCAGATCACGAGATACAAGCCGTGCACATTAATCTCACAGTGAATATCCACACCCTGAGTCACTAAACGACAGGATTCAGCCACCACTTCAGAGAACATGGCAAAGATGCACTCAAACTCCTGCATAGCAGCAGCACGATCAGCTTCAGCCTGGTGGTATGCGGATGGCGTTGCCCAAGTAGTTTGAATCGTCATCAGATCGACTCCTTCTCAAGCAGTTGTTGAGACAGGAGCGCGACGTTTACCAAGCGGTGTTTGCCAATGCGCTCTGAGGGGAGGTATCCGTTCTCTATCCAGCCACGTACTACCGACTGTTCCATGCGAATCCAGTCTGCGAATTCACGCCACGGCATGAGTGGCGGGACCGGCGTTGCGACTGGGGTGATCGGTTGTTGTTCCATGGTTGCGCCCCTATAATCCTTTGTTGTGCCTTTTGATTAATTGGTACGAAGTAATATTTACTAACAATGGCAATTATGGGCATTCTTTTACTTAGTACAAGTTACTAAGTAATGATATTTATCTATGATAAAAGAGCGGCTAATAAGTCTTTTCAATCGAGAGCGGACTAGTGTGTGGTTTGAAGAGCAAACCGGCATTGATCGCTATCGGTGGGGAAACATCAGAAACGGGAAGGCAAGGCTCACAGATGCGGAGATAGAGGCTGTGTGTGAGCTATTCCCGCAATACGCTCTATGGTTAGTAAGTGGAAAGGCAGCTCCAGAGATTGGGCAATCTAGCCCAGAGCTTGATGAGGTCCACCGCTCGGAGTCAGGGATACAAAACGCGGGTTAAGCGTTGCTCATAAGGTGATGGATCGCTGGTATTCAAGGAGGATGGAATGAGCAGAATTAAGGCAATGGGTGCAGCGATACTTCTATCAATTGCTGCCACCAGCGTTCAAGCAGATATACGGCTGAAGGGTGGCCAGGTTCTGATCACCCGAGGCGATTCCCTTTCAGAACTCCACCAACACATCAAACCTACCCGCAGCTATCGCGGGACAGTCTGTACCAAACTATCTAACTCGAAGTGTAAGACCCGTAATACAGGGTATGGGACCATCCGTGAGTACAAGGTTTCAAACCGAACTTGGGTGGTTCATTCCTGGAGAGGCGTGATTACTTATATTGAGTGGAAGCGGTAAAGACCTGAATCGAAAAATCAATATTTTAGCTAACATTTATATAAGACACCCATCATAAGGTATTTAGCATGCTAAAAGATGATCAAGTCATTGAGTTATTGAAGTACTGCGAAGAATTACTTGGATATAGCTTAAAGCAAATAAGAGGAAACTTGAAAAACTTAGAACATCGCTCAGCAGCGATATTTGAATTAATTGTAATAGACCAACTATCTCGAATAGGCATAGTAGAGTATGAATCTAAGGAGGGGCAAAGCCCAGATATCAAACTAATTTTTGATAACGGAGCTTATATCTGGATAGAAATAGCTTTTTTATATCCTAGATACTGGAAAAACGAGCAACGAAGAATTGAGTTTGACCATGCCGTATCTAACGAAGCTAAGCGACGAAAAATTTCACCAGAAAAAATACAAATATCTTTTTTTCATACGCAAGACACGAAAGGAAAGCCCAAGCAATCGATCCCCGAACTTCATCAAATAAAAAAAGCAATATCAAGTGGGACAATCAAGGATTTCTTTGATGAGGTTGTTAAAAACCCTGATAGTTTTTTCCTTAAAAGCTCAGATGATTATAACTTCACCATCCAATACAACCCAGATAAAAAAGATTGTTTTAAAATAACCTCTAGCACCGTGATGGAGTCAACCGATAATATAAAAGAGAATAATTTATATAGAGTTCTTAAATCGAAATGTCAGCAGCATAAGATCAAAGACGAACCGCGATTAATCCTAGTAGGCACTGATAAAAGCTCTGCAATACCTTCAAAAGATAGTCCTGAAAGGCTCAATGAGCAAAACGTTATCAATAAAATTTTTACTGATAACACATCAATATCTGGCATATTGCTCGTTCGTATTGAGCCAGACCAAATAAAACCTGATAACGACAAAACGCATATACTAATATATAAAAATAGCATTGCGCGCAACCCTTTAGAGAATCATATTATTGAATCACTTAGAGAAATAGATTTTAAAGGCTGGAAATACACCTCACCAATAGACAAGTTTAAAACCAACCTTACAAAAAAAACCAATCAAACCAACAAAACCTCATCATCTTTTAAAACAAGATTTGACGAACACGGCCCTATTATTGAATTAGCCGAGAATATTCTAATTGATATCATTGCAGGAAAAACAAGTTTGCGTGACGAATTTCCTATCTTAAAAAGCCCAAACATGAAGTTTGAGCCTCTTAAGTTCGCATCCAGTCTAAGAGAGGTTTCTTTCATTGAGGCAGACCTAAGACAAGGAAAGCCTAGAATAGTAGTCTTAAAGTTTACCGATGATGAGGATCAAACAACTTAATCAACATGCCTAATAACAAGCTGTATTGCCACATTTATAATGAATGATATTAAATATTATTTACTATAAATTTTCATACCGAAAGGTATCACGAATTCTATGATCCTGACTGAATTTTTCATACACATGCAGGCACCAATTATATATAAAGACAAGGCTAAAAATAAAATCCTGATCAGGTATTTTAACATTTTTAGATAGGGAACTCATAAATTCAACTCTTATATCAAGTTGCTTAAGTGTATTTAAATAACTAAACTGTTTTAAACAATCACTAGTAACAAAATTATGAACATGATGATAAATCTCAGGATCTACGTGGCCAGGATGTCTAGAAAGAACGTTATTGCCATACGCTAAAGCCGAATTAGACTTAATGCACAAAAAGTCCCAGAAATCATTTGTTTCCAACCTAGGGTGCTTTGAATTGAGATCAAATGATTTATATAATTCACCAATGTAAGACTCACCAAAAAAATCTTCTATCGATGATGGTTTATCTGTTTTTTTACTACTTTTATATATATCTTGATATATCTCCATTACCTCACACAACAATACAGATATATCTTCATATGCAGCAAGTAAAAGCGGAATATTCTTGCGCTCCTCTTCATCTTTCATTTTCTTATTAAATGCGCTACTAACACCAACAACTATAGTATAAATCCCTAGTAAAGTTTGGATAGAAGCCAACCCCATCGCTAGATATGATTTAGGATGTACATTACCAAACCCTACTGTTGATACATTAACAAGACTAAAATATAAACTTTCAACCAACCCATAAAGCACAACACTAGGGTCATATAACTCAATATCTGGATAAAATTTAACGAAACCATCGAAATGTTCATCCTTATCACCAAAATATGATAAAAGAAAATATGAACAACCGAATAAAACAATACTTTCCAAGTAAAGAAAAACCATTTCCTTTAGAGACTTACCATTAAAATATTTAATGTTATAGAACAGGAAAAGCAGCGCAATTACAAATAATGACAATGTACTTATGACAAGAGCAGTTAATAATAATGAAGAAACCTCATCAAAATACAGCTGATAAAAGCCTAAAAATATTGTAAGAAATAAAAATAGACCAGTTAGAATAAAAGGTCTTCTCAGTGTTTTAATAAATTCAAAACAGAATCTTTGAATAAGATCTAATTTATTATCTAGGTTAAAATTAAAAAAATCCATTTAAGACCTCATTTTTAAAATCTTCCAAAAGCATCTAATATGTACTATATTTTTCGTAATTATACATTACCACTATAATTATCATAAGTTTTGCCTGTAGGACTCGTGTCGATAAAGTGTCGAAAGCATAGCTCCACATAGCGAAGCAACCAGCACTATGCCACAAGCTAACATATTGATTTAACAAGCATAGCGGTACATAGCGGAACAACGAAAAGATGCTGAATAGGGTTCGAAACCCGCCACCTCCACCAAATTGCTAAAGTTAAAAGCCTGTTTTTACAGGCTTTTTTCGTTTCTGGGCCTCACTCCTTCCCCGAAGTGTCGACAAGCTGGTTAACTCATCAAGTATTCTCACCTCATTGAGAAACTTAAATGGAGTTAGTCACACTATGGAGCCACGAATCCCTGTACCAACAGACAACATATATAAGTTTCAAGCTACACTGGGACTTGTACTCATTGTCTCTAGTTTTTTCTATTTGTACTAAACGTGCAGCACGCGAACAGGACAATCATCGAAAGCTTCGAAAAAGTGATTTTCATGGATCCGCAAGTCATGGAACGAACCGGCAACATTGAGAATTTTTACCAAAAGAAAATTGATGTTGCCGTGTCGGATAGAGAATTCTACAACATGGTTATCAGCGCAATTCTCATACTAGGCTTGTTTGTATCCGACATAGGATTCAAGAAATGGATTCAGCATGTTCAACCCACTCACGATGCGATACTAAAGCTTGAAAAAGAAAAACTTGAGCTAGAAGTTGCCTCTCTAAGACTTCAAGCTGGGAGCACACCGTCGGATAATGGCGAGAACAACACCGCATCCTGAAGGTGATCTGCTGACAGGTGTGCGTAGCGCATAGTCACTGTTACGGCGGAGTGTCCGAGTATCTTCTGTAGTGTCAGGATATTGCCGCCGCTCATCATGAAGTGACTTGGGAAAGTGTACCTCAGCTCTCAAGCTATATTTCAACCAGCACGGTTTGAACCTGATCCAAAAACATAAAACCGGGCAAAAGCCCGGTATTCTGCGAACCTATAGCGCACTACCTATCAATTAGCCTTATACGAAGTCGTCTGATGCTCTTCTGCAGGAATCTGTGACCAGCCTTCAGAAATAGTCACTATCAGTTCACTGACTTCCTTAACCTTGGTTACATCGTTTTCACGGTTCGCTTCCATCAGGGTACGCAGCATATAGTCATATAAGCCGTCCAAGTTTTCCGCTACTTCACCGCCCTGTTCGAAGTTAAGGCTACCTTTAAGAGTTACAATGATCTCAGTTGCTTTGTTCAACTGCTGAGTTCGCAGCTGTATGTCCTTACGCTCGATTGCGCCACTGGCCTTGGCCAGAGCTTCAAGCACACCCCGGAACAACATACCAATCAGCTGATGCGGACTAGCAGCTTCAACCGCAGTATTCAGGTCGATACTTTTGTACTGGCTCAGAGCTTTATTGATCATGCTGACAAAATCTCGTAGTTGTAAAAATCAATTCAATAACTAGCCGTTCTTAGCAGTGAACGGCAAACGATCAAGTATTCCATCCAGTGAGTCGCCGGTACTTTGTAAACTACTCACAATTTTTTCCATTGCCAGGAATTGCGCAGTCAGGCGCGCTTCATATTGCTCCATACGACGATCAAGCACCTCACGGTCACTACTGATCTTATCCAGTTGGTCACCAATATTTTCTTCGCGCGTCGCGATACTGCCAGATTTAGATAACAAATTACTAATCAGATTATCCAGCTCTCCACCAAGGCCCCTTGAGAAGTTGATACTGAACGCACCTTCAGCGGCAGCACCTGGACGAACCGTGAAGTTCATGCCATAAGCATCAGACCCCAATTCTGGCAAAAGTACATCACCAGCGCCAAAACCCGGCTGTCCATTAACGGTACCCACCACATCACGACCTGCAATGGCACTTACATTCCCCGAATCCAGACCAAGAAGCCCCATATCAGCCCCCTGATTTGCCAGAGATACGTTTGAGCTTGAGCCATAGTCGCGAGATGTAAACGAAATCTGCCCAGTTGCACTATCAAAGCTTACATCCACCGCTGCATTGACGGCTTTGAGGTTAGAATCACCATTGATGAGGGACTGCAAATCTGTAACCAGTTCATCCGCACTGTTGTAGGTGCCTGACAGGGTGATGACCTCAGACGATATGCCATTAACATTTATGCTGAAGCTGTAATCCCCAGCAGAGGTATCCAATGGCGCATCAAAAAGAGTCCCTAAGTCAGAGCCTGTAAGCGAACCTTTACGGGGGTCTTGGGTAATATTTATTTCGTAATCGCCCGGTACAGCATCACCTATACGCGTACCTGTACCAACTTCAACATATGGGTTATTCGATGACGTTTTCTGCGCAAACAACTCTCCGACCAAGTCGAAATTATCGCTAAAGGCCGCGCTGAACTCTTTTTCAGTAATGGAAAGGGATCCATCACGTTCAGTACGGATGCCGATATTTGTTAAAGCTGTGAACCCTGAACTAACCCCGGCAACTTCACCACCAATCATTTCACGCAAACGACGAATCAATGTTTTTGCCGAGCCATCAGTCGCTAAATCACCACGTACGGTGTTGTTGCTTTCGTCTTTACTATAGCCGGTCAAATTTTTAGCTGTTGTCAGAAAGCTGTTGTATGCCTCGACAAAATCACGAACTGCCTGCTCTGCTACCCCAGTATCCGTATCGACAGAAAAGTTAACCTTTTCACCCACAGCAGCCTTGTTAAGGGTAAAGTTAAAGCCACTGATAACGTCATCAATTGTATTGCTCTGGCGAGTTACCCTCAAACCGTTCACTTTCATGACTGCATCACTGGCCTGCTGGGTTTCAAGGGCCGCCTGGTTACCCAGGTTAAACTCAAACCCAGAAAGGGAGGGGTCAGAGGCCGTGATTTGCATGGCATTATCAGCACCAGAAGATGAATTCAACATCAGCTGGTACTGACCATCCACATTCATCACACTGGCCTGAATACCCGAGTCACTTTCATTGATTTTATCGGCAATGGCCTGCAAGGAATCGGTTGCTTCAACAGTGATATTAAGGGCGGCCTGGTCACCATTTACGGTAAATCCGGTAGGCACATCACTCGCATCGTAGGCCCATTCGCCAAACTGGATACTCAATTCACCCGTAGCGCCCAAAGCCGTCCTGGCATCAGAGCTGTTGCCCATAACTAGTGTTTGAGCGCTGGCGATACTTTCAACTTCAATCTGGTAGCTACCGGTCTGTGCGCCAGCGGACAGAGAGTTCGGAGTAATAATATCGGAATCCGGAAAGGCAACGGAACGCGCATTGAATGTATCTGAATTTCCAAGCGGCGAGAGCACGCCCTGAAATTCAGACAAGGCACTCTTTAGTGTGCCATACGCTGATATTTGTGATTCGAGGGTTTCCTGCCGAGAGTCGAGCCTCTCTTCCTTGGGAGCTCGCTCGATCTGAGTCAGCTGTGACACCAGACCTGTGGTGTCAATACCTGAACCACCGCCAAGTGAGGAAATGATATTAGACATTTCAACTCCTCAGGCCTAGAGCCTGTGAATAACTGTTAACTGAGCTCAGTATCGAGACTTCAAACTTTCTGATCGAAGATCAAACCGACCATTCCTTCCAAGAATTCCGAAAACTTCAACGTTTCTTCAGTTGGAATCTGCCGAACAATTTCCTCGGTATCCAGATCCATGACCTTGATCACAACCTTCTCGGAGGAGTCATCTACACTGAACTGCAAAGAACGGTTGGTTGATTGCATCAACTCATTCATTTTAGCAACGGCATCATCCAGATTGTCTCGAGTAAGACCCTGTTGCTCTGTCTGACTGCTCTGTTGCACACTGTCAGTAGCAGTATTCACCGTAGTGACACCTTCAACTGAACTACTTGAAGCTGAACTAACCGGGCTGGTTTGAGCCTGTTGAATTTGAGCAGAATTGCTAAGGCTTGTGGTATCGATACTCATCGCATCAGTCCTGTCTTATGTTGCTGCCAGACAACATCACAAGCAGCATACGAAGCCAAAAAGTCCATTTTGAACAAGGCAACCCTTGTGAATGTTCCTACCCAAGGGCCTATATCGGCAGGAAACGGGATTCCTTGAGACCAAATTGTGCCCTACCATATTAAATACTTGGGCTGTTGGTCTTCAAGCGAACAGAGAACCTCTCTGACAGCCCTTTCAACTAGTACAACTAAGGATAACCTGTCATGTTGAAAGACAAAACCATACTGGTCACCGGCGGTACCGGATCTTTCGGCCAAACGTTTGTCCCCATGACCCTGGCCCGGTTCAATCCTCGCAAAATCATCATCTTCTCACGTGACGAGATGAAACAGTGGGAGATGGCCAAGGACTATACCAACGACGAGCGTATCCGCTTCTTCATTGGTGATGTTCGAGACAAAGATCGTCTCTATCGAGCTCTGGATGGAGTGGACTATGTGGTTCATGCAGCTGCAACAAAAATCGTCCCCACCGCTGAATACAACCCTTTTGAATGTATCAAAACCAATATTAACGGTGCGATGAATCTTATTGATGCCTGCATCGATAAAGGCGTAAAACGAGTCGTAGCGCTGTCAACAGACAAGGCCAGTAGTCCGATTAACCTCTATGGTGCAACCAAACTGGCCTCAGACAAACTGTTTGTCGCCGGCAATGCTTATTCTGGCGAGCACGGCTCAAGGTTTGCTGTTGTTCGTTACGGAAATGTTATGGGTTCCAGGGGATCGGTTATTCCTCTTTTTCATTCAATCAAGGAATCCGGTGTTCTGCCGATAACAGATCCACGCATGACACGCTTCATGATTTCACTCGAACAGGGTGTTGAGCTCGTATGGCACGCCTTTGAAGACATGGAAGGTGGGGAAATTTACGTCAAAAAAATACCTTCAATGAAAGTCACTGAGCTGGCAAAAGTCATAGCACCTGAAGCCAAGCAAGAGATTGTTGGTATTCGCCCTGGCGAGAAGCTGCACGAGCAGATGATTGGCATTGAAGACGCTCACTTCACCTATGAATACGATGAACATTTTAAAATCCTTCCACAAATCAACAACTGGGATCAGGATGTCTGCCGTATTAAGGATGGTAAGCGGGTACCTGAAGACTTCGTATACTCCAGCGACAAAAACGCCCATTGGATGTCTGCGGAAGAACTCACGCAGTGGGTTGAGCAAAATGGCGATAAGATAGGAAAAATCTGAATGATACCCTATGGCCGCCAGGACATTAATGAGCAGGACCTACAAGCTGTTATTGAAGTCCTCAAGTCCGACTTCCTGACTCAAGGCCCCAAAGTGCCTGAGTTTGAAACTCAGGTGGCACAAAAGGTAGGCGCCAAGCATGCGCTTGCGGTCAACAGCGCCACCTCGGCTCTACACATCGCCTGCCTTGCACTTGGGCTGGGTGAGGGGGACTGGCTTTGGACGACTCCCATCACTTTTGTTGCTTCGGCAAATTGCGGCCGATACTGCGGTGCACAGGTTGATTTTGTTGATATAGACCCGATCACCTTCAACCTGAGCCCTAAGGCTTTGGCTGAAAAATTGACCATCGCTGAAGCAGAAGGACGTCTGCCAAAGGTTGTGGTCGTCGTTCACCTCTGTGGCCAATCCTGCGAAATGCGTGATGTTCACGCACTGTCTGAGCGCTATGGTTTCAAAGTGATTGAGGATGCTTCTCACGCCGTTGGTGGTAAATACCTGGGCGAATATATCGGCTGCGGCCGGTATTCCGACATCACAGTTTTCAGCTTCCATCCCGTTAAGATAATCACAACCGCAGAGGGTGGAATGGCACTTACCAACAATGATTTACTGGCGGAAAAAATGAACCTTTTTCGCAGCCACGGTGTAACACGCGAACCTCACTTAATGACCCATGAGCCTGATGGGCCCTGGTACTACCAACAGGTGGCACTTGGTTTTAACTATCGCATGACCGAGCTTCAAGCAGCACTGGGCTTGAGTCAGTTAACCCGATTAGACAGGTATGTCGAACAACGCAACCAGCTTGCTCAAAGATACGACAAGCAGTTGTCATCGAACGGTTTGATTCAAACCCCATCGCAGCAACCCGATATCGTTTCGGCTAGACACCTTTATATAATTCGCCTGGTATTGGATGAAATCAAAACAAGCCGGAAAACTGTATTTGAAGGCCTGAGAGGGGCTGGAATCGGCGTCAATGTTCATTACATCCCTGTACATACCCAGCCCTACTATCAAGAACAGGGCTTTAAATGGGGCCAATACCCAAACGCAGAACGTTATTACCAAGAAGCGATCAGTCTTCCTCTCTATCCACAGCTAACGCATGAAGAGCAAGATTTTATTGTGGAGCAGTTGCGTGCTCAGGTAACGAAACATCAAGGCTAACTAGACCATGTCCAACTCTCAAAAAGATATTTTTCTTGCTGGCGAAGCTGATGCCTGGCTGGAACGAAATCTGGAAGCATTAAAACAACTGGCCGAAAAACCGGGAGACCCGGTTTTTTTAGCTGCTGAAGAAATTTTCCAAAACCATTATTTTGCTAACAAGCCGAGAGTGCTGGAAGTTGGCTGCGGGAATGGTCAACGGCTTGCGGCTTTATCACAAGCTTTCCAGACAGAATGCTATGGTTTGGAGCCTTCCTGTAAGGCAGTAGAGCTGGCGAAAGCACAAGGAGTAAACGCTCAGATAGGTACTGCTGATCAGTTACCCTATCCTGATAACCACTTCGACGTACTCATTTTTGGCTTTTGTCTCTACCTGTGTGACCGAGAAGATTTGTTCAAAATCGCTCAAGAAGCCAACCGAGTTCTAAAACCCAAAGCTTGGCTATTGATCTATGATTTTTACGCGGAGTCACCCACAAACCGCCCTTATCACCATTGCGAAGGTGTTAACTCCTATAAAATGGATTATCGAAAGCTGTTCGATTGGCACCCAGCCTATACCTGTTATAGCCACAAGGTTTTCGGACATGGCGAGTACAAACTTTGTGACGACCCCCAGGAATGGATAGCAATCTCAACATTACGTAAAGCGTCCCCAGTATGACCTCCCGTCTCATTCTTGGTACTGCTCAATTTGGACTTGATTATGGTGTAGCCAACACAGCAGGCCGGATAACAAAGGAAGCTGGCAGGAAAATATTACTGACCGCCCGGCAGGAAGGCATCAGGCGACTTGACACGGCTATCGCGTATGGCATCAGTGAGCAGGCATTAGGCGAATATGGGGTCACTGACTTTGAAGTTATATCTAAGCTGCCTGCTGTGCCCGAAGACTGTAAGGATGCAGCAGACTGGGTCGAGAAACAGGTATTTGCTTCCCTTGCACGATTAAATGTTCCTGTCCTGGATGGCTTGCTGTTCCATCGTCCCGATCAGCTGCTAGGCCCTCAGGGAAAGGCAATAGTACGTTCTTTGGAGCAACTTGTTGCCGACCAACTAGTAAAGAAAACAGGACTTTCAGTTTATTCGCCCGAGACATTACACGCGTTTTTGTCGGCGTGTCCGGTTGATATCATTCAAGCGCCCTTCAATCTTTTTGACCAACGCTTAATCACTTCAGGCTGGTTACCACGACTGAAAGCAGCAAACATTGAGGTGCACACTCGCTCAGCCTTTCTTCAAGGCCTGCTATTGATGCCAGAGAACAAGCTGCCTTCGTACTTTGCCCCTTGGAAAACGCATATAGCACGATGGTACAACTGGCTGAATAAACACCCTGAAATTACGGCAACTCAAGCCTGCCTGTCCGCCCCGCTGCTCCAGCCCGGGATAGATGCTGTTGTTGTAGGCGTTGATAATGCCGACCAGCTTCGCGACATCATCTCCATGAGCACAAGAACTACGATAGCCCTTCCTGATTTTCAGATAGAAGACATAGAGCTAATTGATCCCTCCAACTGGAGAATTGAGTGAAAACAGTCGCTATTGTTCAAGCCCGTATGGGTTCCACACGGATGCCCGGCAAAGTCATGGCCCCCATTTGTGGTATCCCCATGATTGAGCTTCTGCTTTCCCGTGTATCAAAAGCAACCAGAATCAATCAGGTAATCGTTGCAACGTCGATTACTGACGACAACGCTCCACTGGTTACTCACCTCAAGCAATTAGGTTACGACTGTTATCAAGGTAACGAAACCAATGTATTAGAGCGATTCACCGAGGCTGCTCGCATCCATAATGCCGATACAATAGTACGCCTCACCGGTGATTGCCCCTTGTTGGACCCTGGCCTGCTCGACCATATGCTTTCGATTTTTGCGGACTGTGATGCAGATTATGTAAGCAATATTGCACCTCCTACGTACCCTGATGGCCTCGATATAGAGATTTTCACCCGAGAGGCCCTCGAAAGATGCTATGCAGAAGCAAGCAGTGAGTTTGATCAAGAGCACGTCACTCCTTACATTCGAAACTCTGGAAATTTCACCCTGCAAAATGTATTCAACGACAAAGACTTGTCTTCTACTCGCTGGACGGTGGATGAGCCTTCCGATTTTGCTGTGATCAAAAAAGTATTCATGCACTTTGCCCCACAATGGGATTTCAGTTGGCATCAAGTACTTGAGTTACAATCTGCACATCCAGAGCTATTCGCGGACAACCAACACCTGATTCGTAATGAGGGAGCACACATGGGCAAGGGACAAAAGCTGTGGAAAAGAGCCAAACAAGTTATTCCCGGCGGCAACATGCTACTTTCAAAACGGCCTGAAATGTTTCTGCCCGAGCAATGGCCAGCATACTTCAGTAAATCCAAGGGTTGCCATGTATGGGATATGGACGGTAATCGTTTTACTGACATGTCAATAATGGGGATAGGTACGAATACTCTGGGCTACGGTCACCCGGAAGTCGATGCGGCTGTTCTGCAAACAATACAGGATGGCAACATGTCGACCTTGAATGCCCCAGAGGAAGTCTACCTTGCTGAAAAGCTGATAGAGCTCCACCCTTGGGCGGACATGGCCCGATTTGCACGCTCCGGTGGTGAAGCAAACGCAATCGCTATCCGTATTGCGCGCGCAGCAACCGGTAAAGACAAGGTAGCAGTCTGTGGCTATCACGGTTGGCACGACTGGTACCTTTCTGCCAACCTGGGAGACGAATCAAACCTGGCAGGTCATCTATTACCCGGGCTAGAACCTAATGGAGTTCCCAACAACCTGAAAGGTACGGTCTACCCATTTAATTATAACGACTTCGAAACGTTGGAAACGCTCGTTAACCAGCACGATATCGGCGTTATCAAAATGGAAGTTATTCGAAACATGGGGCCTGAAAACGACTTCCTGCAAAAGGTAAGAAATCTTGCCACTGAGCGTGGCTTAGTGCTGATCTTTGATGAATGTACCTCAGGCTTTCGGGAAACTTTTGGTGGCATACACAAAAAGTACGGCGTTGAACCCGATATGGCCATGTTTGGCAAAGCGTTGGGCAACGGCTATGCAGTGACCGCAACAATCGGACGCAGAGAAGTTATGGAAGCTGCCCAAACCAGCTTCATCAGCAGCACTTTCTGGACTGAACGCATAGGCTCCGCTGCTGCCCTCAAGACACTGGAAGTCATGGAGCGTGAACAATCCTGGGAGACTATTACTCAGGCGGGCCTTAAAATCAGAGCAGGCTGGCAAGAGCTGGCAGACAAGTACGATTTGAGCATCAACCACTGGGGACTCCCTGCACTGACAGGCTTTAGCTTTAACAGTAACAACGCGCTTAAGTATAAAACCTTGATTACTCAAGAAATGCTCGCAAAGGGGTATCTCGCAGGTAACTCGGTTTATACCTGCATAGAACATACCGATTTGCTTATCAAAGAGTTCATCGAACAACTGGATCCTGTATTTGCACTCATTAAAACCTGTGAAGAAGGACGCTCAATTGATGAGTTGCTAAAGGGCCCTGTTTGTCATAGTGGCTTCAAGCGTCTGAATTAATCCATATGCGTATCACTTTCCGCACAGATGCCTCTATAGAGATCGGGACCGGTCATGTAATGCGCTGTCTTACCCTGGCCAACGAACTCAAACGACAAGGTCACCACTGCCGGTTCATCTGCAGGCAACTGGACGGCAACTTGAATCACATCATCAACGAGCAAGGGTTTGAGCTTTTCCCCCTATGCCATGACCCTGACTCCGTTGCCAGCCCAAGCGCACTGGACTGGAATCCACATGCCACCTGGCTTGGGGCAAACTGGCAACAAGATGCAGTTGATACTCAAGCAATTTTGAAACAGCACAAGACAGATTGGCTAGTAGTGGATCACTATGCCCTTGATGCTGAATGGGAAAAACAGGTATCAAGCCTGGGCACCAAAGTCATGGTCATTGACGACCTTGCTGATCGTTCGCATCAGTGTGAACTGTTGCTTGATCAAACCTACGACCGATCACCAGAAGAATATAGACACAAGGTCCCCGAGAGCTGCACCCTGTTATGCGGCGCACAGTATGCCCTGTTGCGACCTGAGTTCTCTCAGCTAAGGTCTGCAAGCCTGCGACGACGTACGCACCCCAGATTACGCCAACTCTTCATCAATCTAGGGGGTGTCGACAAAGACAATGTAACAGGACAAGTACTGGATGCTTTACGCTTCTGCACACTGCCAACTGATTGCCGAGTTTTGGTAGTAATGGGATCAACGGCTCCCTGGCTAGAGACTGTAAAGCAGCAGGCACAAACCATGCCCTGGAATACAGAAGTAAGAGTTGACGTTACTAATATGGCTCAATTAATGGCACAGAGCGACCTTGCAATTGGTGCGGCAGGCTCGACCTCTTGGGAGAGGTGTTGTCTTGGGTTGCCTACTATTATGTTGACGTTGGCCGAGAACCAGAAAAGAATCGCAAAGGCTCTTGAGCAATCCGGCGCAGCCGTAATTGCACAGGCAGGTGAAAAATTATCTGGCAACATTAAACACCTCATCTTCGCTTTCCAGTCAAACCCTCAACTTCTGGCCAAGGCAACAAAATCCTCAGCCGCCATACTGGATGGTACTGGCACACAAGCGGTCATTCAGCACATGAAGCTATAGCGTGGTATCTCACATGAGTACTAATCAACTCCGGCCGATGACAGCCACAGACCTTGAACTTGTTCTTGCCTGGCGAAACCATGAAGATATTCGCCGTTACATGTTCACACAGCACGAAATCTCCCTGGCTGAGCACACTCACTGGTTTGAACGCACTCATAAATCCTCGGGAAGTCATTTGCTCGTTTTTGAAGTTGAACAAACACCTTCCGGGTTTATTCAATTTACCTCAAAAGGTGATGGGGGTATTGCTGACTGGGGGTTTTATCTAGCTCCCGAGGCCCCCAAAGGTACTGGCTCCTGTTTAGGTAAAGCAGCCTTACGATATGGCTTTGCAGACTTGAACTTTCACAAGATATGTGGGCAAGCTCTTGCTTATAACTCCAGGTCAATCCGCTTCCATCAAAGTATGGGATTTACCCTGGAAGGGGTCTTGAGACAACAGCATTATGATGGTCAGAAGTATCACGATATTCATTGTTTTGGCATTCTGGCTAAAGAATGGGCCAATTTAGATTGAGGTGTAGTATGCCGGTTTTACCCGCCATAGAAATTGCAGGTCGGCGCATTGCTGCTGATGTTCCCCCGTACATTATTGCTGAACTATCTGCCAACCATAATGGCAAGCTGGAGACAGCAAAGAAAATTATCGAGGAAGCTAAAAAAGCAGGGGCAGATGCGATAAAACTACAGACCTATACCGCTGATACAATTACGCTCGATAGCGATAGCGAAGAGTTCCAAATTCATGGCGGGCTTTGGGATGGAAAAACCCTGTACCAACTATATCAAGAAGCTCATATGCCATGGGAATGGCACCGCCCATTGTTTGAGTATGCAAATGCTCTTGGCATTACCATCTTCAGTTCTCCTTTCGACAATTCGGCCGTTGACTTACTTGAAGACCTGAATGCCCCAGCCTACAAAATCGCCTCTTTTGAAGCTATCGACCTCCCTCTAATTACATATGTTGCCAGCACGGGTAAACCCATGATTATTTCCACGGGAATGGCAAATGCAGAAGAGATTCAGGAAGCGGTTGAAGCAGCACGAGATGGTGGCTGTAAAGAGCTGGCAATTCTCCATTGTGTAAGCGGCTACCCTGCCCCAGCACAGGATTATAATCTTCGGACGATCACCGATATGGCTGCAAATTTTGGCCTTGTCACCGGGTTATCAGACCATACCCTCGATAACACTACAGCCATCACTAGTGTTGCTTTGGGTGCATCGATAATAGAAAAACACTTCACACTAAATAGAAATGCCGGTGGGCCAGATGATAGTTTCTCGTTAGAACCTTCAGAACTGGCAAGTTTGTGCCAGGACAGCAAGACTGCTTGGCAGGCATTGGGGAAAGTCGACTACGGTCGTAAGGAAAGTGAAAAGGCCAACATCCAATTTCGTCGATCACTATACTTTGTCAAAGATCTAAAAGCGGGCGATATTATTACTGCTGATAGTATTCGGAGCGTGCGACCGGGTTTTGGGTTACCCCCAAAATTCACTCATTATATTATTGGAAAGACAACTTCAAGAGACGTCATAAAAAATTCGCCTGTATGTTTTGAAGACATTGCGATATAAGTTATCATGAGGATTAAACCTTGAAAAAGTTTATGAAAAAAGCTTCATTAAAATAACTACTCCCTATCACGAAATATTTAATATATTAATACCCGAGGAATTTCATCATTAAGAAATCATAAGCAGGAATAAAAATAAAGCCGCGCAGAACGCGGCATAGATATATTATTTGTTAACTTTAAAACAAGACCTAATTAAAAAAAGAATTAATATCAGTTTTAATATTATCTACAGCAAAACCTTCTGAATTTATTTTCTCTTCGAAACGATCGATAAACAAATAATATTTTGACAGCACAGAATCAAAAACCCCACCTTTTTCAAGTGCAAAACTGTCAACATGGGCTGCAATGTCTAAGATTGCACCCCAATAATTTATACTACCCTTAACAAGGGTATAAAGGTGCTGTTTTTTTTCAGATCGCCCTGTCTCAATTAATAGTTCATGCTGCCTTCTTAATGCAGTCATAACATCACTACGACTTTTTATTCTAACATTAAAAATTGACTTAATAAATTCAAAAAATTCTATCATGTCTTCAATCAATTTTTTTTCTTTTTTATCTACATCTTTTATATTAAACAAGCCAATTGAACAAATATTATCAATATGCTTAGAAATATCAAATTTACAGTTTGGCATATCAACAGGGAGATTATTAACGTCAACTGGATCAGCACCATCAATAAATGCACCATTCGATGTATTATAGTATTTAGTCATGCCTTCATAAATCTTAATACACGAACTAGCTGACTTTAAGGATAGTAAATATAGAGACGTAGTACTAACCTCAGCCTTTTTATTGCCCTTGACTTTTATGGTGGCACCTTCAATTTCGAATAAATCTTTTTTATTACTCTCTTCTTTAGTATTGTAATAATCACTATTATTCGAATGGTGCGCCCCATTTTCTGCATGCGCCATATCCAAGCCAAATAGATACACTTCTTTCGCGCCCAATGCACCAGTTATAGAAACCCCCATATTTCCCACTGTAGGATTGCAGAGTGCTAACGAAACTACAGCATCATGTTCATCAATGAACTGACTCGCAAAGTGAGTACCCAAATCACTTGGTTTAAAAGCCATATAGGATTTTTCGAATAAGTCGAAAGTATCCGGGTGCAATGTATTCAAGCCAATAAATGTTATTCCTTTCCTATATTCCTCATCTGTTGTCGCTGAGATCCAATCAGGCGTGATTTTTCTCCGCTCCATTTCAATATGAATATCAGGCTTTATTCCCATTCTCCTTAAGGTGCCAATAGCGGAACCACACGACACGTAAATAGCCCCACCTCTGTTTTCACGCAGATAATCTGAATATTCGTCTAATGAAGGACCATTTGCAATTAAGTAAACAGGAGCATCTAATTTAGTTTCATCAACCATAGAATGGAGATGCATTACCGGAACGTTCTTTTTAAGATTTTCTAATGTGTGTGCTAGACTCCATACCTCATCATCAGCAAAACCAAGTGAAGCCATATATCCAGGCAGCGACTTAACAAAGTGCTCTGTAACTTCTTTCATCTCCTTACTGGATAAATGATCAACAATGTAACTATAGCCTGCGTTATAAGGACCTATATTAGCAAGATTGACACGAAGCTTTGCAAAAGTAACTTCCGGACTTTCACCAACGAGTATTTGTAAACTTCGACCTTCAACAGAAAATTTATCAGCCACCTGTTTCCAGTCTAGAAGGTGCATTGAAAAATAAAATAGGTCTTTGTGAGGTTCAATAATAACCAAATGATTAATATCAATTCTCTCAACCAATTCGGACACGATATAACCTAGTCCAACTCCATTCAAGATCATATAGTTTATTTTTTCAGGAAGACTTTCTCTTACAAAGCCATTTGAAATGGATTCGGTAATAAGCCCAATTGCTTCGTTAGATGTAGAGAGGTGAACATCATTTTCTTCATTAATAATTGCGGCTTTACCAAAGTTTAACCTTACCCCTACGGGGGTTTTAATATAGCTATCCACATAAGCCGCAGAGAAATCCATTGGATCACGGCTGTAAACAGCACTCTCGTTCAAGCCAATGTTGACTGCATTTATATAACCATCCGGGTGTAATCTGAGGCCAATTTTTTCAGGCGTATAGTCCTTAAACGCTTCGAATAAATCAGGCCTAACACCTTTGAAAAAACTCATATTTTCACCAAACATCCAAGCCATGTTTTTTTGCAACACGACAAGTGCTTCATCCAACTCGTTACTACCTGTACTCATAGCTACCACCCTGAAATCCTTTGCAATTTTCGCACGCTTTTTTATTACAGCAAGCGATGTCTGATCAATACTTATTATTACGTGTTACTGTCTATCAGGCAAAAAAAAGCCGCCCGAAGGGCGGCTTTCCAGATATCTATCTATTTTACTGAAGCAGTGACAGTACCTGCTGAGGAGCAGCGTTGGCCTGTGCCAGCATTGCTGTGCCTGCCTGCTGCAGTACCTGCGCACGAGACAGGTTGGCAGACTCTTTTGCAAAGTCAGCATCTTCGATTCGTGAGCGTGCTGCAGAAGCATTCTCGGATACACTGGACAGGTTATTGATTGTGAAGTCCAGACGGTTATTCACCGCACCCAAGTCAGCTCGGATATTACTTACTTCATCAATCGCATTATCCAGGATATCGATAGCTTTCTGAGCACCACTTACGGTCGAGATATCAATTGAGTTAACCGCAGCACCAAAACGACCAGCAGTAGTGGTGTTACTCTCAACCAAACCGATCTCATCAGCTGTAGCATTTTCACCCAGATCAATACTAATCGGGTTACCATTGGTGGAGGACAACTTGATACCAGCATCAACTGTGTCAGTAACTCCCCCAGCAGCCCCTGCAGTAAGGAAGGTAATAGAACCAGTTTCCGAACCAGCAGCACCAGAAGCCAAGTTAAACGTGAATGAAGAGTCTGTCAGGTTCGTAATTGTACCATTTGACAGCTGGGTAACTGTGATCCCACCTTGATCAGACTCAAGAATCAGGCGTGAGCCACTCACAGTAGCTGTTACACCAGTTTGGTCAGTTTTAGTGTTCAGAGCATTTGCGAGCTCTTCAAGACC
The DNA here is from genome assembly GCA_048260865.1 of Marinobacterium sp. Taxonomy (GTDB): domain Bacteria; phylum Pseudomonadota; class Gammaproteobacteria; order Pseudomonadales; family Balneatricaceae; genus Marinobacterium. The sequence continues at coordinate 58,765 of JBLXGN010000008.1, read as the reverse complement.
AGTAACAGCTGCCAGAGAACTACCGACATCAATACCATTGATTGCCAAAGCAGACTGATCTGCTGTCGCGAAAGCACTTTGAATATTAACGTTGCTGAAATCCCAGGTTGCAGCAGCAAACGCATTTGCAACTACACCAGTATCTTCAGATGCAGCATTGATTGCATCAATTTTACCAGCAAAAGTACTGGTTCCTTCTACATCGATCTCAACACCATTTATGCTTACGTCACCCACCCCCCATGCTGTAGCAGCGTTGGCAGACGTAATAGAAAAGCCTTCAACCACACCCTGATTATCAGACTCACGGAAGCCCAAAGCACCGAGGTCAGCCAAAGTACCTGTACCACCACGAGTAATCTCTATTGGGTCACCGTAATCGGAAGTCAGATTCAGCTGGGCATAGGTTGTTTCGTCAGCAGACGCCATACCAGTAGCATCCTGGTTGGTACTATTATCTTCTACCTGGATAGACTGGACGTTTTCACCGGAAATAACCAGCTCGTTATCATCGTTCAAGGTTGCCGAAACCAAACCACCACCAGCTTCGTTAATTTTATCAACCAGCTCGGTCATGTTCTTGGTGTCAGACACACTGAAGGTGGAAGTGTTGCCATCATTATCAACGATAGTGAAGTCAACAGTAGTTGCTCCTTCCAGTACACCATTACCTGCCGAAGTTGCTGCATTTTCTCCGTAGGTACTAGCACTAACACCTACAACATTTTCAGAGATTTGGTTAACCAGATCAGTAACACTGTCTGTACTGCCATCAAATGCACCGATGGACTGACCATTGATAAGCACATCGCCGTCACTGAAGCTCAGGCTAGAAGGGTCCTGCATAGCCGCACCCAGTACATCAGAGCTGGTAGAGCCCAAGCCCAGAGTCTTGGCATCAGTAGCCTGGATACCAAAACCGATGGTCTGGTTGGCATCAGAACCAACCTGCAGGTCGACGTTGCGCAGGGAACCGTCAAGAATGTTCAGGCCGTTGAAGGTAGTGGTTTCAGAAATTCGATCCAGCTCTTTTACCAGCTGTTGAACCTCAGCATTCAGAGTAGAGCGGTTGCCTTCAGAGTAGGTACCGTTCGCAGACTGGATGGACAGTTCACGCATACGCTGCAGGATGTTACCAGACTCTTCCAGCGCACCTTCAGCTGTCTGGATCAGAGAGATACCGTCGTTCGCGTTACGAACCGCCTGGTCCAGACCACGAATCTGGGAGGTCATACGGTTCGCGATACCCAAGCCAGCCGCGTCATCGGAAGCTGAGTTGATACGCTTACCGCTGGTCAGACGCTCCATTGCGGTATTCTGTTCGTTTTGAGTTTTAGTCAGCTGATTCTGAGCGTTCAGCGACATAATGTTGGAGTTGATTACCATTGGCATGAGTGTATCTCCTCAGTTAACGACCCTTTCAATCAGGGGCGACTGGATGCAATTCTTGCAAAGCCTGGGGCGATGATCGCCTTGTACTTTGTGTATCGGCCCAAGCGACAGAACCTTTAAATTTTTTTCTGCCATTGTTGTGCTTGATTACATGTATCGGCCACGCCAGACTCAACATGAGACAAAATTAAGGGAAAAATATGGATACCATCACAGCACTGTCACTGGAACTGCTGCAAACCACCAAAGCCCTGCTTGAGCGCTGCCAGACAGGTGATGTAGATGACCTGAACGCTCTGCAGTTACATAGAACAGAGCTAGTGCAGGCGCTGGATGCAGAAAGCCAGAAACCCTACCCAAGAGATGTGCTGGTCGGTTGTCGAAGTCTTCTTGACGAGGCGCAGTCGCTGGAAAAGGAAGCACTCAAGTATTTGCAACAACAGCGGGACGAAGCGGGAAGTGCCTATCAGAAACTTAAAGCGGCCGATAAAGCCCGAAAGGCTTACGACCGCTTTAAGTAAAATGCAGAGCTTTATACCTGCTTAGCGGATGTAGTTGAACAAGCTTAGATCCTTGATCTGAGCAAAGCTGGCGTAGGCAGCTTCCAAAGACAGCTTCCGTTTGGCCAATTCAGTGGATGCAGCTGCATAGTCCAGATCCTGAACTGCTGACAATGTGCTTTCAGTCATCAATTTAAAATCCGTGTTAGACAACTGAGCCTTATCCAGCTTGTTCATTCGGGCACCCAGTGTAGATGTAGCTTCTGCCAAACGTTCTTGCGACTGAGTTATTTGATCGAGGGACAATGCAAATCGATCTTTAAGCTCAGCCAACGCATCTGTAGTGCCATCTACTGGCTCTCGCATCATTTCAACCGTTTCCATAATCGCATTAAGGATATTGGTTGGCGGCTGCTCATATTGAAGCTTAAGCTCTGCATCTGCGGGCGTATCCAGCTGGAAGCTGGCTTGTTGGCTCAGTCCATCTGAAGGGATGGTGATATCGAAGTTCACACCGACCAGGTCGATGCTTTCGACAGCGCCAGCAGCAAGCCCCGTGTTGCTCGCAATAACATTACTGGCCGAATCTACCAGCGTATAATCATAGGTATCCGTACCACTGTTGTACTGCACATCCAGCTGCAGGTCCCCCAGATTACGCATCAAATCGACAAACTCTGGCTCAGTGACCACATTACCCAAGGTTGCGGCTGCATCACCGGTTGCAGAGAGGGTCGGTGCTGCTGCGGGGAAAGCGGGATCAATGGGTAAATCCAAGGTCAGCGTAGCGCCGGGAATGCTTATTTCAACAGGTTCTGCGCCTGTGTATACATCCTGAAAAACGCCATGTTCTGGGGTTTCGACAACCTCACCTGCACTGTTTCTCAGGGTATAGCGATAGGTCACACTGTTGGGATTACCCAAGCCGTCATCAAAGCGGTCAACTCCCAGTGTTATATCACCTTGCTCACGCATGAATTCGTTGAAGGCTTCCACATCGGTTACGTTGACTGTTTCATCATCCACAAGCCCACGCAGAACACCTGTAGCCTTTAAGGTGGGCTCATCCGTAACCGATTCAAACAAGTCTCGGCCGTTATCCGTAGATTGTACATAGAGTGCACTGGATACCTGGATATCCCGGTTGGAGGCATCGCCCTGGTAGGTATAGCGGTTGCCAACTTGGGCATAGGTTTCAATGTTTCCCTGAGAGCCCGAAAAGAGATATTCACCTTTAGCATCACGGGTATTCATCAAACCAGCAGAATACTCTACCAACTCTTCAAGCTCGTAAGAGATCGTCATACGATCCTGATCACTCAAAACACCATTTGCCGCATACACAATCAATTCGCGCATTCGGTCCTGAGCAGTATTGAGATCATCCAAGGTCGTTTCTTCCAGCTCAAGCCGGCGACGTGAAGCATCAATGTTTGTATCAAACATTTCCAGCTGTGCCAGTTCACGCTTTAGACTGACAACCTGACTGGCCCCGACGGGATCCTCCGCCAAGCGTGTAAATTGCTTACCGCTCGATAGCTTGTCCTGAATATCCAGCAAGGAGGACTGGTTATCCATCATATTATTGCTTGAGCTCAGGAATATCTGACCTGTAGAGATACGCATGATCAGCTCCTCACAGCACTGATGAGGCTGTCAAAGATTGTTTGAAAGGCCGAGATCAGCTGAGCAGAAGCCGAGTACGCCTGTTGGAATTTAACCAGGTTGGCAGCTTCCTCATCCAGATTTACGCCAGCAACGCTTTGCAGAGCATTCTCACTGGATGTCAGCACCGCTTTACTGGAGGCATAGGCGATCTCAGACGTACTTGCCTGAGTCCCGACCTTCGCTAATAGCTGACCATAGGTATCCTGATAGCTGAACCCGTTTACCAAGGGTTCGCTCTGGAAATCAGACATGGCCAGTGCGTTGGTATTATCCGAATAACCATCTGTATTCTGTTCAATTGTGAACCTGTCACCAGGGTTTGGCTGGTTATCCAAGGTGATCTGATAGTCTTCCAGAACAATGGGCTCACCCTCCACGTAGGCGAGATTTTCCATATCATCAAACACAACAGGATTATCTGGATCGCTCATGTCATACACTGTGAAGGTAGGAACATCACTACCCTCCACCGGCGCATTGAAAACGATTTCCAAAGGCAAGGTTGCAGTACCGCTACGCAGTGCTGAAGTATCCTTGGCACTGGTGACCTCAATCGCTGTAATCTCGGCATTACCACTATTCGTAGTCGCAGGTTCTACACGAAGCGGTGAAGCCAACGCCAGCAGTTTGGGGTTTGTAATCTCAGTATCCATCAGCTGAGCACCGGTACGTGTAGGCTGTACCAGAAAGCTGTCACCTACCGAGTAGTTGCTAGAGGCATCCAGATGAACTGTCATGCCGTCCATACTGATCTTCAAGCGATTATCAACCCACTCAAATACTTTATCCTGTGACAGAGTTTGCTGATCGGCCGGCAGGCTTGCCAGATCGGTAAACTCTGACATATCGAACTTACGCCCATCACTCAATCGAGTAATAGTGAAGCTATCAATTCCGTCGAACTTTACTTCGTAGTCACTGGCAGTCAGCTCAGTCACATCGTAAAAGTTGACATAAGCACTATTTGCCGGGGTCTTATTGGTACTGTTGGCCGTTACTTGTCCTGTTTCGATAGGAGAAAACAGGTTTGCACCAAAGTCACCATTAAGATCCATACCTTTGCGATGCTGTTCATTCATCGTTTCGGTAAAAACAATGGCCAAGCGCCCCACCTCACTGATGGTCGGATTCAGCACTTCAGATTGATAACGCTGCAAACCACCAATGGATCCCTGGCCTAGCTGACCGGTTACATTGGCAGTAATATCGCCGTTAACCATGAAGATATCGAGCTGCGAAGGATCAGACTCGCTGTTTCTGAGCTGCAGCTGTGCCGCAGAACTACCAATTACCAGCGGCTGCCCCTGCCCCATCATAATGTTGTAGTTCGAGCCTTTTTCCTCGATTACATTGATGGTGACATAGCCAGACAGCTCTTTAACCAATAAGTCACGCTTGTCTTGCAAGGCGTTTGAATTCTGACCCGACGCCTCAAGAGTACCGATCTGAACATTCAACTCAGCAATATTTTGCGTAATAGAATTGACAGTATTAGTCATACTGCGAAGTTCAGTATTGATCAACTCCCCCTGCTCTCGCAGGTTTGCGTCGAAGTCAGTAAAAGAGTTGGTCAGCGATTTGGCTTCAGCCAAAAACAGCTCTCGATTGGCAATAAACAGTGGATCATCGACCACCTGCTGCAACGACTCGAAGTAGCTATCCATGGAGGAAGACAAACTACTGGATTCGGACACCAGCATTTTGTCCAGCAGTGCAATTTTTTCGGAAAAAGCCTGATTACTACTGAGTGCAGAGGTATCCGACCAAACCTGACGCACCAGAAACTGGTCGGTAATACGGTTAATATCCGTGATTTCCACACCCAGTATTGGCGGCTGCTGAGTACTAAAGGTAACAGTCTGGCGGGTATAGCCTTCAGTATTCACATTCGCAATGTTCTGCCCCGTATAGGACAGTGCCGTTTGGTTGGCATTCAGTGCCTGAACACCGATATTCAGGATACTGCTACTCATGGTTGTTCTCCGGGTGCAGAGCTACTCTGCGCCATTTACTTTGATTCAAAGTTATATCGGCCAGAAATCAGCTTTCTTGAGCGGTCTGACTGGATGCCGCCAGCAACTCACCGTTAAAAATTCGCTCAATTTTATTGGCGTATTCAGGGTCGGTGGCATAGCCGGCCGAGTGAAGTTCCCGCACAAACCGATTGGGATCTTCAGCCTGCTCCAGCGCCTGCTGATAGCGCGGATTGCTCTGCAGGAAGTCCACATAATCCGCAAAACTGTCGGCATAACTGCCATAGGCCCGAAACCGTGCCTGTTCTTTTTCTGGCACTCCACCGCGATACTCCAGCGTTTGAACCTGCACCGCGTCACCGTCCCAGCGACTGTCTGCCTTGATATTAAACAGGTTAAAACTGCTTTTGCCGCTGGCTGTATCCCGGGTAACGAACTTGCCCCAACCGGTTTCAAGCGCGGCTTGTGCCAGCAACACCGTTGGCGCAACGCCCAGAGCTTTGGCCGCCTTTTCCGCCAATGGCATTAGAGACGCTACAAACTCGGCAGGCGACTCAAATCGTTGCGGCTGCTCGTGCTGTTCACTCTTTGACTGATCCGCAGCTGAAAGACTTTCAGTTTCAATATTACTTTCAGTGAGCTCAGGGCTTTCGCTAACTTCAGTTTCTACTGAAGGCGCCATATAGGCGATACCTGCCGGTTGGTTTACAGGCCCTGTATTCAGCGCACGGCTCAGCATTTGTTCTATCAACGACTCACGTTTATCTGTCTCGTCGTCATCACCTGTTGGCGTAACAATGGCATCAGCACGCTGGCTTAGTTGTTTAACGATAATATCAGCAAGCCCAATACTGTCTTTTTTCGACAGATCCAGCGTCATCTGCTGGTCGAACATATCCTGATAGAACTTCACATCACTGGAGTTGAACGGGCTATCCGATGCCAATACATCACTGGCCTGACGCATGCTTTTGAGCATCATATTCATAAACAGTTGCTCAAATTCTTGCGCCACGCCTTTCAGCGCAGCCTGTTGATCATTGATCGCCTGGGTTTTCAACTTTGTCAGCTGATTCAGGTCGGTATACAGGGAGGCTGAAGAAGGGTCGAAACCGCTTTTAATGGCCATCAGATCACCACCAGTTCGGCTTTCAACGCACCTGCTTGTTTCAATGCTTCAAGTATAGCCATCAAGTCGCCGGGTGCAGCACCCACCTGGTTCACAGCTTCAACGATATCGCTCAGTGTTGCACCGGGTGAGAATTCAAACATGCGGCCAGAGCCCTCTTCGATGGTGATGTCGGTACGAGGCGCAACAACTGTCTGACCGCCACCAAGTACATTCGGCTGAGTCACATCAACATTCTCACTGATCGCTACTGTCAGACCGCCATGAGTGATAGCCACTGGCGATACACGGACATTCTGGCCAATGATGATAGTGCCGGTGCGCGAATTGATAATGACCTTGGCAGTTTCCTGGCCCGGATCGACTTCAAGGTTTTCAAGCACGGACAGAAAAGACACACGCTGAGACGGGTCACGCGGTGCACGCACACGAATTGACGCAGCATCAAGCGCTTGTGCCATATCGGGCCCCAGCAAGCTGTTGATCTGCTCGGCAACTCGGCGTGCAGTTGTGAAGTCAGGATGGTTCAGGTTAAACATCAGACTATCGCCACGCGCAAAGGCATTGGGTACCGTGCGTTCAACGGTGGCGCCATTTGGAATACGGCCAACGCTGGGCACATTCAATGACAGACGTGAGCCATCGTTACCTTCAACACCAAAACCAGAGACCACCAGATTGCCCTGAGCAATGGCATAGACATTGCCATCAGCACCTTTCATGGGTGCCATCAACAGGCTACCGCCCCTTAGGCTTTTTGCGTCACCAATGGTGGAAACCGTGATGTCGATCGACTGCCCCGGTTTGGCAAATGGCGGCAGTTCAGCATGAATAGCTACTGCCGCAATGTTCTTGGACTGTGGGTCTACATCTGGCGGAATGGCAACACCGAAGTTATTCAGCATGTTCCGGAAGGTTTGGGAGGTGAAGCTGGTTTTGTCACCCGTGCCATCCAGGCCGACCACCAAGCCGTAGCCCACCAACTGGTTGGTTCGTACGCCAGCAACACTGGTAATATCCTTTAGACGTTCAGCCTGTACGGAAAACGCCGCCAAAGAAAACGTTAGTGCTAAAAACAATGCTTGCCAGATCGTACGCATGTCAGATTCCTCAGAACGGCCAGAGCGGGCTAATAAAGAAACGCGCCAACCAGCCCATTACGTTGGCATCATGGGTTGCGCCTGTACCACTGTAGGAAATACGAGCATCCGCCAAACGCGTTGATTCGACGGTATTATCCGGCCCTATATCCTGAGGACGCACCAGGCCACTGATGCGAATGTACTCATCCCCTTGATTCAAGGTCAGCCACTTCTCACCCCGAACCAGCATGGTGCCATTGGGCAGTAACTGGTGGACAGTCACGGTGATATTACCACTCAGGCTATTACTCATATCTGAGCTGCCATCACCATCAAAGCTACTACTTGTTTCTGCAGAGGCGCTCAATGGATTTCCAAAAACACTCAGCTGCTGCCCAAGAACCGTCGGTGCGCCTATGGACAGACTATTATCCTTACTAACCGACGTTGTCGCACTCTTGGAGGACTGGGTATTCTCAGTCAACTCAATAGTCAGGATGTCACCAATACGATGTGCACGGCCATCGCTGTACAGATCCATTCCAGCGCCGGCCTGATAGATAGCACCATCAACTGCTTTGGGTTGCTGCATTTGCGCAGGCTGGATCGGTGCATAGTAGGGGTTATCTGGCTCAGGCGGCTTGCTGACGCAACCTGCCAGCACGACCACAGCACATAAAACGCCAACTCGCATCACCGCTTTCATCATTACACCCCAAGACTATTCAGGTTAAAGCTGCTGACTGACGTAGCCCAGCATTTCATCAGCGGTCGAAATGACTTTTGAGTTCATCTCATAGGCACGCTGAGTGGTAATCATATCCACCAGCTCTTCGACAGCATTCACATTAGAGCCTTCCAACATACCCTGCTTGAGAATACCTCGGCCCTCTTCACCTGGGACTCCAACGATAGGTGCACCGCTAGCAGCTGTTTCTGTAAACAGATTCTGCCCTATGGCGAGCAAGCCTTGAGGGTTGACGAAGTCAGCTGTTTCCAACTGCCCAAGCTCTGTCGGATTGGCATCGCCAGCAATCGTCACACTGACCGTACCATCGCCACCCACTGAAAAATTGGTCACTTCACCTGGCAAGGTAATGGCTGGTTCGATCGGATAGCCTTCAGCAGTAACCAACCGGTTTTCCCCATCGAGGTGGAGTTCGCCATTTCGGGTATAACCAATCTCACCATTTGGCATCTGCACCTGCAGAAAGCCGCGACCATTGATTGCCAAATCAAATGTCTGATCAGTGATCTGCATATCACCGGTATAAAACAGTTTCTGGGTACCAACAGTACGAACACCGCTGCCAATCTGAAGTCCGGATGGCAATTGGGAATCTTCACCCGTGGCCGCACCCGGCTGACGACGAACCTGATAGAGCAGGTCCTCAAACTCCAAACGATCTTTCTTAAAGCCAACGGTACTCACGTTAGCCAAGTTGTTGGAGATAACCTTTAGCTGCGTATCCTGTGCGCTTAAACCGGTTTTTGCGACGTGCAGTGCACCATGCATCGTTTTATCTCCTTATCAGTTCAAGCTCAGCACTTCGGCTGCCTTGGATGAGTTCTCTTCAGCGGTTTTCATCATTTTCACCTGCATCTCGAATTGACGAGAGAGACTGATCATCGACGTAAGGTCATCAACCGCATTTACATTACTGGCTTCAAGGTACCCAGAGCGCACCTGGACATTCAGCGCGGGCGGCAGGGGCACATCATTATCGGTATGCATAAATCCATCCTGCCCCTTGTAGAGCGCTCCAGCACCCGGTTGTACCAATTTGATTTGATCAACCAACGCAATTTCGGCTGCGTTTTCCCCCAAGGGCCTGATAGTAATCGTGCCATCGGTAGCAATGTCTATTTTTTCAGCCGGTGGCAAAACGATGGGAATACCGCCATTGCCCATTACCGGCAAACCGCTGCCCGTTACCAACTGGTTTGCGGCATTGATCTGCAGCCCACCATTGCGGGTGTAGACTTCATTTCCGTCGGGACCAATGACGGCGATCCAGCCATCGCCATCCACAGCGATATCAAGGTCACGGCCTGTCTGCATCAGGGTGCCGCTATCCAGGTTAGTGCCCGGACGCTCACTCATGGAGTACACACGAGACTCATAGCCATCTCCCAGAACGCGCATGGAGCGCGCTTGTTCAAGATCGCTCTTGAATGCGGTCGTCGTGGCGTTCGCCAGATTGTTGGCATGTGCCTGCTGGGCCCGCATGTTTTCGCGTGCACCTGTCATGGCAACGTAAAGAACCTTGTCCATCAACTGCTCCGGTAAAGGATTGCCGTTTCTGTGGCTGTAACGGATATTAAGCAATCTGCATGCCATAAACGAAAAAACCGGACCAAGGTCCGGTTTTTATATCAGATGTAAAGGCGCTGAATCAGATCTGCAGTATCGCCTGTGTCACTGTATTCAATGTTTCCAACGTTTTAGAATTCGCCTGGAAGTTACGCTGACCTTCAATCAGCTTAACCAACTCCTCCGACAAATCGACGTTAGACTGCTCCAAAGCGGCGGAACGCAGGGTGCCGTTCAAACCTGTTCCCGGCGGGTTCATAATCGCGTTGCCTGATGCCAGGGTCGCAATCCACTCAGTGTTACCGCTGGGCTGCAGGCCATCCTGGTTTTCAAAGGTTGCTATTGAAACCAGACCCAAGTTTGCGCGCTGTCCATTACTGTAACTCGCTACCATTTCGCCAGTCTCAGCAAAACTTACACCGATCAAGTCACCCTTGGTGTATCCATCCTGCTGCTGACTTTTTACGATAGATTCAGAGGCAAACTGGCTGGAGCCAGAAATATCCAACTGTAGACCTGCCAACTGATCCACATCTGAGTCCAGAATTTGATCCAGCGGATTTGCGGGGTCAGCGCCGAGAATGGTGATAGAAGGTGCCTGACCAGTTGAAGCAACATCTCGCCCATTAACCGCTTCCAACACACCTGTAGTGGAGTTGAAATTAATCATGATCGGGCCGACTTCAGTGCTTCTGTTGTCCGGACTCGTTTCACCGGGGTCAAGCATTTTGCCCATATCAAGCTGATCAGAGTCATTAAGGAAAGCATAAGTGCGATAAGCACCAATGAAGGAGTTATCACCCGTCTCCAATACCGTTACCTGAGGGACTGTCTGGCTATTCAAGACCTCAGTGTAAAAGAGATCATTAGCATCAGCTCCACCCGAAACAACTCGACCCACATCACCAGCTTCCGGCTTCCAAGTAATCCGGATCTGGTTAGTATCGGTATCATAGGATATAGATTCGATATCCGGGTTTTTATCCAGGATTTCTTGTTCTTTACTAGCAAGTTCCTGACCCACTTGGTCCAGAGTTTTGGTTTCACCTGCTGCAGTCGGCACTTTGACGGTAATTTCAATTCCCGCAATAGTAACGGTAATATCCTGCTGCAAAATCTCGGAGTTGAAGATCGCACCATCAGCCTCGTTGAGTGTGAGTGCCTGTACTTCACTGGCGCTTCGCTCCCCAACATTACCAACCGCCTCTGTACCATCGTAATTAGTTACGACGAAGTCACCATAAGCTACATACTCCGCCTTCACTTCAAAAGACAGGTCACCAGTATCAGATAAGCTCACAGTATTAGGATCTATCCTGGGATCACCGTCGATATTGGAAGGCTCGCCCGCCAGCTTGGATATTGACTCCGAGGTCAAAGCGTACGGAGCAGCACCTGAGTCATCAAAATACAACGTATTCGGATCTTCAGCACCGCCACCCAATGTAGATGCCAGATCAAGGTTAAAACCAGACAATGCAGCATTGGTAAAATCTAAAGCAGCGCCATCCCAAGCTACATCTGAATAGGTATGTTCCTCACGAACCGGTCGCTGCTCTGCAAAGTAGAAACGAATACTTTGCTCATTACCCAAACTGTCAAACGTACCCACTGTGGTCGAGTAGGTGTAGGAATTAGGGTCCGTTTTTGCAAACGGGATATTCAGATCTTCCGCGTTTTCATTGGCATCAATATTGAATGCCATATCTACACGTTCAGTTGCCTTAGGCGGGCTTTCCTTCTCAGTTACCGCCAGATTTTGAATTGGCAACTGGTTGCCCTGCGCATCAAGCCCATAACCCTGAAGGTATTTACCGTTTTTGCTGACGATATTACCGTCTTTATCTAGCTCGAAAGCACCCGCGCGGGTATATGTCAGGTTGCCCTGACCATCATCCAGCATAAAGAAACCTGAACCGTTGATCGCCAGGTCAAGATTACTGTTGGTGAATTCAATGGTACCGCCACTGAAGTCCTGAGCGATATCCGTTACCGTCACACCGGAACCTGGCGTGTTAGATGACCCAGCACCCACGACTGCAGTTGCGTAGATATCACCAAACTCGGTACGAGATGACTTGAAGCCGACTGTACTGGCGTTCGCGATGTTGTTACCCGCTACATCCAGCAGGGTTGTGGATGCCTTCAAGCCTGTAACAGCTGTATTAAAACCTGCCATTTTTGATTACCTCACTTAACCCAGCTGCTTCACTTCACTCATGTCGATTGAACCGATATTGGTATTCACTTTCATACCGATACCGTTCTGACCGAGGGTGACACTGTTAATATTGAAACCCATGTAGGTGGCCACTTCTTCGTAGGAGCCATCAGCACCGATAATGGCTTCCGCTACGATGCGATAGTTCCCGGTTGCCAAATTTTCATTGGCTTGCCACACAAAATTATGATCTCCAGACGGCATCGCCCCCATGCTTACGCGATCAACCATCCGACCTGAACCGTCATAGATGGAGATGCGAATATCACTGGTGCTCACCTCAGTTGAAACCACACCATCAACCGCACCACCTTGCGTCGCCAGCTGGGCAATATTGGTGTTGACGTAAGCTCGCTGCCCCACCATTGACGATGCCTGTAGCGCTGCCTGACTGCTGAGCAGGGTACTGCTCATGTTTTCCATGGTGGTCGCCAGGTTCTGAATACTTTCCACGTTGCTCATGGTGGAAATCTGTTGCATGAAGTCAGACGTATCCGCTGGGCTAGTCGGGTCCTGGTTTTGTAGTTGTGCAATCAGCAACTTCATGAACATTTCCCGGTCTTCTGACATGCCGGCAGACGCAGTAGATTTGCTGGCATTTTCCCGGTTGATCTGCTCGTAAACGTTACTGCTGCCAACGCCGCTCACATCACTCATGGCGTATTCCTCTCACTGCTTACTGGCCAAGCGTCAGCGTACGCTGCAGCATCTGTTTGGCCGTATTCATAATATCGGCATTGATCTGGAAGGAGCGGGACGCCGATATCATGTCAGCCATCTCCTCAACCACATTCACATTGGGGTAATACACGTAGCCCTGTTCATCCGCCATGGGGTGGTTAGGCTCATACGCCATCCGCAGGGGCGCTTCACTTTCCACGATTTCATCGATCTGAACACCCTGACCCGGTACCAGCGAGCGGTAGTCTTCCGGCATCTGCTCTGGGGTAATCTCTTTCAAAGAGAACACCGGCTTGCGTGCGCGGTAGGTATCTTCTTCGCTGGAGCTCACGCTTTCAGCGTTAGCGATGTTGCTGGCCGTGGTGTTCAAACGCACGGTCTGGGCGGTCATTGCAGATCCGGCGATGTCGAAAACGTTACTCAGTGACATACTTATTCACCCTTGATCGCGGACGTCAGTCCCTTGAACTTGCTGTTCAAAAATTCGAATGAAGCCTGATAGCGCAGGGCGTTATCGGTATAACGCGCCATCTCCTCCTGCAGCTCGACGGTGTTGCCATCGACAGAAGGCTGGGTTGCGGTGCGGAACATCAGGTCGGCAGCGGTATCAGGCGACAGGAACGCATCCTGGTGACCCACGGAGGTCTGCTCCAGTGACAGCTCGAAGCTGTTGTCGGTCTCACCCGCCAAAATAGAGGCGAAGTCGATATCACGCGCTTTAAAGTTCGGCGTATCCGCATTGGCGATATTGTTGGCCAACACTTCCGCACGGCGGCCACGCAATGCCAGTGCATCATCGTGAATACCCAGTGCTGAATTGAAGTTGATTGCCATGCACATGCCTCCAAAGGATTGCCGCTGCTCGTTTTGCTCTAAATAAAGCAAGCCTCATGCCAATCGCATGAAACGCCCTTATTTGGAAGATTCAGAGCAAAGAGAGATCAGCCGGAAAGGTAAATCGAAGGGAAAGCGGCAAGGTCGTACCGGCAAAGAGCGTAGCATACCGGCAAGGCGGCAAGAGCGGCGATTGCCGCTCTTGGTATATAAGGGAGGTATCAGATCGCCTGGTAGATAATGCCTGGGCGACAGTGGATCATTTTGTACAGGTCGTTCAGTCCTGACAGAGATTCGGAGGCCCCCAGCAACAGGTAACCGCCTGGGCGCAGCTGCCGATGCATTTTACGCAGAATTTCCAGTTTCACATCTGAGGAGAAGTAGATCAGCACGTTTCGACAGAAGATCAGATCGAACTGACCCAAAGTGCTGTACTGACCCAACAGGTTCAGACTCTGGAAGCGCACACGGCTTTTAATCGCCGGCTTAATGGTCCAACTTCCCTGCGGCGAAGACTGGAAGAACTTGTGCAAACGATCCTGTGACAGACCTCGCCCCAGTGCCAGCATTTCATACTCGCCCTTACGCGCCTGTTCCAGAACGGTTGAAGAGATGTCCGTTGCCAGAATTTCCTCACCCGAGGAAAAGGAACCTGGATTACTCTGCTTGAATTCATCGATCACCATACTGATCGAATAAGGTTCCTGCCCTGTTGAGCAGGCCGCTGACCAGATGCGCAGCTTTTGAAAACGGTTCTCCGTCTTCAGCTCGGGGAGCAGCTTGTTGCGCAGAATTTCATAGGGATGAATATCGCGGAACCAGAGCGTTTCGTTGGTAGTCATCGCATCGATGACTTGCTCTTTCAAGGTGTTTCCACCTGGACGATTCAGCCGCAAAACCAGATCGCTGAGACCGCCGCAGCCCTGTTGCTGCATAATTTTACTCAAGCGGCTTTGCACCAGGTATTGCTTGTGCTCTGCCAACAGAATGCCACAGCTCTTCTCAAGAAAAGTACTGAATTCCTTGAACTCTGCAGGCGATATGCTGAAGCCACTGCTCACAGGCGATTCCCTTATGTGTACTTACTGTGCAGATTCGACCTGGCGGATACGGTTTACAACCACACCTGCCAAATCATTGGGGTTGAACTTGGCCAGGAAGCCATCAGCCCCGACCTTTTTAACCATGGAAACGTTGAAGCCGCCACTCAGCGAGGTATGCAGCACCACATGTAGCTTCGACATGCGCGTATCTTCACGAATCATGGACGTCAGGGTGTAACCATCCATTTCAGGCATTTCAATATCAGAAATCACCATCAGGAACAGTTTCTCCACATTCACCTGTCGATCCAGCAGTTCATGAAGCATTGTCAGTGCCTGACGACCATTATTCGCCACCGACACCTTCACACCCAAGTCCTCAAGGCTGCGCTGCATCTGGTTACGCGCAACGGCAGAGTCGTCAACAATAAGTACATGATGCTCACGCGCACGCTGGCGTACTTCATGAGTGGCCACGTCCTCACTGACTTCTGTCGACATCGGATACAGGTCCGCCAGGATCTGTTCAACGTCGAGAATCTCAACCAGTTTGCCTTCGTATTCAAAGACAGCGGTCAGGTAGTTCTCGTTACCGATCTCTTTTGGCGGGGCCATGATCTGATCCCACTGGGTATTCAGAATGCGATCCACCTTGCGGACCATAAACGCAAGAGTACGGCGGTTGTATTCGGCGACGATCAGGAAGCTCTTGGCCTGATCTTCTGGTGGTATCGGATGGCGACCAATCGCTTCGGACAGGTCCAGCACAGGGATGGTTTCGCCACGTATGTGGGCCATACCCTTAATAGAAGATGTTTGACGCGGCACTTCTGTCAGGTCGGGGCATTGCAGCACTTCACGAACCTTGAACACGTTGATGCCGTATCTCTGACTGGTTTCCAGGCCAAAGAGCAACAGCTCCAAGCGGTTTTGGCCCACCATCTGCGTGCGCAGGTTTACAGTATCCAGGATCCCTGACATGATCTAACCAACCCCGAGGTCGTTAACAAAAAGTTTAGCCCGGCTTCGTATCGCCAGGACACCCGCGTGAGTATTTCCAGTTTAACACCAGTTGCCGCTACGTTGGCCATAGCCTTAGGCTGGCTAATGGCACTTCCAGCATCCGCAGATACTATCTCAGAACAGATCAACGTTCAGGTGTCTGAAGCAATTAAACAACACTTTCTTACCAAAGTGCCAGACAGCCGACTCCAGATACAACTTAACCCGCTTCCATCGCAATTACGCCTTTCGCCCTGTTCAGGCCCTTTGAACGTCAAATTACCGTTCCAGAGCGGTCAACGTATCACCGCCAAAGCCAGTTGTTCACAACCTCGCTGGAGCCTGTTCGTAACCGGAAGCGTCAAGCAGTATAAGACGATTGTGGTCGCCACTAGCCCTATCGTCAAAGGAAGCCGCCTGAATGCCGAAAAATTGGCACTACGTGAGCGAGAGATCAGTAGCCTGGATGGTGACTATTTCCACCGCCAGCAAGACGTCGTCGGACGTATCGCCCGCATCAGCATAGGTGCCGATAACGCCATTACGCCTCGCATGTTGGCTCAAGCGCAGGCTATCCAGCGTGGAGATCCCGTCGTGATTGAAGCGCGTCGCGGCAGCATTTTGATCCGTACGGAGGGCATCGCACAGGAAAACGGCAAGGAAGGAGATGTCATCTCAGTCTTAAATAGCCGCTCCAATATTGAAATACGTGCCCGCATTACAGCACCTGGCAAGGTTCAGGTACCCTGATAACTCGCGGGGTTGGAGTCTTTTCGCTATACTGATTCGAAGTTTGGGCTAGCAACTGTAAATTTTGTTGACCCTCAACAAAAAAGATTAAAGTTTTCTTCAAGGCGACCGATACCCTTGCACAGAATAGATTGCGAGGAAATGTAAAATGGCTATCGATTTTCCCGGCCTGTCCCCGACTCAGTCGGCTGGCAACCGTGGCAAAGTCAGCGACCAGCAGAGCAACGCCACCTCGGGTGCGGCCAACCAAACGGCAGCAGCAGCTGAGCGAGGCGTAGAACAGCGTGCGGATACCGTACGCATCAGCGATACTGCGCAGGCTTTGCAGCGTTCAGTAGACAGCTCCGACAATGGAGGTGTAGACAACGACCGTGTTGCACGTATCCGCGCCGCGATTGAAGACGGTTCTTACCAGATCAATAATGAGCGCATTGCTGACAGCATGCTTCAACTCGACAGCTTACTGAGTGAATAAAGCGGATGACCGCCAGTGCCCCTGATGCCAACTTCAGCGCCCAACTGGGACGACTGATTGATCAAAGTACCAAGCTGCTTCAACAGCTTGAGCCTTTGCTTGAAACAGAACTTCAGGCACTGCAAGACCGTAATACCGATCTGCTGACGCAAAATAATCAAAACAAGCTCAATTGCTTATCTGAGCTTGATCGTGCCATGAAATCACGGGATGAACTTCTGCGTCAGCAACAGGTATCCCCGACCTCAGAGTCCGTACTGGCATTTTTTCAAAATCTTCCAGCGCCAGCCAATACACTCTTGGCTCAAGCGTGGGAAAAACTGGAAAGCCAGCTCAACTCTGTCAAACGGCTGAACACGCGCAACGAGCAGGTATTACTGCGCAGCAAGCAGAATACTGATCAGCTTTTGGCCCTGCTACAAGGCCATGCCCGCAGCAACACCGTCTACAACAATCAGGGTGACGAAGGCCGCTACGAAGGTCAGCGCAGCTTGGGTAAAGCCTAGAAAAAACATCTGCTTAACGTTAGAATCCTGACCGTGCCTCAGTAGCTCAGTTGTATAGAGCAGCCCCCTCCTAAGGGGCAGGTCGCAGGTTAGAGTCCTGCCTGGGGCGCCATTTCTTTACAAGACTTATGTTCTATCAGGGCCTCCTCAGACTTCAATCATGCCTGGCCATAAGATTCAAAGCTCGACCTTTGCTCTGTCGCATATATGCTTCCTCTGAATTACTAACTCCCTATCCCTAAAAAGCATGTGTTATGAAGTTTTTTGCGGTGAGGATATTCAGCTAAATTTAATCTTTCTTTAATAGTTTTGATAACTCTTTGGAAAACCGGAAACAATTATAAACACCTTAACTAAAGGTATTTATTAGCCGGTTACTTTCATAACATATCGACATTTCAAAGACATTTAGGCCCAAAAAAACCAATAAAAATAATTCACAGAGCAACTCATCTTAAAAATGTATTAAATTATCGAAAAATGGGGGGGGAAGGAGCCTTCCCCCTCGCTTTTTATTTTTGATTCAGTGCGAATTCACAACCTCCCTCCTCAAGTTTGAGAAAGGCATCGTCTCCTTTAATGACCTTTTCTATCTCGAATATGTCATTTTCATTCTTTCGCTCGTCCGCACTCTTGATCCTAACTTGCAACATGTCATGTACCATGCGACCGTCTACACGGAGATAGCCATTGCGGGAAAAGAAGTCCTCGACTGGCATTTCCTTCATTTTGGCCATCACAGCATCGGATTCATCTGTACCTGCTGCTTTAACAGCCTTTAGATAATGCATTGTTGAGGAGTAGGCCCCCGCCTGTGCCATAGAAGGAATTTTGCCATTCATCCGCGCCATGTATCGTTTGGACCATTCGCGAGTCTGCTCATCCATATCCCAATAGAAACCCGTCGTCAGTTTCATACCTCCGGCAATAGCAGGATCCAAGGCCTGGGCATTTGGTGTAAACACAAGCAAACCGGCAACATCAACCATTTCAGTGATGCCAAACTCAGATGCCGTCTTGAGCGCATTCACCATATCATTACCTGTATTGGCCAATGCGATCACATCTGCGCCAGAGGATTGGGCTTGCAATATGTAGGAAGAAAAATCAGTGGTCGCCAGAGGCGCTCTCACGCCACCAACCACTTCTCCCCCATTTTCCTTTATAACACCGGTAGCGACTGACTCCAGCGCATGGCCAAAAGCGTAGTCAGCCGTAATGAAAAACCATTTAACTTTGCCTCCAGCCACCATCGGCTTAACAGTACCGTTCGCCAGAGACACAACATCGTAGGTCCAGTGAGCGTTGTAGGGTGAACATTCCTTCGTTGTAAAAACATGACTGGCCGGAGCCGCAATCAAGGTAATCTTGCCAGCGTCGCTCATGACTTTAGTCACAGCACCGGTTACAGCGCTGGATACTGCTCCATTAATAACGTCTACCTGTTCGTTTTCGATCCATTCCCGTGCAATCGTGGACCCGATATCAGGCTTGAGCTGAGTGTCAGCGCTAACGACCTCGATGGGCTTACCCAGTACCGTGCCGCCAAAATCTTCGACGGCCATTTGCACCGCCTCGATGCTGCCTTGTCCAGTGATATCCGAATAGACACCTCCCATATCACCCAAAACACCAATTTTCACTTTGTCGTCAGATAAGCTGGCCTGAGCCAGGCCTGCTGAAGTGACTAAAGCCGTGGCTACGACTGTTTTAAACATCAGCTTCATTTTGCTCTCCAGAATTATTGTTTTTATTTCAGGGTTTACTTCTTTGATGAAAAAGTTATCCAGGTTTAAGTCTAAAAATTATTAACACCCCTTCCTGCTCACCTTTAAAAATCAGCAAACGGATAGGAATAGGCAGTATTAGTTAAAAAGTCTTTAACTTAAAAATATATTAGAACGCGTGAGCTCCAATTTTATGAAACCAGCTCGCTACGAATACGCTTCTTGTTTATTTTTCCAACACTAGTTTTGGGAATAGAAGCAGTAAACTCTATTCGCTCAGGGATGGCCCACTTAGCGATCTCACCATTTTCCACAAATTGTTTAAGGTGGGCTTTAATGTCATTAGAGTCCGCTTCGGTATTGTCTCTGAGCACGATAGTAGCCACCGGTCGCTCATCCCAGCGCTCGTCAGGCACACCCACAACGGCAACTTCTAAAACGGCCGGGTGTTTGCTTATCAAATTTTCCAGCTCAATCGTAGAAATCCACTCTCCACCAGTCTTGATCACGTCCTTGATCCGATCCTTTATCTGCAGAGTGTTTTTACTGTTGATCGATCCGACATCTCCGGTGTGCAACCAGCCGCCTTCCCATAGTTCTGCGCTTTTCTCCGGTTCTTTCAGATACCCCTGGGTCAACCAGGGCGCGCGGGCAACTACTTCACCAACGGCTTCCCCATCGTGAGGAACATCATTGCCTTCGGCATCCACAATACGAATATCGACCAATGGAGTGGGCACACCGGCGAGAATTCGGGCAGCGCTTTGATCGGCCATCGGCCGTGCACGTTCTTCATCGGTCAGGTTGACCATGGTTATAACCGGACAGGTCTCGGACATTCCGTAAGCTGTCACGAAATTGATGCCACGTTCAGCCATCTGAGCAGACAAAGCCTGGGTAGGTGCTGAGCCACCGGTGAGCATATTCCAGCCCGAAAGATCGGTAGCCTTGGCTTCATCGCAGTTAAGCACCATCTGCAGAACAGTTGGGACGCCATGGGAAAATGTCACGCCCTCTTCTCGAAACAACTGAACCAGACGGTTAGGTTCGTAACGCCCCGGATAGACCTGCTTGACCCCAAGCATGGTGGCAATATACGGCACACCCCAGGCATGGACATGGAACATTGGTGTCATCGGCATGTAGACGTCGTCACTTCGCAGTAGCCCCTTTGCATCTGAACTACCCAAAGTTATCGCGATACCCAGTGTGTGCAGTACCAATTGGCGATGGCTGAAATACACTCCTTTCGGGTTACCAGTGGTACCGGTGGTATAAAACGTTGTTGCGATCGAATTTTCATCAAAATCCGGAAAATCATACTCGGCATCAGCCTCAGCCAGCATGGACTCATATTCCCCAATCACATTCAGGCTGGTATCGGCAGCACTTGGAGAGTCCGTCAGTTGTATATAACCACGCACGGTTTCGAGTTGAGGCGAAACCTGTTCAACCATTGGCAGGAAATCATCGTGAACCAGCAAGATGTCATCTTCGGCGTGATTCATGGTGTAGATAATTTGATCAGGGCTCAGGCGAATATTTACGTGATGTAAGACCGCTCCCAGCATCGGTACGGCGAAATAAGCTTCCAGGTAACGATGACTATCCCAGTCCATAACCGCAACGGTATCCCCCGCGCCGACGCCAGCCTTTTCCAGAGCATTTGCCAGACGAGCGATGCGTTCATTAAGTGTCAGGTAGTTGTAACGGCAAATATCGCTGTAGACGATTTCGTTGTCGGGTGAATAACGCTTACCCGACAGCAGTAAATTTTTAATCAATAGAGGATATTGATAGGCGTTCTCTGCGGCGGGGAGCAGCTTTGTTTTTTTCATGGTTTTCCTCATGTTTTTATTGGAATTATGAGGTGCATAAAGCAAGGCCAATGCCAAACACGAAAAAAACTGTAATGCTTTGATTTTATTATAAATAATTCATGAGCAGGTTTAAGAAAACGAGCCGGTGAGCGGATAGCGCTCATTGCCCTTCAAAATTATG
This sequence comes from Marinobacterium sp., assembly GCA_048260865.1. GTDB lineage: Bacteria > Pseudomonadota > Gammaproteobacteria > Pseudomonadales > Balneatricaceae > Marinobacterium. The sequence goes on along the minus strand of JBLXGN010000008.1, from coordinate 37,467 downwards.
AGCGGTTACCGCTCATCTCGAACTAGACGATGAGCTGGGATCAATCACAGGAATGGCAATCCATGCTAAGGAGGGAAGGCGAAGCTTTAGTGCATCAAGGACGCAACTCGGGCAAATAAACTTTCCAATTCCCAAGCATGCGCTTGGCCGGTGGAAACTCTTCATTTGGAACCGATTCGCCAATAGCGATAGACTGCATGATCTGATGGCTGTCAGGGTCGATCCATGATTGAAACCCGGGGGGATCTTCAGGAAGTGAGAGTTTGAGACCTTCCAGTGATTTCCGTATACCCTCAGCATCGGTTGTCTCAGCCTGGCGCCAGGCCTCAGCTATTGCCAGAATTGCAGCATATCCGCTCTGGGCCATAAAGTTGGGATAGCGACCGCTACGACGATGAAATTCAGTTACAAACGCCCGATTTCTTGGCGTGTCTGGCCAGTTGTTATGGTGCTGGCCCGACAAAATGACGCCGGGGGGCAAGTCATTCCCCAACGCCGCAAGCACGTCATACCCTCCCCCTGTATCAAAATTTGCCAAAAGGCTAACTTCCAATAACCCCTGCAAGTGCGCCTGGCGTAGGAAGTTCGCAAAGTCATCGCCGAAAAAATTGCAGATAATGATGTCGGGAGGCGAAGCCAGTAAGGCCTCAATGTAGGACGAGTAATCAGGCTCCCAGAGTTTGGGGAAATATTCTCCAGTGATCTTGAAAGGTACTCCTAGCGCTTCAAGGCCCTCCACTAAATCGTCAAATGCCTGGTGGCCATAGTCATAATCGGGTCCAACATACGCCAATGTAGACCAGGCTTTCTCTGATCGCATTTCCTTCAGGTAACGCGCACCAACGCGCATGGACTGTCGGCTGTCATTATTAACCCTGAAATACCAGGGGTTCACTGGTTCCCGAGTCAACCGCGACGAGCTGTGACCCGCGCCGATAAAAAGCATCTTTTGCTGCTCGGCATAGGCGCTGATCTCATGGGCAATACTTGAGTAGACGACACCACACAAAATATCGACGCCCTGTTCCTCAACCAGCTGTCGGGCGAGCGTCAAGCTACGGTGACGCTTACCCTTACTGTCTTCAATAAGCACCTGCAGACGAGGGTATAGCCTGGGGTTATCCGTCTTCAGATATTCTTGATTCAATTGATCCAGCCGGTCCAGAGCCATCTGAATGGCCACATCGGCATCACGGCCAAAAAAGCCCATCGGTCCCGTTAATGGATAAAGACAACCGACCGTTAGTTGAGGCTCCTCTGCTTGTGGTGTTTGCCCATATGCCGAAGGGAATAAAGACCAAAACAGGATACACATAACCATGGATTTACCCATCAACTGCAGCAGACTCCAGAAACTTTCAGGCTTCACTGGTTAATCCCCAGTTTCTGTAATCGACGCTTCAAGGCGTGGCGGGATATCCCTAACTTCTCTGCTGTAGCCCCCTTGTGCCCACCGGTTTCTTGCAGAGCGCTATGAATAATATTCCGTTCCGTTTCTGCCAGACGATCTTCAATGGATCCATCTAGAATCGGTGTAACGCCATCGGCAGGTTGCATTTCGGGCGGCAGCATGGACAGGGTAACCAACTCCCCCGGATAAAGTACCGTCAAACGTTCCAACAGATTCTTCAGCTCGCGGATGTTTCCGGGCCATTTATAGTCAACCAGATGAATCAAAACTTCTGGCTCAAACTGCACGGGTGAACATCCTTCATTGGCAGCCATTTTCAGGCTGAAATGCTCAATTAGGAGAGGGATATCTTCCCGTCTTTGCGCCAACTCCGGAACTTGAACGGGCATCACATTCAGTCGGTAATAAAGATCTGCTCTGAACTCACCAGCTTTTACCGCTTTATCCAGATTACGATTGGTAGCCGCAATAATCCGCGCCTCAGCCTGGTACACGCGACTCGACCCGATGGGGCGATAGGTATGACTCTCAAGAAAGCTCAACAGCTTGGCCTGCAGCGCCAGAGGCACTTCGCCAATCTCGTCCAGAAAGAGTGTGCCGCCGTTCGCCAGCTCAACTAACCCTGAGCGGCGTTGATCTGCTCCCGTATAAGCGCCCTTTTCTGCTCCGAAAAGCTCAGCCTCAAGCAGCTGTTCAGGCAAGGCTGCGCAATTCACCTCCACAAAAGGGCCTGATGCCAACTTCGACTGCAGGTGTATCTCCCGTGCCACTGCCGTTTTCCCAGTACCTGATTCACCTTGTAACAGCACGGTTTTAGCACTACTCAGGGCTATCCGGGTTAAGTCGTCATGCAGACGTCGCATCGCATCACTCTGACCGACCAGCTGAGTATCTCCCAGTCCCCTCTCGCGAAAAAAGCGTACTTCTCTGTCAAGTCTGCAACGCTCAAGGGTTTTTGAAATCAATAACTTGAGCTCATGAATATCAAAAGGCTTGGTAATAAAATCCAAAGCACCACTTTTAACCGCATTAATTGCGATCTTGATATCCCCATGGGCAGAAAACATGACGACAGGACAAGCCGGTAACTGCAGCTGTAACTGTTTCAATACCTCAAGGCCGCTGAGATCAGGCAGGCGCAGGTCGAGCAACACCAGGTCAGGATGAATATCCAGCGCCGCGTCGATGCCGCCATGGCCAGTGTAGGCTGCCGCAATTTCGTATTCTTCGGCTTCCAACGCCAGCTGTAACGAGCGCACCAGACGCTGCTCATCGTCAATAATCAGAATAAGTGCCTTATCCATGGGCGTCCTTTAAAGCATTGAAAGTCAGCGCAACACAAGTACCGGCCCCGAGCTCGCTATTAATCAGCAAATCTCCGCCATTTAGTTGGACCAGGCGCTTGCTGATCGACAATCCCAGGCCAGTTCCCTGGCTTCGAGTCGTAAAAAAGGGCTCTGTTGCCCGACTCAAAGCTTCAGGTGACATGCCTATGCCTGTGTCACTGACGTTAATTATTGTTTTATCTTTAACTGTTTGGATGTTGAGGCTTAGCTCTCCCCCCTTGGGCATCGCCTGAATACAGTTGAGTGCCAAATTCATCATCACTTGTTGAATCTGGTTTTCATCGACAAATAAAGGGGCATCCAGCTCTCCGGAGAGGCTTACGTTGATGTTTTCTCTAATCGCGAGAGGCTCTACAAGAGCGGCCAAGCGCCGAAGTAGATTGCCGGCTGCCACCCACGACCGCTCTGGCTCGACAGGACGGGCAAAGCTCAACAGGTTTTCTACTACTTCATTTACGCGATCAATTTCTTCCAGAACAAGTGTGATTAACTCAGCACTTCTCGGGCTTCCATCTCGCGGAAAACTCTGCACACAGACTTTGATAGTAGCCAGGGGGTTACGTACCTCATGGGCAATGCTGGCCGAGAACTCTCCAAGCACAGCTTTTTTTTCAACATCGAGGCGCGAGTCGATCAATGCTTGCAACCTGCCCCCCATACGGTTGAAAGCCTTGGCCAACAGGGTGAATTCATCGTTCCCTTTGGGTGGTATATGGATGTTCCAATCCCCCCTGGAGACAGCCTCGGCCCCCTCAATCAGCTGTCCAAACCTTTCTTTGGTTCGCAGTATAACGACCAGAAAGAAGCCAATGACAAGTAACACTGAGACTCCAGCCCCTGCCAAAAAGGCCGGACGCCTGAGTTCTTGGCTAATATCCACACCCGAATAATGCTTGATCACTTCTATAAACCAGCCCGGTGCAAACTCTTCTCTCAGCCAACCAGGTGTTGGATCCGTAGCGGGTTGCCCATTGACGGTAAATCTCTGTCCTCCGGGAGCACTCACCAAAGGTGTGAAACCATCGATTCGCGACTGTTTTTTTAATAGTTCGGTCAGACTGGCAAAACGAATATGCAACGCCACATATCCGGAAACCTCCGTTTCGCCTGAAGATGATGGCAAGGGAGCCGCAAGCAAAAACCACCCCGAACGGCCAGGGACAGGCTCTTGAGGCCCAATTAACCAGAAGTTGGCAAATTTTCTTCTGGGCAGTCCAGCCAACGAAAGTTTCTTATCTCCCCAATAAGGAGCACCTGAAGATGCAACACCCGGTAATGCGGTACGCAGTTTCCATTGCGAGTCGAAGAAAAGCACACCGTAAATATCAAAGCTGTCTGTTTCAAAACTGATCAGTGCATGTGCCTGCTCCAATTCCGGTGCCGTTGCGTCTTCTGACACGAACCGCTCGATGTTGGGAAGGTCCACTATCGTTTCAAGCTCAAACTGCCGCGCCTTGAGAAACCCTGATAATGCAGCACTAGTGGCTTTCATTGAGTGTTGCACTTCCTGCTCACCCAGATTTTCAAGCAGCTCACCAGTGAAACGATCATAAAGCCAAGTGACGATTACCAATGGCAGCACAGCGATCAACAGTGCAATAACCAGGTATCGCCGAACAAAACTGTGCCGCCACAAACTGATTTTCTTTTGGTTTTCAGTAAGTTCCTGCAAAACCTTATCTCTCAAGAGGTGGCTGGACTCAACTTCCCCCTGCTTGCTCGGAACGTTTCAGGACGGAAATTCTTTCCACATAAATTGTACATAAGTGAGGAGGCTCTGGGATCTTTCACTGAAGTAACAGGCGTAGACTGTTAAAAGCCCAGGATCCATCCGCATTGAGCATAATCTACTGAGACTCAGCGAAGCAAAAGAGTCCTCATCCAATGACTGGAATGGGCTGACAGGACACCGGGAGATATTATAAATTCCATGTAATGCCACCTAAGGCGGGAGGTCACGGATTAGAGCCTTGACTGGCAGGCCAGCAGCCCCACAAACAAAAAGTCTCCTTTTTGAGTCATATCAAGCATACAGAATTGGCAGGTTACAATTTAACCTGCTATTATCCTCTGAGGTTTGACTGTGTTACTGGTCCAACTTATTACTCCAGCGAAGAATCTCTCCCGAAAAAGGCTACTGTCGGTCAAGCGACAGACGCAAAGCCAGGGGCCGACAGGAATGGCCGCCTGGTTACCGAAAGAGAGATTCACCCTAAATCTTCGCCACTCCAAAGGCATTAGATTCGTTTCAGAGCAGTTTTAGCTCGCCACATCCACGTACTTGCGCTTCATTGTCACCTGCCCAAAATGCTTTCCCAATGAGGGATAGGCATATTCGCCATCCCCCAGCACCTTCCAGCCCTGACCTTCGGCTGCTTTAGCAAAAGCCGTATCGTCCTCGAATAATTTTGCACACTATTTACATGTGTATCTTTTTGGATACACTTAGATAATCTTTGGTCGCTTTCATCGGGACTAATGATTGCTCCAAAGACTCTCCAGCAGTGGGCGCCCTATCAGGCGTCCACTACCTAACCTTCCGCCTTTCATCCGTTGTTCAGTCATCGCTGTATACACTCTGCACAGTTCCTACATCTAAATAGCCTTGCATAGCCGCCTGTCTGGCCGGTTTTGAGGAGATTTCCAAATGTCTAATTACTTGGGTGCATTCCATCGCGCCTTGTTTCTCGTATTGTTTGCAGCTCTGCTCGGTGCTTGCAGCCATGATCGCTACCTGTTTATCGAACGCGCGGATCTGAACCAGCTAAACCAACAGTTGCATCAGCAGCAGAACCGGCTTGATACCCTGGCTGCGGTGAATCAACAGCAGCTGGAAAACCTGAGTGAGGCTCAGCGTTTCCAGCATCAGGAGTTGAGTGCCACTCTGAAAGATCAAAATCGCGCACTTACCCAGCTGCAATATTCACGCCCCAGTGTCCGCCCTGCTCAGTCAACCAGTACTCCAGCGGCTAGCACCGGTCGCTATCAAGGCAAGCTGGTCGTGGGTGAGGTAGAAAAGTTCTATCTTGCGTCAGCAGGACTGACCTACAACGCACGCATAGACAGTGGCGCAACAACATCCTCTCTGCACGCCACCAATATCCAACCTTTCGAGCGTGATGGTGACAACTGGGTCCGTTTTGAGATTGCGCACCCAGAAACCGCCGAAGCGGTAACGCTGGAACGTCCCTTGTCACGACGCGCTCACATTATTCAGGCCAACAGCGAGGAAGCCGAACGCCGTCCAGTCGTCGAGCTACCTTTTGTGATCGGCGACCACCGCCAAACAGCCGAATTCACATTGAATGATCGAGACCATCTGACTTATCCCGTCCTGATCGGTCGCAATGTGCTCCGAGATGTAATGCTGATCGACGTCGGCCGAGAGCACATAACCCAGCTGCCCGAAGGGCTTGGTAAATCCAACCAGGAAGACACACCATGATTCCCCGTTCCCGCGCCCCCTTCTATCTGGCGGTAATGCTGCTGATCCTGGCCGGTTTATCACTTGCCGTAGTACGTCATGTACAAATGGGCGTTCCCTGGCTGCCGGGCAAGCAGCAACCCGTATGGCTGGTGGAAGCACGTATAGACTTTGACGCCTGGAATGAACCGGTCAGTGTGAACCTGAACATCCCTGACCAACCACCCGGTTTTTACACGCTAACAGAACAGGCGGCATCTCCTGGCTACGGCTTTGCTATCACCGAACATCAGGGTGACCGCCGTGCCGAGTGGACTATTCGTAACGCCAGTGGCCCGCAAACGCTCTACTTCAAGACACGACTGATTCCGGATACCTACGCGCAAGAGGCACCTCTCGAGCCGGGTACGATTGAGCCCAGCGACGTTTTTCTGGAGGAACCCGAAGCCACGGCAGCCAAGGCGCTGTTACAACAGGCGGAGGCCCGCTCCAGCGACCCCGCCAGTCTGGCGCGCGAGCTTATCAAGCTGCTTACCAGCCAGACTCCAGACCAGAACACCCGCCTGCTGTTAAGCCAGGCGTCTTTGCCTGTCACACTTGTTGAGCTGCTGAACTCAGCGGGCATTCCCGCGCGAATCGCTGATGGCCTGAAACTGGAAGATGCCCGTCGTCAGCAAACTCTCGAGCCCTGGTTGCAGGTTCACGACGGTGACCGCTGGCTGACGTTCAACCCTCGAAGCGGCGCTCAGGGTGTCCCTGATGATGTACTTTTGTGGCGTCAGACTCAGGGCCCCCTGCTGGATCTGGTCGGTGGCTCCGGCTCCCGCGTGCATTTTTCCATGTTGCGCCAGACGCTGCCTGCACTGCAGATTCTTCGCTCCGAAGCCAAGGACCGCTCATTCGGATCATTCAGCCTGTACCAACTGCCAGTCGAACAACAGAGCATGTTCCGCATGTTGCTATTGCTCCCTCTGGGCGCCTTGGTGGTATGTCTGATGAGGATTCTGGTTGGTATCAAAACCTCCGGCACATTCATGCCGGTATTGATCGCAGTGGCCTTTGTACAGACATCACTACTGCCCGGATTGGCAGCCTTTATCAGCGTAGTTACTCTTGGCCTGATGATGCGAGGCTATTTATCAAGCCTGAACCTGTTGCTGGTGTCTCGAATTTCGGCGCTGATCATCCTGGTGTTGTTCATCACGGTGGGCATCAGCATCGTGGGGTATCAGATGGGCTTCAGTACCGGGATGACGGTCACCTTCTTCCCGATGGTGATTCTGGCCTGGACCATCGAGCGCATGTCGATCCTCTGGGAGGAGGAAGGTGCACATGAAGTACTGATTCAAGGTGCAGGTAGCTTGCTGGTCGCCATTCTTGCTTACCTGGTGATGCGTTCTCCTCTTGCGGAGCACCTCAGTTTCAACTTCCCAGAACTGCATTTGGTGGTGCTCGGCATCATCCTGCTGCTGGGACAGTATACCGGCTACAAACTGACAGAATTGCGCCGTTTCGCACCGATGAAGGGGTATCAATGATGTTTGACTGGATTCGCCCACGCGTGCTTAAAAAGCAGGGCATGCTCAGTATGAACAAGCGCAATATCGACTATATTGCGCGCTATAACGACCGCCGAGCCTTTCCGTTGGTAGACAACAAGCTGCTGACCAAGCAGGTGGTGGATGAGTACGATGTTGCCAGCCCTCAGCTGTTGCAGGTGGTGCGTGAGCAGCACGAAATCGCACACTTCCGCGAACAGGTCGCAAACCTGGACGGTTTTGCCATCAAGCCAGCCAAGGGCTCCGGTGGCAAAGGTATCCTGGTCATCACCGGCCGCAAGGGAGACGATTTTCTGAAACCCTCCGGCAGCCGCCTCAGCCTGGCTGATATTGAGCGTCACCTGTCGAATATACTGGCCGGTCTGTATTCGCTGGGCGGTTCACCTGACGTTGCTGTTATTGAGGCGCTTGTTCGCAGTGAACCAAGGTTAGCGGCATACTCACACCAGGGCGTACCCGATATCCGTATCGTCGTATTCAAGGGCTATCCGGTGATGGCCATGCTGCGTCTGGCAACGCAGGCCTCAGACGGTAAGGCAAACCTGCATCAGGGTGCGGTAGGAGTGGGGCTTAATCTGGCCAATGGCCATGCCTTGAATGCAGTCCAGTTCGACCGTCCACTCAGCGAGCACCCCGATAATGGTCTCAGGCTAGCCGACATTCGTATTCATAACTGGCACTATCTGCTCGGAATGGCCAGTCGCTGCTACGAGGCCACAGGGCTTGGGTACATGGGTGTGGACTTGGTGGTGGATGAAGAGCGCGGCCCCCTGTTACTTGAGCTCAACGCCCGCCCCGGCCTGGCCATTCAAATCGCCAATGGCCAAGGGCTTTTACCTCGGCTGCAGGCGGTTGAAGCACTGAAGCGCCCCCACCTGACACCGGCGGAGCGGGTGTACTGGGCGATGACTCAGGCAGGAGCAGAGAACATTCCCAAACCCGTTCCTGTCTCTGCGGCTTTTGAGCCCTTGCTACAAGTATGAGTAACTGGGTTGGATCGTCGTTAAATCAGACGTCCAACCCGCGTCACCAGAAATACACCCATCGCAGACAAGAAACCGGTCGCCAGCCAGGTCAAATGCCAGCCACCAGCCCAGCCTGCCAGCGCACCGATCGCAGGGGGCGCAATAAACTGCCCCAAGGCCGACAACTGCAACATCCAGCCTACAGCCGTAGAGACCAGGCTGGTATCTGGCGCCAGACGAACCGCCAGAGAAAACAGAACACCCGGGATAACACCGCTTACCGCTGAGAATACCAGCACAGCAACGTAGCGCAGCCAGGGTAAATCGGCTGTAAGCGACGAGAACGCAGTCCAGGTTGTCAGCGTCATCACGGCAAAACCGGCATACAGCAGTTGCTTTGGTTTGAACCCAGCCTGCATCAATCGACCCGATGCGGCATTGCCCACCACATTCGCAACGGCTGCAAATGCCGTCAGTACGCCGACCAGTGAACCTTCAAGACCCGCCTGTGTATAAATGGAAGGCAGGAAGCCAATAACCGATAACCACTGTCCTGAATAGGTTGCAAAGATCATCGCCACCAGCCAGGGACCAGGTCGGCTCAATGTCAGTTTGAGTCGACCGGCAATGGCACGTAACCCTGCCATCGGAGAGCCTGAACGGGGATTGTGATTACGCTGATCCGCCGGTACTCGTATCAGCACCGCCACCAGCATCAATGCCGTGACCGATGCAATCAGCCACCACCATCCCTGCCAGCCAATCTGTTGCATCAACCAGGGGCCGACCAGCAAACCTGTACCCGTACCGAAGCCCATATAGCAGCCCCACCAGCCCAGGCTCACACTGAGTTTTTCCGGTGCCACCAACTGGCGCAACAAACCTGGCCCCGACAATGTCACCAGCAGGAACCCGAAACCTTCAAACCCGCGCAAAACAAGCAATTCAGTGGCAGAAGCCGCAAAACCGCCCAGCACACTGGTCAATGTCAGTACGCTCAACCCCGTCAGGATGCTGCGTCTAAGCCCAGCACTATCGGCCAACACACCGATGAGCGCCCCCGCCAACATACCCGCCAACTGAACCAGCGACAGCATAAAGCCCGCCTGCACCAGACTGACACCCAGCTCATCCTGCAAAACCGGAATAGCTGGTGGCAGCTTACCGATGTGCAAGGCAGCCGTAATCCCTGCCAGCATCACCAGGATTTCAGGAGGCAGCCTGCGCGAGCGAGTGGCTGATGTATTCAATGGAAAGTCCTTGTAAGAAAAAACGCGCATTGTACGCGCCTGCGATACTGAACCAAAATGAACAGACTGCGTATTATCAGCATAACACTTAAGCAGAGATCGCTATGAAACGCCTAATGACATCTATCCTGGGGCTGTGCCTTAGTCAGGCAACGATTGCCGCTGAACCGGACACCGATGCTCTGTTCAACCACAAACTGAAGCGTCTGCATGCTGAAGAGATTGTGGACATTCGTGCAGCCTATGCCGGGCACCCTATGCTGATCATTAACACGGCCAGTCACTGCGGGTTCACCCCTCAATTTGAAGGGCTGGAAAGCGTACATCAGGCATACAAGGATCAAGGGTTGAAAGTCGTTGGCTTTCCGTCCAACGACTTCATGCAGGAAGCCAAGGATGAAGCCAAGATTGCCAAGGTGTGCCGTTACAATTTTGGCGTCACCTTCGACATGTACTCGCCGATTGCCGTTCGTGGCAGTGATGCCCACCCCATCTTCCGTGAGATAGCCCGTCAGACCGACACACCGCCCAAATGGAACTTTTACAAATACGTGATTGATCGTGACGGCCGTGTAACAGCCGTTTTTTCCAGCATGACGTCTCCCGACGATAAAAAACTCAGGAAAGCGATAGAAGCCGTATTGTGATCAAGCATCCAGTCGCTGGACCAGCCCATCGCGCCCGATACTGAAAGTATCGAAATCGTCTGCCAGAAAGAGGTCACCATCATATTGGCTGAGTGCCTCATCTCGGATTTCATCCAATGAAGCATCACCCTGGCGCCGGGGCACCTTGCGGTAGCGAGGACTGAAGTGGGTCAGGACCAGTGCAGGTATCTGATGCGCCTGAGCAAATTGAGCCACCCGCAACGCACTACTGTGTTGAGGCTCAGGACCAACCTTCTGCAACACCGGCTCAGTGTAGGTTGCTTCATGCACCAGTACCTGTACCCCCTTACAGGCCTCCGACAAAAGGTTGGGCAGATCATTGTCGCCCCCCACCACCAGCGCTCGAGGCGCATGTGCAGGGATACAATAGTCGGCTCCCTTCAACTCGCGCCCATCAGGAAGCGTAACAGTTTCGCCTTTCTGCAAACGCCCATAGAGCGGAGAAGGCGGCACACCTTCGGACTGAAGTCGTTCCGTATCCAGCCCCTGCGAAACCTGGCGCTCTTCCAGCCGGTAGGCCCAGCATTCGACTCGATGACTCAACTGCGTTGCCGTGACACCGAATTCATCCAGTTCCAGCGCCAGCACGTTTGATACCTCAACAAACTCCAACGGGTACTCAATTCGCAGCTCTGTATGCTGAATTACCGCCTGCAGATAGGACCAGACCGCAGCAGGCCCCACCAGCGTCAGCGGTTCGGTACGCCCATTCAACTGACAGGACGCCAGCAGCCCCGGCAAGCCGTAGCAATGATCCCCATGAATATGAGTAATCAGAATCGCTTTCAGTTTAAGGGGCGACAAGCGGGTCCTCAGCAGCTGATGCTGAGTCGCTTCGCCGCAATCGACCAATACCCAGCCACGCCCTCGCTCAGGCTGAACAGCCAGAGCACTGACATTGCGTTGACGTGTAGGTGCACCGGAAGAAGTACCGAGGAAAGTCAGATTCATGGGGAGAAGTTTAACCTGAGTTAAGGCATTTTTTCACAGCAATAAACGTCTGTTACTGCCGCCTCTGTTTTCCCACCCAGGCAATATGCTTTTGCACCGCGGGGTCTGCCTGCAGCTTTTCCAACGTGTTCAGGTCCCGCGCCAGCACCATTTCGTCATGCAATTTGTGGATACCACGATGACAGGCTAAACAGACCCAGACCCCCTGATTCAGTTCTTCGCGGCTGTAGCTTTTCTTGAATCGGGTTCTGCGGTGCATTTTGCGGGGGATCAGATGATGGAAGGTCAACGGCAGCTGGCGACCGCAAAGTTCACAGTGTTCAAGAGGGGCCTTCTGGGGCATGCGGTGGGGTTCCTTGTTGTGTTCAGCTATTATTACGCCTGTCTGTGGCTATCTGATCAAGCTGCAGCGATGTATATAAACTATTCAAGTTTTGCTTGGGCGAGTCGACAACCTTGCCAGTGCAACCCCAAGTGCCGAGGCCATCATGAAAGTGCTCGTTTCCACCCCACAGTTTTATCAGTCACGCCCCCAGTCTGGAGTCGAGGGCTCTCATCAGCAAAAAGGATCTTCTCAGGACGCCAATCAGGTTCTGTTAGGGAAACTGGCTGAAAAGATTCCGGGCATGAGCGCCGAGAAGCTGTCCGGTCTGGATGCCGAGGATTTTACCCCTGACAAGGTCGCTGGCCGTATCTCCGATTTTGTTGCGCAAGGCCTGGAAGCGGCGCGTTCGCGCGGTGCCTCCGAAGAGCGCCTCACCGAGATGTATAACGCAGCGGTCAAAGGCGTCGAGAAGGGTTTTGCCGAAGCACGCGAGATTCTGGATGAACTCGATATGCTGAATGGTGGTATCGCCGCTCAGATCGATGAAACCGAACAGCTGACCTTTGATGCTCTGGCCGGCATCGCACCGGGCGGCGCAGCAAAAACATCCTCTCTGTCTCAGGTTGCACTGGGCGGCGCAGAGCGTTTCCGTAATGCGGAAGATATGTCACTGACGGTCCTCACCCGCGATGGCGATGAGGTGACCATCAACTTCAGCCGTAACCAGAGTTATGACGCCACCTATGGTGCCGCTGCCGATAATCAGGGCAACTCCGTTGCCTGGATGAATGTCAGCCGCAGCGAGAGCAGCCAGTATGAATTCAGTGTTAAAGGTGAGCTGGATGAAGGTGAGCTGGACGCGCTGCAGCAGATGATTCGCGATATTTCCGGTGTTGCTGACGAATTCTTTAACGGCGATGTTCAAAAGGCGTTCGACCAGAGTGCCGACATCAGCTTTGATGCCAGCGAACTCCAGTCCATGCAGCTGGATATGAGTTACACCCGCAGCCTGGCCCGAGCGTCTGCCTATGAACAAGTGGGCGGACTGGATCAGCCGGTGGATAAACCCGGTAAACGCTTGGGTCAGCTGATGAAAGACCTGGCCAACAGTGTGGGCGCACCTTCACTGGGCTTCCTGCAATCTCCGGCACAGGCCGGTCGTGACCTGATGACAGGACTGATTGAACAGGACAGCCGCTTTAATGAAGCGCTGGAATCCGTGCAGGATGTTTTCAGCCAGCACCTGCAGGATCTGCTGGATAAGGTACTGCCAGCCGACACCCTTCTGGTGAATGAGCCCGGCGAAGAAACCGAAGCCGACTCCGATCTCCCAGCAGCAGAGTAAGCCACATTTCTAACTAAAAGCCCGGTCATGCTTTACCGGGCTTTTTGCTTTTTATAGCCGTTAGTCCTGAGCCGCGTAGAACTGATCAAGCGCTTCACGAATATGGCGTACGGCATTAACCGATTCTTCGTTATCACCATGGACACAGAGCGTATCGGCCTGCAGCTCGACCTCGGAACCTTCCAGCGTCACCACCACACCTTCTCGCGCCAACCGCAATGACTGTTCAATGATTCGAGCTTCGTCGTGATAGACAGAACCTTCAACACTGCGCGGTACCAGAAAGCCCTTGGCATCGTATGCCCGATCGGCAAAGGCTTCGAACAACAAGCTGGCACCAAACTCTTCGGCAACCTTGGATACATCGTTGTTATCCGCCGTAGCCATCAGCATCAGCGGTAATTTTGCGTCATAGCGCGTGACACCTTCCAGCACCGCTCTCAGGATACTGTGATCCCGCATCATGTCGTTATAAAGCGCGCCATGGGGTTTCACATAACTGAGCTCCATCCCTTGGGCACGGGCAATACCGGCCAGCGCACCGGTCTGATACTGCACCATGGAGACCACTTCCTGCGGATGACACTGCATACTGCGTCGGCCAAAACCTACCAGATCGGGATAACTGGGGTGAGCACCGATACACGTGCCCGAGTGCTTGGCCAGCAGCACGGTGCGGGTCATCGTGACCGGGTCCGAGGCATGGAAACCACAGGCAATATTGGCCATATCCACCAGCGGCATCACCTGTTCATCCAGCCCCATGCTCCAGGAACCAAAGCTCTCACCCATATCACAGTTGAGCAATAGTCGTGCTGACATCATTTCACCCTCAACAAGCCTTAACGCCCAATCTGAAGCTCGAACGCATCAGCATCCTGCCAGGCCGGAAACTTCTCCCGAAATTGATGCAAGGCATCTGCACTGAGCAGACCCGTCTTGATGAACGGCTCACCGGCAGGACCATCAAGCAGCGCATCGCCCTTGAAATCGACCAGCAGGCTATCGCCCGCATACTCCAGTCCCATTGCATCTTCACCCACACGGTTCACACCGATCACATAGCTCTGATTTTCAATGGCACGTGCCTGCAACAGGGTACGCCAGGGGTTACGTCTTGGTGCGGGCCAGTTGGCTACGCACAGCATGAGATCATAATCATCGCGATTACGGCACCAGACCGGGAAGCGCAGGTCATAGCAAACCTGAGGCAAAATGCGCCAGCCCTTGAGTTCAAACAGGGCACGCTGATCACCGGCGGCATAATGCTGGTGTTCATTCCCCATTCGGAACAGATGTCGCTTATCGTAGAACTGCACTTCGGCGTCAGGCGTGACCAGCATGAAGCGGTTGCGATAGCCTTCATCTTCGATTACCAGACTGCCACAGATGGCCGTTCCCAAAGCTTCAGCCTGTTGCTGCATCCACGCCAGGGTAGGCCCCTGCATGGGTTCTGCGACCGTTTCAGGCGCCATGGTGAAACCGGTAGTAAACATTTCCGGTAGCACGATCAGGTCTGTTTGCCCTTCAAGCGAAGCCATCAGGTCTTGCAGACGCTGACGGTTCGCTTCGGGCTGCTGCCAGTCCAGGTGCGTCTGAACCAGTGAGACTCTCAAATTCTGCTTGTTGGTTAAATGCTGCATAGTTTCTCCGCGGCTTGAGCCAGAGTGGTTTCACTTTTAGCGAAGCAAAAACGAACCAGTTTCATCTCCGGCGGCTGCTGGCAGAATACGGACAGAGGAATGGCGGCAACCCCCGCCTGCTCAACCAGCCAGCGTACAAATTCCGTATCCGGCATATCACTGATTGCAGAGTAGTCCATCACCTGGAAGTAGGTACCTGCTGCCGGCGTGAACTGGAAACGACTATTGGCCATCAGCTCATTAAAGTGATCCCGTTTGGCCTGATAAAAAGCAGGCAGCGCCTGATCATGCTCAGGGTCAGCAGTCAGGTAGTCTGCCAGCGCCAGCTGAAAGGGCGTGCTTACGCTAAAAGTCAGGTACTGATGTACCTTGCGCAATTCTGCACTGAGCGGTGCCGGCGCAACGCAATAGCCCACTTTCCAGCCAGTAGTGTGGTAGGTTTTGCCAAAGGACGACACCACAAAGCTTCGCTTTGCCAGCTCCGGGTAGCGATTGATACTTTGATGATCGGCACCATCAAAGACAATGTGCTCGTACACCTCATCGGCCAGCAGCAGGATATCCGTACCCTCGACCAGATGGGTCAGCGCCTGAATATCCTCGGCATTCAATACCTGCCCCGTCGGGTTATGTGGCGTATTCAAAATGATCATGCGTGTTTTGGGTGTGATGGCGCGTGCCACTTGATCCCAGTCGATCGCAAAGGCTGGCGGCTGCAACTGAAGGTGTACGGCGCGGCCACCGTTCAAGGTGATGGCAGGGTCATAGCTGTCATAAGCCGGATCAAACAGGATAACGTCATCGCCAGGACGGACGACAGCAGATATGGCTGCAAACAATGCTTCGGTGGCACCTGCGGTAACCGTCACTTCGCTTGCAACGTCAACCTCACGGCCGTAGCAACGCTTCACCTTGGCAGCTATCGCATCACATAGAGCTGGTATGCCATTCATCGGGGCATACTGGTTGGCACCCGCCCGGATGTAATGATCGACCCGTGCCAGTAATGCCTCGGGACCATCAAAATCAGGAAAGCCCTGCGACAGGTTGATCGCCTGGTGCGTTTGCGCCAGTGCCGACATCTGCGCAAAAATCGTGGTACCAACACTTGGCAGTTTGGTTTCTGGATAAATCATGACCAACTCACTGCTGAAAAACAAAAGATAGTACCGGAGAGCACCAAGCGGGCTCAACAAGGGTACTTTTTGCAATAAAACCGAGGGTAGAATGGGGATGTTGGACTGGATTCTGACGCACAACGGTTTCATTATTGAGGCTATCTTGCTGGGCCTCGTTGTGCTGTATGTAGGATTAAAAATTAAATAACGTAGTGTGTTGCCTGAACGGAGTCACCATGAAACTGCATGCAGCCCAGAGTCGGTTGGTCCCCTTACTGCTAATGATCAGCGCACCGGTTCTAGCGAATGAAGAAGCCTATCTGAGCGAACAGGATTTCTTCACCGATATACCGGAGATCACCTCAGCTACTCGCCTGTCCCAGAAGCTGACGGATTCCCCGGCCTCCATCAGTATCATCGATCGCGACATGATCACCGGCTCAGGTGCACGCAATATCCCCGACCTTCTGCGTCTGGTACCCGGCTTCCAGACAGCCCATGTCAGCGTGAACAAGTTTGCCACCACCTACCACGGCGTCAGCGACAACTTCCCTCGGCGCCTTGAAGTAATGGTCGACGGCCGCTCCGTGTACGTGCCGATGCTGGGAACCGTAGACTGGACCTCACTGGGCCTGAATATGGATGATATTGCCCGCATCGAAGTGGTCCGTGGCTCAAACGTTCCGACCCAGGGTGCCAATGCTTTCTTGGGCTCCATCAATATTATTACCCGTGAGCCGGCGGCACAAAGCGGCGGCTACGTCACCGCAGGTGCCGGCAGTCTCGACAGCCAGGCCGTTACCGCCGGTCACAGTGACAGCCTGGCCAACTGGAACTACCGTATCTCGGGCGGTCACGAACAAAACGATCACGACGATATTTACCACGACCGTCTGCGCCGCAACTACCTGAACATCAGCGGCAGCTACACCCCCTCACTGACCGAAACCCTGCGCTTTCAGGCCGGTATCGACCGCGGCATGACCAACGTGGGTCAGGCTGATGATCTGGATTACGAATATGTGCGCCGCAAGCATGAGTCCAACTACCAGTATTTGCGCTACCAGAACCTGTACTCCGACACCGGAACTCTGCAGATATCCGCCTTCCATAATTACCTGAACCTGGAAACACCTCTGACCAGCCTGTCAGACCTGACCGCCATGCTGGCCGATGAACTGGGTTATACGCCGGAAGACGCTTTCGTGCGCCACTTTCAGGCGCTGAACAGAACCCGGGACGACGTAGAGCACGGCAAAACACATACCTACGATGCCGAAATCCAGCTCACCGAGCAGCTGGACCAGGTCAGTCTGGTAGCCGGACTTGGCTACCGCATGGAAGAAGCTGTCAGTGATGTGCTGTTTCAGGCGGGCGAGGAGCAGGAAGAGCGCTGGCGCGGCTTTGCCAACGTCAACTGGGCCTGGCACCCCGAATGGCAGCTCAACTCGGGGGTGATGTATGAGCACAGTTCGGAAAACGCGGATGCGTTCTCCTACCGCCATGCTCTGATCCATCATCCCAATCAGGTTAGTAGCGTACGCCTTGGGTATTCACGCACTGAACGCCTACCTTCCCTGCAGGAGCGCTTCGGCAACAATGCCATCTACGCGCCCCCAATTCCCGGTCTCACCGATAGCGTCACCCTGTTTGATCAGGTCACCGGAGCCAACCTGGATCTGCAGCCCGAGCGCAACCGAACCTATGAGCTCGGTTATTACCACAACCTGGCAAGGCAGTCAGCCTCCCTCGATGTGCGTATATTCCGGGAAGAAATGGAATCCATGGTCGACAGTTACTTTACCCTGGCCGAAGAAGATTCCCTGTTGGGGCCAGACCGCATCATCATTAAGGAAAACCAGTACAGCTGGACCAATGAAGGTGCAGAGGTCAGTTTCAAACAGCAGCTGACGCCCGAGTTCTGGTACCTGATCAACTACGCTTACATCAATACGCGCAATGACCCCTGGGTCAACAACAAGAAATTGAATGGCTCCAAGGTATCCTTTGGCGACAGCCTGACAGCAGAGCACACGGCCTCCGTCATGTTGAACTGGCGTCCCAAGTCAGATTTAAATCTGAGCGCCATGTACTACTATATGGATACAATGAACTGGCTGGAAGGCGGGATCCGTGACAGCTATCAGCGTACCGATCTGCGTGCGGCACAGAGCTGGAAACTGGATAGCCAGCGAGATCTGGAGGTGGCGTTGACCGTCCAGAATGCCTTTGGCCCAACCTATGCCGAGTTCTATGAGTACAACCTGTTTGATCGCCGATACTGGCTACAAATGACACTCAGGTACCATTAATTCAATGCTGGGATAATTGCAGGGATGGCAAATTGTTTCACAAGGATTAACAGGATTCTGGGCCTCAGGCGCCGGCTATTGCTGGGCGCCTGTTTGCTTTTGTCCACATTTCAGGCTCAGGCCCAATACGAAATCCTGCTGGTACTAAGTGATATCAGCCCCAGTTACGAGCAGGTAAAGCAGGCCGTGCAGGACAGTTCACATCATCCCGTTCGCGTTGCCACCCTGGATCGGCTTCAACCACAGGATAGCCGCACCTCGTTGATCGTGGCTGTCGGCAGCCGGGCCTGTGAACAGATGCTGCGTACCTATCACCCGGGTACGCGGATGATCTGCAGTTTTCTCCCCTCTTCGACCTTCAAACAATTGCGCGAGACGCTTCTGCCCGGCTCGGCCGATATTAATATCAGCGCTATTTTCATAGACCAGCCTCTGGAACGGCAGGTTCGTTTAGCCCGAATGATTGGCCCAAGTGCGGAAGTTCTGGGCACAGCACTTGGACAAAATAGCCAGGAGCTGAAATCAGATTTGGAGCGGTATGCCGCCAGCGAAGTTTTTACACTTGAGCTGGCAGAACTTAAACCCTCCGATAACCCGATTCAGGTACTGACACCGGTGGTTGAAAGCAGCGACCTGTTTCTGGTGATTCCGGACAGCTCCATTTTCAACCGGGCCATTTCCAAATGGCTGCTGTATCTATCCTTGAAGCATCAGGTACCCGTTATCGGGTTTTCAAAAAGTTACACAGATGCAGGCGCAACTGCATCCGTGCACTCGTCGCCGCATCAAATTGGGGTGCAGACGGGCGAATGGATGAATAAACTCGCCGCTGGGGAGCCTCTGCCAGCCCAAGCATATCCCGTCTACTTCGAAGTCAGTATCAACCCGGTTGCTGCGCGTACTCTCGGGCTTGAGCTACCCACGCCCGATGCCTTGCAGCGGCGATTAAGTCATATCGAGGCGGCCAACTGATGAGGCGCCGGGGCACACTCAGCATCCGCGCACGGGTTCTGCTGCTTGCCCTTATCCCCATGCTCGTTCTGGCTGGCATTCTTGGCAGCTACTTTACCTATACACGTTTGGCGGACAACAATTCTCGCCTGGAAGAACGGGGCCGACTGATTTCAGGCCTGTTGGCATCCGCCGCAGAGTTTGGTGTTATCAGTGGTAACCGCTACCAGTTGCAGCTATTGAGCCAACAAGCGCTGCGACATCATAACGAAGTGCGCGACATCCTGTTCTATGATGATCAGTTCAACCTGCTGTACCGTTCAGAGAACTTCCCTGTCGAATTTACGCCAGATAGCCCGGCGCAGAAATTGGGAGGAGAGGACTGGCATTTTCTAAGCCCCATTTCCAGCAGCGCACTGTTACTGGACAGTAACCCGGAGCTGATGCCTCACTCTCTGGAACCGTTACAGGTCGGTTGGGTCGGCGTAGTTTTGTCCACACGCACCCACAGTGCGGCTCGCCAGGAGATGCTGCTCAGCAGTCTATTGCTCATTCTGACCGGGCTACTGGCGACCGTCATTATCGCCAGCCGTTTTGGATTGAGGATTACACGCCCCATTACGGCACTGAGCCAGGTGGTCGAACGGCTTGAGTCCGGACAACTGGATACCCGTGCGGCAACGACTGGCGCTTCGGGTGAGTTAGGCCTGCTGGCACGCGGCATTAACCGAATGGCAGCCCGTATCCAGCGCTCCAGCCAACAGCAGGAAGAGCAGGTTCAGAAAGCCACGCGCCAGCTGACAACAACGCTTCGCCACCTTGAACGACAGAATGAAGACCTGATTGAGGCTCGCCTCCAGGCGGAAGAAGCCAATCGTACCAAGGATGAATTCCTTGCCCGTATGAGCCATGAGCTGCGTACCCCGCTCACATCGGTACTGGGGTTTGCTCAACTGCTGCAAGACACTGAGCAAACACCCGAACAACAACAGTACTGCCAGATCATCAACCAGACCTCTAACCTGTTGCTCACCATTATCGATGATATTCTCGACTTCTCACGGTTGCAGTCGGATGCCATCCAGCTGGAATGCATCCCCTTTCATCTGCCGGAATGCTTAAGGAACCTGGTGGAAATGCAAGGGCCTATGGCCAAAGCCAAAGGCCTTGAGCTCAAACTCGACCTTGCCGATGACCTGCCCTGCGCACTGGAAGGTGACCCTACCCGATTGACACAGATACTGACCAACCTGATCAGCAACTCAATCAAATTCACCGACAGCGGTGAGGTCACATTGAATGCGAAGGGTCGCTGCGAAGACGACATTTGTCATCTGGAGATCAACGTCAGTGACACCGGAATAGGTATATCTCCAGAGCAGCAGCGCAACCTGTTTAAAGCCTTTGCCCAGGCTGATAACAGTATTAGCCGTCGTTATGGTGGTTCAGGTTTGGGGCTGGTTATTTCGCACCACCTGACCGCTCTGATGGGCGGCACCCTGCTGCTGACCAGCATCATGGGCGAAGGCACTCAGGTTCAATTACGCCTGACATTACCGCAAGCACAGATTCATGGCCGACCTCAGGCGCCCTCGTCACCGGTCTATTTGCCCAAGACACCCGCAGCTGCAGGCCAGGCATTTCAACTGCAAAAGCGCCTGCGTATTCTGCTGGCAGAAGATAATGAGTTTAACCGCTTACTGTTGAACCGCGTCCTGACTCAGGCGGGCGCAACGGTGATCCAGGCACAAACAGGTTTGGAAGCGATAGAGCTGTTTCGTGAACACCAGCCAGACTTGGTATTGATGGACGTACATATGCCTGAGATGGACGGTATTCAGGCGACTAGAGCCATTCGCGCACTTGACTCCAAGGTGCCGCTGTTTGCCGTCACGGCCAATGTAATGCCCCATGAGCATGAAGCCCTGAGAGCCGCTGGGGCCAATGAGATTTTGTTAAAGCCACTCAACTTGCCCGCGCTGTTTGAGCATCTGGCACGTTTGATTCACCAGCCACTGGTCATGGAGCCGGTGTCCAAGCTGGTCAACGCGCTTGAGCCCGGCGCTTTGCAAGCTGAGCTTGAAGCTCAGATATCAGCATTGGAACAGGCCGTCGAAGCAGGTCAGTTTGATGTGATTCGCAGCCATGCGCATCAATTAATGGGCATGGCTGGGCTGTATGAATTGCCGGAGCTTGAAGCGGTCGTTGCTGAACTGCATGAGGCGGCTATTGCCGGAGACAGGAGACTCTGCTGGCACGCAAGCCACCGGCTCTCTCGGCTGGTGGAGCATGAGCAATACTAGTTTGGGTGATTAAAAATCGCGGAAGTAAGGCTCATTGGCAATCAGCTGTTCCAATGTTTTCTGTACCTCAGCAAAGCGCTGACGGCCAGCCCTGTCGTATAGATAGGTGTCCAGGCCTTCTGAAGCAGGAGGGTGCTCCTCATCACCTTCATGGATCGCCACACAGAGCCGGCGTATCTCTTCCAGTTCGGGATCATGCAAGATGGGCATGCCAATCAGCATTTCCCATTCATCACGGCGCGCCTCACCGGTCTGGAGCTGTTGCATCAAGGCCAGCACCTTTTGCCTGTCGGGACGCCAGGTAGGTGCCCGGCCATAGATTAACGCCACCGCCATGCCACCAATCAGCAACAGGGAAACAACAAAGGCAATCAGGAACTCGGCCACAGGCTTTACCTCAGGCGATGGTCAGACTTGGCTTACTTCAACACCTCACCCACACTGAGTTCTCGGGCGATCACTTCAACCGCAGCCTGGTGCTCTGTCTCCAGCGCACGCATCTCCTGCTCATAACTGCGCTTGAGTTTTTTCGGCAGCGCCTGCCATTCATCCTTGATCGGAATATGACTGGTTTTATCATGCACTTCACTAATGACGGCATAGGCTTCCTGTTGCAGCAACTGAGGGCGGTAGTTTTCCAACAGCACCTTCAAGCGGATACAACCTTCAGTCAGCGTCATTTTCTCATCGTGCAGGATCGCACCGGCAACCAACTGAATACTTTCCTGCAGATACTGATGGCGCTCTTCCAATGCTGCCACAGCCGCGGTTTCGCGTTCGACCTGCTCGGCTTTGAGCGCACGCGCGCGACTAATTTGGCGCTGAATAACAGCGGACAGAATAATGATCGCCAGCAAGCCCAGAGCGATCAGGCTGTAAGTAAGGGTGGTACTCATGTTGTCCTCTTGCACGGGTTGGCTGCACCGGCATTATGCCAGATCAATGCCCTGTCTCTCACTACGCATTGAGTACCGTTGAGGATCTCTGGGAGGAAAAAACGGCAGGGCTTTGGCCCTGCCGTTTCAGGTCAGGCGGATTTGCCACCGAAGTTTATTCAAATGTGCGTGGCTTGAGGCTATCCGGCTTCAGGAAAGGCTTGTCACCGGTATTGTCATGCTGACCCAACACCTTGCCGTTCATTTCAGTGCCATAGCGCGTGTGTTTGTGGAAGTCGATGAACTGTTCACGCGTCGCCTTGGCATCCCCGGTATAACGTGGATCCTGAGGGCGCTCGTGGCTGTTCACAAACCAGGCCACATTCCAGGCCTCATCATCGGTCAGCGAGCCCGGCTTGCTCAACGGCATGTTGTTTTTGATGAATGACGCGGCCGTGAACACTCGGGTCATGCCCGCACCCCAGTTATAAGCACCATCGCCCCAGAGTGGCGGGAAGACCACTTTACCGTCTTTCTTCTGTCCGGCCCCTTCGCTGCCGTGACAGATGGCACAGTTGGCCTCGTAAACCGCCTGGCCTTTCTCGTAACTCACATCCTCAGGGATCTTTTTCCCCAGGCTGCTGAAACCACGGCCGGCAATATTACGCTCATACACAGGGGCACTTTTGGCCAGCCACTGATGATAGGCGGCCAGTGCCAGCATATCGTCGCTGCCATAAGCAGGCGGCTTGCCATTCATGGAATAGGCAAAGCAACCGGCAATGCGCTCTTCCAGCGAGTTGACATGCTTGTTCTTGCCTCGGTAGTCCGGCAATGTCGTCGCCGCCGGCCAGACCGGTCCGGACCAGTTCATGCGACCTTCACCCATGTGGCAGGTTTTGCAGTTCATGTCGTTGAACACGTACTCGCCCCGGAACTGCTGGGTGTTCATGAACATGTCATAGCCCTTGAGGATCACCTTACGCAACTCAGGGTTGATCGACTCGTCAGCCATCAGGTCATCGATGGTCGGGGCCTGATGTACATACTGGCCCTCTTTCGGCTGCGGCAGGTTAACCGGCACCTTGGCATCGTTTGCCAAAACTGGGGTACTCAGTGCCACGGCAAGCGCCAGCGTCAGGTAGTTGGATTTCATTTTACTGTCCTCCCTTGGCTGCAACCGCTTGTTGAGACCCCAGATAGAGCGATACCGCTTCGATCTGCTGAGCATCCAGGCGCTCTGCAATACCGGTCATCAATTGGTTGGGATCATTATGGCGGCTGCCTTCACGCCAGGCGTTGAGCTGTTGCTTGATGTAGTTGGCATGCTGGCCAGCCAGTGCAGGAAAACTGTCACCCACTCCCTGGCTACCTGGGCCATGGCAGCTTTCACAGGCAGGAATGTAGTTATCCCAGTCGCCTTTCGTTGCCAGTTTTTCACCCAGCGCCAGCATCTCTGCGTTATCCACCGATGCTGTGGCAGCAGGTACCGGCTGCTGTGCATAGTAAGTGGCAACATCGAGGATCTGCTGCTCACTCAGGTTATCTACATTAGGTTGCATGATCGGGCTGACACGGGTGCCGCTGTTATAGTCCCGAATCTGTTTGGCGATATACGCCATATCCAGTCCGGCCAAACGCGGAAAGCCGGCCGCATTGTTGCCGGCACCATCCATACCGTGGCACGCAAGACAGGGCGCACCACTGCCATCGCCTTTCATTACAACCTGCTGCCCGTCAGCAGCATTTCCCTGAGCCAGCGAACCCGCGCTGACCAGCAAACTACTGACCAGCACGAGGTGCCGAGTGTGTTTCAGCATAAAGCCACCATTAATTAACAAGGTCTAAATTATATTATTCTTAACAAGAATAAGTATATTCCATATAAACCAATTCATAACAGTGTCAGTGGCAACTTTTACCGGATTAAATTGCTCAAATATCAATCAGCCGCTTACGCAAACCACTGGCACGACGCACCCGTGCTCGAACGGCATCGTCCAGCCGTCCACGGTGCGCCAGTAGCAGGCTGAACCAGCGACTGGCCCGGGTAATGCCGGTATAGACCAGCTCCCGTGTTAGCACCGGGTTGATCGCTGGCGGCAACAGTAACGCGGTATGGGCGAACTCAGATCCCTGAGACTTATGCACCGTCATCGCATAGACAGTTTCGATTGCTTGCAGACGACTGGGCAACACCCACTTCAGCGAACCATCCGCTAATGGGAAAACAACGCGCAGCACCCGGCCGCCCTGTCCATCTGGCATGGCTAAAGTGATGCCGATATCGCCGTTCATCAAACCCAATCCATAGTCATTACGGGTCACCAGCACGGGCCGCCCTTCATACCAGCCCTGATCCCGCTCGATCAGTCCCGCTTTCAGCAGGGCAGCCGCGATACGCTCATTAAGTCCTTCCAAGCCCCAGGGGCCACGCCTCAGCGCGCAGAGCAACTGGAACTGGCCAAAGGCATGCAGAATTTCACGTGCCCAGGTATCCAAAGCCTCTTGCGTCTGTTCAACCGGGCGCTGCATCGTCAATAAGTGCAGATAGTGTCGATACCCTTGAGGAGTTGCACCTTCAGCACTCGGCGACTGATGCCCCCCTTCCAGCACCAGCCTCTCCAGGGCTCGATCCTCTTGCCCCTTGAGCACCGTCAAACCCAGATCGGCATATCCAGCATTCAAAACCTGATTCACGGCATCGGGATGACCCGAGTTGACCGCCCGCGCCAGCGCACCTATCCCACTATCGGCCCCGAAACGGTGACTGAACCTGAGCATGGCAATCGCCTGTGCCAACGGCTGATTCGAGGCTTCCCCTTCGTCTGCCTGCCAGGCGGCGACATCCTGCCCGGTAAGACTGTGCAGCTGCTTCAAAGTCTCGGAGGTGTATCCCCCAAGGTCAGCGCCTTCACAAAGATCACCCAATACCGAGCCGGCTTCTACTGACGCCAACTGGTCCTTGTCACCGAGCAGAATCAGCCGAGCACGCGCCGGCAAGGCCGCCAGCAGCTGGTGCATCATTTCCAGATCAATCATCGAAGCCTCATCCACCACCACCAGGTCGGCATGCAACGGATTATCGGCGTTGTGGACAAACCGGCGGGTACCCGGACGTGCACCCAGCAAGCGGTGCAGGGTGGTTACTTCCTGGGGAATATCCTGCTGCAGCTCGTCCTTCAGACGTCCGATGGCACCACTGATCGATTCCGTCAGGCGTGCTGCAGCCTTGCCGGTGGGTGCCGCCAGACGAATACGCAGTACACGTCCTTCATCACGCGCCAGACTTTGCAGCAATGCCAGAAGCTTCACCACAGTCGTAGTTTTACCGGTACCGGGGCCACCGGTAATAATGCCGAAACGGCGTCCGGCCACCAGCGCACAGGCCAGCTGTTGCCAGTCGAGACGGTCGTCATCAATTGGGGTGAACAGTTCCCGCAGACGTTGCTGTAGCCGTAGGTTATCCACAGGGATAGCACTGAGACGATCACCGACCCGTTCCGCCACATCGACTTCATAACGCCACTGACGGTAGAGATAGAGCCGGGTAGAGCCCGGCTCCAGCACCAGCGGCGCCGGCGGGTCACCGGCACCGACCAGTTTGGAGTCCTGCAGGGCAGCCAGCCATTCGCTGCGCCCCAGCCCCTGCAGCAGCTCCACCGGCCGATCCGGCAGCGCCTCTCCGAACTCGCCATCCGGTGGCAGCGACAGCGCGGTATCGGGAGCCGACAGCAAATTGTCGATATCAGCACAGATATGCCCCCGGCCCAGCTGGTGGCTGGTCAGCACGCCGGCCAGCAGCACCAGCGGCGAGGTATTCGGCTCCAGTTCATGCAGGAAGCGGCCCAGTGCCAGATCCAACGCGCGGATCCAGCCGCGTTCCTGCCAGCGTCGAAGCAAGTCTTCCAGCGCAGTCCAATCAGCCAATGCAGGATGCAGCTTGGTGTCGGTGGCAAAAAGATCATTCTGTTCAGCCATAAGCCACCTCCTCACCCGCCAGCAGACGGTCCAGGCTTTCGATCAGTTCAGCCTCAGGCCGGTCGATACAACATCCGTGATGACCGGGCTCGTTGATGCCACGCAGGAACAGGTAGAGGGCACCGCCCACATGCTGCTCATAGCCGCTGATCGGGTCTTCGGCATAGCCGGGTAACCTCGCCTTGAGCAAGCGGTGCAGCGCCAGCAGATAGAGCACGTACTGAACATCGTAACGCTTTTCCAATACCGCCTTTTGCATTGCCGCCTCGGTATAGTGACTGTCATCCGCTCCCAGCCAGTTGGATTTGTAGTCAGCCACCCAGTAGCGTCCCTCGTGTTCAAACACCAGATCGATAAACCCCTTGAGCATGCCGCCCAGCTGCTGCGGCGCCAGTCTCGGGCGCGGCTGGCCCGGCAGGACCTGACGGCTGATCAGTCGATCCAGCTTGGCCACCGGCACTTCGGCCACTTCGAACCAGAACTCCAGTTCAGCCTGATATTCGCTCAGCCCCGCCAGCGGCACAGCGTCCTCCGGCTGTGGCCCACTCAACGGCAGTGGTGTGCTCAGCAGCTGTTCCAGCCAGGTATCCAACACCGGCAGCCAGGGTTGCCATTCACGACGCAGACAGCGCGGGGCCAGATAGTCCTGGCGCAGGCGCTCATCCACCGCCACCCGGTCGAAGCCCTCGTCGGCAGCCCACTCCAGCACGCCGTGCAGGAAGGTACCGGCCTGGGGGCCTTTCCAGAAATGGTGCGGATCGTAGTCGAACTCGACCACTGTGGAACCGGCGGCGGTTTCGTCCCGGCTTTCGCGTGCGGTTTCCTCGCTAGGCGTCTCGGACGGCTCAGGTTCCACCGGTTCCAGCTCAATCTGTCCCTGCAGCTGGGCGATGGCACTGTAGCTGGCGATCCACCAACGCTCCCCGGCCACCGGGCGTTCACAACTGCGCGCCGGTGCCAGTGTCTTGGCCCCTGTCGCCGACGGCAGAAGGGCCGTGTCGACCGGCGGCGGAGCGTCAACCTCAATCACGCCGGCGCTGACCAGCGGCTGCAACAGGCTTTTCAGGGTCAGCGTGTCGGTCTTGTCGGCGCAGCCAAGCAGCTGACCAAAGGCACTCTTGTGTACACTGAGGGAGCGGTTACGCTTGATCGCCGCCACGCCCAGCCAGCAGGCATGTACCGGCCGGGTCAGCGCCACGTAAAGCAGGCGCAGATCTTCCTGCAGACGTTCCGCATCGGCCGCTTGCTTCGCTTTCTGGTCACCGCTGTCCAACTCCAACACAGTGCCCTCATCGGTCTGATAGCGGTAGCTTCCATTATCAGCCGTGACTTCACGGTAGTTGCAGATGAAAGGCAGAAAGACCAGCGGGTATTCCAGTCCCTTGGACTTGTGAATCGTCACCACCTGCACCAGATCAGCATCACTTTCCAGTCGCATGACGTGTTCGTCGCTGCCACTGCTGCTGTCAAGGATCTGCTCCTGCAGATAACGAATCAACGCCAGCTCCCCTTCCAGCTGGCTGCTGGCACTTTGCAACAGCTCGGCAAGGTGCAGCAGGTTTGTCAGTATTCGCTCACCACCGGTTTGCTGCAACAAACGAGCCGGCAGTTCAAAACCCTCGAGCAGGTGACGCACCATCGGCAGCACGCCCTGGCGCTGCCAAATCTCGCGCAGCTGGCGGAAGCGCTCCACTTCCTGCTCCCAGCGCTGCTCGTCCCGAGTCAGCTGCTCCAGAGTGGCATAGCCCAGATCCAGCGTGGCCGTGGCCAGCGCGCCATGCAGGCGGTCGGCCTGCTCGGGTTCGGCACAGGCGCGCAGCCAGCGCCACAGATCTTCCGCCTCGGCACTGGCATAGACCGAGGCCTGATCGGACAGGTAAACGCTGCGCACGGCACGCCGCTCCAGAGCCTCACGGATCACCCGTGCCTCGCTGCCGCTGCGCACCAGAATAGCGATATCGCTGGGCTTGAGCGGTTCCAGCTGCCCATCAGCATTACGAAAGCCGGCGCGTTGTTGCTGCGCCAGCGTCAGCAGGCGGCAGATTTCGCTGGCGCTGTGCTCGGCCATCAACTGGCGGTAGTCGCCCACCGCAATACCATCCGCCTCGTCATCGCTCAGCAGCCAATGACTGAGCGCTGCCGGCCGGGCCCCGTCCACCTCGAACACCTCCTTGCGCCCGTTGGACTCCACCGAGATAAACGGCAGCGGATTATCGCCGTCGCGGGCAAAACGGAAGGCACCGGCCGGCTGACTGGATTCGGCCTGTTCAAACAGCCGGTTGACCGCCTCGACCAGCGCACTGGAGGAGCGGAAGTTGCGCCCCAGCGTATAGTGCCGTCCCGCCGTGTCTTCACGTGCCTGCAGATAGGTATGGATATCGGCGCCACGGAAGGCGTAGATCGCCTGCTTGGGGTCACCGATCATCAATAGGGCCGAGGATTCAGTCGCGGCCATAAAATCTTCGGGCTGAACGCCCTGATAGACACGACTGAAAATGCGGTACTGCAGCGGGTCGGTGTCCTGAAATTCGTCGATCAGCGCCACCGGATACTGGCGGCGGATGGTAGCGGCCAGGTGCTCGCCGCCATCGCCCTGCAGTGCTTCGTCGAGGCGCAGCAGCATGTCGTTGAAGCCCAGCGTCGCCGCCCGTTCACGGGAGCGGGCAAAGCGCTGCTGAATCCAGCGCGCCGCGTGCAGCTGAACCGGCTGTACCGGCGGCTTGCCTGCGAGGTAGTCCACCAGTTGCTGTAGCTGATCGAACACCGGGTGATCAGGTGTCTGCCCCTGCTTGGCCTTGGCCGTTTTGGCAGTCAGCTTCGCCAGGCCAAAGTGTTCCAGCTTGTCGGCCGCCAACGCAGCGCCATCGGCCCAGGCAGCTATCTCGGCCAGTTTTTCGGGCAGGGATGCCGGTCGGTAACTCTGGTTGTTGAGCACTTTCGTCTGCACCGCCTCGATCAGCAGCGCTTCGATCGTCTCGCGCTCGGCTGCCCAAAGCGCACGAGCCTGCTGCTCCAGCCGCTCTTTCTGCGGCAGCCAGCTGTCCAGATGCGCGGCATAGTCGGCCGGTGACAGCATCTGTGCCACCACCTCCCCCTGATAGCGCACCTGCTGTTCGCCAGGCTGCAGCAGGGGCTTGATCGTGTGCAGCAGGCTGTCGGGATCGGACGCCAGGTCACTCAGCGCCTCGGCAGCTGCTGGCGACAAGGCGTAGCACCAGCTACGCCAGTAGTCCCGCGCCATTTCGGCCAGCAGCTCGCTGTCATCCTGTTCCAGTTGCTGCTGAAACAGGCTGCCAGTATCGAAGGCATGCTGGGTCAACATGCGCTGGCTCCAGCTGTGGATGGTGTAGACCGCCGCCTCGTCCATCCATTCTGCGGCTTGTTCCAGCTTGCGTGCCGCCAGTGCCCGCGTCTCGGCATCGGCATAGTCCGGCTCGGCCAGCAGCTGCTGCAGGAAAGGATCGGGCCTGCCCTTACCTCGAAATACCTGCGAGGCTTCAGCCAGACGACTACGGATACGGTCTCGTAACTCCCGCGTGGCGGCGTTGGTGAAGGTCACCACCAGAATGTCGGGCGGTAGCAGAGGCCGACCAAAGCCGGATTCGGCATCGCCGTGCCCCAACACCAGACGCACGTAAAGCGCGGCGATGGTAAAGGTCTTGCCGGTGCCGGCACTGGCCTCGATCAACCGCTGGCCGTGCAGCGGAAATGTCAGCGGGTTCAGTGCTTCGGGGAAAGTCTGGATGTTTTGAGCAGTCATGCGTCCTCCCGTGACAGCAACTCACCCTGTTCGATCAAGGGACGATAAAGCGCCTCGGCCCAGTCTTCGAGACCGGCGTCCAGCAATGCATCAAACTCGGGCCAGGCCCGCTGCAAATAACGATCGGTGGCACCTTCACCGGGGAAGCGGCTGTTGCCTTCATAGGCGTTGGCTGCCACTTCAATCGGGTCCTTGTCCTCAGGAGCGCTGAGCAGTGCCAGGCCGGTACGGCAGGCCAACGGAGCCGGCTGCCCCAACGCTTTCAGGTAGCGCGCCAGTACTTCATCGAGCAGTTGTTGCGCCTTCTCAGCGCCCAGCGGGCGAATCCGAGCGCTGGTATCCGGCCCTACCAGAAAGGTAGTCAGTGAGTATCCGCTCGCGCTGACAGCCAGATGATCCAACCATGCACGCACCAGACGATGCCAGCGCGGTGCCCCCTTGTCGCTGATCGCCTGGGGCGAGGACAGGATCAGCGCCAGCTCTTGCCCTCCGCTACGACGGTAAAGGCCGCTAACCCAGTCTTCCAGCAGCACTTCATGAGCTTCAGCGCTGAGCCTCAATTGCAACTCGAGCGGCTTCGAGAGCGGTTGCCAGTCTGCCTGCAGTTGCTGCAGGTGCCTGAGCGTCGACGCCGCCGGACTAACGATCTCCCGCAGCGCACGCTCGCCATAAGGTCCCAACGGCAGCTCACCGGCCCTATGCCAGCGAGCCAACTGCAATTGGATACCCGCTTCATGACTTTCGGCCTTGAGACCCGCATCGATCAACTCAGAACCAAGGCGAAACTGGTCCAGCCGATCAAAACGGAAAGGTTCGTGCTCCTCCTGCACCTCTTCCAGCGTCTCGAACCAGACGCCCAGGCGCTGGTTGAAGAAGGCCTGCACCGGATAACGCAGAAACCGCTGCAGGGTCTTCAGGTTGAGGCTTTCCGGAGTTTCCAGCGGCGGCAGAGCGCAAGGCGCCTGCTGCTCGATGCCGTCATGGACCTCACGCCATTCACCGGCATAGGTGAACAGGCGCGGATTCTGTTCGAAGTAGCGCGAGCTGAACGGCTGCAGCGGATGCTCGGTGGTCAGTTGCACCAAGAGGTTAGAGCCATCCTCGGCATGCCAGCCCTGCTCCAGATGATCGCGCAACTGGGCCACCAGTACCGACGGCGGCTGTTCGGCGTTATCACGCACGCTGCGCCCGACCCAGCTGATATAGAGCGCATCCCGCGCCGACAGCATGGCTTCGAGGAACAGGTAGCGATCATCTTCGCGGCGGGAGCGGTCACCGGGACGATAACGCCCCACCATCAGGTCGAAGTCCATCGGCGGCTGCACCCGCGGGTAGTCGCCATCGTTCATGCCCAATAGACAGACGCGACGGAAGGGGATGGCACGCATCGGCATCAGGGTGGCGATGTTGACCGCCCCGGCGAGAAAGCGCTGTGACAGGCTCATCTCGTCGATGCCATCGAGCCAGCTGTCACGCACGACTTGCAATGGCAACGGACGCTCCAGAGCCGCTTCGGTGCAGGCTTCCTGCCATTGCTGAAGGCGCTGGGTAAGCCGCTCCATCAGCATCAGATCCTGATCGCTGACCGGCAGAAGGAAACGCTCCAGCAGTTCAGTCAGCACCAAACTCCAGTCATTACAAGGTTTCGGGGTCAGCAAGTGCTCACGCAGCTGCAGTAGCGCGGCGACCAGTTCCGCCAGTGGACCGACCTGGGCCGCTTCCAGCCCGCCCACTTCACCGTAGGCTTCGATCTCCGCGAAGGTCTGCTCATCGCCCATGATATAGCCCAGCAGCATGCGCTTGAGGCCGAACAGCCAGGTGTTCTGCTCCAGCCCTTCCGGCAGTTCCAGACCGGCACGCTGGGCACTGTCCAGCCCCCAACGAATGCCCGAATCACGGATCCAGTGCTGCAGCTGGGGCAGATCGCTCTCCGCCATGCCGAAGCGCTCGCGCAAGGCCGGTACTTCCAGCAGGTCGAACAGCTGGCTGATGCCGAAACGCTCCTGAGGCAGCTGCAGCTGCAGCAGCAGCTCCAGTGCAATCAGCAGCGGCGCCTGACCTCGGTTCTGCTGGTCGTTCAGGGTAAAGGGGATAAAGCGCGGGTCCTGTCGCGACAGGCGGCCAAACACCGAGCGAATATGCGGCGCGTACTGATTGACGTCCGGTACCATGACGATGATATCGCGTGGTTTGAGACTGGGGTCATCCTGGAACCACTGCAGCATCTGATCGTGCAGGATCTCGACCTCACGCTGGCGGCTGTGTGCAATCTGGAAAGTGAGTGAGTCATCACCTTCGTGCCAGCAGCGCGGTGTTTCAGGCAGAGCTTCAAGCTCCAGGATATCCTGCTGAATCTGGTTCAGCAGTGAAAGCTGCTCAACACCAGGCTCGGCTTCATCAAAGAGATCGATACGCTGGAACCAGTCACGGTACTTGCTGGTGTCGTCAAATTGATCCAGCAAGCGGATATAGTCACGTCCCTGCTTGCCCCAGGCTGCCAGTAACGGTTGGGCATGCAGGTGCAGATCAGCATCGCTGATCTCTTCCGGCATACCTGCCTTAAGCGCCTGACGTCGCCGGGTACTGCGCAGCAGTTCCTTACCATCGATAATATCGGCCCAGTAATGACGGCAGGGGTTATGCACACAGAGCAGCACCTGGGTATGCTCGGCCAGCGCCGACAGCGCCTCGATAAACTGTTGTGGCAGCGCCGAGATACCAAAGATGATTACCCGGCGTGGCACTGCACGGGGACGTTGCTTCAATTGTCCACAGGCCGCGAGAAACTGCTGGTGCAGGTCTGCACGGCTCAGATTGCGCTGAGCCTCATCCATGTCGGCGCGGATAGCTCGCCACAACAGTGGCTGCCAGCGTTGTTCCTCAGGCAACGGTTGCTCCTGTCCCTGAGCATCGATCAACAGGTCACGCCCTTCGGCCCAGGCACTTAGCCAGTCTGCACGATATACTTGATACTGATCGTAAAGGTCAGCCAGCCGCTCCGCCAGCTGATACTCCTTGCGTGCAGTCAGGTCATCGGCCAGAAAACGGCGCAGCTGTGCACATTCGGGTTGCTCAATCAGATCGGGGAGCAGGCGCAACAGACGCCAGGCCAGTCGAGACTTGTCATAGGGTGAAGTCTTGGGTACCCGGTCAGCGCCGAGCACTGCTCGGTAGGCCTGCCAGAGAAAGGCCGAGGGCAGCTGGATATCCAGTGCGGCAGCGATGCCACACCCCGGCTGGTCGACATCGTCCGGCGAACGCGCCAACGCCAGCTGGAGCCATTGAGCGATACCGTTGCTTTGCACGAGAATGGTCTCATTCTCCAGCACCCCAAGGGGGTTACTGCGCATCCAGTACACCAGAAGCTCACGCAGCGCTTCAAGTCGGTTGCCGTGAATAATGGCCAAGCCGGTCTGGGGTTGATTCAAACTACACTCCTGTGTCCGTGTATTCCCTTCCACCGCTGTGTCCTTACCACCTTGGTAGGCATTGATGGAGGTCAATATCCAACAAACTGTTTACAGATTCGAACAGTTTATCACCGTACAATCCTTACCCTATATTCAGATCTTCCGTAAGGATACGTATGTCTGCCAGCACTCTCACCATCAGGCGTTACCTGCTCAAACGTACCTTTTTGTTTTCCGCCATAGGCTTCCTGGTGCTATTGCTGGTCTGCCGCCAGGCATATCAGGCCAGTGTGCGCGACAGTGCGGAGGAGATCGCGCGTTCGGTCGCCGAGAATACCTTTAATTCCATGTACCTTGTTATGAGTCAGGGATGGACACGGCAGCAGCTTGAGCAATTCTTGCAGCAGCTTTCTCATTCCGAGCAAGGCGCATCCGACATGGATGTCCGAGTTTTTCGCGGCCAGAAAGTGACGGAGCTATACGGCACGATCATGCAACCCACGCTTACGCCTGATATGCGTCAGTCCATGCATTCAGGGAATCCCAAGGCACTGCACAATGACAATCAGCATACCTATCTGTACCCCTTGCAGGCACAAGAGAAATGCCTGAAGTGCCACACTAATGCCAGCGTTGGCGACAATCTGGGACTGATTGAGGTTGTTCAGGATCTGAGCCCACAGATCGCCATTGCCAACCGAAATCTGCTGTATTACCTACTACTGCTGTCACCTTTACCGGCTCTATTTGGATTCTGGGCTGTCCGCTCCGTGACGCAAAGGGTTGACCACTCCGTCGATGAACTCAGTCAACGCATTGCACGTGTAGAGTCTCTGGATGATTTGAGCGAGCTATCCCGAGATCGAGGCGACCTGGGATTTACCGAGTTGAACCATATTTTCAATCAGGTTGAAACGCTGGCCTCGCGACTTAATGCAATTGCTGTGGATAAGGACCTGCTGGAATTCGAGATACGCCTGCTGGAGAAGTTTGTGATCACCTCCGAGGTAGTTCGCGACTGGCGGGAATACATCAACATGCTGATGCTGGATATCAACCAAGTCATCCAGATCTACACCATGTTCTCGATCTTCAAGGTAGATGACGAACTCTTTGACTTGGAAATTTTCTGGTTACACCCGCCGAGCGATGACACTCGTGCCATGATGGAAGCGGCAGTCCTGAAGCGGTTGCGCAGCAACGAAACCTTCCAGCTCCCGGGGGAAGTGGTTATCCACCACAACCACGTTCACTCCGATGGAACGATGGTCTTGGATCCTACCGAAATCGAGCTGCAAACCAAATCACTGCTGGTCGAGACGCCCAAGATCGGAGGTATTGTAGGAATCGGGGTGCACTCCGACATCGTTAAGAACAACACCAAGGTTCTGGTTCTGGAAAGTGTTCTCTCCACACTACTCAATGTGGTCGGCTCGGTAAAGGCAATCTACAAATACACCCGTGACCTTGAGTACTACGCCACCCGCGATCCTCTTACAAACCTGTACAACCAACGCATGTTCTGGGAACTTCTCGACTATGAGCTGGATCGTTGCCAACGCCATGAATATCCCGTTGCGCTGTTGCTGATCGACCTCGACAACTTCAAGGCTGTGAACGATGGCTATGGCCACGCGGTGGGCGATAAGTTGTTACAGCAATTGTCTCTGACCATGCAAGCGCAACTACGAACGGGCGACGTCTTGGCTCGCTACGGTGGTGATGAGTTTGTCGTGGTGCTGCCAGAAACGTCTGTACAGGAGACCGAACAAATCGCCGAGCGACTGCTCGACTGCCTGCAGGGCTTTGCACTGGATGTCGATAAAGGGAGTTGTGTACGTGTAACAGGCTCCATTGGCGTTGGCATGTTCCCGGAACACGCTGATAACCGTAAAGACCTGTTCATGTTTGTGGATAACTTGATGTACAGAGCCAAGAGCCAGGGCAAGAACCGTATCAGCCTGCCGCACAAGGAAGATGTTGCAGATATTTTCCACGATATGAATCAGAAAATGCTGCTGGTTAATGAAGCAATTGAGAACCGGAGCGTCATCCCTGTATTCCAGCCTATTCAGCCGCTGGAATACGATATTCCCGCGGTAGAAGTTCTGAGCCGTATTGAGCTGCCCGACCGTCTTATGTCTGCTGGCGAGTTTATTGAGATTGCAGAGTCCATGGGCAAGGTTCACCTTCTGGACTACATCGTGATGGAGAAAGCCTTTATTGCTATGAATGAGAGTGACTATGCCGGGCTTGTGTTCATCAACCTGTCCCCTCGTGCCATTTTGGTTCGAGACTTTTTGCAAACGCTACACGAGCTCACCCAGAGCCATAACATTTCACCTGGACGCATTGTTTTCGAAATCACCGAGCGTGACACCGTTAAAAACATGGGCATATTGGAGCGCTTTGTTCGCAGCTTGAAGGACTCTGGTTATCGACTGGCAATTGATGACTTCGGTTCAGGGTTTTCTTCTTTCCATTACCTTAAATACCTGCCAATCGACTACGTCAAAATAGAGGGCGAGTTCATTGCCAATATGGGGAGTGATCCCAAGGATATGGCATTTGTTACCAGTATCACCAACCTGGCCAAACAGCTTAATTTGAAAACAGTGGCAGAGTTTGTGGAAACAGAAGAAGTGCTGGAGCTCGTCAAATCCGTCGGTATCGATTACGCCCAGGGTTACCATATCGGAAGACCCAGCCGTTCATTACCAAGTTCAAATCGGCAAACAGCAACCACTGGCTGAACGTATATTCGCTGGGCCCAATTCCCAGTAGGCCCAGCCCATTCTCTCTTTGGATTACCCCCAAAGAGCAAGCATTCATTTCCCTGTCATACGCCTATTCTAGGGTGAGACTGAATATATTTTTAGGGTTTCTTTCATGATCAACCTGCAAGGAAAAAAAGGCATTATCTTTGGTGTTGCCAACGATAAAAGTATTGCCTTCGGCTGTGCGGACGTACTGCGCAAGTTGGGTGCAGAGCTGTGCCTAACCTATCTCAACGAAAAGGCCAAGCCTCACGTTGAACCACTAGCCGAGCACTTGGGGGCCAAACTTTTTTTACCCTGCAACGTGGCTCAGCCAGGTGAACTTGAAAGCGTTTTCGACAGCGTTCAAAAAGAATGGGGCGATATCGATTTCCTGATTCACTCTATTGCCTGGTCACCCTTGGATGAACTGCATGGACAGTTGCTGGACTCGACCTCCGAAGGGTTTTGTAAGGCAATGGATATCTCCTGCCACTCATTCATTCGCATGGCAAAACTGTCCAAGCCCCTGATGCCAGACGGAGGCACTCTGCTGACCATGAGTTATCACGGGGCTGAGCGTGTCGTCGAAAACTATAACATGATGGGTCCTATCAAAGCGGCTTTGGATAGTTCGGTGCGTTACCTGGCAGCAGAACTGGGTAAGCATCAGATTCGCGTCCACTCACTGTCTCCTGGTCCTATGCCGACCCGCGCAGCCAGTGGTATCCAAGCCTTTGACAAGCTGATGGACGACGCGATTACTCGCTCGCCTCTGCATCGTTTGGGCACCCCTGAAGACGTGGGCAATATGGCTGCCTTCCTTATCAGTGAACAGGCTTCTGCGCTCACCGGCAACCTGATGCATATCGATGCAGGGCATCACCTTATGGCTTGAGCAGACGGCCCCTGCCGATCGAGGCGGGGGCTGATCCCTGATCTTTTTGTATAAGGTATCTGATGGAAGCCAGTTAGGCCCTAAGCACGCCCTGCATGAGACAACATCCATCGCGCCCGATCCCAAAACCCCATAACGTAAAAACCCCGATCTCAACGAGACCGGGGTTTTCACTTAATTAGATGCTTGGCGATGACCTACTCTCACATGGGGAAG